>NZ_JAOYTI010000001.1:0-2008201 GCF_025847085.2 Rhizobium sp. BT-226 | reverse complement strand
AAAGCGGCCTTTCGTGTTATAATACTGCAGCAAATCCCCAACGATTTGCACTTGGCGCGGGGTGGAGCAGCCCGGTAGCTCGTCAGGCTCATAACCTGAAGGCCGCAGGTTCAAATCCTGCCCCCGCAACCAAACAAACAGCCCGCCTCGCGCGGGCTTTTTGTTTGGTAACGGGTCGAGGATTTAACGCCTAATCAGGGGCCCGCAAGGAGGCAAAGCCGACGCAGCGGGACAGAAAACAACAAAGCCTGCCCCCGCAACCAACGATCCCTGCGATCCACAAAAGCCCCGTCCGCGGGGCTTTTTGCGTTTCTGCACGCCATCATTCGCAGAACTACGAAGCGGGTTGTCACATAAGCCAGATGTCAGTGGGTAGGGCATAGAACTGGTGGGATGAAGAATTCGTCCATCAGTTACAGGCGTCACCGTTTCCCGCAACAGATCATCGCCCATGCGGTCTGGCTGTATTTCAGATTTCCTTTGAGCCTGCGGTGGTGGAGGAGCTACAGCTGGAGCGCGGGATCATCGTCTTGTATAAAACGATCCGGCGAAGGGGCCGGAAATTCGGGCCGACTTACGCAAAGCAACTCGGTCGCCGGCAGCCTTCGCGCCAGGACGTCTGGCACCTCGATGGGGTTGTGGTTTCCATCCCGGCCGAAAGCACTGGCGGCGTGCCGTCGATCAAGACGGCTCGTTCTCGATGAAATCGTTCAAAGCCGGCGCGACACCAGGGCTGCAAGGCGATTGCTGCGCAGGCTGCTGAAGAAGCAGGGCATGCCACCCAAGCGGATCATCACCGGCAAACTCCGCTCCTATAGTGCGGCCAAACGTGACCTCATGCCAACGGTTGACCACCGGTCCCATAAGGCTCTCAACAATCGAGCGGAGAATTCTCATCTGCCGCTGCGAAAACGGGAGCACCAGATGCAGGGATTCCGATCAGCCGGAGGTCTGCAACGTTTCATAACGACCTTCTCCGCCATCCGAAATCTCTTCGTCGCAATGCATCGCAGCCGCTCTGCTCTCGCCACTCACATTCATCGTCTCCGCGCCATGGCGCGTTGGAAAATAGTGACGGGTGCCATTGCCTGATCTCAGGCAGCAGCGCGGTCGTTCGTTCTCCGCTCGATAATGTGACAACTCCCCTTACAGCCATACTCGCAAGGGGTTGCCGAAAGAACGAAACAGCCGTGCAACTCGCGACGGACGCGCTGGTGCGGATCGAGGGCGCGACTTTAATGACGGCCGTCTTCGACGAAAGCGACGCGATGGAGCGGGCAATCCAGGCGACCATCGGCGATGCGACCACAGCTTCAAGGTAGCCTCTCCCCTCGGATCCGCGTCGACCCGGCCAGGCGGGCACTGGACGGCTATCTGACGGTCGGATGCTATCGCCGCCGCCTAACATGGTCGACGAGCGCCCGAAGTTTTGGCGCCAGGTTGCGCCGGCTGGGGTAATAGAGAAAAAAGCCGGCAAAGGGAGGGCAGTACTCCTGAAGGAGAGGGATCAACTGACCGGATTCGAGATAGGGCTTGAAGGTGTCCTCCATCCCGAAGGTGATGCCGCCGCCGGCGCAGGCTGTGCGGATCATAAGCCACATGTCATTGGTGGTGATCTGGGGGTCGACAGCCACGTCGAACTCACGTCCATGCTGGCCGAATTCCCAGCGATAGGGCGCGCTGTGTGGCGCTGGACGCCAGCCGATACACCGATGAGCAGAAAGTTCCGAGGGATGCTCGGGCTTGCCGAAACGTTCAATGTAGGACGGCGCAGCGAAGGCGCCCTGACGCTGGTCGCCCGACACCGGAACGGCAATCATATCCTGATCGATGACTTCGCCCAAACGTACCCCCGCGTCATAGCCTTCCGCGACAATGTCGAATTCCTCGTCCGTGACGGTCACATCGATCTGAATGGCGGGAAAGGCGTCCGCGAAACGCGCCAGAAGCGGCCCTGAGATGAACTGTTCGGCGATGGATGACACCGCCAGCCTCAACAGTCCGCTCGGTGCGCTGTCGCGGTCCGCCGTCGCGTCGAGCGCCAGTCCGACTTCGGAAATAGCCGGCGCCACCCGCTGATACAGCCGTTCACCGGCCTCTGTGAGACTGACACTGCGCGTGGTGCGCTGTACGAGCGCTACACCCAGCCGATCCTCGAGACGGCGGATGGTCTGGCTGACGGCTGGCCTTGTGACGCCCAAATTCTCCGCGGCCACGCGAAAGCTCCGCGCTTCGGCGACTGCCAGGAAAACAGAGATGCCATTCAGATCGATCGCCATTGGTTAGAATTAGTTACCATCGTGGTCATCATTGGGCAAGTTGTTCGCTCTCCTTGGCGCGTCTATCTTGGATCTCACAACCAGGAGACAGCGATATGACGCTTGGGTGTCATAGTTTCGTCCGGGCATCTGAACGAACGTGCGATCGAAATTGCGGACGAGGTTCGAGCAGTCGCCGAGGAGACCAACTCCACACCATCGCGGGTGGCGCTTGCCTGGACGCTGACCAATCCGACCGTCGTCTCCCCCATCATCGGCGCCCGCACGCTCGCCCAGGCCGAGGACAATCTCGGAGCTCTGGATCTGGTGCTTACGCCGGAACAACTGGATCGTCTGAACCGGATCAGCGCACCGAGCCCCGTCTTTCCCGCTCTTTTCACACAACGTCCCCTCGTCCAGCAACTGATCTTCGGCGGCGCCGCGACCGAACGCCGCGACTGACCGTTCAAACGAGGTGACGCTTGTCGACGGAGCACGCAGCTTCATTGCCGGTCGGTGGCCCCCCAACAAGCTCTCAGCAACAGGAAAGGACCGATACCATGACCATTCTTCCGACACGCCGGTGGGTTGCCGGCGCAAGCCGAACAGCTCTTGTCACACTGGGATTGCTGTCGCTCGCCCTGCCGGGTGCAGCCTTTGCCACCACTGTGGCAAAGCAGATACAGGCTCCGGACAATGCCGCGATCGAACGGCAGAACCGGGCGATCGTTGAAGCCGCCTTCGAAAAATGGCGTGGGGGCAGCACCTACGTCTTCGCGGAACTTCTCGCTCCCGATGTCGTGTGGACGATCCATGGCTCCGGGCCGGTCGCCGGCACCTATCGCAACCAGAAGGATTTCATCGAACAGGCATCACGTCCTCTGACCAGCCGCCTCGCGACGCCAATCGTGCCGGAGGTTCACGGCATCTTTGCCGACGGAGACACGATCATCATCCGCTTCGACGGAACGGCGACCACGACCTCGGGCGCACCCTATCGCAACCAGTTCGTCTGGATATTCAAGATGAAGGATGGCCTCGTCGTTAATGCGGAAGCCTTCCTGGACCTCATTGCCTATCAGCAGGTCGTCGACAACAACGCCCCCCGTTCCCAATGACCGACGCCTGCGGCTTCGGCAGAACTGAATGTCTGCCGAACCGAGACCGCGCGCAGGAAGAGTAACGCTTAACGGAGCCCGACCATGCGACAGCCATTTGCAGCACTCATCACAGCGGCCACCCTTTCGATCCAACCCGCAGAAGCACAGGAGACCAACTTGCAGCCGAACCATCCCTACGTTGGCATGTGGGTCACCGACGACAACCGTGTTCGCCATGAACTTCTGCCGAGCGGTCGTTATGTCGAGGCCCGCGGTCAGCGTGAGCGAGCCTATGAGGGCCGCTACGAAGTCGATGGGACGCATATCGAGTACTGGGACGACACGGGCTTCACTGCCGACGGCGATTTCGTCGATGCCAACACATTGCACCATGGCGGCATGATCTTGCGTCGCAAGCCAGCGACGCCCTGACATACCAGGCGAGCATCCGCAATGCGAAACGGCTAAAAGCGATGGGTTCCGCAGGTCTACCTCATCCATCTGACGGGGTCGGATGCCATTCACCATCGCCCCGTCATCGTGTTCTGTCCACCTCTCGCAAGAGGTCGATGAAGGCCCGAAGCGGGAATGGGACGTGCCGGCTGCGCGGGTAATAGAGGGCCAGACCAGGTGTCGGCGGGCACCAGTCATCAAGCACGGTCACCAGCTGACCGGACCCCAGAAACGGCTGGGCGAAGTATTCCGGGACATAGGCGATACCGCGCCCGTCCGCCGCCGCCTGCACGAGAAGATCATTGTCATCGAGTGTGAGGTTGCCCGGCACATCGATCGCGACTTCGGCGCCGCGTTTGGAAAACTCCCAGCGATAGCGCTTTCCGCTCGGCAAACGTTGGCGGACGCAGCAATGCGCATAAAGATCGTCGGGCGTGTACGGTATTGCTTTCCCGACCAGATAGGAAGGCGCCACCACGGCGATGAAACGCACGTCGCCACCGAATTTTACCGCGACCATGTCTTTCGGGACGGTTTCCAGCAGGCGTATTCCGGCATCGAAACCCTGTTCCACGATATCGACGAGCCGACCTTCCGAAACCAGATCAAGCTCGACGTCGGGATAGAGATCCAGAAAGCGCGGGACGACCTCTGCGAGGAGGATGCGCGCGCCGCTCTTGTTTGCATTGATCCGCAGTGTGCCGCTCGGGGTGCCGCGCTCCTCCGACAAGGTATCGAGCGCTTGATCGAGTTCCTGGAGGACCGGATCGAGGCGCGCGAGCAGGCGGGCGCCGGCCTGGGTCAGCGATACGCTGCGTGTCGTCCGGTTGAAGAGCCGCACGTCCAGTTTTGTCTCCAGTCCGATGATTGCGTGGCTGAGAGCCGAGCGCGAAACGCCCATGATGTCGGCCGCTCTGCGGAAGCTCTGGTGACTGGCCACCGCCGCAAAGGCCGCGAGATCGTTCAAACTAGGGCGTGCCATTCGTGAAATGTCCTCACCATCTCATCTCAAATTGAAGACCTTATATCACCAATGTTGATGTTTTACATTCGCATGAACAAAACAGGAGTTCCCATGCCAAAGACTTGGTTCATCACCGGCGCTTCCTCGGGGCTTGGTCTCGAGATGACGCAACAGCTGCTCACCCAGGGACACAAGGTGGTCGCAACGATCCGCCGCCTTGGGGCGCTGGCGAAACTTGCGCAGGAATACGGCGATCGCCTCGATATCGTTCAACTCGATCTGGTCAAGCCGAAGAGTATAAGCTCGGCCGTCGAAGGCGCATTCGAGCGGCACGACCGGATCGACGTGATCGTCAGCAATGCCGGCTACGGCCTGTTCGGTGCTACGGAAGAGCTCACGAATGGAGAGATCGACCGGCAAATCGCCACCAACCTTACCGGATCCATCCATCTGATCCGTGCAGCACTGCCCCTTCTTCGAAAGCAAGGCGGGGGACGGATCGTCCAGGTCTCGTCCGAAGGAGGGCAGATCGCCTATCCGGGCTTCAGCCTCTATCACGCAACCAAGTGGGGCATCGAGGGCTTCGTCGAAGCCGTGGCACAGGAAGTGGCGCCTTTCGGTATCGACTTCATTATCGCCGAGCCGGGACCGACCGGCACGAATTTCGGAGCCAATCTCGTCCGTGCGACACCGATGGATGCCTACGATGAAACCCCTGCCGGGGCCGTTCGCCGGGCGATCACCGAGGGCAGCTTCGAGATCAAGGGAGATGCAGCGCGCACCGTAGCCGCAATCATATCAGCCGCCGAGAGCGAGACGCCGCCATTGCGGCTGGCGCTGGGTAGCACGGCCTATTCCTCTATCTCACAGGCACTTTCCGCACGCGTCGCTGCCCTTGAGGCGCAGCGTGGGGTGGCGAATTCCGCCGACCGGCAGGATCCGTGAACCGCAGCAGCGGCGGAAACACAGACCTCATGAACAGGAAGGAAAAAACATGTCCATTCGACCGGTTATATTGGCCCTTGCCCTCAGCATTTCGTCGTCTGCCTTCGCGCAGACTGCCGCAGAAAACCAAGTCGTAGGCACTTGGCGGATGATGTCGGCGACGATCGATCCCGGTGGACAAAATATCGCCGCCTATGGAGAGAAACCCAATGGTCTTCTCGTCTTCACTCCCGACATGCACTTCGTGGAAGTTCTCACCGACGCCGACATCCCGCGGTTTGCTTCTAACGCTCGCGGTGAGGGAACGGATGATGAAAATCGCATGGCCATGTCACGCAGTATCGGGTTTTTTGGAACCTACACCGTGGATGATAAGGGAGAATTCAGCGGAAACCGTGTCGAAGGGGCGACATTTCCGAACTGGGTTGGCAGCGTGCGCACACGTGATGATCTGAGGCTGGTCGTTGACGGCGACCGCATGACTGAACAGTTCCGTAGGCCGGAAGGCACTGAAATCAGGATCGAATGGCAGCGCGTCAAATGAGGCACCGGACGGCGGTCCTCAGCATAAGGTCTCGACCTTGCGAGCGTCCGCCCTTCGAGCATGACCAAAAACGAAGTTGAGCTATCCGGAGGAAAGAGCCATGCTCTTCAATCGTCGTTCCATGTTCAGGGCAGGAGCCGCAACTGCGCTGGCCCTTTCAACACCTCAGATCATGACACGCGCTACCTTTGCGGCCGCTCCACCGAAATCGGAAATCACCAACACCGGCTTTTACCGCTTCATGCTCGGTGAGTTCGAGATCACCGTCATTCTCGATGGCATGCGGACATTTAATGGACCACATCCGACCTTCGGCGCCGATCAGGATGCCGACGAAGTCGTGTCTGTGTTGAAAGCCAACTTTTTGCCGTCGGATCGGATGATCGGCCAATTCAACCCGGTGCTTGTGAACACGGGCACCGACCTCATCCTGTTCGACACCGGCAATGGGCCGGAGGGCAGGGAATTTGGAACCGGGCAACTGGCGAGCCGCATCGCGGCATCGGGTTATGCGTCGTCCGATGTGACAATCGTTGCGATTTCCCATCTTCATGCCGATCATACTAACGGGCTCATGGACGGTGATCATCCGGCGTTCAGCCAGGTACGATATGTCGTCGGCCAAGCTGAATGGGACTTCTGGACTTCAACTGACAGAGGGCAGCTGGGCCTACTCGCCGCAGCAGGAGGGAAAGATCCCTCCTGCCGTTTCACGCGTCATCGTAATCCGATACCTGACGGTTCGGCGCTGAGTGCGTTTTCGAACAACGTTTTTCCTGGACCGGAAAGCCACTGTTCCACCCTCAACATGGGTCCGAACTCACGTTCGAGGGCAGCAATGTCTGCGATCCCTGCAACCACGCCGTTATCGACGAGAGCAGTCAGCCGTTTCAGAAAGTTGTTCTCGCTCAGCAGTTCCTCGGAAAACCGCTGGTAGTGAATAGGGCGGCCTGCCGCACGTGAGAAGGCCTCTTGCAGATCCTTGCCTGTGATGTCCTGTCCCGACAGTTCTATCACCCGGCCGGCATGGAGGTCTGGCTGGCAAAGGATCTGCGCGTTGATGCGCCCGAGGTCATGGAGCGCTATCATCTGCATCGACTGGTCCGGCTGCATGAAATATGTGAAGACTCCGGTGTTCAAACCCATTCCGGGGAGCATCATCATCTCCATGAAGCTAGCGGGGCGGGTGATTGTCGTGGCGATTGGCAAGCTGCGAACGTAGTCCTCGATGCGAGACTTGGTGTCGAAATGACCCATCCCAGTATGGCCCTTCCCCGCCGCTCCGGTTGAGGAATAGACAAGATGAGCAACTCCGTTGGACAGTGCGCTATCTGCGATGGACTTGCCCTGATCCACTTCCTGTTCATCTGTCACTAATCCGGATGGGGAGCTGGTCTGCACGCTGAAAACGCCACGTATTCCGGTCATCGCGCGGTCGATCGATACGCGATCGAACAAGTCACCCGCCACCAGACTGACGCCGTCCGCCGCGAGTGACTTGGCCTTTTCGCTATAGGGGTCACGAACGAAGGCGCGAACCTCCCGGCCAGCTTCGCGCAGTGCCCGTGTCACCGCTCCCCCTTGCTGGCCTGTCGCTCCGAACACGAGAAATTCCGGCGTATTTGACATGTTGGTTCTCCTTGGTAACTTACGCAGTTACCATGTGGAACAATTGGAAAAAGCGCGCAAGACGGCACAATTTTGGTCCTCGGGCACACGAAGATAACCAATGGAAGTGAATGCAGGAGATGTAATGCCACGCGAGATAAATGGACGACCTGTGGTTGAAACTCCGCGGGGACCGGTTTTGACACCTTGCGCCCCGGGCAGCGTGCTGGCTCGCCTTGGCGACAAATGGACGATCCTTGTCATCTCGATGCTTTCACTTTCCCCCGATGTACCCATGCGGTTCGGCGCCCTTCGACGCGGCATTCCCGATATCTCGCAGCGTATGCTGACGCTTACTCTTCGCAATCTTGAGAGAGATGGGCTCGTCGCACGGCACTATTACACCGAACTGCCACCACGCGTTGAATATGAGCTGACCGATCGCGGAAAATCGATGCTGAAGCCGCTTGCGGGATTCACGGACTGGATCCGCGACACATGGCAAGACATCGAAGCGTCGCGTAGCGAGTTCGATGCGGCCGAACAACGCCGGATTTAGAAGAAGCTCCGATCTGCTTCTACGCAAGCTGCTGGTCAAATCGCTTTAGGTCGAGGGCATCCGTCGCCTTCCAGTGGTAGCTCCTCATGTAATCGAGAAACGCACGCATGGCTGCGCTCGGGAGGCGGCGGCTGGGGTAGTATAGAAACCAGTGCGGCAAGGTGGGGCTCCAGTCGCAGAGAAGCTCCACCAGCCGGCCGGTTTGGATATACGGCTTGGCGTAGTCATCGAAGACATGGGCGATTCCTCTGCCCGCCAGTGCAGCTTGCAGTTCGTTGTGTGCGGAACTCACCGTCAAGCGCCCAGTTGGAGTGACTTCGATCTCTTCGGCTCCCTCATCAAAGCGCCAGGTGACGAGCGTGCCACCAGGGAAACGGCGTCTTATACAGTCGTGACCAACAAGTTCGTGCGGTGTCTGCGGCTGCCCGCACCTCTTGATATAATCAGGCGAAGCTACGATTGCATAACGGAGCGCGGGTCCAAGCGGCAGCGCAATCATGTCCTGGGCCAGCTGCTTGCCGAACCTGACGCCGGCATCGAAACCCTGCTCCACGATATCGATGACGGCCGCATCGCTGATGATCTCGATCTTCACCTCGGGATAGGTATCCATGAAGTCGAACACCAGCGGGCAGAGAAAATGATCGACGGCCGGTGCCGGCGCGTTGATCCTGAGCGTTCCAGACGGGCTATCCCGCAACTCGTCGACCTCTGCGATGGCGAGCCTGATGTCGCTCAACGCAGGTGCCAAACGTTCGAGGAGGCGCTGGCCTGCCTCCGTCGGAAACACGCTCCTCGTCGTTCGATTGAGGAGCCGGATACCCAAAGTCTCTTCCAGGGCGTTCATCGTCTGGCTCAAGGCCGATGAAGAGACCCCTCGCTCGAGTGCTGCTGCGCGGAAACCGCCACAGCGCACGATGGCTACGAAGACATCGAAACTGTCCAGGCGAATAGGGTTCATTGAGAAGTATTTCTAACCAAGGTGATAAACTTAACGCAGGTTATCAGATCAATCGACCCATGTCATGGTGAGGGCAGAGTTTGACGCTGTGCTTGATCCGCTTCCTTTTCCGGTCACGTCGACCCGTGCGATCAAGCGAAGCGAAAACGTACCAAACGCAAAAGGGAAGACCGATGAATGCTTTCACCCTCAACAGACGCGCTGTCATGCTGTCCGCTGTCGCGGGCGCATCAAGCATGCTCATTCCGAGCCTGGGTGGCTCCGGCAGAGCCAACGCCCAGGCCGCGTCCCCGGTGGCCGGCAATGCCGGTCACTACCGCTTCCGCGTCGGCGAAATAAGTGCGACTGTCTTGAGCGATGGTGTGATTGGTGGCCCGCCCCGCGTCTATGCAAGCAACGCGCCGGAAGCCGAGCTTCAGGAGGTCCTGCGACAAGCATTTCTTCCGACCGACCATATGACGCTCAACCTCAACACGCTGCTAATCGAAACCGGTGGCCGGCGGATTCTGATCGAAGCCGGAGCCGGCAAGACCATGGGCCCGAATGGCGGGCGCATCTTCGATAACCTCGCGGCGATCGGTCTCGATCCCGCGGACATCGATGCGATCGTCATCTCCCACACCCATCCCGACCATGTCGGCAATCTGAGAACCGCAGACGGTGGCAAGGCCTTTCCCCGCGCCACGGTCTTCGTTCCGAAGGCCGACTGGGACTTTTTCGTCCGCACCGATCCGGATCTCTCCTACATGCCGGTGCCGGAGGAATTCCGTCTGCGCTTCGCCGCAAACATCAAGAACAGCCTCGAGCCGTTCGTGAACGATGTCGAACTTTATGAAGCCGGCGCCCAGATCGTGCCGGGTCTGACGACGATCGTCGCATCCGGTCACACGCCGGGCATGGCGACCTTCCTCGTCCATTCCGGGAACGACCAGTTGCTGCTGACGGCAGATCTTGCCTATCACCCCATTGTCAACGTCGATAGGCCCTGGCTTCCAGGCCCAGACCGCGACAAGGAGACGGCCCTATCCTCCCGCCGGCGCATTTTCGACAGGGCCGCCGCCGAGCGCATGCCCGTGCTTGGCTTCCACTATCCATTCCCCGGTCTTGGTCGGATGCTCAAGACCGATGGTGGCTACGCCTGGGTACCAGCCAATTGGCAGTTCTGACGGCAACGAAACAGGAGCGATCTCATGGACCAGTCAATGATCAACAGACGCGGCTTCCTCGGCACGATAAGTGCGGCGGCGACAGGGCTGGCACTTGCCACCAACGCTGCGGCGCAGGCCCAGAAAACGAATGTGGCGTCGCCAGCCACTGGATCAAGCCCGGACGTGCTGACCCGCACCTTGCCGCGTACCGGCGAAAGGGTCACAGCTCTGGGTCTCGGCACTTTCCTAACCTTCGACCTGAAGCCCGGGATCGCCGCGATGCTCTGCGCCAGGTCTTCGAACGTTACGTCGCCGCAGGCGGTCGCGTCGTCGACACGTCGCCACTCTACGGCTCGGCAGAAGTCAGTGTCGGCCAGTTCATGGGCGAATTTGAACGATCCGACGAGATGTTCCTCGCCAACAAGATCTGGTCGACAGGAGAGTATCTCGGAGACGAAAGCCACGCCGTTGAAAGCTTCCGGCAATCGCGCATGCGAACATGGCGTGAAACGATCAATCTCATGCAATGCCACAGCATCACCAATGCGCCGGTCGTCATTCCGCTAATGAAGGCATGGAAGAAAGAAGGCCTCATACGCCATGTCGGCGTGACCCACCACGAGTCGTCAGCGCAGGACCAGCTACTGGCGATCGTCCAACGCGACGACGTCGATTTTATCCAGACGAACTACTCGATCTTCAACCGGGATGCCGAGCGCCGCCTGCTTCCGGCGGCTGCCGACAAAGGCGTCGGCGTGCTCATCAACCTGCCGCTCGAAAAGGCGCGCCTGATGAAAATCGTCGAAGGACAGCCGCTTCCCGGTTTCGCCGAGGAGTTCGGCGCGACGAGCTGGGCGCAGTTCTTCCTGAAATGGGTCATGGCGCATCCGGCCGTCACAAGCGTGCTCTGCGGCACGTCCAACCCCGACCACATGAATGATAATGTCCAGGCGATGACAGGCCCGCTTCCGGACGAGCGCATGCGTGCCCGCATGGTCGCACATATGGAAACGATTCCCGGCTTCGGCTCCATCGGCACGATGCCGTGGTATCCCGGCAAAGAGAATATGTATTCCGGCCTGATCCGGGAGGCACAGGCAAACGCCGCGCAGCGCCTGCGGTAAGGTCGCCTTGCTCTAATTCGACACCACTTAAAAACCGGGAGACCGACTTTGCTTTCCACCAGACGCTCGCTTCTGGCGGCCTTTCTGACGCTGCCTCTCATCGACGTGGCGAGAATGAAGGCGTTTGCGCAGGCCGCTCCCGAACTCCCGCTTACTCTTGCATGTGACGATGGAGACGAACCGACCCTTGAACGGGAAGCCGGTCCATTCTTCAGGCCACACTCGCCGCTCAATCGGGATCTCTATCCGGATGCGCCCGGAGGCGAGCGAATTACCGTCGCCGGTTTCGTGCTCGACAATCGCTGCCGACCGCTTGGCGGCAGCCTCGTTGAAATCTGGCACGCCGATGCGAACGGTGACTACGACAGCGTGGGTTTCCGCCTGCGCGGACACCAGTTCACCGACACCCACGGACGCTGGTGGTTCAATACCATCGTGCCCGCGCTTTATCCCGGCCGCACGCGCCATTTCCATTTCAACGTCCAGGACCCAGGTGGGAGGGTCCTCACCACCCAACTCTATTTTCCCGGAGAGCCCAGAAACGCCGGAGACGGGCTGTTTCACGAGGCGCTACTCCTCGACATGAAGCAAACCGGTGACGGAAAGTTCGGACGGTTTGATTTTGTGATCTGACCAAGGAAGGCCGCGGGAGAGGGGAGGGTTTAATCGCCCTACGACTTTCTCAACTTGCGTTGACGTGCATTCCGCCCATTTGCGCAGTTGACAGATACAAATCGCTCTCAACGCATCTTACGGCCGCTATTGAAAATCGGCTGCGGGACGCCGTAAAGCACGACGTCCGGACAACGCGAAGGGCAAATCAGGCGTTGAAGCCGGCGTCCACACTGAGAACCGCACCGGTAATCAGACTTGCAGCCGGACCCGCCAGAAACGCCACCGCGCTGGCGACTTCACGGGGCTCGCCAAATCGGCCGAGCGATGTGAGGCTGCGCTGATAATCAGCATTCTCGCCATTGGCCGGGTTCATGTCCGTGTCCGTTGAACCGGGAAGAACAAGATTGACGGTGATGCCCTGAGGCCCGAGTTCGCGCGAAAGGCCCCGCGTGAACGACAGAAGCGCCGACTTCGACATGGCATAAGCCGTCACACCCGGGAAAGGCACACGCTCCGCCAGGGAGGAGCCGATAGAGATGATCCGGCTCCCCGATGAGAGATGCGGGATCGCGGCCTGTGAGAACAGGACGGGCGCACGAACGTTCACATCAAGCATGGCCTGCAGGTCGGCGAGTGCCAGATCCGCGGTCATGCCGGCGGTTCCGATGCCTGCGCTGTTGATTAGAATATCAAGCCCTCCAAGTGTGTCGACCGTCTGGCTGACGGCGCGACGGATGGCATCCGGGTCGGCGCTGTCGGCCTGAATGGCAAGCCCACGCCGGCCGTTTTCCTCGATAGTGTGAACGACCGCTGCAGCCCTGTCTGCGGAGCGCTGATAGGTGAACGCGACATCCGCGCCATTCTCAGCCAGCGCAATTGCGATCGCGGCGCCTATTCCCCTCGAGCCGCCATTCACCAAGGCACGTTTTCCCAGCAATTCCATCATTGTTACCTATATGCAGTGATCGATGCATAAATAGGTAGAGTCATTGCAAATTGCCGTCAACTGATTTATGCAGTGCTCGATGCAAAATTACGTTTTGACCTCTCCAGAGCATTCAGAGCCGACCCACCGCTCACGCGGCCGACCGCGGGAATTCGACCGCCAGGCTGCGCTTGCCGCCGCGACAAGACTGTTCTGGATCAAGGGTTATGAGGCTGCCTCCATCGCAGATCTAACGGAAGCGATGGGGATCGGCACGAAGAGCCTCTATGCAGCCTTCGGCTCAAAGGACGCACTCTATGCGGAGGCCCTACGATACTACTACACGACCTACGAGGGGTTGGTCTGGACGCGCTTCAGGGCTGCTTCGACCGCGAGAGACGCAGCGCTGGTATTTCTTCAGGATTCCGCCATCGCCATGACCGGTGGAGATTGCGATCTGCCCCACGGGTGCATGGCAACGCTCGCCGCTGTAGGCAGCGAAGGACACTCCGAACTGGGCGAACTCATGCGAGTGACTCGTGCAGGCGGTTTCGATCTCCTCAAAGCGCGCTTCGACCGAGCGAAGAACGACGGTGATCTAAAGGCCACGGCAGATACGACCAAACTGGCTAGGTTCGTGCAGACAGTCCAAAGCGGCATGGCAATCCGCGCCCGCGATGGAGCGGACCGCGCCGAACTGCACGCTGTGGCGGAAATTGCGCTTTCCGGCTGGGACAATATCACCGGCAACATCGATCACAGGATGCAGGGCAAGGCTTGAACTCTTTGGCCGAGTGCTGAAGGAACGCGTCGGGCTGTGATGGAATGTCCGGTGCCTGCCGGATTCAGCCGGAACAAGAATAGCCATGCAGGTCGAGCTGCTGCTGGCTAGGATGGATTTTTCTGACCATCGAACAACAGATCCTGATGCGCCGGTTCCAATGCCCTGCGCGGTCTTCGTCGACTGATGCGATAGACGGCTGCAGGTGGAATATTGGCGAGGGTGCAGCCGATATACCTTGCCTTCAGGCCCAGTCGGTCGAGCAAAGGTCTGGCGATCGGGCATCGTGGACCGTAAGTGAATTGATAGAATACTCCATCATGGCGAAGGTGCGAAAATGCGCCCTCCAGGATGGCATGCACTTTCCGCATCGGCATTGACAAAAGAGGAAGGCCACTCACGACAGCGCCTACAGGCGCCGATCCTTGAAGCGGCAACTTTCTCAATTTGGCAGCATCCATCTCGATGATTCTTGCAGTTGGAAAACGAAGACTAAGCTGCGTCGCGAAGTCCGCGCCATATTCGATCAGCACGAGGTTTTCTTCAGCTACACCTCGATGCAGCAAGGCCTTTGTGAAAACGCCTGTCCCCGGACCTAATTCAATGACGGTGCCCGTCTTGGCGGAGATCTCGGCTGTCATGAGAGAAGACAGCGCACGCCCCGACGGTATAACGGACGCGACACGAAGGGGAGCGGAAAGCCACGCCCGAAAAAACAAAAACGCATCAGCAGTCCTATTCGTCATCGCTTGCTGGCTCCCGGGTTCAGGCGCATCGAATGTCGTCGCTGAAGCCGCCACACCATGGCTGTGGGTACTTCCGTGACAACAAGCAGGACCAGTATTTTCAGGGCGAGCGCGGACGAATTGATGCCAGGAATGACCAGCACAGCCAGGTAGCCGGCGGAGATGAACAAGCCGTTCCAGAGAACGATGCCGACTGCCATGCCGGATACAAACCGCAGCGTATTCGTGCCTAAAAGCCCGGCCGCTATAGGCGAGATCAACCGCACGGTGGGAATGAGTTGCGACAGGATCGTAAGCGCTCCTTCCCGGGCACGCAGGGAGGACAATATCCAGTCGATGCGTGACTGCGATAGACCCACCCATCTGCCGACCGAGTAGAGAAGCGTTACGGACCCTTTTCTTCCGACGGCGCGTACAAGAAGATAGAGACCGAAGGCCCCCATAAAACTCCCGACCGTCGTCGCGATGACAGCGGTGTGGGGGGACCAGACGGCGCCATCGGCCGCGATACCTATGGCAACGAGAACCCCATAAGAGGGCAGGGCAGGCAAGAAACGTTCCGCCAGCCCGATCGCAAACAGACCGAATATGCCGTAGACCGCAATCCAGTCGACAAGGTTTCCAAAGGGGTCCATATCTCACCCCTCCCGTCTGATCGTTGTCGCGTCCAGACCGGAGAGCTCGGGAGGAGGAACTTGTGCATCGAACGATATCCCTGTCAGCCTTTCCGAAATCTCCCACAGCTTATGCGCCACATGCTTCTCTAGCGCCTGTCGCGGGATCTGCGCTTCTGTCGGGTGTCCACGGGTTTCGCCCAGTTTATCGGGGCCGTAATAGCTGCCGCCACGAGCTTTTGGAGATGTAGCCGCGAACAAGGTCGGCAGCGCGCCTTGCGAAACCGGCTGGAACAGAAACCACATGAACGACCTGAGGAGGCCTTGAGCGCTGCGGCGACCGGGGCCGTTGTGAAGCAGATCTGTGCGCGATATTCCCGGGTGTGCTGCGATACTGGTAATACCCCAGCCCGCTTCTTCGCTCCGTCGTTGCAGTTCGAAAGCAAACATCAGACATGCCAGCTTCGACTGACCGTAGACAGGCATGGGCTGATAGCCCCGCTCCGCTTGCAGATCGTCGAAGTTGATCGCGACGTTTGCGCCTCGCACAGCAATGCTGGAAAGCGTCACGACGCGCGGGTCTTGTGCCCCCATGAGCAACGGCAGGAGGTAGCCCGTCAGAGCAAAATGGCCGAGGTAATTGGTGCCGAACTGCAGTTCGAAACCGTCTTTGGTCGTCTGGCGCGTTGGTGGCGTCATCACGCCGGCGTTGTTGATGAGAATGTCGATATGATCGCGCGTTTCTTTCAGTCTTATGGCCAGAGCTTCGATCGACGCGAGGTCACCGAGGTCGACAATCTCCAGTGCGACCGATGCTTGGGGTACCTTCTCCTTGATGCGCCGAATAGCGTCGGCACCTTTTGTCGGATTGCGCCCTGCGATAATCACGTCGCCTCCTGCTCGGGCCAGCGCCAGCGCGTCTTCGAAGCCCAAGCCGCCGGTTCCGGTGATCAGGATCGTCCGGCTCTTCTGAGAGGGCATGTCGTCAAGTGTCCACGGTTGTGACATCGTCAAATCCTTCTGTTCTGCTGGTGCAAGAGTCGTCCGCCGAAGACGCATTGTTCGAGGCACGTCTTCGGCGGACAGATGGTCGCCGTGGGGTGAGGCGACCCTTCACGGATCCGGAGCGGGGCGGTTCCGGGTCCGAGCCTATTCGATGGCGTCGATCGGTTTGCTCAGGGGTGGCCTTGCCGCGACCTCGCGCGTTCGCTGCATCCAGGCAGGGTATTCGGGAGCGATCTTACTGACAGCTTCCAATTCAGCGACCTCATCCGCACTGAGCGTGACTTCCGAAGCTCCGACACTGTCATCGAGCTGAGCGATCGTCTTCGCACCGACGATGACGCTTGTGACGTGCGGCTGGTGCAGCAGCCACGCCAGCGCAATCCTTGCAACGCTGACACCCTTGTCGGCGCCGATGCGTTCCATCACATCGATCACGTCATAAGCTCGATCCATGGCGACCGGCGGAAAATCGAAAGTTGTCCGCCGGCTACCTTCCTCACCCTGCTTGTCGCGGCCGAACTTGCCGCTAAGCAGCCCGCCTGCAAGCGGGCTCCAAACCAGAAGACCGAGTCTTTCGGCCCTGATGAGCGGAACGATTTCCCGCTCGATATCGCGACCTGCGAGCGTGTAGTAGTTTTGCGAGGTGGCGATCTTCGCGATCTGAAGGCGCTCGCTGTGGCCCAGCGCCCGCGCCATCTGCCAGGCCGACCAGTTCGACACGCCGATATAACGAACCAGACCCTGCTGGACCAGCGCATCCAACGCAGCAAGGCTTTCCTCGATCGGAGTTATGTTATCGACGTTATGAAGCTGGTAGAGATCGATGTGATCGACCTGTAGTCGCCTTAGACTGGCCTTGACGCTATCCAAGATGTGGCCCCGGGAATTGCCGGCGTCGTTTGGCCCTTGGCCCATGGGCCCGCAGACCTTGGTTGCGATAACCACGTCCTCTCGTCGGACACCCAGGTTTTTGAGTGATCTACCGATCATCTCTTCCGATACGCCATTTGAATAGATGTCGGCGGTATCGATAAAGTTGATCCCGTGCTCAAGTGCGCGGGCGATCAGAGCCTGAGCGTCGTCTTGCTGGACGTTACCCATATTAGCCCAGGTCCCCTTGCCGCCGAACGTCATAGTGCCCAGGCACAGCTCCGAGACAAAAAGGCCCGTGTTTCCTAATGTGATGTATTTCATGACGAGCGTGTCCTGAGAGAGGGTCCGGTTGCGAACCCGCTGCGGCGCATGTACGCCGCAGCGGGCATCCATCAGGCGATTCCGCCATTCGCGAAGACGTTTTGACCATCGATCCACGCCCCGTCCTGCGAGCAGAGAAGGCCTATGACATTTGCGATATCCTCTGGCTGGCCCAGCCGACGAAGCGGGGTTGCTTCCGGTATGCCGCGAAGCGCCTCTTCCCCGTGCTGACGCAAGAGTTGGGTATCGACGGCGCCTGGCGATATCGCATTGACCGAAATGTTGCGACCGCCCAACTCCTTGGCAAGAACGCTGGAGTAGATCTCCTGCGCCGCCTTGGTTGCGGCGTAGGCTGCCGTGCCGGGAGGACTCATTTTGATGATACTTGAGCTCAGGCTGATGATCCGGCCACCATCGCGGACGCGTCGTGACGCCTCGCGCAGCACGTTAAAGCTCCCTTTGATATTGGTGGCCATCATCCGGTCAAAGGCCTCGTCGGTCATCTGACTGAAAGCACCGACGTTCATGATGCCGGCATTATTGACGACGATATCGACGCCACCGAAGGCTTCGTCATTGGCGTCGAAAAGAGCTTTGACCGCAGCCGGATCCGCCACATCTGCCTGGCGAACGATGGCACGGCCGCCAGCGGTCTCGATATCGCGAACGACCTGCTCGGCCAACTCGCGATTGGTAAGGTAGTTCACAGTCACGGCGAAACCGTCCCGCGCCAGACGCCGGGCGGTGGCTGCACCAATGCCGCGGGAAGAGCCGGTAACGATCGCGCCACGCTTGTCACTTGGTTGGGCGATAGCGCCAGTATCGGACGATTGGGCCGATGCGATGCCGCTCATGGCGATAGCGGATGGCACGGCTGCCGCGAGGGCGAGGAATGTGCGCCGGGAATTGTCTGTGTTGGACATTGGAACATCTCCTAAGAAGTTTCGAATGGTTCAGCCTGCAACGGCGGTTTGCGGTCAGGGTTGGCGAAGCAAGGCGCCAACTCTTTGGTTTGCAATGAGGAGAGTGATGCCTGCCAGGACGGTCGAGAAAGGCACGATCAACAAGCCGAGGCCGAGGCCGTTTGAAATATCGGCTGCGCTGGCAGCATCGCTGACAACGCCAACGATCAGAGGGCCAAGTGCGGGGCCGAGGAGGCCGCTTCCGATCATGACGAGGCTGGTCGCCTGTGCCTGACGTCCAGGACCGGCGATCAGATGCGCGGCTCCGAAGCCCCAGGGCAACATGAATGAAAATGACAGCATTCCGGGCACGAAGAGCGCAATGGACATCCAGCCGGTCGGTGCAAACAGCGCCGCAGTTGTCGTTACACTGGCGATCAGGAACAGAATTGCCGGCGGGCCGAGCACCTTGCCGGAGCCTGAGCGAACAGCAAAATCAAACCAGCGTCCACCGCCCAATGTACCGATGATCCCCATCAACCCTTGCAACATGCCGAAGGAAACGCCGACCTCTGTCGCGGTAAACCCGTAGCTGCGGATCAGAAACGGTATGGAGAAGGCATAGAAAGGCGCCCCTGCGAAGCCCAGGAAAATGGTACCCGTGAACAACCAGCGGAACGCCGGAGACGATAACAGGTCAAGGCTGGTTCGCAGAAAGGGTTCGCCGCGAGAGGCTGTTGTTGGAAGAGGAGGAGTGGCGCCGGAAACAAGGATGGTCAACAACCCGATCAAGATGCCGATGGCTCCAGCACCGATCAAAACGACGCGCCAGCCGAAGACATCCGCAATCGCGCCGCCTGCCGCAAATCCTACCATCGTGCCTAATGGGATGCCCATTGCGAACAGACCGATTGCAAGACCGCGCCGCTCGAGGCCAATTTTGCGGACGATGAGAGCATGGCCAGCCGGGACGGCGCCAGCCTCTCCGAATGCGACACCGAAGCGTGTGAAGGCCAGGAACATGAAACTGGCTGCAAAACCACCGAGTGTGGTCATGACACTCCAGACCAGGACGCAGGACACCAGTACGAACCGGGGTGATCCCCGATCTGCTGCACGGGCAAGCGGTAATGAGAGAAGGGCGTAACAGACCGCAAAAGCGAGGCCCGTGAGTAGGCCCATCTGGGTGTCGGTCAGCGACAGGTCTGCTTTGATTTTTTCCGCGAGGATGAAGGGAAGTATCCGATCGATCTGCGAGAACGCGTTAATCAGGAGAAGCACGATGCATATGGCGGCCATTCGCAGGCCCTTTGCGTATTCCCGGCTGGAGGCAGCGGGCGGCGCTCGTGTCTCTGAAGGGTCTATTGACCGGGCGACAATTTCTGTCATCTTGGGGTCACTCCTCGCTTGGTTGCACCCTTAAGCTAGATGGAGTGTCCAATGACCAGAATGCCCGAACCTTCAAGAAACTTGCCTATTCCTGCAGGAGAGGCGATGATGCCGGCGAGGAGCCACGTCTTGCCGTGGCCCCTGAAGCAACCGGAGCCCCGCTTGAATACGCCATTGCTCTCTGCCGTCACCGCCTACATCGAAGACCAAGGTGGCGGGCAAGGCCTGTTCCCGACGGCCATAGAAGGCTTCAATATCGTCCGCTCGTTTCAATCGATGATGCCCATGCGAAACATCTATCGGCCATCGCTATGCGTCGTGCTGGAAGGGGCGAAAGAGTTGCAGTTTGGCGATGAACATCTCAACTACCGCAGCATGGAGTGCTTGGTCGTCAGTGTCGGCGTCCCGGCGACCGGAAGGATCGTGGAGGCCAGTGCTGCAACGCCTTATGTCGGCGTCATGGTCGATTTCGACGTGGCAACCGTGCGGGAGGTCCTCGAACAATTGGATATACCGCCAGCGCAGTCGGACACGACCGGTCCTTGCGCTTTTATCGCCGAAGTGGATCAACCACTAGCCGATTGCATTCTCCGCCTGGTTCGACTTCTGGCAACTCCGAAGGCGATTCCGATCCTGGCGCCTTCGATCGTGCGCGAGATTTGCTATTGGCTGTTGAGCGGCCCGCATGGCGGCGAGATCTGCAAACTTGCCTGTCCGGAGTCAAACATCGAACGTGTGGTAAGGGCCGTATCCCTGTTGCACACCAACTTCGCGGAAACTTTGCGCGTCGATCAGTTGGCCGATGTTGCGCGGATGAGCCCGTCTTCGTTTCACCAGCACTTCAAGGCACTGACCTCGATGACGCCGCTCCAATTCCAGAAGCAACTACGGCTGTTGGAGGCGCGCCGCCTCATGGTCACGAAAGCCGCCAATGTTGCCGAAGCTGCGTACAAGGTCGGGTATGAGAGCGCGTCGCAATTCAGCCGAGAGTATTCAAGAACTTTTGGAATCGCGCCTAAACAGGATGCTCTAAACCAACAGCGCCTCCACAGTGAATATGCGAGCCGCACCATTCGATCCGCGTGATCTCAACAGGAAGCGGTTGCGGCTAAGGTGCAAACGGGTCGAGCTGAGCCGACACCTCTGGTTCCTAGGCCCAATCTGCCCAGACAGGCAAGAGCCATATCTAACTGGCGCAGGATGAAAACGAGATCGTAGGTCGATGTATCTGGCGAAGACATTCAGGACGTTCTGATAAAAGCGTTGTTGCCCGAAGCTGCGTCGGACACTTCCGAAGCTTGGTTCTTGCGCATCGGTCAAAACGCGTCGATCGACTTTATAACGCGGCGTTCGAGAGGCCTCTGTGATCCGATGCAGGGATGACAAGTGGCATGTGGAAAGCGATCTCGGTCATGCCTTAGCCGCCCAAAATGATGGGCCTGCACCGTTGATTTGGCTTTCGCCCCGGAGATTTTCCTCTCGCACACACGGACCCGTTCCATAAATATGCTTACGCCGCAGCTGTGTGTAAGGGCTATTTAGTAATGCGACAGTTGGGCCAGTTAGAGATGCGACAGTCTCGCCTCTCGACGTTCTGGTCAACGCCGACGTCGCTCGCTGAGCTGCCGTCCCCGGTTCCAGCGGGCGATGGTCTCCGGCACGGCGTCCGTCTTTCGGGGGGCTGGCTTGGCTATCGAGCGCAACACCCACCTTGGCGGCATAATCGAGTGCGGCTGGATTGATTGAACGCGGCCGCTCTTGGCCGGGCGCAAACCGCAGAGCGTTTAGTAGGACACGCTTCGGGACAATCTAACAAATCCGGTCGCTCACTCGACCAGCGTGCTCTGAAGAACCGGATTCGCCTACTCGCCCTGTCGCAAGTTGCGAAGGCGGTCGAATAGGACGGCTAGCACGATTGCCCCGCCGATAAAGCATCCTTGCCAGAATGCGTTGATGCCGAGCAGGCCAAGACTGTTGCGGATGATTTCGATAAGTGCAGCGCCGACCAAGGCTCCAAAGGCGGTGCCGACGCCGCCGGCCAGATTGGCGCCGCCGATAACTGCGGCGGCAATAACCTGAAGTTCCATCCCGGCACCGATGTTTGTGGTGACAGCGCCGAGCCAGCCGGTTTGAATGATGCCGGCAACCCCCGCCGACAGGGCAGAAATCATATAGACGATGACCTTGATCCTCGGCACGGGAACGCCCGTCAGTGTCGCGGCGTGTTCATTGCCGCCAATGGCAAAGACATAGCGGCCGAACTTGGTCCAGCGCAGCACGAAACCGGTAATGAGTGCCAGTATGACCATGTAAAGCACTGGATTGGCGATGCCGAAAACCCAGGCGCCGCCACCCAGCGCCAGTAGTTTGTCGTGATCGGGTCCGAACTGGAAAACGACAGTGTTGTTGGACGCAACCATCGCAAGGCTGCGCGCAATCGACAACATGCCGAGCGTGACGACGAAAGGCGGGAAGCCGAGATAGGCAATCAATACGCCGTTAAAAGCGCCGACCAAAAGAGCAGTACCGATTGAAGCGGCGATGCCGACTTCAATGCTGTATCCTGCGTGCATGACCACCGCCAGCACCATGCTGCAGAGGCAAAGCACGGAGCCGACGGACAAATCGATGCCGCCGGTGATGATGACCAGCGTCATGCCGAGCGCGATAATGGCGACGAAGGTGACGTTGCGGGTGATGTTGTAGATGTTCTTCGCGGTCGCAAAAGAGTCTGTCGCCGTCGACAGAAAAATGCAGGCGAGAATGACCGCAATCAGAACCCAGAATGTCTGGCCGCCCATGATCGTCGCAAGCCAGCTCCGTTGCTTCTGTCCGATCGTCTGGTCAAGTGTGATCGCCATCGTCGACCTTCTTCTTTCCTGTTGCAATGGACAGCATCGATCACACCTGTTCGATGGCGCCGGTGATAAGCCCCGTCACTTCCTCCGGCGAACTTGCCGCAATCTGCTTGTCGGCTACTTTTCTGCCGCGCCGCATCACGATCACGCGGTCGGCGACCGAGAAGACGTCGGGCATGCGGTGGCTGATCAGGACAACGACAATGCCCCGGTCACGCAATTGGCGGATCAGATTGAGAACCTCAGCCACCTGGCGCACGGAAATGGCTGCGGTCGGCTCGTCCATCAATACGATTTTCGCTTCCGAGAGCATCGTGCGGCCGATCGCGACCGCTTGGCGCTGGCCACCTGACATTTGCTTGACGAGATCGCGCGCCCGCGTCTCGGATTTGAGCTCGCGAAATATCTCGCCGGCGCGTTTGTACATGGCCTTGTGGTCGAGGATGCGAAGAGGCCATACGCCGCGGCGCAATTCTCGTCCGAGGAACACGTTCGCTGCCGCCGTCAGATTGTTGCAGAGCGCCAAATCCTGGTGAACGATCTCGATGCCATGCTGGCGTGCTTCCTTCGGCCGATGAAGCACGAGGTCAGCGCCGTCGAGCCGCATGGTTCCATGGCTCGGTCGAAAGTTGCCGGCAATCATCTTTACCAGGGTGGATTTGCCAGCCCCGTTGTCGCCCATGAGGCCGACAACCTGCCCCGCTTCGAGCGAGAACGAAACATCGTTGACTGCCTGGATGGCACCGAAATGTTTGGAAATATTGCTGAGCTCAAGAACCGCCACCAGCCTTCTCGCCTCCCAAAACCTGCGGGCTATCCATCGCACCGAACCCTGCTTGTCTTGAAGGCAAGGCTCCGGCGAGTTCGCTTCCAGTATCCTCCCAGGAAAAGCGATCGGGAGCATTTACGCAAAACCCTGCGACAGCGTCAACTCATTGTCCCGGCAATTGACCTTATTGTCGCAAAAATCTGTTTTGTCAGACAAATATCATTTGACGAGAGTGGCGCGCAGATATTAGCTATTGATGGGGGAGAAACGGTATGCTGATCCTTGTGACCGGAGCGACGGGCAAGGTCGGGCGGCGCTTCATTGCTGGGCTGCTTGACGATCCGAGATTTTCCAAAGCCCGTATTCGTGCGCTTTGTCATAATCGTTTGTACGAGGCGACCGACCGTGTCGATGTCTTCCGAGGCTCGATCGCCGATCGCGATGTTGTGGCAGCGGCGCTGGTTGACGTTACCCATGTTGTGCATCTCGCCACATGCAAGGAAACGCCTGAAGACATCATGGATGTCACGGTCAAAGGTCTCTTTTGGCTGCTCGAGGAGTTCCGTACGAGCGTTACGGCACGCCAGTTCATCCTGATCGGTGGTGATGCGGGTGTTGGACATTTCCACTATCGCCACGACGGCCCGATCACCGAGAACGCCCGCCATTGTGCCTATCCGGGAAGCTATGCGCTATCCAAAGTCTTGGAAGAGGTCATGCTGGAGCAGTTTGGCATTCAGTATGGCCTCAATGGCTGTTGTCTGCGCGCGCCCTGGATCATGGAAAAGGACGATTTCAAGTATTCGCTGTCTTTTGGAGACGACGTCTTTGGTGGCCCGGACTGGAAGACATTCGTTCCGGAAGACGCGGCACGGCGCTATGCGGCGATGAGTACGGTGCCGCTGCTCTTGGATGCCGACGGACGTGCACTGAAGCGCAATTTCGTCCATGTCGACGATCTTGTATCGGCAATATTGGCAGCGATCGACAATCCCCGGGCGGAGCGGCAGCTCTTCAATATCTGCATGGATCGCCCCGTCGACTATGCTGAAGTCGCCGCCTATCTCCTGCGCACGCGCAATCTCGGCTCTGTCGACATACCGAGCCGCTTCCATTCCAATTGGATGGACAACAGCAAGGCGAAGTACCTGCTGGATTGGCAGCCAAACTACGATCTCGAAATGCTTATCGACTCGGCCTGGCAATACGAGCGTTCGAAGGAGGAGCCTCGCATCGTCTGGTATCCGGGTTGATTTCGTGTGGCGGGCACGCGGTGTCCGTCTGTTTCAAGGGAGGAAACTATGAGGAAGGCACTACTACTTACAGCCGCAGTTTTAGCACTGACCGCCGGGCAGGCCCTGGCCAAGAAGCAACTCGTCATCGTCGTCAAAGGCCTCGACAATCCGTTCTTCGAAGCAATCAATCAAGGTTGCCAGAAATGGAACAAGGAGAACCCCACTTCTGAATACGAATGCTTCTACACCGGTCCGGCATCGACATCCGATGAAGCCGGCGAAGCGCAGATCGTTCAGGATATGTTGGGCAAGGCGGACACGGCTGCGATCGCAATCTCGCCGTCAAATGCAAAGCTCATTGCCCAGACCTTGAAGACGGCCAATCCGACGGTTCCGGTGATGACGCTCGATGCCGATCTTGCCGCCGAGGATGCAGCGTTGCGCAAGACTTATCTCGGCACCGACAACTATCTGATGGGCGCCCGCATCGGCGAATATATCAAGAAGGGCAAGCCGAAGGGCGGCAAGATCTGCACGATCGAAGGCAATCCGGGAGCAGACAATATTCTACGCCGCGCACAAGGGATGCGCGACACGCTTACTGGTCAGAAAGGCTTGACCGAGCTGAAAGGCGAGGGTGGCTGGACCGAGGTCGCCGGCTGCCCGGTGTTCACCAATGACGATGGTGCGAAGGGTGTTCAGGCAATGACCGATATTCTCGCGGCCAATCCCGACTTGGACGCATTCGGTATTATGGGTGGCTGGCCATTGTTCGGCGCGCCGCAACCTTATCGCGACCTGTTCAAGCCGATGGCCGACAAGATCGCCAGCAACGATTTCGTCATTGGTGCCGCCGACACGATCGGCGACGAGGTCGCCATTGCGAAGGAAGGACTGGTCACGGCGCTCGTCGGCCAGCGACCGTTCGAGATGGGCTACAAGGCACCGTCGGTAATGATGGATCTGATTGCCGGCAAGCCGGTTGAAGATCCGGTTTTCACCGGGCTCGATGAGTGCACGAAGGATACAGTCGACACCTGCATTCAAAAGTAGCTTCACGGTTTGGCGCACCCGGTTCAAGGGTGCGCCGACTGTCCTCACGAGACGGATCGAGAGATCCGCTGGGCTTGACGCGCCCTGAATTCCGCGCTTTGTGCCAGCGTCAATCGCAGGCGACTTCCTCGTTATTACGATTGTTGTGATCATACGTGCAGACAGTCGAAAGAATGCTGAGGCAGTAGAAATAAATGCCTGACAAAAAATCGGGAAAGCCAACGGCTGCGCTCGAGGTGGTGATGGTTGACCGCTCGGCCACCACAAGGCGCCCAAATTCTCCCCGCATGACTGGGGCGAGTGTTCATGTGTCTTTAGCAGGCGAGATCGGTCTGCGAATCGTGCGCGGCGACTATCCGCCGGGCACGATCCTGCCAAATGAAGCAAAATGGTCGGAAGTCTTTGAGGTCAGCCGATCGGCGGTGCGCGAAGCGATCAAGATGTTGATGGCCAAGGGCCTGCTTTCTTCCCGCCCGAAAATCGGCAGCTGGGTCGAACCCAAGGAACGTTGGAACCTGCTGGATCGAGATGTCTTGGGCTGGTATGCGGCATCTCCTGATCGCGAATCCTTTCTGAGGGCCGTGCAAGAACTCAGGCATATGATCGAGCCGGAAGCGACCGCGCTTGCTGCGGAACGCCGAACTGACGAGCAAATGAACGCGATCAACCAGGCCCTGCATGACATGGATCAGGCGACATCGCTCCAGCAGCGAACAGAAGCCGATGCGCGATTTCATATCGCGATCTTACGCGCCTCGGGAAATGATCTGCTGGTGCCGCTCGGCGTCTTGATCGAATCGGCGCTGAACCACCTCTTCGCCCATGTGACGCGGGAGGAAGACAATTTGCGGTACGCGCTGAAACTTCATGAAAATATTGAGAAAAGCATTCGACTGCAGCGACCGACCATGGCGCGCAACGCAGTCCGCAAGGCGTTGGCAAATACCGACGAAATCATCGCCCGGTGGTCACGATAGATTTTTGCATCCTGTCCGACTGTCGGGTTGACGATAGCTTGATGCAGGGGAATTCAACCTCCTACAGTCCTCGATGCCTACCCAAAACCCGCGGCTTGTGCTACTGTCCTTGGCAACCTTCGGGGGCTGAGCCATGCGTGGGCTGCTTGCATCGGTGGCGTTGATTTTCACAGGGACGGTGGCCGCTGCGGGGAGCCCTTTGTTCGATGCCGTTGCCACTGGAAACACCGCCGTCGTCGAGCAGGTTCTGGCTACCGGTGCCGATGTCGACAGCCGGGTACGCGATCAGGCAACACCTCTTATCAACGCCGCGCTCGGAGCCCAGCTTGCCATAGCCGAATTGCTGATCGGCAAAGGCGCCGACGTCATGGCTCGGAACTCGGGCGGCTTTACGCCGCTTCATGCGGCAGCCTTTTCCGGCAGCGTGCCGATCAGCAAGCTGCTGCTCCACCATGGCGCAACGCTCGACGACGCGGCCAATAAAGCGGGTGTAACGCCGCTGATGGTAGCCGGTGAGGAAAACCACGTCGCTCTCGCCACGTTTCTTCTGGCTGAGGGGGCTGACGTCGGTCATGCCGAGGTTCACGGCTACACGCCAATCACGCGAGCGATCTGGAAGGGCAACACGGACATCGTGCGGCTTTTCAAGCGGCATGGCGCGCCTTGCCCTCCGGCCAGCCGCATCGGGGAGAAAGAATACGCGACGTGCATGGAAATCCAATGATTGAACAGGAGGCACGGATGTATGCAGGGACCAGAAGCGGTGCGCGAGGAATTGGTCGCTCTATGGCGGTGTTCCTTCTGGCTTTGGCCGCTGTCGGTGGATCGCGGGCTTTCGCCGACGACTCGGTAAACACGGGGTACTTCGGCGGCGTGGCAATCATGGGATACGACCCCGTTGCTTATTTCACCGAAGGCAAAGCTGTGAAAGGCTCCGAGGAATTCTCCCACGAATGGCTGGGGACACCGTGGCTTTTCGCCAATGCCAAACACCGCGAAATGTTCATCAGCGAGCCGATCAAATATGCGCCTCAGTATGGCGGCTACTGCGCGGGCGAGGTGGCTCTCGGATCGGTGACGATCAACGTCGACCCAGAGGCATTCAAGATCATCGACGGCAAGCTTTACCTGATCTACGACAAGGGATCGGCGGAGGGGTTTGCCGCTCACGTGGCCGAAGCAGTGCCGAAAGCCGATAGAAACTGGCCGAAGGTCGCAGCCGATCTCGAGCGGGATCAGTATCACTGACGCAAGTGGAGCGCGGCTATTTGACGGGCGAAAAATAGAAGACCTTGGTGGAGTTCACATAAGCATAGCTGGTTTCAGCGGGCAAGTTTTCAGGTCTGTAGACCGGTCCGCAATCGGCTCGTCCAAATGCGTTTTCGCTCTGCTCGCAGAGCATGTCCCCATTGACGAAAACCGTTCCGGTGATCATCTGCGTCGCCGAGCGGAAGGCTGCCTTGCCGTCGCGTTCGATTTGCATGAGTGCAGGGCTTCCTGAGGGCTCGGTCTTGCCCCGGAGGAGCTTGCCCATGACGGCGCTTGCGATTTCGTCACCGTGCAGCCGATCCTGCTCATTGCCCCTGAAACCGAACGGCCATTCCGGCAGGCCGGCCTCGCGCAGAGCATCGAGGATAAACGCCAAATCCTGCTCGTTGCGGAAATGGGCATTGCTGATACGCCAGGCCGCCAGGGAATCGCGCCCAGCTAGAAAGCGAAGTCCTTCGGCGACAGTCGCACGAGCAGCATCGAGGCGACCGGCACGGGCATAGGCCATAGCGAGTGGGGTAACGAAATCGCCATTTCCCGGAGAACCATCGCGCGCGCGTTCGAAGTTGTCGATGGCCTTCGTGTAGTCGCGCTGCAAATAAAACACCAGGCCAGCCGTGTATCGATTGATGGCTGAGAGGTTCGGATCGTGCCTGATCGCCGCCTCGACGGCCGCGCCGGCCTCGGCATGATTGCCGGAGAACAGTTGAACGTATGCCAATGCCATATGAGCTTCGGCATCGGCAGACCCAAGCGACACCGCCTGCTGCGCCGAGGCAACCGCCTGCTCGTAGCGGCGGTCCACGACTTGCATGACGGCAAGAACGGCGTATGGCGATGAAAGAGCCGGGTCGAGCGCCAGCGCGCGACTAGCCTTCTCGTAGGCCCTTTTTCGCGCCAGCGCGCTCTGGAGAACGTCGTCGTAAGCGCTTCGCCAGACATAGGCGGTCGCGTGCGCATCGGCGGCGAAGGCCTCTGCAAAACCGGGGTCGAGCGCCTCCGCCTTGTCAAAGAGCGCCAGTGCCTCGAGCAGCCGGGAACGGCGGCCGGTACGCGTCGCCTGCTCGGCACGAAGGTAGTAGTCGTATGCCTCGAGATTGGCGGTCGGCGGACGGGTAATCCGTTCCGTCTCAGATTGAGTGAGTTTCAGGCCGAGCGCTTCGGCGATCTGCCGACTGAGCTCATCCTGCACAGCCATGACATCCGCCGCGGCGCGGTTAAATCGGTTTGCCCACAGGTGGTCGCCGGTTGCGGCATCGCTCAGTTGCGCATTGACGCGGATTTGATCGCCGATCCGTTGTACGCTGCCCTCAACGACAAAACGCACGCCGAGATCGCGTCCGATGTCGGCCAAAACGAGAGGCTTGCCTTTGTAGGCAAACACCGAATTATGGCCGATGACGTCAAGGTCCGAAAGCATGGTCAGATCGGCAATCAGGCTGTCTGTAATGCCATCGGTGAAATAATCCTGGCCGGCGTCGCTGCTCAAATTGGCAAAAGGAATCACCGCGACAGATGGACGTTGCGGCACAAACGACCATGGCCATGGCCATGTGACGACAATCGCAGTGGTCGCGATCAACAGCGCTGCAAGCGTGGCCAGAATGATCGACCGGCGGCGCGGCCGACGAGAGGCGACGACCTTGCCTGCCTCAGAGGGATCTAACAGAACACGATAGACGCGAACCGGATCGGCTATGTTCTTCAGTTGCTGCTCACCGAGAGCCGAGAAGCCGACCTCAGCCTTGTGTACGGTGTGATCGAATGCGGTGCCGGATATGCAAATTCCACCGGGTGGGGCAAGGCTCTCCAGCCGCGCGGCTATGTTGACGCCGTCTCCGTGAATGTCCTCCCCTTCGACGATGACATCGCCGAGATTGACGCCGATGCGGAAAAGCATCCGCTGCTCGGGCCGCAGGGCCGCATTGCGTTCCGCCTTTTGTTGCTGGATTTTGACGGCGCAGCGCAAAGCATCCACCACGCTATGGAACTCAACCAGAATCCCGTCGCCCATAGTCTTGATCAGGCGGCCGTGATGCGTGGCGATTTTCGGTTCGAAGAGCTCGTGGAGGTCGGTGTGGAAGCGGATACGCGTTCCCTCTTCGTCGATCTCGCTCATGCGGCTGTAACCGACCACATCCGCAATCAGGACTGCTGCAAGACGGCGCTCCATACCAGCTCTTTCCCGGTGTCCGATCCGCTAACCGATATCTTACAGCAGGTGCCGTGCCGTTGCCATTACAGTTGCCCAAGGTCGCATCATGTTCGCCGGCCACATTCCCCCGTGGAGAAGGCGTGATCTGAGAGGCTTCTCGCGCGTCCGCCCATAAAATGAGCTGTTTGCCGTATCGGCTCGACGGCAGGTTCCCTCAGCAAGGGCCAAGATCCGCCGTTGTAAGTCCTGCCTTACGTAGCCCTTCCACACGGCGGTTAAAGTCCTCGGGGTTTCGGAATGGAAGAACCCGCCGGCGGCGCTCGACAGAAAAATCAGGATTGATCCGAAGTGCCTTCTTCCAGGCCTGCCGGCTCTCCTCCGGCCGGCCGAGGTGCCCATAACATGAGGCAAGCAGGGCGTAGGCGGTCTCCGACTGGGAGTTTTGTTGGAGCCGCTGCTCGATCGCGACAATCGCTTGTTCGTACTCGCCAAGAGAAAAGTGCGCATCGGCGCGAAATTGGAAGAGAATTTCAGGATGGTGCGGGTCGAGCCGCATCGATGCATCGAGTGTTTCCAGGGCGCCGGCGGGATCGCCGGAGAATATCTGGATATGGGCCAGCAGTATCAGGAGATCTGCGGAGTTGGGGGAAAGTGCGAGGCCCTGCTGCACTTCTGCCCGCGCCCGGTCCAGTTCCCGGTTCCACATGCAAGCCATGCCCAGTGCGAAGCGGCCGTTGGGCTGTTCCTCGGCCATTTCCACGGCCTGCTGCGCGAGATCCATGCCGATTCGCAGCGAGCCTTCCGGATCGGTGCTCCAGGCGTTGACGTAGTCGAGCACATGGGTGAAGGAAATGAGTGCCTGGGCGGCCGCATATTGCGGATCGATGGCGAGGGCGTCGGTCGCCAGGCTGCGGGCGGCCATATTTCCGGCTCGGGTATGGGCCGACGCCTGCTCGCGGCCACGCAATAGCAACTCGTAAGCGTCGACATTGAGTGCGCGCCCTTGGGCTAATCGATCCTGGTCGCCATGCGTGAGGTTCAGCCTGAGCGCGGCCACGATCTCCTGCGTGAGCTCATCCTGAACCGCGAAAATGTCGGTGAGGTCGCGATCAAACCGGCTGGCCCAGATATGCCCGCCATTGCTCGCGTCGATCAATTGGGCGGTGACACGCACGCGGTTGCCAGCCTTGCGCACGCTGCCTTCTAGGACATAGCGGACGCCGAGCGCCTTGGCCATTTCAGGTACGGAGGCTGTGACATTCTTGTAGACGAAGGATGAGTTGCGGGCGATCACGTGCAATTCGGACAGCTTCGAGAGATCGGTGATGATGTCCTCGCTGATACCGTCGGAGAAATACTCCTGTTCGGCATCGCCGCTCATGTTGTTGAACGCCAGTACGGCGATGGACGGCTTGTCGGGAATGGCCGGAACTGACGGCATTTTGATTGCGGGCCGCGCCTGTCGTGCCGGGTTCGGCGGCGGAGTTCCGACCTGAAGCGAATAGACCTGCATCGGTTCAGCGATATTCTTGAGCTGGATCTTGCCGAGATCGGTCACGGCAAGATCCAGTCTCGCTCTCACCTGGCGGTAGGCATCTTCGGAAAGACAAATGGCGCCGGGCTTGGCAATTCCCTCCAACCGCGCGGCGATATTGACGCCGTCGCCCATCAAATCGCCGTCGTTCTCCTCGACCACATCTCCCAGATGGATCCCGACCCGGAACTCGATGCGATGCTCGGGCGGCACGCCGATATTGCGCTCGACCATGGCAGTCTGCACTTCGATCGCACAGCGCACGGCGTCCACGACGCTGCGAAACTCGATGAGGCTTCCGTCACCGGTACGCTTGACCACACGGCCATTGTGCACGGCGATGGTCGGATCGACCAGGTCGCTGCGGAGCGTTCTCAGCCGCGCCAGGATGCGATCCTCGTCCGCACCGGCGAGGCGGCTGTAGCCGACCACATCTGCGACCAGGATCGCCGCCAGTTTTCGCGTCACGCTCGTAAGTCCCAATTCCTCGTCGGATCAAAATAACACAGTGTGACCGGCAGCGCCGCCAAATCCGATGCCTCCGCTGAGAAGCGGTCCGTGGCCGTGGGCTTGAAGATGGTCGGTGAAGCTTATGCGATATCCGCGGCTAAGTTCCGTCTTTCAGCGAGAAGGCAAGGACGTAGTCGCCGATATCCTTCGAATAGGGTGCGCCGCCAACCGATATCAAGACATATTGCTTGCCTGTTTTCGGTGAGACGTAGGTCATCGGTGTCGCGCTCGAGCCGACCGGCAGGGGATATCTCCAGAGCTCGGCACCGTTCTCGGCGTCATAGGCACGAATATAATAATCCTGGAAGCCGGCGAAGAAGACGACGCCGCCGGCGGTTGCAGCCGTGCCGGCGTAGCTCGGCAGGCCCATCGGCATAGGCAGCTTGGTTTTGATCTTGAATGGCCCGAGCTCTTCGGCCGTGCCGGCCGGAACCTGCCATGCGATCTTGCGCGTCTTCAGATCCACTGCAGTGACGGTGCCGAAGGGCGGTTGCGTGCAGGGAACGCGGAGCCTCGATGTCCACATCTCGGTGGCCATGGCGTAAGGCGTGCCGCGCTGTGGGGCGGAGGGGCCGTGCGCGGTCGTAGTGAGGGCAAAGTCGACATACTCCTCGCGCGGGATGAGTGCGAAGAGGCTGGGGACGCGGATGTCATTCATGAAGACCCTGTTGTTGGGCAGATCGACCGATACGCTTCCCCAATTGAGACCACCCAGATTTCCCGGCTGCTGGATCGCATATTGCGTGCCGATCGGGGTGAAATCGCCGTCATAGCGCATCTTGCGAAAGGCGATGCGGCAGGCCAGCTGATCGAACATCGTCAGGCCCCAGGCCGTCTGCTCCGTCACGCGGTCCGCACCGATTGTCGGCATGCCGACGGAATAGGGCTGCGTGGGGGAGAGTTTCTCTTCCGGCGCGCCGCCATGCTGCGGCACCGGCTTCTCCTGAACCTCGGCAAGCGGTGCGCCGGTCTGACGGTTGAGCAGGAAAAGCTGCCCGCGTTTGGTGGTCTGCAGCAGAGCAGGCACGGTGGCGCCATTGCCGTCAGGCAGGTCGATCAGGACCGGTTGGGCCGGCAGATCATAGTCCCAGATATCGTGATGCACGGTCTGGAATTTCCATTTCTCCCGACCGGTCGTCACATCGAGTGCTACCAATGTCGCATTGTATTGATCGGCGAAAGCAGGGCGATTGACGCCGTAATAATCCGGCGTGGTATTGCCGAGCGGTGCATAGATCAGGCCAAGCTTGTCGTCGAATGCGGCCGTCGTCCACATGTTGGGCGTGGCCCGCGTATAAGTCTGGCCTTCCGGCGGGAGTTTGGTGATCTCCGGATTGCCGAGATCCCATGCCCATTCGAGCTCGCCGGTGACGACGTTGAACGCACGAATAACGCCAGAGGGTTCGCCGACCTCCTGATTGTCCGTCACCCAGCCTCCGACGACGATCAGGTTGCGGGCAATCAGCGGCGCCGATGTCTGGAAATAATAGCCCGTCTTGACTTCGCCCATGCCCTGGGAAAGCTGCACGGTGCCATTGTCCCCGAAGTCCTTGCAGGGCGCGCCGGTCTTGCTGTCGATCTCCAGGAGACGGGCGTCGATCGTCGTCTGCACCAGGCGCTCATTGCAGAGACCATCGGCGGACTGGGCTTCCGTCGGCACCTTGTAGTAACCGAGGCCGCGGCAGCGTTGCCAATAAGGCGCCGTCGCCTTCGGATCGAAAGTCCAGCGGGGTTTGCCGGTATCTGCATCGAGCGCTGCGATCACATCTGTCGGCGTGCAGGTGTAGATCGTATCGCCGATCTGCAGAGGCGTGTTCTGATCGGCGCCATCACTCTTTCCGGTGCGATATGTCCAGGCGAGATCGAGCTTGGAAACATTGCCGCGGTTGATCTGATCGAATGGGGAATAACGATCTCCTGCCGTGGTGCGGCCATAGGATGTCCAGTCGGAGGGAGAGTTGTCGCCCTTGGCGGCTTGATAGGCGGTGATGTCGGCGGAGGGGTGGATGATCCCATGCGGCACGAAGCTGAGACCGAAGCCCGCGACAAAGATGAGAGCGGTCACCAAGGCGCCGCCATAAAAGAGCTTCCGGTTGGCGGCCGGGGAAAGCGATGGTGCAAAGAGAAGGGCAAAGCCCGCCAGCGCGATGGGGGACATCAAGCGGGCAAACAGCGCCCAGAAATTGAGACCCGACTCCCATAGCGCCCAGGGAAGGGTAAAAACGGCGACAAGCAGAACGATGAGCCCGCCTAACGTCTTCCGGCGCCACAGCAGAAGCGCCGCAACCAGATAGGCAAGCCCGACGATCGCGTAATAGGGCGATCCGCCGAGGCTGAGCAGCCAGGCACCGCCTCCGATCAGCCCCAATCCGATAAGGGCGAGAACAACACAGAACAGGGTAGCCAGAAATTTCATAGTCTCCTCATCCAATCCGCCGCCCGATCACCTGGATTTCAACTCCGACCGTCGCATGGCCCTCGGGAAGCACAGGGCCATGGGTTGATGGTCAGAGACGCGTCTTCGGGAGAGGGCTGCTCTCTCGTTCAATTTTTACCTGATGTACCTGTGGTCACTGACACGCGGCCCCGACCCGGCAATGATGCCGCCGCCGCTCTGCGGCAACGGCTTGCCATTCCAAATCGAGTCAATACTTCTGAAAGGGGCACAGATGGTTCTCGGCGAAAAGCTTAATCTAGCGAACGGGCGACCGACAGGATTCGACTATATGCGATTACTGTTAGCCTTTTCAGTGCTTTGGATACATACGGCCCGCGTCACCTATGGCGACGACCTGTTTCTCTGGGAATCGCTATTCCGTCCTTTTATCAAATCAGTGCTGCCCATGTTCTTTGTCCTGAGCGGGTTCCTGGTGGCTGGCAGTCTTGAACGATCGAAGACATTGATCTCCTTTCTCGGTAATCGATTTATCCGGATCTACCCCGCTCTCGCGGTAGAGGTATTGTTGGCTGCCTTTATACTCGGAGCGATCTACACTGAGTATGACCTGCGTGACTATTTCACCGATCCTCAGTTCTTTACCTATCTGATGAATGTCACAGGGCACATTCACTTCAATCTCCCCGGGGTATTCCTGGATAATCCTGACGCCGCAATGGTGAACGGGCAGCTCTGGACGGTGCCCTTCGAGCTTGAGTGCTATGCTGTGATCGCCGTTCTCTTCCTGCTCGGCGTGGTCAGGCGGCGGGTGATTGCCCTTATCGCCACGCCGGCTTTGATCATAGCCTTCGGTATCGCAAGATATTGGAAACATGAAAGCAATTGGGCAACTATGCCGACGACCGCGTCGGGCAATCTGCTCATTTGTGCTTTTCTTGTGGGGGTGACCTTCTATCTCTACAAGGACAAGGTTCTGTGGGATATCCGAATTTTCCTCGCCTCTGTGGCCGTGATATTGTGGGCATACTGGTTCACCTCCTTTGGGGACTTCATTGCCATTCCGGCCATGGGGTATGTCACGGTCTTCCTTGGTCTCACCTCGCCCCGCAAGCTCGGCGTCCTGCGTGGGGCCGACTACTCCTACGGCGTCTTCCTCTATGGCTATCCGATCCAACAGGCGTTCGTAGCGCTCGGCCCCTGGGCGCATAATTGGTGGTTGAACGGCATCGTCTGCAGCATTGTTGCCGCTTGCTTTGCCGCCTTCTCGTGGAGATTCATCGAAAAGCCGGCGTTGAAATTGAGGAAACAAGTCACCTGGCTGGAAAACCTCGGTCTCCAACTCGGCGCAAAACGGCAACTAGCCGGCGCGGTTTCGAAATAGGTTTGTCGATATCGGCCTCGGGCTGGCAATTCCATCGCAGGTGCTCAACCGGCAAGGACATCAGCAGGGTTCGCCGTAGCGGCGGGCCCTGTTTCGTTGTCGGCTGACCGATCTCAGATAGATATCCGGGTCCATCGCAGGGGCTGAATTTTCCGAAGGCCCGTGAGCAACCCTGATGCGGTCGATGTCACGCTTGCCGGACGAGCGTAAGCCCGATCGTTGCCGGCGCACATGCGCTCGAGCGTAAGCCTATGGCCAAAATCATCTTTTCAGGAACAACAAATAAACGTTCAGTTCTGCGAGAGAACGCCGTAGCTGCATTGCTCGCTCCTGTATAAGCCTCCGACACCTAGATCTTTCTTGGTCGCAATATCCAAGGATTTCTTGGGTTTAATCGGTAGAACGGCCCCGCTGGATGAATAGTCGAATATTCTCCGGCATTGTTCCGTCGACTTGCTGGGCTGGCATTAGCAATATTTTAACCGCAATAGGTAAAATACTTTGATCGGACTTCGTTTCGACTTTGGGTTTTGTCATGTCATCGAGGGCTGACGGTGGCTTGAAGGAGGTGTGAAGAGAGGATCAGAATAATGCTGAAGAGCACGCTCGTCGTGGTTGCCGTCTCTATCGCCGCCGGAGCGACCATTCGCGCCTCGGCCTTTGCAATTTTCGCATTTCTGGTGGTCACGGCCTTGGGCGGCGTGATCCTGCTGAAGGGTTCCTCCTTGACGGAGGCGGTCGTTTCTTGCATCGAAGTGCTTGTATTGATGGAGATATGCTATCTGGCGGGTCTATTCGCCTTCTCCTTGTGGCATATTCAAAAGCGCCGGAAAAAGAACTCCATTACTGAGCGCTCCCATGTCACGGGCAAGCGTCCTCATGGGTAGTGACATGGCCGAGGCGGCAGGATGCTCGGCTGCGCTGTGTCAGGGTGTCTAAAGCGCGCGATATTTTGGATTCGCTTGCCGCGTCTTAGCCTTTGATTTTGCGCATGTCTTTATCTCAAAACCGCTACCCAGTTTTGCGCGACATGCTTTAGGAGTCGACTTTGGGCAGCAACGCGTGCCTGGAAAGCAGCGCCGAGAGCGTTTTTGCCATGATCACGAAATCCAGCGTGAGCGTCCATTTGGACAAATATTCGACGTCGAGGGAAATTCCATTCCGATAGCTCACGTCGTTGTGCCCGCTGGTTTGCCAATGGCCCGTCAGGCCGGGACGGACGGCCATGTAGGCATAGGCATGTTCACCGTAACGCGGCAGCTCTTCTTTGGTAATGGCGCGAGGGCCGACGAGACTCATTTGACCCAGCAACACGTTGATCAATTGCGGAAGCTTGTCGAGGCTCGATCGCCTCAAAATATTGCCGACGACGGTGACGTGCGCGTCGGTCGTTGCGTCGGATCCCGTCGTCCGAAACTTGAGGCAACCAAACTCTTTTCCCTTGTAACCGATCCTGCGATGGGAATTGAAAACAGGGCCCCAATCACTTAGCGTGACGATGACTGCCGCCGACAGGAGGAGCGGCGACAGAAGGAATAAGAAACTTGCCGCAATGATGATGTCCAATGCGCGCTTCAGAAATCTGCTGATCAGACGGGGTTGTGACGAATTGAATGGACGCCTTCCCTGATAGGTCATGGCGAAATCCCGCCAAGGTTTGGTTTGGTTCATGCCCTGATTTTTCCCCGCCACCCGTGTCTCCGTTAGACGAATTCTAGAAATCACAGCCAAAGCTTGTTTTAATGCAAGTTGGATGTCTGTGACCGAGGTCATAATTATGAATTAATTCTTTATGACCTTAAGAAATTCTTAAGAATATTTAAAATATTACTTTTGTTTTTGACTATATGTCAGAAATGTTAATTTGTTTTATTTTAAAACGTAATGTTATTATTGTGCTTGTCGGGGGTATTCTACAGATAGGCATTTGTCATAAATTGTATAAAAATCGTCAAGCAGCCTCAAAGCGTTGTTTGCGATAGAATTCAATATGAATTTTATGATATATAAACGTGAGGGATCTTCATAATTACGTATAGTTTCAACACGAAAGTTTTATTTTATTATTGTTTGACTTTCTAATTTAACCTATTACGAATGTCGCTCAAGACAATATATCAATTAGTCTGCGTGGAGTTACGCGTATGGACGGGGCGATTAGAACCAGAGACAATAGGACTAAAGGAAACGCCGAGCGAATAAGCGAAGCGGTTACTTGCGGGACTGTAGGTATTGTTTACGACGGCCGGGCGACTTTGGATCACGAGTTCCCGTTTTTCCGCTCGAGTGTTCGAAAGTTTCGCCGCGGTGAGGTTATTGCCGGCGCCGGCGTCGTCCTCGACATGTTCGCCCGCGTACAGCGCGGAATGGTGAGCGCAAGCACCCCGCTTGCCGATGGACGAGAGTTCATCGTGGAAATCGTTCCGAAAGGCGGCTTGATCGGCGAATTGGAGGTGCTGCGCAAGCAGTCCCTCAGCCTGGAATATCGGGCCTCGTCGGACTGCGAATTGCATTACTTCGACGGTCGGTTGCTGCGGGACTTATGTGCGAACGATCCGCAATTTCAGGTGAAGATCCTGTCGAAGGCGCTTGCTCGTGTTTCCGAACTCGAACTGCGGATCATTTCCAATGCCGGATCGAGCCTAAGGCAGAGACTGGCCCGGACGCTGCTGCGTCTTTCTGCCCTGTATAGAATGGACGCGCAGAATAGCGGCGACGAGCTGATCATCTCGCAGCATGAGCTGGCCGCGACGCTTCCGGCGTCGCGTGAAAAGGTCAACCAGTGCCTGCGGCGTTTGCGCGAGAACAAGGTGGTCGACGGGACACAGGGCAAAATCCGCATTCTCAATCGGAAGGCGCTGGAGGCTTATGCCGAGGGGACGGGTCTCGCCTGAGGCTTCGCCGCGATAAAAAACAGAACGGCAGCAAGCCTCAACAGAACCCGCCGCCGGCGGGTTTTGTGTTTGATGACAGTGGAAGTTGATAGTCAGACGAAGCAGGCTGAAAGATCAGGTTGGCGTGTTAGCGCTTGGCTTGACGCACGTCGTCCCAAAATCGCTGCGCATTTGGCGCAACATACTTAGACTTCGCTCTCGGAAGCATTCCTCCAGTATTTCCAGCCTTCACCCTGTATGAGCCCATGATCGGACAGGTCCTTCCAGCTTCTGTAGGTGCCCGTATCGTCATAGACGAAGTCGTCCATGTCTCTGCCCGAGGAGTATACGGTATATTCCTCCGTATGTTGCGACCGGTGTGCCGCATCGGCAACCTTATGCACGAAGGTCGATAGGAACTTGAAATGCAGAAGGGCGCCGGATACGCCGAGCGCTCCGCGCATGTCGCCCAAATTCAGAGAGAGCGGCCAGACCTGGTGCGATGATTTAAGAAACAGGCGCTCTCCCGCCACATAGACCAGCGGTATCTTGTTGAGCGCGGGGCCATCCCAGAGCCGGTCGCGGAAATAGACGCGCCCGCGAACGCCGCCCTTGATCCATGTCGTCCTGTTGCGTTTGTCGAAATGCGCGACATAGCCGGACCGGTCGAAAAGATTGCAGACTTCGAGCGGGTTGCGGCCGGGTTCGCATATGTTTTCGAGAACCGGATGCGGGCTGTACATGTCGATCATGACGGAGCGGAGGGAATGACCGCCCATGGAATCGATGTAGGCGGTCAATTGATCGATCGGCCGGGTATCGCAGTGCGGATAGACCAGAAACTCATCCGCATCGACATAGAGGACCCACTTCTCCCGGCAGTGCCGATTGATGACTTCGTTGATCCAGTCGTTTCCGAACCTCGCCGCCTTGTAGGAACCATGAGCCGAAAGAAGGGAGACATCGTCGAAGCTGGACAGCAACTCGGCCGTGCCGTCGGTCGAGCCGTTGTCGATACAGATGAAGTGCTCGAAGCCGAGATCGCGATAATACTGAAGGAAGAAGGCCAACCGGTGGCCCTCGTCACGGATGACGCAGATGACGACGTGGCGCGCCTGCTTGAGCCCGTTGCGCAGCAGGTCATAGCGAACCTGCCGAGCCTTGAGCGACCGGCGCAGGCGGGCTTTCACGTAATGCGAGATACTGGCGGCGGAAGCCCTATAACTCATACTCTGTCCCGAAGATTATTCATTCCTGGAATGAATGGATGAATACTTTGCGCTTCCGTCTGCAAATCCACGGCTCGACCGGCGACGCTGAGTTCAGTCACGCGGACATTCAAGTCGGACCAACAATACATCATCATACGGCGTAGTCGCCAACCAGCAAGCTCTGGACCCTAGGATTGGGTCCTTCTTTCTCGATTGCGTGTTCGATGCGCGCCCGTATCGACCGGTATTTATACAGCATCTTCCGATCGAGGCTTATTCCGCGATACAGCGAGTTATAAATCGGATGTGCTTTGCGCAGGTCGACGTATACTTGGCTTTCCTTATCGGTCCACGGAAAGAAGGTTCCATGCCATGGCTTCGGATGCGCCATATAATGGACGATCGACAAGGAGGAGATGTTTACCAGATGAAGGAATTGTTTGGGAAAGTTCCAGCGGTTCGATACCAGGATGAGCGATGAACCACAGACATAATTCAGTGCGCCCTGATCATGTTTGCCCTCGCAGGCCTCGGGATTTCTAGCAAAGAGCTCGAGCGCCTCCTGCCCGATCCAGCCATTTCGATGGAATTTCAGGACGCCTGCGTTGAAATAGTGGCTGTCCTTTCCGGTGTCGAGGAAGTCATGGATCGCCGTGTAGTCGCGGGCCGCGAAAAACCTGCCCTCGGGCACAGCGGCACTTTCGAACGCACCGAGATCGCTGACGATCTGGGTATCCCCATCGAGGTAGATGATCTGGGTATAGTTGGAAGGCAGGATCTCGCAAAGGACCAGCTTGGCCATCGTGCTGACGCTGATGCGTCCTTGGAAATGCGAACTGTCGAGCTTGCCGAGCGAGTCCTGCAGCGCTTCGGTCGCATCGGTCAATATGACCCCACTCCTTGCAAGCAGGGCTTTCAGCTCTTCGAAATTGTCGAGATGTTCCGACATCAGAACGCAGACGTCGGTCGCATGGCTTGCGAATTTGCGAGCCTGAAGCGCCGAGAGAATGGTCGGAAATGAATACTCGACATCCGTGACGTAGACGATGCACTGGTTGTTCATGTCATCACCTTTCCGAGTGTGCGCAATACAAATGAATCGGTGTTGTCTTTGCGAGGCGAGGGAACAGTTGTGAATTGAGCCGACGGGTCTGTCATATGAAGGCCCTGTTCGGTATATATAGCCAGCACCCAGTTCGGTGGTGTTGAATCGGTGTCTGGCTGCTGGTGGCTTTTGTATGTTTCATTGTTGAGATCTTGACCATGAAGAGTGCCTTGCCTGTCAAAAGGCTATGTTTCGACATGTTGTTTCGCGGTACGGCGATTGGTGCCGGGACCCTTGTCGGAATGCCGACGGAAGAGGGATTGTCATGTTGATCACCACACTCGGGGCAGCCGTGATTTCGATCGCTGCCGGGGCTTCCATCCGCGCCTGGGCTTTCGCAATTTTTGCAATCCTGGTGGCAATCGGCTTCGGCGGCGTGGCTTTCGCCGGCGGGTCTTCCGTGATCGCGGCCGTGCTCTCCGGTATCGCCATCCTCGTGCTCATGGAAATCGGCTATCTGGCAGGCGTGTTCCTGTCGGGGCTTTTGCGGCGCAGTGCCAGGCTGCGCGAAAACAATTCCGTTGCAGATAGCGTCGCGACCACCAGGGAGCGCCCGCAAGGCTGATGTCGACATAAAACCCGCAGCATAGTCTTCTGCGGCTGGCCTCGCAGGACGGAGTTTATCCGATGGACTGCTTTTACAGGCGATCCTTGAAAGATGCGGTGCGGTCGGCCGGCTTCGGCCCAATGCGCGCACGCCGATGGCTCGACGAGATTGCCATCCCGCGCCGGGGCGGAGTTCCAAGGCGGGCGTCATCGTGTTGAAAACATCGGCGCTCTCATCAGAGATGTCGATGTCTCCAGCGGGGTTCGATTAGCAAGCGATCGGGTCGCGCGCCGGGGGGAGGTATTGGTAGCCAGGCAGCCGGCCGCCAGACCTGCCGTGGTGCTGAACAGCAAGCCGAGATCTGTGCCGCTCCCCGATATCGCCGCCGAGGCGACCTGCGCGATGGATGCCATAACCGCAGCGGTTCCGATCGCGTGCGTTTCCCGATCGCCTGACATGTGCCGGCCGGAGGCCCTCGCAAGGCTGTACAGGAACGTGGCGAAGAGAAGAGTGCCGGTCAATCCGACATTGGAGAGCAACGCAGCGATAAAACTCGAGGCCCGAACCGTGCCGAGCCCGGCGCCGAAGGTGGCGGTATCGACGAATGCGATCAATGCCAGTGTATTCCAGGCGGTGCGCTCTTCACCGGATTGCGATTGGAGCTTGTCCGACAAGGTGGTGCTCATCAGACCGGCGAGGGAATTCCACGCATCGGGGACAAGGCTGAGTGCGACGATGGCGCAGGGAATCAAAAACAGCGTGATCACCAGGAAAGTCACATGCGGGGTCGTGGCGGGGCCGCTGATCAGTCGTTTCAGGCAAAACAGAACGAACATGCAGACAACGAAAATGCCGGCGATATAGGCGGTTGTCGATGTGCAGAGAACGATCGTCGGGCCGATGAAAAGCGTTGCAAGTCCTGCCATACGGCTTTGGACGCGCTCCAACCAGAGCAGAAGCGTGAAGGAAAAATAGGCTAATGCAACCGCGCCATAAGTGCTTGCTTCGGGGAACGGCCCGACGATGCGTTTGAAGCCGCTGATCGTCTCGGCCGTATGCATCGTATAGTTCGCGTTTCTGATGACATCGAGCAGGTAGGACTGGTCGGTTAGGAATGTTCCGATGTCAATCAACGCCAGGGCAAAACATGCGATCGAGGCGACGATTAACTGCAGTGCGATGAAACGGGCATAGCCGAGCCTGGCAAGCCCCGAGACGACGGCAAAACAGGCGAGGTCGCCGAGCAGATAGACAGACTGGCTGAGATTGGACGAACCCGGCGATAGGGGAGCCGCCACCGTCGACATCATGCCCGTGGTGTCTCGCGCAGAGGAGTAGACGAGGGTCGCGCCTGCAAAGATGCGCGGCAAAAAGAAAGATGATGCCACGGAAAACAGGATGTAGGCGGCAAACCAGAAACCGGGACCCGGATAGGCGATGCTGGCGAGCGTCGCCTGTGTTTGAGCCGGGCGCAGCAGGGCGGCTACCACGAGAAAAAGCACGAGAAGATGGCTTGGCTGGATGCTGCTGCCGCCGAGCGCGGGCAATTGGAGAGCCGCTGCCGCTCCGAGCAGCGTCGACAGGCAAAGTGTCGTGATCGCAAAACGCGCCCCGTTGACCATGCTAAGCAGGCCAAGCAGCAGAACGATGAAGCCGATCGGTTCTATCGACATGCTTCAGATCCCGATCCTGACGGAGAGCGGCGGAGGCATCGGGTTTGCCGAAAGCGCCTTCCGGCGCAATGCCCGAGGCGAAAGCCGCCAGCTTTCGTTAATGGTCACGACCGCCCCCTAATTCGATCCCGTCTGGGATATCCAGCCGGGAGCCGTCTGATTGTCGCCTGCTACATCCGACAGCGGAACTGCCGAGCTTTGCTGCAGTGGCGCGGACTGCTGCAGCGGAGGCGACGTCGTCTGGAGGTCCGTGTTGATGCCGATCTCTACGACATCATGCGGCCGCAAGGCGGTCGTCTCGTCCGCCTCGATGTTGCGATAAGTGCCATCGTCGTTGCGACGCACGATCCTGTAGTTCTTTTGCGCTCTGCCAAGACCCGGCATGTCCGTATTCATCTGGGCGAGTTGAGCGCTGTAGCCAGCCTGTTCGCCCAGGAGCTGGGCCACCTGAATGTCGATCGCCGCCCTGCCGATCGCGAGATTGACCTGGTTGAGTAGCTCCTGGTTTTCGCTGTTCTGCCGGTTGACGATATTGATCTTCGAGCGATCGGCTTCGCTGAGCCCCTGGCGAGCCGTGGTCAGGGCGACCTCGAGATCGATTAGGGTGCCTTGTGCATCCGCAACGCCGCGGTCGACCGTGACCTGCCGGCTATTGCTGACCAGGCCCTTGCTCACCAGGCTGTTGACATTATCCAGTTCCTTCTGCGCAAGGTCGATCTGCCGCTTTTGCGAATTGATCTTGGCCTCGAGTGATTGGACCTGCTGGCCGTAGAGACGGGCGAGGTCGCTCGCCGCTTCGATCTGGCTTTCGATATCGACGCGTCGCAACCGCATCAGGTTTAATTCCTGCGCCTTCAGCTTGTCCACATCGGGTGTTCCGGCGAGTTCGGCGGGGATATCGAAACTCTGTTCGCCGGCGATCTCGGCGCGCAACCGCGCCTGGCGCATCAGAAGATCGCGCCGGTTGAGAATGGCTGTTCGGTAGGCGCCGGCAGCCTGGATCCGGTCGCGCTCGAAGACGGTATTCTCCTCGCGCTCTCGAAGGAAGCCGCCGGCGATGCTGACGGCTTTCATGACCGTCATATCGGCTTCAAAAGCATAGCGCCCGGGGGTCTGCACGGTCCCGGTTACGAAGATCGGCGCATGCTGGGCAATTTCCACGGCGATGAACGGCTTTCCCGGCAGTTCGGCCTTTTCGGACAGCGCAGTGGCGATCGCATCGGAAACCTGCTCCGTCGTCTTGCCGATCGCTTGCACTTGACCGGCGATCGGAATCGCCAGATTACCCGCATCGTCGACTGTATATGTTCCGCCGAGGGCTTCCCAGCTGGCATACCGGGAATCCGATGATCGCCATTCGACGACACGCAGTCTCACCTGATCTTCCGGCACGAGGGTATAGTTTTCCGCATGGGCGACGCTCCAGCCGGTCACGCCGGAAAATACCAGCAAGGCAAGGGCGATGGAGATGAGGCGACCGGACAAGGATGTGCACTGCATTGTCTGCTATCTCCGTTTCGTTGCGATCGACGGCGAAGGCATCTCGCGCGGCGCGGGATTGCCAAATTCCAGGATGCGGGACGGAGAGACGCGGCCGACAAGAAGATCGGATAGCGCCAGCAAATTGCCGTTCAAGCGTCCCCATCGGTCGATCAAGCGGTCATTGAATAATAGGCCCCGCGTATTCGCCAGGATGTTGCGGCCGATCTGTGCGACAGCACGGCCCTTCGACATCGTGCCCTTCCGGATCAGGTAGACAGGATTGGCAACTTGCGAATAGCCGAGTCTTCGGCCGGGCTGGCGCCCGGATCTGACGCCGAGATGCACGCCGCGAGCGCCTTCGACACGCACGGACCTGCCGTAACGGGCGATGGCCCGGCTGAAATCGACGTCTTCGAGCCAGCCGTAGAGCGGCAGCTGTTCATCGAAGGCCAGCGCGTGCTCGACAACGGGTGATAGGCGAACCGCCATGTTGCATCCGTAGGCGTTATAAACCTCCGCCACCTGCCCGGCTCTTTCGCCCGCAGTTTCAAGAACCTGCAGGGCCTTTGGCATGCTAAGGCCGCCATCGAGGATGCCGTCGGCCAGGACTTCGCCAGTGGCGATCGCCACGTCGGGGTTTGCCGCAAAGACAGCCGCCATCCGCGACAGGAAGGTCGCTGCGGGAATGAAGTCGTCGTCCAGGAAGATCAGAATATCCGTATCGGCGGCGGCTGCCTGGATGATTCTGTTGCGCTGGGAGGTCAGGCCACGGCTGCCGACGATGACTTCCACATCGAGGCGGTCGGCGAGGCCGGCGGCGTCGTCGATCACGGGCACGCAGACGATCAGCCGCTCGGCCTGGTCCGGCAGGGCGGTGAGATAATCGACGGTCTCCCGCAGTATCGAGGGGCGGCCTGCCGAAGCAATTCCCACAGCCATTCGCAATGGGCGGCGCGCGGGGCCCTCCATGGCTTCAGCGCCGCAATGAACAGGCGCTGGTCCGGTCGGGCTGTCCTGCCTGGTTGCTTCTGCCGAAAGTGAAGTCATGACTCTATTCTTTTCGGTGCATAGTTGATGATCGCGCCGAGGATCTCGGCGCCGACATTCCGCAGGGTCTCGATGACGTGCATGGTATCGTCGATCGAGGTGTGCCCGTGCGACGTGACCACGAGGACACCGTCCAGTTCCGGCGCGATCGCATTGGCATCCGGCGAAGCGGAGAATGCGGAAATGTCGACGAATATGGCGTCGAACTCCTTTTTCAGGTCGGCGAAGCTCAACTGCGTGCGGCGGGAGCTGAGGCGAATGGCCGGCGTCACCGTTTCGACTTTGCCGAGGGGTAGGAATTTCAGCGTCGGGGTGAGGGGCAATGCCGCCGTCTGGATCAGTTCGCCATTGTCGAGAACATCGACGAGGCCTGTGGAACTATGGGGCGCAATCGATTTGCTGAGCGACGATTTCTGCGCAGCCGCATCGATCAGCAGCGTCTGCGCTCCTGATATCGACGAGAGCACCGCAAGTTCGCATGCTATGGTCGATGCCCCGCTGCCAGGATTGACGGCGACGATTCCAATGACGACCCGACGTTTGCGCCGAAGACCAACGACCGTCGCGCTCAGCTCCGCCATGCCTGGAATAACAGGATAGGCGGCTGCGGTGCTGCTGCTGCCGGTACCGGCGGCGAGGAAACGCGCAGAGTGACCATTGCGGGTCCTCGATGTCGCCAGCAAAGTGACAAAGGGTAGCCCACCGGCTTCCGCGATCTGATGGGGCCGGACGATCCGGCGATCGCCGGCGTGCCGTATCATGGCGAGTGCGAAGCCGACCCCAAGACCAACCGCCGCCGCAAAGGCGATGATGAGCGTGCTGCGTGGCCTGGCTTTCGAAAGAGGCAGGGTGGCCCGAGAGACGATCGTAGCGTCCGACACCGGGTAGGTGATGCGCTGCTTGGCTTCGGTCAGCTGATTCAAGGTATTTTCATAAAGGGTGCGGCGGGCGTCAGTCGCGCTCTGCAGCTCCGCAAGCTTGAACTGATCGCGCGGATTGCTCGTGAAGCCGGCCAGGGCCCTGGCAGCTTCGGCCAGTCCGCGCTGCTGCTCGCTTACGAATCTGGTCAGCCATTCGCTGTATTGCCGGGACGCATTGGCCTTCATCGCGATATTCTTCTGGATATACTGCCTGGCCAGCGTGTCGGCAATATCGACGGCCTGCTGCGGGGTCGACGCCGCAGCCGATATCTCGATGATCGTCGAACTCCCGACCCGGCGTACTCCCATCATGTTCAGCAGCGTGGCGACCGCCCGGTCATGGATACGCCCGTCCTCGATCTGCTGTCGCGGCTGTGTGTCACGCGGTCCTGGGGCGGCCGCTTCCTGCGATGCCGTATCCGGTTCGGAAGAAACCCCCATCAACCAGTTCTTTGCCCTATCCTGCAGCGAAGGCGTCTGATCGACAAAGTCAGGATCGGTATCGAGACCCAGTGCCGTTACCGTTCCACCGACGACATCGCTGGATTTGGCGATCTCCAACTGTCCCTCGATGAACGCGTCTTCCGCGAAAGCCCTCTGCGCTTCGGAGCCGCTGACCTGGGGGACGATCACAAGTTGCGTGTTGGCAACGAACGTCGGTTCGGCGGTCAGCACGTAGCTCCCTGCCATTACGAGGAAAGCGAAAATCGTCGCCGCAATCCACAGCCAGCGCATTCTGAGAAAGAAGAGCATATCCCGCAAGGTGAGCGGCGAATTCCCGCTAGCGGCTGCGGCGGGCAGAGATATCGGAGAAACACCGCTGAAGATCGTGCTTGAGGTCATGTCGTCCTAATCCAAAATGGCGAGATCACGGAGTAACCGGGTAGTGGCAGCTTGGAGGGACGGGGGAGTGGCGTGTCTTCCGATTCCAGGCATGATCGGCGGCTCTCCCCATGAATGCTCAATACGAGCCACGCTGCGAAAACAGAGCGGGAATGGTCTTGGCAATGATGATGAAGTCCCGGCCGAGCGACCAGTTGTTGAGATAGTGAACGTCGAGGGAAACCCGATACTCGTAGCTGACATCATTGCGCCCGCTGGTCTGCCAGTGACCGGTCAGGCCGGGGCGGACGGCCATGTAGGCCCATATATGCTCGCCGTAGCGCGGCAATTCCTCGGCCGTGACCGGCCGGGGGCCGACAAGGCTCATGTCGCCACGCACGATATTGATCAGCTGCGGGAGCTCGTCGATGCTCGACCGCCTGAGGATATCACCGACAGCCGTGATTCTCGGATCGTCCTTCAGCTTGCGAGTCGCTTCCCATTCGCTTCGCGCAGCCGGATTGTTTTGCAGCAATTCGGCAAGCTGAGCACTCGCATTGGTCTTCATCGTGCGAAACTTGAGGCATCCGAACGGCGCTCCGCCGACGCCGATGCGCGTATGGGAATAGAAGACCGGGCCGCGGTCGCTCATCTTCACGATCATTGCGACGATCAACAGAAGCGGGGAAAGCAGGATCAGGGCCGTGACTGCGATGACAAGGTCTAGCGCGCGCTTGGACGATCTGCCTGCCGCACGAGGCCGGGACGAATGGAGATCGTCGCCTTTTGCGGACCGTCCGACACGCGACCAAGCCTCGAAACTATGTGCTTCCCATGTCATCGCTGGTCTCCAAAACATTCCGATTAAGAACCGTTCAAAGTTTGCTGCGCCGCACTCTGGTTGTCTGTTACCAAGGTCATAATCCTTAACAAATTCTTTATGCTACTAACGGGCATTCGAGAATTCGGATTACACCTTGATGGCCTTCTTTTCATTTCAAACGACAATCTAATCTAATTCGTGCTGATTATCTGCTGAAACTTATTTATAAGTTTTGATATCATCATTTCGATTGTTGCCGTTTTTTATTCAGTAAGCCATTTTAATAGGCATCCATCTTCGGTCGCGTGGCGGTTTTTTGGCTTCGTTGAGATTTTGATTCCTTTTTATGGTGTCTATTTTTGTTTTGAAGCTAAATATATACTTTATCTTTACGTCATACCTCCGTGATGTTATTTGACTCTCATATTAAGACAATATAAATGATGCAGTGCAGCATTGCCTATGGTTATCGAGTGGAGTTATGCGCATGGATGGGGCGACACAGGCATCAGATCGCAGGGCCGGCATCGGCAAGGCGGCGATATCGGCTAACGGCGGCATTCATCTGAACAGCCGCATCGTCATCGACGACGAATTCCTTTCCTGCCGGTCGAGCGTCCGGCGTTTCCGGCGCGGCGAGATCATCGCCGGGGCCGGCGTCCTCGTCGATACGTTCGCGCGCGTCCATTCGGGGGTGGTCAGCGCAAGCACGATGCTGCCCGACGGCAGGGAATTCATTGTCGAGATCATTCCGAAATCCGGCCTCATCGGCGAGCTCGAGGTTCTGCGCAGGCAGACGTTGAGTCTCGAATACCGCGCCGGTTCCGCCTGCGAACTGCATTTCTTCGAAGGCCGGCTGCTGCGCGACATGTACGCCAGCGATCCCTGCTTTCGCGAAAAGGTCTTCTCCAGGGCGCTGGCGCGTATTTCGGAGCTTGAACTCCGGATCATTGCGAATGCGGCGTCGGGCCTGCAGTCGAGGCTGGCCAGCACGCTGCTGCGGCTTTCCGCTGTTTATGGAAGAGATGCGGCAAACAGCGGCGACGAACTGATCATCTCGCAAAATGACCTGGCCGCGACGCTGCCGGCGTCCCGCGAGAAGGTCAATCAATGCTTGCGGCGCCTGCGGGAAGGCAAGATCATCGACGGGGGCCAGGGCAGGATTCGCATCCTCAACCGCAAGGCGCTGGAGGCCTGTGCCAACGGCGCGGTTTCGGTGAAGTGATGCGCCCGTCGCTTCCCGAGGCCCTCCGATCCGCCGCAAGCGTCGGCCGGTTTCCCGGCCCCGGAAAGATCGATCGCGTGGTCATCATCGACGACTATTCGGTGGCCAGAGGCGGTGCGACGGCGCTGGCGGTGCTGTCCGCCAAGCTTTTTCGGGGCCTCGACATCCCTGTGACTTATATTTGCGGGGATGACGCCGCCAATGCGGAGCTCGCTGCACTCGGGGTCGTAATGGTCGGGCTGAACAGCCGCGATCTGCTCAGTGCCGAGCGTGCGAAGGCTTTCGTGACCGGCATTCACAATGGCGCCGCCGTCCGTATGGTCGCGAACTGGATTGCCGCAAACGACACCGCCAACACCGTCTACCATGTGCATGGCTGGCACCAGATCCTGTCTCCGGCGATTTTCAGGGCGTTGATGCCGGTCGCCAGACGATGTGCGGTGCACGCGCATGATTTCTTCACGGCCTGCCCCAACGGCGCCTTTTTCGATTATCAGGCGCAGGAGGTCTGCCTTCGACGCCCGCTCGGCGGAGGCTGCATTGCGACGGCCTGCGACAAGAGAAGTTATTCGCACAAATTGTGGCGGGTTGCCCGCGGCTCCAATATCCTCCGGCGGCTGAAGGATCAGGCCGATTTCGGCCGCATCATCCTGCTGCACGAGAAGATGGCAAGCTTCCTCGTCGGCGCCGGATATCGGCCCGAGCGACTGACGACGATCCGCAATCCCGTCGCTCCGCTCTCCATCAAGCGCATCGAGGCGGAGGCCAACGACGAATTCGTCTTCATCGGGCGGCTGGACGAGGAGAAGGGCATAGAGGACGCCGTGGCCGCCACGCGCAAAGCCGGCGTCAGGCTCTGCGTGATCGGGGACGGGCCGCTGATGCCGCTGGTTGCGGCTTCGGGAGATCACGTCAGGGCCCTCGGCTGGCAGTCGCATGCGGAGATCGGCCCGACCATCCGCAAGGCGCGTGCATTGTTGATGCCGTCTCGCTATCCCGAGCCATTCGGCCTCGTCGCTATCGAAGCGGCCAGGAGCGGGCTGCCGGTCATCATGTCGCGCAGCGCCTTTCTTGCCGAGGAAATGGAAAGAGCCGGCATGGCGATCGCCTGCGATACGGCTGACGAAAGCGCCTTTGCTGATACTTTGACGAGATTTAGCCAAATGCCGAGGCACGAGGTCCGCGCCATGAGCGAGCGGGCTTTCCGGCTGTCGCCGGATCTTGCGTCGACACACGAGGAATGGCGCGACGCGCTTCTTTCCGAATACCACAGCCTGATTTCGAAGAATGCGGTTCCCGGTCTGACAGACGGTGTGGTGATACAAGGAGTATTGAGTTGACCCTTAAGGCAACAACCTCTCTTCCCGACGCGAGGGCATTTCTCGGCGATGCGCCTGTCATGGCGAAAAGACGTGTCTCCGAGGCCGGAAGCGTGAGCGATACCAAGCAGCTTCGTGTCGCCATCGTGCATTATTGGCTCGTTTCGATGCGTGGCGGCGAGAAGGTCGTCGAAGAGCTGTGCCGCATGTTTCCGCAGGCCGACATTTTCACCCTCGTCTGCAACCGGGATCGCATCAGCGATTTTCTGAAGACGCGGAACATCCGCACATCCTTCCTGCAGAAGATCCCCGGCGCACAGCGGCATTATACCAAGATGCTGCCGCTGATGCCCTTCGCGCTCGAGCAGTTCGATCTGCAGGATTACGATCTCGTGCTGTCGAGCGAATCCGGACCCGCCAAGGGCATCATCACGCGCGCCGACGCCCTCCATATCTGCTACTGCCATTCGCCGATGCGCTACATCTGGGATCAGTTCCATGTCTACCGCCATGGCCTGCCCTGGGTGGGTCGCGCAATGATGTCGATCACCGCGCCCATGCTGCGCGCCTGGGACGTGACGACCTCCTCGCGGGTCGATGTGTTCGTTGCCAATTCCGATTATGTCGCAAGCCGCATCCGCCGCTTCTACGACCGGGAATCCATCGTCATCCATCCGCCGGTTGCGACCGACGATTTTGCTGTGGGGAAGGGGAAGGGCGAGTTCTATCTCTATGCAGGACAGCTGACCACCTACAAGCGGCCGGATATCGCCGTTCGCGCCTGCACCGAGGCCGGCAGGAAGCTGGTCGTGATCGGCGAGGGCGATCAATTGGCCTATCTGAAGTCGATCGCCGGACCGACCGTTCAGTTTCTCGGCCATCAGCCCTTCAACGTTCTGCGCGACCACCTGTCGCGATGCCGCGCCCTGTTGTTTCCGGGGACGGAGGATTTCGGCATCCTGCCGGTGGAAGCCATGGCATCAGGACGGCCGGTCCTGGCTTTCGACGCCGGCGGCGCCAGGGAAACCGTTTCCTCGCCGCAGGTCGGGTTTCGCTTCGCGCAGCAGACCACGGAAGCACTGTTGGAAACGATGGCGGCGTTCGAAGAGGTGGAGGACGATATCGATCCGCATGCCATCCGCGCGCACTCGCTGAAATTCTCTTCCGCCGTGTTCCGCGACCGTCTGTCAAGCCTGATCGAGCAGCAACTGACCACCCATGGCGACCGATCCGCCGAGGCCTTCAGAAGACGGCCAGGCTGAGGGCAAGGAACGGAGCTGCCTGTCTTGCCGCTGCGACCGAAACCGTCTCAAACCCTCGACGAGGAATAGATAAACAGATCATGTCAAGCGTATCTCAGAGGACGGCGACGGCGAGCATCTGGACCATCAGCGGAAAATTCCTGGCGCGGATGCTCGATTTCGTCAGCCTTCTGGTGCTGGCAAGGCTTTTGAGCCCTGCGGATTTCGGCCTGGTCGCCATCGCGACCTCGGTGCTGGTCATCGTCGAGGCGATCCTGGACCTACCGTTGACGCAGGCCCTGATGCGCCAGCCTTCGCCTTCGAACGAGATGTTCGCCACGGCCTTCACCCTCAGCCTGCTCAGGGGGCTCGCCATCAGCCTGCTGATGATGATCATCTCCTGGCCGATGGCGCTGATCTACGACGATTCCCGGCTTTTCGCCCTTGTCGCCGTTCTCTCGATCGCGCCTGCCATGCGCAGCATGATCAGTCCGCGCATGGTTCTTTTCATGCAGCGGTTCGACTTCAAACGCGAGTTCGCGCTCGATCTCATCGCCAAGGGATCGACATTGCTGTTCGGGGTAGGTGTAGCTGTGGCAACAGGCAGCTATTGGGGGCTGGCGATCGGAGCGGTCGCCGGCCCGACTGCGGCGACGATCACGTCCTATGTCTTCGCGCCGATGCGACCGACATTCAGCCTCTCCGAATGGAAGCATTTTCAGGACATGATCAGCTGGAATACCGTCTCGCAGGTGCTGAATTCGATTAATTGGCAGCTGGACCGACTGCTTTTGCCGCGCTTTACGGGCTTGTCGACCTTCGGCGCCTTCAGCGTCGCCGACAATATCGCGGGTATTCCATACCAGACCTTCGTCGGCCCGTTGCTGCGCCCGCTGATGGCGGCATTCTCCACTGTCGAAGACCGCCGCAACTTGATCGTCGCCTATTTAAAGGCGACGAATGCGATCACCTTCGTCGCGGCGCCCATTCTCATCGCGCTTGCTCTTCTCGCCGAGCCGACCGTGCGGATCCTCGTCGGCGAGAAATGGGCATCGTCCGCGCCGATCCTGCAATGGCTGTGTCTTGTCAGCCTACTCGGTCTTCCCACGAACATGATGCCGCCATTGGCCATGGTCATGAACAATACCCGTTATGTCGCCCTGAGGATGTTTGTCGAGTTCGCCGTCAGGGCTCCAGTCACCATCCTGGGCATCGCCTATTTTCAGGTAGCGGGTGCGATCGGCGCACGGATCGTGGCAGTCCTCGTCGCCTATGGCGCATCGCTGGTCATCACGCGGCGGCTGATCGGCGCGAGTTTTGCCGCGCAGCTGAATTCGTTTTGCCGGCCGCTGGCCGCGAGCTTGCCGATGATCGCTTTCCTGCTGTGGATGGAGCCGATGCTCGCCGCCATGCCTGTCGGCCTCAACCTGATCGTCAGCCTGGCGCTTTGCGGCGGGGCGGCAGTGGCGATCTTCTGGGCCTTCGCGCTGCTCGTGTGGCAAATTGTCGGAAGGCCCGACGGCATCGAGACCATCGTCGTCCAAAGGCTCATGCCGCGACGAAACGGAGTTCTCATCTCATGATCGAAACAAGTGCAGCCCAACGATTGGTTTGGCGTTTTCGGAGGAGCAGAATGCGTTACGGGATATCTTCTAAGGCTCTGGGTTTGCTAATCGTTCTTGGTCTGGGGGCGTTGCCCGGCCAGCCCAGCGTGGCTCAGGAACCACTCAATATCAATGCCTACCAGCTTACGTTCGAGGAGAGTTTCGACAGTCTCGACGTCTCGGCCTGGGGGGAGAGAAGTTCCCGCTGGATCGCCCATACGCCCTGGAACGGCGATTTCGGTGACGCCCGTTTCACAGATCCGGCCCCCGGCTTTCCATTTACCACCGATCAGGGAATTCTGAAGATCGAAGCACGCAAGGAGGCCGATGGAACCTGGCGCTCGGGCCTGCTGTCGTCGGTGAACCCGAAAGGCGAAGGATTCTCGCAGCAATTCGGTTATTTCGAAGCACGGATGAAGCTGCCGCCGGGCAAGGGCGTCTGGCCGGCCTTCTGGCTTATCGGGCTCGACCGGTCGAAATACACCGCCGAGATCGACGTCCTGGAATATTATGGGCGCGCGCCCTACGAATTCAGCATGGGCTTTCATATCTGGCGTCAGAGCCAAGGCGGCCAGAACACGACCGGCGGCCACTGGCAAACCGTCCAGGACGGAATTCTGAACAGCGAATATCACACCTACGGCGTCGATATCCAAGCCGACAAGACGAGCTTCTACCTCGACCGTCAGTTCATCTGGAGCTTCGACACGCCGAAGGAATTCCACATGCCGTTCTATCCGCTGGTGAACCTGGCACTTGGCTCGGGTTGGCCGATCGATGAAACGCCGAATCCTTCCATTCTGCTCGTCGACTATATTCACGTCTACCAGCGGAAGCCTACTGACGCGGCGAATTGAACAACTGTCGGGGATAGCGTTCCGTCGCTAAAGCGCGTCAAAACCGCTGCATAGTTTTGCGCGACATGCTCTAGAACAGGATGATTTTAGGCCGGGTCGGCCTAAAATCTCAATCCTGTTCTACATTATATAGTGAGAGCATGATGTCGTCCGAAAGCCGATCACACTTTTCGGCATCATGCTCTAACGGCCGCAGCTGAGACCGGTTTCCGGGTCGAAGAGATGCATTGCTTCCTCGTCGAAAAAGAGGGTGAGTTTCTCGTTGTCGCGGATCGGTGTGCGTGGCGGCAGGCAGGCCATCAGGCGCTGATTTCCGGCAAGGGCGGTGACGACGAGTTCCGGGCCGGTCAGCTCTGCGACCTCAAGGGTTGCCTCGATCGACGGGCCAGTGCCGTCCGTGCGAAGCGCCTCGGGACGGATGCCGAGGATAAGGCCGCGGCCATTGCCGGCCGCCTGGCGGAAACGGGCGGGCAGGGGCAGGATCGCATCGGAGCCTGAAAGCGCCAGGCGATCGTCGCGCACCGTCGCCTGCAGCAAGTTCATCGGCGGCGCGCCGACGAAGGTCGCGACATAGAGCGTTGCCGGATGGTTGTAGATCTCCTCCGGCGTGCCCAACTGCTCGATGCGGCCGTCGCGCATGACGGCGATGCGGCTTGCAAGGGTCATCGCCTCGATCTGGTCATGGGTGACATAGACGACCGTGGTCTTCAGCATCTGGTGCAGCCGCTTGATCTCGGTACGCATCTCCATGCGCAGCTTGGCATCAAGGTTGGAGAGCGGCTCGTCGAAGAGGAATACCTCAGGCTTGCGCACCAGAGCGCGGCCGATCGCGACCCGCTGACGCTGACCGCCGGAAAGCTGGCTCGGCTTGCGGTCGAGGAGGTTTTCGATCTGCAGGAGCTTTGCGGCATCATGTACGGCCCTGTCGCGCTCCTGCGCCGGCACCTTGCGCATTTCCAGACCGAAGCCGATGTTCCGGTGCACCGTCAGGTTGGGATAAAGCGCGTAGGATTGGAAGACCATGGCGATATCGCGGTCCTTCGGATGCACGCCGAGCACCGAGCGTCCACCGATCCTGACATCGCCGCTCGTCGCCTCGGCAAGGCCGGCAATGATGTTGAGAAGCGTGGACTTGCCGCAGCCGGAGGAGCCGAGCAGCACGAGGAATTCGCCGCTTTCCAACGAGATGTCGATGCCTTTCAGCGTCTCGACGTCGCCATAGGTCTTGCGGATGTTTTGAATTTCGAGCGCGCTCATCGCACGGGCTCCTGAAGAGATGTCGGGCCGCCATAGGTGCGGGGAAGAGTGGAGATGGCGCGCGAGGCAACCTCGGTTCCCGCCATCAGGCAGGAAACCAGCGGCTCACCGCTTGCGAGCGCGGCGAGAAAGGCGGCGTTGAAGACATCGCCGGCGCCGATCGTATCGACGACTTCGACAACGGGTGCCGTCACCGAAACCAAGCTGCCGTCCGGCCCAATCGCGAGAGCGCCGTCCGGGCCGCGCTTGACGACGACGATCGCGCCTTCCGGCATGTGCGACCGGATTTGACGGGCGGCCTCGATCGGGTCGGCGATACCGGCAAGTGTCGTCGATTCGACTTCGTTCAGCAGTGCGATGCCACTGCGGGAGAGCCAGGCGCGTGTCGCTGCGCAATTATCGTCCGTCCAGCCGTCGAGCGGCCAGCCGGTATCGAGGGCGACGGTAATGCCATGGCCGTCGGCCCAGTCGAAGAAGGCGTCATAATCCGCTGTCAGATCGTCGGTTAGGAACGAGCCGCAGAGAAGGGCGTAGCCGCCCTGCAGTGTTGTGCCCTCGATGACGGTGAAGACATCTGCCAGGCTGAAGCGCGGCAGGTGGCCTCTCGTCGTGAAGAAGGTGCGCTCGCCGTCCGGATGGGTGATGCCGACGGACAGCGTCGTTTTCTCAGGACGTACCGGCCACTTGTCGGAACGGTGGCCGAAGGCTTCGCTCAGCCAGCGACCGAACTGATCACTGCCGATATTGGCGGCGATCTCGAATTCGACGCCGAGCGCTTGCCAGGCGAGCGCGCTGTTGCCGGCGGCTCCGCCGACCCGCAACTCGTCATGATCGACGATGATTTCCGTCCCGGCTTTCGGCCAGGGGGCGGCCGGTCCAAGGATCAGGTCGACGTTGACGTTGCCGATGACTGCAAGCGGCCGCATTCATTCGCTCCGGGTGATTTTGGTGGATCGAACCGGGGTTCCCGCATTCTCCACGCGGGCATCGGCAAAGGCGATCATCAGCCGCTGGGCGACCGGCAGCATGGCGAAGATCGCGGCAAGGCCCGTTGCAGGCGTAAAGCGGATCGTCACAGCGCCGGCGACCGGCGCTTGCCCGGATGCGTCGAACAGGATGACCGGGGCGCCGGTCTCGACGGCGGACACCGCCATTGCCGTCACCAGGTCGGCGGTTTCATCCATGCCACGGAACAGCACGACGCCGACCTCCGGCCCCAGCATCTCCATCGGTCCGTGGCGCAGCTGGCCGCCTTCGAGCGAGAAGCAGGGACGGCGCGACAGCTCGGTCAATCCGAGCGCGAGCGCCTCGGCGATACCCTGCAGCCGGCGGCCTGACGTGACAATGGTTGCGACGTTTTCGAGCGCCGAGACAGCGGTGGCGATGTCATGATCTTCCGGCGCCTTGAGGGCGGCAAGGGCGGTGTCAGGATCTTCGCCAAGAGCAGAAAGGATCGCCAGATGCAGGGCGAAAGTCACCGTCAGGCTGCGGGTCGCGGCGAAGGCGAGCTCGGTGCCGCCGCTGCCCACCAGCGACGGGGCGGTTCTTGCGAGGAAGGAATTGCCTTCGAGTGTCAGGCCGAAAGTCTCCTCCGTGCCGCCGGTCTCGTTGAACCAGCGTATGACCTCGGCGCTTTCGCCGGATTGTGAGGTGACGAAGATCGTCCTGCCGGCGATCGGCAGCGGCTGGCCGAGCTGTTCGGACAGCGGCAAGGCAACGGCATCGACGCCGAGGGCCCGGTAGAGCGGCTCGACGGCGCGGTTGACGGCATGCGAGCCGCCCATGCCGATGAGCAGCAGCCTGCCGGTCTTTTTCAGCGAAGCGGCGGCCCTCGCCGCCATCGGCTGGGCCGCTTCATAGGAGACGATCGCATCGGCATGCTGGCGCGCCATTTCGTGATCGATCGCGGCAAGTCCGGCCGGCCGGGTTCTTTCTTCTGTCATGTTCATCCCTTGACGCCGCCGCTGGTGAGCCCCGAAATCAGGGCGCGTTGCATGACGAGACCGATCAGCACCGGGGGCAGGGCGGCGAGCACACCTGCCGTCGCGATCAATCCATAATCGGAAACGCGGCCGCCGGCGAGATCGGCAATGGCGACGGTCAAGGTCTTGGCGCGCTGGTCGGAAGTGAAGAGCAGCGCATAGAAGAATTCATCCCAGGCAAGCAGGAAGGCAAAGAGGCTTGACGTCGCCACCACGGGGGCGGCCAACGGCAGCGTGATGATCCTGAGCGTCTGGAAGAGGCCGGCGCCGTCGATCATCGCGGCGGATTCGATCTCGCGCGGGATGGAATCGAAGCCCGACTTCATCAGCCAGGTGGTGAAGGGGGCTAGGATCGTCAAATAAACCAGGGCAAGGCCGAAGACGTTGTTCAGCATGCCGAGACGGGAAAGGCCCATATAGAGCGGCACCGCGAGCGCCACCGGCGGCAGCATGTAGGTGGCGATCACCATTGACAGCGACCATCCCACAGAGGGCGTGCGTGACACCGCCCAGCCGGCCGGAATAGCGAGTGCGATGGCGGCGATCGTCGCCATGCCAGCCACCTCGATGCTGTTGCGCAGCGACGAGGTGAAGGCGGCGCCGGCGCTGTTTTCGAGCGTCGAGAGCAGCACGCCGTAGCGCGAGAAATCCGCCGTCTGCGGCCACCAGCGCAGCGGCTTTGCAGCAAGGTCGGCGGCCGGCGAGATGCTCATGATGAACAGCCACAGGATCGGCGCCAGGATGACGGCGGCAAGCAGCAGCGCGCAGAGGTGGATGAAGGCGGAAAAAAGTGGGCTCTGGCGTTCCATCAGGCTGCACTCCCCGCGGTCCTGCGCACCAGGGCGGCGTAGCCGGCAGCAAGCAGCGTCACCAGCAGCGTGACGATCAACGCCAGCGAGGCGCCGGAGCCCGCCCGTTGGAAGGAGAAGGCCTCCTGATAGACGAGGATAGACAGCGTACGCGTGCTGTTGGCCGGGCCGCCGCGGGTCATGACCCAGATGATGTCGAACACCTTGAAGGCTTCGATCGTGCGCAGCACCAGCGCCACCATCAGCGGGCCGGCGAGATAAGGCAGGATGACGAAGCGGAAGCGGGCGAAAGCGCCAGCGCCGTCGACCAGCGAGGCGGCGGTGATGTCGCGCGGCACGGCCTGGAGTGCGGCCAGCGCGATCAGCGCCACCAACGGGAAATTCTTCCAGCAATCGGCGACAATGAGGGCCGCCAGCGCCGTGCCCGGTTCGCCGAGCCAGGAACGGTAGGCCTCCAGCAGGCCGAGTTGAGTGAGTGCGGCGTTCAGCGCACCATATTCGGGATTGTAGATCAGCCGCCAGAGCGTGGCGTTGACGACGGTCGGCAGCGCCCAGGGCAGGATCATCAGGGCGCGAAGCGCGGTGCGACCGCGGAATTGCTGGTTCAGCAGCAGGGCGGCGAGCACGCCGATCACCATTTCGGCGGCGACCGAGACGATCGCGAACCATGCGGTGGTGACGAGCGTGCGCTGGAAATTCGAACCGGAGATCATCTTCACGTAATTGTCGATGCCGACGAAGTTTCCTTCGGTGCCGACCAGCTTGGCGTCGGTGAAGGAGAGACCGACGGTATCGATCAGAGGCCAGCCGATGACGGATATCATGACCACGAGAAGCGGTAGCATCAAAAGCCACGCGCGCGTTGTCAGCCAAGTGCTCGACATCGAGGCGACCCTTATTCTTCATAGGTTCTGGAGACCGGGCGACTGCAGCCGCCGCCCGGGGTTTCATGCGTTGCTCAGAGGCCGCTATTGTCGGCTGCCGACTTCAGCGCGTCCTCGGGCGAGGACTGGCCGAGCAGCGCTTCCTGGATCGCCTGCTGCAGCGCGGTCGAGAGCTCCTGATATTTCGGCGTCGTCGGACGTGGATACATCGCAGCAAGGCCGATCTTGGCGGCGGAGATCAACTCTTCCTGGCCCTTGGTGACCGCTGGGTCCTCATAGGAAGACGCCCAGATCGGCAGGCTGAGCTTGGCATAGGCATTCTGCGTCGCCTGCGAGGTCATGAAGGTGATGTATTTCCAGGCCTCATCGGGATGCTGGCTGGCCGAGGTGATGCCGAGGCCCATGGAGCCGTTGACGGCCGAAGCCTCGCTCTTGCCGGCAATACCCGGCGCCGGCACGACGCCGACCTTGCCCGCGACCTTGCTGTCCTTCGGATTGTTGGCCATGTTGTACATGTAGGTCCAGTTCAGCGCGAAGGCGGCATCGCCGTTTTCGAAGACCTTGCGGACGTCCTCTTCCAGGAATTCCTTGGAGTTCGGATTGGTGAGGCCCGAGGAGTAGCTGGAGACCATGTATTTCAGCGCATCGAGGCCGCCGCCGGTCTGGAAGGCCGGCTTGCCGTCCTTCAGGAAATCGCCGCCATAGGCGCTGACGAGCGTGGTGTAGTCGCAGATCGCGGCTTCGGCCTGCGACCAGCTCCAGGCGATCGGCGTGGCGAGCAGGCCCTTGTCCTTGATCGTCTTTGCCTGCTCGGTCAGTTCGTCCCAGGTCTTGGGCGGGGTCTTGATGCCGGCCTTTTCGAGGATTTCCTTGTTATAGAACAGATATTTGGTGTCGAGGATCCACGGCATGCCGTAATATTTGCCGTCGTATTGCACGGTGGTCCAGGCACCCGGCAGCACGCCCTTCTTCATCTCGTCGGTGACGCGAGAGGAGACGTCGACCAGCACCTTGTTGGTGGCGTATTCGGCGGGCCAGATGACGTCGAAGAGGACAACGTCGTAACCACCGCCCGAACCCTGCGCCAGCACCGTCTTGTCGTGCAGGCCTTCATAGGGAACGAATCCTAGATTGACCTTGATACCGGGATTCGCCTTGGCGAAGGCGTCGGTCATGGCGCGCACATCGGCCTCGCTATAGGCGGCCTGCGCCATGAACAGCGCGTTCAGCGTCGTTTCGGCGAAAGCGTGCGGCGCAAAGGATGCGCCGATCAAGGCCGCACCGAGAAGCGTCTTGTTAAAGGATTTCAGCATTGCAACCTCCAGTTTTTGACATTTACGCATTGCCGAGGGCGGTCCTCCGCCATCGGTGTTCGAGAGGGCACGCGCGAAAGCGTGCCGGTTCGTCGTCTCGGAGCGTTGTCGGAGCTCTTGCCGGCCTCCTGCGTTCCCTGGGACTCTCCGGTCCCTTATTAAGTCAATTGTCTTGACTTATTACTTCGTCAACATTCTATTGGAGTCAAGAGGGAATTGCACATGAATGACAGCCGCCCGATCCGGGCGAAGAGTGGCACCAATCACGAAGGCACCAGCGCCCATAACCGGCGCGTGATGATCGATGCCCTGAGGATCAACGGAGCGCTTTCACGCGCCGATCTGGCGCGGGCGACGCGGCTGACCAAGCAGACGGTGTCCAATATCATCGAGGAACTCGAGCGCGACGGTCTCGTCAGCTCGCAGGAGGCGGTACGGAAGGGCAGGGGCCAGCCCTCGACGCCCTACGGCCTGGTGCCCGAAGGCGCCTTTGCGATCGGCCTGCAGATCGACCGGCATGTGACGCGGGCGGTCGCCGTCGATCTCGTCGGCAGCGTTCTTGTGCGTGACGAGTCCGGCCTCCCGCCTGGAGGTCCATCGAGCGGGACGAGGGTCATCCTCGATCTCGTCGCCGGCGTACGCTCAAAGCTTGCCGGGATCGTCCAGCAATCGGAAAAGCGGCTGGTCGGCCTCGGTGCCGCCATGCCCGGGCCTTTCGGGGTTGCCGGCAGCGGCGACGATCCGTGGATGATGGAGGCCTGGCAGAAATTTCCGTTGTTGGAAACGCTGAGCGCCGGCACCGGGCTCGATGTCGGCCTGCAGAACGATGCGGCGGCGGCGGCGACCGCCGAGCGCATGGTGGGAGCCGCCCATGGCCTCGACCATGCCGTCTGCCTCTTCGTCGGCTATGGCATTGGCGCCGGCCTCATTCTGAATGGCGATCTCTACCGCGGCACCAACGGCAATGCCGGCGAGATCGGTATGGCGTTGTTGTTTGCCGACGGCAAATCGACGCCGCTCGAGCATCGCGCCTCGCTGGCCTCGCTCTATCAGCATCTGTCCGTCGATCCCGCCGATCCTCATCTCCATGCACGCATCAACGATCTTGCCTTGAAAGGCGACCAAAGCATCCACGCCTGGGTCGAAGCAGCGGCAGTGGACCTGCGCTGGAGTATCCATCTCATCGAAACGCTGTTCGATCCGCAGACGGTGATCCTCTGCGGCAGCGCGCCGGAAGCGCTGGTGAGCAGGCTGATTGCGGCAATCGGCCCGCTGCTGCCGTCGATCGCCGAGCGCCGTGGCCGGACGCTGCCGCGCCTGCAGCCCGGCATGGCCGATCCCTGGTCGGTGGCGCTTGGTGCTGCCGCTGGACCGATCAGCCGGGCATTCGATCCGCGTTTTGCGGCGATCCTGAAGGATTCCCTTCAATCATGAGGCCTAAACCCTGGGGTTGCACACCAGTGCAACGGCAAAAATGCGGGTGTTTTTACAAGTTTCGTTGGGTCGGAGCGGCCGAATAAAGGTGCTCTGTCGCAATATAAATAAATATTAAGTATGCCCTAAAATTCCATTTTTTCGAATATAGTTGTAATTTATTGACAACATGCTGAAGCAATCTTTGAAAATTCTCTAAATATTTCTCTGGGATTTGCGAATAACGGCTGCGTGAAGGTTTTATGACATCTGTATTTGGGTTGTTTCATGTCATGTAATATTCATTGGCCGTGGCAATTTGAACCAGCTAATAGGGCGTGCGCTGAAAGTGCGCGTCCCTTTTACGTTCGAGGTTCTCATGCAAGCCAAGCTTCTCGGCGCCGTTGGCGCCCTTCTCGCTACAGCGTTTCTTGCTGGTCCCGCTGCCGCCGCCGATAAGACCAAGATTGACTTCTGGTTCGGCAATTCCGGTGACATCGCAAAACGTGTCCAGGAGCAGTGCGATCGCTTCAACCAGTCGCAGGCCGACTACGAAGTGGTCTGCACCAGCCAGGGCAGCTACGACGCGTCCCTGCAGAACACCATTGCTGCCTTCCGCGCCGGCAAGCAGCCGACCATCGCCCAGGTCTCCGACGCCGGCACTCTCGACATCATGCTTTCCGGCGCCTACTACCCGGCCAACAAGCTGATGACCGACATGGGCTACAATGTCGACTGGAAGGACTACTTCTCCGGTATCTCCGGCTACTACGCGACATCGAAGGGCGAGATGTACTCCTTCCCCTTCAACTCCTCGACCGCTCTTCTCTACTGGAACAAGGACGCCTTCGCCAAGATTGGCAAGGATCATGCTCCGGCGACCTGGAAAGAAGCAGGCGAGGACCTCAAGGCTCTGAAGGATGCAGGCTATGCTTGCCCGCTCGGCTTTGACATCTCCAACAACGAAGTCTGGCAGTACATCGAGCAGTTCGAAGCCGTGAACGGCGAAGCGATCGCCACGAAGAAGAACGGCTTTGAAGGTCTCGACGCCGAGCTGGTGTTCAACAAGAACCCGCTTCTCGTCAGCTACGTCAAGGACCTCAAGTCCTGGTACGACAACAAGCTGGCCGTCATCAAGAACAAGGCTGTCGGTCAGACCTTCGTCGAAGCCTTTGCCGCTGGCGACTGCCAGGTCATCCTGACCTCGGTCGGCGACCACGGCAACGTTGGCCGCACCGCCAAGCAAGGCATGAACTGGGACGTTGCTATGCTCCCGACCTACGGCGATGCGACCCGGCACAGTTCTTATGTCGGCGGCGCTTCGCTCTGGGTTCTGAAGGGTCATTCCGACGCTGAATACAAGGCTGCCGCTGCCTTCTTCAACTTCATTGCCAAGCCGGAAGAAGCGCTGACCTGGTCGACCGTTACCGGCTACATTCCGGTTCGTAACTCCGGCTTCGAATATCTGAAGAAGCAGGGCTTTTACGACAAGGCGCCTTACGCTGGCCGCGAACTCGCCATTCAGAGCCTGACCGCATCGCCTGCTGGCGATGCAGCTCCGCAGGGCATCCGTCTCGGTGGCCTGCTGCAGGTCCGCACCGAAATCGCCAATGGTCTGCAGGCAATCTTCGTCAACAATGCCGATGTCCAGGCTTCGCTCGACAGCGCTGCCGAACGCGGCAATACGCTGCTGCGTCGCTTCCAGCAAACCTACAAGAACGTTCAGCTCCCCTGATCGGTTGATATGAGCCGCACCCGGCCCGCGTTTTGCGCGCCGGGTGCGTCTTTGTAAGTCTCTCATTTGTCGCGGCTGCGAACTCGCCGCCCGCGCCTAACCACATCAGGCCGAAAACGACCACCCATGGAAAAGCGCGTCACTTTCTCCTCAACGACAATCGGGCTGCTCTTCGCATTTCCGATGCTGTTGCTGATCTTCGTCTTCTTCTATTGGCCGAGCGCGCAGGCGCTCTATTGGGCGTTCACGCTCGAGCAGCCATGGGGCGGCGGCAATGCCTGGGTCGGTTTCGACAATTTCAGACAGTTGCTCACCGATCCGATCTATTGGGACTCGATTACCCGCAGCATGATCTTCGGCTTCAGCTCGACGGCCATTGCCATGGGGCTGGCGCTGATCCTGGCGCTTTTGACGGATCGTGAACTGCGTGGTCACAAGGTCTATCGGTCAGTCTTCATCTGGCCTTACGCGATTGCCGCTCCCGCTCTCGGCCTCGCCTTCCGCTTCATCCTGGCGCCGGAGGCCGGCCTTCTGTCCGTCATCAACCACGTCTGGCCCGGCCTCTGGAACCCCGCGCTCGACGGCAAAGATGCGATGATCGCGGTCGTTGTCGCCTTCTCCTGGAAATATATCGGCTACAACTTCATCTTCTTCCTCTCGGCGCTGCAAGGCATTCCGCGCTCGCTGATCGAGGCCGCCGCAATGGATGGTTCGGGGCCGATGCGCCGGATCTGGGATATCCAGCTGCCCCTGCTGACGCCGACGCTGTTCTTCCTGCTCGTCATCAACATCACCGAAAGCTTCCAGGATTCCTTCGGTATCGTCGATGTCATGACGCAGGGCGGCCCGGCGCGCGCCACCGAGCTCATGGTCTATAAGATCTATTTCGACGGCTTCAGGGGTCTCGATTATTCGGGTGCTGCAGCGCAGTCCATCATCCTGATGGTGCTCGTTGTCCTTCTCACAATCTTCCAGTTCCGCTTCATCGAGCGGCGCGTGCACTACAAGTGAGGTCGCGGACATGATCGAACGCACGCCGATATTCAACTTCATCTGCTATACGCTTCTCGCGCTTGGCATGGTGATCGCGCTTCTGCCTTTCGCCATCGTCATCATCGCGTCGACCCTCGATCTGGAGACGGTCAATCGCGTGCCGCTGCCGCTGATGCCGGGCTCGCATTTCTGGGAAAACGCTCAGACCGCCTGGGTTCGCGCCGATCTCGGCAACAAGCTGTTCCACAGCATCATCTTCGCCGCAACCGTCGGCGCCGGCAAGGTCATGCTGTCTTCCATGGCAGCCTTCTCGATCGTCTACTTCCGCTTCCGCGGCCGGTATGTGATTTTCTGGATCATCTTCATCACGCTGATGCTGCCGCTGGAAGTCCGCATCGTGCCGACCTATTCGATTGCGGCCAACGCGTTGCAGCCGTTCCAGACGATCCTCGAAGTCACCGGCATAAGCTGGCTCGTCGCACAGGTCACCGGCATTCAGATCAAGCTCGAATGGGGCCTGCTGAATTCCTATCCCGGCCTCGTTCTGCCGCTGGTCGCGACCGCGACCGGCACCTTCCTTTACCGGCAGTTCTACCTGACGGTTCCCGACGAACTGGCCGAGGCCTCGAAGATGGACGGATCGGGTCCGGTCCGGTTCTTCTGGGACATTCTGCTGCCGCTTTCGCGGCCGAACATGATCGCACTCTTCACGATCATGTTCGTCTGGGCCTGGAACCAGTATCTCTGGCCGCTGCTGATCACTACCGATCCGAATTTCGGCATCGCCGTGACGCAGCTCAAGACCCTCATCCCGTCCGAATTCGGCCTGCCCGACTGGAACGTCGCCATGGCCGGAACCCTGATCATCATGTCGCCGCCATTGATCCTCGTCATTCTGATGCAGCGCTGGTTCGTACGCGGCCTTATCTCCACCGAGAAGTGAAGGAGTACTCCCTTGGCACCGATCTCCATTCGTGGCGTGAAGAAAAACTACGGCAAAACCCCCGTCGTTCACGGCGTCGATCTCGACATCCAGTCGGGCGAGTTCATCGTCATCCTCGGCCCCTCCGGCTGCGGCAAGTCCACGTTGCTGCGCATGATCGCCGGCCTCGAGGAAATCACCGGCGGTGAAATCGCCATTGACGGCCGCGTCGTCAACCAGCTGGAGCCGCGCGAGCGGGGCTGTGCCATGGTGTTCCAGAACTATGCGCTTTATCCGCATATGAGCGTTGCCGAGAATATCGGCTACGCATTGAAGGTGGCCGGTGTCTCGAAGTCGGAGCGTCAGCGGCGCATCGGCGAGGTCGCCAAGGCGCTCAGTCTCGAACCGTTCCTCGAGCGCCGGCCGGCTGCCCTTTCCGGCGGCCAGCGCCAACGCGTCGCCATGGGCCGCGCGATGATCCGCGAGCCGAAGGTGTTTCTCTTCGACGAGCCGTTGTCGAACCTCGACGCCAAGCTGCGCATCGCCATGCGCGCCGAAATCCGCCGCCTGCACCGCCGCCTCAGCGCAACCTCGATCTTCGTCACGCATGACCAGACCGAAGCGATGACGCTGGCCGACCGGCTGGTGGTGATGAACGGCGGCAGGGTGGAGCAGGTCGGCACGCCTGAAGAGGTCTATCATCATCCGGTCTCGCGCTTCGTCGCCGGCTTCGTCGGCACGCCGGCGATGAACCTGCTCGAGGGCACGATCAATGACGAGGGCGTCTTCGTCTACGATCAAAGCCGCAAGGTCGCGCTGCCACGCGAGCGCGCCGCACCGCTGAAAGGCAAACGCGTGGTGCTCGGCATGCGCGCCGAGGCCGCCCGGCTGGTGGCCCCGGATGCGCCCGGTGCCCTTGTCGCAACGGCCGATTTCATCGAAGAGCTCGGCGCAAGCCGCATCGTCCACGCCGATTTCGATGGGCTGCCCTTTGCCGTGGCGCTGACTGAGGCCGTGAAGGTGAAGTCGGGCGATCCGATCGGCATCGCGATCGATTACGACCAGATCCACCTTTATGCCGCCGATACCGGCCGGATCATCGAGAACCCTGTTATGAACAGCGCAGGCGCCGTCCACGCCTAAAGCGGTCTGCGACGATCCTTTGCGATGATCTTGGCAGAGCGTTCGGCGGCTGAGGATGTCAGCCGCTTGCGCGAAGGTGAATTGCTCTAACGATGGATCGGGTCGATCCACGCGACGTCCTCCGGCTTTTCGACCGGCTCGATGTCGAGGTTGACGACGACCGGTTCCTGGCCTGAGCGGACGAGAACGCATTCCAGCGTCTCGTCGCGGCTGGCGTTGATTTCCTGATGCGGCACATAGGGCGGAACATAGATGAAGTCGCCTGGGCCAGCCTCCGCGGTATATTCCAGATGCTCGCCCCAGCGCATGCGGGCCTTGCCCTTGACCACGTAGATGATGCTTTCGAGGTCGCCATGGTGATGGGCGCCGGTCTTGGCGTTGGCATGGATCGTCACCGTGCCGGCCCAGATCTTTTCGGCGCCGGCGCGCGCGTTGTTGATCGCGGTCGCGCGATTCATGCCTGGCGTCTGCGCAGTGTTCGGATCGAGCGAGTTGCCGGGAATGACCTTGACGCCATGTTCGCGCCAATCGACGTGATGATGCTCGTGGTCGTCGCTCATGCCTTGCCTCCAGCTTCGATTTGATCAGTCTAGGCTTGAGCCGGGCGGCGGCCAAGCGGAATTGCCGTTGCGCAGCCACACGACATCTCCGCACCGATAGCTTCTGTGCGCCTAAGGAAAGAGCCGAGCCGGTGAGCCACCTCCCGCAAATCGATTACAACACCGCTTCGGAAGAGGTTCGTGCGGCGCATGACGAGGAAGTCATGCTGCGCGGCCGGATGACCAACATGAAGCGGACACTGCTGCACTCGCCGGCGGCTCACCGCATCTATGCCGAGTGGTTCACGCTGCGCGCCGAACTCGATCCTGCGGTCAACGACCGGGCGATCTGGATTTTCTCGCATGCGATCTCGAAGGCGGCCAGATCGAAGATCGCCGTCACCTTCTTTCGCAGGGCGCTGATCAACAAGGGCTTCAACCCCGATGCGCTGGAGTTTTCCGACGAGGAAGCGCTGCTCGACGCCTTCGGCAAGGCCATCGTCGCCGATTCCAACGCTGTTCCCGCCGAACTCTGGGCGAAGCTGAAACAGCGCTACGAGACCAAGGTGCTCGTCGATCTCGTCGCCTTCGCCGGCATCATGCTGGCCACCGCCGTCTTCAACAATGTCGTCGAGGTCGATTTCGACCCCGAGCTTGAAGCCTTTGCCGAAGGCGCCAGTTCATCCGCATCCTGAAGTTTCAGCTATCGAGCGGCAGGATCAGCACATCGCGCGGCGGCACCTCGATGCTACTATTGCCGATATGGTCGATCGGCCAGACTGCCTGGCTTTGCGCAAGCGCTCCTTCGGATAGCGTCACCTCGGTCTTCTGCGCCGTTCTCGTCGGATTGACGAGCCAGAGGAAGCTGCCATTTTCTCCCTTGTGGATACGGGCGAAGAGGGCGGCATTCGACAACGTTACGTGACGCTTCTTCCCGCTCCATCTCAATAGCTCAGCGAAGAAAGCGCCGTTCGCCTTCCCCTGTGTGCGGTAATAGGCAACGGAGGGGTTGGTGCCGATCAGTAGCGTGCGGCCCTTGCCATAGGCGTTTTCGACCACGGCAAGACGACCGTCGGTGAAGTGGCCGCGTCCCGTTCCGCCGGTCAGCCGATAAGACTGGAGGAAGCCGCCACCGTCGACCGCCGCGCCGTCGAGAGCGAAATGGATGCGGTCGCCGATATCGGGCATGAATTCGACTTCCTCCTCGCGCGCGCCGAAGACCTCGTCGAGGCCCATGTTCGGCTGCACGGTGCCGACATGGCCGCGATCGCCGAAATAGCCGGGGCATGCCTCGGCAATCAGCGTGCCGCCGTTTTCGACCCAGGCTTTCAGGCGCTGCGCCTGCTCTGACGTGAACATGATCGGATAGGGGAAATAGAGGAAATCATAGGCCGCGATGTCGTCGATATGTACCCAATCCGGCTGCACGCCATTTTCGAGGAAGGCGCGATAGGCCCCCCACATGGCTTCGGGATAGGGCTTTTCCTTGCGGTCGTGGTTCAGGAGGTAGTCGAACTCCTGGGTTTCGCGGACGACGAGGATGCCGACCTCGCCGCGCACGGGCTTCGCCTCCCAGAGGGTGGCCTGCGCCTTGTCGTTAGCCCATTTCGCCATGGCGCTTGCCATGTCCGAGCGCGGCGTACGCGAGCCGTCCATGCCGTAGGAGCCGAAAGCGCCGAAGAGTGGACCGTCGAGCAACGGGCGCCAGCGCAGATTGATCACGCCGCGGGCGCCGCCGGCAAGCGAGGTCATGCTCCAGAGGCGGATATCCTCTGGCTCGGCGACGCGGCCATCCTCCTTGTCGCGGCCGATCACCTGCGGCTGCAGCCAGAGCGGGCCGCCCTGGCGTTCGGCATGCCAGAAGGGTTTGCCGCGGGCGGCAGCGCGGTTGATGTCGACGCCGTACCAGTTCTTCCAGGCTTCCGAGCCCTTGCGGGCCTGGATCCAGGTGAAGCCGTAAACCTCGACCTTGGAGGCGGCGAGCCAGTCGTCGCAGCCGTTGGCCGCCATGTTGGGAATTGCGCCGGATATGCCGTGGGCAACGATGGTGTTCTTCTGGTCGACGGCGCGGATCGTGTCGATGCGCCATTGCATCTGATCATAGAAATTGTCGCGCTTGAACTGCAGCCAGTCGATGCATTCGGGGTAGGGCGCCATGTGCACTGGCGGCTCGATATCGTCCCATTCGGCATAGCTGTAGCGGTACCAGGTCTTGGCCAGAACCTTCAGGCTGCCGTATTTCTTTTCCAGCCATTTGCGAAAGGTAGCCTTGGCATAGGGGCTGTAATCGACATCGGCGGAATAGTTGCACTCGTTCCAGACGTCGTAGCCATAGATCGCCGGATGATCCTTGTAGCGGGTGGCGAGCGCGGTCAGGAATTTGCCCGCTGCTTCCTTCACTTCGGGGCAGTTCAGCGTCAGGGCGCCGGCGCCGCCACCATTGTTGGAAAAGCCGCCGGTTGCCGACGACACGCCCATATAGGAGCCGAGTTTGGTGCCGTCGGCATTGACCTGCAATGCATGAGCGTATTTGCGCACCGCCCAGTCGGGCACGGCATGGATCAACTCGGCGATAACGGTCTTGATGCCGTTTGCGGCGGCAAGGTCCATCTGACGGTCATATTCCTCCCAGTCGTAGACGCCGGGGGCGGTTTCGATCGCGCTCCACATGAACCAGTGGCGGAAGATGTTGAGGCCGTCTTGCCCAGCGGTCACGTAGTCGCGCTCCCAATCCTCGCGGGGCGGATTCGACTTGCGGAAATAGACGGCGCCGTAGGGCAGTTGGATATCTTTGTTGAGCATTGTCCTGTCCTTCTCTATCGATGTCCGGACATGGCTTCGCCGTCCGGAAAGAAGGATCCGGCAGTCGGCAATCGAAGATGTCGTCCGGCTATTCTAAAAAGCGTTGATCTAGCGGGGTCCTCCGGCGAGGAGTTCCAGGGTGCGGATGAGGGCGGAATGGTCGCGTTCGCCGTCGCCATTGGCGATCGCGGCATTCATCAGTTGTTGCGTGGCGGCCGTGTTCGGCAACGACAGATCGAGCGCGCGGGCGGCATCGACGGCAAGCGTCATGTCCTTGCGGTGCAGGCGGATACGGAAGCCGGGCTCGAAGGTCTCCTTGACCATGCGCTCGCCATGCACTTCGAGGATGCGCGATGAAGCAAAGCCGCCCATCAGCGCAGAGCGCACCTTGGCCGGATCGGCGCCGGCCTTCCTGGCAAAGAGCAGCGCTTCGGCAACCGCCTCGATCGTCAGGCCGACGATGATCTGGTTGGCGACCTTGGCCGTCTGCCCGTCGCCGCTGCCGCCGACATGGGTGATGTTCTTGCCCATTTTTTCGAAGAGCGGCTTGGCGCGTTCAAAAATCTGCTCCTTGCCGCCGACCATGATCGTCAGCGAGGCGGCCTTGGCGCCGACCTCACCGCCGGAAACCGGAGCATCGAGATAATCGCAGCCGAGCGCCTCGATGCGTTTGGCGAAAGTCTTGGTGGCGACCGGCGAGATCGAGCTCATGTCGATAACGAGCTTGCCCCGGGAAAGGCCGGAGGCGACGCCGTCTTCGCCGAACAGCACCGCCTCGACATCTGGTGTATCCGGCAGCATCAGGATGACGATGTCGGAGGCTTGCGCCACCGTCCTGGCGCTGGCGGCAGCTTTGCCGCCCTTGTCGACAAGATGCTGCGAGGCTTCCTTCACGCGGCTCAGATGCAGCGTGTGGCCGGCGTCGATCAGGTGTTCCGCCATCGGGCGGCCCATGACGCCCAGTCCGATAAATCCAATGTTCATGCTGCTCTCGCTGAGTTCAGATAGGGTTTCATCCAGCCGAGGCCCTCGCTGGTGCCGGATTTCGGCTTGTACTCGCAGCCGACCCAGCCGTCGTAGCCGAGACGGTCGAGTTCGGAGAGGATGAAGCCGTAGTTGATCTCGCCGGTGCCGGGTTCGCCCCGGCCGGGATTGTCGGCGATCTGCACATGGGCGATCTTCTCCTTCAGCCTTGTGAAGGTCGGGATCAGGTCGCCCTGCATGATCTGCATGTGGTAGAAATCATACTGGATATAGAGATTGTCCGAGCCGACCCGGTCGAGGATGTGCTCGGCATGAGTGGTCGTCGATAGGAAGAAACCTGGAATATCGCGCAGATTGATCGGCTCGATCAAAAGCCTGACGCCAGCGTCGGCACAGCGTTTTGCTGCATATTTCAGATTGTCGACCAGCACATTTTCCAGCGTTTGAAGGTCTGCACCCTTCGGCACCAGGCCGGAGATGACGTTCACCTGTGGGCAATCGAGCGCTGCGGCATAGTCGAGCGCCAGCGCGACTCCGTTGCGGAACTCCTCTACGCGCTCCGGCAGGCAGGCGATGCCGCGCTCGCCGCCGGCCCAGTCGCCGGACGGTACGTTGAAGAGCGCCTGTTTCAGGCCGCTCGCCTTCAGCGCCTCGGCGACCTTCTCCTTCGGCTCGGCAAAGGGGCCGAGATATTCCAGCGCACCGAAGCCGTCCCCTGCGGCAGCGGTGAAACGGTCGAGAAAGGGCAGGTCCTGGTAGAGGAAGGAAAGGTTGGCGGAAAATTTCGGCACGGGATCGTCCTTAGATATCGGCAGGCGCGACGAAACGATGCCGGTGCAGCATGCGCTTGTCGCGAGGGTCGGGATTGGGAACGGCGGAGATGAGGCTCTTGGTGTAGGCCTCTTCGGGAGCGGTGCAGATCTGTTCTGCCTCACCAAGTTCGACGATTTTGCCGCGATGCATGACGGCGACGCGATCGCAGAAATAACGCACGACCGAAATGTCGTGCGAGATGAAGATGAAGCTCAGGTTCAGCCGCTGGCGGATATCGAGCAGCAGGTCGAGGATCTGGCTGCGGATCGAGACGTCGAGCGCCGACGTCGCCTCGTCTGCGATGATGATGCGCGGGTCAAGTGCAAGGGCGCGGGCGATGCCGATGCGCTGGCGCTGGCCGCCGGAGAAGGCATGCGGGTAGCGCTCCATGCCCATCGGATCGAGGCCGACGAGGCGCATCAGTTCGGCGACGCGGTCCTCCAGTGCCTTGCCCTTGGCCAGCCCGTTGACAACAAGCGGATCGCCGATCACCTCCTTGACGGTCATGCGCGGATTGAGCGAGGCGAACGGATCCTGGAAAACCAGGCGGACTTCGCGGTGGAAAGTGCGGAGTTCGCGCTTGGTGAGTTTCGTGACGTCGATCTCGCCGCCGTCCCTGCCGCGATAGGTGATGCTGCCCGATGTCGGCTCGACGGTGCGCAGGATCAGACGGCCGAGCGTCGTCTTGCCGGAGCCGCTTTCGCCGACGATACCGAGGTTTTCGCCGGGATAGAGATCGAAGCTGGCGTCGTCGACGGCGCGCAGCGTATTGGCCTTGCCGTGCCAGCCGTAGATCTTGCCGAGATTGCGGACGGACAGGATCGGCTGCGGCGCCTGCGGCGACAGTGCGACGGCCGGCAGCCTGCCTTCGACATGGTGGGTGAGCTTGACCGTCGATGCGAGCAACTGGCGGGTATAGGGATGCTCGGCGGCATGGTAGATCGCATCGACCGGCCCGCGCTCGACGATACGGCCGAAGCGCATGACGGCGACGTCGTCTGCCACTTCGGCGACGATCCCCATGTCATGGGTGATGAGCAGCATGGCCATGCCGCGCTCGACCTGCAGGCGTTTGATCAGGTCGAGGATCTCGGCCTGGGTGGTGACGTCGAGCGCCGTCGTCGGTTCGTCGGCGATGAGAATATCGGGATTGCCGGCAAGCGCCATGGCGATCATGGCGCGTTGGCGCATGCCGCCGGAGAATTCGAACGTATAACGGTCGGCCATCTTGTCCGGATTCGGAATTTCGACCTGGCGCAGCAGTTCGACGGTCCTTTCGCGGGCGGCGCGCTGGTCGAGATTGCTGTGCAGGCGCACGGCCTCGATGATCTGCGAGCCGATGGTGTGCACCGGCGACAGCGAGCTCATCGGCTCCTGGAAAATCAGGCCGATGCGGCGGCCGCGGATGGCGCGCATTGCCCGATCCGACGGCTTCAACGCGGCGATATCGGTGATCCCGTCGCCGTTGTTGAGCAGGATGCGGCCGGAAACGATGCGGCCGGGGCTGTCGACGATCTGCAGCAGCGAGCGGGCGGTGACGCTTTTGCCGGAACCGCTTTCGCCGACGAGGCAGAGCGTCTCACCGCGCTTCAGCTCGAAGCTGACATTTTCGACGGCGTGCAGGATGTGGGTGCGCAGCCTGAAATCGATCGAGAGGTTTTCGACGGAGAGAACGACGTCGTCTGAAAGATCGGTCATGGTTTCCTCCTCAATTGTCATAGGGGTCGGCGGCATCGCGCAGGCCGTCGCCGAAGAAATTGAAGGACAGGACGGCGACGACGACTGCGAGCGACGGCCAGATCAGGAGCCACGGCGCGGTGGCGACGGTGCGGATGTTCTGGGCGTCCTGCAGCAGCACGCCCCAGCTGACGACCGGCGGCTTGAGGCCGATGCCGAGGAAGGACAGCGAGGTCTCGGCGACGATCATGGTCGGCACGGCCAGTGTGACGACCGCAAGGATATGGCTCGTCAGCGAGGGCAGGATATGGCGGAAGATCAGCCGCGTCTCGCTCGATCCGTCGAGCCGGGCGGCAACGACGAAATCCTCGCTGCGCAGCGCCAGGAACCGTCCGCGCACCTCCCGCGCCAGGCTGGTCCAGCCGAGCAGCGAGACGATAATCGTTATGACGAAATAGACATTGACCGGCGACCATGTCAGCGGGATCGCCGCCGCCAGGCCGAGCCACAGTGGGATGGTCGGCATGGCGCTGACGACCTCGATGACACGCTGGATCAGCGTATCCACCCAGCCGCCGTAGAAGCCGGAGATCGAGCCGAGCACGACACCCAGGATCAGCGACATCGCGACGCCGACGAGGCCGATCGACATGGATACGCGCGTGCCGTAGACGAGGCGCGAGAAGACGTCGCGGCCGAGCCGGTCGGCGCCAAGCAGATACATCGGGTCGTTCTGGTTGAGGGGGCCGATCAGGTGCCGGTTCATCGGGATCAGCCCCCAGAGGTTATAAGCTGCGCCTTTGACGAAGAAGCCGATCGGGACGACCTTGGTGTCGTCGACGACGAAAGTGCGGCGCAGCGCCACCTTGTCGATCTCGACCTTGTAGCCCTTCACATGGAAATTGAATTCCGAACTGCCGTCCGGCTTTTCGACGAAGAAGCTGAACCCCTGCGGTGGAGCATAGGTATATTGCGGTCGCGAGGTCATCGGCAAAGCAGGCGCCAGGAATTCGGCGAAGAGGCCGACCAGATAGAGAAAGAGGATGATAGCGCCGGCCACCATCGCCACTTTCTGGCGGATGAGTTTGCCGGCGACCAGCCGCCAGGGGCCGATCGCGGCGGTCGAGACGGCCTTGCCCTGTTTCAGCGGGCTGATCGAGGGGCCGTCGGCGACGACGTGGAGGGGTCCGGTGTGGTTTCCGAAGGTTTCGTGCGTGCTCATCGCATTCCCCTCAATTGAACCGGATGCGTGGATCGAGCAGCGCCAGCAGCAGATCCGACAGCAGCATGCCGACGAGGGTCAGCGCGCTCAAAAGCAGGATGAAACTGCCGGCGAGATACATGTCCTGCGAGATCAGCGCGCGGAAAAGCAGCGGGCCGGCCGTCGGAAGGTTCAGCACGATGGCGGTGATCGTTACGCCGGAGACGAGATGCGGCAGCACCCAGCCGATCGCCGAGACGAAGGGATTGAGTGCGATTCTGACCGGATATTTGAGGATCACCTTGTATTCCGGCAGTCCCTTGGCGCGGGCGGTAACGACATAGGGCTTGTGCAGTTCGTCGGTCAGGTTGGCGCGCAAGATGCGGATCATCGCTGCCGTTCCGGATGCGCCGATGATGATGATCGGGATCCAGAGATGGGCGAGGAAATCGCCGACCTTGGCGAGGCTCCAGGGCGCCTCGGCATATTCCGGCGAGATCAGTCCGCCGACGCTCTGGCCGAGATATTTATAGGCGATGTACATCAGCGTCAGCGCCAGGATGAAGTTCGGCACCGCAAGGCCGATGAAGCCGAGAAATGTGAAGACATGATCGCCGACGGAGTGGCGGCGGACAGCGGAATAGATGCCGATCGGCAATGCCACAATCCAGACGAAGAGCAGGCTCAAGAGCGAGATCACCAGCGTCGAGCCCATGCGGCCCCAGATCAGCCCGGAGACGGGCTGGCCCCATTCGAAGGAGTAGCCGAAGTCGCCGCGGCTGACGATGCCCCAGATCCATTTCAGATATTGGATATAGAAGGGGTCGTCGAAGCCGTAGATTTCCTTCAGCCGCTCGATCTGCGCGGGATCGACGGTCTGGCCGCTATCGCTCATGGTGGCGATCATCGACGTCAGATAGTCACCCGGCGGCAGCTGGATGATCAGGAACGAGATCAGCGACATGCCAAACAAGGTCGGGATCATGTAGAGCACGCGCTTGAAGATATAGCCAAGCATTGAAACGTTTCTCCTCCCGTCGGGAACGCCGTGACGCGCTTCCCCCGGATCTTCACCCGCCTTCGGCCCTCCAGGCCGAAAGCGCTCCTCCGTCGCGTGTCATCTCATTTCCAGGTGAGATGCAGGACCTCCAGCCGATCGATAGCAGGCACCTCCACCTGCGCGCGGCCATTCCCGAAGCTGAAGCTTGCGGCGCGATCGGCAACAACGAGCCAAGCCTTCGCCACCGATCGGCCCTCCGGAATCTCCACCGAAACGGTCTGCGCTGCCAGAGGGTAATTGTCGCGAATCGGGCCTTTCATCATCATCGGATTGGTGAGGTTGAAGAGGCTGAGCGCCAGGCCCTCATCGTTTTCGCGCAACGCCAGATCGACGACGCCCTTGCCCTTGACGGTGACGCGCGGCGTCTTGCCGAGTGCCCAATGGACGGCGTTGGCGATGAGACGGGCGTGGTCGACCGCAAAGACCTCCCAGAAGATCTCGCCGATGTTCCAGGGAATATAGACCGTGCGGCCACCCTTGCCAGTCTCGCGGGCGATGACGGCAGCACCTTTCGGGTCTTCACGCGGATAGACTTCTTCCATCGGCAGATCGGGAAAGTCGGGTACGTAGAGGAAGGGAGTCTTTGCATCGGCCGACGGCTCGGCGTGGATCAGGCGGGTGCCGCCCATGATGCGTTCGGCGCCGTCGAAACCCCGATTGATCGGGTGATCGCCGGAAAGGGCAACATAGGTGTTCTTGACGATGCCGCGCGGGCCGGAGACGTATCTGGCGCCGAGCACGTCGGCCAGACCGAATTCGTCACGCTTCTTGCCGAATTCGTCACGCAGCGACGTCTCGTAGGAGGAAATGACGCTGCCGCCGCGATCGACATAGGCGCGGATCGCCGCGTTCTGCACATCCGAAAGGCAGGAGGCGTTGGCGAGAATGATCAGCTTGAAGCGGTCGAGGTTTTCCTCGGTCAGCACTTGGTCCGAAAGCAGCTCGAAGGGCAGGCGGGCTTCAACGAGGGCGTGGTAGAGACCGAGATCGTGCTTCTCTGCGGAATGCCGTTCTTCCGGCGCCCAGTGGCGCAGCGTCGTCGAGGGATCGATGACGGCGATTTCGGCGGTCGGCTTCATACTTTCCAGCACTGGCTCGACGGCTGCCTGCAGGCCGAATGCGTCGGCCACCGGCTCGACCCAGCGTTTGTCGGGCACGACACCGTTGAACTTGGTGAACCAGGCGTAGAGGCCGTGGGCGGTGCCGTCATTGATCCAGAGCTGCATCTCCTCGCCCGAGGTGACGGCGTCCTTCCAGCGATATTCCTCCTCCGGGCCGATCGAGGTGATCAGTACGACCGGGCGGTCGGGGAAGGTGGCGCGGATGCGCTTGCCGTTGCGGCCAGCCGACCAGCCGAGCTCGAGGCCCTTGCGGCCCTGATGGTCGACGACGAGGAAGGGGCAGTGCCTGGCGATGACCGAGAGGTCGAATTCCATCAGAGACGCGCCGCCCATGTTCGGAATGAAGCTCGCATGCGGACGGATCGCTTTGACGGCATCGTCCCATTGCGCGATCATGTCGGTGAGCACGCGGCGGCGCCATTGCACCCAGGCCTGCCAGGCGGGATCCTCGGCGTCGGGTTTTACAGGCAGGGCGTGGCCGGACATGTCCTTGAAGCGGCGGGCGCTGTCTTCGCTATAATCGACGCCGTGGCCCTGCCAGCGATTGGCGAAGACCGCATCGATATCGTATTTGCGGACGATCTCCTTGACCACCTCAGGCATGAAGACGGTGTTGTAGTCGCCATAGGCATTGGTCACCCAGACATCGGGATAGGCCCAGTGACGGCGCGGCGTGCCGTCGGCATTGATCATCACCCATTCGGGATGGGCTTTGGCGGCATCGTCATGGATAGCATGCGGGTCGACGCGGGCCATGACATGCATATCGAGTTTGCGAGCGGCATCGACGAGCGCGCCGAAGATATCCTTGTCGCCGAGATACTTGCTCACATAATGGCAGGGCACTTCGCTCGGATAATAGGCAATGTAGCCGCCGGCGCTGAGGCAGACCGCGTTCGATTTCGTGCGCTTGAAGACGTCGACCCAGAAGGCCGGGTCGTATTTCTCCGGATCGTCTTCCACGAAGGTCAGCTGGGTCCAGCGGGTCGCCGTCTTGAACCAGTCCGGCGTCCTCAGCATGTGGGTATTCTGTTTTCTGGCATCGAGCATCGTCTTCATCCAATCATCGGCAAAAAAAGGGCCTCGGCGCCAACCGGCGGGGCCGGCGCCTAACTAGGCTCCTGGAATAAAGGTCTTCAGACCTTGTAGAACTGCTCCGGCATGGTCGGAGCAGGCGTCGGCCAGCCGAAGGAGTTCGGCATGATCTTCGTGATGTTCTTCATGTTGTTCTTGACGATGCCGTATCCATCGGGCGGCAGCGAAATGCCGAAGACATAGAAATTGTCGGCGGCGCCTTGCAGGATCTGCTTCATGACCTCGCGCTGGCCTGATGCGTCGGAGGTCGCCTTCAGCTTGTCGTAGAGCGCAAGCTGGTTCTTCGTGCTTTCCGGCGGCTCTTCGGCATTGGCATTGGCGCGGTCGCGATACCAGAGTTGCCAGGCCGGGGCATACATGGCGTTGGCATCGGTCGGCACGTAGTAGCGTGGGTCGAGCATGGCGGCGACGCCGCCGTTTGCGCCGAACTGGTGGGCGGTCGCATCGAAATCACGGCCCTGGCGGACGCGCGTCTCCCAGAGCGAACGGTCCATCGAGCGCATCTGCGCATCGATGCCGACCGCCTGGAACATCGGGATCACCAGCTGGAAGAGATCGAGGAAAACGGCGCGCGCCTGGTCGATCTCGAAGATGATTGTCAGGCGGCGGCCCTTTTCGTCGAGGCGGAAGTTCTGGTCGTCGCGCTTCGGCACGATCTGATCGAGCATGGCATTCGCCTTGTCGACGTCATAGGCCGTGAACTGCGTGGCGAGCTGCTCGTTGTAAAGCGGGTCTTCCTTCTTGATCGACGGCTGGGCAGGCGCCCCCTGACCAACAAGCACTGCATCGATCAGCGACTGCCGGTCGAGCGCGGTCGAGAGTGCCGCACGGAAATCCTTGTTCCGGAAGAGCTTCCGCTTGGTCTCGTCATTGTGGTTCAGGTTGAAGATGAAATTCATCACATTGGCCTCGGTCGAGGTCAGTGTGTAGAAATCATAACCGCCCTGCTCACGCGCATCGTAGAGAACCGACTTGTTGTTCGGCGTGGCGATATACTGGTCCATCAGGTCGACTTCGCCCTGCATGGCCTTCAACAGCAGAACCTGCGGGTCGGCGACCATCTGGTAGACGATACGGTCCATATAGGGCAGCTGGTTGCCCTCGGTATCGACCTTCCAATAGTAAGGATTGCGCTCGGCAACGGCGCGTTCGGTGTTTTCGCCGGGCGCTATGGTGAACATCCAGGCATGCACGCAGGGCTTCTTCGAGGAGTTCAGGAAGAAGGCGTTGTCATCCTGGAAACCGGCGGCCGCCTGGAAGGAAGCGATCCAGCTTTCGAAGCCGCGTTGCTTGGCGAGTTCATCGGCCTTCGGATTGAAGTCGATGTGGAACTGCTCGAGATAATGTTTCGGTGTGCGTGTCGTCTGGTCGTTGTTTGCCCAGGCGACCTGCAGCGGGAACAGGCCGTTCGGCTTGTCGAAGGTGACCTTGAAAGTCTGCTCGTCGACGATCTCCAGCTTGGCGGGCTTGCCGCCGGACTTCCAATGATCCTGACCGACGAAGGCGACGCGTTTGTCGGTGAAAACGGTGTCGTACCAGAACTTGATGTCGGCGGTGGTATAGGGATGGCCGTCCGACCATTTCATGCCCTTGCGCAGGCGGATCGTATAGACCTTGGACTCGGCGTCGCCCTCAAAGGACTCGGCGACATTCAGCGTTACGCCAGACCAGTCGGGCGTATAGCGCAGCAGCGGCTCGTAGGCTTGATAGCGGAACAGCATCGACAGCGAACCGCCGCCGACGAGCGCCATGTTCCAGTCGCCGCCGTACTTGCCGACGCTTTCGACCGGTTTGACGACGAGCGGATTTTCAGGAAGCCGGTCCTTCAGGGCCGGCAGGGTGCCGCTTGACACCTTCGTTTTCAAGATATCCGCTTCCTTGAAGTCAGCGGCGAAAACCGGCAGGGCCGGCAATATCAGGGCGGCCGATGTCCCGGCCAGAAACGCACGTCGTTTCAGCTTGATCATAGGGATCTCCTCCAAAAATCCGCGCCCTTATCATTATTTTTGCTGCGGGCTGGGATGAGGGGAAGATTACATTTGGATATTGTTAGGTAAAGCGTTATGTTTCCGTTAGTGTAAAAATTTGCTTTGGTGGCGCGGTTGATATAGCCAGCGTCGCATCAATCGAATGCTGAGGTGTCACGTGGGAAGCAGAGGCCGGGTTACATTGCAGACCATCGCAAAGGAGGTCGGCCTGTCGAAATATGCGGTATCGCGGTCGCTTGCCGGCAAGAGCGGCGTCAGCGAAGAGACGCGCGCACTGATTCGCGAGACGGCGCAGCGCCTTGGCTATACCAAGCCCGCCGGGCAGGGTGCTGCAGGTGAGGTCGCGGTTGTCTTTCACGATCTCGACGCGGTCAACAGTGAGCTCTATATGCAGGTGCAGAACGGTGTGCAGCGCGAGGCTCATCGGCTTGGCATGACGCTGCGCGTACGCTGGACCCATGATTCCGGTCAGCTGGAAGAGCTGGCGCGCAGCTGCGACGGGCTGATGCTCGTCGGTCCACATGCCCGTGAGGCAGTGGCGGCGGTGAGTGCTACCGGCGTTCCGATCGTGCGTTTCGGCTGGGTCGATGCGCTCGAACAGATCGATCATGTGGGTGGCACCGATCATGAGGCAGGGCAGGCGGTGCTGGAGTATCTGGTCGGGCTCGGCCACCGGTCCATCGTGTACGTCTATGGCATGCCGGGCCTGCGGGGCCGCCAGGAGCGGCATTACGGTGCCCGAGAAATCGCCGAACGTTATCCGGATGTTGCGCTTCATGTCATGCAGTTCGATGAAGAGAATGGCTTCAACGCAGCCTTCCGGGCGCTCGCCGAAAAAGGCATCCGGCCGACGGCTTTTTTCTGCGCCCATGACGGGCTTGCCCTGACCGTGGTTTCCGAGTTGCTCGGTCAGGGATACCGCATTCCCGACGATATTTCGGTTGTCGGTTTCGGCGACTACTCGCCGGCGACGCAGATCTCGCCGGCGCTGACGACGGTGAGGATGGAGGGGCAGGAATGCGGGGCTGTCGGGCTGCGGCTTTTGCTGGAGCGCATCGAAAATCCACGCCTGCCGGGCATGCCGGCGCGGCGCATCATGATCGCCTCGCGCATTATCGAGCGCCGCTCGGCCGGACCCTGCAAGGTGGTGGCAAGCGTCGATGCCGCCGAGGTTTAACCGCCGAGCGAAGCAATCGCGGCCTTGACTGCGTCCGCGCCGGGCCTAGTCGGCCGGTATTCCAGACCGACGGCGCCGTCGTAACCGTTGGCGAAGATCCAGCCGAGGCGTCGAGCAAGGTCGATATCGCCGGAGCCCGGTTCGTTGCGGCCAGGGTGATCGGCGACGTGGACGTGGACGATCGGTCGAGACGGCCGTTCAGCACCTCCTCGGTGCGCTCGTCCATCACGGCGGAATGGTAGATGTCGTAGACGATGCCGATCTCGGGGCGAGCGACGTCATCGATGATGTCGAGACCTTCGCGGGTCGAATCGAGGAAATAGCCGACATGGTCGATGCGGATGTTGAGCGGCTCGACGCCGAGGCGAACACCACTGCCTTTGAGGATGTCGGCGCCGGCTCTCAGCGTTTCGGTCAGCGCCCGGCGCTGTTCTTGGCGGGGCAAGCCTGGGACATCGTCGCCCGCCTGGGCAATCAGCACCGGCGCGCCGAGACGCTTCGCGACAGTGACGGATTCGGCAAGGCCTTTCAGCCAGGCCTGCCGGTTGGCAGCGTCGGTCAGCGCGATCATCGGTTCGGCGACGAGGCTGGAGACGGCAAGGCCGGTTTCCTTCAGCGCCGCCTCGATCGCATCCAGATCCCTGCCGGTCCAGCGCCAGAATTCGATCGTCGTCAGGCCGGCCGCATGGGCGCGGCGGTGCGATCGGGAAAGCTGTCACCCTCTTCGGCAAACAGCCATTCTATGCAGGCTGAATAACGTCGCATGAAAACTCCTCCCACATGTTGATGCAGGCATGCGACAGATCGGCGCCTGCCGCAAGAGGGCCTGGACGCTTGACGCCCGGGTTCATTGGCGAAACACTTGGCACATCAGGCCGGGATCTCCGGCCGTTTGCGGAGGAAGACATGGATCTCGGATTGAAGGGTAAGACTGCCGTCATAACAGGTGCGTCGGTCGGCATCGGGCTGGCGATCGCCGAGGGGCTGGCGGCTGAGGGCGCCGACCTCGTGCTGGCAGCCCGTGGCGGCGAACGGCTCGAGGCGGAAGCCGCCCGTATCGCCGAGAAGTACGGCGTCAGCGCCACCGCTGTCGCGGCCGATGTGGCGACGGTTGCGGGAACCGAGGCGATCATTGCGGCGGCGGCCGAAAGAGGCGGCGCCGATATCCTCATCAACAATGCCGGCACAGGATCGAACGAGACGGTGATGGAGGCGCCCGATGAGAAGTGGCAAGACTATTGGGACCTGCATGTGATGGCCGCCGTGCGGCTGGCGCGCGGCATCGCGCCCCAGATGAAGCAACGCGGTGGCGGGGTGATCCTGCACAATGCCTCGATCTGTGCCGTCCAGCCGCTTTGGTACGAGCCGATCTACAACGTCAGCAAGTCGGCGCTGATGATGTTTTCGAAGACGCTTTCGACCGAGCTCATCAAGGACAATATCCGCGTCAACTGCGTCAATGCCGGCCTGATCCTGACGCCCGACTGGATCAAGACCGCCAAGCAATTGACGGCGGAAACCGGCGGCAACTGGGAAGGCTATCTGCAGAGCGTCGCCAACGAGCACGCCGCCTCCAAACGCTTCGGCACGCCCGAGGAACTGGCCAACGTCTTCGTCTTCCTGAGTTCGGAGCGTGCGAGCTATTGCATCGGCTCGACCTATTTCGTCGATGGCGGCATGCTGAAGACGATCTGACCGAGACTCCCGGCAGGGCGCGCGGCGGCCGGTCTTTCTCGAGGCTGCCGGGCGTTTCTGTGGACGTTGCCCATACAAGCTATAAATAATAGCTATTTTGTTGTATGTTCACGCTTTTGACGCTATTTGCCTGCTATTAGCAGGATAAATACTGCGATTTCTACAAGGCGACGACGATGCTGACGAAAAAGGGAAAATACGGGCTGAAGGCGCTGGTCGACCTGGCACGGCTGGCGCCGGGTGAGACCGCCTTCATCAACGACATCGCGGCCCGCAACAATATCCCGAAGAAGTTTCTCGACACGATCCTGCTCGAACTGCGCAATGTCGGCATCCTGCGCTCGAAAAAGGGACCGGGCGGCGGCTATTCCCTGTCGCGGCCGGCAACCGAAATCCGCATCGGCCATGTCATCCGCACGCTCGACGGGCCCTTAGCGCCGATCCGCTGCGCCAGCCGTACGGCTTATGAGGCCTGCGATGACTGTGCCGATCCGGAAACCTGTCAGGTGCGGCGCTCGATGACCGATGTTCGGGACGCGATCGCCGCCATTCTCGACAATATGACCCTCGAGCAGTTCGTCGCCGACGGCGGCCGCATCGACGGCGCCAAGGAACAATTCCCGATCTCCGCCGCCAGCTGAATTAGGCGCTGCCAGGCTTCGACCTATATTCACCTGCGGTATGCACCAGTCTATCCCGCGGCAACGATAGCGCGTGAATGCGGGTGTTGCGCCAATGGCGGTCGAGATTGAGCCCGATGCTGGCCGATGTTTCCCCTGCAAGTTCGAACAGCGCGTTTGCGGTGTCGAGCGCCGTTTCCCCGGCAAGGATTGCAGCCGCCGAGCAGGAGAAATGCGCGTCCGCCATCGCGGCCTCAACGGGATTGACTTGGGCAATGTCGAGTTTGCGGCCAGCCCGTTCCAAGGCTGCCGCCGTTGCCTCGATGCGGATGGCGCGTTCGCCGATCTGGGGAAGGACGCTGGTGCTGCGATCGCCAATTGCTGTCATCAGGTCGCTCCATGCGGCCCGGGCGATGCCCAGGCTGACGCCCGCCTTGAGCAGCAGGCCGAGCGAGATGCCGGTCGAATGTCCGGACGAGGGAGCAGGGGCAATCGCATCGGCATTGACATGAAGCGTTCCGACGATCGCCGTCGCCGATCCATTGGTGCGCTGGCCGAAGCCGTCCCAATCATCCACCACCTGCACGCCTTCTTCACCGCGTGCGAGGTAGAGCGTCACCGGGCGGCTGGGAGGAGCGGTGGCGGCAGCGGCGATCCAGTCGGCGAAGAGAATACCGGGCACTTGGCGCGTGCGCCCGATCAGGCGGTAGCCCGGGCCTTCGGCTGTCAGTTCGGTCCCGTCGGTGAAGGCGGCACCCGCGAAGCGGTCGCCGAGCAGCACGCGGGCAAACAGCGATACCTTCAAATCTTCGGCAGCCTGAGTGCGGAGCGTTTCCAGCGCAGAAAAATGACTTTCCAGCGCCTCGCCGATCGATGCATCGCCCTCAGCGATGATTGCAACGATTTCGGCGAGCAGGGCGTTCGACACGTCGAGCCCTTCATAGTCTGGCGGAACAGTGATTGCCGTCAGCCCCGATACAGATAGCGCATCAAGCTCGGCAAAGGGCAGGATGCGGTTGATATCGCGTTCGCTCGCTTGATGCCGGAATGCGGCGGCGAGGTCGCGGGCCGTGGATATCGCCTCCTCTTCGCTTTCGATACGATGCGCGGGAGACCTCAGGCTCTCATGAAACTGCGATACCGTTCCCATCGGTCACTCTTTCCTCGACGGATACAGGAGTGAGGGATTAGCCCTCGAATGATAAGGCCGGTTTTTCTACAAAACCCGGGTGCTTTGAATTTTCTTACCAGCTTGATTGCCTTGTCCTTTACTCTACTTACGGTGAAGTGGGGCTTCCTTGATCGAGAAATATGATGAGCGACTCTCGTGCTCGCAACAGCGAGGTTTCGAAAATGGCGCGCCAGCCGAGACCGCGTCTGACGCTGGATATTGCCGCTATCCCAACTTATGCGATCGGCGACATTCACGGTCGGTACGATCTGCTTCTCAAAGCCGAGGAGGCGATCCTGCGCGATGGCGCGCGGCTGCCCGAGCGTAAGCTGATTGTCACGCTCGGCGACTATATCGACCGCGGCCCTGAATCGGCACAGGTCATCACCCACCTCATGGAGCCTCCGCCTGATGGATTCGACCGCATCTGCCTTGCCGGCAATCACGAAGTCGCCATGCTCGACTATATCGATGGTTGGATCTCCTATGACGATTGGATGCAGATGGGGTCGGCGGAGTCGCTCAAATCCTACGGCCTCGATCCGGAGCATCTACCGCTGGTCTTTCCCTCCGGCGCGAAGCTCGATGCCTTCATCCGCCAGTCGCTGCCGCGGACGCATATCGATTTCATGCGGGCGATGCCTGTCCTGCTGGAGACCCCGAGCGTGATTTTCGTGCATGCCGGCATCAATCCGAAGCTGCGGCTCAGTGAGCAGACGGACGAGGATCTGGTCATCATCCGCCAGCGGTTTCTCGAAAGCCGGGTGCCGTTGCCGAAACTCGTCGTTCACGGTCATACGCCGAACGATGAACCCGACATACGGCCGAAGCGGCTCAATATCGATACGCGCGCCTATCGCAGCGGCAAACTCACCGTCGCTCGCTTGTGGCAAGGCCGAGTGCATCTGTTTTCGACCTGACTTCCGTTTCCTCAGCCGATGGGATCGTCTCAGACGACCCCTTCCTCGACCGGCTCTGTCTTCGCTGGTTCTAAAGTGGCCGGCCGTTTACGGCGCCAGCCGCGTAGCACGACGTAGAAGACCGGCGTCAGGAACAGGCCGAAGATCGTCACACCGAGCATGCCCGAGAAGACGGCGGTGCCGAGCGACTGGCGCATTTCGGCGCCGGGGCCGGTGGCGATGGCAAGCGGCAGAACACCGAAGATGAAGGCGAATGCCGTCATCAGGATCGGGCGCAGGCGAAGATGGCTGGCCTCGATGGCCGCCTCCACCGGTGACTTGCCCTCGTCTTCCGCCTGCCTGGCGAACTCGACGATCAGAATGGCGTTCTTGGCCGCAAGGCCGATCAGGACGATCAGGCCGATCTGCGTCAGGACATTGTTGTCCATTCCCCTCAGCGAGACCCCGATCAGCGCCGCGAGCACCGCAAGCGGGACGATCAGAATGATCGCGAGCGGCAGAACCCAGCTTTCATATTGTGCCGCCAGCGCCAGGAAGACGAAGACGACAGACAGGGCGAAGATGTAGATGGCGGTGTTGCCGGTGTGGGTCTCCTGATAGGCGAGTTCGGTCCATTCGAAGGTCGTCCCCTGCGGCAGGATCTTGGCTGCTAAGGCCTCCATCTTGGCGATGGCATCGCCTGTCGACGTGCCTGGCGTCGGATTGCCCTGAAGCGGCACCGAGACGTACATGTTGTAGCGCTGGACAAGCGCCGGGCCGCTGGCATCCTGGATGTCCATCAAGGTTCCGAGCGGAACCAGCGCGCCGGTCGCCGAGCGGACCTTCAGGGCAAGGATGTCCTCCCGGTCCATGCGGTATTGCCGGTCGGCCTGGGCGCGAACCTGGTAGACGCGGCCGAACGCATTGAAATCGTTGACGTAGGCGACGCCGAGATTGATGGAAAGGGCGTTGAAGATATTGGGGATCGGCACATTCAGGAAGCGCGCCTTGTCGCGGTCGATCGCCAGGAAGTATTGCGGGCTGGCATCCGAAAATGTCGTAAAGACGCCGGTCAGCCCCTCGGTCGTTGCCGCCGCCCCCATCATTTGCCGGGCGAGGCCGAGGACGCGGGTCATATCGGCGTTTTCGAGATCGGAAATCTGCATCTTGAAGCCGCCGGAATTGCCGACGCCACGCACGGATGGCGGCGGGATGGCAATGATGAAGGCTTCCTGGATGCTTTGCAGCTTGCCAAAAAGCTCGCCGATGATCTTGTTGGCGTTTTCCCCGCCTTCTTCCCGTTCGGCAAAGGATTTGAACGGGACGAAAACGACGCCGGCATTCGAGGCATTGGTGAACGTGGCCCCGCTGAAGCCGGCAAATTGCACGGCATTGCCGACGCCGGGGACGGTGCGAGCGATATCGCCCACTTGTTTGACGACGGCATCGGTACGCGCGAGCGAGGCTCCGTCCGGTAGCTGTATGACGATGATGGCATAACCCTGGTCCATGGTCGGGATAAAGCCCGCGGGGACTTTCGTGCCCATGTACCAGGTCGCTCCGAGCAGGCAGACGAAGGTGACCATCGCGGCTGTCAACCCAATCCAACTGCTGACCAGATGCCGAACGGTCCATGAATAGCCGGAACTCAGCCGATCGAATCCATGATTGAAGCCGTTTGCAAGCCCTCTTCCCAGACGGGATGCGACATTCATGCGCTTGGTTTCATGGTCATGGGTTTTCAGCAATATGCCTGCGAGCGCGGGCGACAGTGTGAGCGAATTCAATGCGGAAATTGCAGTGGTGACGGAGATCGTGACCGCGAACTGCCGGTAGAACTGGCCGGAGATGCCTGGAATGAAGGCTGTCGGCACGAACACGGCGATCAGCACTAGCGAGATGGCGACGACGGCGGTCCCGACTTCGTCCATCGTGACATGGGACGCCTGCTTCGGCGTCATGCCGCGTGCCAGATTACGCTCGACGTTTTCCACTACCACGATCGCGTCATCGACGACGATACCGATCGCGAGGACGAGACCGAACAGGGTGAGCATGTTGAGCGAGAAGCCGAAGGCGAGCAGGACGGCGAAGGTGCCGATCAGCGATACCGGGATGGCAATGATCGGAATGATTGCGGTTCGCCAGGATTGCAGAAAGACAAGAACGACGATCGCCACCAGGATGGCCGCTTCGGCGATGGTTCTATAGACCTCGGTGATCGAATCCGAGATGAATTCGGTCGTGTCGTAGACGATACGATATTCCAGGCCCGGCGGGAAATTCTGGGATATGTCCTTCATGAGCGTCTGGACTTGATGGGCCGTGTCCAGGGCGTTGGTTCCCGGCCGGGCGAAGATGCCGAGAGCAACTGCGGGATCGTTGTTGAGATAACTGTTGGTGACGTAATCCTGTGCGCCGAGTTCTATCCGGGCGACGTCCTGCAACTGGACGAGCCGGCCCGATGTCGTCGATTTCACGATGACATAGCGGAACTCGCGCACATCGGAGAAGCGGCCGTCCGTTCGCACCGTATATTCGAAAGCATTCTTGCCGGTGACGGGTGGGGCACCGATCTTGCCGCCCGACACCTGGACGTTTTGATCTCTCAACGCGGAGACGACGTCATCGGATGTCATCCCGTAAGCGGAGAGCTTTTCCGGATCCAGCCAGATTCGCATCGAATATTGGCGCTCGCCAAAGATCTGCACGTCGCCGACGCCGTCAAGGCGCACGAGAACGTCGCGGATGCGGTTGCGGGCGTAATTCGAGACGTAAAGCTGGTCATAGCGGTGCGACGGCGAAAGCAGGTGCACCACCATCATCAGATCCGGTGAGCTTTTGTCGGTGGTGACGCCAAGCCGCTGGACTTCCTCGGGAAGACGAGGAAGGGCGATGGAAACGCGGTTCTGGACAAGCACCTGGACCTTGTCGAGATCGGTGCCGAGCTTGAAGGTGATCGTCAGCGCCATGGCGCCGTCGGCGCTGGAGTACGATGACATGTAAAGCATGTCTTCGACGCCGTTGATCTGTTGCTCGAGCGGCGTCGAAACGGTATCGGCGATCGTCTGTGGATCGGCACCCGGATAAGAGGTGCGCACGACGATGGTCGGCGGCGCTATCTCCGGATACTGAGATACCGGCAATTGCGTGTAGGCGATGCTGCCGACCACGAGAAAAAGGATCGAGATGACGGCCGCAAAGATCGGCCGGTCTACGAAAAAATGAGCAAATCTCATTGTCCATTCTCCGCGCCGACGGTTTCGGGCGCAGTGTCCTGCCGCTCCTTGGGCAGTTCGGTCATCTGAGGCGTGATCTTTGCTCCCGGCCGGGCGCGCATCAGGCCGTTGACGATGATTGTCTCGGTGCCGTCAAGGCCCTCGCGTATCACGCGGTAGCCATAGAGACGCGGTCCGGGTCTCACGGGCTTGGTCGATACCGTGCCGTCTTCGGCGACGACATAGACGACGCGCTCATTCTGGTCCGAACCGATGGCCTCGTCGGGGACGAGAATAGCCTGGTAGGTGTTGGAAGCTTCGACCTGTATGCGACCGAAGAGGCCGGGCTGAAGGACGAGATCGGGGTTGGGGAAGCGGGCACGCAGACGAATGGTGCCACTCTCATTGTCGACCCGGTTCTCGGCGAAATCGAGCTTTCCCTTGAATGGTTTGGCAGTGGGATCAGAGATCGTGACGGAGACATCCAGTCCGCCACCGCCCTGCTGGAGGTCCTTGCCCAGTTTGCGCGCCGTGTCGGCGAAATTCAGCAGGCGGCGCTCATCGACGTCGAAATAGAAATCGATCGGGTCGAGCGAAACGATCGTCGTCAGCACAGTCTGGTCGGTCTGCACGAGGTTGCCGGCCGAAATCAGCCGGCGGTCGATGCGGCCGCTGAGCGGCGCCTTGATTTCGGTATATTCCATGTCGAGAGAGGCGCGGTCGGCTGCGGCCTGTGCGCCGCGGACATTGGCCTCGGCCGAATCGAATTCGCGGCGGCGATCATCCAGCGTCTGGGCCGACTGGCTACCGCTCGAAGCAAGCGATTGCGTGCGCTTATATTGCGCATCGGCAAAGACCAGGGTGGATTGCGCCGATTCGAGTGTGGCCTTTGCCTGATTGAGCGCGGTTACGAATGGCCGCTGATCGATGACGAAGAGCAGGTCGCCCTGCTTGACCAATGCGCCGTCCTGGAAATGGATTTCCTGCAGGTAACCACCGACGCGCGAGCGAACGGAGACTTCGTCGACCGGCTCGAACCGGCCGATGAACTCGTCGCTGTCGACGACATCGCGAACGACCGGCTTGGCGACAGTGACGGGCGGGGGCGGCGGGGCGCTCTGGGCCAGCGCGGGGAGAGGCATGAATGCGGCAATACAGCCAAGCACCACCATCTGTCGAAGCGCGTAAGTCATACCGGTCCTCCAATCTCGACGGCCGATTCACTGCCGCCAACCTCAAGATGAAGTGATGCTGTTCATGTCTTGCTGCTTTGACCGAGGGTCTCTGCCCCCGTGATTCCCCGGCGTTCAATCCCTTGGAAAAGGAAGGCCGGCACACAATGCACATCGGAAAAATCGTAACCCTATGGAATTGGACTATAAACGGCAGCGGCGAAAAATTGCAAATGCCAATTGGTAACGATTCCGGAATCCATCAAAATGTCACGGAGGGCATCAGCTCTCGACGATCTCGTCTCTGCCGGGCGGCAGGGCGGCGAGTTCGGCCCAGTCGAGCTCCTGTTCCAGCATGTGAAAGACATCATCGTCGATCTCGTCGGCGCGGCGCATCGCTGCCAATCTGCGGCGTTTCGCGACGATGACGTTGCGGCGCTGCTTGTCGAGCCTGCTGACCTCGCGCGGGTGTTTTCCGTCAGCGGCGATTTCGCGCTCGGAGGTGTAGACGTCGCGCAGGATGCGGGTGGATTTGTCCTCGCCGCCGGCGAGTTCGGCAAGGGCCGCATCGATCAACGTGACGCGGGCTCTGGCGAGGTCGCGGTCCAGGGAGGTGTCCGGGTCGAATTTCAGGTAACGGATCAGTGGCCCGAGCGTCAGGCCCTGGACGATGAGCGTGCCGAGAACGACGGCGAGCGCGCTAAGCAGGATGATATCGCGATCGGGAAAGTCGATCGGCAAAGCGAGCGCAGTTGCCAGCGTGACGAGGCCGCGCATGCCGCACCAGCCGGCAAGCAGGCTGGTGGCGAAGGTCGGAACGGCTTGTGTCGTGCGTCCGCGCGCGGCGAGAAAGTTGATGACGCGATTATAGAAGAGCACCCAGGCCAGGCGGACGACGATGACGGTGACGAAGACCATGGCGGCGAAGGTGATCGCGAAATTCAGGCGGCCGGGATCGAGGTCGAGGACGATCTGGCGGGCCTGCAGGCCCATCAGCAGGAAAGCGAGCACGTTGAGCAGAAAGACCGCGGCTTCCCAGACCGAATAGGAGTGAATGCGGTGGCGTGCCGTCTGCCGCTCGGGCATGTAGCGGGCGATCACCATCGCATAGACGACGATCGCCAGAATTGCTGAAAGATGCAGCCGCTCGGCGATGATCCACGTGCCGAAAGTGGCGACGAATTCGAGCAAGGTGCCGCCGAGCGTGCCGGCGAGCCTCAGGCCGACAACCATGTAGAGACGGCCCAGGAGATAACCGAGGATGAGGCCGCCAGGAACGGCGAGCGCCAGCTCCGCCAGGGCACCGGCGAAGAAGGTGGGGCTTGCGGCGGCTGCCACCGCGGCGCTGAAGATCAACAGCGCGACGGCGTCGTTCAGGAGGCTTTCACCCTTCAGGATCACATAGCTCTGGCGCGGTAGGGTGAAGCGGTCGAGCATGGCGGTCGCGGCCGCTGCATCCGGCGGCGCGACGATGGCGCCGAGTGCGACGGCTGCGGCAAGCGGGAGGCCGGCCATCGTCACGCTGACGGTAGCGACGGCTGCGGCCGTCACGATCACGGCGATGGCGGCGAGCGAGAACAGTGGCAGCCAGTTGTGTCTCAATGTCCTCGGCGGCAGATCATAGGCGGCGTCGAAAAGTACGGGCGCGATCAGCAGCGCCAGCGCAAGCTCAGGATCGATCGAGACCTCGGGCGCCCAGGGCACGGCCGCGACGATGACGCCGGCGATCGCCAGCATTGTCGGATAGGGGATCCGGAATTTCCTGGAAAATTGCAGAAAGGCGATCGCTACCAGCAGCAGCGTCAGCATGCTTTCGAAGAACGCCATCGAGCTCCCCAATGCGCGCCTCCGGCGGAGGCTGTTCCTGCCGCAGAATTAGGGCGGAGCCGGGCCGCGGCTACCATCTGGCGCTTGTAAACGGCGAAAGGGGAAACTGCAGGGTATGATTGACCGGTCTGCGGCATTTTAGCCGCCATTGCTGAATCTACCGTCCATGCCCTTGTGCAGTGCACATGCTCAATATATCTACCGATATTATAAGGATGCTTATAAATAACGGTCACAGCTTTTCATGAACGCCACTCCGACCCTCGGTTTCCTTCTCCACGACGTCGCACGGCTGCTGCGCAAGCGGTTCGAGCAGCGCGCGAAGTGCCTTGGGCTGACCCGGTCGCAATGGCAGACGCTTGCCTATCTCTCGAATAACGAAGGCATCCATCAGGGCGGCCTTGCCGAAATCCTCGAAGTCGAGCCGATCACGCTGGTGCGCATTCTCGACAAGCTCGCCGAGCGCGGGCTGATCGAGCGCCGCCAGCACCCGACCGACCGGCGTATCTGGTTGCTTTATATGTGCGATGAGGCGCACCCGCTGCTTGCCGAAATGCGCGAGCTCGGTGACACCACCCGCGCGGAAGCGCTGCAAGGTGTTTCGGCCGAGCAGCGCGAGCAGCTTTTCCACATCCTATCCGTAATGAAGACGAACCTGGTTCAGGCATGCCGGAGCCCGGTTGACGAGAATGAGACGAACGATGGCTGATCAATCCCCCCTCCGCGTCGTTGCCGACGCCAATGCCAAGACCGAGACTCCTGTCGAAGAAACGCAAGCGAAACAGCAGGAAACGGTAGCCGAAGCGCCTTCATCCAATTCAGCGCCGGCCGCCGCCGTGGCTGCGCCTGGCGGCAACAAGGTCCGCCGCCGGCGCAGTCTCACGCGGCCGATCCTATTTGCCTTGCTGCCGGTGGCGCTCGTCGTCGGCGGTTATTATTACGTCAATGGCGGCCAGGTGATGTCGACCGACAACGCCTATATCCAGGCCGACATGGTCGGGCTTACCACCGATGTCTCGGGTATCGTCGACCAGATCAACGCGCATGAGAACGAGGCGGTCAAAGCGGGGCAGGTGCTCTTCAGCCTGCGGTCGGATTCCTTCAAGATTGCGCTCGATGGCGCCAAGGCGCAGCTCGGCGCGCAGCGCAACCAGATCATGAATCTCAAGGCGAGCTACCAGCAGTCGCTCGCCGAGATCACGCAGGCGCAAGCCGACATTCCCTATTACCAGGATCAGTTCGACCGGCAGCAGAACCTGGTCAACAATGGCAGCGCGACGCAGTCGGCCTATGACGAGGCCAAGCACAATCTGGACGCCGCTCGGCAGAAGGTTGCCGTTGCCAAGGCGGAAGCCGCAACAACGCTCGCCCAGCTCGGCGGCGCTGCCGACCAGCCGGTCGAGGAGAACCCGCTCTATCTGCAGGCCAAATCGAATGTCGACAGTGCCCAGCGCGAACTCGACCACAGCGTCGTCAAGGCGCCGTTCGACGGCATCGTCACCAATGTCAACGCGCTGCAGGTGGGCTCCTACCTGCAGGCTTCGCAGCAGGCCTTCTCGCTCGTTGCCACCGACCATCTGTGGATCGCCGCCAGCCCGAAGGAAACCGAGCTTACCTACGTCAAGCCCGGCCAGACGGCCGAGATCTATGTCGACACCTATCCCGGCGTGACATGGAAGGGCAAGGTCGAGAGCATCAGTCCGGCCTCCGGCTCCAGCTTCTCGCTGCTGCCGGCGCAGAACACTACGGGCAACTGGGTGAAGGTCGTGCAGCGCATTCCGATGCGCGTCAGCATCGAGGATACCGGCGGCAAGCCGCCGCTGCGCGTAGGCATGAGCACGGTGGTCGATGTCGAGACCGGTCATGCCCGCGGCCTGCCTGATTTCGTCAACAAGCTTCTGGGCCGGCCTCAGGGCAAGGATCATGAGTAACGCTTCCGCTTCTCCGGCGACGCCGATTGCCAATCGCGGTGCGATCACGGCCTGCGTCATTCTCGCCGTCATCATGCAGGCGCTGGACACGACGATCGCCAACGTGGCACTGCCCTATATCCAGGGCAGCGTGTCGGCCTCTGCCGACCAGATCAACTGGGTGCTGACCTCCTATATTGTCGCGGCGGCAATCATGACACCGCCGTCGGGCTTCCTCGCCGCCAAGTTCGGCCGCAAACGCGTCCTGCTCGTCGCCATTGCCGGCTTCGTGGCGGCCTCCGTTCTCTGCGGCCTGGCGCAATCGCTGAACCAGATCGTCGCTTTCCGCCTGCTGCAAGGCCTGTTCGGCGCGTCGTTGGTGCCGCTTTCCCAGGGCATCCTCCTCGACATCTATACGGTCGAGGAGCGCGGCTCGGCTATGGCCCTTTTCGGCGTCTCGGTCATGGTCGGGCCGGTGCTTGGGCCTGTCATCGGCGGCTGGCTGACCGACAATATCAGCTGGCGCTGGGTATTTTATATCAACGTGCCGATCGGGGCGCTCGCCTTCATGGGCATCGTCGTCTTCGTCACCGAGACCAAGAGGGATCTGCTGGCCAAACTGGACTGGTTCGGTTTCGGGATGATGAGCCTCGGCATCGCCTCGCTGCAGCTCTTCCTCGACCGCGGCGAGCAGCTCGACTGGTTCTCTTCCGGTGAGATCATGCTCGAGGCGTTGATCTGCGCCTCAGCCTTCTATCTGCTGATCGTGCATACGCTGACGGCGGAGAAATCCTTCGTGAACCCGAAGCTGTTCCTCGACCAGAACTTCTCGATCAGCATGATCTTCATCTTCGTGGTCGGCATTACCTATCTCGCCTCACTGGCGCTGATGACGCCCTATCTGCAGACGCTGATGGGCTATCCCGTCATCACCGCGGGCATCGTCATGGGGCCGCGGGGGCTTGGCACCATGCTCTGCATGTTCATCGTCGGGCGGATGGTCGGCAAGGTCGATACGCGCGCGTTGCTGGCGCTCGGCTTGGGGCTCACCGCATGGGCGATGTACGACATGACCGGCTGGACACCCGACGTCTCGCAATGGACGATCGTCTCGGTAGGCTTCATCCAGGGCGCCGGCCTCGGCTTTCTGTTCGTGCCGCTGACGACGATCGCTTTTTCCACGCTGCCTGCCCATATGCGCGGCGACGGCACCGGTCTCTACAACCTGTCGCGAAACATCGGCTCGGCGGTCGGCATCTCGATCGTCTCGGCGTTGATCGTCGAGAACACGCAGAGCAATCATGAATCGATCGCGGCCTATGTGACGCCGTTCAACCACGCCTTCAATGCGGTGGCTGCGCAGGGGCTCAGCCCGGTGACGGCGGCCGGCCGCGCCTCGCTCAACGAGATCATCACGCTGCAAGCGACGATCATCGCCTATATGGACGATTTCAAGCTGCTGATGCTGATGTCGCTTGCGGTCATTCCGCTGGTGCTGCTGCTGCGCAAGCCGAAGGCAGCACCCGCCGTCGACCACAGCGCCGTCATGGAATGAACTCCAGATTCGAGCAATTCCGGACGAAAAAGCGCTTCGCACTTTTCCTGGAATTGCTTTAGCGAAACGGCTTGCTGAGAAAACGCGATCCCTGAATGCCGAAGCGCCATGGTGCTTCGGCATTTTTCGTGATGCCGATGCGTTTTCCCGAGACGATCGGCACAGGTGCTGACGGCGCGATGGCATAGGGCGGGCGATCAAGCAGCCTGTCATTGATGGCGATATCGATGCCGAGCGCCTGGCATAGCTTGCCGGGACCGCTGCAAAGCGACGTCAGCATATCGGTGCCGCGCCGCTCCATCATCTGAGGGATTCCCGTTTCCGGCTCCAGGGCGCGGATGAGAGCAGCCGAGCCCGGATGGCAGACGAAATTCAGGCACCAGTACATGCCGTAGATGCGGTAGATATAGACGTTGCCCGGCTTGCCGTACATGGCGCCGTTGCGCTTGGTCGGGCCGCGGAAGCTGTGCGATGCCTCATCATCGGGGAAATAGGCTTCGGTCTCGGTGATGCGTCCGCCGACGCCGTCCACGGTCAGATGGCAGCCGAGCAGGTCGCGAGAGACGGCGATCGCATCGCGCTCGAAAAACTTCCTGAGGCTTTCGCCGGTGAGCATGCCGGCGCCGATCGCACCTGATATCGTTCCACCATCGGTCATGATCGACGCAGATAACATTCAGCGCGCTCGCCGTCATCCCGAAACCGCTTCATGCTTTTCGGCCAGAGACATCAGCGGCCGGCATTCGGATCGCGCATCGGGATCGAGGATGATGTGACCGAGACCGGGTCGCTCGCCGGGAAGGAATCTTCCAGACCCTCCTCCAGTTCTTCTTCGAGCAAGGCGGGATCCTTGCTGCGTGCGCCGTCGCTATGGGCCGGTTCGATCGCGGCGGCAAGCAGGGCCTTGGCCCGCAAAACGGCGTTTTCCGAGGTCAGCTCAGGTGTGGTCCGCAGCGTTACGGCAATGCTGTCTTCGCCTTCTCCGCCGAATTCGACGACGAAGCCGTCTTCCGTCTGGTAGACGGTGATATCGTTGAGTGCCATGGCCGTTCTCCGAGGGCGCTCATATTAGCAAGGCGCAATTTAGTGAAGCGCGTTTTCGGAATTTTGTCGAGCAAAGACCTTCACCAGCCAGTCGATGAAGACGCGCACACGCGGCGAAAGCTGGCGGTTGCGGGGGTAAAGCAGGGAAACCGGTGTCGGGGTCAGCGGAAAATCCTGCAGTATCTGGACCAGCGTTCCCGCGGCAAGATCTTCTTCGGCGTGATAGCGTGGGATCTGGATCATGCCGAGGCCCATCCTTGCCGCTGAAATATAGCTTTCGGCGGCGTTGACGGCGACGGTGGCGGGAATGGTGATGTCACGCACCGTGCTGCGGACGGTGAATTCCAACGGCAGCAGGCTGCCGGTGCCGCTGGAGTGGAAGCCGACCATGCGATGGCCGGCAAGCCGGTCGGGATGCTGCGGCAGACCGTGGCGGGCAATGTAGGCAGGAGAGGCGAGCGTCACCTCATCGAGCATGGCGACACGCCGGGCGACCATGTCGCTGTCTTGCGGCGTGCCGACGCGCAGCACGCAATCGATGCCCTCACGCACCAGATCGACCAGCCGATCGCCCTCGCTCATGTAGAATTCAATGGCAGGATAGGTCTCCAGGAAGGACGGCAGGCTTGGCAGCACGAAATGGCGGGCGAGCGTGCCGTGCACGTCGACACGCAGCATGCCCTTCGGCTTGGCGCCGGCAAAGGCCCCTTCGGCTTCCTCGATATCGGCAAGGATCGACAGGCAGCGTTGGTAATAGGCTTCGCCATCAAGCGTCGGACTGACATGGCGCGTCGTGCGCTGGAGCAGGCGCACGCCGAGGCGGGCTTCCAGCCCCTTGACCGCATCGGTGACGGTCGAGCGTGGCAGACCGGTGTCATCGGCGGCAAGCGTGAAGCTGCGGCGTTCCACGACACGGCAAAACACTCGCATGGCATCAAATCTGTCCATCTGTTTGTTCGATATTCCCGGATAGTGATGCCGAATAATGCCTGATTATCCGCAAAAGGAAAGGGCGCATCTTTTCCCCATCGAAAACGCGCTGCGGCGCAGAATGAAGGAGAAGGACAATGGCTTCCAACGAAAACAAGGTCGCATTGGTGACCGGCTCGTCCCGCGGCATCGGCGCAGCGGTCGCCGAGCGTCTCGCCAAGGATGGTTTCACCGTCGTCATCAATTACTCGGGCAATGCCGCTCCGGCCGAGGAACTGGCAAAGAAGATCGAGCAGGCCGGCGGCAAGGCGCTGACGGCGAAAGCCGATGTCAGCGATGCCGAAGCCGTCCGCCGCATGTTCGATGCCGCGGAAGCCGCCTTCGGCGGCCTCGATGTGCTCGTCAACAATGCCGGCATCATGATGCTCTCTTCGCTTGCCGAGGCCGATGACGCCAATTTCGATCGCCAGATCGGCGTCAATCTGAAGGGCACCTTCAATACGTTGCGCGAGGCAGCCAAGCGTCTGCGCGACGGCGGCCGGGTCGTCAACTTCTCGACATCCGTCGTCGGCCTGAAGCTTGAAACCTACGGTGTCTATGCCGCTACCAAGGCTGCGGTGGAAACGCTGACGGCAATCATGGCCAAGGAGATGCGCGGCCGCAACATCACCGTCAACGCCGTCGCGCCCGGTCCGGTCGCCACGGAGCTTTTCCTTAACGGCAAGTCGGACGAACTCATCGCCCGCACGGCGAAAATGAACCCGCTGGAACGCCTCGGCACACCGGAAGACATCGCTTCTGCGGTTGCCTTCCTTGCCGGCCCGGCGGGCGGCTGGATCAACGGCCAGACGCTGCGCGCCAATGGCGGCGTGATCTGACGAAACCGGCGGCTTCCGGCCTCGAGGACTTGCTGAAGCCGGCCGTCGGGAATTGAAACCCCGTCCGTCACCGCGCGCGGGGACGACCGCGCGGGAACATAGGAGCCAAGCCGTCATCGCAAATATGTGAACGCGATTGCGGAATTTTCCCTTATAATCCTGCGGGGAGTGCGTATATCTGCCTTATCGCGAGAGAGTGGAATTCCCTGCCGCTCTCTTTGCGAACCTCCAGAGCCTGCCGCGCCCTTGCTACAGTGCGACAGGCTTGATGTTCAAAGTTGCAGATTGCGGCCCGTCGAAGGCTTCCCTTGCCTTCCGGGCCGTATTTGTCTCGGCGCTCAACCGTCGTTCAGTCTTGCCTCGACCAGAAGTTTCACCAGCCAGTCGACGAAGACGCGGACCTTGTTGCTGAGGTGGCGGTTCGGCGGATAGACGACATAGAGCGGCAGCGGATCGCGACGCCAGTCCGGCAGCACTCGGACAAGTTCGCCCTTTGCCATCGGCTCGCGCGCCATGAAGATCGGCACCTGCGCGATGCCGAGACCCGTCAGCGCAGCTGTCAGATAGGTGCGGCTGTCGTTGACCGAGGCGATGTAACGCGGACTGGTCTCGATCACCTCGTTGTGCCGGCGGAATTCGAAGGGCAGCGTTCGGTTGTTCTGGGCGCGGAAATAGTTGACCGAGTGATGATCTGCCTCCAGATCCTCCGGCCGCTCGGGCATGCCGAATTTCTGGATGTAGCTCGGCGCAGCACATGTGATCATCTCGACTTCGGAGACTCGCCGCGCAATCAGCGACTGGTCGGTCGGCGTGCCGGCCCGCAGCGCGCAGTCGACATTTTCTGCAAGATAATCGACCGTGCGGTCGCCGACACCAAGGTCGATGCGGATGTCCGGATAACGCTGATAGAAATCGCAAAGTGCCGGAACGACGATCCAATCGGCGAAAGCGCCGGCCATCTCGACGCGCAGCCGCCCGCTCGGCAGGCTCTGCGAATTGGAAAGGCTGCCGTCGAGTTCCTCCAGCTCCGAAATGATATGGGCGGCGCGCTCGTAATAAAGCGCGCCGTCCGTGGTCACCATGACCCGGCGCGTGGTACGATTCAAAAGCTTGGTGCGCAGATGCGCTTCCAGGCCCTGGATGAGATTGGTCACCGTCGCCTTGGGCATGGCGAGCATGTCGGCGGCGCGGGTGAAATTGCCCGTCTCCACGACGCGGATGAAGACGCGCATTGCCGAGAGCTGATCCATCGGTTTCAAGTCCGCAGTTTGCGTTGCACCATTGTTCGAGATCTGGAACAGTGTTATCGCGATATAGCTTCTTATTCCCTGGTTGGAATAACAATATCTTTTTTGTGCAAAATGCAAGCGGCAGCCGTTGTCTGCTTGTGGCTGACGCAAAAGAGATCCGAACCATGACGGTGGAATGGAAAGATATGATGCTGGATAAGGTGGCCATCGGCCCCGTTTCCGCACGTATCTACATGGGTGCCGATTATGGCAGGGGCCCGCCGATCGTGCTTTACCTGCACGGCGGGGCTTTTCTCGACAGCGACAAAGCGGCCGACCGGCCGGTGGCGATGAGCCTCGCCAAAGCCGGCGCAATCGTCGTCGACGCTGACTACAGCACGCTGTCCGGCAACATATTTCCGAAGGCGCTGGAAGTTTCCTTCTCAGTTTTTACCTATCTCGCCAACAAACGCGCCGGTCTTGGCGACCGAAAGTCGTTGCTTTTCGTCGCCGGTGAAGAGGCCGGCGGCAATATCGCCGCCGGCGTCGCACTGAAGGCACGCGACCAGATGCCGGACGCGCTCGACGGCCAGGTCCTGATTTCGCCGTTGCTCGATCCCTTCATGGGTACCTCCTCGATCCGCAAGGCTGAAGCCATCGGCATGCGTCAGCGCTGGACGGAAGGTTGGAGCCACTATCTGAGCGGCGGCGGTTGCCACCCTTATGCGGCGCCTTGCCTCTGTTCGCGTATATCCGGCGTCGCGCCGGCACTGATATTCACCGCGGAGGATGATCCTCTGCACGACGAAACGATTGGTTACGGTGTCCGCCTGAAACAGGCCGGCGTCGGTGTGCGCCAGCATGTCCTTCCCGCCGGGACGGGCTGGCCCTCGATTTATGGTGGGAAATCCGAGGGAGTGCCCGACTGGCAGGAAAACGTCAGCCGCCATTTCGGAAGCTTCCTTCGGGAGGTAAGCGTCCAACCGCAATTGCATTGAAGAAGACTGATATTTCGGCGGCTTAGAGCCGCAAGGAGAGTACTAATGACGTCCAGAAGTAAGCGCTGGGCCCTGTTGGGCGCCGGCATTGGCCTTGTTGCGTCCGTTTCCGGCGCTGCATTGTTTTTCGAATTGCCGATGAGCACGACCGCCACGGCCGCTTCCGTCCCCGCGCAGGCTCCCGCTGTGCCGGTGACGGTTGCCGTCGTCGCGGCGCGCGACGTGACGGCCTGGGAAAGTTTCTCCGGCCGTCTCGAAGCGGTCGACCGGGTGCAGGTGCGTTCCCGTGTCGCCGGCGCCATCCTTTCTGTGGCGTTCCGCGAAGGGGCGCTGGTCAAGCAGGGCGACCTGCTCTTCACCATCGACCCAGCCCCCTATCAGGCGAGCGTGGCGCAGGCGCAAGGCCAGGTCGCTTCGGCCGAAGCCAAGGTCAGCCTGGCGCAGACCGAACTCGACCGCGGCCGCAGGCTTTCCGACAACCGCACCATCTCCCAGAGCGATCTCGACCAGCGCCAGAGTGCGCTGGCCGAGGCCCAGGCGGGGCTGCGTTCGGCGCAGGCTGCACTGCAGTCGGCCCAGCTCGATCTCGATTACACTGAGGTGCGGGCTCCGGTGTCCGGCCGTATCGGCAAGATCGAGGTGACCGCCGGTAACCTCGTGGCGGCCGGGTCGGCCTCGCCGGCGCTGACGACACTCGTTTCGGTCGATCCGATCTATGCGAGCTTCAACGCCAGCGAAGAGATGGTGACGCGTGCGCTTGCCCAGCTTCCGCAGACGGACAGCGCCCTGCCTCCCGTCGAGCAGATCCCGGTCGAGGTCGGCACGTTGACCGACAGCGGCACGCCGATCAAGGGCAAGTTGCAACTGATCGATAACGAGGTCGATGCATCAAGCGGCACGATCGGCGTTCGCGCCGTCTTCGATAATCCGGGCGGGCGTCTCATCCCCGGCCAGTTCGTGCGGGTGCGCATGGGCCAGCCGAAGGCCGAAAACAAGATCGTCATCAGTGACCGCGCCGTCGGCACGGACCAGGACAAGAAGTTCGTCTTCGTCGTCGATGGCGAGAACAAGGTCGCCTATCGGCAGGTCCAGCTCGGCACAGTGGCTGACGGTCAGCGGGTGGTCGAAAGCGGCCTGAACGTCGGCGAGAAGATCGTCGTCAACGGTCTGCAGCGCATCCGTCCAGGCGCAGTCGTCGCACCTCAGATGGAAGAGAAGGTCGCGACCGCGCAGTAAAGACTTTCGCCTTCCCCTGAGGGGGAGGGCGCCAATACTCGAAATGATACGACCCGCCGGCGGCTCCCAAACCGCCGGAGAGGGGCTTTGCATCCATGTTCACCCCGGAGAGGGCTTTGATATGAACATCTCCAGATTCTTTGTCGACCGCCCGGTCTTTGCCGGTGTTCTTTCGGTCCTCATCCTGGTTGCCGGCCTGATCGGCCTGCGCGCGCTGCCGATTTCCGAATATCCAGAGGTCGTGCCGCCGTCGATCGTCGTGCGCGCTACCTATCCCGGCGCCAACCCAAGCGTCATCGCCGAAACGGTGGCGACGCCGCTCGAAGAGCAGATCAACGGCGTCGAAGGCATGCTCTATATGGCCAGCCAAGCGACATCGGACGGCGTGCTCAACGTCACCGTCACCTTCAAGCTCGGCACCGACCCCGACAAGGCGCAGCAGCTCGTACAGAACCGCGTTTCGCAGGCCGAACCGCGCCTGCCGGCGGAAGTCCGTTCGCTCGGCATCACGACAGTCAAGAGCTCACCCAACTTCATCATGGTCGTCAACCTCGTCTCCGACGGGAACAATCACGACATCACCTATCTTCGCAATTACGCGACCCTCAACGTCAAGGATCGGCTCGCCCGCATCGCAGGCGTCGGTCAGGTGCAGGTTTTCGGCGCCGGCGACTATTCCATGCGTGTCTGGATCGACCCGCAGAAGGCCGCCGAGCACAATCTTGCCGCCAGCGACATCAGCAGCGCGATCAGTTCCCAGAACATCCAGGCTGCCGCCGGTATCATCGGCGCATCGCCGAGCCAGCCCGGTGTGGACCTGCAGCTCAACGTCAATGCCCAGGGCCGCCTGCGCACGCCCGAGGAATTCGGCAACATCATCGTCAAGACGGGCGCCAATGGCGAGATCACCCGCCTTCGCGATGTCGCCCGCATCGAGCTCGGTGCTGCGGATTACACGCTGCGTTCGCTGCTCGACGGCAAGCCGGCCGTCGCCGTCGCCGTCCTTCAGGCGCCGGGTTCGAACGCGATCGAGATCGCGGACAATGTGAACGCGACCATGGATCAGCTGCAGCTCGCCATGCCTGAGGGCGTCAAATACGAGATCGTCTACGATACGACGAAATTCGTGCGGGCCTCGATCGAGAAGGTCATCGACACGCTGCTCGAAGCCATCGCGCTCGTCGTCCTCGTCGTCATCCTGTTCCTGCAGACGTGGCGCGCCTCGATCATCCCGCTGATCGCCGTTCCTGTATCGATCATCGGCACTTTCGCGGTCATGTATGTCTTCGGCTTCTCGATCAACGCGCTCAGTCTGTTCGGACTGGTGCTTGCGATCGGTATCGTCGTCGACGACGCGATCGTGGTGGTCGAAAACGTCGAGCGCAATATCGAGGAGGGCCTGTCGCCGCGGGCTGCCACTTACAAGGCGATGAGGGAAGTCTCCGGTCCGATCGTCGCGATCGCGCTGGTGCTCGTCGCGGTCTTCGTGCCGCTTGCCTTCATCTCCGGTCTTTCGGGTCAGTTCTATCGCCAGTTTGCGCTGACGATTGCGATTTCGACCGTCATCTCGGCTTTCAACTCGCTCACGCTGTCTCCGGCGCTGGCAGCCCTTCTCCTGAAGAGCCATGATCAGCCGAAGGATTGGCTGACGCGGTTCATGGACGCTATCTTCGGCTGGTTCTTCCGCGGCTTCAACCGTGTCTTCGGCGCGGGCTCGAATGCCTACGGCAAGGGCGTTGGCGGGCTGTTGTCGCGCAAGAGCATCGTTATGGTGATCTATCTGGCGCTAGTCGGTGCGACCTACAGCCTGTTCAGCACGGTCCCCGGCGGCTTTGTGCCGTCGCAGGACAAGCAGTATCTGATCGGCTTTGCCCAGTTGCCGGATGCCGCAAGCCTCGACCGCACGGAAGACGTCATCAAGCGCATGACCGACATCGCGCTGGCGCAGCCGGGCGTTGCCAATGCGATTGCCTTCCCGGGCCTGTCGATCAACGGCTTCACCAACTCCTCGAACGCCGGCATCGTCTTCGTGACGCTGAAGGACTTCGAAGAGCGCAAGACGCCTGATCTCTCGGGCGGCGCAATCGCCATGGCACTGAACCAGAAGTTCGGCGTCATCCAGGATGCCTTCATCGCCATGTTCCCGCCGCCGCCGGTCAATGGTCTCGGCACGACGGGCGGTTTCAAGCTGCAGATCGAGGATCGTGCCGGCCTCGGCAACCAGGCGCTCGACGAGGCGACCAAGGCCGTGCTTGCCAAGGCCTACCAGACGCCTGAGCTCGCCGGGCTGTTCTCCAGCTTCCAGATCAATGTACCGCAGCTCTATGCCGATCTCGACCGTGCCAAGGCCGAGCAGCTCGGGGTTTCCGTCACCGATGTCTTCCAGACGCTGCAGATCTATCTCGGTTCGCTCTATGTGAACGACTTCAACGCCTTCGGCCGCACCTACAGCGTCCGTGTACAGGCCGATGCGAAATTCCGCGCCCAGCCGGAAGATATCGGCCAGTTGAAGGTCCGGTCGGCCTCGGGTGAGATGATCCCGCTTTCGGCCCTCTTGAAGGTGGAGCCGAGCACCGGTCCGGAACGCGCGAACCGTTACAACGGCTTCCTTGCCGCCGATATCAACGGCGGTCCGGCACCGGGCTTCTCGTCGGGTCAGGCGCAGGCGGCAATCGAGAAGATTCTTCACGAGACCCTGCCTGCGGGCATCGACTTCGAATGGACGGATCTGACCTATCAGCAGATCCTGGCCGGCAATTCGAGCATCGTCGTCTTCCCCCTGGCACTGTTGCTCGTCTTCCTCGTGCTGGCCGCCCAGTATGAAAGCCTGACGCTGCCGCTTGCGATCATCATGATCGTGCCGATGGGCGTGCTGGCCGCGCTGACCGGCGTCTGGCTCACCGGTGGAGACAACAACATCTTCACCCAGATCGGTCTTGTGGTGCTAGTCGGCCTATCCGCCAAGAACGCGATCCTGATCGTGGAATTCGCCCGCGAACTGGAGTTCGAGGGAAGAACGCCGCGGGAGGCCGCGATCGAGGCCAGCCGCCTTCGCCTTCGCCCGATCCTCATGACCTCGCTCGCCTTCATCATGGGTGTTGTGCCGCTCGTCGTCTCCACCGGCGCCGGCGCGGAAATGCGCGCGGCCATGGGTGTCGCGGTCTTCTCGGGCATGATCGGCGTGACCTTCTTCGGCATCTTCATGACGCCGGTGTTCTATGTGCTGCTGCGGCGGCTGACGGGCAACCGTCCGCTCATCCAGCACAAGCCGGACGAACACAAGGAAGAAGAGGCGGAGGTCATCCGGCTCGCGGCGGAATAAACGGAATTCAACCTTCCTTTGTCGAGTAAATCGGGCGGGAACTTCGGTTCTCGCCCGTATCGTTTTCAAGGAGTGTGCGCGGCCTTCGAACAACGCCCTCCAGGGCGTGTGACAAAAATGCGTTACGTCCGTCAAAACGGTTTGCAACGATGGACGAGGGGACTATCAAAGACGGACAACAGTTGGGAGGACTGAATGACGAGTTCGAGAGAAGGTCATGACGGCAGGCGGATCGCCTTTCTCGGCACCGGCCTGATGGGCGCGCCGATGGCTCGCCGGCTGCTTGGCGAGGGCTTTGCCGTCACCGTCTGGAATCGCGATGCCGGCAAGGCCGAGCCGCTTGCGGGAGACGGCGCGATCTGCGCGAAAACACCGGCGGATGCCGTCTCGGGCGCCGACGTCGTCATCACTATGCTGACCAACGCCGAGGCGGTGAAGGACGTGTTGTTCGACCGCGGAGCGGCCGATGCGATGGCGCCTGGCACAACCGTCATCGACATGAGTTCGATCGCCCCGCATTTCGCCCGCGACCATTCGGCGAGGCTTGCCGACCGCGGCATCCATCATGTCGATGCGCCGGTATCAGGCGGCGTCGTCGGGGCGGAAGCCGGTACGCTCGCGATCATGGCGGGCGGTGACAAGGACGTGGTCGACGGGCTTGCCGATGTCTTTGCGCCTATGGGGCGCGTGACCCGCGTCGGCCCAAGCGGGGCAGGCCAGCTTGCCAAGCTTGCCAACCAGCAGATCGTCGCGGTGACGATCGGCGCCGTCGCCGAAGCGATGATGCTGATCGAAGCGGGCGGCGGCTCGCAGGCGGCCTTCCGGGACGCCATTCGCGGCGGCTTTGCCGAGAGCCGTATCCTCGAACTGCACGGCAAGCGCATGGTCGAGCGGCAGTTTACGCCAGGTGGTTCGTCCAGCAACCAGTTGAAGGATCTGAATGCCGCCATGGAGACGGCCAAGACCCTGTCGTTGACGCTGCCGCTGACTGCGGCGGTGCATGCCGAATTCAGCGAATTCGTCGCCAATGGCAATGGCGAAAAGGATCACAGCGGCCTGCTCCTCCATCTCGAAGAGAAGAACGCCCGGCCGGGAGGAAAGAAGTGACGGACAGCCATTCGCCGAAGCGGCGCCTACGTTCGCAGGACTGGTTCGACAATCCCGATCATATCGACATGGCAGCGCTCTATCTCGAGCGCTTCATGAATTACGGCATCACGCCGGAAGAGCTGCGCTCCGGCAAGCCGATCATCGGGATTGCCCAGAGCGGCAGTGATCTTACGCCCTGCAACAGAGTGCATGTCGAACTTGCCAAGCGCGTGCGCGACGGCATTCGCGATGCCGGCGGCATTCCGATCGAGTTTCCGACACATCCGATCTTCGAGAATTGCAAGCGCCCGACGGCCGCACTCGACCGCAATCTCGCTTATCTCGGTCTCGTCGAAATCCTCTATGGCTATCCGCTCGACGGTGTCGTTCTGACCACCGGCTGCGACAAGACCACGCCTTCGGCGATCATGGCGGCTTCGACGGTCGATATCCCGGCGATCGTGCTCTCCGGCGGCCCGATGCTCGACGGCTGGCACGAGGGGGAGCTGGCGGGCTCCGGCACGGTGATCTGGCGGATGCGGCGGAAATATGCGGCAGGCGAGATCGATCGGGAGGAATTCCTGCAGGCGGCGCTCGATTCTGCGCCTTCCGTCGGCCACTGCAATACGATGGGCACCGCTTCGACAATGAATGCGCTGGCCGAGGCGCTCGGCCTTTCGCTGACCGGCTGTGGCGCCATTCCGGCCGCTTACCGCGAGCGCGGCCAGATGGCCTACCGCACCGGGCGACGCGCCGTCGAAATCGTGTTCGAGGATCTGAAGCCGTCGGATATCCTGACGCGCGAGGCTTTCCTCAATGCGATCCGCACCAATTCGGCGATCGGCGGTTCGACCAACGCGCAGCCGCATCTGGCTGCGATGGCGAAGCACGCCGGCGTCGAACTGTATCCCGACGACTGGCAGGTGCACGGTTTCGATATCCCGCTGCTGGCTAATGTCCAGCCGGCCGGCGCCTATCTCGGCGAGCGCTTCCATCGCGCCGGCGGCACGCCGGCGATAATGTGGGAACTGCTGCAGGCCGGAAAGCTCGATGGCAACTGTCGCACGGTGACGGGCAGGACGATGGCCGAGAACCTAGAGGGCAAGGAAGCGCGCGACCGCGAGGTCATCACGCCGTTCGCTGAGCCGCTGAAGGAGCGGGCAGGCTTCCTCGTTCTCAAGGGTAATCTCTTCGATTTCGCGATCATGAAGATGAGCGTGGTCTCGGAGGATTTCCGCCGGCGCTATCTTGAGGAACCCGGGCACGAAGGCGTCTTCGAGGGTAGGGCGGTGGTCTTCGACGGTTCCGAGGACTATCACAAGCGCATCAACGATCCCGAACTCGGCATCGACGAGAATACCATCCTCGTCATCCGCGGCGCCGGGCCGATCGGCTGGCCGGGTTCGGCTGAGGTCGTCAACATGCAGCCGCCGGATCATCTCCTGAAGCGCGGCATCCGCAGCCTGCCGACGATCGGCGACGGCCGCCAGTCGGGCACGGCGGACAGTCCCTCGATCCTCAACGCCTCGCCGGAAAGTGCCGCCGGAGGCGGCCTCGCCTGGCTTCGTACCGGCGATATCATCCGCATCGACTTCAATCACGGGCGCTGCGACATGCTGGTCGAGGACGCCGAGATCGAACGGCGCAAGGGTGATGGCATCCCGCCAGTGCCGCCGGATGCCACCCCGTGGCAGCAGATCTACCGCCGCTCGGTTACGCAATTGTCGGACGGCGCGGTTCTGGAGGGAGCGACGGAATTCCGCCAGATCGCAAAAAACCCGCCGCGGCACAATCACTGATCTTGAAGGTGCCGCAGACTGCAAGTTCTTTGATCCAAAAGGGGAAAGTCGTAACGAACAGTTCACCTAGTCACTAGTTCGGTCATCAGGACAAGGCTTCATTAATGCCGGCTTGAGACCATATTGCCGTTATGCAAGCTTCTAAGGCTGGGACCGCTTTGCCAGAGAACAAAGCCACACGATCCGAACACGAGTTTCAGGATCTTCTGCGTCGGCTCGAACTCGCTCTCGATGCATCCCGGATCGGTGTCTGGGAGCACAGCATCGAGCAGGACGGGATCTTGTGGGATGCGCAGATGCATCGTCTCTATGAAACCGGCGAGACCTGCCGGCTGGTGCCGGCATCGCTTTGGTCGAACGCCATCCATCCCGATGATCGCGAGCGGGCCGAACGCGACTTCGAGCAGGCGATCGCGACGCGCGGCGCCTATAATTCACAATTCCGGATCGTATTGCCGAGCGGCGAAATCCGCCATCTGCGTTCGCGCGCGCATTTCTATGTCGATGCAGAGGGTCTGCCCTCCTTCATCGGCGCCGAATGGGATGTGACGGCCGACGTCCTGCTCAACGCGGAACTCGCGCGGCAGAAGGTGGTGGCCGAGGCGAGGGCGCTGGCGCTGGAAGAAAGCAAAGCCCGCATCGAGCATGTCGCCGATCACGACTATCTTACGGGCCTGCCGAATCGGCGCCTTCTCGACAAGCGGCTGGCGGAACTGCCGGCCGACAAGAGAATCACGACACTTGGCGTGCTGCATCTCGACCTCGACCAGTTCAAGCAGATCAACGACAGCCACGGTCATGCGGCAGGCGACGCCGTGCTCAGGGCCGCGGCCCTTCGCGTCACTGCTGCCATTCCTGCGAATGGCATGGTCGCCCGTGTCGGCGGCGATGAATTCGTCATCGTGCTGGTCAATTTCACCGATCTCACCGAGCTGAAGCTGATCACCGAAGACGTCCAGCGCCGGCTGCGGAAGAAGATCCGCTTCGGCCAGGAGATGCTGCAATCCGGCGCCTCGATCGGCGTTTCCTGGAGCGGCGATCGGCGGGCGCGCAACCTGCTTGCCGAATCCGATCTGGCGCTCTACCAGGCCAAGAAGCTCGGGCGCAACCGCGTCGAATTCTTCACACGGCAATTGCAGGAGGATCTGCGCTCCAAGCGTCGCCTCGCCGAAGAGCTGAAGCTCGGGCTGGAGCGCGGCGAGATCCTTCCCTATTATCAGGTGCAGCTCGACGCCCGAACCCGAGAAGTCATCGGCTTCGAGGCGCTGGCGCGCTGGAAACATCCCGAGAAGGGCGTGCTCGCCCCGGGGGTATTCCTGAAGATCGCCGACGAGCACGGACTTGCGGCGGAGATCGACGCGGCGATCCTCAAAAGCGTTCTCGAAGACCGGCTGTTCTGGCTGTTGCACGGCCTTGCGGTTCCGCGCATCGCCGTCAATATCTCGGCGTCGCGCCTTGCCGATCCGGCGCTACTCGACAAGCTGAGGAAACTCGACATCCCGCCCGGCGTGATCGTCTTCGAACTTGTGGAGACGATTTTCCTCGACGACAGCGACGAAAAACTGCTCGATCATATCGGCGATATCAAACAGATGGGCATCGACATCGAGATCGACGACTTCGGATCCGGCCATGCTTCGCTCATCGGTCTCGTCAAGCTGCGGCCGAAGCGGCTGAAGATCGACCGGCAGCTCGTCAACGAGGTCGTCACCTCCGCCGAGCAGCGGCGCGTGGTGGGTTCGATCGTGGAAATCGCCAAGGCACTCGATGTCGAGGTGATCGCCGAAGGCATCGAGACCGAGGCGCATGCCGTCGTGCTGGCGCAGCTCGGCTGCGACGGTCTGCAGGGTTATGCGTTCGGTTATCCCGCACCGGCGGCCGAGACAGACCGTCTTTTCTCATCGACGACGAGCGGGATCGAAAAGCAGAAGACCGCAATGGGCAGCTGAATGGCAGATGATCTGTCCACGGGCGACCTTCGGTGCGGCTTTTTATTCGCATCGGCTGGAAAGATAATTGAGGTGCAAGTAATTTTCTTGAGCTTGCAACGGCATTGTTTCATGGTAATGCGGAAACGAAGCTTTCTGTATTGCATCGAAAAATGATTATACGCGTCAAGTCCATGAGCGCGGCTCTCCATCGTTCGCAGGTGCAATCGGGAGCTGGGGCCTGACAATTGCTTTGCCGTTGCCGGGATGGGCTTGCGGGACATTCAATCTGGGAAAGTTGCATGAATTCGGAATTTGCCGTTCGTTCGATGCGGCCCGGCGAACTGGAACTCGTGCTCGAATGGGCGCGTCAGGAAGGCTGGAACCCTGGCCTCGACGATTCGCTTGCATTCAACGAGGCCGATCCGTCGGGATTTTTCGTCGGCTCCATCGGTGAAGTTCCCGTCGGTTCGATCTCGGTCGTCAAATATGGCGACACTTTTGCCTTCCTTGGCCTCTACATCGTCCATCCCGATTTTCGCGGCAAGGGTTACGGCAAGGCGATCTGGGCGACGGGCATCGCCAGCGCGGGAGACCGCACGATCGGTCTCGACGGCGTTGCCGCACAGCAGGACAACTACCGCAAGGCCGGCTTCGAACCCGCCTATTCCACCATTCGTTACGGTGGTGTCGCTACTTCCTTGCCTGTCTCCACGCTTGCCGCGCAGCCGGTGCTGGATTCACGCCTCGAAGGCCTGCAGCGATATGATTCGGCGATCTTTCCGCAGCCGCGGGATGCCTTTCTCGCCGCCTGGTGCACCGCCCGCAAGGGCCGTCGTTCGGCGGTGGTGCGCAAGAGCCACAAGATCCGCGGTTACGGCACGATCCGCCGCTGCTACGAGGGCTACAAGATCGGCCCGCTCTTTGCCAACGATGCCGACAGCGCCGCGGCGCTGCTTGCCGAATTGATCCCCGAGGCGAAGGGGGCCGCGGTCTTCATCGACATTCCCGCAGGGAACCGCGAGGCGGTCGCGCTTGCCGAAGGCATCGGTCTTCAACCGGTATTCGAGACGACACGCATGTATCGCGGACCGGCACCGGCCATCCCACTGAAGCACGTCTTCGGCGTGACGACGCTGGAGCTTGGTTAAAGCCTTTCCCGACCAGGAAGGCTTTAATCCATGGGTGAGGCGGGCACGGTCGGCGACGAAGCTTTCGGACGGCCCTTTTCGGCGATCGCGATGCCGCCCAAGGTCAGCACCAGTGCGATCACATGGAAAGACTGCAGCTGCTCGCCGATCAGGGCGACGGAGAGCAGCGTTCCGAACACCGGCACGAGATTGATGAAGAGGCCGGCCCGGTTGGCGCCGATGGCCACGACGCCCTTGATATAGAGGATTTGCGCCACCAGCGAGGGGAAGATCGCCGTGTAGAGAGTGATGACCCAGCCGGCCTGGTCCGGCCACTGCGCGGCACCCCGCCCGGCCTCCCAGAGGAGCAGCGGCAGCGAGGTCAGCATGGCGGCGAGCGCCGGGACCGCCATCAGCGTGCGCCAGTCGAGCGGCGGCTTCCAGCGCAGGAAGATCGTGTAGACCGAATAGGCGGCAATGGCGATCAGCATCAGCCCGTCGCCGCGGTTGAGGCTGAGTTGCAGCAGCGTTGCGAGGTCGCCATGCGCGGCGGTCAGAGCGACGCCGATCAGCGTCATGCCGAAGCCGAGACATTGCGCCAGCGAGATGCCGGTACGAAAGAACATGAAATTCAGCAGGAAGATCAGCATCGGGATGCCGGCCTGCTCGATGGCGACGTTGATCGCGGTCGTATATTGCACGGCCGAATAAAGCATGGCGTTGAAAAGGGTGTAGCCGATGACGCCGTAGAAGAGGAGCAGCGGCAGGTTCTTCCTCACCACCGGCCAGTCCTTCCGCAGCTGCGGTACCGAAATTGCGGCGATCATCGCGACGGCGAGGAACCAGCGCAGGAAGGTCAGCATCATCGGGCTGATATGCCCGAGCGCGAGTTTGCCGGCGACGGAATTGCCGCCCCAGCAGAGGGTGGCGACAACGAGGCAGATATAGGCCGTGGCTTGCAAGAGCGTTCTTCCCGTCTTTCCGCGATCGCCGAGCGGCGTTTTGTGACGGGAAATAGCCTGTCGGCTGCTGATTTGTCACGTAAAAAGCCCAATCTACTGTGACAACAGGGTCGCTTTCCAAAAAACAAAGCTCTATAGATGCGCGGGTTTGAGCAGGTGCGCGGTTCCGCGCCGGTAACAGGAAGAGTTGGATGACGAACGTAGTCGTGGTCGGTTCGCAATGGGGTGACGAAGGCAAGGGCAAGATTGTCGACTGGCTTTCGGAGCGTGCGGATATCGTTGTGCGCTATCAGGGCGGACACAATGCCGGCCATACCCTCGTTATCGACGGCACGAGCTATAAGCTCTCGCTGCTGCCGTCCGGCGTCGTGCGCCCGGGCAAGATGGCCGTCATCGGCAACGGTGTCGTCGTCGATCCGCATGCGCTGATCGCCGAGATCGGCCGGCTGGAGGCGCAGGGCGTGATGGTCACGCCTGACAATCTGCGCATTGCAGACAATGCGACGCTCATCCTGTCGCTGCACCGCGAGCTCGACGCGATGCGCGAGGATGCGGCGTCGAACAGCGGCACCAAGATCGGCACGACGCGCCGCGGCATCGGTCCGGCCTATGAAGACAAGGTCGGCCGCCGCGCCATCCGCGTCATGGATCTTGCCGATCTCGAGAGTCTTTCCGGCAAGGTCGACCGTATCCTGACGCATCACAATGCGCTTCGCCGCGGCCTCGGCGTTGCCGAAGTCAGCCATGAGGCGATCATGGAAGAGCTGACCTCGATCGCCGATCGGGTACTGCCGTTCCGTGACACCGTCTGGCTCTTCCTCGACAAGGAGCGCCGCAAGGGCTCCCGTATCCTCTTCGAAGGGGCACAGGGCAGCCTGCTCGATATCGACCACGGCACCTACCCCTTCGTGACCTCGTCGAACACCGTGGCCGGCCAGGCGGCAGCCGGTTCCGGCATGGGGCCTGGCTCGCTCGGCTATATCCTCGGCATCACCAAGGCCTATACGACACGCGTCGGCGAAGGCCCGTTCCCGACCGAGCTGAAGGACGCGATCGGTGAGTTCCTTGGCGAAAAAGGTCACGAGTTCGGCGTGGTGACCGGACGCAAGCGGCGCTGCGGCTGGTTCGATGCCGCATTGGTGCGTCAATCGATCGCCACCAACGGCATCACCGGCATCGCGCTCACCAAGCTCGACGTGCTCGATGGCCTCGAGGAATTGAAGATCTGCGTCGGCTATATGCTCGACGGCGAACAGATTGATCATCTTCCCGCAAGCCAGGGAGCGCAGGCTAGGGTCGAACCGATCTACATAACGCTGGAAGGGTGGAAGGAATCGACCGTCGGCGCCCGCAGTTGGGCGGACCTGCCGGCACAGGCGATCAAATATGTTCGCCAGGTCGAAGAGCTGATCGGGGCGCCTGTCGCGCTCCTTTCCACCAGCCCGGAGCGGGATGACACGATACTTGTGACCGATCCATTTGAGGATTAAGCTCACGGGTCACTGTGGAGGATGGTTCGGTAGGGTACCGGGCTTCTTGAGAAAGTACTGATGGCGGATTTTATTGCAGTCATTCGGCGGGCCGTCGACGGCCTGGCTGAAAATACCCCCGAGATGCGGGTGAAGGTCTACGAACGTGCGCGCGGCGCAGTGCAGCGGCAGCTCGAGAATATGAAGCCGCGTCCGCCGGAAGCCATGCTGCAACGCCAGCTCGAAAAGCTCGAGGCTGCCATCCGCGAAGTGGAAGGCGAACACTCCGAGGCGATGCCGCTCGATGAGCCGGTTGCGGCTGTCACCGCGCCGGAATCTTTCGCAGAACAAGCGGTTCCCGACGAAAGCGAACCGGCGCCGGCGCCGGAGACGGCTGTCGAGGAACCGGTCTACGAAGCCTATGCGGAACCGCAGGCGGCCGAGGCAGTAGACGAGCCCGATCACGTGGAGGCCGCCGCACCAGAGGAGGCTGAGGAAGAGGTCGCTGCCGAGGAGCCTCTTTCCCCTGAAGCATCCGTTTCGGCGGAAACCCCTGTTTCCGCTGAGACACCGGTTTCGCCGGAAACATCCGGTGCGGCCGAGACATACTGGCATCCCTCGCATGAGGAGGAAGCGCCGGCCGAGGAATGGCATGCCCGCGAGGCGCGCGACGTCGCTGCCGAAGACGTGTCGGCCGAACATGACGGCTGGGAAGCGCCACCTGCCGAGCATCGCGATGAGCAAGCCGACGAAGACCGTGCCGACGAGCAGCATCCCCTGGAAGCCGACGAGAACGCGGACGAACCTGCGGCCGTGGAAAGCGAGGAGCCGGAGGCCGAGGAGGCTTCCGAGCCCGTCGAGCCGTTGCAGCCGATCACCCGCGGCATAGACCACGCATCCAATCGCCTGGTGGAGCCGGTCGCCGATTTCGATCGTCCGCAGGAGTTCGTCGAGCACAGCCGCGAGGAGCCGTTGCAGGCCGAAGCTGCCGCGCATTTCGACCCCGTCTGGACCGAGCCCGTTGCCGAAACGCCGGCTCCGGCGCCCAAGGATGCCGAGACCGAATGGGCGGAAGAGGAACTCCGGCAATATTCGGAGACGGCGCCGGCGCCGATTACCGCCGATGCCTCGGCGCGCGCCTTCGAGGAGGTGATATCGAGCCTCGAAAAGGTGGCACCCGCGGCCGTCATGCCGACCGCCAAGGAAAGTTTTTCCTGGGAGACCGCCGCCTTCGACGATCTGCCGCCGATCGAGGCCGGCAACAACAAGAAGACGCCAGTTGCTTCGCATTTCGACGATGTCGATATCTTCGCGGAAGTGCACAACGGCAAGCCGGCGCCTGCTAGCGGTGCGCCGAGCGAGGACTGGCGAGAGGCGAAGGCGCTGCGCGGCTACGACCGCCGCGGCTCTGTCGCCGCTGATGACGATGACACCAATCCGTCGATGGATATCGATCAGATTGTTGCATCGAAGCTGCAGGGCAAGAGCTTCCGTATGGAGCCGAAGCGCCGCCGCTTCGGCCTCGGCACCGTGATCACGCTCATCTTCGCACTCATCCTGATCGGTGGCGGCGCCTATGCCGGCTGGACGAACAGAGAGGCGCTGGTGGCGATGGTCGACGGGCTCGTCAGCTCGGCACCGTCGCAGGCGACCAGGAACGAGTCGGCAACGCCGCCGGCTGGCGCGGCGACGCCTGCCCAGCCGGGCGCGGTGACGCCAGCCCAGCCGACCACACCAGGAGCGCAGAATACGCCAGCGGCGCCGGCGCAGCCGAACCCACAGGTAGCGTCTGTGAACAATGACGGCGCTGCGGCCAATTCGAAATTCACCCAGCGGCTGCTGACCGATGGAACCGAGGTCGACAGCGGACCGGCGACGGTGCCGGGAACGCCGACCGCGGAAGGAAAATCGGTCGCCGAACAGAATGTGGCGGCAGCCGATACGCCGCCTGCCAGCGCGCAAGGCGACGCGGCACCCGCCGACACGCGGACGTCGGACGGCCCGGCGGCATCGCCGCCGCAGACTGCGCCCGTCGGTTCGTCGCAAAAGATGTTCCTCTATGAGGAGCGCATCGGCCAGAGTTCGCCGACGGCGATCGAAGGATCGGTCGTCTGGAGCGTGCAGCACGAGGCCGGCCAGGATGGCCGGCAGGAGGCGACGGTACAGGGCAATGTCACTGTTCCCGAGCGCAATCTCTCGGCTCTCGTCACCTTCAAACGCAATTCCGATCCGTCGCTGCCGGCAAGCCATCTCGTCGAGATCGTCTTCTCGGTGCCGCCGAATTTCGAAGGCGGCAGCATCGACAGCGTCCAGCGCATCTCGATGAAGCGCACGGAGCAGGACCGCGGTGACGCGCTGATCGCGGTTCCGGCCAAGATTACCGACGATTTCCACATGATCGCGCTCAACGATTATCCTGATGCGCGCAAGGCCAATCTCGACCTGATGTCGACTCGCAACTGGATCGATATTCCGATCACCTATCGCAACGGCCGCCGCGCGCTACTGACGATGGAAAAGGGCGGTACGGGAACGGACGCCTTTAATACCGCGATCAAGGAATGGACTGCGCTCGGGGATGTGTCGACGAGCCAGTGAGGCGGTTATGAGCGGGTGAGGCGTAGGCTTCATTGCTTTTGTATGAGAGCGGCGGCATCTTGCTCCCTCTTCTCCCCAGCGGGGAGAAGGTGGCCCGCAGGGTCGGATGAGGGGGCCACACGACACGCCCTTCATTGCCCTTCGCTTGCGCTCAGCGCCTCGCTTCTGCGTCGCTCGCCCCCTCATCTGCCTGCCGGCATCTTCTCCCCGCTGGGGAGAAGGGATATGCGGCAGCGCCTCGGTCCCTAAAAAACGTCTGCAGAAGATCAGATGGGGCCACACGGCACGCCCTCCAATTGATCAAACAAAAACACCACCTCCCGCGTCGGGGAGGTGGCGTTTACAATTATCAGTTCACGGTGATCAGGCCGTGGCTTCGACGACCCGGACGGCCTTGGCGCGTTCCAAGGCTTCCTTGCGGACGGCGTCCTGCACCTTTTCGAAGGCGCGGACCTCGATCTGGCGAACGCGTTCGCGACTGATGTCGAATTCCGTTGAAAGGTCTTCCAGGGTCACTGGATCCTCGGCGAGGCGGCGAGCCTCGAAGATGCGGCGTTCGCGCTCGTTCAGCACGCTCATCGCTTTCGCCAGCATACGCCGGCGAGTGTCGAGCTCATCCTGTTCGATCAGCACGTCTTCCTGGCTGTCATGGTCATCCACCAGCCAATCCTGCCATTGGCCGCCGTCACCTTCGGCTGCCTTGATCGGCGCGTTCAGCGAGGCGTCGCCGGAGAGGCGGCGGTTCATCGAAATGACCTCCTCCTCCGAGACGTTCAGTTTGGTGGCGATCTCCGAGACGTGCTCCGGCTTCAGGTCGCCGTCATCGATTGCCTGGATGCGGCCTTTCAGCCGGCGCAGGTTGAAGAACAGGCGCTTCTGGTTGGCGGTCGTGCCCATCTTCACCAGCGACCACGAACGCAGGATGTATTCCTGGATCGAAGCCTTGATCCACCACATGGCATAGGTGGCGAGGCGGAAGCCGCGCTCGGCATCGAACTTCTTGACGGCCTGCATCAGGCCGACATTGCCTTCGGAGACGACTTCGCCGATCGGCAGGCCGTAGCCGCGATAGCCCATCGCGATCTTCGCAACAAGGCGAAGATGGCTGGTGACGAGCTTGTGGGCGGCATCACGGTCACCATGCTCGGCATAACGCTTGGCGAGCATGTATTCCTGCTGCGGCTCCAGCATCGGGAATTTGCGGATTTCGTCGAGGTAACGATTGAGACCGGCTTCACCGGCGGTAATGGACGGCAAGGTATTTCGGGCCATAGTGCACCCTCCTAAAGTGAATTCCGGTTCCCGATGGCAACGCATCCTCGCGTTAAAAAAGGCAAACCGGGACGTGCGGCTCTACTGCGAGCCCGCACTAAGTCAATATACAGATAAGTGTGGCGAAACGGCGGTTCAAGGTGCCGCTCACGCAGGTGTGAGTTGGGCAGGCAGCATTCGGAGCCCGGCTTTATCGCCGTAGCGCTTCGACCAATTCGACCATATCATCCGGCAGCGGCACCTCGAAATGCATGATTTCGCCGGTGCGGGGATGCTCGAACTGCAGCATGAAGGCATGCAGCGCCTGGCGGCCGAAACCGTTGACGACCTTGCGGATCTCTTCAGGCAGGATATTGGCCTTGGTCTTGAAGCCGGCGCCGTAAACCGTATCGCCGAGCAGCGGATGGCCGATATGGGCCATGTGGACACGGATCTGATGGGTGCGGCCGGTCTCAAGGCGGCACTCGACCAGCGAGGCGAGCGCGGTTGCGTCCGGCTTCTCATGGAAGCGCTCGATCACCTGGTAATGCGTGATCGCCTCGTCGGCGTCCTGGCTGTCGGGGCGTTTGACGGCGCGGCGCGTGCGGTCGCCGGTGGCGCGGCCGAGCGGCGCGTCGACCGTGCCCGACAGCGTGCGCGGCCGGCCCCAGACGACTGCCTGATAGGCCCGCTCCAGCGGCATGGTGCGGCCATGGTCGGCAAATTGCAGCGACAGGTGGCGATGGGCAATGTCGTTCTTGGCGACGACCATGACGCCTGTCGTGTCCTTGTCGAGACGGTGGACGATGCCGGGGCGGCGCACACCGCCGATGCCGGAAAGCGTATCGCTGCAATGGTGGATCAACGCGTTGACCAGTGTCCCGGTCCAGTTGCCGGACCCGGGATGGACGACGAGACCGGAAGGCTTGGAGATGACGATGACGTCGTCGTCCTCATGGAGGATAACGAGCGGGATGTCCTCGCCCTGCGGCGTCGGGTCTTCCGGCTCGGGCAGCGTGATCTCGAAACTGTCGCCCGTGCGCACCTTGCGCTGCGGGTCGGTGATGGGTTCGCCGCGCAGAAAAACCTGGCCGTCCTTGATCAGCGCCTTGATGCGGCTGCGCGAAAATTCCTCGCCGACCTGCGCCGTCAGCCAGGCGTCCAACCGGCCTTCGGCAGTTTCATCGGCGGTCAGGACTTTTCTATTGCCGGCTGCTTGTTTAAAGGGGTCGCTCAAGACGCTTCTTCTCCGACGTATTTTTTTAGAACGGGACGCACAGATGACAGCAATCGAGCCAGACGACCAGGAAGAGAAGCCCCTTGATCCGGCGATGGAAAGTGTCCGGCGCAAGATGGTCCGCCTGCAGATCGTTTCCGGCGCCATCATGTTCGTCAGCCTTATGGCGGTCTTCGGCGCGGTTGTCTACAAGGTGATGCACAGCGAGCCGAAGGAGACGACGTCCGCTGTTACCGCCTCCGGCGTGCCCTCGGATGCGCCGCTTGCGGCAACCGTTTCGCTGCCGCTCGGCTTCAAGGTGCAGTCCACATCCCTTTCGGCCGGGCAAATCCTGTTCTACGGCGAAACGGTCGAGGGCAAGAACAAGGCGCTGGTCTACGACCTCAGGACCGGCCGCACCGTCGCCGACGTCTCTGTTACCGGCAATTGAGGCCAGCATGGCCGCCGTCCCGATCGAGATCGACAGCGCCGACGATCCGCGCGTCGCTGAATTCCGCGAAATCCGCGAGCGCGACCTGACAGGCCGAGAGAACCGCTTCATCGCCGAAGGCACGGTCGTGCTGCGCATGCTCGCCGAGGCGCATGCGGCAGGCCGCGGCTTTTTCGCCGAGAAGATCCTGCTGCTGCGCAACCGCGTCGCGGGCGTGCTGCCCATCCTGGAGCGGTTTCCGGCCAATGTGCCGGTCTATGTCGCCGGGGCCGATGTGCTCGATGGCGTCGTCGGTTTTCATCTGCATCGCGGTGTTCTCGCGCTCGGCCGGCGACAGGATCGCGGGGAGGCGGCACTTCTCGACGGGCTGCCGGAACGGGCGCTGGTGCTCGTTGGCTGCGGCATTTCCAATCACGACAATGCCGGCTCGATGTTCCGCAATGCGGCCGCCTTCCGGGTGGATGCTGTGCTGCTCGACGAAACCTCCTGTGATCCGCTCTACCGCAAGGCGCTGCGTGTCTCGGTCGGTTCGGTGCTGAGCGTTCCGCACCGGCGTGGCGGCAAGGCGCTCGATGTCCTCGTGGCGCTTGCCGAACGGGGCTTTGCCATCTGGACGCTTTCACCGCACGGCAAGACCGATATCCGCGCCATTCCGGCCTCGACGCGCATGGCGCTCGTCGTCGGTACCGAAGGCGAAGGATTGCCGGAGGCGCTGCTTGCGCAGTTCCAGAGCGCGCGCATTCCACAGTCGGAGGAACTCGATAGCCTCAATGCCGCGACGGCGACGGGGATCGCGCTGTTTTCCATGGCTTCGGCGATGGGCCGGGTCTAACGCATATCCTCTTCAATCGGATTGATTTCAGGGTTCTGCGTGAATTCAAACATGGTGGTCAAACATGTTGGCGCGCCGCGCGTCCTATCAGGCGCGCGGGGGATCGGCCAGGATCGCGGCTGCCCTGTCGGCAAGGCTGACACGATCGTTCGGGTTCTTTTCCGCAGCTTCGACGAGCAGCGTGCGGATCGGCGACGAGGGACCCTCGTTCAGGGCGGTCAGCGCCACCATATTGGCGGCGATCGAGGCGATCTCCTCGCGGATCGCACCATCGCGTCCGGCGACGGCTTTGGCCTTTTGCAGGCGCTCGGCCAGCGCGGCGCTGCGTTTGCGAACATCTTCGCCGATCTCAGCCGTGACGACGGCGGTGTCGAGCGCGGACGCGGTCGCGTCTTCGGCCGTCATTTCCGCCGGCAGCTCCGCGACCATCCCGGCAAGGCCGGCGTCGCGCAGCACCCGGTTGACCTTGCGGATCTCGGCGTTGGCCGCCTTCAACTGCTCCTTCAACTTGGCGATCTCCTGCTGGCGGCGAGCGACCAGGTTTTCCTTTTCTGTGGCGGTAGCGCTCTCGCGGGCGGCCTTATCCTCCAGGCGGATCACCATATGCTGCTGCTGCGTCAGTTTCTGTTCGGCATCCTTGGCGCGCTTCTGCAGCAGGCTGACGTCCTGGCGCAGTGTGTCGCGTTCGTCGCGCAGTGCGTTGACGCGGAATTTCAGGCTCTCCGCCTCCGTCTCGCGCGCGGCCAGGTCTATTCTCAGCCCATCGGCCTGTTCACCGAGCTTGCTCAGCCGCGTCCGCATCGTCGCCAGTTCGCTCTCCTTGTTGGCAGCGGACTGCTCGGCAATATGCAGATTGGTCTTCAACTGGCTGATATAGTTCTCGTCCTTGCGCAGATGCGAGCGCTGGTCGGCCGCCTCGACATGCATCTCGCCGATCTGGGCCTGCAATTCGCCGATCTCGGCGGCAAGCCTGCCGGCATCGACGGCGAGGGCGTCGTGGCGAAGCTGGAACGACAGGGATTTCTCGCGCTCACGCAAAAGGTCCTGGGTGGTGCGGGCGTTTTCGGCGGCATAGAGCGCGCGCACCATGTCTTTCTGGGCGCGAACCTCCTGCGGGCTCAGCGGCATCGTCGCTTTCAGCCGGTTCTCGGTATACCAGACGATGCGGCGGTGAACGGCGGGCGAGACCAGAAAGACGAGGAAGGCCGCGGTCAGGAAGCCCAATCCGAACAAGAGAGCATATTCGATCACAGCGCGGCCATCGGTAAGAAGGTTGATAACGAGGTCAGCCGCGATGATTAAGCACGCGTGACGCGCATGGCAAGGCCGCCGGTGGGGATGGCGGCAGATTCCAGCGGCTTTGCGGCCTCAGAAGGGGTTCCAGGTCGGCGCCTGGGTGATCTTGAGATAGCCGACATTGACGCCGAGGCGAGCACCGACGCCGGTGCGGATCGGCACGACCAGCACGTCGTTGTTCTTGAGCAGCGTCATGCCGAAGCCGGCGATCACATAGGCCGAGCCGCTGACGCCGCCGAAGCGGGCATAGATGCCGTTGACGGAGGGCAGGTCATAGACCAGCATCATCACACGCGAGCCCTGGCCGCCGTAATCGAGGCCGAGCGAGGGGCCCTGCCAGTAGAGATTATGTTCGCCGGCGTTCTTGGTGTTCAGCTGGCCTTCGCCATAGGTAAGGCCGGCGATGAAGGCGCCGCCGCCTTCCTGTCCGAGGATATAGCCGTTCGGCAGACCGTATTTCTGGAAGGCACTCTCGACGACCTTGGCAAGTCCGCCGCTGGCGGAGCCGAAGAAGGAGTGGCCGGCGTCGACGATTTCCTGCATCGTGTACTGGCCGTTGTCCTGGGCGGCGGCCGGCCCGGCAACCATCAGCGAGGAGAAGATGAGGGCCGAAAGGAACCTGCAGAAGCCGATGAATCGGTGCGGAAATCGAGGGCGCATGGTGTCATCCGTTCGTCGTTTGGCTGAGAGCGGGCAACCGCTCGCGGCGATTGGTGCATTTTGCGCCGATGATCTTAACAATCGGTTTACCAAATATGGTGTCATTATGGCACCGAGTACGATCGCAAACTTCGCGCAATTTTGATGAAGCATATTCCGGGCGCAATGAAATTGCCGCCCATCAGGAGACAATGATGTCCAAGAACCCCAATCTCACCCTGTCCGGCCCGGATCTGGCCGCGCTTCTTTGCAGCCGCGTTTGCCACGATGTCATCTCGCCGGTCGGCGCGATCAATAACGGGCTGGAACTCCTGGATGAAGGCGGCGCCGATTCCGATGCGATGGACCTGATCCGTACCAGCGCGCTCAACGCTTCCGTCCGCCTGAAATTCGCACGTCTCGCCTTCGGCGCGTCGGGTTCCGTCGGCGCATCGATCGACACCGGCGAGGCCGAGCGTGCAGCCAAGGATTTCGCCGTGGCCGAGAAGAAGACCGAGGTGATCTGGAACGGACCGCGCGCCATCGTCGCCAAGAACCGTGTCAAGCTGCTGCTCAATCTCTTCCTCGTTGCCTATTCCGCCATTCCGCGCGGCGGCGTGCTCGAGGTAACGCTCGAAAATCCCGAGTTCGATGCGAGGTTCAAGCTGACGGCCAAAGGCAAACTGATGCGCTTGCCGCCGAAGTTCGTCGAGATATCGACGGGCACTATCGAGGAGGCGATCGATGCCCATTCGATCCAGCCCTATTACACCGTGCTTCTGGCGCAGGAATGCGGAATGACGCTTGATCACAGCGCCAGCGCCGACGAACTGGTGTTCACCGCAGTGGCTGCGGCCGCCTGATTCCTGCGCGTAAAACGAGTATCGGTGGTCGCGCGGTAACGATTCCTTAGCCTGATCGACCTATGCTTGGCTGTTGTTTAGAGGCCCTTGCAAGGACAGATGCAGGGGTAAAGGAGCGGCCATGCAAAGGTTCATGATCACCGATAATTCGGACATCGTCCGCAAAGTTGGCAAGCGCATTCTCTCCGAACTCGACTTTCTCGTCAGCGAGGCCTCCAATGCCGGCGAGGCGCTGCAGCGCTGCCAGGCGGAGCTGCCGGAATATCTGATCGTCGATTCCGGCATGGAAGGCGCCCTCGACCTCATCGCTGCCGTCCGTGCCATGGAAGGCGGCAAAGAGGTCAAGATCTACTACTGCGTCGTCGAGGCGGATCTGAAGAAACTGATGGCGGGCAAACGGGCCGGTGCTACCGACTTCCTGCTGAAGCCGTTCGATCGCAAGATCCTGACCGCCGTTTTCGGAAACCGCGCGATCGCCGCCTGACGGGCAGATCTCTTCCGCCGATATCCGCACCACCGGAGCATGATGCCGCGTGCAAGCGGTTTCGGCGACCAGAGGATTTCAGGCCGATCCAGCCTGAGATCCTGTGCTGCGAGGGCGGATTCTTATTACCGCAGGCAGAAACGAAAAATCCCGCCGAAAAGGCGGGATCTTCGTTTATCCGATAAGGGGGATCGGGAAAAAGTATCAGGCGGTTTCGGCGTATTCGGCACCATCCGGCTCGCGAAGAACGTACCCACGGCCCCAGACGGTCTCGATGTAGTTGGCGCCGCCGGCAGCGTTGGCGAGCTTCTTGCGGAGCTTGCAGATGAAGACGTCGATGATCTTCAGTTCCGGTTCGTCCATGCCGCCGTAAAGGTGGTTCAGGAACATTTCCTTGGTGAGGGTGGTGCCCTTGCGGAGCGAAAGCAGCTCCAGCATCTGATATTCCTTGCCCGTCAGATGGACGCGCTGGCCGCCGACTTCGACCGTCTTGGCATCGAGGTTGACGATCAGCTCGCCGGTCATGATGACCGACTGGGCGTGGCCCTTGGAGCGGCGGACGATGGCGTGGATGCGGGCGACGAGCTCGTCCTTGTGGAACGGCTTGGTCATGTAGTCGTCGGCGCCGAAACCGAGGCCGCGAACCTTGTCTTCGATGCCGGCCATGCCCGACAGAATGAGGATCGGCGTCTTGACCTTGGACAGCCGGAGAGTGCGAAGCACTTCATATCCGGACATGTCGGGCAGGTTCAGATCGAGAAGGATGATGTCATAATCATACAGCTTGCCCAGATCGACGCCTTCTTCACCGAGATCGGTGGTATAAACATTAAAACTCTCTGATTTCAGCATCAACTCGATGCTCTGCGCCGTCGCGCTGTCATCCTCGATTAGAAGTACCCGCATAATTATCCCCTTTACCGCCGCCGAAAGGTGGTCTGGCCCCCTACACGATACCGAACACGCTACGTGATTTGGAAGCTGCCACGAAATGGTTAACAAATTCTAATTCACTCTGGCAAGGAGTATCGAATTTATTAAATAATTTTTCCATTTCTCTGTTTTCCAATAGGAATCTCAAAAAGGTGCTCCTCAACTTTAACATTAGGAAACAGCGCTAAGTGATTCATCCGACTCGCCAATGAAAAGGTTCGAACTTCATGCCTCGGCATTTACCGACCCTTAAATCATCGGGCCTATCATTAACGATGCCCGTAAACGAAAGGTTACCAGCGGTAGGTATTTGTTAATATCGCAGGAAATTTTTTAGCAAACCGTGTCAAAGCGGCGCGCAGGGCGGTTTCAAGTTGAGCCGGGGTCTCGCATCACGGGAGTAATGCGTATGAAGTCGCGAGAAAGTCTCGTTCGCCTGAAGGAATTTCAGGTGAACGAAAAACGACGTCAGTTGCAGCAGTTGCAGATGATGATGTCCGAATTCGAACGGATGACGAAGGATCTGGAGAGCCAGATCGTCGTCGAGGAAAAGAAGTCCGGTATTTCCGACCCGAATCACTTTGCTTATCCGACCTTCGCCAAGGCCGCGCGTCAGCGGGCCGACAACCTGCAGGTTTCGATCAAGGAACTGAAGATGCAGGAAGAGACGCTGGAAATGGCGCTCGAGGAGATGCAGGCGGAATATGCAAGGGCCACAGCGCTGGAAGAGCGTGACGGCGGCGCCCGAGCAAGGGCGTAAGAGAAACGGCGGGCGCCGGCTTCGGCGCCCTGGGATCGCCACTGAGAAGCCATGTATGATGGGCGCGCTGTCCGTTATACATGGCTTTTGGTGTTTGCCTTACGGCGTCGCTCCCATCGGAAACGAGATTCGTCACCCGCGGGGACGATTTGTCTTATGCATGTTCTTGTCCCAAAACCCGCTGTGCGCTTTTGGGCGACATGCATTAATTCACGACATCCTTCCATTCCGGATGGCGTTGCGCCTGCGCCTTGAAGAATGGGCAGAGCGGGATGATCTTCCAGCCGCCGGTGCGGGCTGCCTCCACGGCGTGGAGCGCCAGTGCCTGGCCGACACCTTTGCCGCGCAGCGCATCGGGAACGGCCGTGTGATCGATGATGACCAGCTTAGGCGATGTGCGTGAATAGGTCATCTCCGCCTCGTGCCCTTCGACCTTAGCCGCGTAGCGGCCGCCGGAGACGCCTTGCTCACTTCGAATGTCCATTGTCTTTCCTCATAACCGATATTGTCGTAGCAGACCGTGACATGGCGGCGCGGTCGTGCCAAGCCGTGGAGGCACTACAGGCAGGAGACAGAGTGTTCATGCAAAATGCCGGATCGATAAGAGGTTCAGAGCAATGAGTGCGCTTTCGATGGCTCGCCCCGTGCTTCTCGTGGCCGCGCCGTTCTTCCTGGCGCTCGGCCTCGTCTTGCCGCTGGTCCATTTCGAGACGTTTTATTTCTTCGACACAACGCCGTCGCTCATCGAAATCATCGTCTCGCTTTGGCAAGGCGGGGACGGGTTGCTGGCGGCAATCGTCGCCCTGGTTTCGATCCTGCTCCCGTTTCTGAAGATGATCGGCATCGCCGTGGAGGCGATGGGGATCACCGCAGAAGCGACGGCCGCCGGGGGTGGGGCCGGCAGCCTGTTCTATCGTCGCGTCGTACCGCATCTGTCCAAGTGGTCGATGATGGATGTGCTGCTCGTCGCGATCGTCATTGCGGCGGCGAAGACGACGGGGCTAGCGGATGCCTTCACGCAGCCCGGCCTCTGGTGCTACGCGGCCTCGTCAATGATTTCGGGCCTTCTTCATTCCCTCATGGGAGATGCGTCCGGCCCGAAATAAATGTCGTCGATGCTGGGATGTGATCAGTGACGATATTGCTGAATGCGCGTGGTGCGCAGGCCGGCAAGACCGTGGCTGTTGATCGACGACTGCCAGGATAGGAATTCTTCGACCGTGAGCGTGTAACGCTCGCAGGCCTCTTCCAAGCTCAACAAGCCACCGCGGACAGCCGCGACAACCTCTGCCTTCCGGCGAATCACCCAGCGCCGCGTATTGGGCGGCGGAAGATCCGCGATCGTCAGGGGGCTGCCATCGGGGCCGATGACATATTTTACTCGGGGACGTATCATTTCGGTCATTGGACTCTCTACACAACGCAAGACCACGAGCCCCACTCTAGCCTGCCACATTTAAAAATTGCCTAAACCCATCGTAAGACTTTGATAACAAATTTAGACGCCCGCCCTGGCCGGTGACGTGGGGCGGCTGCCTGCCGCTACGTCAATTTGTAACGCCTGCATGGAAGCCATGCGGAATAAATATTAGCTGATTTCCGGGGACGATCTTACAAGGGCGGCAACATAAGAATGGGCGCAAGACTTCGTCTCCGTTCTTCCCGCTGTATCAGCCAGTTCGCGTTTTTGATGCTTCGTATCCTCGGGCAGAAGCCGTCTTTGTTGATGCCCTGGCGCGAACTTTTCGCCGCCGGCAGCGAGGCCGAGCCGAAGCTGGCCATACGAGGATACGAGGATGAAAAGACGTGAGCGCGCAGTCGGCGACTGCGCTGAAGATACTGTATTTTCGCCTTCGCAGGCCGACGGCGCGAGGGTTTCGGACGACGACGGCAAGGAACGGCTCGACGAGATGGCGAAGCTTGCGGGCTTCGATTTCTATCTGCTCTCGGCTTTCCCGCGGGGCGCCCGCACGGCTTTCACCGAAAACCGGCTGATCAGCAATTGGCCGCAAAACCTTGTCGGCTTTTACGAGGTTGCCGATCTCTTCTATTGCAGCAGACTGGTGACCGCGATGAAGCGGACGATCGTCTGCGAGGAGGGTCGTTTGCGGGTAGCGCCGCCATTCAGGAAAACCGTAAACTTAGCGTGCTCTTTCAGATGCATGGACTGAAGAATACCTTCGCCTTCACGCTGCACGACGCTGACCTGAAACAATACATCTTTGCTTCTCAGGCGGCTGTCCTATGCCCATGCGAGAGCAGGCGATCGCGCTGCTCTACGGCTGCATGGGAGTTTCTGGACAAGGTTTCGCGTAGCCGCAGCGTGGAGGATGGTCCGTTGGAGACGCTCACCCGGCGCGAAATCGAATGCCTGCGACGCGGCCTGATTCCTTAAATCGGAATCGATTTAAGGAATCAGGCCGCAATTCAAAATGCTACAGCGTTCTTTGCGCCTCTAAAAAGACGCGCGGTGCTGTAGTCGGCGGCCGCCAAGAGCAGCGACGAGATCGCGATCATTCTCGATCTCCCGTCGCATGCGGGTCAGCTGCATGCAGGCGCTCGGCAGAGCATTCCGGTACCGGTTGCTCCAAAGCGCGAGGAGCAAATCTGAAAGACCGCGACGCGCTTTAGAAGCCTTTTCCGCGGGTCAGCTCCGACACGACGGTTCCGGCAATGATGCGCATATCCATCCCGATCGAGAAATTCTCGACGTAGTAGAGATCGCTGGCGATGCGAGCACGGGCCTTGGCCGGACGATCGGTCGGACCACGCAGGCCGCGCATCTGGGCAAGACCCGTCATGCCGGGGCGCATCGCATGGCGCTGATGGTATTCCGGCACGAGCTCTTCGTAGAGCACGCCGCCGGCGCGCATGCCGATCGCATGGCAGCGCGGACCGACGACCGACATGTGGCCTAGCAGCACGTTCAGCAGCTGCGGCAACTCATCGACATTCGTGCGGCGTAGAATGGCACCGACGCGAGTGACGCGCGGATCGTTCATCACCGTCTGGGCAACGCCGGAGACGTCGCAGAGGTCGGTGCGCATGGAACGGAACTTGTAGACCTTGATGGCCTTGCAGTTCTTGCCCCAGCGGGTCTGCTTGAAGAGCACCGGCCCCGGGCTGTCGATCTTGATCAGCAGGGCGACGAACAGAAGGAAAGGGGCGAGGACGAGGAGGGCGCTCAACGACGAAACAATGTCGAACGCCCGCTTCAGGATCAGATCCACCAGCGGCGCCTGCGGCGCATCGCTGTGGATAACAGGGGTCTGGATCTTCAGGCTCGGCTGCTGGCGGCGGCTCGGCCGGAAGGACTCTGTCGAAATGCTGTTGTTTAATTCCGTGATGCTCAAGGATCGTACTCTGTTGTCTTCGAGGGGGCGCGGCGGCAATAGGCGATCAATGGTTTACCCTGTCACCAGGGCTGCACTTAGGTCTTGGTAACCCTACTAAAACGGAAAAATGCGACAATTGTGTAATGGTGTCCAGAGAAATATCGCATTGCAGCAAATCTTTCGCATTTGCGTTAAGTTGAGGCAAGCTCATGATATTTCGTTAATAATTGAAATTTCCTCAAAGTTTCTAGGCCTTTGGAGGGGTTCGCCGGGGGCTGGCGACGTGCCGTTTCGACACGTGGCCCATGGCTATCGAACGGATTTCTTAACGAAAGACGAGGCGAAATTTTTCTGATGAAGATATCGATCATTGTCGAAGCCGTGTCAGAATGTGACAAAATCAAGGCAGAATTGGTGGCGGTATAGCGTCTGGAAAAGATACAGAGCGACGAGTTCATGGCCAGAATCACTTGATGACGTCCGATCGCGCGAATCACTCCACAGCTGGAAACAGCTGGAAATGGGATCGTGGACGTGCTTTCGCGGGGGAGGAATTTGGCGCGTAAGGGGCGCCCGGAGGTCGATCGAGGATCGTCGCGGCGCGCCTGGACGCGTGGCGACGATGCAAGGGATTGCGCCGCCTGCCGATCTTCAGCGATTCCCGCGGGTGATCACGCTGGTTCGAGGACGCGTTTCCTGCCGCCCCAGGAGATGAAGTTCGGGTTGGCGAAGTCGAAATCGGCCGCCGGTCCCGTCTTGCCGTAGGTCAGCGGCGTTCCGTCCAGCGTCACCGTCGAACCGCCGGCGGCACGCAGCACGGCATCGCCGGCCGCAGTGTCCCATTCCATCGTTCGGGTGAAGCGCGGATAGACGTCGGCCTTGCCTTCGGCCAGCAGGCAGAATTTCAGCGAGGAGCCAATATTGGTGCATTTGAAGATCGCGTGGTCGGCGAGGAAGCTTCCTGTCTCCGGGCTGTTGTGGCGAAGGCTTGCAAGCGCCAGCCTGTCGTCCGGCTGTTCGCGCACCGTGATTGCACTGCGTGCGCCAACCGTGAAATCGTCCATGACGACGAGCCTTTCGGCGTGGCCGCGTTCTCCCGAGAAGGCAAGTCCCAGCGCCGGCGCGTAGACGATGCCGGCCACCGGGGCGCCGTTCTCGATATAGGCGATGTTGACGGTGAATTCCTGTCGTCCGTCGACGAATTCACGGGTGCCGTCGAGAGGGTCGACGAGGAAGAAGCCTCGGCCGGCGATGTCGGGCACCTTGCCGGCGGCGACCGATTCTTCCGCCACGACGGGTATTTCGGGATAATCTCTGGCGAGATGAGCGAGGATGATACGTTCGGCCTCCTCGTCGGCGACCGTGACCGGACTTGCATCCGCCTTCATGGCGACGGGGAAGCCTTCGCGCAAGACCGTGATGATGGCCCTGCCGGCTTCGAGCGCCGCCTTTTCAAATGTCCTCAGCATTGTCCTTTTGCCGTTCGCCACGCGGCCGAGCACCCCGCTGTCGCTCGTCCGCAAACCATCCCTGTCACAACCAGATACTCAAGTTTATATGGTGTTCCCCGTCGTGCTCCGCATCCCTCAATACGCAGCCTGATGATGCTACCATAAGTTTTCAGCCTTGTCAGACGAAGATGCGGCATCGCTGGTGAAATGGCATTCGTCAAAGCGGCCGCCTTGGGGTCGGAATTTGCTCCATCTTCCAATTCTGTGGAATAGCCTACGCAGCAAGCAGTGCAGGAAATCGAGGGCGATATCTCCGGATGGTTAACCCAGTGGCGGTTTCTGGCTAAAAATAGGCCCCGATCTGCCGTTTTTCTGTGGATTTTGGTTCAAAATGCGCCAGTTAACCCTGTTTCCGCAAGAATCTGTCGGAGTAAACCCTTTTTGTCTTCACATTTTCGACGAAACCGCTATGCATTCGGCCTATGAGGTTCCCTGAAACGGGGAACCAAAGAACCAAAAAGAGATGCAGCATGTTTCGCTCGCATCCAGGGGAAAACGACATATGGAGTATTTCGTCCAGCAGCTCTTAAACGGGCTGACGCTCGGATCCATCTATGGCCTTGTGGCTATTGGCTATACGATGGTTTACGGCATTATCGGCATGATCAATTTCGCCCATGGCGACATCTTCATGCTCGGTGGTTTCGCCGCTCTTATCGTCTTCCTCGTCCTCACATCCATCTTCGCGGGTCTTCCGGTGGCCGTTCTGCTGCTGGTGATGCTGGTCGTTGCGATGCTGATGACGAGTTTGTGGAATTGGACGATCGAGCGCGTCGCATACCGACCCCTGCGCGGTTCCTTCCGCCTGGCGCCGCTGATTACCGCGATCGGCATGTCGATCACGCTGTCCAATTTCATCCAGGTGACGCAGGGTCCACGCAACAAGCCGATCCCGCCGATGGTGAGCTCGGTCTACCAGTTCGGCAACATCTCGGTGTCGCTGAAGCAGATCATCATCATCTTGATCACGGTCGTGCTGCTCTCGGTCTTCTGGTACATCGTCAATCGTACGGCACTCGGCCGTGCCCAGCGCGCCACCGAGCAGGATCGCAAGATGGCAGCGCTGCTCGGCGTCAACGTCGACCAGACGATCTCGATCACTTTCGTTATGGGTGCGGCGCTCGCGGCCGTGGCCGGTACGATGTACCTGATGTATTATGGCGTCGCCTCGTTTAACGATGGCTTCACGCCCGGTGTGAAAGCCTTCACGGCAGCCGTTCTCGGCGGTATCGGTTCGTTGCCCGGCGCCGTCTTCGGCGGCCTCCTTATCGGCCTTATCGAATCGCTGTGGTCGGCATACTTCACCATCGCCTACAAGGACGTCGCGACCTTTGCGATCCTGGCTTTCGTGTTGATCTTCAAGCCGACCGGCATCCTCGGGCGGCCGGAAGTCGAGAAGGTATAACGTCATGGCAAACATCGAAAATTCTGCAGGCAAGCCCGATGCCGGACTTGTCCGCAAAGGCCTTACCGAAGCTCTTTTCGCCGCCGTCCTTTCGTTCGGCATGTTCGTCCTCTATGTCGGCCTCAAGACCGACCAGAACATCAGCAACGAGTTGATCATTGTCCAGCGCTGGGGCCTGCTTGCGATCTTCGTCGCGGTCGCTGCCATCGGCCGCTTCGCCATGGTCGTTTTCATCAGGCCGAATATCGACCGCCGCAAGCTCAGCAAGGCGCGCGGGGGCGAGCTCGACATCTCGACAGAGAAGAGCTTCTTCCACCGGCATTTCCTGAAGATCGCGCTGATCGCGCTGCTGCTGTATCCCATGGTAGTGGTGGCGATCAAAGGCCCTCAGGGCTCGCTGACATATGTCGACAATTTCGGCATCCAGATCCTGATCTATGTGATGCTCGCCTGGGGGCTGAACATCGTCGTCGGCCTCGCCGGCCTGCTCGACCTCGGCTATGTCGCCTTCTATGCCGTCGGCGCCTACTCCTACGCACTGCTTTCGAGCTATTTCGGCTTGTCCTTCTGGGTGCTGCTGCCGCTTTCGGGCATCCTCGCAGCACTCTGGGGCGTCATTCTCGGCTTCCCGGTGCTGCGCCTGCGCGGCGATTACCTTGCCATCGTGACGCTCGCCTTCGGTGAAATCATTCGTCTCGTCCTCATCAACTGGACTGAAGTGACGAAGGGCACCTTCGGTATATCGAGCATCCCGAAGGCAACACTGTTCGGCATTCCCTTCGATGCGACGGCCGGCGGTTTTGCCAAGCTCTTTCACCTGCCGATATCCTCGGCCTATTACAAGATCTTCCTGTTCTATTTGATCCTGGCGCTCTGCATGCTGACGGCCTATGTCACCATCCGGCTGCGCCGCATGCCGATTGGACGTGCCTGGGAAGCTTTGCGCGAAGATGAAATCGCCTGCCGTTCGCTCGGCATCAACACGGTGACGACCAAGCTCACCGCCTTTGCGACGGGCGCAATGTTTGCCGGTTTCGCCGGCTCGTTCTTCGCCGCCCGACAGGGCTTCGTCTCGCCGGAATCCTTCGTCTTCCTGGAATCGGCCGTCATTCTCGCCATCGTCGTTCTCGGCGGCATGGGGTCGTTGACCGGCATCGCGATCGCCGCCATCGTCATGGTCGGCGGCACCGAATTGCTGCGCGAGATGAGCTTCCTAAAACTCATCTTCGGACCGGATTTTACGCCGGAACTCTACCGCATGTTGATCTTCGGCCTCGCCATGGTCGTCGTCATGCTGTTCAAGCCGCGCGGCTTCGTCGGCTCGCGTGAGCCGACAGCCTTCCTCAAGGAGCGCAGGGCGATATCCGGAAGCTTCATCAAGGAGGGCCATGGTTGATGAGCCCGGTAGTAACGAACACGATGTCTGATGACACTCTTCTCAAGGTCGAACACCTGTCGATGAAGTTCGGCGGGCTGATGGCCATCAACGACTTCTCCTTCGAAGCCAAGCGCGGCGATATCACCGCGCTGATCGGGCCGAACGGCGCCGGCAAGACCACCGTTTTCAACTGCATCACCGGCTTCTACAAGCCGACGATGGGGATGATCACGTTCAACCAGAAGAGCGGCAAGCAATATCTGCTGGAGCGCCTGCCGGACTTTCGCATCACCAGGGAAGCCAAGGTGGCGCGTACCTTCCAGAACATCCGGCTGTTCTCCGGCCTGACCGTTCTTGAAAACCTGCTGGTCGCCCAGCACAACAAGCTGATGAAGGCATCGGGTTATACGATCCTCGGCCTTATCGGTGTCGGCCCCTATAAGCGGGAAGCGGCCGGGGCGATCGAGCTTGCCCGTTTCTGGCTTGAGAAGGCCGACCTGATCGACCGCGCCGACGACCCCGCCGGCGATCTGCCCTACGGCGCCCAGCGGCGTCTCGAAATCGCCCGTGCCATGTGCACCGGCCCGGAACTGCTTTGCCTGGATGAACCGGCCGCCGGCCTCAACCCACGGGAATCGGCAACGCTCAACGCGCTGCTGAAGAGCATTCGCGCCGAAACCGGAACGTCGATCCTGCTGATCGAGCACGACATGTCGGTGGTCATGGAAATCTCCGACCACGTCGTCGTCCTCGAATATGGTCAGAAGATTTCCGATGGCACACCGGATCACGTGAAGAACGATCCGCGGGTCATCGCGGCCTATCTCGGTGTCGAGGATGAAGAAGTGGAAGAGGTGATCGCAGCCGTCGAGCAGCTCGAAGGAGGCGCAAACTGATGGGCGATGAAGTAATGACGGGTCAACCGCTCCTTCAGGTGAATGGCGTCGAAACCTATTACGGCAATATCCGCGCGCTGGCCGGCATCGATGTCCACGTCAACAAGGGTGAGATCGTTAGCCTGATCGGCGCCAACGGCGCCGGCAAGTCGACACTGATGATGACGATCTGCGGCAGCCCGCAGGCCCGCACCGGTTCGGTGGTCTTCGAGGGCCGCGACATCACCCGCATGCCGACGCATGAGATCGCCCGGCTGCGCATCGCGCAGTCGCCGGAAGGCCGCCGCATCTTCCCGCGCATGACGGTTCTGGAAAATCTTCAGATGGGCGCCGGCCTCGACAATCTGAAACACTTCGCCGAAGACGTCGAAAAGATCTTCACGCTCTTCCCGCGTCTCAAGGAACGTCACGCCCAGCGTGGCGGAACACTTTCGGGTGGCGAGCAGCAGATGCTGTCGATCGGCCGCGCGCTGATGGCGCGCCCGAAGCTGTTGCTTCTCGACGAACCTTCGCTCGGTCTTGCGCCGCTGATCGTCAAGGGCATCTTCGAGGCGATCAAGAAGCTCAACGAGGCGGAGGGGCTGACCGTTTTCCTCGTCGAGCAGAACGCGTTCGCCGCCCTCAGGCTTTCTCACCGCGCCTACGTGATGGTGAACGGCAAGGTGACGATGAGCGGCTCCGGCAAGGAGCTTCTTGCCAATCCCGAGGTCCGCGCCGCCTATCTCGAAGGCGGAAGACACTAGGTCGAAAGGAGAGTTTGACATGCAGGGACTTTTCTTCGAATCGGATGCCGGCCCTCTTGTGGCGATCCGTGTCATCGTCTTGCTCTTAGGCTTCTGGACGGCCTGGCGCGCCGGTAAAGCGGTTGCCGAGGGCTGGAGCGATTATCCGCTGGTCATCGTCTATACATTTCTGCTCGCCTGGGCGATGCAGTTCCTGCATCATGCCCTGTTCAATGGGCCGATGCTCAACGCCTTCTACTACATCCTCGACTTCGTGACGCTGCTGGTGTTCTCGACGGCCGGCTTCCGCTACCGCCGCACCAATCAGATGGTTAACAACTATTACTGGCTGTACGAAAAGACTTCCGCGTTTTCGTGGAAGGACAAACATTGACAGTCCGTTGAAACTAGGCATGAATTGCCTTCCGAGTGGAACAGCTTTCCTGGCGCAGTCAATGGTGGGTAGTGCGCTGGGCCTTGGACCGGAACCCGCCCAAAAATTGGGAGTAATAATATGAAGAAGTCTCTTCTGTCGGCGGTGGCTCTGACGGCGATGGTCGCCTTCAGCGGCAACGCGTGGGCCGACGTTCTCATCGCTGTCGCTGGTCCGCTGACTGGTCCGAACGCCGCGTTCGGCGCTCAGCTCCAGAAGGGTGCCGAACAGGCAGCCGCCGACATCAACGCGGCTGGCGGCATTAACGGCGAGCAGATCAAGATCGAGCTCGGCGACGACGTCTCCGACCCGAAGCAGGGCATTTCGGTCGCCAACAAGTTCGCTGCTGACGGCGTCAAGTTCGTCATCGGCCACTTCAACTCGGGCGTTTCGATCCCGGCTTCGGAAGTCTATGCCGAAAACGGCATCCTCGAGATCACCCCGGCCGCGACGAACCCGACCTTCACGGAACGGGGCCTCTGGAACACGTTCCGCACCTGCGGCCGTGACGATCAGCAGGGTGCCATCGCCGGCAAATATCTTGCCGATCACTTCAAGGACGCCAAGATTGCTGTCGTTCACGACAAGACTCCCTACGGTCAGGGCCTTGCCGACGAAACCAAGAAGGCTATGAATGCCGCTGGCGTCACGGAAGTCATATACGAAGGCATCAACGTCGGCGACAAGGACTTCTCGGCCCTTATCGCCAAGATGAAGGAAGCCGGCGTCTCGATCATCTATTGGGGTGGTCTGCACACCGAAGCCGGTCTCATCATCCGCCAGGCGGCCGACCAGGGCCTGAAGGCGACGCTGGTTTCCGGCGACGGTATCGTTTCGAATGAACTGGCCTCGATCGCTGGCGACGCCGTCGCCGGTACGCTGAACACCTTCGGCCCCGATCCGACGGCGAACCCTGCGAACAAGGAACTCGTCGAAAAGTTCAAGGCCGCTGGTTTCAATCCGGAAGCCTACACGCTCTATTCCTACGCTGCGATGCAGACGATCGCCGAAGCCGCCAAGGCTGCCGGTTCGCTGGATCCTGAGGCCGTTGCCAAGGCCATGAAGGAAAAGGGCCCGTTCCCGACCGTTCTCGGCGACATTTCGTTCGACGAAAAGGGCGACCCGAAGATTCCTGGCTACGTCATGTACGAATGGAAGAAGGGTCCGGACGGCAAGTACAGCTACTTCCCGCAGGGCATGTAAGCCTCGCTCCCTTTATGGGACATGATTATCGAAGCCCGGTTCCGACCGGGCTTCTTTCTTTTTTGCGGGTGTTTCAATTCCGGCCTGGCTACAGTGCCACAATCGCTCATCGATCGATCCCACGAAGACGGCGCGTTATGGCGCCCGGCAGCTCGCTTCGCTGGAGGTTGCTGACGGCGAAAAACGGTACGATCCAGAGGGGCGGGCTTGACGTTTACGAGGCGGAACCTGATGTGCCGGAGTCGCTTCGGCGGATGGAGACCGTCATGGTCCCGCGGTATCTCGGCAGCGCCACGGAACTAGCCTCCATCACCCTCTTACATCTCGTACAGCACGTGCGTGGCTTTCACGGCGGCCGAGGCGCGGTTCTCGACGCCGAGCTTCACGTAAATCTGTTCGAGGTGTTTGTTCACCGTCCGCGCCGACAGTCCCAATATTTCGCCGATGTCGCGGTTGGCCTTGCCCTTGGCGATCCAGAGCAGCACTTCGGATTCGCGCTGGGTGAGCGAGAAGCGCTGACGCAGCACTTCATCGTCGCTGCGCTGATTGGCGGCGGTGAGGCGGAAGAGATATTCGTCAGGGCCGATTGCGCCGAGGAAGGCGAGCTGCAACGCTGCCTGGCCGGCATGGGCGATCGAGATGATGCCGTCGCGCACCGCGGTGACGCGGTCGCGCATCCAGCCGGCGATATGGCGGACAACGATTTCCATGCCGTCGTCGCTTCCCATGGCGGCATTGACCAGCCGTGTCGCCTGCGGCGTTGACCAATGGATGGCGCCGTCGCCCTTGACTGCCAGCAGATGGCGTCCGGCTGCGTCCAGAGCGATCCGGGCGCTCTGGGCCGAGCGGGCATTGCGCAGATGAACACGGATGCGGGCGCGCAGTTCGTCGATGTTGATCGGCTTGCTGAGATAATCGACGCCGCCGGATTCCAGTGCGTGCACGACATGCTCGGTCTCGGTCAGACCGGTCATGAAGATGACAGGCACCTGCGCCACCGCAGCATTCGCCTTCAGCCGGCGGCAGGTCTCGAAGCCGTCCATGCTGGGCATGACTGCGTCGAGCAGGATGAGATCGGGCGTGATGCGCTCGACGATACCAAGTGCCGCCGTGCCCGATGTGGCGATCAGCACGGAGAAGCCGGATTGTTCGAGCGCGTCGGTCATGAAGCCGAGTGCTTCGGCGGAGTCGTCGACGAGCAGAACGATGTCGCGGGGAAGGGCCGGCTCAGCCAATGGATTCCACCTTTTCGTCGAAGTCGTGTAGGAAGGTCATGAAGCCGGCGAGATCGAAGGCGGCGACATAGGCGCGAAGTTCCTCCGTGAATGGCTGATTTGCCTCCACCTTGGCAAGGTCCGACAGCTTGGCTTCGATGCCTCTGATATAGCCGATCTCGCCAAGCCGCAGCAATTCCTGCACATGAGCAGCGCCTGGGCTCAGCATCGGTGCTTCGATCTTGACAGGAACGGCTGGCGTGGCATCGGCATAGATCCACGTCAGGCCAAGATGCAGGGCGAGCTTGTCGCGTAGCTGGCGGATGTCGACCGGCTTGCCGATCGCATCATTGTGGCTGTCGTCACTGTCGCTGAGAACCGCCGCATCACCGATATTGGCTGAAAGCATCAGCACCGGCGCCGTCTGGCCGGCCTCGCGCAGGCGCGAGACGAGCTGCCAGCCGTTCATGCCGGGCATCAGGATGTCGACGAGGAAGAGGTCCGGCATGATGCCCTCGATCAGCGTCAGGCATTCGCCGCCGCCTGCCGCCGTCAGCACGATGAAATCGAGCGGCGCCAGGATTTCGCGCATCATCTCGCGATGGTCCTCGTTGTCGTCGACGACGACGAGCGTGCGGCGCGGGCCGTCGTAGCCGGCGATACGCTTTTCCTGCGGTGCCGCGGCTGCAGCGCGCATGACGGCGGACAGCATCAGCCGGACGCGGAAGGTCGAGCCTTCGTCCTTCATGCTCGAAACCGAAATCTCGCCGCCGAGCGTGTTGGTCAGAAGCCGGGTGATGGTGAGGCCGAGGCCGAGCCCCGGCATCGGCCGCACGCTTTCGGCCTCACCACGCTGGAAAGGTTCGTAGATACGGGGCAGGTCTTTCTCCGTGATGCCTCGGCCGGTGTCGGCAACGGTGAAGGTCGCGACCTGGCTGCGATAGCCGACATCGAAGGTGACGCTGCCCTCGTCTGTGAACTTGATGGCATTGGAGAGCAGGTTGACGAGGATCTGGCGTAGGCGTTTTTCGTCGGTGCGGACGAATTGCGGCAGCGCGGCTGAGCGCTCATGGACGAAGGCCAGCCCCTTTGCCTGCGCCTGCGGGCGGAACATATCGACGATCTGGTCGAGAAAATCCTGGATGTTGATCTCGTTGGAATAGACCTGCAGGCGGCCGGCCTCGATCTTGGAGATATCGAGCAGGCCGTCGATCAGCCCGGAGAGGTGTTCGGCGCTGCGGCGGATGACCTTGATCGAGGATTGGCGCGGTGCTGGGATGGTCTCGTCGCGTTCGAGGATCTGGGCGTAACCGAGCACGGCGTTCAGCGGCGTGCGCAATTCATGGCTGAGCCCAACGACATAGCGGCTCTTGGCGCGGTTGGCGGCCTCGGCGGTTTCCTTGGCGTTCTGCAAGGCGGCGTCGGTCTTCTTGTGGGCGGCGATTTCCTTCAGCAGCAGCGTGTTCTGGCGTGAGGATTCCTCCTCGGCAACCACGCGGCTGTCATGGGCGAGCACATAGAACCAGCAGACGACGCCTGAGATCACCGAGAAGACGAAGAAGACGATGAGGATGGTGCGGTTGACGACCTCACCCGTCTCGGGCGAGGCGGAGGCGACCTGATGGGCGATCATCGCCAGGATTGCGCCGATGGCGGTCAATGCCAGCACGACGGCGATGCCGTAGCGGCCAAGGCGCGTCGTCAGCTTCCCCAGAATGGCGTCCGGCAGCAGCGCCTTGGCGACGGTGCCGACCTGCGCGTTGAAACGGGCAGCCGGCTTGCACATGTCGTGGCAGCGGCTGTCGAGCGAGCAGCAGAGCGAGCAGATCGGCGCGGCATAGGCCGGGCACCAGGCCATGTCCTCCGGCTCGAAGGGATGCTCGCAGACCGAGCAGGTGATGTTCGTCAGGTTCTTCCAGCTCTGGCGCGGCTTGCGGGCGAGATAGAACTTGCCCTTCGTCGCCCAGGCGATGACAGGCGAGGCGACCACTGCGATGACGAGGGTAATATAGGGAGCAAGCGAGGCGGCGATCTCGCCGAAGGCGCCGAAATGGGCAATCAGCGATATCGTCGCCGACAGCGTCATGGCGCCGAGGCCGACCGGGTTGATGTCGTAGAGGTGGGCGCGCTTGAACTCGATGCCGGGGGGAGCCAGCCCCAGCGGCTTGTTGATGAAGAGATCGGCGGAGATCGTGCAGAGCCAGGCCATGGCGATGATCGAGAAGATGCCGAGCGTCTCCTCCAGCAGCCGGTAGATGCCGAGTTCCATCAAAAGCAGGGCGATTGCAACGTTGAAGACCAGCCAGATGACGCGGCCGGGATGGCTGTGGGTCAGCCGCGAGAAGAAGTTCGACCAGGCGAGCGAGCCGGCATAGGCGTTCATCACATTGATCTTCAGCTGCGAGACGACGACGAAGGCGGCCATCAACAGCAGTGCGGCATTATGCCAGGGGACCATGTAGCCGAAGGCGGTCAGGTACATCTGCGCCGGGTCGGCGGCGCGATCGAGGGGGACGCCTGAGGTGAAGGTCAGCACGACCAGGAAGGAGCCGGCAAGCAGCTTCGGCGCGCCGATGATGACCCAGCCGGGCCCGGCGAGAAAGATGGCGAGGCGATGGCGCCACTTGCGCTGCGGGTCCGGCGGCAGGAAGCGCAGGAAGTCAGCCTGTTCACCGATCTGCGACATCAGCGCCAGGATGACGGCAGAAGCAGCGCCGAACTCCACCAGATCGAATTCAGCGACAGTGCCGGGCGGGCCGGAGGCATGGCGGATGCCGGCAAAGGCACGCCAAAGATCGAATTTTTCCCAATCCAGCAAGGCGATGAAGATGAAGGGAAGGATATTCAGCACGATCCAGAAGGGCTGGGTCATCAGCTGGAACTTGCTGATCAGCCGCACGCCGTGCGTCACCAGGGGGATGACCATGACGGCGCTGATGATGTAGCCGATCCAGAGCGGGATGCCGAGGGTGAGCTCCAACGCCCCGGACATGATCGAAGCCTCGATCGCAAACAGCATGAAGGTGAAGCTCGCATAGATCAGCGAGGTGATGGTCGAGCCGATATAGCCGAAGCCCGCGCCGCGCGTCAGCAGATCGATGTCGACGCCGTGGCGGATGGCGTAGCGGCTGATCGGCAGGCCGATCGCCAGCATGGCGATCGAGGCGACGATGATGGCGTAAAAGGCGTTGGTGGTGCCGTAGGAGAGGGTGATCGCGCCGCCGATCGCCTCCAGCGCCAGGAAGGAGATCGCGCCGATCGCCGTCTGCGAGATGCGTTGCGAGGAGAAATGCCGGGCGCTCTTGGCAGTGAAGCGCAGCGCATAATCTTCCAGCGTCTGGTTGGCGACCCAGCGATTATATTCGCGTCTCACCGGAATGATGCGTTGGCGCGCTGCCATGTCTTCCTTTCCGGCATTCCGGTTGGGCTCATCGTCTCTCCGGCAGTTTTGGCGGGATGGTTGGGAAAGGCAAGAGGGGGGCACCGCCTGGTTCACAGAATGGCAATATTTTTGCAATTGATCTGTCACATGAGAGCTCTAACTCTCCCGGCGTTCGTTCAACCACTTCGGGTATCACCATGTCTGTTTTAAGCCTTTGCCGCCTGAGCACCGCCCTCGTCTGCCTGCTTTCCATCGTGCCATCGCTTGCCAGTGCCGAGCAGTCCACGGCGGCGAAAGCGCCTTATGCGCAGGCCGGAAACACCAACAAACGCGGTGACGCCTGCTTCTCGACGGTGGACACCAACGCCGCCGTTCATCTTCTCTCCGGCTTCCTCGAAATCTGGACCCCGCGCACGCCTTTCGTCGATGCGGGTGTCGAAGCCCCGGCCAAGGACAATTGCCCGGCAGTCGCCAAGACGGATTGGGATGGTATTCCCGCCAGCAAGACCGACGGCCATATCGTCAACCAGGCGGTCCACGACGCCAACATTGCCTATGTCGTTAATGCGACGCGGGCGCGGACGGCCGATCAGGCGATGGCCGCCTATCTCGACGATCGGCGCGGCAAGAATGCCAGTATCGTCGATGGCCTTGGTCCGCTGACAGATGCCTGGAAGGCCGGCTCGAAGCAGACCACCACGATCACCGAGGTGGCGGCCGACGCGGTGACGGTCAAATATGACGACAAGGGCAACAATCGCGGCGCCGGCAGCAAGCCGGACACGGAAAACAAGACCGATGCCAATCCCGACATGGGCCTTGCAATCGACTTCATCAACGCCGCAAGCGGCGACGGCTCGACGGAGCCTGCCAAGCGCTATTTCAAATATGGCCGTCCCTATCGCTGGAGCCAGGATGTGTCGGTCGTCCCGACGCTGGAGCCTGCCAAAAGCGGCAAGCCGGTTGAAGACGGCGGTTTCCCGAGCGGGCATACGGCGGAAGCCTGGCGGGATGCGCTCGCCATGGCCTATCTCGTACCGCAGCGCTTTCAGGAAATGATCACGCGCGCCGGCGAACTGGGCGAAGACCGCATCCTCGCCGGCATGCATTCTCCTCTCGACGTGATGGGCGGCCGGATGCTCGGCATCGCCACGGTCGTCTACAATCTGAACAAGGCCGACAATTCAGCATTGAAGAGCCATGCCTACGCCCAAGCGCAGGCATGGCTCATCGCCAAATCAGGCGTTGCGGATGCGGGTGCGCTCGAGGTTGCCGCCCATGCGGCACCGCTGGCTACAGATCGCTTCGCTGATCATGACGCCAATCGCGCTTACGTGCTGCAGCGGCTGAGCTACGGCCTGCCGACGATCCATGCGACCGACCAGCCGGCGCGCGTGCCGCAGGGCGCCGAAGCGCTTCTCGAAACGCGTCTGCCCTATCTGGATGGCGAACAGCGCCGCGACGTGCTCAAGACGACGGCGATCGCCTCGGGTTATCCGCTCCTCGACGATGCGGAAGGTTACGGGCGCCTCAACCTGTTTGCTGCCGCCGACGGTTACGGCGCCTTCGAACAGGACGTGACCGTGACGATGGATGCCGCAAAGGGCGGCTTCGATTCGATCGATACCTGGCGGAACGATATCGGCGGCAAGGGCAAGCTGGTGAAGCGCGGCAGCGGCATTCTCGGGCTTTCGGGCGCCAACAGCTATGCCGGCGGCACCGTGCTGGAAGACGGCGTACTGGTGGCCGGCTCGCCCTCGGCGTTCGGTCGTGGCGCGCTGACGATCAATGGAGGTTCGCTCGTTCTGGCGGCCGACAAGCCGTTGACCGTAAGCGGCGATTATCAGCAGCTCGCCAATGCCACGGCGAAGTCGGCCCTCGGCGCGAACGGCGCAGGCACGCTGGTCGTCGAGGGCAAGGCGGTGCTGGCCGGCGACCTCGACGTGACGCTTGTCGACGGCTATGTCCCGACGCCCGGAACCAAGATCGAGATCCTGAAGGCGGGCGCCGTGGCCGGCACCTTCGGCAAGTTCACCGTCTCCGGCCATAAGGCGACCGTCTCCTACGGTCCGACATCCGTCACCTTGACGATCGACGGATAATTTCCCGGCATTTGATCGCGACAAGGCATCTCCCTTTGCGGGGGATGCCGCTTCTCTCCCTGACCTGCCTGTTTGCCCCCGCGCCTACGTCATTTTGCGTATGTGTTTTTGCGATGCAGCACCCGATAGTTCTTTAAGCAACAGTTAATCTCCGTTTCCGGTCTGTTGCGGAACAAGAAGAGGGGAGTTCAACCATATGAATCTCAAATCCACTATTACGGGCGCCGCGCTCGGCGCCGTCATGGCGGCTTCGGCCGCCTTCAGCGGTGCGGTTGCTGCCGACGACACGATCAAGGTCGGCGTGCTGCATTCACTTTCCGGCACCATGGCGATTTCCGAAACCACGCTGAAAGACGCCATGCTGATGCTCATTGACGAGCAGAACAAGAAGGGCGGCCTTCTCGGCAAGAAGCTCGAGGCCGTCGTCGTCGACCCGGCTTCCGACTGGCCGCTGTTTGCCGAAAAGGCACGCGAGCTGATCCAGAAGGACAAGGTTGCCGCCGTCTTCGGTTGCTGGACGTCCTCGTCGCGCAAGTCCGTTCTGCCGGTTTTCGAAGAGACCAACTCGATCCTCTTCTACCCGGTCCAGTACGAAGGCGAAGAGTCCTCGCGCAACATCTTCTACACCGGTGCTGCTCCGAACCAGCAGGCCATTCCTGCTGTCGACTACCTGATGGAAAAAGAAGGCGTCAAGCGCTTCGTTCTCGAAGGTACGGACTACGTTTATCCGCGCACGACCAACAAGATTCTCGAGGCATACCTGATTTCGAAGGGTATTCCGAAGGAAGACATCATGACCAACTACACGCCGTTCGGATTTTCCGACTGGCAGACCGAAGTTTCCAAGATCAAGGAATTCGGTTCGGCCGGCAAGAAGACCGCCGTCGTCTCTACGATCAACGGCGATGCCAACGTTCCGTTCTACAAGGAACTGGGCAACAAGGGCATCAAGGCAACCGACATCCCCGTCGTCGCCTTCTCGGTTGGCGAAGAAGAGCTTGCCGGCCTCGACACCAAGCCGCTCGTCGGCCATCTCGCTGCCTGGAACTACTTCGAATCGGTCGAAAGCCCGGCCAACAAGAAGTTCATCAAGGACTGGCACGCTTTCACCAAAAACGACAAGCGGGTGACGAACGACCCGATGGAGGCTGCGTATATCGGCTTCAACGCATGGGTTAAGGCCGTCCAGGCTGCCGGCACGACCGATACCGACAAGGTTCTCGACACCATCATCGGCGTCAGCGTTCCGAACCTCTCCGGCGGCTATGCGACCGTCATGCCGAACCACCACATCACCAAGCCGGTGCTGATCGGTGAAATCCAGGCCGACGGCCAGTTCGAAATCGTCCAGCAGACACCTGCCGTCGTCGGCGACGAATGGTCCGACTTCCTGCCTGATTCCAAGGACCTGATCTCCGATTGGCGCAAGCCGATGTCCTGCGGCAACTTCAACGTTGCTACGGGCAAGTGCGGTGGCAAAGGCTCCTGAGTTACAACCCCGATCCGATGATTGCCTGAAGGCTTCCGTCCGGGTTTGATCCCGGGCGGAAGCTCCGTCCCAGCGATTGCGCCGCGAGGCCAACACTATCAAGGGCGAGAAAGCCGATGTATCGCGCCATAAAGATTTTCCTCATCACGGTTTGCCTGGCATTTTTTGGCCTGACATTTTCGGGCGTGATGATCTCGAGCGAAGTCCAGGCCCAGGACGATATACACGTGCTTATCGACGCGCTCGGCGTCGGCGATTTCCCGGAACGCGAAGTGGCCATCAAGGCGCTGGTCGCTTCCAAGGATCCGCATGTCAGCCAGATCCTGCAGCAGTTGAGCGATGGCCTTCTCTACGTCAATTCCGATGGCGGCCCGGTTCTCCTCCAGGGCGGTACCGATGACGAACCGACCTATTCCGATCCGATCACCGGCGAAGCCGCTGCCGATGTCGATCCGGATCTGATGACGAAGGTCAAGATCAACAACGCGCTTCGCGGCGTCATTGCCGCCGCCACCAGCCAGTTGACGCTGATGAGCCCGGACCGTTCCGCGCGGCTTGCCGCGGCGCAGGGCTTGCTGAAAGATGCCGATCCCGCCAATCTCGACCTGCTGAACTCGGCGCTTGCGGCCGAAAAGGACGCTGAGATCAAGAATACGATGGAAGCGGCGCGCGCAGTGCTGCTGCTCAAGACGGATGCGAGCGTCGAAGACAAGAAGGCTGCGATCGATACGATCGCGGCGCGCGGCAATCGCGATGCGCTGACCATCCTGACGACCACACTCGAAACCGCGCCTGATGACCTGAAGCCGGCGATCCAGGCGGATATCAGCTCCATCAATCGCAGCCTGGCGCTGTGGGATATCGTCCAGAACATCTGGTACGGATTGTCTCTCGGCTCGGTACTGCTGCTTGCCGCGATCGGCCTTGCCATCACCTTCGGCGTCATGGGCGTCATCAACATGGCGCATGGCGAAATGGTGATGATCGGCGCCTATACGACCTATGTCGTGCAGGAATACATTACCTCCGCCTTTCCTGAACTTGCCGATTATTCGCTGGCCTTTGCCGTGCCTGCGGCCTTCGTCTTTACCGGCTTCGTCGGTCTGGTGATCGAGCGCGCCGTCATCCGCTATCTCTACGGCCGGCCGCTCGAAACGCTGCTCGCCACCTGGGGCGTGTCGCTCATCCTGCAGCAGGCGGTGCGCAGCATCTTCGGCCCGACCAACCGCGAGGTCCGCAATCCCACCTGGATGTCCGGCGTCTTCGATCTCGGCGGGCTCTCCATCACCTGGAACCGACTGTGGATCATCGTCTTTTCGATGGTCGTCTTTGTGGCGTTGCTCCTGCTGCTCAAGCGGTCCGCCTTCGGCCTGCAGATGCGTGCCGTTACGCAGAACCGGCGCATGGCGTCGTCGATGGGCATCCGCACTGGCTGGGTCGATGCCTTCACCTTCGCGCTCGGCTCGGGCATTGCCGGCATCGCCGGCGTGGCGCTCAGCCAGATCGACAATGTCTCGCCGAACCTCGGTCAATCCTACATCATCGACAGCTTCATGGTCGTCGTCTTCGGCGGGGTCGGCAATCTCTGGGGTACACTGGTCGGTGCACTCTCGCTCGGCGTCGTCAACAAGTTCCTCGAGCCCTTCGCCGGCGCCGTGCTCGGCAAGATCCTGGTGCTCGTCCTCATCATTCTCTTCATCCAGAAGCGTCCCCGCGGGCTCTTCGCACTCAAAGGAAGGGCGGTGGAAGCATGATAACGGCCTTCCTTCTCCGATCACTCGATCGCAAGATCGTCATTGCCATCGCCCTCCTGCTTCTGGTCGCTGTCCTTGTACCGGTCCTGAACCTGATGACGGGGCCGACCAATCCGCTGCACGTGCCGACTTATATCATGTCGCTGTTCGGCAAGTATCTGACCTATGCGCTGCTGGCGCTGGCGCTTGATCTCGTCTGGGGCTTCTGCGGCATCCTCTCGCTCGGCCACGGTGCCTTCTTTGCGCTCGGCGGCTATGCGATGGGCATGTACCTGATGCGCCAGATCGGTACGCGCGGCAGCTACGGAGATCCGATCCTGCCCGACTTCATGGTGTTCCTGAACTGGAAGGATCTGCCCTGGTTCTGGTACGGCTTCAACCATTTCTGGTTTGCGGCGCTGATGGTGCTCGTCGTGCCCGGCCTGCTCGCCTTCGTCTTCGGCTGGTTTGCCTTCCGCTCACGCGTCAACGGCGTCTATCTCTCGATCATCACCCAGGCGATGACCTATGCGCTGCTGCTGGCCTTCTTCCGCAACGACATGGGCTTCGGCGGCAATAACGGCCTTACCGATTTCAAGGACATTATCGGTTTCAACGTCCAGGCTGGCGGCACGCGTGCTGTCCTCTTTGCAGCAACTGCGATCTTCCTGGCGCTGTCGCTGCTGCTCGCCTCGGCGATCGTGCGCTCGAAGTTCGGCAAGGTGCTGGTCGGCGTGCGCGATGCGGAAAGCCGCACGCGCTTCCTCGGTTACCGCGTCGAGCACTTCAAGCTCTTCACTTTCGTCGTCTCGGCGATGATGGCGGGTATTGCCGGTGCGCTCTACGTGCCGCAGGTCGGCATTATCAATCCCGGCGAATTCGCCCCTGCCAATTCGATCGAAGTCGTCATCTGGACGGCGGTGGGCGGGCGGGCGACGCTGATCGGCCCGATCATCGGCGCGATCCTCGTCAACGGCGGCAAGACGATCTTCACCGGCCTCTTCCCGGAGTTCTGGCTGTTTGCACTCGGCGGTCTCTTCGTCGCCGTCACGCTATTCCTGCCGAAGGGCGTCGTCGGCACGATTGCGCAATATCTCGGCAAGCGGAAGGTCGTCTCCAAGGCGGCACCACCGGCGGCTGAGGAAGACGGTATCGAGCCGAAAATCCAGGCAGCGGAGTGAGCGCCATGATCCCTGACGTCAAACCCAACAGCGTGCTTTATCTCAACGGCGTTTCGGTTTCCTTCGATGGCTTCAAGGCGCTGAATTCGCTGTCGATCGTCATCGAACCCGGCGAGCTTCGCGCCATCATCGGCCCGAACGGCGCCGGCAAGACGACGATGATGGATATCATCACCGGCAAGACCAGGCCCGACGAGGGCGAGGTGTTCTTCAACGGCACGATCGACCTCACCAAGAGGGACGAGGCCGATATCGCCCAGCTCGGCATCGGCCGCAAGTTCCAGAAGCCGACGGTCTTCGAAAGCCATACGGTGTGGGACAATCTGGAGCTGGCGCTGAACCGCCGTCGCGGCGTGTTCTCGACACTGTTCTACCGGCTTTCGGGCGAGGATAATGCGCGCATCGAGGAAATCCTCGAAACGGTGCGGCTGACGCACCGCCGCGACGAATTCGCCGCCAATCTCTCGCACGGGCAGAAGCAATGGCTGGAGATCGGCATGCTGCTGGCGCAGGAACCGAAGCTCCTGCTGGTTGACGAGCCGGTGGCCGGCATGACCGATGCGGAGACGGCGGAAACCGCGATCCTGCTCAAGGATATCGCCAAAACCCGGTCGGTCGTCGTCGTCGAACACGACATGGGCTTCATCCGCGACCTCGGCGTCAAGGTGACCTGCCTTGCGGAGGGATCGGTGCTGGCCGAAGGGTCGATCGATTTTGTGAGTTCGGATCCGAAGGTCATCGAGAACTATTTGGGGCGGTGAGCGTCGTGTTTGCCGGATGCCCCTCACTCTAACTCTCTCCCCGTAAACGGGGCTAGGGGACGTGCCATGCGAGAGGTGGACGAGGGACGGACAGGTCGTGGCATATTCCCTTCTCCCCGCAAGCGGGGAGAAGGTGGCGGCAGCCGGATGAGGGGCAGCGGCCTGCTCTGATAGCAGTTTGAATGTAAAGGGAAACCGATGCTGACAGTCGAAAACGCAAACCTGCATTATGGCGCCGCTCAGGCGCTGCGCGGCATCTCGATCAAAGCGGAGATGGGCAAGATCACCTGCGTGCTGGGGCGTAACGGCGTGGGGAAGAGTTCTCTTCTGCGCGCCGTTACCGGCCAGCATCCGCTGTCGGCCGGCACCGTCACCTTCAACGATACCAAGCTGAACGGCTTGCCGCCCTTTGCCCGCGCCAAGCAGGGCATCGGCTATGTGCCGCAGGGCCGCGAAATCTTCCCACTGCTCACCGTCAAGGAAAATCTCGAAACCGGCTTTGCTCCGCTTGGCCGCCGCGACCGCAACATCCCCGATGACATCTTCAGTCTCTTCCCGGTGCTGAAGTCGATGTTGTCGCGTCGCGGCGGCGATCTTTCCGGCGGGCAGCAACAGCAGCTGGCGATCGGGCGCGCCATGGTGACGCGGCCGAGGATTCTCGTGCTCGACGAGCCGACCGAGGGCATTCAGCCATCGATCATCAAGGATATCGGTCGGGCGATCCGCTACCTGCGCGACTCTACAGGCATGGCGATCCTGCTCGTCGAGCAATATCTCGACTTCTGCCGGGAGCTGGCCGACTACGTCTACATCATGGATCGCGGCGAAATCGTGCATGAAGGGCTTGCCGAGACGCTGGATACACCGGAGGCCCGCCGCCACCTGACTGTCTGACTGGCAGATGCCGCATTTTGCAGCAGAGGGCGCGGCGCTGGAGAACCTTCCGCCGCCGCCAAAGGTCTGCTCGGGACGGCATAGGAATTGCTTGCTTTCCGCAATCCGCGCGCTTGAATGAAAAAAGGCGCGACCGAAAGGGACAATATGACGATTGCGGCGGCAGGCACGAGACCGCAAAGAGCGGAAGGGCGCGGGCATCTGGCGGCAAAGCTGTTCGATGGCCGCACGCGCATCCGCGAACTCTATCAGGAGGGGGCAGCGAAGATCCGCCTGCCCGATACCTTCGATGCCTCGATGGAAGCCGTCATCATCAATACCGCCGGCGGGCTGACGGGCGGCGATCGGATGGATTGGAGCGTGGATGCCGGCGCCGGTACGCGCATCGACGTCACCACTCAAGCTTGCGAGAAGATCTACAAGGCATCGGCCGGCATCGCCGAGGTGGCGACCAGCATCAAGGTTGGAGCCCAAGCCCGTGTCGACTGGCTGCCGCAGGAAACGATCCTCTTCGACCGGGCCGCACTTTTCCGCCGGCTGGACGTCGATCTTAACGAGAGTGCCGAATTTCTGGCCGTCGAGGCCGTGCTCCTCGGCCGCAAGGCGATGGGTGAGACGGTGGAGACCGGGCTCTTCCGCGACCGCTGGCGCATCCGCCGTTCGAACCAACTGATCCACGCCGAGGAACTCAGACTTTCCGAAGGTGTAGCAGCCCTTGCCGCGCGCCAGGCCGTGCTCGGCGGGCAGGTGGCCTTTGCGACGTTGCTTTATGCCGGGCCGCTTTCGGAAGCCTATCTCGGCAAGGTCCGGCCGTTGGTCGAAGGATCGATGGGCGGTGCGAGCGCTTGGAATGGCAAACTCGTCGTCCGCCTTGCCGCAGCCGATGGCTTCTTGCTCAGAAAAATCCTGATCCCGGTCATTTCCACCTTGCGCAACGGTGCGCCTGTGCCGAAAGTCTGGAATCTATGAACCTAGGCATGCAGCAGATGGACAAGCGATGAACCTCACTCCGAGAGAAAAAGACAAGCTGTTGATATCAATGGCGGCGATGGTGGCGCGGCGGCGGCTGGAGCGCGGCGTCAAGCTGAACTATCCCGAAGCGATCGCACTGATCAGCGACTTCGTCGTCGAAGGCGCCCGCGATGGCCGCCCGGTTGCCGAGCTGATGGAAGCCGGCGCCCACGTGATCGGCCGCGACCAAGTGATGGAAGGCGTTGCCGAGATGATCCACGACGTGCAGGTGGAAGCAACGTTCCCGGATGGAACCAAGCTCGTCACTGTGCACGAACCGATCCGGTGAGGAGAGAAGAATGCTCGAGCTCAGGCCCAATTGCGAATGCTGCGACAAGGATCTACCGCCGGATAGCACCGAGGCACGGATCTGCACCTATGAATGTACCTTCTGCGCCGATTGCGCAGGCGGCGTGCTAAACGGTGTCTGCCCTAACTGCAGCGGCAATCTCGTCGCGAGGCCTATTCGGCCGGCGGCCATGCTTGCCAAAAATCCGGCGTCGACGAAGCGTGTGCTGAAGGCTGAGGGCTGTGCGCCCAAGGCGGCTTGAGGAGGACGAGATGATTCCAGGCGAGATCATTGCCGCAAGCGGCGACATCGAACTGAATGCCGGCGCGCAGACGGTGACGCTGGAGGTTTCCAATACGGGCGATCGGCCGGTGCAGGTCGGCAGCCACTATCATTTTGCCGAGACCAATGCGGGGCTTTCCTTCGATCGCGCGGCGGCGCATGGCAAGCGGCTCGATATCCCGGCGGGGACGGCGGTGCGCTTCGAACCGGGGCAGACTCGCTCGGTAACGCTGATCCCGCTTTCCGGCAAGCGCGAGGTTTACGGCTTCCGCCAACTGGTGATGGGCAAGCTTTAAAAACAATAGACGGGAGGAATGAATGCGTTTGAATGTCTGCCTCGTCGGGGCTGCGATGCTGCTGGCGGTTGGTAGCGCCTCCGCCGAGGATATCGATTGCAACAGTCCCAAGACGCAATCGGACATGACTGCCTGCGAGGCGGCGCGCCATGAAGCCGCCGACAAGGCGCTGAATGCGCAATACAAGAAGACTCGCGCCGTCTTGGCGGCGATCGACAAGGACCTAGACGGCGATATGAAGGGCGCAGAGCAGGCGCTGGTCAAGGCCCAGCGCGCCTGGATCGATTATCGCGACGCCGAATGCGACGCCTTCGGCTTTCAGGCCCGCGGCGGCACGATGGAGCCGATGCTGGTCGCCGGATGTCTCGCCAATATCACGGACAAACGCACGAAAGAGCTGAAAGAGCTCGAAGACACGATGAGCAACTGAGGTGATCAGGAAGATTATGATCGTCGGCAATGGTGAGGTCGCAGACGCAGAGGCAGGCATCATCGATGCCGCCGATTTCGTCGTCCGCTTCAACGATTGCCGCTCCTATGGAGCCGGCGGCAGCCGCACGGATGCCGTTGCGGTCTGCAACACTGGCAGACCGGCAAAGGCGATGCTCGGTTCGCGTGAGTGGCACGCCCATCCGGGCGTGGTGTCGGCTGGCGAAATCTGGAGCGTGCGCGACCCGGAAAAATTTGCCGCGATGCGGGCGCCGCTTGCCGTCTCGCATCCGGAACTCGACGATTTCTGCGACGACTATACGAATGAGTTCACTGCCTTCTGCGCAAACACCGGCAAGAGGCACGTCGTCATCGGCCAGGCGGTTCACGAGGCCGTCGATGCCTCGCTTTCAGCCTTTGCTCCTTCGCCCTATGTCGTGCCGAGCAGCGGTATGATCGTCATTGCCGAGGTGCTGAACACATATGCCGAGGCCGAGGTGACGCTTGCCGGCTTCGGCCACGCCGGCTGGGAATGGCACCCGTTTTCGGCCGAACGACAACTGGTCGATAGCTATATTGCCGCTGGCCGCCTCAAGCGGCTCGGCGGAAAAACACTTGTCTCTTCCTCCCAAGGAGCCTGATAGATGCCCTACAAGATCTCGCGCGCCGCCTATGCCGGCATGTTCGGACCGACCACTGGAGACAAGGTGCGCCTTGCCGATACGGAGCTCTTCATCGAGATCGAGAAGGATTTCACCACCTATGGCGAGGAGGTGAAGTTCGGCGGCGGCAAGGTGATCCGCGACGGCATGGGCCAGAGCCAGGTGACACGGGCGGATGGCGCGGTGGATACGGTCATCACCAATGCGGTGATCGTCGATCATTCGGGCATCTACAAGGCCGATATCGGGCTCAAGGATGGGCGCATCGTCGCGATCGGCAAGGCCGGTAATCCCGACATGCAGCCGGGTGTCAACATCATCGTCGGCCCGGGCACGGAGGCGATCGCTGCCGAAGGCAAGATCGTCACCGCTGGCGGCATGGACAGCCATATCCATTTCATTGCGCCGCAGCAGATCGAGGAGGCGCTGATGTCAGGCATGACCTGTATGCTCGGCGGTGGCACTGGTCCTGCACACGGCACGCTCGCCACCACCTGCACGCCCGGTCCCTGGCATCTCGCGCGCATGATCGAAGCGGCCGACGCCTTTCCGATGAACCTCGCCTTTGCCGGCAAGGGCAATGCTTCGCTGCCGGGGGCGCTGACCGAAATGGTGCTGGCTGGCGCCACCTCGCTGAAGCTGCACGAGGATTGGGGCACGACGCCCGGCGCCATCGACTGCTGCCTGTCGGTGGCCGACGAATACGACGTGCAGGTGATGATCCACACCGATACGCTGAACGAAAGCGGCTTCGTCGAGGATACGATCGGCGCCATCAAGGGCCGCACCATCCATGCTTTCCACACGGAAGGGGCGGGCGGCGGGCATGCGCCCGACATCATCAAGATCTGCGGCCAGCCGAACGTCATCCCCTCGTCGACCAATCCGACGCGTCCCTATACGGTCAATACCATCGCCGAGCATCTCGACATGCTGATGGTCTGCCACCATCTGTCGCCGTCGATCCCCGAAGATATCGCCTTTGCCGAAAGCCGCATCCGCAAGGAGACGATCGCGGCGGAAGACATCCTGCACGATATCGGCGCTTTCTCGATCATCTCGTCCGATAGCCAGGCCATGGGCCGTGTCGGCGAGGTGGCGATCCGCACCTGGCAGACGGCCGACAAGATGAAGCGTCAGCGCGGCCGGCTGAAGGAGGAAAAGGGCGACAACGACAATTTCCGCGTCCGCCGCTATATCGCCAAATACACGATCAACCCGGCGATCGCCCATGGCCTCAGCCGTGAGATAGGCTCGGTCGAAGTCGGCAAACGTGCCGACCTCGTATTGTGGAATCCGGCCTTCTTCGGGGTGAAGCCCGATATGGTGCTGCTCGGGGGCTCGATCGCAGCCGCGCCGATGGGCGATCCGAACGCTTCGATCCCGACGCCGCAGCCGGTTCACTACCGGCCGATGTTTGCCTCCTACGGCAAGAGCCTCACCAATTCCTCCGTCACCTTCGTCAGCCAGGCGTCGCTCGATGCCGGCCTGAAGGGCCGGCTCGGAGTCGCCAAGGAACTGGTCGCGGTGAAGAATACGCGCGGCGGCATCTCCAAGGCATCGATGATCCACAACGACCTGACACCCGAGATCGAGGTCGATCCAGAGACCTACGAGGTCAGGGCAAACGGTGAGCTGCTCACTTGCGAGCCGGCGACGGTGCTGCCGATGGCGCAGCGCTATTTCTTGTTCTAGGCCCACGTCCCATGTGCAGCGGACGACCGCGATGAGGACAGGTATCCGCTGGTTGTCTCGGATCGTATTCGTGATAGTGCTTTTGGCGGCCTGCGGGACCTTCATTCCCCGGCCGCTGATTGCGCCGGTCAAGGCGTCGTCTGCGGCGGTGACGCATCGGATTCTCCTGCTGTCAGGCCCGATACATACCGATATTGCCATTCCGCTCGACGCGGAAACGCGGGCTGCCTTTTCCTTCCTCGACAATACCGATTTTCCGCTCGGTCATCCGAGCGCGGAGTGGCTCATTATCGGCTGGGGCGGTCGGGCCTTCTATTTGGAAACTCCTACATGGGCGGAGCTGAAGCCGCTGCCAGTGTTGCGCGCGCTGACGATCGACCGTTCTGTGCTGCATGTGGACCTTGCCGGTCATATCACCGAGCCGCAGCCCAGCGTTACGGCATTCAATGTCAGTGAGGATCAATTGGCGCAGCTGCGCGACTTTATCTCCGAGAGCTTCGTGCGCGACGCGGGCGCGGTGGTGCCGATTGCGGGTGCGGGTTACGGCGAGATCGACCGGTTCTTCGAGGCCAGGGGATACTTCAACGCCCTCTTAGGCTGCAACACCTGGACTGCCGCTGCCCTGCGCTCGGCTGGGCTTCGAACCGGCATATGGAACCCGCTTCCACAAGCATTGCGGTTATCTCCCTCTGTCTACAATTGAAGCATTCGCCGAGCGGTCTGTTCGTAAACGAAATTGTGAACACGACTCTCCGTACGGTTGTAAAAATCCGTGTGAAACCCTGTGTTTTCTCCAGGTAAACCATTCTGGAACAGCTCAACCATAAATCCCGAAAAAGGCATTTTATGTCAATGATATAGGTGCTCGCATGTTCTGTACGATTCAGGGATTGGACGCTTGCAGCCCCTGCTAGAAAAAATCTGCCCACTGAATCGTCCAGAACCTGTCAAATTTTAACGAGTCAATTAAGACACCCACAGCAATTGGGCTCTTATCAATGCCTGGAAACGCCGAGCAGGAAGGTTGATTCTCATGAGGAACTGGATGTCGCTGCAGGCCGATTTCGGCGATCTTCAATACCGCAGGAACGTCTATGTCTTCGCCTTGAAGATGGCTTTTCTTGCCGTCATTCTCTCAGGAGTCATTATCGCATTGACGATGCCGTCGCTCGATCTTCTCGGGCTCCTGCCGGTGACGCTCGCCCATGCAATCGGCTTCAGCGTCATCTTATCCTGGCTGATCGGCGGTACCGTTTCCGGCATGCTATCGCTGTTTGCCGGCTTTGCCATGCGCGACCTCGCGCTCTCGCGGGCGGAGTTCGAAAAGCTCAGCCGCACGGATACACTCTCCGGGCTGCTCAACCGGCGCGCCTTTACCGAGGCGCTTGAGAATACCGATGGCAATGCGTCGCTGGTCATTTTTGACGTCGACCGTTTCAAGGCGATCAATGACCGCTTCGGGCATGGCTGCGGCGATGCCGTCATCATCGCCGTTTCGTCCATGCTCACATCCGCCTTCGATGAGATGTCCGTCGTCGCAAGGCTTGGTGGGGAGGAGTTCGGCGTTATCGTCTCCGGCGAGCCGCTGGAGGCGCGGATGGAACGCATCGAAAGCGTCCGAGCCCGGATCGCCAGCGGCGCCATCAGGGCCGAGGGGCATGATATCCGCATCACCGTTTCCGGCGGCGTTGCCGATCTCGTCGCCGGGCGCAACAAGCAGGCGGTCTATGCCTCCGCCGACCGGGCGCTCTATCTCGCCAAGGCGCTCGGGCGCAATCGCGTCGTACACGAACGGGAAGGTCTGCATCACGCCTGGCACGGGCTCGTCGATAATGGCGTCGATGGCAAGAATAGAGGACCGGAGAGCGACAATGTGATGCAGGCTTACGGAATATAAAAGGCGAAGCCGGACGAAAGGCCATTGGTGCTTGCATCGGGAAGAGCTATTTTGCATGGTCGTCCTCTCAGAAAAACGGACATGTCATGCAGCGCGTCACCTCCTATCTTCCCGCCGGAACCCCTTCCTCCCATCCGATCGCTCAGGTCAAGCTGCCGCATGATCTGCGCCATCTGCGCCGCAAGTTGCTGCATCTGGAAAATGGCGAGATGGTCATGCTCGATCTCAAGGATCCGGTGCTTTTCGCCAATGGCGACCTTTTGGTCCGAGACGACGGCGAACTGATCGAGATCCTCGCCGCTGACGAGAAGCTCTTCGAGGTTCGCGGACGCGACCGCACGCATCTGGTCGAGCTCGCCTGGCATCTCGGCAATCGGCATCTTGCCGCCCAGATCGACGAAGACCGCATCGTCATCCTCCGCGATCATGTCATCCGCACCATGCTGCAGGGCCTCGGCGCCGTCGTCCTCGATATCAATGAGCCGTTCCAGCCGGCGCGCGGCGCCTATCATTCCCAAGGCGGGCATTCTCATGGGCATGATCACGATCTTACGCATAGTCACGGCCATGACCACGATCACGAACATGGCTACGAGCATGAGCATGAGCACCGCCACGATCGCGGCCATGATCATGACCATGGTCATGACCACGGACATCACGACCATAAGCACGACTGAGCCTTAATGACTAGTGATCGCGAGCTGCAGGCATTGCTGCGCCTGACGGCATGGCTCTCGCCGGCCTTTCCGATCGGCAGCTTTGCCTATTCGGGTGGGCTGGAGCGGGCAGTGGCCGACGGGCTGGTTACGGATTCGAGCTCGCTTGCGACCTGGATCGGCACGCTGATCGGCAATGGTTCGGTCTGGAACGATGCAGTGCTTCTGGCTGAAAGCCACAGGCACCAAGCGGAAGCCGCGCGTCTTGCCGAGATCGCCGCGCTCGCCGAGGCGCTTGCCGGATCACGCGAGCGCCATCAGGAAACGATGTTGCTCGGCGAGGCTTTCCTCGCAGCGGCGCGGGCCTGGCCGGACGATGTGTTCGAGCGGCTGCCCGACAAGGTCGCTTATCCCATTGCGGTCGGGGCGGTAACGGGCGCCCATGACATAAGGCCCGAGAAGGCGCTCGCCGGCTTCCTGCACGCCTATGCCTCACAAGCGGTTTCATCCGGCATCCGCCTCGGCGTCGCCGGGCAGAGGGATGGCGTTGCCGTACTTGCCGGTCTCGAAGATCGTATCGCGGAGGTTGCCCGGAGGGCGTCTGCCTCGACGCTCGACGATCTGGGTTCGGCGACGGTGCAGGCCGATATTGCCAGCCTGCGCCACGAGACGCAGGCGACGCGGCTGTTCCGCTCGTGATTGTTCGAAATATCGCTGCGGCGAGAGCAATTCCAGCAAAAGTGCGCAGCGGTTTTGCGTCCGGAATTGCGTGAAAACAAAGAGATAGAGCGCTTGGTTGATTCGAAGAAAAACAAGCGCTCTAAGTCATTTGACGGTGGCGCGGGCGGGCGGCTTCGCTATCATCGGGGTTCGATTGGAGTAAGACACATGAAATCAAGAAACGGACCTTTGCGTGTTGGCATTGGCGGGCCGGTCGGCTCGGGCAAGACGGCGCTGACCGAAAAGCTCTGCAAGGCGATGCGCGACGATTATTCCGTCGCCGTCGTCACCAACGATATCTACACGACGGAGGATGCCGAGGCGCTGGTGCGGATGCAGGCATTGACTTCGGACCGCATCGTCGGCGTCGAGACGGGCGGCTGCCCGCATACCGCCATTCGCGAGGATGCGACGATCAATTTGCAGGCGATCGCCGGCCTCAACCAGCGGATCCCCGATCTCGACGTCGTCTTCATCGAATCCGGTGGCGACAATCTGGCAGCGACCTTTTCGCCTGATCTTGCCGATATCACCATCTATGTCATCTCTGTCTGCCAGGGCGAGGAAATCCCGCGCAAGGGCGGGCCCGGCATCACCCGGTCGGACCTGCTCGTCATCAACAAGAAGGATCTGGCGCCCTATGTCGGCGCCGATCTCGAGGTGATGGACCGGGATGCGACGCGCATGCGTGCGAACCGCCCCTTCGTCTTCTCCGACATGAAGCGTGGCGACGGCGTCAGCTCGATCGTCAACTTCCTCAGGGAGCAGGGCGGGCTCTAAGACGGGATAATTTGGCGGTCAGACCTGCCGCAGCAGGTTGACGTCGGTAATGGCGATCGTTCGGCCACGCACCGTTACCCCTTTCGTCTTCAGCGTCGAGAAGGCGCGCGAGAGGGCCTCCGGTGCGAGGCCGAGTTTGCGGGCAAGCAGGTTTTTCGGAAACGGCAGCCGCAGCGAAGCGGTCGCACCGTTCTCGACGCAATGGGTCAGCAGATAATGTGCCACGCGCTGCGGCGCGGTCTGCATGCGGTCGCTTGCCAGGCATTCCATCGTCGAGATCAGATGCAGCGACAGGCTGCGCATGATCGCCTTGCCGATCCGCGGCCGTTCCTCGAGCAACAGCCGGACATTAGTGATGTGGAAGCGCGCCAGTACGGCATTATCCATCGCCTGCGCGCAGTAGCGATAGGTTTCGTCGGCGTGGATCAGGCATTCGGCGAAACCGTCGCCGGGCTCGCAGATGCGAATATCGGCCTGCCTGCCGTCGCCGTTGTGGCGATAGAGCCTGACGTAACCGCTGAGCACGCAATAGAAATAGGCCGCCTTGTCGCCCTCCTCGAAGAGAACGTCGTGCGGGTCGCAGAGGCGAACTGTTGCGCAGGTGTGTAGGGCTTCAGCCTCCTTGTGGTCGAGCCCGGTCATGAAGGCGACCTTGGCAAGTACAGCGGCCTCATGGCCGTTGAATGTCAGCTTTCTGTTCATCTCCCGGTCTCCTGATATGGCCGGACTTTCAATTCCTTAAGGCTGCCGGGCAAAATACGGGAAGGAGCCGAAGGCGGAGTTGATTTTGGTCAACGCCAAGAAATGAACTACAAAAACGAAACGGGCCGGGAGAACGCTCCCGGCCCGTTCATTTCCTGGTTTTTGCTTATTCCGCTGCGAAGGGCGGCAGGCGGAGTACGTTGGTGTCGTTGCCGTTGGCGGTCTTGCGTTTGCTGTCCGGCTTTTCGATCGCGGTCAGGCGTTCCTCCAGCGAGTCGATGTCGTCGCGGTTCTCGCGGGTGACGCGGGTGAGATCCTCGCGCGATAGCGGCAGCTCTTCGTCGTCCTTCTTGCCGACCAGGCGACCGAAAGCCCAGCCGAGCAGGCGGGAGAGGTCGTCCATGATCAGGAAGAAGGAAGGCACGACGACGAGCGAGAGCACGGTCGAGACGATGATGCCGCCGATCACCGCGGTCGCCATTGGTGCGCGGAACGAGCCGCCTTCGCCGACACCGAGTGCCGAAGGCAGCATGCCCGCCGACATGGCGATCGAGGTCATGATGATCGGTCGGGCGCGCTTGCGGCCGGCTTCGACCATGGCCTCGACGCGAGCCATGCCTCGGTGGCGCATCTCGATCGCGAAATCGACGAGCAGGATCGCGTTCTTGGTGACGACACCCATCAGCATCAGGATGCCGATCATGACGGGCATAGACAGCGGGTTGCTGGTGATGATCAGTGCGACTGCGACGCCGCCAATGGCGAGCGGCAGCGAGAACAGGATGGTGAAGGGCTGGATCACGTCCTTGAAAAGCAGGATCAGCACTGTCAGCACCAACAGGAGGCCCATCAGCATGGCGTTGACGAAGCTCTGCTGCATCTCGGTCTGCACCTTGGTGTCGCCGCTTTCGGCAAGGTGCACCGTGGCCGGGATGTTGGCCCCATTGACGATCTCGCGGAAGCGGGCCGAAGCCGTGTCGAGCGCCACCCCCTGCGGCAGGTCGGACCCGATCGAGACGACGCGGTAACGGTTGTTGCGCTTGATCGAGCTTACGCCTTCCGAATAGTCGATATTGGCGACGCTTGCGAGCGGAACAGTGCCGCCGCTGGCGGTCTGGATCTTGAGCGCCCGGATGGCCGAGAGATCGCGGCGCATGTCGAGCGAAGTCTGGACACGGATCGGGATCTGGCGATCGTCGAGCGAGATCTTGGCAAGAGCTGCATCGACATCGCCGATGGTGGCGACGCGGATCGTCTCGGAGATCTGCTGCGGCGTGATGCCGAGGCGGGCTGCCTCATCCTTGCGCGGATGAACCTGCAGTTCAGGACGGGGCAGGGCGCCGTCGGCGCTGACATTGGCAAGCAGCGGATCGGCGCGGAGCTTGGATTCCAGAATGCCGACGGCGTCGTTCAGGTCCTTGTCGTTCTTGGAGAGGAAGTTGAAGGAGAGGTCGCGTTCGCCGCGGTCGTTGAGCTTCAGGATATGGACGTCGGGAATGTCGTGCAGCTTGGCGAAGACTTCCTTTTCGATATTCCATTGCGGACGTTCGCGGCCGTGGACTTCCACCTTCGGCAGCATCGGGCCGATGACCGGGATATGGCCGAGTACGTCGTTGACCATCTTCTTGACCAGCGATTGGTCGAGCTTGTCGAGTGCCAGCGTGACGGTCGCGCGGCGCAGTTCGAGATCACCCTTCGGCGATGCGCCGCCGAGAACGAAGACGCTATCGACGCCGTTGATGTCCTTGACCCTGTCGTAGATCGCATCCGTCGTCTTCTCGGTGTCGTCAAGCCGTGCATTCGGCGGCAGCTCGACGGAGAGAACGATACGCGAGGCATCTTCCGGCGGCAGGAAGCTGCCCGGAACCTGCATCAGCAGGCCGACGGAACCGACGAGGAAGACGAGCGCCGCAATCAGCGTCGTATAACGCCAATACCACTTGCGGGTGGTGCCGGTGACAAGGCGCGTATAGCCCTTCATCAGCAGGCTGTCATTGTCGTGATGGTCTTCCATCGCGTCTTCGGCGCGCATCAGATAGGCGGCCATCATCGGGGTGATGAGGCGCGCCACCATCAGCGAGAAGAAGACGGAGAAGGCGACGGTCAGGCCGAACTGGATAAAGTACTGGCCCGGAATGCCCGGCATGAAGGAAACCGGCACGAAGACGGCGATGATCGTGAAGGTGGTGGCGATGACGGCGAGGCCGATTTCATCAGCCGCCTCGATCGCCGCTCGGTAGGGCGTCTTGCCCATCTTGATGTGGCGGGCGATGTTTTCGATTTCGACGATCGCATCGTCGACGAGAATACCGGTCGCAAGTGTCAAGGCGAGGAAGCTGACTAGGTTCAGCGAGAAGCCCATCATGTCCATGATCCAGAAGGTCGGGATCGCGGACAGGGGAAGGGCGATTGCCGAAATCAGCGTTGCGCGCCAGTTCCGGAGGAACAGGAAGACGACGATGACGGCGAGCAGCGCGCCTTCGAGCAGCGTATGGATGGCGGCTTCGTAGTTGCCATAGGTGAAATAAACCGAATCGTCGATCAGTTCGATCTTCACGTTCGGGTTTTCGGCCCGCACCTTGTCGAGGCTTTGACCCACGGTTTCGGCGACGCTGACCTCGCTGGCGCCCTTGGAACGGAAAACGCCGAAGGTGACGACCGGCGTAGCGTTGAAGCGCGAGAAGGATTTCGGCTCCTCATAGGTGTCCTTGATGACGCCGAGATCGGACAGCTTGACGAAGCGGCCGTTCGGCAGCGCAATCGTCGTGTCGGCGAGTTCGGCGACATTGCGGGCGTCGCCCAGGACGCGGATCGCCTGTTCGCTGCCGGCCACCTGGCCGCGGCCGGAGCCGAGATCGATGTTGGTGCCGCGCAGCTGCTCGTTCACGCTGGCGGCGGTGATGCCGTAGGCGTTGAGTTTGTCGGGGGTGAGTTCGATGCGCACCTCGCGCTCGGCGCCGCCGTAGCGGTCGACGCGGCCGATACCGGCCTGGCCCTGCAGCGAACGCTTGATCGTGTCGTCAACGAACCAGGAAAGTTCCTCCAGCGACATGGCGGGCGAGGAAACGGCGAAGGTCTGGATCGCCTGGCCTTCGACATCGACCTTGGAGACGATCGGTTCTTCGACGTTTGCCGGCAGATCGCTGCGGATGCGGTCGATCGCGTCCTTGGTGTCCTGCACGGCCTGTTCGGTCGGCACTTCCATGCGGAACATGACGTTGGTCTGCGAGCTGCCGTCGGTCACCGTCGACTGGATCTCGTCGATGCCGGTGATTGAGGCGACCGCGTCTTCGATCTCCTTCGTCACCTGCATTTCGAGTTCGGCCGGCGAAGCGCCGCTCTGCGTCACGCTGATCGAAACCAGCGGCACGTCGATGTTGGGAAAACGGGTGATCGGCAGCGAGTTGAAGGACTGTATGCCGATGAACACCAGCAGGCAGAAGGCCAGGAGCGGTGCGATGGGGTTTCGAATGGACCAGGCTGAAAAATTCATCGGATGGTCTCTTTAGTTGGAAGCCGGGGGCTGTTCACGCACCGGGGTGATGTGGTCGCCGTCACGGACGTAAGCGCCTGCCTTGGCCACGACCTCGTCGCCGGTCTTCAATCCATTGACGATCTCGACATAGGCACCGTCCTGGATGCCGGTCTCGACCTTGGCGTATTTCACCACGCCATCCTCGACCCTGCGGGCGGAGGAGCCTTCGCTGCCGGTGAGCACGGCGGTGAGGGGAAGCGATACGCCCTCAGTCTCGCGCACGATGATCTCGGCGCTGCCATACATGCCCGAGCGCGCCTTGCTGTCGTCGTCGATGGAGATATGGACGAGACCGAGGCGGGTGACCGGATCGACGGTCGGCGAGACCAGGCGCACGGCGCCGGACAGTTTCTCGCGGCTGCCGGAGAGCGAAATCGCAGCCTTCTGACCGGCCATGACTCTCACGATATCACTTTCGGCGACTTCGGCGACGAGCTCGATATCGCCGTTACGGATGATGGTGAAGAGCGGGTCGCCGTTGCCGGCGGCGATGGCGCCGACCTTGGCGTTCTTGGCCGAGACCGTGCCGGCGACCGGCGTCTTCACAGCGGTGCGCGCCAGTTTCAGATCGGCATCGGCGATCTGGCTGTCGAAGACCTTGAGATCGGCTTCGGAAACTTCGATCGCCTGCTCGGCGGAAGATACGCGGGCATTGGCGGCGGCGGCCGTCGCGTCGGCCTGCTCGACCTGGGCGGTGGAAACCGTGCCCTTCTTGACCATTTCCTGGGCGCGGGCCTGCTGCTGCCTTGCCTGTTCGGCATTAGCCTGGGCCTCGACGAGCTGGGCGCGCAACTGGGCGAGGCTTGCCTCGCCCTTGGCTTTCGTCGCCAGCATCTGGCTCTTTTCCAGGATCAGCGCGTCATCGTTCAGCGTGGCAAGCGTGCTTTCCGCCTGCACTTTGTCGCCGACATCGGCTTTCAGCGTGCGGATGGAGAGGCCTTCGACCTGCGGTTGGATATAGACTTCTTCGACGGGTTTGACCGTACCCGTGCCGATAACGCGGTCGACGAGGGTTCGGTTCGTCGCCTGGGTGACGACGATCGCCGGCAGGTTCTGCTGCGGTTTTGCAACCGGCGTCTCCTGCGAAAATGCGGCGGATGCGGCGAGAGCCGCCGCAAAAAGGGTGGAGGCGCCTAGAATTCCAATCGGCTTACGTGCCATGCGTCTTCGTCCAATCTTATGATAAGGTTGGCCGAACTCGAGCGTCTGCCACTCAGCGCGCGATCAGGCCACTGCCCTTCCTGCATTCTCAGAGGTATCCGCCGATCCTTTGCCGTCTTCATCCCTCGCCGGCAAATTCGGCTTGTAGGTGGTATCGATTTGCTCGATCTACAAGTACGGCAGAAAACAATTCCCCATTAGGCGATAATAATTAGCATTCCGACGTCAATCAATCACCGCAAGGTTATGTCAACATTACGAAGATTGATCACGCTTCAAAGTGTATGACGTTTGACGCCTGATAAATGCGACAGTTGCAAGGCGTTTTTTTGCGTTTAGGCGGAAAAAACAAAACGCGCGGGAAAACCCCGCGCGTTTCGCTTTCAGAATGTCTCCGGCGCCTACTTCGAAGCGGCGTCGGTGATGTCGTGCGTCCAGGCGCCCGAGGGCTCCTTGCTGATGATCTTCTGGTCGAGCAGCGCCTTTGCCGTGCGAGCATAAAGCGCCTCGTCCAGCTTGCCGGAGCTGTCGCCGACCAGCTTGGCGACTTCGCCCATCATGCGCTTCTGATGGTTCTCGTCCTGGCCGCCATTGTCCAGGACGATCTCGGCGGCTTCGTCGGGGTTTTCGGTCGCATATTTCCAGCCCTTCATCGAGGCGCGGACGAACTTGACCATTTTTTCCTTGAAGGCCGGGTCCTTCAGCTTGTCCTCCATCGCATAGAGGCCGTCTTCGAGAAGGTCGTTGCCCATCTCGGTGTAGTTGAAGACCGTCAGTTCTTCCGGCTTGAAGCCGGCATCGATCGCCTGCCAGTATTCGTTATAGGTCATGACGGAGATGCAGTCGGCCTGCTTCTGGACGAGCGGCTGCACGTCGAAGCTCTGCTTCAGCACTGTGACGCCGTTCGGGCCGCCTTCGGTCGACAGGCCGAGCTTGTTCATCCAGGCGAAGAAGGGATACTCATTGCCGAAGAACCAGACGCCGAGCGTGTGGCCCTTGAAGTCGGCTTCGGTCTTGACCGGGCCGTCCTTGCGGCAGATCATTTCCAGGCCGGACTTCTGGTAGGGCTGGGCGATGTTGACGAGCGGAACGCCCTTTTCGCGGGCAACCAGGGCGCCGCCCATCCAGTCGACGATGACATCGGCGCCGCCGCCGGCGATCACCTGCTCGGGGGCAATATCGGGGCCGCCCGGCTTGATCTCGACGTCGAGGCCTTCTTCCTTGTAAAAACCCTTGTCCTTGGCGACGTAATAGCCGCCGAACTGGCTCTGCGTGACCCATTTCAGCTGCAGCACCACCTTGTCGGCGGCCATCGCATGGGCCGCTGCAAGCGACATCGCGCTCGCCATCATTGCAACCATCAACTTTCTCATTTTCTTATCCTTACCCTCTGAAGTTATGCCCGGACCCGTTTCAGGAGCCCGCGCGCGCCTAGCCACCACGGATAGACGGATGCCAGAACGTCACCGCCCGTTCGGTCAGGGCGATGATGCCATAGAAGATCGAGCCGGCCAGCGCCGCGACGGCGATTTCCGCCCAGACCATGTCGACATTCATGCGGCCGATCTCGGTGGAGATACGGAAGCCCATGCCGACGATCGGCGTCCCGAAGAATTCCGCAACGATGGCACCAATCAGCGCCAGCGTCGAGTTGATCTTCAGTGCATTGAAAATGAAGGGCATTGCCGCCGGAAGCCTGAGTTTCAGCAGCGTCTGCCAATAGCCGGAGGCATAGGTGCGCATCAGGTCGCGCTCCATGCTGCCGGAGGCGGCAAGGCCGGCGACGGTATTCACCAGCATCGGAAAGAAGGTCATGATGATAACGACGGCGGCCTTCGACGGCCAGTCGAAACCGAACCACATGACCATGACAGGGGCGACGCCGATGATCGGCAGGGCCGAGACCATGTTGCCGATCGGCAGAAGGCCGCGGCGCAGGAAGGCGATGCGGTCGGCGAGCACCGCGACGACGAAGCCACTGAGGCAGCCGACGATATAGCCGATCAGCACCGCCTTGAAGATCGTCTGCCTGACGTCCGCGCCGAGGATCGGCAGCGACGCCATGAACCGCGCGCCGATGGCGCTCGGCGGCGGCAGCAGGATGAAGGGAACGCCGGCGCCACGCGTCACCGCTTCCCAGAGAATGAGGATCCAGGCGCCGAAGATCGCCGGGATCAGGAGCTGGAGCGCCGACTTGCCGAAAGTGGTGACGGGCTGCAGTTTCGACAGTTCGGTGACGCATCGCCAGGCAAGCAGCCAGCAGGCGAAGAGCAGCAGGAAGAAAGCCCGCGTCGCCGTGCCCTCGTTGCCGGAAAGAGCCGAAAGCAGCATCCAGCCGGCGCCATGCGCGCCGATAAACAGCACGGTGGCCCGATAGGCCGGCGGCTGCGGTGCGAATGACAGCAGGGCAGCCGCGATGACGATGGTGAAAATGAGGCTTGCCGTGCCGTCGGTGAGGGCGCGCGCCGCGCCCTCGGCCAGGAGCGGCAGGGCCGTCAGAGCCCCGACGCAGAGGAGGAGGGCGACCACGCCTTGCCAGGAGAAGGTCAGATGTCTCATGCCGGCCTCCCGCCCATGGCGCGGTCGACGATCTTCGCCGCAACGCCGACAACCGCAACCAGGATGCCCGCCACCAGCGATCCGGCGACGAGGGCGGCCCAGATATCGATGGTCTGGCTGTAATAGGAGCCGGCGAGCAGCTTCGAACCGATGCCGGCGACGGCACCCGTCGGCAGCTCGCCGACGATGGCGCCGACCAGGCTGGCGGCGATCGCCACCTTCATCGACGTGAAGAGGAAGGGGATCGAGGCTGGAACGCGCAGCTTCCAGAACGTCTGCATCGGGCTGGCATAATAGGTGCGCATCAGATCGAGATGCATGATTTCAGGCGAACGCAGCCCCTTCACCATGCCGACGGCGACCGGAAAGAAGGAGAGGTAGGTGGAGATCAGCGCCTTGGAAACGAGGCGGGAAGCGTCGGAATCGAGGTTCAGCAGATGCGCAATTGCATTGTCGCCGGTCAGTACATTGTAGGAGATGATGACGATCATCGGCGCAATCGCAAGGATCGGTATGGTCTGGCTCGCCACCAGCCAGGGCATCAGCGAGCGATCCATGGCGCGGTTATGGACGATCAGCACGGCAAGAAGGATGCCGAGCAGCATGCCGAAGCCGAAGCCGAGCAGGGTGGAGGAGAGGGTTACCCAGCTGTGATAAACGAGGCTGCGGTTACTCGAAAGGCTGCGCAGAAAAGTGTTTTCGTAGACGTTCTGCGCCACCTGATGCGGCGCCGGCAGGATCGGCTTCGGCTGGGCGAGCGTCTTGCCGATGAATTCGAGGGTCGTAGGGGTGGCGCCGGCGCGGCCGTCCATGTCGCGCTGGAACGGCGCGTTCATCAGGGTGGCGGCGACATACCAGATGACGACGAGGGCAAGCAGGATTGTGGTGACGGGGACGATCTTGTCCCTGAAGGTGTCGGGTTTCACAGCGACCGCCCCCAGATATTGGCGTTGAGCGTGCCGCTACGGGTAACCCTAGAACTCAACCGCCTAAACCTCATGGCTATGCCCCGTCCTCAGCCCTTCGCGGACGCGATGGGCGATTGCCAGGAACTCGGGGGTTTCACGAATGTCGAGCGGGCGTTCGGCCGGCAGGGTCGAGTCGATCACATCGGTTACGCGGCCCGGGCGCGGAGACATCACCACGATCTTGGTCGAGAGGTAGACCGCCTCGGGGATGGAATGGGTGACGAAGCAGATCGTCTTGTTGGTGCGGGTCCAGAGTTTCAGCAGCTCTTCGTTCAGATGGTCGCGGACGATCTCGTCCAAGGCGCCGAAGGGCTCGTCCATCAGCAGCAGGTCGGCGTCGAAGGCGAGAGCGCGGGCGATCGAGGCGCGCTGCTGCATGCCACCGGAAAGCTGCCAGGGGAATTTCTTCTCGAAGCCCGAAAGACTGACGAGATCGAGTGCTTCGGCGATGCGGCGCGTCCGGTCGGCGCCGGAATAGCCCATGATCTCCAGCGGCAGGGCGATATTGTTTTCGATGGTGCGCCAGGGATAGAGCGCCGGCGCCTGGAAGACATAGCCGTAGGCGCGGGCCTTGCGAGCCTCTTCCGGTGTCATGCCGTTGATCGAGATCTCGCCCGAGGTGCTCTTTTCGAGATCGGCGATGACACGCAGGAAAGTGGTCTTGCCGCAGCCCGACGGGCCGATGAAAGAGACGAAATCGCCCTTGCGGACATCGAGATTGACATTGCTCAGTGCACGCACCGGGCCGTCATTGGCCTGGTAGGTGAGACAGAGATCCTTGGCGGATACGACGGAGGGTGTTTGCATCAATGCGACCAGTCTTGTTTTCGCCGCGGGAACGCGGTTTGCGTGCTATCATTACCGCCGGTTTTATCGACGACACACTCCATGGAGGATGAGGATGGACGTGACATCAAAGCCCACCTGCCACATCGTTCGCCCCAATCATGCCTATGACGGCAAGCAGGGGCTCAGCTATTTCCAAGGGGTCGCGGCCGAGACGGTCGGCGCCAAGGGCATCTGCATGCACCTCCTGACGATCCCGCCGGGCGTACGCGCCAAGGCGCATCTGCACGAGGCGCACGAGACGGCGATCTACATGCTCTCCGGCGAGGCCCACACATGGTACGGAGATCGGCTCGAGCATCACGTCATCGTCCATGCCGGCGAACTTTTCTATATCCCGGCCGGTGTGCCGCACTTGCCGGCAAACCTCAGCAGCACGCCGTGCACGGCGATCATCGCCCGCACCGATCCGAACGAGCAGGAAAGCGTCGTGCTTCTGCCGGAGTTGGACGCTTTGGTACCGGCGTGAGGTCATTGGCATAGAGGCAGCGGTCCCCGGTTGATGGTCGTATCGTCACGCGCCATCGTCATACGCCGCTTGCCGGAATGCCGCTACGCGTCACCTTGCGCGGCGCGGTGATCTCCTTCCACTGGGAAAGCGCCTTGCTGACAGCCGTGACCGGCTCGCGCCTGACGAATTCGCCGTGGCCCTCTCGGGTCTTGATCGCGCCTTCCTCGATCGCCACGACGCCGCGTGTCAGCGTGTAGCGCGGCAGGCCGGTGACTTCCTTGCCTTCGAAGACGTTGTAGTCGATCGCCGACTGCTGGGCTTTGGACGAAATGGTCTTGGAACGTTGCGGGTCCCAGACGACGATGTCGGCATCGGCGCCGACAAGGATCGCGCCCTTCTTCGGATAGATGTTGAGGATCTTGGCGATGTTGGTCGAGGTGACGGCGACGAATTCGTTCATCGTCAGCCGCCCGGTGTTGACGCCATGGGTCCAGAGCATCGGCATGCGGTCTTCGAGGCCGCCGGTGCCGTTCGGGATCTTGGTGAAATCACCGACGCCGAAACGCTTCTGCGCCGTGGTGAAGGCGCAATGGTCGGTGGCGACCACCTGCAGCGAGCCGGAGGCAAGCCCCGCCCAGAGTGAATCCTGATGCTGCTTGTTGCGGAAGGGCGGCGACATCACCCGGCGGGCCGCGTGATCCCAGTCGGAGTTGGAATATTCGCTCTCGTCGAGCGTCAGGTGCTGGATCAGCGGTTCGCCATAGACGCGCATGCCCTTGGCACGGGCGCGGCGGATCGCCTCGTGCGCCTGTTCGCAGGAGGTGTGGACGATATAAACAGGACAGCCGGCCATGTCGGCGATCATGATGGCGCGGTTGGTGGCCTCACCCTCGACTTCCGCCGGGCGGGAGTAGGCATGCGCCTCTGGGCCGTTGTTGCCGTCGGCGAGCAGCTTTGCCGACATCGAGGCGACGACGTCGCCGTTTTCGGCGTGCACCAGCGGAAGGGCGCCGAGTTCGGCGCAGCGCTGGAAGGAGGCGAACATCTCGTCATCGTCGACCATCAGCGCGCCCTTATAGGCCATGAAGTGCTTGAAGGTGTTGATGCCCTTGTCGCGGACGATGGTTTCCATCTCCTTGAAGACCTGCTCGCTCCACCAGGTGACCGCCATGTGGAAGGAATAATCGCAATTGGCGCGGGTCGATTTGTTGTCCCACATGGTCAGCGCTTCGAGCAGCGACTGGCCGGGGGCGGGCAGGGCGAAATCGACCACCATGGTCGTGCCGCCGGAAAGGGCGGCGCGGGTGCCGCTCTCGAAATCGTCGGAAGAATAGGTGCCCATGAAGGGCATTTCGAGATGGGTGTGGGGATCGATGCCGCCGGGCATAATATAACAGCCGGAGGCGTCGAGTGTTTCGTCGCCCGAGAGGTTCGGACCAATCTCGACGATCTTGCCGCCGTCGATTTTCACGTCAGCCTTATAGGTCAGGTCGGCGGTGACGATGGTGCCGTTCTTGATGACTGTGGTCATGATCATTCCCCGTTTTTGTCTGCAGATTGGGCCGGCGAATAGAAGCCGAGCGGTTCTGGGCTGATCTCGATCCGGCCCTGCAAGGCGGCTAGAATCGTTTCGAGTACTGAGCGACGTTCGCGCGAGATTTCCCTGTTCCAGAAGCGCAGGACGGAATAGCCATTCACATTGAGCCATTCAGTTCGGCGCTGATCGGACGCGCTATCGGCATGCTGGAAGCCGTCGACTTCGACGATCAATCGTTGTTCACGACAGAGGAAATCGACAATGAACGGACCGAGGGGAACCTGCCGTGCGAATTTGTAGCCGTTCAGGCGGCGGGCGCGCAGGTCGCTCCAGAGGTGGTACTCCTCTTCGGTTTCGTTGCGGCGAAGAGCCCTGGCTTGGCCCGTCTTGTTGGTACGATGTTTCCGGATATCCTGTTTGATAATTTTCGTCGCACCCGCAGCCCCCTCATCCGCCCGTCGGGCACCTTCTCCCCGAGGGGAGAAGGGGGAAGCCGCAACGTCCACCGTTCCCTTCTCCCCAGCGGGGAGAAGGTGGCCCGAAGGGTCGGATGAGGGGGCTACAGACGCGACGCTAGCCATCACACCGCAATCTCCGCCGTCTCGACCACCGCATGGAACAGCACATCGGCTCCCGCCATCGCCCATTCCTTGGAGATCTCTTCCGCCTCATTGTGCGAGAGGCCGCCGACGCAGGGGCACATGACCATCGTTGCCGGTGCGACCTTGGCGGCCCAGCAGGCGTCGTGGCCGGCGCCGGAGATGATGTTCATGTGGCTGTAGCCGAGCCGCTCGGCAGCGTCGCGCACCGACGTGACCAGTTTCGGATCGAAGGTGATCGGCTCGAAGTGGCCGATCGCCTCGATGGAACAGCCGACGCCGAGTGCATCGGTGATCTCAGGCGCTTTCGCCTCGATCTTTGCCCGCATGCGGTCGAGCTTCTCTTTGTCGGGCGAGCGGATGTCGACGGTGAAGACGACCTTGCCCGGCAGGACGTTGCGCGAATTCGGCGAGAAGAAGACCTGGCCGACACCGCCGACGGCGCCTGGCTGCTCACCCATCGCCACGTCCTGGACCATTTCCAGGATGCGGGCCATGGCGAGGCCGGCATTGACGCGCAGGTTCATCGGCGTCGATCCGGTATGGGCTTCCTTGCCGGTCAACGTGAATTCCAGCCACCACAGGCCCTGGCAATGGGTGACGACGCCGATCTGCTTCTCCTCGGCTTCGAGAATCGGCCCCTGCTCGATGTGATATTCGAAATAGGCGTGCATCTTGCGGGCGCCGACCTCTTCGTCGCCGACCCAGCCGATGCGTTTCAGTTCGTCGCCGAACAGATTGCCCTCAGGGTCCCTGCGATTATAGGCGAAGTCCAGGCTGTGTACGCCGGCGAAGACGCCTGACGCCAGCATGGCGGGGGCAAAACGCGCGCCTTCCTCGTTGGTCCAGTTGGTCACGACGATCGGATGTTTGGTCTTGATGCCGAGATCGTTCATGGTGCGCACGACTTCGAGAGCCGCAAGCACGCCGAGCACACCGTCATATTTGCCGCCGGTCGGCTGAGTGTCGAGATGCGAGCCGACATAGATGGGCAGAGCATCGGGATCGGTGCCGGGGCGGGTGGCGAACATCGTGCCCATGCGGTCGACGCCCATGGTCAAACCGGCATCGTCACACCATTTTTTGAAAACGCTGCGGCCCTGCGCATCGGCGTCCGTCAGCGTTTGGCGGTTGTTGCCGCCTGCTATGCCGGGGCCGATTTTCGCCATCTCCATGAGACTGTCCCAGAGACGGTCGCCATTGACGCGCATGTTCTCGCCTGGTGCTGCCACCATTTTGTATGCCCTCACCTGTTTGCGGCGGTCATGCAAAGGGCATGCCCGCCTGTTCCCGTGGTCCTTCCTGCGCCCCTTATTGATTTTGTCGAGCGCCGGAAAATCGCCAGTTGCCTTTGTTTTGCATCTGGCGGATAATTTGACCGATTGGTAAACATTACAACTTCCACCGCCGGGCTCAAGACGAAAATCACGAAAATTGCCGATAAAAATACGGGCAGTTGCTTAAGAAAGCGGCGGGGTCGTTTCCAACAAAACTTGAGCGAACAAGTTGAATTTCAAGGGGAAATAACAACCCGTGACCATACCGAGAGCAGCGAAAACCCTGAGGCGGACGCGAATCCAGGAGGAGAAGGAAGAGCAGATCCTGGAAGCGGCCCTCGACGTGTTTTCGGCAAGCGGTTTCCGCGGCTCGACCATCGACCAGATCGCCGAAGTGGCCGGCATGTCGAAACCCAACCTGCTCTATTATTTCCGCACCAAGGAAGCCATGCACCGGGCGCTGATCGACCGGGTGCTCTACACTTGGCTGGAGCCGCTGCGGGCCTTCGACGCCGAAGGTAACCCGGAGGCGGAAATCCGCAGCTACATTCGCCGCAAGCTGGAGATGGCCCGCGATTTTCCGCGCGAGAGCCGGCTTTTCGCCAACGAGGTGCTGCAGGGCGCGCCGCATATCGAGGACGAGCTGAAGGGGCCGCTGAAGGAGCTGGTCGACGAGAAGGCGGAGGTCATCCGCGCCTGGGCGAAATCAGGCAAGATCGTCAAATGCGACCCCTATCACCTGATCTTCTCCATCTGGTCGACGACGCAGCATTACGCGGATTTCGACGTCCAGGTGCGTGCCGTGCTGGGACAGGAACATTCGGGCGAAGGGCGCTTCGAGGATGCGGCGCGGTTTCTCGAACAGCTCTTCATCGGCGGCCTGCGACCACCGGATCCCCTTGGGGGGTGAGGGTTTTACCCTCTCCTCGGGAGCGGCACCCGGGCAAGAATATCCGTCACGCCTTCCATCGTATAAGGCTTCTGCAGCACGGGCGCGTCCGAGTGGCTGTTCGCCTGGGCAATGCCCTCCCCATAGCCCGTGGCGAAAACGAAGGGCACGCCATCAGCTGCCAGCCGGTCGGCAATCCCGAAACTCGTCTCATCGCCAAGATTGACATCGAGAAGCGCCAGATCGAAGGACTGGCCTGCCAGAATTTCCATCGTCTCCGTGACACTTGGCGCCGTAGCCACCTCGGCGCCAAGCCGGCGCAGGATGTCCTCCCCATCCATGGCGATGATCAGGTTGTTTTCAACCAGCAGCACGTTCAGGCCGGAGAGTGGCTGATCGTCGGCAATCGTCTTGCGACCGGCCGCTCCGACCGGAGCCAGATTTGACGGTTCGCTCGTCGGGCTGACGACATGTCGCGCCGGAATGCAGAAATCGGCCTCGAGCCCCTCCTTGACGTAGCGGACCTCGGCCTTGCCGCCGAGGTCATAGGGGATCGAGCGGCGGATGATCGTCGAACCGAAGCCATGGCGTTTGGGTTCGACGACGGGCGGACCATCCTTTTCGCGCCAGCCGATGCGCAGATTGCCCTCGTCGTCGCGGTGCCAGCCGAGTTGGACGATGCCGCTGCCGGTGCCGGAAAGGCTGCCATATTTGGCGCTGTTGGTCATCAGCTCATGGAAAACAAGGGCGGCGGTGGAAAAAGCCTGCGGTTCCAGCAGCACGTCCTCGCCGCTCATTTGAATGCGTTGCGCATTTTTCCCGAGATAGGCGGCGGTCTCTGCCAGCAGCAATTGCCGGAGCGAAGCGGGCGCCCAGTGATCGCGGGTGATCTGGTCATGGGCGCGGGCGAGCGACTGGATGCGGCCCTCGAGCTGGCGGATGTAGTCGCCAAGGCCGACCGACGTTGCCTGTGACTGCCGGATAATGCCGGTGATGAGGCTCAATATGTTGCGGACGCGGTGGTTCAGCTCGGCAATCAGCAGTTCCTGGCGCTCGTTTGCCACCTGGCGCGCCATGCTGACCTCGTCGGTGAGGCGCAACACCACCTCGATCAATGTGACGCGGATGGTTTCGGCGACACGGCGCTCGGCCTCCGTGAAAGGAAGGGAGCGGCCGCGCACCAGTTCCGACCAGGCTTCGAAACTCTTGCGCGGCGTCAGCCTCGGGCCGTTCGGCCCGTATTCCACCGGCTTGTGCGGGTCGCCGCCCCAGCGGACGGTGCGCACCAATTCCTGACGGAAAAGCACGACGTAATCGCGCGGCGAACGCGAGATCGGGATGGCGAGCATGCCTGCCACAGCATCGTCGACCTCAAGATCCGGATAGGCTTCCGCGAGCCTGTCCACGGCATAGATGCGGCCGGCGGCGTTGCGGTTGAGGTGGCGGACGAGGGCTGCGAAGCCTCTCTCATTCGGCCCGATGCCGGCAAGGGCCAGCCGGCCGTTGATCCAGACGCCGATCCCGTCGGCAGGAATGGCGTCGGCGAGCGCCTCGATCAGCCAGGCCGGATCGTCGAGCAGGCTCGCATTGTCTGCGACGGAGGTGAGAAGCCGGTCGGCAATGCGGCGCGCCTTGGTCTCGTAGTCGAGAGCCAGTCGCCGTTCGCGGCTTTCAAGGCGCGACGCAAACATCTGGCCGAAGAGTTCGGCAGTGGAGCGGCGTTGGGCCGAAGGCAGACGCGGGCCGTAGTGATGGCAGGCAAACAGACCCCAGAGCCTACCGTCCACAACGATCGATATGGAGAGCGAAGCGCCAACGCCCATGTTTTTCAAATATTCGATGTGGATCGGCGAAACCGAACGCAATACCGACATGGAGAGATCGAGCGGCCGGCCGTGCTCATCGAGCTGCGGCAGGATCGGGACCGTGACGGCGCCGACATCGGCAATGATGCGGAACAGGTTACGCAGATAAAGCGCGCGCGCCTGTACCGGAATGTCGGAAGCCGGATAGTGCAGCCCGAGAAACGAGCCGATGCCGGCCCGGGCAGCTTCCGCCACCACTTCGCCGGAACCGCCTTCATCGAAACGATAGACCATGACCCGATCGAAACCGGTAAGCGCCCGCGCCTGTCTTGCACCTTCACGGAAGAAAGCTTCCAGTGTTTCCGTGTGGTCGAGGCGCGACATCATGCTGCGCATGGAGAGCGACGCGGCGTCGTGCTTGTCTTCCTGGCAGCGCTCGCCTTCGATGATGACCTCACCTTCGTTCAGGTGCACGGCAATGTCGAACCTGTTTTGATCGGGCATCAGGGCAATGCCGAAAATGCGCTCGACGACGTCGGAACCACGCAGCGTGGTAAGCTTGTTGCGGATTGCGTGGAGTGCTTCGGGTGTGATCACAGAGATAACGGAACGGCCGAGCGCGTCGGCCTGTGTCACTCCGAGAAACTCCGCCAGATTTGCGGAGGCGCGCATGACGATCCAGTCTGAGGATACCGCCATGAGAAAGCCGAAGGGCTGGACCGAGCCGAGCTGGTGAATCGGCTCACGGTCGCAGTTGGTGAGATCGACGGGTTCGTGCGTGCCGCTCATGGGACGGCTTCCAGTTCGACTTGCCCCGCTTTGAGGAAGAGCTCGAAGACATCGCGGGCTGCGGCGGCGGCAGCACCGGGATCGTCCACCTTGCTCGCGTCAAGACGATCCATGAAAAGCCGCATGGCGCCCTTCGGGCCTTGCGGGCTCAGATAGCTGCTGGGCAAGTGGTCGGGCACGGCCTTGGCGAGCAGCACGCCGCCGAGCTTGGAGCCCTCAAGGACGTAGGCGGCACCCCAGACCGCTGCGTCGCAGCGCAATACCGGTTGTGGAAGCAGTACGGGCAATCGATCATCGAGTTCCCGTATGTCGGCAGCCAACAAATGCGCGCGCCGTCGTTCCGGCCAGTCCGGCAGCAGACGGCCGATTCCTCCATTCTCAAGCGCATGTTCGACTGATGGTACGACGCGGGCATGCGCGCGCAAGAAAGCCTTATAATCCTGGGTGCGTGAGAGGTTGAAACTGCCGAAGATGGTGTCCACCGCGGCGTGGCAATCTGCAGTTTGTGCGCGGAGGGCGTTGCGAAGTGACATGCTGACCGTGTTCCGAGTGATATGGCGGCCGTCCACAACGGACGGTGAATGAGCGGATATACTGCGGCAACGAGTGATTTCCAGGGAAACGTCTAGGAAAAACATGGGTTTCTCGTCGCTCACAGACGCGGCGAGCGCTTCAGCCCATCATTGCCGGCAGTCCTGCGGCAAGCGTATCGATCGCGAGCCGCACCTTCGGCAGCATGACCGGAGAGCGCAGCCAAACGGCATGGGCATCGAAGACATTGGCCGGTTCGTGCTTCAACACCTGAATGAGCCGGCCTGCCAGCACCTCCTCGCGGACCAGCCAGCAGGGCAGCCAGGCAAGACCGCGCCCGGCGACGGCCGCATCGGAAATCGAAGCGAGGTCGTCGAGCCGCAGCCGTGCCTTTGGCGGCATCCGCCGCCCGGGATCGGTTGCAGTGGGAAAGATCCAGCCCCTATCGTCATCGCCCCGCCTGTAGACGATGCCTTCATGCTGCGGAATATCGAAGACCGTCTGCGGCGCGCCATGTTTTTCCAGATAGGCGGGCGATGCGCAGACGGTCATGCGCTGGCGGGCGATCGCCCGCGCCATCAGATCCGGATTGTCCTTCAGCGGTCCGTTGCGGACGACAAGATCGAAGCCGTCTTCGAGCAGGTCGACGATACGGTCGTTGAAAGAAAGGTCGAGTTCGAGATTCGGATGCTCATCGAGCAGGCGTCCCAGGACCGGCGCGATGCAGTGGCGGCCGAAGAGCACTGGCATCGAGATGCGCAGCCGGCCGCGGACATCACGCCGGCCGGATTCCAGCATGGCTTCCCCGAGGCGGATTTCCTCGACCGCCCGCAGGCAGCGCTCGTAGAAGAAGCGGCCTTCCTCGGTAAGGCTCTGCATGCGTGTCGTACGGTTGAAGAGGCGCACGCCGAGACGCTGTTCCAGCCGTGCGATCGTCTTGCCGACCGCCGAACGTGTGAGATGGAGCCGCTCGGCGGCAGCCGAAAAGCCACCGGCCTCGACGGCTTCGACAAAGATCGAGATACCCTTGAGCTGTTCCACTTGTTTCCTCTTTGGAACCATTCTGGAGAATTAATATCGCAACTGGTGCGAAATATTCAACGATATGTTTGCGCTCCCGGCAATGGACAAGGAGCAAGACAATGCAGACAACACGGCAATGGCAGATCGACGCGGTTGGGCCGGAACGCCAGCTGACGGTCGGCGAGCGGAGGCTCGAACCGGTTTCGGGAAACAGGGTCCTGGTCCGGACGGAAGCCGTCTCGCTCAATTTCCGCGACCGGCTGGTGATGGAAAGCGGCATGGGGTTGCCGCTGCAATTTCCCTTCGTGCCGGCTTCCGATATGGCGGGGGTCGTCGAGGCAGTCGGACCCGAGGTCAGCCGGTTCAAGCCGGGCGATCGGGTCATCTCGACCTTTTCGCCCGACTGGATCGACGGACGTGGGTTGGGCGATGCGCGCACGCCACCCTACAAGACGCGTGGTGGCTTTTATCCTGGCGTCCTCTCCCAATACACTGTGCTCTCCGAGGAGTGGTATTCACGCGCGCCTGATACGCTCGATGCGGCGCACGCGAGCACCTTGCCCTGCGCCGGGCTGACCGCCTGGTTCGCACTGATCGAGCGCGGTGGTCTGAAAGCCGGCGACAAGGTGCTGGTGCAAGGCACCGGCGGTGTGGCGCTCTTCGGTCTGCAGATCGCCAAGGCGCATGGCGCGGAGGTCTTCATCACATCGGGCAGCGCCGAGAAGCTCGAACGCGCCGTCGCTCTCGGCGCCGATCATGCGATTAACCGCCATGAGGGCGACTGGGTTGAGCAACTTTATCAGTTGACCGGCGGCTATGGCGCCGATCACGTACTTGAGATCGTCGGCGGCCCGCATCTCGGCCAGGCGCTGAAGGCGGTGGCGATCAATGGCCGCATTTCCGTCATAGGCGTGTTCGAGGGGTTCGAGGTTTCCGGCCCGGCCGGCCCGCTGCTGCTCAAGGCGCCGGTTGTGCAGGGCATTTCCGTCGGCCACCGCCGTGCGCTTGAAGATCTGGTGCGGGCAATCGACCAGACCAGGCTGAAGCCTGTGATCGACAAGCGTTATGCTTTCGACGAGTTTCCTGAGGCGCTCGATCATCTCTATCGCGGGCCTTTCGGCAAGGTGGTCGTCGAGTTCTGACGGCAGCAAGTTTCCTTCTCCCGCTGCATTATTGGGGGAGACGGGAGACTGATCACGCGGCAGCGGGGACGCCCTGTTCGAAGGCGAAGCCTTCATCGGCCCAGCCGGTCATCCCGCCGATCATGAGCTTCACCTGGAGGCCGAGATTGGCGAGGCGGAAGGCTGCCTTGTCGGCGCCGTTGCAGTGCGGGCCGGCGCAATAGACGACGAACAGTGTATCGCTTGCCCATGCCGACATTCGGTGCGCCGTCATCTTGCCGTGCGGCAGGTTGATGGCTCCGGGAACATGGGCCGCTGCGAAGAGCTGCGGCGAGCGTACGTCGAGGAGAACGAAATCGACTTTCCCGGCCGCAAAGGCGGCATGCACGTCCGAGCAATCGGTTTCGAAAGCAAGCCTGGCGGCAAAGTGAGCGACAGCGGCATCCGGAGCTGCAGCAGGTATTTGGGAAACGGGGCTTGGCATCGGGTTCTCCCTTTTTCTGAAGTTGCCGCCTGGTATCGCCGATGCTAGAGCTTTGTGAAATTGGCCATCATGACCGACAGCGTAAAGATCATGCCAAACTCATCCCCGCAGCAGACCAAAGGACCGCTTGTCGCCGCACTTGCCTATGACGGGCTCTGCACCTTCGAATTCGGCATCGCCTACGAGGTCTTCGGCCTGCCACGCCCGGAGATGGGGGCGGATTGGTATCGTTTCTCAGTCTGCGGCATCGAACCAGGGCCGCTTCGCGCTGCGGGCGGGCTGACGGTCGCGGTCGACAAGGGACTGGAGGTGCTTGATGAGGCGGATCTGATTGTGGTACCCGGCTGGCGGGCAATCGATGCGCCGGTGCCGGCACCGCTCGCCGTAGCGCTCAGGGCAGCGCATCAGCGCGGCGCGCGCATCATGTCGCTCTGCTCGGGCGTTGCGGTTCTTGCCGGATCCGGGCTGCTTGCCAACCGTAGGGCGACGACACATTGGCGCTATGTCGCCTCGATCGCTGCACGTTATCCCGACATCACGCTCGATGCCGACGTTCTCTACATGGACGAGGGCAGCCTGCTGACGGCGGCGGGGAGTGCCGCCGGCATCGATCTCTGCCTGCACGTGGTGCGCGGCGATTTCGGTTCAGAGGCCGCAAACAGCGTGGCAAGACGTCTCGTCGTGCCGCCGCACCGCGAAGGCGGACAGGCGCAGTTCATTCACGCGCCGGTTCCCGAGGAACGCGAGGGCATCCGCCTGGGGCCGCTGATCGAATGGATGCGCGAAAGCCTTTCCGAGGAGCAGCCGATCAGCCTGCTTGCCAAAAGAGCCGGCATGAGTATGCGCACCTTCCAGCGGCGCTTCGAAGCGACGACGGGCCTCAGCGTCGGCGAATGGCTGCTGAAGCAGCGGCTGCGGCATGCCCGCGACCTGCTGGAGAAGGAACTTGCTGTTTCGCTCGACGACATCGCCGCCGCCAGCGGCTTTGGAACACTGGCGACGATGCGGCATCATTTCCGCAGGCGACTGGGGACGAGCCCCAATGCCTATCGGAAGTCATTCGGCGGTTAGGCATCCCATGCTTGCATTTCTTTGCGATTTCACCTAAGTGGGCGCTCTCGATTGTTTCTGGAAAGGGAGCGCCACGATGACGAATATCTCCGCACGCCCCGAGAGGGTTTCGGCTTAACTCGGTCAATGGGCCGATGAATGCCGGTTGACATCGCCCTTTTGGCGATGAAAGACCAATCATATCCAGAGTTCATCATCATGGGCAATTCCATTGGGAGCAGAAGCTCCCCGATGACGTCGTCGGCACATCCGGCACTCATCAATCGTTTCTTTTCCGGTAGCGCCTGGATCGAAGGCGCCGCTTTAAATCAACTCGACGAAATGTCCCGCCTGCCGGGCGTTTTGGAGATCGCCGCGTTTCCAGATCTGCACCCCGGAAAATATGGTGCGACCGGCGTGGCACTGTTGTCCTCTCGGCTGCACCCGCTGCTGATCGGCAACGATATCGGCTGCGGCATGTCGCTCTTCGGCCTGGATCTTCCGCTGCGCAAACTGAAGATCGACAGGGCGGCGGAGCGGCTTCGCCGGTTTGAAACGCAGGCGATCGGAAATGCGGCGCAACTTCTCACGGAGGCAGGTCTGTCAACCGATCTGACACCCGGTGCTCTCGGCACGATCGGCGGCGGCAATCATTTCTGCGAGTTGCAGGCTGTGGAGGATCTCGCCGAAGGTGGATCTGCCTACGGTCTCGATGATCAGGGGCTTTATCTGCTGGTTCATTCCGGTTCGCGGTCCCTGGGCGCCACCGTATTCTCGGAGATGGTGGCCGCTCATTCGGGGCTTGCAGCCGGTCTTGAGCCCGGTTCGGAGGCCGGTGCCGCCTGGCTTGTGCGCCATGACCAGTGCGTTGCCTGGGCATCGTTGAACCGACGGCTGATCGCAGAGCGGGCGGCCGCAGCGCTTCATGCGGATCTGTGTCTCATCGCCGACGTGCCGCACAATCTCGTTCGCCCGTCCGATCGTGGGTTTGTGCATTACAAGGGTGCGGCGGCGGTCGTAAGCGGCGAACTCGCGCCGATTGCGGGATCTCGAGCGAGCCTCAGCTATGCGGTTCGTCCGAGCGCCGGCGTTGCCCGTTCGTTGGATGGTATCTCTCACGGGGCCGGTCGCAAATACGACCGCGCCACCATGCACGGGCGTGTCGGCCGGAATCGCTCCGAACGAGAACAGCTCTTGCGCAATTCCTGGGGCGGTATCGCCATCTGCGACGATCGCTCCCTTGTCGTCGAGGAGGCGGCATCTGCATACAAGGATGCCGGGCAAGTGGTGACCGATCTGGAAAATGAGAGCCTGGTCGTGAGGCTTGCCAGCTTTCGGCCGCTTGTCACCTTCAAGAAGGTGGTTGATGAAGCGGAGGTTGAGCAGCGTCGGCGAAAACCCGAATATCGCAGGGAAGGAGGACGTGGCCATGAGCGCTATTGATCTTCTCGTTACCGCGGGCAACGGTCCGGTGGAATGCCGCATGGCGCTGTCGGCGCTTCTCGGCATCCTCGAGCGGGAGGCCGTTCGGCTCGGCTGCTCTTTCGAGACCAGCCTTGGTCGGATGCCGGACCAGCACGGCGCCAAGTCGGCGATCGTCAGCCTCAATGGTTTCGAGGCGGAGCAGATCGCCAGTGACTATTGCGGCACGATCCGCTTCACCTTCAAGAGCCAGGTGCGTCCGGGTCACAAGCGGCAGAACTGGTACGTCTCGGTTCAACGTATCGATACCAAACCGGAAGGCGGCGAGGTGACGATCGATCCAGCCGACCTGCGTTTCGAGACGCTAAGGGCCGGCGGACCGGGCGGGCAGCATCAGAATACGACCGACAGTGCTGTTCGTGTCCTGCATCGGCCGACCGGTCTCGTCGCGACGGCGCGCGACGAGCGTTCCCAGCATCGCAACAAAGCCTTGGCGCTCCGGCGTCTTGAGGCGATGTTGCGCCATATCGAGGCGGAGAAGCAGGAGGCTGCCAAATCCGGGCGCTTCATCGCCAACCGGACCATCGAGCGCGGCAACGAGGTCAAAACTTTCAAGCTGTAATCGGGAATAGCGTGCCCTGACTACAACAACAAACGGCGCCCTTTCATGTAGGGCGCCGATTTCACTGGTCATGACCCGCCGAGGATTATGGCGGCGTTGCGAATTCTTATTCCGCCGCCTGGCGGGCCATCGGGTTGTTGGGGTGCGTCGTCCAGTTGGCATAGTTCGGGTCGACGACCCGGCCGGTGCGCTTGTCGAGGGTGCCGGCGGGAAGCTGCTCCATGGTGATGCAGTTTTCGACCGGGCAGACGCTGACGCAGAGATTGCAGCCGACGCATTCCTCGTCCATCACCTCGAAATGGCGAACGCCGTCGACGAAGTTGGTGATCGCCTGGTGCGAGGTATCCTCGCAGGCGATGTAGCAGCGGCCGCATTTGATGCAGGCGTCCTGGTCGATCTTCGCCTTGGCGATGTAGTTGAGGTTCAGATATTGCCAGTCGGTGACGTTGGGGACGGCGCGGCCGGTAATGTCGTCGAGGTTGCGGTGACCCTTCTCGTCCATCCAGTCGGAGAGACCAGTGATCATCTCCTGGACGATCTTGAAACCGTAGGTCATTGCCGCTGTGCAGACCTGGACGTTGCCGGCGCCGAGCACGAGGAATTCGGCCGCGTCCCGCCAGGTGGTGATGCCGCCGATGCCGGAGATCGGCAGGCCGTAGGTTTCGGGATCGCGGGCGATCTCGGCCACCATGTTGAGCGCGATCGGCTTTACCGCTGGGCCGCAATAACCGCCATGGCTGCCCTTGCCGCCGACCGTCGGGTTGGGGGCGAAGTTGTCGAGATCGACGGAGACGATCGAATTGATCGTGTTGATCAGCGAGACGGCATCGGTACCGCCGGCCTTGGCGGCGCGGGCGGGGCGGCGGACATCGGTGATGTTGGGCGTCAGCTTGGTGATGACAGGCATGCGGGTGTACTGCTTGCACCAGCGCACGACCATCTCGATATATTCCGGCACCTGACCGACTGCGGAGCCCATGCCGCGCTCGGACATGCCGTGCGGACAGCCGAAATTGAGTTCGATGCCGTCGGCGCCGGTCTCTTCGACCAAGGGCAGGATCGCCTTCCAGGCCTCTTCCTCGCAAGGCACCATGATCGAGGCGATCAACGCCCGGTCCGGCCAGTTCATCTTCACCTGCTTCATTTCCCGCAGGTTGGTATAGAGGTCGCGGTCGGTGATGAGCTCGATATTGTTCAAGCCGAGCAGGCGGCGGTCGGCGCCCCAGATCGCGCCGTAGCGCGGGCCGTTGACGTTGACGACAGGCGGGCCTTCCTCGCCCAGCGTCTTCCAGACCACGCCGCCCCAGCCGGCCTTGAAGGCGCGCTCGACGTTATAAGCCTTGTCGGTCGGCGGCGCAGACGCCAGCCAGAACGGGTTCGGGGATTTGATGCCGACGAAATTATTACGGAGATCAGCCATTGTTCATTCTCCCTTCAAGCAACCGCGACAGCCGGAGCGGCTGCTGCGGTGAGGGCACGATGGATGGATTCAGCCGCGTCGCGACCGTGGGCGACGGCAGAAACCGTGAGATCGTCGCCGCCGAAGACGCAGTCGCCGCCGGCCCAGACGCCGTCGAGCGAGGTATGGCCTTCGCCATCGACAGCGATGCGGCCGGATTCCATGCGCAGCGAACCGAGACCAGAGGCGTCAAAGCTCTGACCGATCGCCTTGAAGATCTGGTCGGCGGCAATGACACCGGTTTCGCCGGTGCCGACGAGGCGGCCTTCGAGAATCCTCGTATATTCCACCTCGATGGCGGCGACTTTGCCGTCCTGCGACAGGATCGATTTCGGCGCTAGCCAGTGGCGGATGATGACGCCCTTGGAGCTTGCCAGATCCTGTTCGAATTCGGAGGCGTTCATGTGCTCCTTGCCACGGCGGTAACAGATCGTCACCTCCTCGGCGCCGAGCAGCTTTGCCTGTACGGCAGCGTCGATCGCCGTCATGCCGCCGCCAAGGACGACGACACGGCGGCCGATGGCGATGTCGCTTTTGTCTTCGGCTTGGCGGAGGGCCGCGATGAAATCGACGGCATCGTCGACGCCCGCAAGGTTTTCGCCCTCGATGCGCAGCGCGTTGACGCCGGCAAGGCCGATACCGAGGAAGACGCCGTCATATTGCGCCTGCAGATCGGAAAGCGAAAAATCGTGGCCGAGACGCTGCCCATGCCGAACCTCGATGCCGCCGATCGAGAGGACGTAGTCGACTTCCTTCTGGGCGAAGTCGTCGACCGTCTTGTAGGTGGCGATACCGTATTCGTTGAGGCCGCCGGATTTTTCCCTGGCATCATAGATGACGACCGAGTGGCCCTTGACGGCCAGGCGATGGGCGGCGGCAAGTCCGGCTGGGCCTGCGCCGACGACGGCGATCGTCTTGCCGGTCGGTTCGGCCCTGGCATAGAATTGCTTGTCGGCCTGCATGGCGGCATCGGTGGCATAGCGCTGCAGACGGCCGATCTCGACCGGCCGCTCTTCAGCCGTGTTGCGGACACAGGCCTGTTCACAGAGTTCTTCGGTGGGACAGACGCGGGCGCACATGCCGCCGAGGATGTTCTGATCGAAGATCGTCTTTGCCGAGCCGATCGGATTGCCGGTCGAGATCTGGCGGATGAACAGCGGAATGTCGATCGAGGTGGGACAGGCCGTCATGCATGGCGCGTCATAACAGAAATAACAGCGGTCGGCGGCGACCAGCGCCTCATGATTGTCGAGGCGTGGATGAAGATCGGAAAAATTTGCCTCATACTCGGCGGGCGAAAGCCGGCCGGCATGGATCCCGGTTTCCAGTCGTTCCATTGAAGTTCCCTCATTATTGGTAAACGGCCTGTGAGGGAATCGTAACTCAGGTTTAAAAATTTATCAAACGGTAAAATTTTGGCAATTTTGTTGCGCCTGGCGCACTCAAACCCTTGTTTTTATGAGGGAGAGGCAATTTTTTCGGCAGTCCGTGCCTACAAAATAGCTGGGACGAACAGCACCGGCGGGGTGTCCGAAAAAAGATTCAAAAAAGTCAAATTTTTTTCAGATGGCAGGGAACCAAAGTTTGATGTCGCCGTTATTGCGATATCCGGATGGTGATCGCATCGACCCAACATGCGCGCCCCCAACCCACTATCCGGACGTACTCACGGTCCCCTCCCGGTGAGTGAAGACAGCCGGTGCGCCGCCCTCGCACCGGCTGTTTTTCGTTTTCGGTTGCCTCCCGGCTTCACACGCGCTTGAAGATCTCGAATTCGCTTTCCGGAATGGTCAAACGATATTCGATACGACCGGGAATGAGGTTCAACTCCGCTTTGCCATTGACCGACGAAGGCACGACACGCTCCAGCACGGTGCGGCCGAAGCTGTTGTCGCTGAATTCGTGGATTTCCGACTGATCATGCAGCACTTCCGCCCAGGCGACTTCGATCGCCTTCCTGTCGTTGATCATGGCTTCGCGGCAATTCAGCGTGATGGAGGCGGCGCCGCCGGCAATCGCGCCAAAAGAGGCGGAGTTGACGATGAGTTCGTGGAGAGCGAGCCCGAGATGCACCGCGGCATTCGGCGTCAGATGAGCGTTGATGCCATAGATCGGCATCGAGCCGGCCGTCTCCGGCCAATAGGGGGCAAACTGCTTTTCGGCGAGTTCGAAGAGATAGGCGCCGCGCCAGCTCGAATCCGTGATCAGGTCCTGCGAGTTGGAAAGCGATTGCAGCCGTCCGCGGAATTTGAGGAGGAAACTGTCGAGAGAGAGCGTGTTGCGCGCGGTCTGCGTGGCAATGCCCTGAATGATGGCAAGAAGGTTCTTGGAGCGGTGCGAGAGTTCGCGCAACAGCGATTTCAGAACTTTTTCGCGATGCCGGCTCTCCGTGACTTCAGCCATGACGGACAGAAGTCCATGTGCGCCACGTTCGCCGGTGCGCTGGATCTTCAGTTCATAGGTGCGTCTTTCGCCGTCGACGTCGATCTCGACTTCGGCATTGTTGGGGATGCCGGTTTCCAGCACCTTGTGCTTCAGCGCCGTTAGATATCGGCCGTGGGCATCGCCAAAGAGGACGGCGTCGCTGCCGCCAGGCGCAAAGAGGGCTGCAAAATGCGGCGGCAGATTTTCGGCGTAGAAGATCGAAAGCCGGGCGTCCTGGCAGAGGATTGAAATCCCGGCGCTGCCGAGCGCGCGTTCCATCATTTCGGCTTTGCCTTCGAAGGTGAAAGGCATGCCGGATAATGGTTCAGTCGTATTCACTCGGCCGCCTTTCCTTGTGACATCTTGAACGTCGCTGAAGGGAGCGCCCTTCCAGACACCGCCTGTCAACTCTAGAACAAAGCGCTGCAAAAACCGTTAAAGCCACCGGAGCGTCCCGGTAGCACCGGAACGCCTGCTTTGGCGATTTGGTTCCGAAGGCCGGAAAATTGCGTCTCAGGCGGCCACTCTGGTCGATTCGTTGAAGAAAAGAGCTTGGCTGATCAGGGCCTTAACCATGTCGGGATTGAAGGGCTTGGTGACAAGGAAGGTCGGTTCGGGGCGCTCGCCGGTCAGCAGCCGTTCCGGGAAAGCGGTGATGAAAATCACCGGCACGCTCGACGTCTTGAGGATGTCGTTGACTGCGTCGATACCGGAGCTGCCATCGGCAAGTTGGATGTCGGCCAGCACCATGCTCGGCTTGGTCTTGTTGTAAAGTGCCACGGCCTCGGCATGCGTGCGGGCAATGCCGGTGACGCGATGGCCGAGGCTCTCGACCATCTGCTCGATATCCATGGCGATCAGCGGTTCGTCCTCGATGATCATGATATCGGTGGCGACCTGACGCGAAATCTCCTGCGACGCTACGTCGAGCAGGTGCATAACATCCTGTTCTTCGGTTTCCAGGATCTCGGCGATTTCGGCGACGCGGAAATTCTCCACGGAGGCGAGCAGGAAGGCCTGACGGGCACGCGGTGAAACCTTGGAAAGATTCAGCGTGGCGCGTTGCTCCCAGGCATAGGGCGAGGTCGGCTCCGGAATCTGGACTGCGGTGGAACCAAACAGCTGCGTGAACAGTTTGTAGAGTGCAACCCGGTCGTTCGCCGTATCCGGGAAAATCGATAGATCGGCGATGATAGCTTCGAGAACGGCCGCGACATAAGCGTCGCCTGAAGTCTGAGTGCCGGTAAGGGCGCGGGAATAGCGGCGCAGATAAGGAAGGTGCGGCGCAATCCGAGTAGAAAGTGTCATTAATGGGCTCCTGCATACAGGCCGGCATTGGCTTCAATGAGCGGTTAACGTCGCCTTGATAAAAAAGTTCCGGAACCGCAGGAACTTTTTTCGTTGCGCCGCATTATTCCAGCCGACGAAGAAAGGGCGTAGGGTTTTGACCCATGCAACGGCAAATGCCAGCGACATCGAGAATGGAACGTTCGATGTCGATGGTTGAAATCGTGTTTGATCCCATCCACGCCCCCTAGAACAGGATGATTTTAGGCCGGGTCGGCCTAAAATCTGAATCCTGTTCTAAATTAGAAAGTTAGAGCATGATGTCGTCCGAAAACCGCTCCCACTTTTCGGCATCATGCTCTGGACAGACAACCGGCGAGAAGACGAATTGATGACTACACGCAAGAAAGAAGCAGCCGATCAGCGAAAGCTGGAGCTGCGGGCAAGCGACATCCTGGACCCGAACAACCAGATCGGCGTCAGGCTGCGGTCGCTGTATTCGGCCGCACAGGATGAGGCGATTCCCGATCGTTTTCTCGACCTTCTCGAAAAGCTCGACCATGCTGAAATGATGGCTTCTGCCAAGATGGCCGAATAGGATCGCTGCATGGAAGACAAATCGCAACCCAGCTTCAAGCGGGAATTGCTGGCGGCACTCCCAAGCCTTCGCGCTTTCGCGATCTCGCTCATCGGGCGGCACGACCGTGCCGACGATCTCGTCCAGGACACCATCATGAAAGCCTGGGCCAAACAGGATCATTTCGAGATGGGCACCAATATGAAGGCCTGGCTCTTTACGATCCTGCGCAACGAACTCTACAGCCAGATGCGCAAGAGCGGCCGCGAAGTGCAGGACAGCGACGGGCTGTTCACTGAATCGATGGCAATGCACCCTTCGCAATATGGCGCGCTCGATCTGCAGGACTTCAAGAAGGCGCTCGACCAGCTGCCGCCGGATCAACGCGAGGCGATCATCCTCGTCGGCGCCTCGGGTTTCTCCTACGAGGAGGCGGCCGAAATCTGCGGCTGCGCCGTGGGCACCATCAAGAGCCGCGTCAACCGGGCCCGTCAGCGGCTGCAGGAGTTGCTGCAGATATCAGGCGAGGCTGATTTCGGCCCCGACGCCACCTCGGCGCCGCTGACATCGAAGGCCTTCGCGTTCTGATTAGAAAGGCCGGTTGCTATTGGGGGCGCCGGCTTTTTTGGTTTGTAGGGATGGGAGAAGGAGGCCAAGCCACGCAGTGGATTGCTAGTCAGGGCAATACCTCTCCTCCCTCATTCCTGTGCTCGTCACAGGAATCCAGTGCGCCCAAGTCCTTGGGCGCGAAAGACTCTTTCCTGTTGAGGGTATTTGGGTTCATTCACGGCGCGGACGCGCCGTGGCTGGATTCCTGTGACAGGCACAGGAATGAGGGAGGGTGGGGTGGGCGTACCTGACTAATCTTACGTTGGTGCTGCGTGAGGTGGAGTAAGTCCCTCATCAATCTCAATCCTCGCGCTTCGAGCCCACCAAATTGGCCGCGACGATTGCTGCCAGAACACCGGCGGTCAGGAGCGGCTGGGCGCGGATAAGACCGAGCCCGACCGTTGCCATCGATTCCAGCGCCGCACGGCGTTCACGGGCGCGGCGTGCTTCCCGGGTATTGATGATCGACATCGCCACCAAGGCGATGATGGCGATCAGCAGCGCGCAGGCCGCCAGGAAGAGGGCAGCGCCGACCGGGCCGTAGATGCCGGCAAGCCAGATAGCACCGGCGGTGACGGCCAATGCGTAGGCGGTGAGGAGGAAGAGGAAGGCAAGCGCAATGAAGATGCTATTGCGCTTGGCGCGTGCAACGGTCCGATGCACGCTTGCGCCCGTCAGCAGGCCGAGGATCGACAAGAGCATCGCGCTTCCTCAGCGCCGAGCGAGGAAGGCGATGGCAAGGCCGAAAACGGCAGCGGCGCCGATCGTTGCCAGCGGATGCTTGCGCACGGTCTCGCGCATTTCGGTCGCGCCGCGCTCATAGCCGTGCTGCAATTCGCGCAGCAGATCCTCGCTACGGCCGAGCAGTTCCTCATAGCCGGCGCCGGCCTGGCTGCGGATTTTTTCGCCCTGATGGCGCGAACTCTTGCCGACAAGGCGTGTCAGTTCCGCAAGTTCGTCGCGAAGCGCCTCGACCTGCTCCTCGATGCCTGATTCCAAATTGTGGAAGGTACCGTTGCGGCGGCTGCGGCCGGACTGGAAGATAGAATAGCTCATGGCTGTCTCCATTGGCTGGGGCGCGCGCAAGCCCGCCTATTTCGCACGAGGGTCACCACCGTCCGTTGCATGAATGATATCGCCCGGCATTGACCCAGATCACTGCCAACAACGTCCCGGACGATCAAAAGTTCCGCCCGCGCCGTGCTCAGGGGCGGGAAACGGCGCTGTGGGCGAGCACGAAGGGCGTGCCATCTGATGGTACCTGGTTGATGCGCAGCGCGCAGCCGAACACCGAGAGCATCGTTTCGTTCGTCAGCACTTCACCGATGCTGCCCGCGGCGGCGAGGCGGCCGGATTTCATCAGCACGATGCGGTCGGCAAAGAGCGCGGTCAGGTTGAGATCGTGCATGACGGCGACGACACCGCCGCCGCGTTCGCAGAAATTGCGGGCGAGCGTCATGATGGTCAGCTGGTGGCTGATGTCGAGGCTCGAGACCGGCTCGTCGAGCAGCAGCCAGCAGGGCTTGCCGTCGACGACGGGCTCGGCGATCTGGCAGAGCACGCGGGCAAGCTGCACACGCTGCTGCTCGCCGCCGGAGAGCTCCTGATAGAAACGGCCTTCGAAGTCGGTCAAGTCGACGGAGGCAAGCGCTGCCGCCGCCGTCTGCTCGGCCTTGTCGGGATGCAGGTTGAGACCTGACGTCAGGCCCATGCGGACGATTTCGCGCACGGTAAAGGGAAAGGAGATGGTGCTTGCCTGCGGCAGCACGCCACGAATGGCGGCAAGCTGCCAGGGTTTCAGGCCTTTCACCTCGTCGCCGCCGATGCGCACCGAGCCGCCATAGGCAAGTTCGCCGGAGATGGCTTTCATCGTCGTCGTCTTGCCGGAGCCGTTCGGCCCGGCAATCGCCGTCAGCTCGCCGGCCCTTGCCGTAAAAGTGACGTCGCTGATGATGGTCTTGCCTGAAAGGCGCACGGAAACGCCGGAAACTTCGATCATCGCAATGTCACTCACAGGGGTCACTCACAGGGCAAGGCGCGAACGCTGCCGCAGCAGTATCCACAGGAAGAACGGCCCGCCGACCGCCGCGGTGATGATGCCGATCGGCAGCTCGGCCGGGGCGACCAGGGTGCGCGCCAGGACATCAGCGAAGATCAGCAGAGAGCCGCCGAGAAGAGCTGCGGCCGGCAGCAGGAAACGATGGTCGGGGCCGATTGCCATGCGCAGGATATGCGGCACGACGATCCCGACGAAACCGATGCCGCCGCTGACGGCGACGGACGCGCCGGTCGCCGCAGCGACACCGACGATCGCGACATTCTTCAGCCGCTGCACTGGAACACCCATATGAAAGGCGGCCGCCTCGCCGAGCGTGATGGCATTGAGGCCGCGCGCCATGAAGGGCAGGGCGGTGAAGGACAAGAGGATGATCGGGCTGGCGGCGGCGATCTTCGTCCATGTGGCGCCGGCAAGCGAGCCCATGCTCCAGAAGGTCAGGTCGCGCAGCTGCTGGTCGTTGGCCATGTAGATCAGCAATCCCGTGACGGCGAGGGCGAGGGCGCCGAGCGCGATGCCGGCAAGCAACATCGTCGCCACCGAGGTCTGTCCGTGACGGGTGGCGATCCTGTAGAGCAGCAGCGTCGTGACGAGGCCACCGCCGAAGGCCGCCGCCGGCAGAGCGTAGATACCGAGAAGCGCTGCGAGCGGAGCTGCGAGGCCGCCGCCGAGCACGATGATGGTGACTGCGCCGAGGCTTGCGCCGGAGGAGACGCCGACGAGGCCGGGATCGGCCAGCGGATTGCGGAACAGGCCCTGCATCACCGTGCCGGAGACGGCCAGCGAGGCGCCGATCAGGAAACCGAGGATCGCCCTGGGCAGGCGGATATCAAAGATGATGATCCGGTCACGTGTGCTGAGCGCCGCCTCGGAGCAGGCCATGTTGCTGATGACGTCGAGGATCGAAGCATCCGAGGCGCCCGTCGTTACCGAAAACAGCATCGAAAAGACCGAGGCGACGACAAGCAGCGCGATCGCCAGCAAGGCGAGCCGCGTCCTGTCGCCCACCTGCCTGATTTCGCGGATGTCCGCCATCGGGAATCGTCGCCTTTGTTCCATCATGGCTTGCGGCAGGGCCATGATCAGCCCCCGTAGATCGCCGTGTTGAGCTCACGCGCGGCGGCTGCTGTGCGCGGGCCGAAGCCGAGCAGGTAGGCGCCATCCATTCGGATGATCGCCTTTTTCTCACCCGCCGGTGTCAGGGCGATCGCCGGCTGAGCCAGCAGGTCCTCGTTCTTGGTGCCGGCGCCGTCGCCGCGATTCATCATCAAGATGATGTCGGGCTTGGCTTCGATGATCGCCTCGTCCGTCAACGGCTTGTAGCCCGGGAATGCGCCGACGGCGTTGATGGCGCCGGCGAGCTTGACGATGCCATCGGCGGCCGTGCCGGTGCCCGATGCCATGATCCGGCCGTTCTGGGCGCTGAGGATGAAGAGAACGCGTTTGCGCTCGGCCTCCGGGCGCTTTTCGGCATCGGCGATCGCCGCATCGAGATCGGCCGCAACCTTTTCTTCAAGCGCCTTCGCCTTGTCGGGCACGCCCAGCAGCGTGCCGACACGGTCGATCTTGGCGATGATGCCGTCGCGGGTAAAGGCGCTCGGCACGGTCTCGAAGGGCACGCTGGCATTCTTCAGCACACCCAGCGCTTCCTGCGGGCCTGAACCTTCGACGGCGATGATCGCCGTCGGGTTCATGGCGAGGATGCCTTCCGGCGAGAGTGCGCGCATGTAACCGACGTTCGGCAGCTTCAGCGCCGCCGCCGGATAGATGCTCGTCGTATCGCGGGCAATCAGCCGGCTTTCCTCGCCGAGCGCATAGACGATCTCGGTGATGTCGCCGCCGACCGAAACCAGGCGCGACGTGTCGAGCTTCTTTTCCTCGGCGTGGGCGACACGGATGAAGGCGAAGCCTTCGACTGCCGGCGCCGTCGGGATCAGCGGCAGCGCCATGACCACCGCCGTCAGGGCCAGTTCCCAAGTGCGGATCCGGCGCAGATTATTACGCATCGTCATCGTAGCGATCCTTATGCGGCCACGCTTGCTGCCCGCGGGAGGTTTTCCATGATCTCGCGCCACTCGGCGCGTTCGTCGGAACCTTCCTTCCGCTTGCCGAAGAACTGGATGATCATCTCGCCGTCGGCATTGTAAGCCTCCAGCGAGGTGACGTGGCCGTCCGCGGTCGGCTTGCGTACGGCCCAGGTCTCGGCGATGTGATCCTGGCGCAGATGCAGGTGAAAGGTCGGGTCCATGATATTGATCCACGGACCCATCGGCTGCACGTTGAAGATCGGGCCGGAATGGATCTGGACGATGCCGTTATTGGCGACGAAGCACATGATCGGCAGGCCGGATTTCACCGAGGCATGCATCATGTCTGCCGTCGCGCTGTTGTCGAGCTTCCAGGCATAGTCGTCGCCGACGGTGCGCACGGCAGCCTGGCGGCCGATCTTCAGGCGCTTCAGCATGCCGAAGAATTCATGCGTATCGGTGAGCTTGCTCCAGTTGTCGCGCAGCTCGTCGCGGCTGACGTCGGCGGTTTCATCGACGGCACTTAGGGTCTCGGCCTCGATGAATTCCTGCGACTGATCTTCCAGCTTCAACTCGGCGACGATCGCGTGATAGGCCTCGACATTCGAGCTCGGGCGCAGGTGCACCTTATGCACGGCGTTGCCCGCCTTGTCGAAATATTGCAGGCTGAGGCGCTCCTGATCGCCATCCTTCTTGGATACGGCGAAACCATGCTCCCAGCGGCTCGGGAAGATGCGCAGGTCGATGTTCTCGCCGAGAACGATCGCGGCCTGCGCACCGCTCTTGATGTTTTCGAAGATGCCGATCTTCTCGTGAACGGCACTTTCGTTGCGCGACAGCGCCATCACTTCGCCGAGGCCGGCCACGCGCTCGAGAAGCTTCAGCGCGCTGCCATCGATGCGCGTCACGCTGATGCCGGTTTCGGCGGCGACGAGGGCTGCCTCGGAAATATTCAGCTGGGCGGCGATATCACGCTCGCGCATCTTCGGATTCTCGGCGCGAAACGCACGGATTTCGGCTGGCGCCGGTCTTGTCTGTTCGGTCATGTCCTACCCTACTTATTGAGAATGAGTTTGCCCTGACGGGTGATCTTCAGGCGATAGACCAAGCCGTCGTGTCTTATCATGATCTCGTTCGTGCCGCGGAAAAGATCCGCGCTTTCGACGATCCGGTGCTGCGCCGCAGGCTCGCTCTGCAGCGGCACCTGTTTAAAGTTATCTGGCTTTTCAACCATCATTTCGGTTGGCAATTCCGTGAGGCCGGTGATCAGGGTCCCCGGTCGTGATGACAATTATCTTGACTTTATTACTCATAGTTTTTTAAAGACGCAATAGGAGACTAATGCAGTCAAGTTTTTGAGATTGCTGATATGAGGCCGCCTGGCGGCGGTTCGCGACAATGGCGGAGAAGATGATGACGGGTAGGTTTGCGGCTGTTGCAGCCGGCATGGTGATGGCGGTTTCGGGCGTATGCCAGGCGCAGGATGCGACAACCGCCAAGTTGGATGTCGAACTTAATGCTCTGGCGCCATCGCAAAAGGGCTGCATGATGACTTTCGTCGCCGAGAACAATCTCCAGACCCCGATCAACAAGATCTCCTTCGAGCTTGCCTTTTTCAACGACAAGAATGCCGTCGACCGCATCACCGTGCTCGACTTCCGCGATCTGCCGCAGGGCAAGAAGCGCGTGCGCCAGTTCGATATGCCGAATGTGAAGTGCGACACGGTCACCCGCATCATCATCAACGACACGCCGGTCTGCGACGGTCCGGCGGCGGGCGAATGCATGAAGGGTCTCGTCACCCGCTCGCAGATTTCCGTTCCCTTCGAGGGCTAAGAATACGCCGGGAATGAATCCCGGCGGGCATGTCCAGACTGTCCGAGGCATAAGATGGCAATTTCAGCGAAGTCCAGATCGAGACAGGTGCTCATCGGGGAGCCGGACGCTGACGGCAGTCTGAACGACAACCACATGCATCCCGGCCACGAGCTTTCCGACCTGCGCAATGTGCAGCGTCAGCCGGCCGGTGAGGCGGTGGTCCACTATGCGCGCTTCGCGCAGATCTCCTCCTTTCCCGATCATCCGGAGACCGCGTCGGCTGCTGTCGCCGCCGCGCCGCCGATGGATGCGGCGGTGGAAAAGCAGAAAGACGAGAAGACACCGGTGCGGCGACGGGTGGCGCTGACTTGTGTCTGTTCCCTGATCTTCCATGCGACATTGGCCGCCGTGCTGATCGTTGCCTTTCCCAAGGCGCCTGAGGAGGCGGTCGAAGAAGCGGGCGAAGCCATGAGCGTGGTGATGTACGGCAACTCGGATGTCGACCAGACTGCTGCCGGCGAAACCGAAGTCACGGTGCAGGAAGAAATCATTCCGGAGACCGTCGAGCCGGATAAGATCCAGCCGACCGAAGCGGCGGAACTTCAACCGGAAACCGTTCAGCCGACCGAAGTCGCGCCGGTCGAGACCCAGGATACCGTCCAGCAGGCTCCTCCTCCCGAGGTGACGCGCGTCTCGCCTGGAACCGTCACCGCTGCGGAGCCGGAGATTCTCGTTTCCGAAGTACCGGCTGAAACTGCTGTCGCGCAGCCGATGTCGACCGTCGTTCCGGAAGAGCAGAAACCTGCTGAAGAGATCCCCCCGGAAGTTCAGCCATCGGAGGTGCCGCCTGTCGCTGCTGCCGAGCCCAAAGAGGTGAAGCCCGTCGAAACGGCGGAAATCCAGCCGGAACCGGAGGTGCCGCAGGAGATCGTGACGCCGACGCAGAAGCCGAAGGTGGTGGCGCAGGAAAAGCCGAAGCCGGTCGAGAAGAAGCGCCCGCCGAAAAAGGCTGCCGGTTCGAAGGGCGAGGCGCAGCAGGATTCTGAACGAGGAGTCGCCGAAGGTAACGCGACGGCTCAATCTGATAGCAATTCGCGTTCGGCCGGCAATAACGACGGGATCGGAACTGCGGCCAATGCCAATTACGACGGAAAGGTTCGTAGTCGCATTCGTCGTTCAATCAGAACACCTCGTGGCGTCGAGGGAACCGTGGTCGTCTCGTTTTCAGTGAATGGCAGCGGCGGCTTGACTTCGGTTCGCGTCACACGCGGTTCCGGCGTGCCTGAAATCGACCAACTCGCCGTCGAGGCTGTTCGGCGCGCCGCACCATTTGGCCCGACGCCCGGTGGGAACGGGAGGAACTTCACCTCCTTGCCAATCACAGTGAATTAATATGATAAAAACAATCAACTTTATACTTTACTCTAAAAATCAAGTTTAATAAGGTCCACCCGCACACGCAGGAATCGTGTGACGATCAACGAGCGAACGGGTGGCATATGGCTCGCAAGGGCAAGAAGGGTTCGAACCGGGAGGTCCGCGATAGCGCGGGCGAGGACGCCGGTCAGGCATCCCTCGGACGGTCCAAACTGGATGGCCGCAGTTTCCTTTATGTCGGCGGTCGTGACTGCCAGGTGGCGCATCTTCGCCAGATCGCCAGCAATTTCGGCGCTGAGCTCATCCACCATGATGGCGGTCTGCGCGAAGCGGTTTCCCGCATCGATACTCTGCTTCCCTCGGTCGACTGCGTCTTCTGCCCCATCGACTGTATCAGCCACGATGCCTGCCTGCGGGTGAAGACCGGCTGCAAGAAGTTCAGCAAGACCTTCATCCCGCTTCGCAACGGCAGCAAATCCAGCCTGGAGCGTGCGCTGCAGACGATGAACGAACGAGACAATTCCCGATGAACGACCAGCGCCCCGACGGCTTCACCATGATCGGCCTGCATAAGCTTGCCGCGCAGACAGGCGAGGGCCTCGTGCCCGAACTCTACGAACTTTTCCAGCAGCATGCCGAACGCCAGCAGATCTACCAGAATGTGACGCTGTTCCCGACCTGGGAAGCGCGCATGCCCGGGGAAGCGACAACAAGATCGCTTGGCCCAGCAGCGGCAAACGGCGATAATGTTCTCGCCTTTCCCTTGCGTTCTGCAAGGGCGGGCAAGAGGAAAGCGTAAGGAGATTCCATGTATATCGCAATGAACCGCTTCAAGGTTGCAACCGGGAGCGAAGGCGATTTCGAGACGGTCTGGCGCAATCGCGATTCCAGCCTGCCCCAGGTGCCCGGTTTCGTCGAATTCCGGCTGCTGCGCGGAAAGGCCAACGAAGAGGAGGGCTATACGCTCTATTCCTCGCACACGGTCTGGAAAAGCGAAGCGGATTTTCAGAACTGGACGAAGTCCGAGAGCTTTCGCGCAGCGCATCGCAATGCCGGCGATCACAAGGCGATCTACAAGGGGCCGCCTGTTTTCGAAGGCTTCAACGTGGTCGACGGCATTTAAGACCTGGCCCTTATGGGATGCCGGCGCCGCTTGCCCCCTCTTCTCCCCAGCGGGGAGAAGGTGGCCCGTAGGGTCGGATGAGGGGGCCACACGGCACGCCATTCATTGCTCTTCGCTTGCGTCCAGCGCATTCGCGGCTCTGCCGCTCACCCCCTCATCGCCTCGCTATCGCTCCGGCACTTCTCCCCGCTGGGGAGAAGAGATCTGTAGCAACGTCCTCGGCTTCCTTTTGCAGGGTGAGAAAGTTTTGAGCTGAATCGTAAGCAATATTCCGAACTGTCTCTCTCACGCCTTAACCCGAAACACCGCACCCGCCGCCACAACAAGCCAACCCAGCATCATCGCCCAGCCGCCGGTCGGCGCGGCGTAGGGGAAGAGGCCGGAGCCGGAAAAGCGCAGGGTGACGAGATCACCCGCAAAAAGCAACGTTCCGACAATCATCAGCAAACCGGCCAGCCAGGCGGTTCTGAGCCTGTTGTTGCCGAGAGCCAATGCCAGCAGGGCAGGGGCGTGGGCAAGACACATGGCAGATGCGGATGCCGCAAGATTGGCCTCGCCGCCGCCATGGGCAGCAAGGGCGCCAAGCGCCACGCCGGCTACGCCAAACAGGCCGGCGAAGAGATAGAGCACCGGCTCCAGACGCGCGTTCAAGCTCATGGTCAATCCTTATCGTCAGGGGGCCTTGTCCTCGGGAGCCTTGTTCTGCATGTGATGGGCGAGCCGTTCCACCGGCGCCCAGATGAGATCGCGCAGCGCCTGGCTTGATATCGTCTCGTCCAGGGCGCGGCGAAAGCAGAGCAGCCACTCGTCGCGCTCGACAGAGCCGATCTCGGCGACGAAATGGCGGCTGCGCAGGCGCGGATGGCCGCGCTTGTCGGTGTAGAGCGGCGGGCCGCCGAGATAACCGCTCATATATTCGTAGAATTTCTCTTCGCTGCCCACAAGGCTCGGCGGATGCACAGCGCGCACGTTTCTCGCCTCCGGCAGCGTGTCCATCAGCTCGTAGAAACGGTGCGTCAGCGCCCGGACGGCAGGATCACCGCCGATCGCCTCATAGAGTGTGGTGACCTTCTCCGTCACGAAACCATCCCCTTTACCTCAACCATTCCCCGGCCTCTTCATGCACCGGGCGGAAAATGATCGCAACTGTCATCAAGGTGCCGCGGCATTTCGCGCATTATGCCGGATAGCAGGGGCTGCGGCCGATTCTCCTTGACAAAACCGTCCGGACGGTATCTTTTATCTGCATGTCGAACGCTCATCATCGCAAGAAGCAGCCCGTGTTCGTGCGCCAGCAGTTGCTGGAGGTCGCCGCGCGCCTTGCTGCCAGCGACGGCATGGCGGCCGTCACGCTCGATGCGGTTTCCGCCGCGTCCAGCGTCAGCAAGGGCGGGCTGCTGCATCACTTCCCAACGAAGAATGCGTTGCTCGATGCCCTGTTCGAGAGCCTGCTCGAAAAGTTCGACGCCGATATAGAGGAACTGATGCGCGGCGATCCGCTGCCGCAGGGCCGCTTCACCCGCGCCTATCTCAGGGCAGTGTCCGGTCTCAAGGAACGTTCCGACGATTCCAGGAGTTGGACGCAGGTAACGATCGCGCTTCTTGCCGAACCCCGGCTGCGTCTTCGCTGGCGCCAATGGGTGCAGGCACGAGCCGAGGAATATATCGGCACCGATTCCTCCCTCGACGCACAAGTCGTGCGTTTCGCCGCCGACGGACTTTGGTTCGCAGACACGTTGGAAAGCCATGATTTCAACGGCGTTCTGAGGCGGGATCTGATCGATCGCCTTGTCGAACTGACCGGCAGGTAACTCGAAAAGGAATTCGCCATGAGCCAGGCCGCCGTCTACGGGCTGCTGTTTGCAGCCATCGTGCTCGAAGTCATTGGCACGACCGCGCTGCAATTGTCGCAGCAGTTCACTCGCATCGGGCCGACGACACTCGTCGTCGCCTGTTATGCGGCCGCCTTCTATTGCCTGTCGCTGACGCTGAAAAGCATCCCCGTCGGTATCGCTTATGCAATTTGGAGCGCTTTGGGAATCGTACTGATTTCCTCGGTCGGTTTGGTGTTCTTCAAGCAGCGCCTCGACCTGCCGGCAGTCCTCGGCCTCGGGCTGATCATATCCGGCGTTTTGGTCGTCAATCTATTTTCTAAATCGGTTTCGCATTGATATTGCTGCGATATTGCCAGGCGGTTTTTCCGTCTTCGGCCGGTAAATTTTCCCCTTTGTCAAAATACTGACAAAGGTCTATGTGTTCCTTGGACGTGGAGGAGACGAGGCGCAGCCAACGCCGTTTTCCAAAGCGCTTTGAATTCTTCTGCTTTCCCGCCTATCGATACTTCCAGGTTCCACAGGAGCACATCATGGCCATTCGCACCGTCGTCTGGGGAGAGAATATCCACGAGAATACCAACGAAATCGTCCGGGGGATCTATCCCGAAGGCATGCACACGACGATCGCCAATGCGCTGAACACCGATCCAAGTATCTCGGCGACGACGGCGACGCTGCAGGAGCCGGAACACGGCCTCAGCGAAGCCCGTCTTGCCGAAACCGACGTGCTGACCTGGTGGGGCCACAAGGATCACGGCGCGGTCTCCGACGTCGTTGTCGAGCGTGTTGCCAAGCGTGTCTGGGAAGGCATGGGCCTGCTGGTGTTGCATTCCGGCCATTTCTCCAAGATCTTCAAACGGCTGATGGGCACGCCCTGCGCGCTGAAATGGCGCGAGGCGGGCGAGCGCGAGCGACTGTGGACGATCAACCAGCGCCATCCGATCGCCGCCGGCATCGGCGAGCATTTCGAGCTTGAGAACGAGGAAATGTACGGCGAGCAGTTTTCGGTGCCGGAACCGCTCGAAACGGTGTTCATCTCCTGGTTCCAGGGTGGCGAAGTGTTCCGCTCGGGCCTGACCTGGCGCCGTGGCGCCGGCAACATCTTCTATTTCCGCCCCGGCCACGAGACCTATCCGACCTATCACGACGTCAATGTCCAGAAGGTGCTGATCAACGGCGTGAAGTGGGCCTATAACCGCGAAGGGTCGTTGACTGGTATCACCGACGCTCCAAATGTGCCGGTAGAAAAAGCACTGGAGCCGATCGTCGAACGCGGCCCGAGACTGCACCAGGCCGGCGAAGCCGGTTACCGCTGAGGAGCATCCATGCGACTACTCGTTCTTGGTACGGGGGTGATGGCGAAAAACCAGCTCGCCCGCTTCCCCCTCATCGACGGCGTGACGGTGGTCGGCGCCGTCGACACCGATCCCGAGCGGCTTTCGGCCTTCGCCGATAAGTTCAACATCGAAAAGCGGTTTCTTTCCCTGGAGGAGGCGATCGCCTGGGGTGAATTCGATGCGGCGACGAACGTCACGCCCGACCGCATCCATCACCCGACGACGATGGCGCTGATTGCCGCGGGCAAGCATGTGTTCTGCGAAAAGCCGCTGGCGGAGAACTATGCAAAAGCGCTAGAGATGACGGAGGCGGCAGAAAAGGCCGGCGTCATCAACATGGTCAACCTCACCTATCGCAACGTCGCGCCGCTGCAGCGCGCCCGCGAGATGGTGCTCGCCGGTGAGCTCGGCACGATCCGGCACGTGGAAGCTTCCTATCTCCAGAGCTGGCTGGTGTCGCGCGCCTGGGGCGATTGGCGCACGGAATCGACCTGGCTGTGGCGGCTTTCCACCGGCCACGGCTCGAATGGCGTGCTCGGCGACGTCGGCATCCATATTCTCGATTTCGCCGCTTATGGCGCGGCGACCGACATCGACCATGTCTTCGCACGGCTGAAGACCTTCAACAAGGCGCCGGGTGGCCAGATCGGCGAATATCTGCTCGATGCCAATGACAGCTTCGCCATGTCCGTCGATTTCGCCAATGGCGCGCTCGGCGTCATCCATGCCAGCCGCTGGGCGACAGGGCATCTGAACGAGTTGAAGCTGCGCATTTATGGCGAGAGGGGCAGCCTCGAGGTCATCCATCGTCCCAGCGGTTCCGAGCTGCATGGCTGCCTCGGCGAGGGTGTCGAAACTGCCACCTGGACGCAGATCGAAGTTGAACCGGTGGCGACCAATTACGAGCGTTTTGCCGAGGCCGTGGCAAGCGGCATCCAGCCGGACCCGAACTTCCGCCACGCCGCGAACCTGCAGAAGGTGCTCGACCTCGCGATGGTGACCGAGCGTGAGCGGCGCGAACTGAAGGTCTGATCCTGCTTCACTGACAAGCCGCTGTTTCGACGGCGGCTTTGCAATGCATCGGCGTGTCGATCCGCTTTTCGTTTGTGAGAATTTCACGCTATGCTTCTGCATGGGCAGCGCGAGGCTCTCCTTTGGTCCGTTCGTTTACGATCCCGTGACAGGAAGCCTGTGGCGGGACGGGAAGTCCGTTGCGACAGGACCGCGGCCGGCAGCGCTGCTCGGCATGCTGCTGGAGGCCGAGGGCCGCGTCGTCACCAAGGCAGATCTGATGGAGCGGGCCTGGCCGGGGCTTGCCGTGGAAGAAGGCAATCTCACGGTTCAGATTGCCACGCTCAGGAAGCTTCTCGGCGCAAGGCCCGATGGCACCGACTGGATCGTCACCGTTCCCAGGGTCGGGTATCGCCTGTCGCGCCAGGACGATGCCGGGATGGCGCCTGCGGCGCCGCAGCCGCCTTCCGTCGCCGTTCTTCCCTTCGTCAATCTCGGCGGTGATGCCGATCAGGATTATTTTGCCGATGGCGTGGTGACGGAGATCATCACGGCTCTCGCGCGCTTCACTCCTTTTCGGTCGTCTCGCGCTATTCCGCATTCGTTTACAAGGGACGCAGCATCGACGTGCGAGAGGTGGCCAAGGAATTGGGAGTACGCTACTTGCTCGAAGGCAGCATCCGGCGGGAAGGCGCGCAGGTGCGCATCAATGTACAATTGGTCGATGGCGTGACGGCGACCAATCTCTGGGCCGATCATTTTGAAGACGGCATCAGCCGCATCTTCGCTTTCCAGGACCATATCACCGAACGCGTCGCCTCGATCGTCGAGCCGGCGATCGAGATCGCCGAAATCCAGAGGTCACGACGCGACCGGCCGAACAGTCCGGCGGTTTACGATCTCTATCTGCGTGCGCTTGCCGCGATCATCGACGAGTCGATCGAAAGCAACGCCGCCGCCTATGTCTTGCTGCGGGAGGCGCTCGCTATGGAGCCGGAAAATGCGATGCTGCTTTCCCATGCCGCCTGGGCGCTCGAACACCGCATTACCATGGGCTGGCCGCGGCTTGGAGAGGACGACAAGGCGGAATGCATCGGCCTTGCCCGTCGCGGGCTTCAGCATTCGGCGGGCGATCCCCGCGTCATGGCTCATTGCGGCATGGCGCTGTTGCAGGTGGGCAAGGATTATGAAGGCGGCATGGCCGTGTTGGAGGCCGCCGCGGCCGCCAATCCCAACGATCTTCTGGTGGCCGCCTGTTCCGGCATTGCCGCCTTGCATTGCGGCGATATCGAACATGCGCTCGAACGCCTGCATCGCGCGGTGAGATTGGGACCTCGCGATCCGGATGCGCGTTTTTCGCTGACGGGCATCGCCATGGCTGAAATCTTCCGTGGCAATTACGAGGCAGCACTTTCATACGCGTCACGTTCGCTGGCGCTCAATGCCCATTTCGACCCGACCTACTGGATGCTGATCGCCGCACATGCGCATCTCGGCAATATGGAGCAGGCGCGGCAGTTCCTGCGCGCGCTCGCAGCGATTGCACCTGATGTAACGCTGGAAGGCATTCTGGCAGGTCAACCGGCCAAGGATCCCCAGCGTTTTGCGCCGGTTCTGGAAGGGCTGGCGCGGGCCGGCATGCGGCCGCGCCCATAGGCCTTTGCAAGTTTTTGCAGCTTTTAGTCGGACTTTAAGGACCCAGCCCCGTCGCTTCGGCCACGCTGATCCCATCAGTCAGGATGGAGGATCGGCTCATGCTTTCCAGCATGCATATTCTATCTCTCAAACAGGGCCAGCTTTACGGCGACCGAATTCCGATAGAGGCGCTGCCACAGGGGTTTACGTTGCCACGGCACCTTGTCGTACTGTTCTCGCTGATCGTCGGGTGGCCCGAGCGCATGAAAAAAAGCCCCGCCGAAGCGGGGCCGGAAGTTGCCGAGCCGCAACAGGCGGCTTCGGTTGCCTGATTATTCTATCACCTGCACCACGCGGTGGGTGCGGGGTTCGACAATCACGTGTTGATTGTTGATGACCGTATAGGCATATTTCGGATTGTCAGGCACCGGCGTCACGACGACGTCTGCCGGAAGCGGCTTGCCGACGACAATTGGTTCCTGGACGACCACTGAAGCGGTCGGGGCCGGCTGCTGCTGGACATAGGTGACGACCTCGCGCGGCGGCGGATCGACAACGGCACCGGCGACACCGCCGGCCACGCCGCCAATGGCAGCACCCACGGGGCCGCCGACGATTGCGCCGGTTATGGCGCCGCCGGCTGCACCGGTGACGGCTCCGTCAGCCAGCGCATTGGTGGCGAGCGACGAAAGCGCAAGGGCGCTGGAGACAAGTAGGATCTTGTACATTTTTGCTTCTCCTTTACTGGGGTTGCGCTTGGGTAACGACCGCGTCAATCCGAGGTTCCGGCAGGGGAGAGTCACGCTTTGGAAGGCCGGTTCACATTCTGTGAGGCGGCTGAAGCATTGGTTATTCCAGCCGCCGGCGGAAGAGCCAAGCGGCGGCGCTGAGGGTGACGGCAGCAATCAGCGCCAGCGGGATCGTCTGGTTCACCACTTCGCTCAACGGGATATCCTTGAGGAAAACGCCTTTGACGATCACCAGGAAATAGCGCAGCGGATTAACGAGCGTTACCGGCTGCAGCCAGCCCGGCATGTTCTCGATCGGTGTCGCGAAGCCGGAGAGCAGCATGGCTGGGACCATGAACAGGAAGGCGCCGAGGATCGCCTGCTGCTGTGTCATCGACAGCGCCGAGATGAAGAGGCCGAGGCCGGCAACCGAACCAAGATAGAAGATTGCACTGCCGTACAGCAGAAAGAGCGAGCCGCGCAGCGGCACTTCGAAGAGGAAGACGGCGGCCAGGATATAGACGGTGATGTGGAAGAGGCCGATCATCATCGGCGGGATCAGTTTGCCGATCAGGATCTCGTGGATGCGTAGCGGCGAGACCATCAACTGGTCGAAGGTGCCGAGTTCGCGCTCGCGGGCGATCGACAGCGCCGTGACGATGAGGCCGATCAGCAGCGCGATGCTGGCGATCAGGTTCGGCACCATGAACCATTGATAGGTCAGGTTCGGGTTGAACCAGTTGCGCGGCACTGTCGAGACGATGTCGGCACCGGCACGTTTGCCGGCCGGCGTCTCGGCGGCAAGCGCCGCCCCGATCTGCGAGAGATAGCCCGCGACGATCTGCGAGGCGTTGGAGCGGCGGCCGTCGAGCACCACCTGCAGGTCGGCCGGCGTACCGGCCTCAATATTCCGGGAAAAGTCCGGGCCGATCTCGACGACGGCAATGGCCGTCTGGTTGTCGATCGCCACCCGGACCTCCGCCTGGCTTCCTGCAATCTCGATTTTCCGGAAGGTCGGCGAGCCATCGATACGCTCGATCAGTTCCTGGCCCCAGTGACCATTGTCGCGGTTGAGGATCATCACGTCGACATTGCGGACTTCGAGCGTCGCCGCATAGGAGAAGACGAGAAGCTGGACGATCGGTGGGCCAATCAGGATAGCGCGGCCCTTGGGATCACGCAGGACGGCGAGCAGCTCCTTGACGATCAGGGCGTAAAGCCTTGTCCACATCTCAGCCGATCCTCTTTCTGGTGCTGCGGGCCGCCAGCACGAACATGATGGCGCCGATCGTCAGCATCACGCCGATTGCCTGCAGAAACATCGGCCAGATGTCGCCGGCGAGGAACACCGTCTGCAGGCTGGGGATCAGGTAGCGCGCCGGCACGATGAAGGTGATCCACTGGATCACGGTCGGCATGGAATTGATCTCGAAGAGGAAGCCAGACAGCAGGAAAGCCGGGAGGAAGGCCGAGATCAGCGCCAGCTGCGAGGCAAGGAACTGGTTCTTCGTGGCCGTCGATATCAACAGGCCCTGGCCGAGCGCCGGGATCAGGAAAGCGGCCGACAGCGCGTAAAGAGCGGCGACGGAGCCGCGGAACGGCACGCCGAAGAGGAAGACCGCAAGCAGCACGCAAAGCGTCATCGAGGTGAGGCCGAGCAGGAAATAGGGCAGGATCTTGCCGGCGAGCAGTTCGACCGCCGTCACCCGTGTCGCCATCATCGCCTCCATTGTGCCCCGCTCCCATTCGCGGGCGACGACGAGCGAGGTCAGAAGCGTGCCGACCAGCGTCATGACGATGGCGATCGAGCCGGGAACGAGGAAATTGCGGCTGGTCAGTTCAGGGTTGAACCAGAAGCGCTGCTCGACCGAAATGGCGGGACTGTGGGAGGCGACGTCCGCCTGCCTCTGCCGCTCCCAGTTGGCAACAGTGCCTTGGGCATAATTCTGCACAAAATTCGCCGTGTTCGGTTCGGAGCCATCGACGATCACCTGGATACCGGGCCGGTTGCCGGCGGTGTAGCGCGTGGTGAAATCGGCGGGGATGACGACGATGCCGCGCAGCTTGCCGAGCACGAGGTCTTCCTCGAACAGACGACGGTCGCGGCCGATGGCCACATCGAAATAGCGCGAGGCCTGGAAACTGGCCGACAGATCCTGCGTCAGCGGCGTCATCCCCTCGGTCACCAGGCCGATGCGGGTGCGGGTGGTATCGAGTGAGACGCCGTAGCCGAAGAGAAAGAGCAGGATCAGCGGCAGCACGAAGGCGATGAGGATACTGCTCGGATCGCGGATCGCCTGAAAGCTTTCCTTGCGCACCAGAGCTGAAAGACGCCGAAGTCGACCGGAGGAGGCGCTCATGCGGCATCCTCCGCTTCCGATTGCTGTACGAGGGCGATGAAGGCGTCCTCCATCGTCGGGTTCGGCAGCTCCTTGGTCGCGACGCGGGCCTTCAATTCATCGGGCGAGCCGAGCGCGATCGAGCGGCCGCGATAGATCAGCGAGATGCGGTCGCAATATTCCGCCTCATCCATGAAGTGGGTGGTGACGAGCACCGTGACGCCCTTTTCGACCAGGGCGTTGATATGCGTCCAGAATTCGCGTCGGGTGATCGGATCGACGCCGGAGGTCGGCTCGTCGAGGAAGAGGGCGCGCGGCTCGTGCATGACGGCGCAGGCGAGCGCCAACCGCTGTTTCAGGCCAAGCGGCAGGTCCTTGGCCGGCTGGCTGACATGGCGGCCGAAATCGAAGATGCCGGCCATGAGATCGATGCGCTCGCGCCGGTGTCTTCCGCGAAGGCCATAGACACCGGAGAAGAATTCGAGGTTCTGCATGACGGTCAGATCGCCATAGAGCGAGAATTTCTGCGCCATATAGCCAAGCTGGTTGCGGGCCTCGGCGGCATCGCGGCGAAGGTCGAAACCGGCAACGCGACCTTCGCCGCCGGTCGGCTTCAGCAGGCCGCAGAGCATCTTGAAGGTGGTGGATTTGCCGGCGCCGTTCGGGCCGAGCAGGCCGAAGATTTCGCCGCGGCGGATATCGAAGCTGATATTGTCGGCAGCGGTGAAATCGCCGAAGCGCTTGGTCAGCCCCTTGGCCTCGATCACCGGCCGGTCGTCCTCGCCTTTCGTCGGTTCTTGCGCCTCGGCCAGTCTCGATCGGCCGCCAGGACCACCACCCAGCATGTCGATAAAGGCATCCTCGAAGCGCGGCGGGGCAGGGGTGAGCGTTGCGCCATCGCCGGCCGAGCCGATATCCGGTTTCTTGTCCTTGGCGGCGACGAGGCGGATCGCTTCGCCCTGGATCACGCCGTCGATGACGCCATCGGCCTGCAGAAGCCCGGCAAGCACCTGCCGGCGGCGCCCTGTCATGCCCGAGACGCGAAAAACTCGGTCGCTGACGCGGCCGGTCATGTCGGCCGGTTTTCCCGAAAACAGCAGCTTTCCCTGGTTCAAGAGCAGCACATGGTCGCAGGCTTCAGCCTCGTCGAGATAGGCGGTCGACCAGAGGACGCCGATACCTTCCTTCGTCAGGTTCTCGACCATCTTCCAGAGGTCGCGGCGTGAGATCGGATCGACGCCGACGCCAGGCTCGTCGAGCAGCAGCAGCCGCGGCTTCTTCAGAAGCGCGCAGGCGAGGCCAAGCTTTTGCTTCATGCCGCCGGAGAGCTTTCCGGCGAGCCTGCCGGTGAAACGCTTGAGATCGGTAAAGGTGAGCAGCTCGTCGAAGGCGCTTGTGCGTTCGCTCTTCGGCAGGTCGCGCAGATCGGCATAGAGATCGAGATTTTCCTGCACCGAAAGGTCTTCATAGAGACCGAAGCGCTGCGGCATGTAGCCGATCGCCGCCTGGATGCCGGCGGCATTCTTGCGCGTGTCGGAGCCGAGAACCTCCATCGTTCCCGTGTCGGGCAGCATCAGGCCGGTCATCAGGCGGATCAGCGTCGTCTTGCCGGCGCCGTCAGGGCCGACGAGACCGGTGATTGCGCCGCCGCCGATCACGCCGGAGACGGCGTCAAGGGCGGCTGGCGCATCGCCGAAGTGCTTGGTGACGCCGTCGATCCGGACGAGCGGCTTGTCGTCCCAACCTGTCTGGGGGCCGGTTTCGGCGGCGGTCATTGTCCGCCCGCCGTCGGCGTCGGAAATCGCACGGTGACCGGCATGCCCTGGCGCAGATCCAGGCCGGGCTTATCAATGACGATCCTGAGGCGGTAGACGAGGTCAGTCCTCAGTTCCGGCGTTTCCACCGATTTCGGAGTGAATTCGGCAACCGGCGAGATGAAGCCGATCGTGCCTTCATAGGGTTTGTCGGGCGCAGTATCGGAGGTGACCGCAACCTTCATGCCGGGATGGATGCGGCCGAGATCGGGTTCGGCGACATAGGTGCGCACCCAGACGGGTTCTGTCAGCGACAACACGAAGACGGTGTCGGCGGGGGAAACGATGGCGCCGTTCTCCCGCACACGGGAGAGGATCACGCCGTCGTTTGGCGCGCGCAATTGGGTATCCTCCAGCGAGGTGCGGGCCGAGGCGAGCGTTGCCTGAGCCGCCTTCAGCTGGGCGTCGGCAGCGTCGATATCCTCGACACGAGAACCTTCCAGCAGCAGTTTCAACGCCTCGTTGGCGGAGTCGGAGCGTGCGGCGGCCATGGCCCTTGCAGCGGTCGCCTGATCAAGGCTTGCCTCGGAAATCGTGCCCTGCGGGCGCAACTGGCGGGCGCGGTCATAGGCGAGATTGGCATTGCGGAGATCGGCGACACTTTCGTCATAGGCGGCGCGTGCCTGGGCGATCTCGGTCGGCCGTGGACCGGCCTTCAGCTTGTCGAGCGTTGCCTGAAGGGCTGCGACATTGGCTTCACCCGAGCGGACCGCGAATTCATAGGGTGCTGCATCGAGCTTTGCCAGAACCGTTCCAGTTTTGACGACGTCGCCTTCGTCAGCATGGAGTTCGGCGAGACGACCGCTGACACGGAAACCGAGCGATACCTGGCGGATATCGACATTGCCGTAAAGGACGAACTCGCGGCGGGCCTCGGGCCACCAGCCTAGCTTTTCGGGCAGGCCGTACCACCAGGCAGCAGCACCCGCCGCAACGAGAAGAAGGATGACGAGGGGAAGGACGCGTTTCATGCTGCACTTCCTCTCGATGCGCCGATGGCATCGACCAGCTCTGCGGCAAGGCCGCGCACGGTTTCCACCTGTTGCGGGCCGACGCCGTCCCACTCCATCTGGGCGAGCACGGCTGCATGGGCGACACGAAAGACGAGGATGCTGCCGAGAAGGGTGAAGGTGCGCAGGCGCACATGTTCCGAGGCGGGATCCTCATCGAGGATAGCGCCGATCAGCCGCCGGCCCATCTCGATCATCGGCCGCATGAGGCCTTGATAGACCCGTGTGAAGGCTTCGGTCGGCTCCATCTGCTCGCGGATCAGGAAGCGCGCCCAGGATTCGGATTCCTTGCCGACGAACAGTGTCACCATGGTCTGCAAAATCTCGGTCAGGAAATGGCGAGCCTCCGCTTCACCAAGCGGTTTGCCCGCAGCGTCGAGTGCCTGTAGATGCGCGCCGACGCGCGCCCTCATGTCACCGACATGGGTATTGATCCGCATCATCAGATATTCGGCGGTGGCGATATAGAGACCTTCCTTACTGCCGAAATAATAGGGGATTGCCTGCAGGTTGACGCCGGCGGCTTCCGTGAGTTGGCGTGTCGAAGCACCGTCGAAGCCATAACGGCCGAAGACATCGAGGGCGGCGGACAGCATCTTCTGACGCGCGATCTCGGCACGGGCGGAGGCCGGTGGCTGGTTGTCGTGTTCTTGGGTCATAACAGTTTTATAACGCCGCCATGTAAATAAGTCAATCGATTGATATATTCGGAAGGTCCTATCATTGTTTTGGTGCCTTCGCTGCAAGGGCAAGAACGTGACCTCGCTCATTGCGGGAAGCGTGGTCTAATTGGGGATCGAGATGTGCCGTTTAGGGTTTCAGCATCGATGGGATCAGGCGATCTCAGCTGTTCTGAAAAGCGTCCGGAAGAAGGCAAAGAGACCCGTGGGAACGGGTCTCTCAGGGTTCTCGGGGTGGGAAGAGGAACCAAGCCTCGGGGTCGGCTGCTAACAGGTAGCGATACAATATCGCTAATTTTCACGACACTAATATGTCTGGTGCCGACCGGCCGCAAAACAAAAAGTCCGCCACTTTTTCGTGATCCCTGCGGCTATGTTTTGACACAAAACTGCCTTGCTCTTTCCGTATCGCCGGTTCGATGCGTATTCAGATTTATATTATCGCGCTGCTGCTCAGCGCCATCATGTGGTCGATCTCGTTCGATGCGGCACGAGAATCCTATCATGCCGCGCAAAGCGCGGGGTTGATGCCGAACCTGCACATCAACAAGAAGCTGGATCGCATTCTATAGACTGCGATGCAGCGTCCAGGTCAGCGGTACAATTCGCCGATGTCGCGTTCTTAACATCGGGCCGGCGATGTATTTTTCCTATGCGCTCTCGAGCCTTCCGGACAGAAAATCAAATTTCGTAAAATTTGACCGATCTGCTTAAAAGCCCTGAAAATACTGATGTGTAGAGTGGTCTCATGAAAGCGACCGAAGCGTGGACAGACGCATCGATCGTTTGGAGCCGGGCAAACCGAAAGCCCGTCGATCCGCAAACGGGGACTTCAACATGCACAGAACTCTTGCCGCCATCGCCTTGACCCTGACCATCACTGCCGCCGCCGAGCCGGCATTCGCCATCGGCCCCGCCAGCCTTGCCCGCGACCTGATGTACACCTCCGCCATCGGTCATGCGCCCCAAGTGCCGTTGACGACCCGCGCCGGTTTCGTGCGCCCAGGCGTTCCTTTCGTCCTGCGCAGCCCCGCTACGGTGGAGGGCTACCGGCTCAAGACCTATTCGCAGAACCTGACGGTTGTCGTCGACTATGTGTTTTCAAAGGCGGTCAACGTCGTGAACGCGGTGACGTTTCTTCACTGACAGAATCGACTGGAAACAGTTCAGCAAATAAGCTAGGCGTCGAGCTCGCCGCGCACATCGAGATACCACTCGACGAAGGCCTTGACGCCGACCTCCAGGGTCGTATCCGGCTTGTAACCCGTCAGCGCGACGAGCAGATCGGGGGCCGCGAAGGTACGCGGCACATCACCCTTCTGCATCGCCAGCATCTTGCGGATGGCAGGACGGCCGAGCGCCTTTTCCACCGTTTCGACGAAATCCATCAGGCTGACCGGCTGGCCTCCGCCAATATTGACGACACGGAAGGGCGCCTGGCGCGAAAGCGTTTCGACAGCCGTGTTTTCGAGACGGTTTTCCTCGCTCGGGCCGATTGCCGACAGTCTGACGATCGCTTCAACAAGATCATCGATATAGGTGAAGTCACGGCTCATGTTGCCTTCGCCGTAGATCTCGATCGGCTGGCCTTCAAGCATGTTCTTGGTGAATTTGAACAGCGCCATGTCGGGTCGGCCCCACGGGCCATAGACGGTGAAAAAACGAAAAGCCGTGGTCGGAATCTTGTGAAGATGGGCATAACTATGCGCCATTAGTTCCATCGATTTCTTCGTCGCCGCATAGATGGTCAGCGGCTCGTCGGCGCGGTCGGTCTCGCGAAAGGGGACGGTCGCATTGGCGCCATAGATCGATGATGTCGAGGCCAGCATCAGATGGCGGATTTCGACGCGACGCGCGATTTCCATGATATTCCACGAGCCTTCGACGTTCGAACGGAGATAGGCCTCGGGATTTTCCAGACTGTAGCGCACGCCGGCCTGTGCGGCGAGGTGGATCAGGATGTCGGGCTTGGCCGCCAGAACAGCCGCTTCCAGCGCTGGCCGGTCCTCGAGCATTGATATGACGGGTTTGAAGGCCGGAAACTGGGAGAGTGCCGCGTGGCGCATCTCCTTGAGCTTGACGTTGTAATAGGGAGTGAGGCCATCGAAGCCTGTGACGTCATGCCCCTCTTGCAGCAGGCGCCTGGCCAGATGAAAACCGATAAAGCCGGCAGTCCCTGTAATGAAGTAGCGCATTCCCACCTTTTCTCGACTTCCTGCCGACGGCAAAGAGCCGATTCCGTATCAAGTGACCCCACTTACAAGATAAAAAGAGGCCGAGTCGATAGGTCTTTGAACGAGAAGGCCACAGCACCCTCTCTACTGTCGGCGGCCTGTCCGCCGCTGCCTTGCCCGGATAAGGGCGAGACTATCGATATTGTCTGTCGGTCAGCCGCAATTCCCGGCCGCTATGCTGCATTGCAACATGGTGGCTTGCATGTTATGGCCGGCCGGTCGTCTGCAAGCAGGTCAGGATCGATGAGAGATATAATTTATTGGATTCTCTGCGCGTTTCTGACCGTTGCCATCGCTGTCGTGTCGTTACGCTATGTCACGAACTTCTGGCTTCTGTCCTTCGTCTACAGCTTTCAAATTCACCTCGGCGTCGTGTTCGTCGCCGCCAGTCTCGTCGTTCTGGCTATCAAAAGACAGATTTACGGCTTTATCCTTCTGATTGCCTCGCTTTTTCTCATCGCTCACGGCGTCATCATGCTGCGCGAGTTCTCGGAGGGCGACAGAGGCACCGACAGGCCGCCGCTTTTTCGTCTGATGTCGTTCAACATCGCGATCGACAACTGGAAAAACTCGACTGAAATCACCGACATGGTGATCGCGTCGAATGCCGACGTCGTCAATCTGCTCGAAGCCAAGCCGCTAACGTTTCACCTGCAGCGATTATTCAAGGCCTATCCCTACCATATCGGCTGCGATAGCGGGAAGGATACATGCGATACGCTGGTGCTGTCCAAACGCCCGTTCGTCCGCCGGCAGGTCGCAAGTATGGGCAGCCTGCGAAAAAACAGGCTCGTTATAGCAAGCGTCGACTTCGGAGGCGAGACCATCAATCTGGTTTCGGCGCACCTGACCAAACCATACTTCGACGATTTCCAGATGGCTGAATTGGAAGATCTCGCCAAAGCGCTTGGTTCGATCGACGGCCCTCTGGTGCTGTCAGGTGATTTCAACTCCTCGGCGATTGCCCCGAGCATCCAAGCTTTCCTGCGTGAGCAGAAGCTGAAAACGATCACGCCAGAACCGGCAACATGGCCGATCGGCGCCGGCGCGCTCGGGATCGCCATCGACCACATATTTGCGCGCGCGCCGCTTCATCTGACATCGCTGGAACGTCTCGATGATAATCTCGGCTCGAACCATTCGGGCCTGGTCGCCGACTTCGTTCTCGACAAGGACGGCGAAACGTCTCCGGCAGAATGACTTTGCCTGGGCAAGGAAATCTTGCCGGGGCCGCAGATCAGAATCTGGTTCGGCCGCCTTTTTTGTCGATCATCTGAAACCTCTTGCCATCGGTCTTCACGTTGACGCAATCGGTCTTCTTGCTGGGGAACAGGACGCACACCTGGCCATTGGTTATCTTGTAGCCATTCTTATTGCCGTCGCGATATTCGTAGCCGTTCTTGCTTTCTTTCAGTTCGGACGTACCGGGCAGGTGCTGGCGAATTTCCGACTCGCTTGCGGTTCGCATGCTTGCCGTTTCGGCAAACACCATTCCCGGCACCATAATTGCAAGAAATCCGGCGAGGACGGGCAAGGTAGGCATCAGGGGGATATCTCCGGTCATGTCTGTCGGTACATCCATTCTACGAGAACCCCAAGAGGAAATTCAACAGCGAGGATGGTCGCGCCGGAAAAGGCCCGACCATCGCTCCGGCTGCGATTTTACGTTCTTCCAAACTCATCGACGATACGAATGATGTCGTCCTCGCCGAGATAGGAGCCCGTCTGAACCTCGATGAGCTCGAGAAGAATCTTGCCGGGGTTGGCGAGGCGGTGGACTTCGCCGAGCGGAATATAGACGCTTTCGTTCTCGCGCAGCATACGCACGTTCTCGCCGACCGTCACCTCAGCCGTTCCCTTGACGACGATCCAGTGTTCGGAGCGATGGTGGTGTTTTTGCAGCGATAACTTCTTGCCCGGCGTGACGAAGATGCGCTTCACCTGGAAGCGATCGCCGTTGAAGATGGAGGTATAGCCACCCCACGGGCGATAGGACGTCGGATGGGTTTCGGCGAATTTCGCCGTGGCGGACGTAGAGGCCAGCATCTTGACCAATTGTCCGACATTCTGGCTGTCTTTGAGCGGTCCGACATAGACGGCGTCTTCGCTGGCGATGACGGCGACATCCTCCATGCCCTGGACGGCAAGATGCACGCCATGGGTCATGACGAGCGAGTTGCGGGTATTGACGACAGTGGTGTTTGCGGCGGCGACATTGCCGTTGTCGTCGCGGGCGCCTGATTTCCAAACTGCATCCCAGCTTCCCATGTCCGACCATTTGAACGGCGAGGGGACGACGGCGGCCTTGGAGGTCTTTTCCATGATCGCGTAATCGATGGAGATGTCCGGGCTCTTGGCGAAATGGTCGGCGTCGAGGCGGGTGAAGTCGAGGTCACGGCTTGCCTTCGAAACGGCCTTGCTGGCCGCCTTCAGCACATCGGGCGCATATTCCTGCAGTTCGGCGATGAGTTCCGCCACCGGGAACATGAAGATGCCGGAGTTCCAGTAAAAGCCGCCGTCGGCGAGCATCTGCTCGGCCTTATCGAGTGCCGGCTTTTCGACAAAGCGCTTGACCTTGTGCGCACCGTTTTCGAGGGCATCGCCGATCTCGATATAGCCGTAACCCGTCGCCGGCTCCGTGGGGGTGATGCCGAAGGTTACGAGCTTGCCGTCGGCAGCGGCATCGCGGGCGATGCGGATGCAATCGAAATAGCTCTTGTCGGCAAGGATCTCGTGATCCGAGGCGAGCATCTGGATGATGGTGTGCTTGCCGAAGAGGTCGGCGGCAAGTGTTGCGGCCGCGGCCACCGCTGCGGCTGTATTGCGGGCGACCGGTTCGAGCAGGACCGCTGCGAGCGGGATGGCGCGCTCGCGAGCCTGTTCGGCGACCAGGAAGCGGAATTCCTCATTGGTGACGACGATCGGGGCTTCATATAGTTCAGGATCGGAAACGCGCTCGAGAGTTTCCTGAAACAGCGTCTTGTCGCCGACGAACTGGATGAATTGTTTCGGTGCGGTGGCACGAGAAAGCGGCCAGAGCCGCGTGCCTTTGCCGCCGGCCATGATCACGGGAACGATTTTCTGCGTCATAGGCGGGTTCCTTGAAATAAACGGCTTGTTCGTCGCATATTGCCGGGCGCCTGCCCAGTCCCTTATTCGATCGAGCCCTGTATTCAGCAGGTCCCGGGCTGCAGCTTCGCTGCCGGCCTCCGTGTAGCAGCGCATTTCCGGCGCATTGCCGGACGGGCGGAAATGAATGATGCCGCCATCCCTTAGCGTCACGCGAAGTCCGTCGATGTCGGATTTTGTCGCTACCTCGCCGATCGGCTGCAGGAAAGCCGAGAGATTTTCTTCCGAAGCGCGCAGATGCTCCATCAACGCTGCACTCGTCTCCAGCGGAAAATTCTCAAGGCGATCGGCGGCGGCAAAGGGCAGGTGATGGGAGGCGGCAGCCGCAGAAAGCGGCTGCCTGCGAATGGCAGCGAGCGACAGGATCGCGAGCATCGGGATAAAACAATCGCGCGTCGGCAGGGCGCGCACGGCTCTGCCGTTGATATCGAAAGGGGTTGCAGTCAGCAGCCCGCCATTGGCTTCAAAGCCCATGACATGATCTTCGCCGGCTGCTACGGCCTCTTCCATGCCAGCGATGACGAAGGGCGAGCCGACGCGGGTGCGCCTGACGGTGAAAGAGCCCGCGGCCTCGATGCCCGAATTGGAGGTAACCGGTGTCACCACCGTGCCGGCTCGCAAGAAATTGGCTGCCACAAGGCCGAGAAGGTCACCGCGCAGCGGCGTGCCGGTTTCGTCTGCGACCAGCGGCCGGTCGCCGTCGCCATCGGTCGAGACGATCGCATCGAACTTGTGCTCGGACACCCAGCGCTTCATCAGCGTGATCGTCTCGTCGGAAACGGCTTCGGTGTCGACGGGAATAAAGCTCTCCGAACGTCCGAGAGCGGTGATCTCGGCGCCGTAATGGGCAAGAACGTCAACCAGCAAATCGCGAGCGACGGTGCTGTGCTGGTAGACGCCGATCCTCAGGCCGGAAAGCGCACCTTGCGGAAGCAGAGCTGTATTGCGTTCAAAAAAGAGCTGCCGGCAAGCGGCCTCGTGGTCTTCCGTCTCGGCCGGTGCTTGTATGACCGTTTCGCCGTTTCGTTCGATCTCGGCGGCCAATGCGGTAATCGCCGCCTCGTCCGATTTGTCGATCTCGCCATCCGGCCGATAGAACTTGATACCGTTGCGGTCCGCCGGAATATGCGAGCCCGTGATCATCAGGCAGCCGGCGTTTCTTTCAAGGCCATAGAGGGCGAGTGCAGGTGTCGGTACATTGCCGCAGTCGAAGATCCGGAAGCCGAGCGCAGCGAGTGCATCGGCGCAATTTCCCGAGATTTCAGGGCTGGAATCGCGAAAATCGCGGCCGATCAGAATGGCATCGCCAGCTTTGGCCCTACCAGTTCCGAGGAGATATTTGCCGAATGCCGTGGCATAAAGGGCGGAGGCATGTCCCTTTAGATCCACTGAAAGTCCGCGAAGGCCGCTCGTGCCGAATTTCATGGGAAGACATGGCTCCGATTTCACGATCAAAGTTCTACTCAGGCCGCCTGCCGGCGTAAATACCGAAGCTATCATATAGTTAAATACGGACGACGGTGCCTCGGACAGCTTCGCAATCTTCTCCCACCGAATTCTGAAGGTGTGGCCCCATTGCCGCGCCGGCAGGCATTGCAGCGGAGATCGATTTTGTTAGAACCGTGTGTCCGTTGTTTCGTCATATGCGAAGGATTTTCCTAGATGAGCGATACATCCGTCAGTCTCGAGGAGAGCTGGAAGGCCGTGCTGGAGGGCGAGTTTTCAAGCCCCTACATGCAACAGCTCAAATCCTTCCTCGTTGCGCAGAAGCAGGTCGGCAAGCGGATTTTCCCCAAGGGCAGCGAATATTTCCGCGCCCTCGATTTGACGCCGATCTCCAACGTCAAGGCCGTCATCCTCGGCCAGGACCCGTATCATGGAGTCGGGCAAGCCCATGGGCTGTGTTTCAGTGTCCGGCCGGGCGTGCGCATACCTCCCTCGCTGGTCAATATCTACAAGGAGATGGAGACGGATCTTGGCATAGCGCCGGCACGTCACGGTTTTCTCGAACATTGGGCAAAGCAGGGCGTACTCCTGCTGAACAGCGTGCTGACCGTCGAGGAGGGGCAGGCGGCTGCTCATCAGGGCAAGGGGTGGGAACGCTTCACCGACGCCGTCATCCGCAAGGTCAACGATGAATGCGAATCCGTGGTCTTCATGCTGTGGGGTTCCTATGCCCAACGCAAGGCCGCCTTTGTCGATACGACGCGGCATCTCGTGCTCCGGGCGCCGCATCCCTCACCGCTTTCGGCCCATAACGGGTTTTTTGGCTGCGGGCATTTTTCGAAGGCGAATGCCTTTCTACAGTCGCGCGGACGTGCGCCGATCGACTGGCAATTGCCGGCCGATCCCCATGGGGCGTAGGTGTGAACGGACTTTGGCGTTCGTTCACTAAAAGAAGACAATGCGTTTTGGTCTACGGGTCTGTTCTACGGGAGTTTCAGCGCGCATCTTAGCCTCATCGAAAGCCCGCAACGGCGGGTATGAAAGGGGTTTGACATGCTCGATCAGATCAAGGGTCTGCACCACGTCACGTCGATGGCGCAGGATGCCCGCACCAACAACCAGTTTTTCACCAATGCGCTCGGCCTGCGACGCGTCAAGAAGACGGTGAATTTCGACGCGCCGGATGTCTATCACCTCTATTATGGTGACGAGACCGGTGCGCCCGGCACGGTCATGACTTATTTTCCGTTCCCGAAGATGGCGCAGGGCCGTCCCGGTAGCGGCGAAGTCGGCACGACGGTGTTTTCCGTCCCGCAAGGCTCGCTCGGCTTCTGGAGCGATCGCTTTGCCGCGCTTGATGTCGGCGGCCTTAAGGCCGAGGAAAGTTTCGGCGAAAAACGGCTGAACTTCTCCGGCCCCGATGGCGATGGCTTCGCGCTCGTCGAGGTCAAGGATGACGCCCGCCAGCCCTGGACACATGGCGGTATCAACGAGGATCATGCCATTCGCGGCTTCCACTCCGTCGCCATGCGGCTGAGGGACGAAGGCGCCACCGCCGAACTCCTGAAGTTCATGGGCTATGAGGTCGGCGAGGAAAGGGACGGCGTCAAGCGGCTGATCAAGCCTGACGGCAACGGCGCGCATCTCATCGATCTCGAGACCATGCCGAACATTGCCCGTGCGCTTCCCGGCGCAGGCTCCGTCCACCACGTCGCCTTCGCCGTCGAGAACCGCGAGAAGCAGCTCGAAGTGCGCAAGGCGTTGATGGACACCGGCTATCAGGTCACGCCGGTGATCGACCGCGATTATTTCTGGGCGATCTATTTCCGCACGCCGGGCGGCGTGCTGTTCGAGGTCGCGACCAATGAGCCCGGCTTCGACCGCGACGAGGATACGGCCCATCTTGGCGAAGCCCTGAAACTGCCGCAGCAGCACGCCCACCTTCGCGCGCTGCTCGAGCAGCATCTGCAGCCGCTCGAAGTGTGAGGAGAGGCAACATGACCGAAACCGGATATGTGCACCGGCTGCATGCCGGTGCACCTGATAAACCCATCCTGCTGGTGCTGCACGGCACCGGTGGCGACGAGAACCAGTTTTTCGACTTCGGCCGGCGCCTGCTGCCCGAAGCGACGATTCTCTCGCCGCGCGGCGATGTTTCCGAACACGGCGCGGCGCGGTTCTTTCGCCGCACCGGAGAGGGGGTCTACGACATGCCCGATCTCTCACGCGCGACGGAGAAGATGGCCGCCTACGTCAAGGCATTCGCTGACGAGTACCAAGCTTCCGATATTCTCGGCCTGGGTTTTTCGAACGGCGCAAATATTCTTGCCAATGTCCTGATCGAGAAGGGTATCTTCGATGCCGCGGTTCTGATGCACCCGCTCATTCCGTTTCAACCCGCAGCCCAGTCGACGCTGGCGGGAAGAAAGGTGCTGATGACGGCCGGGCAACGGGATCCTATCGCGCCCGTCTCGATGACCGAGGCGTTGTCCGAACATCTGAAAAACCGAGGGGCGGAGATCAGGGTGGTCTGGCATCCCGGCGGTCACGAGATTGCGCCGCTCGAGATCAATGCGGTCCGCGATTTTCTCGGCGGTTACTGACGGCGTGCACTGCCGGTCGGCGGGAGACTGGTTTGCGGGACCGGCGAATGCCGGTCCCGCATCTTTGTTGGAACAAGGATCCTTTCGTCGTGATCGATAGGACATTAGGGGCGAGGAGGATATTTGCCCCTGATTGCCTTCATGTAGAAATTTCCCGGTGATTCCGCCATCGTCAACCCGACGACGACGCCCTTGGGAACGCCTTCATATTCTCGCCTCTGACCGTTGGTCAGATAGACCCGTAGATGCCGGCTGTCTTCGTCGTAGGTGATCGCCTCGATAAGTTTCGAATCAACCGCAGTTTCCACTTTGCACCCCGCAATTTTGGATCTGAGATTCCTGATCAAAAAATGTCATTCACACTCGCAACGCGCCATCATTATGCTGCGCCGCGGGGGCGTCAAGCATCATCTTCTTTAACGTTCATTTTTTCCTGATGGCTCTCGCTATAGTTGATTTTTACAGCTTTTTCGAAGGTCTCGCCTGTGGAAATCCGATACCTGTGACTCCTCCATTTGGGGAATATTAGCCGATAACGTCGCGAGAAACGCAATAATCGCCGGTTTAACGCCGGATTAACCGTCATATAGCAAACTATAGCGTATTATTAACCGCAGCACCCTCCCAAGTATGAATGATTACATCCGCAAGGCGGAGCGTGACCTCGCCGCTGCAACGGCCTATATCGGCGTTGCCGAGTCGCAGCTTTATCCGAGCATCGCTCTCAGTGGTTCGATCTCGCCGTCACTCGGCGAAGGACTATGTCACTCTGAATGTGGCAGGTTCGGGTACAACTTCGGTGGGCCGCGATCAGGCCAAATTCTTATGAACACTGAGTCTCATGCCGTTGCAGCGATGGATAAGAGATGGATTGGTTCGGACAACCTGCCGTTCGGTCGGGTCTCATAAATGGGTTCCATGTTTAACTATCTAGCGCCATGGCGACAACAGATACCGATACTGTCCGGCAACCGTAAAAGACGCGCTCGGCTGACGTTTGCCGAAGGCGAATTCGCTGCGGTCTACGCGATGAGCGATGTTCACGGATGTTATAAAGAACTCGTCGAGGCACATCGCCGCATCGAGGAGGATGCTGCGCGCATTCCGGGGCCGAAGCTCATCGTCATGCTCGGCGATTATGTCGATCGCGGGCCTGATTCGAGCGCGGTGCTGGAGTTCCTGAGCAAGACCCCGCCGCCGGGGTTTCAACGTTTCGTCCTGTGCGGCAATCATGACGCGGAGCTGGTGAAGCTCTATCGCAAACCGGCGCGCATTCTTGAATGGCTCGGCTTTGCCGGGACGGAGACGCTGCACTCATACGGTATCGATATCGAGCGTCTGCTGCAGTCGGCGGCCGGAAGCGAAACAATTGCCCGCATCATTCGCAACATGATACCCAAACGGCATATCCAATTTCTGGAATCGCTGCCGGTCATGCTGCGGATGGGAAGAATCCTCTTTGTTCATGCGGGCATCAAGCCGGGCATCGACCTCAAGAGGCAGAAAGACAGCGACCTTATGTGGATCCGTCAGCCCTTCCTGGATGAAGGGCCGCAGCTTCCTGTCCTCGTGATCCACGGCCACACCCCGGCGCGAATCCCGACATTCGGTCCGCAACGCATCGGCATCGACACTGCGGTTTCGGCGACGGGCCGGCTGACCGTGCTGACGATAAAGGGGACGCGGGTCGGAATCCTCTAAATCGGCAAGCATGGTGTCGTCCGAAAACGCCTGCACTTTTCGGCGTCATCCTCAAAACCAAACGCCGCGGGATTTGCGCTCCGCGGCGTCAGGACAATAAAGTTCAGGGGCCTATCTCAGGCGCCGGTCGCTTCCTGATAAAGGTTGGTGCCGATGCCGGTATAGGTAAAGCCGTGTTTGCGGACTTCGTCGCTGCGGTAGATATTGCGCAGATCGACCAGGATCGGAGCGCGCATCGACAGCTTCAGGCGATTGAAATCGAGCGCGCGGAACTGGTTCCATTCGGTGACGATGACAAGCGCATCCGCACCGGCGGCCGCTTCGTAGGGACCGCTCGCATATTCGATGTTGTCGATCACTTTGCGGGCGTTTTCCATGCCCTCGGGGTCGTAGCCGACCACTTGCGCGCCATTGTCCTGCAGGGTCTGGATAACTGCGATCGCCGGGCTGTCACGCATATCGTCGGTGTTCGGCTTGAAAGTCAGGCCGAGGATCGCGATCTTCTTGCCGCGAATGTCTCCGCCGACGGCCGAAATGACTTTTCGTCCCATCGCCCGCTTGCGGTTGTCGTTTATCGAGATCGTCGTCTCGATGAGACGCATCGGCGCGTCGTAATCCTGCGCCGTCTTGGCAAGGGCAAGCGTATCCTTGGGGAAGCACGAACCGCCGTAACCGGGGCCGGCATGCAGGAACTTGGAGCCGATACGCCCGTCGAGACCGATTCCGCGCGAAACGTCCTGGACGTTAGCGTCGACCCGTTCGCAGAGATCAGCGATCTCGTTGATGAAGGTAATCTTCATCGCGAGGAAGGCATTGGCCGCGTATTTGATCAGTTCGGAGGTGCGGCGGGTGGTGAAGACCAAGGGCGCCTGGTTGAGATAAAGCGGGCGGTAGACTTCGGTCATGGTTTCGCGCGCCCGGTCGTCGTTCAGGCCGACGACGATACGGTCGGGACGCTTGAAGTCTTCGATCGCCGCACCTTCACGCAGGAATTCCGGATTGGAAACGACGGCGACATCCGCCGCAGGATTGGTTTCGCGCATGATGCGCTCGACCTCGTCTCCCGTGCCGACCGGCACCGTCGACTTGGTGACGATAACGGTGAAGCCTTCCACATAGGTGGCAATCTCGCGTGCGGCGGCGTAGACATAGGAAAGGTCTGCGTGGCCGTCGCCGCGCCGGGACGGTGTGCCGACTGCGATGAACACGACATCGGCGCTGCGGACACTTTCGCCGACATCCGTCGAAAACGACAGCCGGCCAGTGCTGGTATTTTCCGCGACCAATTGCTCCAGACCTGGCTCGTAGATCGGAATGCGGCCTTCGCGAAGGGCTTCGATCTTACTCAGATCCTTGTCGACGCAGATGACGTCGTGGCCGAAATCCGCAAAGCAAACGCCTGAAACGAGGCCGACATAGCCTGATCCAATCATCGTGATGCGCATATTTCCCTCAAATCATTAGAGTAGAACGTCATGCTGCGTCGCAGCATGAGTTCGTCTTAGTCAATCTGGACGAAAAGACAATACCGAAGATCGCCATGGTATCCACATCGGAAATCGAACTCCGGGCACCGCCGTTGGCCGCGCGCAGCCCCGTCGATAGCCAAAACATAGATTTGTGTGGGCGATATGACAAGGCGAGCGGCTCGTCAGAGCAGGCTCGACTTCAATCCGGAAACAGGATCAATCAGTCTATGTCGCTGCCTCGGCTGTTACAGCCGGTACCAGACGTAGGGGTCTGTTCCCGATTGAATCTTGTCCCAGCGCAGATCGGTATCGCGCCAGTTCTTGATGCTGCTTTTCCTGTTGTCGAGGACAAGATCGCCCATGTCGGTTCTGACGACGAGGACCGCATGTCCTTCACCGGCGGGCGTATATGCCGTCGCGATCCGCAAAGCGCGCGACGACCAGCCCATCGCTATCAGCCGGCTGCGTTTGGTCAATGCGAAATCTTCGCAGTCGCCGCTGCGCACATTCACCTTCCAGACGTCGCCATTCAGTTCGTTGCGAGAGTCGTTCCGGCCGATCATCGTACGATTGACCGTGCTGTTCACGTTTTTCAGCTGCCGCATCTGCTCGTCGGTGAGCGCAACGACCGCAAGACCATTGTTATCGCGGCATTCGGCCGGGTTCTGGGCGCAGAACAGCACCTGGGCGAAAGGCGGAATGATCTTGCCTTTTTCAGAGATATAACTGACCGCCGAATTACCGGTCAGACCGCGGGCAAAACCTGCGGGGCCGGCGGCGAATGCCGAGCTCGCATTGCCTGCTGTAAGGGCCAGTGCCAGAAGTGTAACGAATGTTTTCTTCATCTCTTAAATCCCCGTCAGGACAACAGATTGAGATCAGGCTTGCCTTTTTTCTCGGTCAATGGCATGGCGATTTGGTGATCTGCCAAGTATTGGGCGCAGAATATCTGTCCCGTTTCTGCTGCTTGGAAGGAGCATAAACAGGGCTTGTCTCGATTGATTTAAACGTTTCGCGACAATTTTAAATGATGTGGAATTCTGTTGCACTTTAACACGCAGGCGCTTGATATGCAACTTATGTTAGTACGGGAATATTGTGCGTACTGGTTGTGGACGCCTCATTCCCGCTGCTGCTGGTGAGCGAATTCAAATGTTATCCAAACTCATCAACAGACAGATCTTGCGGGAGGTGATCCTCGTTGTCTTCATTGGCCTGGTGATATTGACTTCTATTCCGTTCGGAAGCGTCACGCCATTTCCCTTCGCCTTCGCTGCGATCGGAATGTTTATGCTGGCGATTATTTCCGCGCTGTTGTTCGGGGAACCGGGGCAGACCAGATCGGTTTTCAGCATCGCTTTGTTTCTGCTCGTCGTGCTGACTGGCTGGACGTTCATCCAGACCATCGAACTGCCTTCCAACTGGTTGGCTAATCCTGCCTGGAATGCTGCGCGTGATCTAGCAGGTGTCCAGTACGCAGCGATCTCAGTCGAACCGGCCGACACGCTGGCGTCGATCCTCTGGATCGCCCTGCCTTTCGTCACTTTTCTGACCGGGCTTCTCTTGTGCGATACCGATCAGCGCGCGCGGAAAGTGCTGACAGGCCTCGGGCTTACGGCGGGCATTGTCGCTGTTTTCGGCCTGCTGCAGTTTTTGCTGTTTCCCAACATCCTGATCGTCGTGGAGAAACGCGCCTACCTCGACAGCCTGACCGCGGTCTTCGTCAACCGCAATACCGCCGCGACCTTCCTCGGGCTTGGAACGCTGCTGATGCTGACTCTGGTCAGGGACATTACCCGAGCCTATTCGAACTATCCGCCCGGCGAGCCGGGCCGAAACGCGCTTCTCTTGAGATCGTGGATCTATATCCTGCTCTTATGCGCATGCTTCACCGCGCTGATGCTGAGCCGCTCGCGCGCAGGGATATTTGCGACCTTTGTTGCCGCTCTTATCTATTTTCCATGGCTTGTCATCAACTGGAACGGCTCGAGGCGCCATCTGAGACCGGCGCCAAGATGGCGTTCGATGCTGAAGCTCCTCTCGGCGATTGCTTTCGTCGTGCTGCTGCTGACGGTGTTTGCGGGCCAGGCGATTTTGCGCGCGCAAGAGCGGCGACTCGAGGATGATGATCGGTTTTGCATTCTGCCTGGCATATGGCGTGCCATTTCGGATCATTGGTTAACGGGAACGGGGCTCGGAACCTTCCGGACGGTGTTTTCCGCCTACCGCGATCCGGCTTGCGGTATTTTCGGGGTCTTCGACCGCGCGCATAATTTCTATCTCGAAGGATTTTTGGGCCTCGGAATATTGTTCCCGATTGCGACGGTCCTTGCCTTCTCGGTGCTTGCCAGAGTGTTCCGGCGCGGGTTCGCCCAAAGACGGCGTCTCAGGCATTATGTTCTTCTTGGCCTGGCGGCGACCGTTTTGGTCGCCCTTCATGCGGCGGTCGATTTTTCGTTGCAGATACCGGGTTTTGCGGTGTTTTACTCCGCCTTTCTGAGTGCGGTTGTCGCGATATGCCTCGGGCGTAGCAACGGAGAGGCGGACATGGCATATGAGCGGCCGTTAACCACGTAAAGTTTAAAAGGATGGATTTTAATAAGATTTTCGGAAAAGATCGATTGTGCAGGTGCGAACGGTTGACTCTGAAACCCTAGAAATTTTATAGCGGGTCCAGCCTTCGGATTGTTGCGACGCAAAAAAGTCGGACCGAAGTCGTTTTTCGCTTCCTAAAAGGCTGGGCGTTGCCAGCCTGCCACAGTTAGGGGAATGTTAATCGGCTTTCAGTGTTATTGATCGGGGATTGTCTTGTATTTTGTCAGATCGCGGGGCAGTAGCTTCAGGGGCGTAAACGCAGGGTATTCTATGGGTTGTTCTCGTATCGGTAGTACACGCGTCGCCATTGTTGTAGCGCTAACGACTATATTGGCAAGCTGCACGTCGTTGCCAAGATCCGGTCCCGATCACAAAGACGTTGATCGAGATGCAGCGGTGAAAGTGACAACAAAGGAACGTCGCGTCGGTATCGATTACGCCCTTGTCGATCTCAGCAAGAACGTGCTGTCGTATTTTACCGCTCCCCAGCCGACCTCGTTTAAAGGGTTTGGTGGTGGTCGGGGCGGGGCGCCTGAAATTCCCCTCGGTTACGGCGACGTCGTCCAAGTTGCCATCTTCGAAGCTCAGTCGGGCGGCCTCTTCATTCCGTCCGATGCAGGTAGCCGACCGGGCAATTACATCTCGCTGCCAGAGCAGACCATCGATAGAAACGGGACGATCACAATTCCCTACGCGGGTCGGGTTCCGGCTGCCGGTCGCCTGAAGGAGACCGTGGAGCAGGACGTCGAGGATCGCCTGGCGAGCCGCGCGATCGAGCCGCAGGTGGTGATCACGACAACGACAAGCCGCTCCAGTCAGGTTGCTGTGCTCGGTGATGTCAACAATCCTCAGCGCGTCCAGATCAGCCCGGCCGGTGAGCGTGTTCTTGATATCATTTCCGCCGCGGGCGGTTTGACGACCAACAATATCGAAACGAATGTGACGCTGCAGCGCCGCGGCAAGACGGCAACCGTCGCCTACACTACGCTGTTGAAGAACCCTGCCGAAAATATCTATGTTGCGCCGGACGATACGATCTCGATCGATCATGAGCGTCGCACATATCTTGCGCTCGGCGCCGCAGGCGTCAGTGGCCGCTTCGATTTCGAGGAGTCTGATCTGACCCTTGGAGAGGCAATCGCCAAGGCGGGCGGACTGCGCGACGACCGCGCCGATCCGGCTCAGGTCCTGCTCTATCGTCTTGTGCCGAAGAAAACGGTTCAAGCGATGCACGTGGATACGACAAGATTTGCGGGTGAAATGGTTCCGGTGATCATTCGCGCGAATATGCGCGACCCGGCGACCTTGTTTGCTGTTCAGCAATTCAAAATGGAAGACAAGGATATTATCTATATTTCCAATTCGGACTCTGTCGAACTGGTCAAGTTCCTTGACATCGTGAACTCGGTATCATCCACTGTTTCCGGAGTGGCCGACGATGCGAATGATACCCGTAACGCGGTACAAGATCTTGGAAATTGATTGCGATAGGCGGGCAGGCATCGATTGCGGATGATCAATGCCGCCAGCCTATATAGCGGACTTGGTGAAGGACTATGGTTGTGGCAAGGTCAGGTGTTTATCGTAAGCTTGCATATAGCGGAATTTTCGTCGCGATGTCTGCCGGAATGAATTCAAGCGCTTTTGCGGCAGCTTGTTTGGGTCCGGCAAATCTGACTTCCGTCGATGTCAGCGGATTTACGGCTAGCCCGGCCGTTCTGCTCGACATGTCCGACCCGTTGGTTTTGTCATCGCGTGTTCGCGCGCTGGTTGGAAGCAGCAATGATACGTTGTTGCCTGTGATCGAGCAGGCCAAGAAGGCCAGTGCCGCACAGATGGCGGCTATCGGCTCCGGTCTCGGACGGGCCGCAAACAGCTGCCAGGTGACGGATCCGCAATTCAAGCTGGCGATCGAAAAGGCTGTTGCCGAGGCGGCGAGCGCCAATCCGAACCTGGCGCCGCTGCTTGCAGCCTTTGCAAAGGTCCTTGCCGAAGGCGGGACCGCGGCGCTCGGCCCGGGTGCAAGTGCCGCCGCCGCATCCGGCATCGGTAATGACGGACAAGTTGGGCAAACCGGGCCTGGAGCGGACGATGGTACGCCGTTCGACGGCGCTGCGACAACAGCGGGTACGCTGAAGGTTTCGAATGCTGGTTCGGATGATTCATCGTCGACTTCAACGACAATATTCAGCACCGGAGCGGGAGGGCAGTCGTCTACCGATCCGACGGAGTCGACGAGTCAGAGTGTCCCGGTCATACAATAGCTGGAATTGCCCTTAGATCTTAGCACTTGACGCCTTTGTTGGAGATCGAAATTGCTATCGCCAGATAAACTTACGCCGCGTATCGACCCCTCCCGCGATACCGGAAATGATGCTGATTTCATCGATTTCGACAAGCTCATCGCAATCGCCCGGCGACAGTGGCGGATGGTTGCGGCGTGCGGTTTTGCCTTCGCCATTCTCGGCATTGTGTATGTCCTGACTTCGGTGCCTGTCTACACCGCCGACACGAGCGTGCTGATCGACCGCAGCGATAGTCAGGTGATCAACCAGCTGGCGGCTTTCGGCCAGATGGACGACGACGAAGGTACTGTCCTCAGTCAGGTCGAGCTTTTGAAGTCCGACACCATCGCCTATGCTGTTGTCGATAAACTGAAGCTCGTCGACAATCCGGTGTTCACGGCACCGAAAAGCTCGCTTTTCTCTGTTTCAACGTTGAAATCCTTCGTGAATTTTCGGTCATGGTTTGCCGATGATGCAGCCGTCGCACCCGATCCGGAAAGGAAGCGGCGAAGCGCTGCGGAGACCGTCGCGGGCAACATCGACGTCGAACGCGTCGGTCGCTCCTATGTCCTTGATGTCAGCTATACCGCGCAGTCGCCCGATCTGGCGCGTGATATCGCGGCTGCCATCGCCGACGTCTATCTCGTCGACAAGCTCAATTCGAAATACGAGGCGACACGTCGGGCCGGCCAGTGGCTGCAGGAGCGTATCGAAGAGCTCCGGCAGCAGGCGTTGGACACCGACCTTGCTGTTCAGAAATTCCGCGGCGAGCATGGGCTTGTCGAGGCCGGGTCAGGTACACTGATCAGCGAGCAGCAGCTTTCCGAGATCAATACCCAATTGATCAATGCGCAGGCCGAGACGGCGAAGGCCGAGGCAAGATATGCGCGCGTCAAGTCGATCATCGACGCCAAGCAGACCGATGCGATCGTCACGGACGTGCTCGATAGCTCCATTTCCAACGACCTGCGCAAGAAGTATCTGGAGGCTTCCAAGCTCGAGACCGAAATCGAGGCGCGGCTCGGCCCCGATCACGTCCAGGCGGTTCGGCTTCGTGCGGAAATGGAAGAATATAGAAGGCTCATGTTCGATGAGTTGAACCGCATCGCCGAGAGCTACCAAAGCGAGCTGCAGGTCGCGAAATCGCGGGAAAACTCTTTGCGCGACAGTGTGACACAGGCGACGGGCGTTGCCGCAACGGCTGGCGAAACGCAGGTGCAGCTTCGTGAACTCGAGCGCACGCGCGATACCTATAAGAATCTCTATCAGAGCTTCCTGACACGCTACCAGGAAGCAATTCAACAGCAGAGCTTTCCGATTACCGCTGCCCGCATCATCACGACGGCGGAGACGCCGACGAAGCCGAGTGCTCCGAAGAGAGCTCTCGTCGTTGCTTTCGCGATGTTCGTGGGATGTGCATTTGGATGTGGTATTGCTGCATTCCGCGAATTCAGGGATCGGTTCTTCCGCACCGGCGATGATGTCCGGGATGTGCTCGATGTCGAGTCTCTCGGTGTCATGCCGCTGATTGAAAACAACGTCGACGATCCGACGCTTGTTGATCCCAGCAATCCACGAAGCATCGCCAGGGGCGGGAAGACGACGACCTATGTCGAGGAGCATCCGCTCTCGGCATTTGCCGAGACGCTTCGAAGCGCCAAGATTGCCATCGACCTCAGTGCTGCCGATCAGCGCTGCAAGGTCATTGGCGTCGTTTCGAGCTTGCCCGGCGAGGGGAAGTCGACGACATCCATCAATTTTGCCAAGCTCCTGGCAATGCAGGGTGCGCGTTGCCTGCTTATCGATGGCGATATGCGCAATCCCGGTGCCACCCGGGCGATCGGCCGCCATGCCGAGGCCGGCTTGCTCGAGGCGATCGTCGACAGCCGTCCGCTCAAGGATCTGATCCTTCTGGATCCAAAAACAAAGCTCGCATTTTTGCCGACGGTGGCACGATATCGTGTTCCGCATTCGTCGGAGCTACTCGCGTCACGTGGCATGGATCAGCTTCTTGAAACGGCGCGTCAAAGCTTCGACTATATTATCGTCGACCTGCCGCCCTTGGCGCCGGTTGTGGATGCGCGCGCTATCAATTCGAAGCTCGATGCGGTGGTTTTCGTTATCGAGTGGGGAAAGACATCGCGTAAGGTCGTGCAGTCGACCCTGCTGTCCGAGCCGGAACTCTATGCGAAATGCGTCGGTACTATCTTGACCAAGGTCGACCCGTCGCAGATGAAACTCTACCGGACATTCGGTTCGAGCGAATATTACTATAAGCGTTACTCGCGATATTATACCGAAAGCTGATGTTCCGCAGTCAGTCCGCTTCGATTACCAGGGTCGCCTTTGTTATCGTCACCGTTGTCTTGGTGATGCTGGCTGGTCGAGAGCTCTACGCTTCGATAAGAACGGCCAGCATCTCGATCGTCGCCGAAAGGATCGAGCGTGGCGAAACCGTTGCGGATGATGTCGTGACCAAATATGCGTCGCGCAGTGTCGACGTCGTTGACGGACACTATTGTCGATCCGACATCGTGGCTGCTGGTGTAACCCTCGTTCTGGCGCAACTCGATCGGCAGAATGTCAATGTCAATTACGACGGCTGGGCCGCGGCAGCATCGAGTGCGCGCCAGTATCTGCGGCATGCGCTTTCGTGTATGCCGACGAACAGCAATTTTTGGCTTCGTCTTGCGGCCGTGCAGTCGACAATTGCGGAAGAGCCGGCCTCGATCGCGGGAATGATGAAGCGTTCGGTTGCGCTTGCGCCGTACGACCAGGTGATGATCCTGACGCGATTTTATTTCTGGAACGATTTCACTGATGCAACACTTGTCGCGGCGAAAAGCGCGCTCGACAGCGATCTCATGACCATGCTGAAACGGGGCGATCGTTGCAGGGTCAATGCCACGATAAGAGAGATCAGCCCACAGCTCCGCCCGATCTTCGATCGCAGCTGGACAAACGTCGGAGAGGCCGCGACGGCGCGGTTCCGACAGCGCTGCAGCAAGTAATCATCGAGGCTGGTTCTTAGAGAAAGTTCCAAGCTTTTGGCTGACAGGCTACGGCTCTTTCACTTGGCCGAATTCAACTTGCATAAAACAACGCCCGCGGTCTGCGCGGCGGGCGTTGCATTTTGATTGGCTATTGATGATCAGACTTCTGCGTCCGCGCCAGTGATGTTGAGTGTCAGAACGCCGGCGTCGGTGTGGCCTTCTCCGTCGGAGATCTTGTAGAACTGGATGGTCTCTGTGACCTGGTCCCCCGGAGCGATATCTGCTGTCAGATCATAGGTGAATGATCCATCCGCTTTTACATGGAACGTACCATACGTACCGGCGACGTCGGTTGTTGCGCTCGGGTCGCCGTTTACGGTCGTGGTGCCGAATAGGCGGAGGAAGAGGTGGCCATTGTCGCCGGCAATGTCGTTGTCCAGGGCGTTGCCGCTGATGGCGTCGCCTTCGGTGAAGCTGTAGTTGTCGTCGACAGCGATCGGCTTTACCTGGCTTACGCCCTGAATATTCAGGGTGAATAGGCCGACATCGGTGTGACCGGCACCATCAGAGATCTTGTACGAGACCTTCTCCTGGAGCAATTCACCGTTGGTGAAGCCGACTTTGGCAGCGTCGCTCAGAACGTAGGTATAGCTGCCGTCCGGCTTAACGAAGAAGGTGCCGTAATCGCCCTGGATTTCGGTGACCTGGCTGTTGCCTTGCTTGGAGCCAACGCCCTGCTGATCGAAGAAACGAAGGAACAAGTTCCCATCGGATGTATCGTTCGCCAGCAGATTTCCGGAAATAGCGTCGGTTTCCAGGAATGTTGCACTATCATCTGTTGCATGAATAGCCATTACTGTCTCTCCTCGAATTGTTCTTTGCTAGGTCAATTCTGACCTATAGCGAGCTGGTCGATTAAGGATATCTTAATACAGAGAGTCAAGGGTGCAATTAACAGCAAGTGCACATTTTCGGGTGTATTGTACAATAATGACACACCTGTGACACACATAAGGCGATGAAACGCATGGTAATTATTGCGTTAATAATAAGTGAAAATACCAAATGGTAGATTCGGACTTATGTTTGTTCGGAGGAGAAGAAATGTTTATTCAGGAGCAATTTATAAGAATACGCGGAGGTGCTTATCCTCAGATGAGATGTTGATATAATCACTACGGGCTACAGCTTGAAATCTCAGTCTTGCTTCGGTTCCCGCACCGGCGCCTGCTTTTCGACGAAGTAACTGATGTCATGATTTTGTAACATTTGTTTATCAAGTAATGTTTCTCTCGAAGCGCAATTGGCGTAAAATAATATGCGATGCGTGGAGAATAATCTTATTTGCACTAGTGATATTGGGTAACATCGTCGTAACTGTGCGACAAAATTTTTGTTGCAGTGCAAAATATTTGATAAACGAAGATGTTTTGTGGGAAACGTAAGAATTATCGTGAGATAGAACGCATTTTAGTGTTCCATTTTAGCAGGCAGAGAGAGGTCCGCGGGTAAAAGATTTTCCAGTATCTTTGGGAGATCACAGGCGTGACCGTCTATTATGTAAATTCCGCAACAGGATCCAATCAGAACAGTGGAGTGAGCGAGCAGTCGGCTTTCGCGACACTTTCCGCTGTCGAATCCTTGAGGCTAAAGCCGGGAGACAGCGTGCTGCTTGCCGCCGGAAGCGTGTTTAACGAGCAATTCGACCTGAAATACTCCGGCACTGTCAGCTCTCCGATTACAATTGGCAGTTACGGCGTTGGCGATGCGCCGGTTATTCACAGCAGCAATGACGGCATCCACGGGTCGAAGGCTTCAAACATCATCGTGGAGAACATCAAGATTGCTGATACCGGCGGTGCGGCGATATATGCGGGAAATGTCTCCAACTGGACCGTCCGCAACGTCGAGGTCGAAAATACCGGACTTGCCGGCAAGCCCGGTTCCGTCAATTTCCAGAGCAGCCAGAACATTACCATCGAGAACAGCAAGATTTCCGGGGTAAATGGAGACGGCATCTGGATGGATAAAGTGGTTGGCGTTACCATCGTTAATAATCTGGTCATCAACAGCCAGGGCGCTGCGGCAGACGCCGTTCAGTTGAACGACAGCAGCAATATCCTTATCAAGGGTAACCACCTAGAGCAGACGGAGACCAACAGCGCAAAAGGCGTCCTGGTGCTTGTTCGGGCTGTAAATGCAGCAGTCGAGGACAACACCGTGATCGGCGGCGGTTTCGGGATAGGTGCCAATGCGGGCACGAATATCGCCATTCACGACAACGACATCTCGGGATACGGTGGCTATAGTTGGTCCTACGGTATCGGCCTTGGCGATCAAGGCAATGCGACAAATTACGATATCAGTGGAAACTATATTCATGACGGCGTCTGGGGCGTGTCGATCAGCGCTGCAGGTTACCCCAGTTATGCACGCACCGATATCGATATTTATGGTAATGTTTTTGACGACCTGTCGTCCTCGGCGCTGAAGGTCGACAGGCCTGCATCGGGATCTTTCCATGAAAATATCATCGACAGCGCGGTGTCGACGTTGACGATGCCCGTCGCAATTGCCCTCCAGAGCACCTTCTTGATCAACGACAATAAGACCCTGGAGCAAGCGCAGGCCGAACTCGACGCCACGAGTGGCGACGACACCCCGTCCAACAGTGAGACGCCTACCACGCCGGTTGTGGAGCCGCCTGTCGAACCGTCAACACCGACGCAGACAAGCACTCCGGCGCCCGCGGACGAAGTGCAGGTTCCGACCGTACCCACCGTCGCCGTTCCCAGGATTGTTGCAGCCCATGACAGCCTGAAAATCTCCACGGATACGGGCAGCGCCTATCATGGCAATCTCCTTGAAAACGATAGCGCAATCAATGGAACCGTGCTGCTTCGTCGCTTCGGTGACAGTGCCGTGGATAAGCATGGCCTGACGCTGACCGGGAAATACGGCGTCATCCATGTGGAGAGCGATGGTGATTACACCTATACGGTCGATGCGGTGAAAATCGCCGGTCTCAGCGGGAAGGTCAGCGAATCCTTCCAATATAAAATTTCTGACGGCGCTTCTCACATCGATACCGACTCGCTCGGCGTGTATATCAATGTGGACGCGTTCCATAGCAGCCAAGCGTCGCACCTGCTGGTTTGAATCACGCCAAACTAGAGAGCGACGGCCCGCTGTTCAACACTTGAAAGCTTGATGATGAAGGGGTGTCGCCGTTCATAGGAAAAATGAACTATAGATTGAATTTGTAGTTAACGCCCCAGTAAACGTCGCTAATATGCGCGCGATACGTTCATCCCTCTGCGCCGTTGTTGGGAAATTTGCGATTTTCACTTGCTTAGGTTTGTATATTTAGCGTAGCGTCAAGTCAGAATCCCTGAAGCCGCTCGTTATAAATTGGAATTTTTGGTCACTTTTTGGTTGGATTCATGTAATAGGTCGTGGGCTTGCAAGCGGGTCCGGCGGTGTCGGGGGTCCAAGGCAGTCGTGTCATTGATCGGGCGTGATGGACCCGGAGCTGGAGTGTGCGCCGGCATATTTGCTTTCGTGCGATGCGGTAAGAGAGGGATTACTTCGTGTTTCAGAGTTCAGCAGCTGATGTCAGCGAGCCATCCAAAGCATTAAAGAAATGCAAGGGGGGGGTTGTTTTCATTGGAATAGCAAGCGCGCTTATCAACATCCTATACCTTACAAGTTCATTTTTTATGCTTGAGGTGTATGATCGGGTCATTCCCAGCAAAAGCATACCTTCTCTGGCTGTCCTGGCAATACTTGCGTTGATGCTTTACACGTTTCAAGGAGCGTTCGAGGTTCTGCGAAGCAGGATGCTGGTGCGTGTTGCCGGAGCGCTTGACGAGATGGTGAACGGGCGCGTGTTCCGCGCGCTGATCAAGGCTCCGTTGAAGGTCAAAATCGGCGGCGACGGGCTTCAGCCGTTGCGCGACTTCGACCAGATCAGAACCTTCCTGTCCGGCCAGGGTCCGACAGCGATGTTCGATCTGCCATGGTTGCCGTTCTATATCGTGATCTGCTTCCTCTTTCATCCGGCGATCGGATATATCGCGATTGGTGGAGCGCTGGTTCTCGCCATCCTGACGTTCATGACCAATCAGGGAACGCGTACGCTCTCAAAAAAGCAATCTGACTCCGCCAATATGAGAAATGCCTTCGCGCAGACCTCGATCCGCAACTCCGAGGTCATCCACGCCATGGGCATGGCAGGCACGATGGCCGAAATCTGGGATCGCAAGAACAGTGAATACCGGACGATCACCCGGCAGGCATCGGATATCGGCAATGGATATGCGACCTTGTCGAAGATTTTCCGTATTGCTTTGCAATCGGGAACGCTCGCGACCGGCGCGATCCTGGTCATTCAGGGGCAGGCCTCTTCGGGCATTATCATCGCCGGCTCGATATTAACCTCGCGCGCCCTGGCGCCTGTCGAAGCGGCGATCGGGAATTGGCGTGGTTTCGTTTCTGCTCAGCAGAGTTGGGCGCGGCTTTCGAGCCTGCTGAAAACCATTCCTGAGATTCCGGCCCCTCTTGCGCTCGCGGCTCCTACCAAGCAAGTCACTGTCGAAGGACTGGCGAGCGGGCCGCCGGCAGGTCAGCGCCTGGTCATTTCCGATGTCAGCTTCGGCTTACGGGCAGGGAGCGCGCTTGGGGTCATTGGTTACAGTGCCTCGGGTAAGTCGTCGTTGGCACGGGCGATGATGGGTATCTGGCCGACCGTCAGAGGATCTATTCGTCTGGATGGCGCAGCACTCGACCAGTGGGACGGCGACGCACTCGGCCGGCATATCGGTTATCTCCCGCAGGATGTAGAGCTTTTCTCGGGAACCGTTGCGCAGAATATCTGCCGTTTTGCGAAGGAAATGTCGCCTGAGAAGGTGGTTGCCGCGGCGAGAGCGGCGCGTGTTCACGATCTCATCCTGCGTCTGCCGAATGGTTACGAAACCGAAATCGGCGAAGGCGGTGCTGCGCTTTCGGCTGGCCAGAGACAGCGTATCGCGCTGGCAAGAGCGCTTTACGGCGAGCCATTCCTCGTCGTGCTCGACGAGCCAAACTCCAATCTCGATGAAGAAGGCGAGCGGGCGCTGAGTGCCGCGATCATGAGCGTGCGGGCGCGGGGCGGCATTGTGGTCGTCATCGCACATCGATCCGGCGTTCTGGCCGTCTGCGACTTCGTGCTGATGATGCAGGACGGCCGCATGATCGCGTTCGGTCCCAAAGAAGAAGTTCTGGCGAGAGTCAGCCGGCCGGAAGCGGCGCGCACGCCGATTGCCGAGCGCGTGGCTCAGCTTAAAGTCGTGGTCGACGGCATGAATGCGGCCGAATAGGCCAGAGGGAAGATTGTGAGCAAAGTTATCAGTGAATCCAAGCGCTCCCTTAATCGGCATGTTGCCGTTGTCGGTGTGTTGTCGATAGCCCTCGTTTGCGGCATTGGCGGTTGGGCGGCGACGACAGAGCTTTCGAGCGCTGTCATCGGTGAGGGCGTGATCGTCGTCGACGGCGATGTCAAGAAGGTCCAGCACCTGACAGGTGGTATCGTGTCGGAATTGCTGGTTTCCGAAAACGACCATGTGACGGCAGGGCAGGTGCTGATACGGCTCGATGGGACAACGACGAGAGCGAATCTCTCGATTGTCGAAAGCACCCTAGCTCAGCTTTATGCGCGCCGCGCCCGTCTGAAGGCGGAACGAATCGGGGCCGATTCGTTCGAGGTCGAGGAAAACATCAGGGATCTGACATCCAGCACCTCCGCCGAGAAGCTTCTTGATGGCGAGCAAAAATTGTTCGACAGCCGCAGGACGGCACTTATCGGAATGAAGAGCCAGTTGGCATCGCGCAAGGATCAACTGGGCGAGCAGGTAAAGGGATTGGTCGTTCAGATCAATGCCACCAACGATGCCTTGGCCTTGATCGAACAGGAGCTTGAGGGCATTGATACGCTCTACAAGAAGGGGCTCGTCACGCTTCAGCGTTTGAACACGCTCAAGCGCGCCCGCGCCGATCTCCAGGGCAACAGCGGCCAGGAGATCGCAGCTAAGGCAGAAGCCGAGGGCAAGGCAATCGAGATCGATCGCCAGTCGATCCAGCTGGATGAGGATCGTCGTTCGGAGATTGCAAAGGACCTCACCGACGTCGAGGCGCAGATCGCCGAATATGAAGAGCGCCGCGGAACCGCACTCGATCAGCTGCACCGTCTTGACATTACCGCACCGTTGACTGGGCGAGTTCACGAACTTTCGGTTCACACCGTCAACGGTGTCATTGATCCTGGTCAGACGTTGATGCTCGTCGTTCCCGAAAATAACGAGCTTACGGTCGAGGCGAAAGTCGCCACCCGCGATATTGACCAGGTTCACGTTGGCCAGTCCGTCGACGTGCGTTTCAGCGCTTTCGATCAACGCACGACGCCTGATGTGAGCGGGGAGATTACCTCGATCGCGCCCGATATCGTCAAGGACGAGCGCACGGGCATCAGCTACTATCCATTGCGCGTCAAGCCGAAAGCTGAGAGCATCGCCAAATTGAAGACAATAAAACTCTATCCCGGCATGCCGGCGGAGGTCTTCATCAAGATCGGCGATCGGACCGTGATATCCTATCTGACGAAGCCGCTGACCGATCAGATGCAGCACGTATTTCGCCAGGAGTGATTGGCGGCTGTTTCGCGTCATTAGGAGCACCGACGTTTCGAAGCAGCCGTTGTCACCCGCCAGGATGAGATTGGATGACCTCGGCTTGCTCGAACAGGCATGAGCGTCCATTTCACGAAATTGTCTCAAGTCTGCTGCAAGGTCTTCTCATGATATGTTTGCAGCTTTGGCAAGCGTTGCCGACTGAGAGGCGACCGGCTTATGGACTGGTTCTGTTTTTGGCGTGTCTGGTGATGCTTTCAGCGGTCAAAAACGGCTATGCCGATAGTCCTCAGCCGCTGAAAATAGTGGCCTTCGGAACATCCTTGACGGCCCGCGGAGGATGGCAGCCCGCTCTCGAGACAGAGCTTGCAGCCTGCCTGCAGAAGCCAGTGAAGGTCGAGAGCGTGGCAAAAAGCGGCGAAACGTCACGATGGGCTCTGACCCAGATTGATCGCGTCGTTGCCGAGCAGCCGGATATCATCCTGATTGAGCTCTACGCCAATGATGCGACATTGCATCGGTTCGTTTCGCTTGCGCAAAGCCGAAAGAATATCGGCGACATCCTCGACCAGCTCCGGCAGCGCCTGCCGCAAGCGCGGATCATCGTCATGGGCATGAATCCGTTTTCGGGACTACGTGGGCTGATCCGCCCCTTTGTCGACAGCTACATCTCGGCACATCAGGCGGAGGCGCAAAAACGTGGTCTGGAGTTTGTCGACCACCGGCCCAACTGGGAGCGTCTGACGCCGGATGATCTGGCCACGGCAATTCCTGATGGCGTGCATCCTCTGCCCGACATAGCCTCCAAAATCATCGCGCCTGAGCTCGTTAAACGTATCGCCGGCAACAATTGCGGAGAATGAAAATTCGCTCGTAAGCGTCAGAGTCTATGATGGCTCTCAGGGTCAGACTGTCGCAATATAGTTTTTCAGGTAGGTGACCAGTGAAGCCCGACCGGCTTCCGACGAATCTTCGTGAGATGGGCTATCCAGCTCTTCGAGCAGATAGTTCCGGAGATCGTCATCGGTGTGCGCGACATAGATGCCTGGCCGGCCCACGAGCTGGCTCACCGTGGCGAGCTGATGATCGTTTCGGTGCTCGCCGAGAGCCGCCTGCCGGGGAACGAGAATGATCGGCTTCCCAAAACGCTTGGCCGTAAGCACAGTGCCAATTCCCGCATGAGAGACGATGACACTTGCATCGCGAAAGACGTTATCAAAGTCTTTGGGCTCGATATTCTTGATCCATTTCATATTCTGTGGCGTGTAGGTGCCCTTGCCGATCTGCGCCAGAACAGGTTTCGACAGTTCGTTTGCGAAGGTGTCGACAGCCTTGACGAGGCGATCGAATGGCAGCTGCGTTCCGACGGTGACAAGGATCAAAGGACAGCTCCTGCGTAATGGGGGCCATCCGGCCTCGACAGATGTTGCCATTGCGTCAGCCAGAGTGTCGCAATATGGCCGGCCAGTTTACCCGATAGAGACAGCTTCTCGACATTGGCGACGCTATCGATCCAGATCGTCCGCTTGCCCGTCAATTTGCCGGCCAGCAGGCAAAAAAGCCCGGGTGCGGCACCGGTCGAGATGATGACGTCGGGCCTGTGCTTGATGACGATGGCGAAGGCGGTGAAAAAGCACCGGATCGACATGGTAATCGAGTCGCGACTGCAATCGGGTAGGACTAGTCCGCCCCGAATGTCGTATTTTGCAAGCAGTCCAGGGATGGTCGTTGCAAAGACGATATCGCAGCCCTCGAATGCGCCGCGCATGGCCATCAGCTGTTCCCAGTGGCCGCCTCCTGACGAGGCAGCGAGAACCTTCAATTTTTTCTCAGCCATAGACAGGCATCTCCTATATTTGACCGATGGATAAGGGCGAAAAACCGTTTTGTTCGAACAGCGGTGGTGTCACGATAGTTCAGCGGAAGTGTAGCATTTTTGGCCCGGTTGGTTGAAGCCGTGAAGTTTATAAACCGGCAATTACGCATGATGTTTTCGTCTGAAACAGAATAACGGCCAAATCTCAGTGAGCGGCATTGGGTTTGTATTCCTGGTATGCATGTCCGAGAATCCCGTTAACCATGCCCGCGCCGCGCAGAACATGGGTGAGGGCACGCATGCCCCAATAGGGTGAAATCAGGATCGCCGGCAGCATGACTAGCCCAAGCATGATTCTCGTGGCGCCATAGGCCGCTCGGTAGATCCGGCGCTTCAGGTTGCCGTGCAGGACCTCGCTGACTGCGAAGGTATTGCCGAGCCGGTATTGTCTTTGCAACACCCATTTCCAGGTCATCCGGTTCGCAGGCACGATATCGTAGACGAGTGCCTTGTCAGCCCAGAAAACCTGCATACCACGGCGGATGGCCTGGTTGAAGAAGAGGTAGTCCGTGCCCCCGGTGAATCGCATCTTCTCTTCAAAACGCAGGTTCCAGGAGCGGATCAGGGGATAGTCGAACATGACATTGTTCGAGGCTGCATAGGAAATACGTTGACCGTCGGTGTTCTTCTTACGCTCGAACACTCTTGCCTTGATGAAATATTCCGGTGGGTTTTCCGGATAGACCGGTTGGACGGGACCGTAGACGCAATCGGCACGGTTTTTCTCCCGGGTCTCCAGCATCGCATCCAGCCAGCCGTCGACCGGCCATTCGTCATCGTCGAGAAAGCAGAAGAGGTCAGTGCCTGGAGGTGCCGAATCCAGTGCACGATTGCGTGCAAAGGGTATGCCCTGGTTTTGTTCGATGACGTAGATCAGGTCGTAGGCGCCTGTCTGGCCAAAGCCCTCCACCGTGGCCTTTGCGCTGCCAGCCGCATCATTGTCCACGATCACCATGGTGAGATGATAGGGACGGTCCGGATGCCGGATCTGGCGGGTCATGACGTCAAGCAGCTTGGCGATCCCGTCCAGACGCCGATAAGTCAGCACACCGACGGCGATGTTCAACGGCGAAGCAGCTGCCTGATCGGCGCCGGCGGATGAATGCGGAAAAGTCTCTTGCTGATTCATGACTGTCCTCTCCGCAGCATATTTCCTAAACGCTTGCGCGCCGCCATCAAGGCGACTTCGGTCGCGGCGGCATCGCCGAACGGGCCGCCGGCTACGGTATTGCGAGCTTCGCTCCTCAGCTTCAGGAGCGATGTCGTTTCGGCAATGCCACCGGCTACAAGGCTCTTGCCGAGCGCATGCAGCCCATCATAGCGACGTGCCAGTTCCAATCCTGTCGCGATCATGATCCGCGGGCGCAGTGTTTTTGCCCTGCTTGTGCCCGTGTAGCGGTTCGAGGCATGAATGCGTTGAAAGGTCAGCGGTGTTTCGACGATGGCGCCGCGACCCAGATAGGCGGCTGCAAACTTGATGTAATTGTCGCTGAGGACGACGTCTTTCGCGACAGACATTGGCAGGATCTGGGACAGCAGCTCGCGGCGGAAGCTCAAGCCGGAGGTCGGCACCGGAAGCGAGGGAAAGCCGCCTTTGCGGAGCGTATCCCGCTTGTCGAACAGCGTCACCTGCAGCTCCGCGGGAGGCTGGTCGTCTTCATTGGTCGTCACGCGGTCGAAGCACCAGTCGATCTCGTTGCGATCGTAGATCTCGGCGATGCGCGCGAGTTTGCCGGGCAGAAACGCATCATCGGCATCGAGGAGAAAAAGGATATCGCCGCCTGCGGCCGCAAAACCGGCATTGAAGCTCGATGCCTGGCCGCCATTTTCCTTCAATACGGTCAGGATCCGCTCGCCATAGGAAGCAAGAATCTCTTGGGAATCATCGGTGGAGCCATCGTCGACCACGATCACCTCGAAGTCGGGATAGACCTGGGACAGAACACTGTCGATGCATGGGCGCAAATACTGGCCGTAATTGAAATTGTTGATAAGCACCGATAATTTCAATGCACGACCTCCTGCGCTAGTCGACCAGAATGATTTACTGCCGGTGCGTATCGGCGAAGTCCGGCGCGGTAGCCACGCATGTAATAGTACTTCCAGATAGCCCAGAATCGCTTCTTTGATCGCGGCAACGGATAAAGGAGGGCTGCCCGAACCGCCCAGTTGGCGCTCTCGATCCAGGTTCTTAAGGGGATTCCCCCCATCCTTATACCTCTTGGAATGTCCTCGGCGAAGAGCGCTGGCATTCCATAGCCAAGACGTTCCCCACGCTTCTGTACCCAAGCCTCTGTCACGCTAGAGGCTGGAATCCAATGATGAACAATGGCCTCGGCGCACCGATAGGTTTTCACGCCGCTTCGGGACAGGCGGCTGACAATTTCCGTATCCTCTCCCATCGCGAAAAGACCTCCTGGAAGCGGCCCGATATCTTCGCGGAATCGAACATTGCTGCCAAGCAATTCGCGACGCACGGTCGTGTTCGGACCCCAAATTTTTGTCGGGTCGCATGGGCCACTGGATTCCTGGTCGGATATGGCGAAGGTTGATCCCATGGGAATCCAGTCCAACAGCGGATCCCCATGGGGATAATGCTCCCAATTTGGAAGAATTCGGCCGCCGATAACGCCGAAATCCGGGTTCGCCTCCGCGCATGCAGCGATCGAACTCAACCAGTGCGCATCTGCCTCGACGTCGTCGTCCGTAAAAACGATCAGCGCTCCTCGAGCTATCGCAAGAGCTGCGTTCATAGCTCCTGATTTGCCTGGGCGGGTATGATTAACAACAACAATTGGAAGCTTCTTTGCATATTGATCGAGAAGCTCCTGTGTTCCGTCTTTACTGTTGTTGTTGACGGCAATCAGTTCCCATTGTTCGACTGGAAGGTTTTGCCCCAACATCGAATCCATCATCTGTTGAAGCCGTCTGCTGGCGCCGTTGAAGGACGAAAAGATGACACTAATTCTCGGATCCGTCATCAAACCCACTCGCCTCCTGACGTGCGAAAATCCTGCCCGCTGCCTCCGCAGCTGGAGCACTTCCTGTCGATGCCGCGGTTTAGTACTTTTGTCATTTGGCACCGACCTGAGAGTAGATCGTTTTATTCATGGTAGATCGCTGCTTGAGAAATTGGCGCAGGATCCCCTGTCTCACCGACTGCGCCCAGAGCAATTTGAAGCGAACGCCGCTTGGCGGAAATCTCTTGACGACGACGCTGGCTGGCACCATCAGAAGCCATCTCAAGGCGCTAGCGATGGGCAGACCACCAATTTTCGTTTTTCTGTCGAAGAGGTCCGGCCGAACGATAACCAAGCCCATGCCATAACGCTCGCCGCGCCGCAAAACCCAGCCTTCGTTCACATAGCCCTTCCTGACAATGTGCCGAACCCCGGGATGCCGCGAGTGAAAAGCCTTGGCTCCATTCTTCTCCAACCTGAGAGCGAAAGCAGTGTCCTCACCCATGGGGAACTGAGCGACAGTGGCATCGGGGCCGAGGCCGTCGTGAACGATATAGCTGGATCCTAAAATGGAACGACGGAAGGCCGAATTCGGCCCCGATATCAATGCCGCTGAAATCGGCCCCTCGGGTAGACCGCCATTTAGCGCATAAAGAATCCCCAGATGCCCATGCTTGACTAACCACGGTGCAGGCCTTTCCTCCCATTCGGGCGTGATTAAGCCGCCGAATATGGCAAACTGTGGCTGCTCATCTGCCAAGGTGAGAAACTGCTCGATCCAATCCGGAGCGGGAATGACGTCGTCATCGGTTAAAATGACGAGTTCGCCCTCCAGATGGCGGAAGCCCAAAGTCAATGCGTACTGCTTACCTTGTTTTGGCTCAAAATAAAGTTCCAGCGGAAGCCGCTCCTTATAAGAATTCAAGACTGCTGCAGTGTCGTCGCTGCTGTTGTTGTCGACCGCAACGATTTTCCATTCTTCCTTCGGTAGGGTTGAAGCGCACAGTGCGTCAAGCATCGTTGGCAGAGTCTTCTCGCCGTTATAAGTTGAGAACAGTATTGTAACCTTGACTTTGCTCATGTGATGCTCCGGACCTCATTTCGGCCGGGTCGCTTCCCTGTGCGATTCGGGTCACGCCTTTACCGATGTCTTGGACCTGCGATAGAACGCTGTCGATGCGTGGGCGCAAATACTGCCATAAATTTTTGATGAGTACCGAGAGTTTCAAATTACTGCCTCCTATGCAATCGATTACTGCGTCATCGTCTGAGAAACGTATCGGCGAATTCCGGCGCGATAGCCACGCATGTAATAATATTTCCAGATCGCCCAGAAACGTTTCTTCGATCGCGGCAGGAGATAAAGCATTGCTGCCCGGAAGGCCCATTGTGCGCTCTCGATCCAGGTCGGAAGCGGAACTCCGCTTAACCTCACCCCCCCAGGCACCTCGTCGGGAAAGAGCGCCGGCATGCCGTAGCCAAGCCGCTCGCCTCTTTTCTGCACCCAATCCTCCGTCACGCTCGATGCCGGAATCCAATGATGGACCACGGCCTCGGCGCATCGATAGGACTTGGCGCCATTGGCCGCCAGGCGAATGATGATTTCCGCATCTTCACCCATGGCAAAAATCTTTCCGGGAAGAGGACCGATATCTTCGCGGTAGCGCACGCTTGTTCCGAGCAGCTCTCGCCGGACGATCGTATTCGGGCCCCAGACTTTCGTCGGGTCGCACGGTCCGCTTTGGGTGTCATCGACTATCGCAAAGGTGGATCCCATCGGAATCCATTCGATAAACCTGTCTTTTGGTTCTTTCTCCCATTCAGGGACGATTCTGCCGCCGAAGACGCCATAACTCGGATGGGTTCCGGCGCAGTCGACGATCGCTTTCAGCCAGTTCGGTTCGGCACGAACATCGTCGTCCGTAAAGACGACGAGATCCCCCTTCACCCGATCCAAGGCCATATTCAGCGCGCCGGACTTTCCCGGCTTGCGCTGTTGCAGGATGGTGATGGGAAGCTTGTCGCTATAGGTTTCCAAAAGATCAAACGTGCCGTCATTGCTATTGTTGTCGACGGCTATCAGTTCCCACCGATCATGGGGAAGCTCCTGGCGCACCAAGGAATCTAAAGTATGGCGCAGCCGGCGGCTGGCGCCATTGTAGGATGAAAAGAGCACGCTGACCAATAGATCCGACATCAGTTATCAACCCTCTTGGTGAAGTCGAAAGAGAAACGTTTCATATTTTGACTGCCTGTGCGATGTTCGAATGGGATCGGCGCTTACGCGGAGTTCGACCGCGTCTTACCGAAAAACTCGCGCCTGTGACCCTCGCCGACCATCCTCAGCTTACGAAGATTGCGCAACCACCGCCGCGGTTTGGTGAGTACGCCGCGGTTCAGGAAATACTGTCGCAGCAGGCTCGGTGCCTGACTATGCGATCCCCCGTGGGCGACCCGATAGACCGCCCCGCGAAAGGGAAGCTTCGTGAGCGGCGCTCCCCGTTGCGCAAGAATATCCGCTATGCGGACATGGCTGCCCAGCATCGACTTGATCCAGTCGAGCGAAGCATCCTCAAAGCGTTGCGGCAGTTCGTAGAGATCGGCACGAATGATCAATGAGGTGCCGCAGAGATGGCTGAAATCGTCGTGGCCAAACAGGAAGTTGCCGCCATCGTCCCAGATATAACCATGGTCGATCGTCCATCCGTTGGCGTCAGGATTTTCGGACACGTGTTGAACGATTCGCGAACTGACGAAATCGTCGTCATCGACAATCATGAAGAAGCGACTGTCGGTGGCGTTCAGCATGCCACTCAGAACGCGACGGCCTTTGTCTGCCCGGAAGGCATCAAGGAAGTCTTCCTTGCTGCCCTTCCCGAGCTCATGCAGGTCGTTGGGCGGAAAGGTGACACGCACGGCGGAGAATTTCTCCGGCAAGTCGGGCAGGTCGGCCCCTTCGTTTGCGACGATGATTCCGCGCCAGTCCCCATTGGTCTGGTTGGAAATAGAGGCCACGGTCTGGGTCAGATTTGCCTTCAGCCTGTTCCAGTCGCGGGCATTGTCCTGATGTCGGACCGGGATAATGAAGGTGACAAGTGGCATCGAAGGACCCCCTTAAGCCCGCAAGCTCACAGCTTCTTTTTGATCGACACGCCCCTTGGCCGCCTGACCACGCGCCCACTCGATTCCGTCCTCGAGCGAGGTTGCTTTATATGAAAGGTCGGTTCCGCCGGAGAATGCATTCATGAAGCGGCGGATCTTTCCATAGCTGTTGTCCAGTACGGCATGCGGGCGGCCGAGCAGCAGCGAGCAGATATGGACGTGTAGGCGATCGGTCACGATTGCGCGGGCACGCGAAATCTGGCTGATGCCGCGCTCGAAGCGGTTGTGTGCCGCAGCGTCCAGCCTGCGCAAGGCAACTTCGCTCGGCTTCAACGCGAGATAAGCCGAAGCTACCCCCAACTTCTTGGCGATATCCACCTTCCGTTTCGACTCGGTAATCCAGTCTTCCACAGGAATATCGGAAGGAATCTTGCGATCGGTGCCGCCAACCCGTTCCGCGTCCTCGCGCAACATGGCGAGGACGGGAATCTGTGTCGCCCTTTCCGGAAGCGGGCCGATGGCAAAAGCCATATCGGGGCATAGTCGTACGGTGCAGTCGAAGTGCTTCTCGGAAAACTCCTTCGATTCTTCATCGCGCACGAGCAGCACGAAATTCTTGTGGCGCCCGATTGCCCGTTTGGATTGCTCGATGCGCTCAGGCGAACTGTAGTGGATCGACTGCGGGAACTGGATGATCTGCCGATCCGGGAAACGCTCCATGATGGCTTCACGGAAATCCTGGTGGGCAACCCAGATATCGCCGAAATTGCCGCCGCCGTGAATGAAGATCGGGCCGGTCGGTACCCGCCGGTTCAGTTCGTCGGCGGAGAAGTCGTACAGCCTGGAAACATAGTCCGGGCGCTTGCCGAAGCGATCCTTGAGATAAGCCATCTCCCCCAACCAAATTGCCGAGTCGCCGCAATTGCGGATGTCGGGAAAGTCGAGAATCGCAAGCGGTTCGTCGCGCGAGACATAGTCCTTCAGGCAATCATGGATCATGCCATTAAGTTTTGCGATCAGCTCCGATCTGGATTGGCTGGTCATTCTGCCTCTCTTGTTGATGTTCGTTTAGCTTCAGGCCGACTTGGGTACGGCAATACGTTTTGCTTTTGACAGGAACTTGACAATAATGCGGTGAACTTCGGTTTCCGGGCCGTCCGGCTTCTTCATCGCAAGCCAAAGAACAAAGCTCGATCCGACATAGATGATGCCGCCGGTGATAACCAGAACGGCGAGATGAAGGGCTAAGTGCAGCTTGTCGGTGGGCATGCTGAGAATATTCGACAATCCCCAGACGCCGGCGGCCATCAAGGCGACGCTGGCAAGCGCGCGGAAGTTGGCCGCGAGCTGCTGGAAGAATGGCAGGTTGATCAAGCGCTTGACGAGAAGCATGTTGACCACGGTGGAAATCAGGCCCGTCAACACACGTGCATAAACGACGCCCGGAAGCCCGGCCATCATGAGACCAGCGATGATGATGGGAACGCGAACCACCAGCATCTGCGAGTCGCGGATAAACAGCATCTTGGTATGACCTTTTGCCATACCCAGCGGCTGGACAAGCGAACCCAGCGTCTGCAGGGCAAAGACCGATGCGAGCGCCTGCACGATGAAGATCGCAGGAACCCACTTCTCTCCCAAGGCAAGCCGCATCATCGGATCAGCCACAACAGCCATGCCGATTCCCGCCGGAAGCGCCACCGCCGCCAGGAGCGCCTGTGCGCGCTGATAGGCCGCGATCAGCCGGACCGGGTCGTTGCGGACTTTGGAAAAGCCCGGATAAATCGTCTGGTTCAACGGCGCTGTGGCCTCGCGCGTCGGCAGCGTCGAAAGCGTGTTGCCGACAGTATAATGGCCAAGCTGCGTGGCGCCCAGCATCTTGCCGATCAGCAGATATTCGATCCGCCAGTTCAGCGTGTTGACAATCTGCCCTGCCGTTAGCCAGAGCGAGAAGGAAAACAGTTCACGTGCATGCCGGAAGGTTATTCGCGGCCAGAACGGCAGAACGGTGTAGGAAACGATGATATTGGTCACTTGATAGGCGAGGGTGCCTATAACGAGAGCCCAATAGCTCTGGTAGATCGCGGCAATTGCCACCGTCACCACGAAGCCGACTAGCTTTTGCGAAACGTTGAGTACGAACTCCTGCCAGAAGATCAGATCGCGCTGGAGCATGACACGTCGCGGATTGGCCAGACCGCTCAAGAGCAGGCTGAAACTCAAGGCAAGCATGACGCTCGTCAGCCGAGGCTCGTTATAGAATTCGGCGATCGGATAGGACGCGGCGGCAAACAACAGTGCCAATACCGCGCTTCTCGTCACGTTCAAGGTCCAGACCGCGCTGAAGTGAGTTTCGCTGGGCGACTCGTGGCGAATAAGTGCCTGATTGAGCGAGAGTTCGGTCACCGAACTCAAGATGATCTGGATCGTCGTTGCAATGGCGACGAGACCAAAATCAGCCGGCACGAGATACCAGGCGAGCACAAAGGTGCTGAGTGCTGAAAGCCCGTTGACGATGGCTCGGGACAGACTCAGCCATATGCTGCCCTGAATCAGTCGATCTGTAACACTGCTCATGGGCGAACGGCTCCTGAGGTCGACGACATCGACCATCCAAGCGGGTTGCGCGCCCATCCCGAATGCTTCTCCCTCTGGCAGGAGCAAAGGGTGTCGATGGAGTTGGAAAGCATCATGCCTTGTTGCCTCGTCACGGGGTCTGCGACATTAAAGGGCGCCTGCCGTTTTCGTGGAAAAATCTTGCTTCAGCCGGCTCAGCTCGACCAGCATTTTCTCGTGCGCTCTTACGATAGCCTCGTCGGTGCTGAGCTGTCCCGGCTTTTCAGCCACCCGCTGCAGCGTCTTGATGGTCGAGCCGAAGACATAGTTGCCGGTCAGTTGCCGGATGCGGCGGTGACGGAACGTTATGTTCTTCAACAGGTAGGTGTTTTTTCGCACCAGCGACGCGCCTGCTTCAACGAGGTTGGACGGGCCGATCGGATCGAAATCGATCTCCAGATCGAGCGCACTCGCCCAATCATACCACTTAGCCCGATTGCCCGGCGCGATCGGCCGGATCGCCCGCCAGGGAACGCGCAGCGCATCTGATATAATGCAGCCATGCATCGCCTCGGAGACGACCTTATGCGATGCGCTGATTTCGGTCAGAACCTTTTCCACCGACCAGCGGGGATCGATATAGTGAATGCCGGCGAGATCGCAGACTTTATCCCAGCTGCCGTACATGGCGCTTTCATAGTGCGGCATGAAGGAGACGGGATAACGCTTCTCGATGCTTTTTGCATCCCAGCAACTGCGCGTGAGGATGCCCGAATCGCCGATGGCGTAGCTCGGATCGATGCCGAGCACCTCGGCGGTCTTCTTTCCGCGCACGAAATAGAAGGTCCAGTTGCCGTCGACTTTCGGCGGGTTGGTGTAGCCGCCATAACCCGAGCCGAAGACGATCTTCTGCATGTTCGGGTCGAAATTGTCGTAGAGAATCGAGCCGATGCCGAGAAAGAGCTGGCTTTCGTCGTCGTCGAAGAAGCCGGGCAGCAGACGCTCCCAAAGCCAATGATTCAGTTCGTCGCCAAAATTCTCGTGTTTCCCCCGGTAGGCAAACATCTTCATCGTGCTTCTCCAGTCGGCAAGTGCGTCACGATCTGCGAGACCGTTTCGTCTTCGCGGGCCATGCGTCCGTAACGCGAAATGATCTTGATGTCGCTGCGGATTATCTTTGCCGGATTGCCCGCCACGAGCGAGCGTGGCGGCACGCTCTTGGTCACCACCGAACCCGAGCCGATGACGCATTCGTCACCGATTTCGACGCCGGGCAAAATGATGCTGCGGGCGCCGATGAAACAGCGTTTGCCGATCCTTGTGTGAAGATAGAGCCCGCGTGTGAGGTCGTGGGTCAGAATCGCAGCCTCAAAGGCGACGTAAGTTTCCGCGCCAATATGCAATCCCTTCGGGTTGGTCTTGTCGAAACGCACGCTCAAGGAAAAGCTCGCCGTCGGATCGATGTCCATTCCCCAGAACTTCGTATAGTAGAGCCATTTGGCCCTCACAAATCCGTTCCGAAGCGGCCGAAATACGTTCAGTCCCCACTTCGGCTTTTTTCCTGTCTGCACCATCAAGTCCGACCCCGGCTGGAAAATTCGTCTAGCACGGAACTGTAATAGTCCTCGAGCATCCCCGTTTGGCGACGTAAGTCGAAACGCTCGGCCACCAGAAGCGGTGCCCGCGCGCTAAAGGCTGTCCACAGGGCCTGGTCGTTGAGCAGCCTTCCGACCGCCTCCGCCATTCCCGCGACATCCCGCTCCTCCACGAGATAACCAGTTTTCCCCTCTTCGATCGCTTCGCCCACGCCTCCCGAGCGAAATGCGACAACCGGAGTTCCGACGGCTTCCGCCTCGAGATTGGCGAGGCCGAAAGCTTCGGCATGACCATTATCGAGGGTCACGCTTCCGTGGAGATAAAGCTCAGCACTGGCGAGCAGATCCCTTATCTCCGTCTGCGACAGATTTTCATGGATCGTAACGCTTGGCAAGGAACGACGTGCCAGTGCTTCGATTTCCTCCTTCAAGGGACCCTGGCCGACCATGACGAATTCGACCGGAGTGCCGGCAGCCGCCACGCGCGCTAGCGCATCGATCATGAAACGATGGCCCTTGTAGTCGACGAAGCGGGCAATTGAAACCACCAATCCTTTTTTTCGGGGACGGGGTTCCATTTTGAAGAGATCGAGATCGATGCCGATATGATGGCGAAAGACCCGGTCGGCGCGAAAGCCGAGCGCCAGCAGCCGGTCACGGATGAAATCGGAAACGGCGATATTCCAGCTGTTCCAGCCGGCCATTTCGCTCCGGCCTTTGGCGAAGAAGCGCACCTGATTGAAGCCGCCCGGCTTTTTGGGATCGCCGCCATAGGTGGCGTCGAAGCCGTGGAACGTCGTGACGAGCGGTTTGCCGGCGGCGCGTGCCAAGGGGCCGATGACATACCCGTTCTTGCCAAAATGGGCGTGAATGAGATCGGCTTTGCCGATCGCGGGAAAGAGGAAGGGAAGGCCGATCTGCGGGATTTTCAGCAGCAGTTCACCGGCCCGTGCAACAGGCGACCGACGGATGTCATGAACCGGAACAGTGGATTTTTTTGTATGGGCCGAAGAAATTCGCGAGCCGGCAAGAATTTCAGCTTCGAAAGAACGAAACGCTACCGCCTGGTTGAGAACAAATGCCTGGCTGGCAGGCAAAAATTTTTCCACATAAATAACGGCTTTTTTCATGAATCTGTTCGCGTCTCCGTTGTCTTGTGCATCACATCGCCTCTATTGCCCGCCGGATCCCATCAACTGCACTTCTTGGCGCATTATTGTCGTCGTAGAGATTAACGCGCTTCGTGCAAGCCGCAGCGGGATCGGTCGCTTTCTCATCGGGCGCGCCGTATTTTTCCGACATGCCCCATACTGTCACGCCTTTCAAGTCGCCATGTTCGGCCGCGACAGTGATCACGTCACTGAAAATATCGGCGTAGGATGCCGGCGTGAAGGCTTTGTCGCGGTTCAGGAAGTGGCAGGACGCATCCAGTTCGGTAATGAAAACGCCGACACCCATGTCCTTCAGCGCCGCGCAGAAGCGCCCCATTCCTTCCGGATCGATCCGGTCGAGGCCGGGGCGGAAATGCGCCTGCAGCCCCACCGCATTGATCGGCGTTTTTTTGGCGACGAGATGCTCGACGATTTTCAGGATGCGCGCGCGCTTCTGTTCGAACACGTCGGATTTTTTCTCCAGATGCGTTTCGTTGAGCACCAGCGTCGCACCGGGATTGGCCTGATGTGCCATGTCGAAACTCATACGGATATAATCGTCGCCAAGAAGGCGGCGGAAAACACAATCCCGCAGATCCGGCGCATCATATTCCAACGGCTCGTTCACCACATCCCAAGCGTCGATCGAGTTCTTATAGCGAGTGACAACCTGTTTTATATGACGGTTCATCGTCGCCTGAATGGCCTTCGCGTCGGTGATATCTGACACCCACTCCGGGACGCGATACCAGATCAGCGTATGGCCATAAACCCTCATGTTGTTTTTTCGCGCAAATGCAACCATCCGGTCGGCGCTGCCGAAGCTGAAAACGCCCGGTCGCTTTTCCGTCGCATTCCACTTCAGCTCGTTTCGCGGCGTTATCGAATTGACGTTGTCGATGTAGATCTCGGAAGCGATTGGATCGTTGATGTTCTGCAGGTCGATTGCCGATCCGAATCGGAACGCCTTGCTGTCGGCAAGGGCGCGCAGCCCTTTGGCCGGAGGCACCTGTGCAAGGGCCTGGCCCGTGCGGACATACAACAAAGCGAGTGGAACCGAGGCGAGGAAACGTCTTCTCTTCATTCTATCTCTCACTGTTGGCTTTTTTCATGTCCGCGGGTGGAATCTGAAAGGGCCGGGCTCGTCGGCACCGATCCATCACGGGATTCACGTCCAATTCAGTAGAGTAATGCAACCTCAAATATACTTTCCCCGCAGGGGATATTGTTAGTGCCTGCTAGACTTTTCAGCATATCCCAAGATATAAACCGCTCGGGGAGGGCGCTCGTGATGGAAGATTGGTCCAGCTATCTGATGAGCTATTTTCATATGGCATTTCAAAATGCCGTTTTTTTTATGGCGACCGTTCGAAACGGTCTGTCTCTTCTCGATGACTGGCAGTTCGCAGTCCTTGTTCTCGGCATTATCGGTATCATTTTCCTCCCGTTCGCAGCGCTCGTCAGAATGTCGTGGCGGTTGCGCCGATCGGAGATCGTCATTCGCTCGCTGAACGAAGACCTTGCGCAAGTCACGCAGGACCTCAACGTCGAACGTGTCTGGCGTCTGGCGGGTGGCGACAGCACCGAACGGCCGAGTGCGGACAGTTTGAAAGAGCTCTACAAGATTCTGGCCAGACATCACGACGATGCAAGTCACATGGCGTGATCAGTCCGTGCGTGGCATGAAGCCTAAGACCTAATGCCGATGTTCCTGACTTTCAGCCGGCGCTTCGGTATGGGGCGGCTTGGAGACTGATTCCGGTTGCGCGCTGTCGATCTCGACTGCGGGGTCCGGCAACGGCAGCCATCTTCTGCCGGAAAAATAACTTCTGGTTCTTTTCTGAGGTCCTGAAGTCGCATCCAGCGAGAGCGTGAAGTTGTAATTCCCGGGATTGAGTACCTCGCGGGTGAAGCCGATACTGGCTCCGAAGCCGTCTTCCTTGATGTCCTTCAGATTCTTGATCGCGTTGAGGGTCTCATGAAAATCGAGCCATTGCGGTTGCCGCAGCATGATTTCGAAAATTCGCAGAATGCCGGGATCGAGCTGGCCATTTTCATCGGTCTCGGGATTGATGATTTTCACGCGCATATTGTTGATCGTGCCGGCGGCGTCGCCGCGAACGATGACGAAGATGGAGTTCGGGAGCTGATCCTTCACCCGCTTGCCGCTCTGCTCGAAAAAGCATTCAAATGTATCGGCGTTGAAACTCGCCGCCGCCCAATCGCTGGTTTCGATGCCGGCATTGCGCAGCGCCGCACACATTGCGGCGCCGGATATCCGCCATGTTCGCAGGAAAGTCGACGCGGTCTGTACAAGCGGCGGTTCGATGATATGGAATGGAAGCGTGAAGGTGGCCGGTGGTGTCGGGCGTGGAAGGGCCTTGGGGGGAGGCGGTCTGACCTCCTGGGGAAAGAGATCGAAGCCAAAATAATGGCTGACCGTCTTTAAGTGTTTCATGTTGTTGGAAAGCAGCACCGTTCCCATGATCAGCGAGAGGGAAATCGTCAGCAGCAACCAGAAGACCACGGGAACCCGCGGTTTCCCCACCGGCTGTTTCGCATATGCGGACGACGAATTATCGGGCAAGCTTGTCTTCTCCGGCGCGTGAGAAGGGGTTTCGATCGGGCTGTCTAAATCCACCAGTATACATTTATCCGCTAAATATCTTTGGCTTCTTGTCGGCAATTGGGCATCTTCATGCCTCGTCATCGGAAAGCGGCGCTACAGATTTCGGCGGAGGCGCCGTAACGCTATTTCAATCGGGAATCTCTAATGTAACTACGGACAATCGCAGTGGCAAACAGCGATGAACTCGCTAATTGGCCTATGAATTGACCATTTTTACATTCGCTTCCTCCTGATTCCCAAATGTTGTTTTCGTTCCAACTGGGAGGGCGATCAATTTTCTAGGGTGGCTCCAGTAATTATTGAACATAAAGGAAAATGGACGACCATTTCATGCCGTTGAAGGAGCATGGGCATATCAAGTTCTGGTCGAAAAACATGCTGAGTACGCTGCTGCTCGATGCCGGATTCGACAATGTTCGTTTTGACTATGTTGGAAGGATTCCTGTTTTCGCCAAGTCGATGATCGCCGTTGCGCAAAAACCTCCCAGAGAGGATGTCGGAGCGGTAACGATTTCGGATAGCATTCGTCCGCTGCGAAGTGCGCAATGAGCGCGGCTCCACCCGCGCCAAATGGCGCCGCTGCGATAATCCACAGGTTGTTTTTTACTGTGTGCGCTGCTGAAAAAAATCCTTACGAAATATTTACTTTTAGTTGCATTCTTGCTTAAACTCTCCATTATACAGCCGGGCGTGCTGATAAAGCGGGAGACTTATTCACATGAAGGCTAAATCGCCGAATTCGATTGACGTCTATGTTGGCAACCGCGTGAGAGTTCGACGAAAGACGCTCGGGATGACCCAGAACGGCTTGGCCGAACTTCTGGGCATTACCTTCCAGCAGATCCAAAAATACGAAAAGGGAACGAATAGAATAGGCGCCAGCCGTCTTCAGCGCATATCCGAGATTCTTCGCGTGCCCGTCGGCTTTTTCTTCGAGAACGGCGGCTCCGGGCCGATCGATGCCGCGACGAATGAATTGAACAGCTTTTTGTCCTCGAAGGAGGGGCTGGCGCTCAACAAGGCATTCATCGCCATCGAGGACCCGAATATCAGGCAAAAGCTGGTGGCGTTGGCCAAAAGCCTGGCAGTCGCGGGATTGCCTGACAGTGACAGTGAGTTGCAAGATTCGGTTGTGAACAGCTGAGGACGGATCGTGCTTCATCTGCAGACATTCGGCGATCTGCGGTTGATCGAGACGAATGGCGACCCGGTTCGCTATCCGATCAAGGGCCTGTTGATGATGGCCCATCTCTATGCCGGCGCGAGCCATGAACTCAGCCGTTATGAATTGGCTCAGTTTCTATGGAATGACGTTGAACCCGAGCTGGCGCGGCTCAATCTGCGCAAGCTGCTTTCCCGCATCCGCGAGACAGACGGTGGACGCGCCGAAATACCCTTCGATTTCACCGTCACCACCGTTCGTCTCAACATGCAGGCAGTTTCCAGCGATCTGGACATTTTTCGCGCCGGCGGTTCGCCGCTGGAGCGGCTAAACGCGATCGCCGAACTGACCCAGCGTGGGTTCATCGGAAACATCAAGCCAGCGACAAAGCTGATAGACGCCTGGATCAGGGCGCAACGGGACGCTCAGGCGCTGCAATTGCGGCAGGCATTGCTGGATGCGTTGCCGGATGCGCAAGAGCCCGGCGCTGCGCGCTCCATTTCCGGCGCCGCCCTGCAGATCCTCGAACGGGATCCGAATGACGAGCAGGTCAGAGTCCTGCTGCACCGGCTATCCGGCGGCTCGTCCCTCAGCGAGAGATTGCCGAACGACGACGGCCATGCCAGGGTGCGGGTGAACCGTTCCGAGGCCGGCGGTGAGACAACTGCTGACATCGAACGCGTATCGCAGGCGCCGCTGATCCTGCCTCGGCTGGTGCTGCTTCCCCCGACATCGAAACATGCCGATGCCGGGCTTGCGCTTGCCAACGCCTTGATCGAAGACGTCACCATCGAACTCTGCGCGCTCAGAAACATTTCCATCGTAGCACCCCATACGGCCGGCCAGATCCGCCGCGACTCCGAGAAGGCTGCCGTGGTCGCTCGTCACTCGATCGCCTATCTTCTGGATACACGGCTTTCCGAAGAGGGATTATTCGCCCAACTGGTTTATTTTCCCACGGACGAGATTATCTGGGCCAATCGCTTTGTGATGACGCCCGATATATTGCCGCGTCAGAGACGGCTGATCGCGCAGCAATTGACCATGTCGGTGGCCCGCGAGCTGGATGAAAACGAGGAAGAGCGCTTAGGCTTCGAAGCCAATCCTCAGGCCTATCACGCCTATCTGGTCGGCTCGAGCCTGATGGGCAAGTTGACATTGCCGCATATCCGCCGGGCCCGAAAAGCTTTCAAGCAGTCGCTGTCGCATAAGGCGGATTTCTCTCCGTCATTTAACGGGCTGGCGAGAACCTTCACCAGCGAGTGGCTCGTGAGGGCGCAGGGAAACAATGAGCTGCTGCATCTGGCGGAGCAGAACGCGCTTCGGGCCATCGAGCGGGATCCGGCATCGGCGGCGGGCCATCGCGAGCTTGGCGTCGCCAAACTCTATCTCGGCGATGTCGATGCCAGTGTCGCCGCACTTGATCTGGCGGAACAACTCAGCCCGCATTTTGCCGATGTCATCTACAGCCATGCAGACACGCTCGTGCATGCATCCCGCCCCGGCGACGCGCTCGCCAAGATCAAGAGAGCGATTTCGCTCAATCCGATCGCGCCTGACGCCTATCTCTGGTGCGCTGCGGGAGCGAGCTTCTTCCTGGAACAGTACGAGGAGGCCATCGCCTATGTCGAGGCGATGAAAGACAAGGCGCCGGCCCATCGCATCGCCGCGGCCAGTTGCGCAATGATCGGCGATCGAAAACGGGCGCTGTTCCATCGGCAACGGGCCGAAAGCATCAACCCGGTCTTCGACGTCGAGAAGTGGCTCGCCGTCGTTCCCTTCAAGGAAGATTGGCAAAAAGAGCTTTATCGGGAGGGCCTGCTGAAGGCCGGTTTTTAACAATAGCTGAGGGGCATTACATGGCGAAAGCTGTCATTATAGGTATACCCGGTGAAGCGGGTCTCTGGCTTGCCGATCTCGACGCGGGTACGGTCAAACCTCTCAATCCGACGGGGGAATTGGCGACTGTAAACGGCTTGCGCAAGGCCGGCGGCACATTCGTGAAGGGCGTCGACCTCGCCGTCGCGGTTTCCTCGGCGCAGGTTGCCCTTTCCGGTCACGTCGACGGCTGAGCCGGCATTCTGACGCACCGGTCCATATATTCCGACAGAGTCATGTCGCCGCGGGAAACCCTTTCCCGCGTCGAGCCTCTTTTGGCCGGGTTCGGCATTACCAGGGTTGCGCGACATACCGGACTGGACGATATCGGAATCCCCGTCTGGTGCGCATACGCCCCGAATTCCCGCTCGATCGTGATTGCCCAGGGAAAGGGCCTGACCGATCTCGATGCCAAAGTATCCACCGTCATGGAAGCTCTCGAACGGGCGGTCGCCGGCGAACCCTCCGTCAATGTCGTCCATGGCACCTCTTCCTGTCTGCAGGCGATGGGGCACACGACCGACACGCTGAACTGCCTGACCGCTGTCCATAAACCCGATCTCGGACCGGACGAGGAGACGGAATGGGTTGCCGGCGTCAATATCCTCACCGGCGAAGAGGTCTATATCCCCTTTGAAGCGGTGGTGCTCGACCGCACACGGGACGCGCGATACTGGATGTCGTCGGATGGCCTGGCCTCGGGAAATAATGTCGAGGAGGCGATCTTTCACGGCGTCCTAGAGCGTATCGAGCGTGACGCCCATGTGTTGTGGCAGGTCGGCGGCGAAGCCGATCGTTATGCTGGCTGCATCGATCCCCGCGGCTTTGAGGACGGCGCCCTCACCGGGTTGATCGACAAGATCGAAACAGCGGGATTGGCGCTCAGGCTCTTCGATATCACCAGCGACATCGGGATCCCTTGTTTCACCGCCATGCTGGGTCCCGGGGATCTCCTTCTGGGCCCCCCGGATCTTCACGGCGCCGGGGATATTAGGCTTGGGGACATTCGCCTCGTCGAGGTGACCGGCGGTACCGGGGCTCATCCGTCTCCCGTCCGCGCGGCCATTCGGGCGGTGACGGAAGCTGTGCAATCCCGGCTGACCTATATCAGCGGAGCCAGAGACGATATTTCTCCCGCAACTTTCTCGCGATGCCTGCCGCCGCTGATGCGGCAGGCCTTCGATGCCGTTGTCGCGCCGCCCGCCGCGACTATCGGCAGTGACGGGGTGGTCGGACATCGGCAACAGGATCTGGCGCAGTTGCTGCAGCAGGTGCTCGACGCGCTCAGAAACAGGGGGATCGTTTCGGTGATCGCCGTGCGCCTCAGCCAGGACACGCTTCCGTTTAGTGTTGTCAAGATTGTCATTCCCGAACTCGAAAATCCGGAGGGGGAGCGCGCCCGGCGGTTTGGAACGCGGGCGCTTGCCAGGGCAATAGGATTTTGAAGCTCATTTTCGCAGGTCCCAGTCTTCCCGACGCGGCGTCGCTTGCCGGCGAGGGGATACGCGTGTTGCCGCCTGCCACGCAAGGCGATGTCCTGCGTGCGGTGGAGCAAGGTGCGAATGTCATCGGCCTGATCGACGGCGGCTTCGAATATGCCGCACCGGTCTGGCACAAGGAAATTCTCCATGCCCTGTCGTTGGGTGTCGCGGTTTTCGGGGCGGCAAGCATGGGCGCGTTGCGCGCTGCCGAATGCCATCCGTTCGGCATGATCGGGATCGGCCGCATTTTCGAAGACTATCGCACCGGCCGGCTGGTCGACGATGCTGCCGTCGCGCTCACGCACGCGCCGAGCGCGCTGGGCAGCAAGCCGCTGACGGTACCGCTCGTCAATGTCAGCGCTACGCTCGATGCGATGGAGGATCGCGGACTGCTGGAAAGTCGGTTGCGCCAACAACTCGAAGATGCCGCAGGCGCAATATTCTTCAAGAAGCGAACGTGGCGGGCGGTCGTCGAGCAATGTGCAGGGCTGGCCGAGCCGGATCGTGCGGACTTGCTGGCGGCACTTCTGTCGAATGCCGTCGATCAAAAACGCATCGATGCCTTGGAGTTATTGAAAGCCGTACAGGAAGTCCGCGACATTCGCTCGAACGGGGATCTGCCCTGGAAACTGCACGACACCCCGTTCCGGACGCGCCCTGCATTGTGAATCGAATCCGGCAATTTTCACCGAGGGTTGTGTCACGCTTTTTTCACGGGCTGGATCACCTCCACACGCGTATCATTCCTTCAATTCATTGGAGAAATGGGGCATGGGCGTGACATCGGTTGTCAAGATAGAAGCAGACCAAGGGGCGGAAGACGGTCTGGAAGAGCTCGTCGCGTTGGCGCGGATGATCGCCTATGCGCGACAGGTCGCTCAGGATGTCAAACTGCAGTTCGCGACGAATTGTCTCGACCTTGCGCTTGAGGCCGTGAAGCAGGAAGTGGGGGAGGGTTTGACCAGGGAACTGGGCGAATTGAGTTCTCCGGTGCCGCAAGTGAGTGTGAGAAGTCATTAGTACGGCGCGTCCGATCGCACGCGCCGGGACACTCCAGCGTTTCAAACCCGCGCATAACCCCGAAAATCAACTTCGATTTTCGGGGTTATTGCATGCGCTTGCGCGCAACCGAGCAGTCGCCAATCGAACCGGGGCCGTTTGTTTCAATCGTCGGGAGACAACGGCTGAAACGCAAGCCCGGTGTGTGTACCGATGCTCTCGGCGTTTCACTCTCGGCCTGGCGTCAATTTGTAGGCTAAAGCAAAAGTGTGCAGCGGTTTTGCGACAACGACATGCGCAAAAACAAAGACCTAAAGCGCCGGGGCGACTCTGAAAGATTGCGACGCGCTTTAGCGAAGCCCGGCTCGTTGCCTGGCTCGGCGGTTGGAGTTTTTCTGGAGCTATTCGACATTCCATCCCATGGACGGCTTCGAAGCGAGTGGTAAACGATCCCGTTGACGTTGCCTCCGGGCAGGGAGGCGGCGCGATTTCGACTCAATGTCTTCTGCACGACCAGCCGATTGGCGGCCGACCCTTCATCTTAATGGGTCAGGTTACGCTTCTGGGCCAGCAGCAGAATGTAGTCGTCGGCGATGTCGGCGATGGCCATTGCGACTTCCGCTGGATCGCATCCCTCGACCTTTGTATTTGCAATGAACTGATAAACCGCCTTCTCGATCTGCTTCCGGCAGATCATCACGCGCTCATCGTAACCAAATTCCGGAATCTGCGATGCTATATCACTCATCAGGTCGGCTCCCTCACTACTTACAGTGACCATGACACAAATTATAAGTTGAGCAAGCAAATGCTTTATGAAGGGTTAATTCACTGCCGAGGTGCGACCATTTCGACACAGGTTAGAACGTGCTACGGCCCCCGACGTGTTGATCTGAGACTGGACCGCTTTCACCAGACATGAAAGTTGTTTCGTATTGGGAGGCGCGCCAACGAAGACGGCGCACTTTTGCGCCGCGGGCTTTTCAGTTACGGGTGCAGGACCAGATGCCGAATTGAAATGACAAGCCTGATGCAGCCGGTTGAAGGAACTGATCGAGACTGCGGCGAACGATGAAATCGACTGCCTTAACAATACCTTATGGACCCCGATCTTCAGTGCCGTCATCCGCGGCATTGAAATTGCATCGCCAGCTTCTCGATTCATGGCCATCCCGGATCGTTGGGTCATCGATTGTGACAACCTCCTCAATGACGCCGTAAGTTGCGAGTTGGTTGAGAACCCAAGGCGGAAGTAACTTTGATAGATTTTCCGCGCCCGCGCTAAAGGTAAATCCGAGTTCATCGAAATGAAGGTTAGAATAAGTCGCGACCAATAAACGATGTATCAAGTAAAAATTTATCAAAAGGTAAACTTATGAATTTCAGGCAGAGGTTGTATTTAAATCAATTATAAGACGACTAAAACTATGCTAATTGATAATCACAGGATGTGCCTGTTCGAAAAGCGATGACGATACTTGCGCAGCTCTAGCGGATAATAATATCGTCTTCATGACGCTTGCTACCTGCTGCGGTTTCATTGCAGTTGCGAAAGCATCAGGAGATACAAATATTGTCAGGAATAGCCGGTGCTATGACGGTCACTTGCTGGTGATGCGGGATTTTCTCATCAAGCCGATCTCAACAACTTCTATCGCCATCCGAAGCATGGTCTATTTGGGCTGATGCAGCGATAACAGCGACTGCATTTGCGGCAACGGGCCATCAAGCAAAGTTGAGGACCCGCCGGGGTGGGTGACGGGTCCTCCGGTAGGAATGTATGCACGTGCGTAGGTATGATTACAGTAAAACTTGGTATTGTCACAGATCATTATTGGGGTTATGAGTTTTTCTCACAGCTTGTTCGCTTTTTACTAATTGCCATCCTGCTGGAATATTAAAGGTCGTAATACAAAATAGCGAGATAGTCGCAACGCCGATTGACGTGATGGGTTGGTGAACCTCTAGATGTTTGAGCAGCCGAGCGAAAACTGCCGTCAGCGCCGGCGCTACCGACAGACGTGAAGCGGGCAGGCATCAAGCCTCCTGCGACGAGGTCGCCGCAGAGCATTCGCCAGACCGATCGATCTCCGACAAGCGCCTGAACAATGCCTTGGTCCTGAAGCGTGACCAACCGCCAACCAATGGGACAAGTGGGTCTGTCTCTTCGAATTTCCTGAAATTCTGTTGCTTTTGTTCCCTGACCGGCCAGGCTTTGGACAAGGCCCTGCGTGCGGCTCTGTTGGCCTTTGAACGGATCAATTTGAATATGATGTCGGAAGCAAGCATCGGGCTATGACGGTAAATGTGCTTGAGCGAGGTCACGGCGCGGGGCCAATCTTTCAAAGCGGCAAATCTTGAAAATGCATAAAGATGCGCGGACGCGCGGGCGCAATTGACGACAAAAGTCGGAAGCTGTGGATTGCGGGCGATACACTGCTCGTTCACAGATAGAAGCGATCGAGCCATACGTGATTTATCTGCAGACATGGATTCGGAGTGAATCCGATAACCGACCAGGCCAAGCGGCACCGTCTCGATCTTGAAATGTTCAGCCGTACGGAGTTCAAAATCGAAATCCTCGCATCCTCCAATACCCTGCATGGCATAGCTTGAATCGTAGCCGCCGATCTTGTCAATGACAGCGCGGCGAACCATGAAGCCGCTGCCATTGCCGACGAAGCGGAACACGAGATGACGGTTGAAAATGTTGCCCCGGGCGCTTAGCGACGAACCGGATCTCGTGCAATATCCCTGGGCATCGATGAAATGGTGAAGGGCATAGACCGCGCCCCAGGTCTCCGGCAGGGAATGGAGAGCCGAAAGCATTCTTTCGATATAGGTCGGATGCCATAGGTCGTCGGCATCGAGGAAGGCGATATAGTCGGATTTCGATGCTTCAATCCCGGTGTTGCGGGCCGAGGCGACGCCACGGTTTTCAGTCGAGACAATCCGGATCCTTGGATCACTCGCGGCAAAATGGCGACAGATCGAGGTTGTGTTGTCCGTCGAGCCGTCGTCGACGATGACGATCTCCAGTGCCTTGTGGGTTTGGTCGATGACGGACTGGAGAGTCTGGGCAAGGTAGTCTCTGGCATTGTGGGCGGGGATCACGACGGCCACCCGAATCCCGGACATCGTTGACATATCCATCTCCTTCACCCGAGCTTCGACGTGGCAGCGGGGGGGCGGAGATCGATCCGATTCTTCATCAGCCTGGCGACAGCGGGCCGATGGCTAACGACGATCAGCGTTCTGCCAGGATCTTCTTTCATCGCCGAAAACACCTGCATCTCGGTACTTTCATCGAGCGCGCTCGTGGCTTCGTCCAGAATCAGGATTTGAGGCCGGCCCGCGAGCGCGCGCGCCAAGCCTATGCGTTGCCTTTGTCCACCCGACAGCCGGATCGCCTCGTCGCCCAGCCATTCATCGAAGCCATCCGGCAGATTTTCGATGAATTCCGTGGCGCAGGCCACATCGGCGGCCCAGCGGATGTCCTCCTCCGAGATATCGCGACGGAACCGGATGTTGTCGAAGACGGTGCCTTCCATTAGTTCGACATCCTGACCCGACACCGAGAGCAGTTGCAGCCAGCTGGAGTGGTCGATGGTTGCCAGGTCCCTGCCGTCGACCGTGATCATGCCTTGTGTCGGTCGGTTGAGATCGAGAATCATGTTGAGAATTGTCGTCTTGCCGGAGCCGCTTGGCCCCGTCAGAGCCGTCGTCTCGCCGGCCCGGATCGAGAAGCTGAGGCGATGAACAGCCGGCGCGTTCGTGTGCTCATAGGTGAAGGAGACATCGCGGAAGACAATCGCCTCCGCCAGGCGGCTTACCTTCTCCCCTGGCGAGGTCTGCTTGATGTCATCCTTCTCTGAAAGCAGCGCCAGGACCTTTTGCAGGGACGCTTCCATCTCGTAAAGGCTGAGAATCTGGGAGTCGAACCCCTTGATATGCGGCTGAAGCCTATAGAGAAGGATTGTGGCCGAGAGCGCCGCCTTGAAATCGACCGGCAGGAATTCCGAGGACAGAATGATCGTCAGGATGACCCCGAAGGTCAGTATCTCGCTCACAAGCGAGGTTGTCGCCCCCATCCAGTCCGATCGGCGCCAGGTCTGGCCTACGTCTCTGGAAAGCGCCGCGAAGAGCTGCTGGTGGCGCTTCTCGAGGCCGAAGCTTTTGACGGCCTTCGCAGTCTGCAGCGTTGTCCAGCTCAACTGCGTCAAAGCTTCCACCGCAGCCACCGCAGAGGCGCCCAGACGCCGGTAGGCGCCGGCAAAGAAACCCAATGCGAAATTATGAATGAAGCCGAAGGCGAGCCCGAGCAAGGCGATCGGCCAGGCCATCACCACCATGCCGATGCCGAAGATCACGATCGTGCCGAAATTGACGCCCAACCGCACCAGGCTGGCATGCGCCGAGGACACTGCGTAGGATTCGGTGGCGATGACGTTGATCAGGTCGCTACGCTCATAGTCCTGAAATCGCTGAAACGGAATGGCCAAAACCTTGGCGTAGAGACGCTCCCGCATCCTGTCGCTAATTCGGTGGTTGATCGCGCTCGCAATGAGCGAGTTGGCGCATCCGAGAAAAATCCGCAGGAGGATGGAGCCGATGAGAATGCCGACCAGGATCGGCTTCGAAAGACTGAGGTCGATGTTGCCGAAAAAGGCTGGAAGCCACGCAATGGAGGACCCGGAAACGGGGCCGTGCTGCCCGAGAAGAAAGACCAGGCTGACCAGGAGGGTTATCCCGATCATCTCCGACAGCCCGGTGAGAATTCCGAGGATGATCATCACCGTCATCTTGAGCCGCAGCGCCGGCACGAGTTGCCGAAGCTCGCGGAACCGAGCCGCCACGATCAGGTTGTAGGTGGTGGCCGGTCTGGCGGATGCAGGTTTTCGAAACCTATTCATTGTCGGCCACCCGCTGAGCGATGGAGCTGGGCGCTTCCCTGGCCGGCAGGCCGGCGAAACGATCGCGGAAAGCTGTTCCGGCTTGCGGGATGGCCGCGGCGAAGCGGATTTTAGGCCGGGCCGGGGGCTTGCCTAGGGCGCGCCTCGCCATCCTTATGCCGTGGCGCTTTGCCTGCCGCCATCCCTGCTGCAGGCCGAGGATGATCAGTCGTAAAGGGTATTTGCTCACCATCATCGGCGCCAGCTTTTTGAGCTGCGCATAATCGTTGTCGACAAACGCCTTTTTGAAATACCAGGAGGCGGTGTTGAATTCAGCCGTCCGGATGTCACGCTCAAGATGTGGATAGCGGGCGATGATCGGCGCCATCACCAGGGCGTGGGACTTCAGCATCCGATAGGCATTGCTGGACATGTTTCCCCTGGTGAAACGATAGCCGGTCAGAAAATCCGGAACCAGCGCGAAGGGCAGCGTCTCGGCGAGCGCCAGATAAAGTTTCAGATCCTCACAGCCCTCGGCGCCGTTGTCGCGCAGGTCGGCGTCATAGCCGCCGCAGCGAAGGATCTCTTCCCGTGGCATCAGCGGCGTGCTGCCATTGCCGATGAAGTTTTCCCGCAGCAGCGGCTCGAAGATATTTCCTTGATGCATGACCGGGCGTGAATGGCCGAAAATGATGCCGTTTTCGTCGATCGCGGCATACCAATTATAGGCAACCCCGTTTCCATCGGGAAATTTCAGCACCGCCTCGAGTTGGAGCTCGATCTTGCTCGGATGCCACACATCATCGGCATCGACAGGGGCTATGTAGAGGCCGCGCGCCTTCCTGACGCCGTGGTTGCGCGCCCGCGCAACCCCGCCATTGTCCTGACGGAGAACACGGACACGGCGATCAGTCAGGCTGTAGTCGCGCGCAAGATCGAAGGTGCCGTCCCGCGATCCGTCGTCGACCACCAGGATTTCGAGCTTGTCGTAGGACTGGGCAGAGACGCTTCGCAATGTTTCGACAAGCGTCTTCTCGGCATTGTAAGCCGGTATGACGATGGTGACCAAAGGGGACGCTGCGCCTGATATTGTCATCCGATAAAAGCTCCCGGCAGGCCGATGAGCTCGGGGAAGGCCTCTAGCGGGCGATCCCCACGCACCTCGAAGCGCGGCAGAGCGAAGAGATTATCGGAGAAGGTGGCCTTCGCCGGCCGTGTCGTGAAGCCGACGCTATAGCCGGCAAGCGCCAGAATGCCCGGGACCCTGAAGTCAGTCGCGCCATAGGGAAGTGCGATGGATTCCACCGGGGCGCCCAGCCGGCTCTGCAGCGCGTCGCGCGATAACGTGGCCTCGGCCAGCAGGGCCTGGTTGTCCATCGCGCCGGCTGGCGTGTGGGATGCGAGGTGGGAGCCGAAGCTGATGCCCTTTTTGTGCAGTTCCTGAATATCCGGCCATGCCATCAGCGCCGCAGGCTCTCCATGGGCGGAATCCCAATCTGACCGACCGCCGACTTTATCGGTCACCACGAACACGTCGGCGCTGAAATCATTCTCGGCAAGGGTCGAGTAGGCGTTCGTCTGGAAATCCAGATAGGCGTCGTCGAAACTCAGCATTACCGGCCGGCCCTGGATCGGCTTGCCGCTGCGCAGAAGATTTGCCAGGTTCTGCGCGGTCACGCTGTAATAGCCCTGTCGCCTCAGGAACTGCATCTGCTTGCGGAAGATCTCCGGCGGCATGCAGAAGCGCCGGAGTGCGGCGGGGCCATCCTCTGCGATCCTGTGATACATCAAAATGGGAACCGAGGTGGTTACCTCCGTCTTCCATGCCGCCTCGCGCTCGATGCCCGCCGGTCCGCAGATGATATGCTTTGCCACATCCGCATCCAATGGGGCTCCATGCGCTTCGATCCGTAGGGCGGGATCGGCCACGGCACCTTTCCTGAATCGGTGGATGGCGTAAAGCTCGGTGTCGATCGTCTCTTCCAGGGCGAGGCCGGCCTGTGCGGCAAAAACCCGTTTGATCGTCTCGACACCGAAAGGATGGCCCCAATCGAAACCGGTTCGGCCGGGTTCGTCCTGGCGGATATGCGCGTGGGCAGTGATCAGGTAGCCGTCCGGCTTCACTGCTGCGGCCATCTTCCGGCAGACGGCCGCAAGCATCTCCTCATCCTTCATATAATAGAGGACTTCGGAACAGATAACGAGATCCTGCTCGGGCGGAACATCGCTTTTGACGAAATCGAGAACGCGAAGCTCGACGTTACCATGGTCGCGGCACCGCTTGGTCGCCCGGTCGATCGCCCGCTGGGAAATATCGGTGGCGGTCAGCCGGCCGACCTTTGGCGCCAGCTTCTCGGTAAAGATTCCTTCGGCGCAGGCGAGTTCGAGGGCCCTTTCGATCCCTTCCGGGATCAGGCTCAACGTCTGCGCATATTTGACTTGCTCGTAGACCGAGATGTAATTCCACGGATCCGGGCGTTCGAATATATGCTCCCAGTATTCCTCTTCCGACTGAGTGGGAGCAGTCTGTTTTCTCTTCTCCGACCGTGGCTCGGGGGAGTTTCGAAACCGCGGTGCCAGCCGATGTTCGAAATGCCGCAGGATTTCGGAAAGCCGGGCGTCATTGTCCTGTTTGTCGCCGGGCGCTGCGGCGAGGAGGGCATTGCGTCCGATACGCACCAAAAGCCTTTCGAGACGTCCTCGCCGCCGGCCGCTTTTGATGATTAGTCCGCCGAAGGCTCTGTAGCCGCGCAACGCCTCCCTCGTCCAGGAACTGATATAGGCGAGGGCGGGCGGGGTTTGCAGATGCTCTTCGGCCTGAATCTCATGCATGATCAGCCGGATCTGCGCCCGGATCGAAAGATCGCCCCAGATTGGCCCGACAAAGGTGCCGACATGTTGTCCCCCGGAAAAGGCGTGCATGATGAGCGTGTCGGCTGGCTCCGCCTTGGAAACCCTGAAAAGTGCGCCGAGTTCGACGCTGACCACCTGAATATTGCCGAGCGTGAAGGATCGCAAGGGGTTGGCGGCGGATAGCTGCCAACAGGCGATCTCGATGATCTTGCGCCCGGTGCCGGGGAAGGAATGCTGCTCAATCAGGCGGATGAGCGAAAGAAAAGCCGGTTGCCATTTGTCGAGGGCATCAATGAGATCGCCAGGCCGGTCGGTCAATAGTCCAGTCCGCAAGCCGTGCATGATCACGTCGACAAGAAAGCTCTCATTGCCCGCCGCATCCGGTATTTCTGGCACAAGTGCTGCAAGGGCTGCGACGTCAGTCGTCGGACTAAGCCTAGCCGAAATGGCCCAGGAGAGCATGCGCAACTGGCTGAGGCCGGGCGTCATCCAACCAGTCTGCGATCCTTCGGCCGATAGGCCATGCTGCACGCGCAGAGCTTCGGCCTTCGTGGTGACGGCAACGGCGTCGCGCACCAGTTTGAACGGATCGCCGGACAGCGAGCCCGCTTTCATGCGATAGAAGGCGAGGCATTTGTCGACGCGGCGAAAGTCGGCGCCTGCGAAGGCCATGCGCAGCCAAAGGTCCCATTCTTCGCCGGTCTGCAAGGTCTCATCCATGCCGCCTAGGTGCTCGAAAAGGCTTTTGGGAAAGACAACCGTGTGGATGGCGAGCGCACAAAAAGAGGAGAATTCGCGCTTGGCGGCATCGCCCGTCAGGATGGGCGCCTGTTCCATCGGCATCATGCGCCCGTCCGGGGCCACCCGGCGGTAAGCGCAAAAGGCGAGAACCGGTGGAGATGCATCCTCTGCCACCGGCTGCATGCTTTCGATGAAGGTCGGATCCAGCCAGTCGTCGGCATCCAGCATGCAGAGCAGGGGCGCGGCTGCCAGTCTTGCCGCATGGTTTCGTGCCGCGGCTGCGCCGGCATTCGGCTGACGGGCGGGGAGAATGCGGCTGTCCGCTCTTGCGATCGTCTCCAGAACCTCCCAGCTGCGGTCGGTCGAGCCGTCATCGACCACGACCGCCTGCCAGTTCGAGCGGGTCTGATGCTGCAGGCTGGCAAGACATTCGCCGAGCGTATCGTCTGCATTATAGGCAGGGATGAGGAATGAGATCTCAGGCGTCGCGGCGCTCACCATGCAGGCATCTTCCATCGGCGCAGAACATAGAGAGCGCCGTTTAGGCTTCCGAGCATCTCCTGCTTCAGGAAGAAGTCGTTTGATGTCGCGCCTTTGCGAAGTCGTTTGCGGAGCCTTCCGGCATAGTATTTCGGAAAGGAGATGAGGATGCGCCTGAGATTGCCGTTATGTCCGGTGTTCTGATACTGCACCAGCAGGGCTGCGACATGGCCGCTCATATATTGATGGATCTGTTTGGCGAGCCCCTTCATATCCTTGCGGTGAAAGTGCCAGGAGACCGCCGTCGGCTCGTAGCGGCAGACATGGCCGCGATGAAGCAGCCGGTTCCAATATTCGGAATCGCCCGAGCAGCCGGCCGCTCCCATGTCGAGGCGGACATCAAACAGGCCGATCTCGTCGAAGACCTTGCGGCGGAAGGCCTGGCTTGCGCCGGCACCGATCGTCCAGACCGGAGCGCCGTAACGTGTATCCCGGCGATAGAAGTCCTGATTGAAATCCTGCCGCAGATAGCCCCGGCCGAAACTCCAGTGCTTTTCGAAGATGAACTGTGCCGGCGTAGCGAGTTCTCCGGGAAGGACCAATCCCGTCACGCAGGCGATCTCAGGCAGATCGAACGCCTTCATCAGGTTCTCCAGCCATCGCTGGTGGAGAACGACGTCATCGTCGGTAAAGGCGACGAATTCGGTTTTCGCCGCCCGAACCGCCGCATTGCGGGCATAGTCCAGCCCGACCCGATTTTCACGGACATAGGTGGCGCCCGATTCCTCCACGACGCGGCGCGTCGCATCGCCTGTTGAGGCATTGTCGACCACGATGATCTCGACGGGCTCAAGCGATTGTTCGGGGATCGAGGCCAGGCACCGGCGTAGTTCCTCCGGCCGGTCCTTTGTGCAAATCAGAATGCTGACGTCGCGGTTGCGCACCGGGGTTAGCGCGACTTGACGCGCATGCTCGAGCGTCTTGGGTCGCACGACACGCTGGACTAGTGCCGCCGCCGTCTCGGGCCTTTCGATATAGGCTTGTCCTACGGGAAGACCATCCGACAGAAAGACCACGAGCCCATCGGAGACCGGGGGCGAAACGGCATCAAGGTGAGAGGTGGCGAGATCAAGATAGTGAATTGGTATGGGAAAACTTATATCCCTCAGATCGGACGGAATTGGCTCTCGCATCATTACTCTCTCAATCGCACCGTGAACATACGTCACCTGCATCCAAGACGCGAGTCTCGAAAGTCATCATGGTTTATTCTGCCGCGTGCGCCTTCATTTGGCCCCTGAACCAATCGAGCGTCATCGCCACGCCCTGCTCGTAGGTGATTTTGCACGACCACTCGGGCATGACATAGTGCGCGTTGGTCAAGTCCGGCCGCCTGTTCGTGGGGTCCTGCGGCGGTGACGGCTCGAAGACGATCGGCACGCCGCCAACGAGTCTGGAGACATATTGCGCGACCTCGAGAACCGAAATCTCGCGATCATTGCCGACGTTCAGAGGCCCTTTGTAGTCGGTTTTATTGATCCAGAAATATCGCGCGAAACCATCGACAATGTCGTCGACATAACCCCAGCTGCGTGACTGCAGGCCGTCGCCGAACACGGTAATCGGGCGGCCCGAAAGCGCCTGGGTGATGAAATTGGAGACCGCGCGCCCATCGTCGGAGCGTGTCCGGGGACCATAGATGTTGAAGGGGCGGACAACTTTGACGTCGAGCCCTTGGGTACGCTGCATCTCGAACAGCAGCGACTCCGTGCACCTTTTGCTCTCGTCGTAGGACGAGCGCGGCCCGGTGCAGTCGACCTGGCCTTTGTAGGATTCCGGCTGCGGCGACACCAGAGGATCGCCATAGACTTCGGAAGAAGAGGTGAAACCGAAACGTCCGCCCTTCTTCAGAAGGTCGAGCAACCGGAATGCCCCAAGAAGATTGGCGGAGATCGTCCTCTTCGGCTCCTTCATGTACCACGGCGGCGATGCGGGAGATGCAAGGTGATAGATTTCGTCGAATTTATCCGAGGTCTGTAGCGTCTCGACGTCGGATTTCACGAAGTGGAAACGGGGGTCCCTGATGTGCGCAATATTTTCGAAAAGCCCGGTCCAGAGGTTGTCGACAACGACCAGCTTCTGAAGATCCGTCCTAAGCAAAAGTCGATCACACAAGTGGGATCCGATGAAGCCAGCCCCGCCAGAAATCAATACGCTTTTCATTGCTTCGCGCCTCGTGACTTGAGATTAAGCTACTTGTTTATTAGCATTACCTGTAATGCGTGACAATTGCTTAGAAGAATTCTAAGAAATACTCGCTTATTAATGTTAATCGTTAAATGCAGCACCTTTAAGGTGTTGCTGCCGACGGCGCGCTCGATAACGAGCGGCCGGGCCGGATGCTACAGATGATCGCCGCGCGATCATCACGGCCTGGCCAATCTCGACTATCCGTTCCATCAGACGGCTGCCACCATCTGCAGTTCGATCGAAGGAATCGGCATGGTATCGAGAACCTCTCCGACGAGTTCCCGATACAGAGAGCTGAGGTTGCCTCATCGAAAAGGATGTCGCTCGGTGGAAACGCGGGACCCTTGATGTGTGCTATATTTTCGAAAGGTCGGGTGCAAGGATTGCCAACAACAACCAGTTTCTGGGTATCATTTTCCAAGTAGAAGTCGTCGCATAAATGCGATCCGATGAAGCCGAACCCGTTTCTCACATCATCTCGCCTCGTTACTTGAGAATATATTATTGTTATTACAGCGATCGAACGTTTAGTATGGGCACGAAGTCCGGGGTGGATCGGACTTTGGTCTTAATTTCCGCCTTCGCAGAGACCTTCGTCATCGTCGTTCTATTATCCAAACTATGGCGCCTGCGCTCCTTTCAGGCGCATAGTTAACGCTTTAACACATTGGATCTACATCGCTTTTCCCGAGAATCGATTTCGATTTTCGGGCCGATGCGCAGGCACTGCCTGTAAGGTGCGGCAATTGTTTAGGGGATTCTAAAAATACTGGTCGGCCGCAGTGCGGCTCTCCATTCTAACGCTGATGCGGTGACGCTTGGCTGTTGCCGGCGCGCAGCCTCGCGATGGTCGCATCGAATGATAACGCCGTCTTCCAGTCTGGTCTCGACCACGAAAGGGCTCTGGCATTGGGCGGCGACGCCTGGTTTCTCGGGGACCGCCAACCGGTTCTCACCGTGGTCGTTCTCGCGCGGCTGACCGGCTTCGTGCAGCGCATCAAGCCTCGATGATTGAGGTCAGCCCTCCGGGGGCGACGCAAACCGGCTCGCATCGAACAGGTCTGTGGCGGCAACCGGAGTGATATCCTGACCTGAGGTCGCGACATCGACCTCACGATGAACCGTGCGGGGAGAAACGCGAGGCGCGTTCAATTCCATCACGTCGCCCGGAGAATGCAGCGCCCATTTCATCAGCGCCGCGTCGGACGTCGATCCGAGGAAATTTGCGTCTTCCCAGGAAGCGGTCATCGGCAGGGAGGCGATCATATCAGTGCCCTGTTTAGAGGCCTGGTGCGCAACACGAAGGGGTTCGAAGCGTGCCTGGGCCGGCAATGCAGGCGCCGGTCTCTCCGGAAGCACTGCAATCGGGCCGATCGATGCCGTCTCCAGCTTGTCGTCCTCGTCCGCCTCGTGCTCGAGGGCGGGCGGGCGCATCGCCGGTATCGGAATCGACAGAGAGGACAGACCCGCAGCGGATGGTTTTTCATCCCGCTCGACCGCACCGGTCTGCAACGAGAGCGCATTCATTGCGCGGCTTTTCGGCGTCGGCAGAAGTGCTGTCACGAGCTTGCTCTCTGTGGTGTCGTTGCGCGACGTGATCGAGGGTCCTGCGTCTTCGTCTTCTCCAGCCGTGCTGGCGATCTGGATCAAGGTGGTGTTGACGCGTTTCCTGTGGTTGGCAACTGCCTGATTGTATCCGGGCAGCGGCCGGCCATCGGCCGGCAGATGCATCGTCTGCCCATTCGGGAATATTCGAGCGAGTTCTTGCCGAGACATGCGGGGCCAGGCCCTGACGTTGCCGACGTCGAGATGCACGAAGGGCGATCCCGAGGTCGGATAATATCCGACACCGCCGACCTGCATCTGCATTGCAAGGGCACGCAGTGTCGAAAGCTTCACGCCGGGAACGTAGAAATCCATCGCCTTGCCCAGCATGTGCTGGCTCTTCTTGGCGACGCCCGTACTGCGCGAGCGGTTGCGGAGCATGTTGTTGGTGCTCGGAGATCGATAGGCGGAGACGATGTGGATATAGTCCTTGCCGCCGCTGCGCTTATACACCTCCCAGACCAGGTCGAGCAGCCGGGGATCCATCCGCGTCGGCTCGTTCCTTCGCCAGTCGCGCAGAAACCGATTGATCTGGGCAAGACCCTTCGGATCGAACTTTCCGTCCCGCTTGTAGGTAATCGTGGCCCTCTCGCCGGTATGGGTAAAGAACAGCTTCAGGGCGCGATCTTCCGCCGAGGCAAATGATGTGGAACCGACAAGTGCCGGGAGCGCCAACAAAGCTGGGAGAATGGTCTTCGCGACAAACCGTTCCGCACGCGACAGGAGCGTGGCAATTCCGCCCAAGGCTCCGCCCGCTAATCCTTGCACTGGATACTTCAACACGAACAATCCCGCCTACACCAAACACTCGACGACGTGCGGGAACCTCCGCATCCATCACGCTCAGTAAAGCCAGCTTATGGTCAATAAATTCCTAACGAGAGGAAAGTTGGTGAGTTGAGGCTGCGGGCCATCACCCGAGGCGAATTGCGCCCCTGCACCCATCCATCGGAGCCAAGCACAAATCCGCTTCCCGAGCGTGACGTACTGGTGACCAATTGCGGCCGCATCTGAATGTACCGCAAGAAGATCAATATCTTCACAGTCATGGCCGGCCAGAGGCTCGACATCGAGGAGGTCGATGACGGCGTTTGGGTCGCCAGCTTCATGCGCTGTGATCTCGGATATATCGATCTGGAGCAGAGGACTTTGCAAACCATCGCCAACCCGTTCGGCAAAAGGTTGTCACCCATGTGTTAGGGACGTTCTGTTACCTATGTCTCCAGTATGGACAGGCAGATTTCCGGAACGATGCGGCGGACTCGAATACCCGACAATTAAGTCACCGTTGCTCGCCCAGGCGACACCCAGTAGTCTCGCCGTCTCACCGACATATCGGCAGTGGCACGCAGCGATTCCATGGCAATTCTCTTCAAAACAACAATCAGCGAAAACTCGGCTTTCGAGACGATCGAACGGTCACTGTCAGGCGCTTACCAATATGACGGTTATCTCCATGTCGTTAGCGATGCGGGCGAGACGGCATTGTCTTGGGGTCCGGCAATGCATGCCGAAGAGTTCAAGGCAGAGGTCAGCCAAATCCTGCGGCAGACTTGGGATGCGGCCCGTTTCTGGGTCATCTATGAGCGCCGCGAAGACCGGGGGGATCCAAAAGGGACTGAGATCCGTAACGCGGCTTTCCGCCTGACGCGCGGATACAGCGGCGTTATCGTTGTCACGCTCAGCCTCCTTGGCAAGCGCGACAGCGCCAATGACCTGGAGCTCGTCTTCGTCTGCTTCGAGCAGGATTTTCACAGGAGGAATTTTCGCGTGCGCTACGAGGGTAAGCCGATACCAGACCAGGATTGATGCCGCTCGAAGACGTGTTGCTCACGTGCGCGACCGTTCTACGTTCGATTTGAAGGCGAGGGCAGGGCAGGAGAACTGGGCGACAATCGCTTCGCTCATCGAGACCTGCAAATTCAACGCCGTCGATCCGCAGACCTATCCGACCGCCACGCTCACTGCCATCGGCAATGGTCACAAGCAGAGCCGTATCGATGAGTTTTTTGCCGTGGAGCTGTCCAGCGGCTTACGCGCGCCCGTGGGGGCTGCCCGGAGCCCAAAGTCATCGTTAATTCCCGTCGGATATAGAAAGGTAATTGGAAAGCAGCGGGCGCACATGCAACTGACCAATGACATCGCCCCCTGGATGTTGCTGTGCCGCGATTTAAGAGGGATTCCCGAAAACGAGTTTGAAAAGGGTGCTCCGGATCAGGGGCAGACACCCTTTTCGTGCTGAGTTTTGTAGTCTCAGCGGAACGGAAATTAGCAGAGAGATTGCTGTCTACCATCGGACCGAAGTCCGACTTACTCGCAATAATTCGTCGGGGCAAAGATTTATCGAGTGGGCAATCCAGCCGAAGTCGGGAGCCGACGTAGCCCGAGCAATGATTGCCGTGTTGCGTTTCACCTCACCGTAGCGACAGCGACCAGCAAAAGAGGTACGGTGCCCCAGCGCCGATCGTCCGCCTCGATAGTTGCAGGAGGCGGCAGGAGCGTTCTACGCCGACCGTGCGAGCAGCGCTCTTCGTGATTGTAGTTATCGGGGCCGAACTTCATATTCTCCTCCTGTCCCGCCCCTCCACGGATCTTCACGTTACCTCGCAAGAGATATGAGCAGCGTGTCCTGACGTCGCCAGCCGGACTTAAGTCCGGCTTTCCTCGGCACGATCCGGCTTAGACTCTCCTGATCCTGCAAGGACGTCAGGCTCATGATCCTTGCAAGGACGTCAGGGAGGTTTTAGCATGTTGCCCAACTCCAGTCAGAACCTCCCTGATGACTCCCAACGCCGCTATAAATGCGGAATGCTTTGCGCTTGTAGGACACGGATAGAAATCCGAACGGTCGGCGACCTCGAATCCTTGGCGATCAGCCCGTGCGCCTTCAGTTCCGTAGCTACGCTACCTCCGCTAGGCACCCTGGCGCCATCTGATTGCTGCTTCCGTTCGATTGGTGGCGCCAAGCTTGAACAGTATTTCGGTCATGTGATGCTTGATCGTTTCTCCTGGAGGTCCAGGCGGCGCGCAATATGCTTGTTTGAAAGTCCTTCTGCTACCAATTCTATCACCTCGGTTTCGCGGCCGGTGAGTGAAGCCGGTCTGTCGAGAAGACCTTGTTCGACCTTGGCGCGCATGGTCGGCGAGATGTACCTCGAGCCTCCAACGACCGTTCGAATGGCCCCAGCAAGACCGCGTGATCCGATACCCTTGACGACGTATGCGGCTGCGCCTCGTCGCAGGGTCGCGATAAGGGTGTCGACTTCCTCCGAGGCGGTCAGCATCAGGACCTTTGTCTGGGGCTTCGCGCCACGATTTCGGAAATCACATCGATACCTCCTCCGGGCATGGATACATCGAGCAAAAGGACTTCAGGCACATGGGACGCCGCCAGCGCGGCAGCGTCATCGGCGCCTGCCCTTCTCCGACAACGACGAAATCCTTGATTTCGGACAGACTGCGGCTCACCCCTTCTCGAAAAGGAGGGTGGTCGTCCACAATCGCTATCTTAATGGCTGTCAAGCTGCACTCTCCGTCTCCTCGGGCTGAAGAATAGCCATCCGCGATCCATCGGCTGGCTATTCGATAGAGACATGGCAAGCGTGTGGAAAACGTCCAGAGAGACACTATAGGAGCGACTGAACACTTTTAGTTAGGCCAGTGCAATATCGTGATTTTGCCGCCCGCGGGTTCCACGTGGTTCGTGGCCTCGGCGAAACGACATGGTAATGCCGGTTCAGATATCTGATCTCGTGATCAGCGGAAAGGGCCGCTTCGATCGTCGCGATGGTCGAGGCTGAGCTATGGCCTTGGAAGCAGCACTCTTCATGGCTGGCGTTGTCGGAACCGAACTTCATATCGTCCTCCTGTTCCGTCCATCCACGGAGCTTCAATTACTTCAATCCTACCATGAGAAGCAGGTCCTGGAGCGCCAATCAGACTTAGGTCCGTCTTCCCCTCGGCGCTATCTCGCTTAAATTTCCTCATCCTTGTTGAGAGGACACCAGGGAGGTTTTAGCGATGTTGCTGTATCCAGTCAGAACCTCCCTGGTGAAGCGCTGTCGATCCATGTCGGGCGTCGTGGGGAGTTCCCGAGGGTAGCATTCCTTGAAAAATTCGAGCACAGCCGCTTCATACGATTGCGGAGTGGGCAGGTGAATCTCCTGACCGACAATAGGAATAGCGTCGGCAGCATTGGGTTTGGGTGGAGGAAGCCGATCAACGGCGCCTCAAGCGTTCAGGAGAAGGTGGGCCTGCTCGCGACGCGATGAGTTCTTGCGTTCTTGGCTGCCATGGACAACGCGTCCACTATTCTTTCGGGGCTCGCCGGTTTGGTGACGACAGCTCGGCCCTGCGGGTTTTCGATAAGGCCGGGGTTCACGGTGAAATACACCACACCAAGTCCGAACCCGGAAAAGAGGGCGCGGGCAATGGACGGCCCGGTGAGTCCATCCCCAAGCCGGACGTCGATGATGGCGATGTCCGCTTCGGAGCCGAGCTCCAGAGCCTCTGACATGTTCCCCGCGATGCCAATGATTTCGAATCCGGCGTCGATCGCGACGTCCTCGATCACCAGAGCGATTCCCGGTTCGTCTTCGACGATGAGCAGACGCATGTTCGTCTCCAGGGCGGCTACAAAATCGGCGCGGCGCTCTCTGGCGTCGCCAATCGAAAACATTCCCCCGCTACAAGCCGTTCCACGTGTAGGACTTCAGTCTCAAGCATACCCAACTAAGGTCCGAGATCCGGATGCCTCACCGAGGTTGGGCGCCGGCCCCTGTGCGCGACCCGCGCGAACGAAGTGTCGGAGGACCAGATCTTGACGCCTGGCCTGGAACTCCAAGGTTCGCCAACGTGCGGCTGACATATCTACACTCTTCCACGAAAGTAGAGGGTCTACGTCAGACCAAAGTCCGTTTGCGCCCGCAGAACAAAGCTAGAGTGTAGGCTTGTTGACGGCGTTCCAACAATGTCGGCGGCTGGGATTTGCCCGCCCCGAATTGAATGTACGAAAACGGCAGAAATCAAAAAGCAGTCCCTTCACCTGTACGAAAGTATCTTTCTGGATGACGTGGCGAGAGATCTGCAATGCTTTCATATAAAGATGAGGATCGACCAGACACATTTCATTCTGACCAGCCTCTGGTCTCGGTAGTCATCCCGGCCTTCAATGCTTCCACTTACATTGAGCGCACGCTTCGGTCCGCTATGCGACAGACCTACGCCGCCCTGGAGATTGTCGTTGTCAACGACGGTTCCACGGACGACACGGCAAAACTCGTCGAGCAGATAGCGACGTCAGACTCACGGATCCGCCTCCTGTCCACCCCCAACCGCGGTGTCGCCGCCGCAAGGAATACTGGGATCGAGGCATCATCAGGTCGATTCGTGGCATTCCTTGATGCGGACGATCTCTGGCACCCAACGAAAATCGAAAAGCAGGTGAACGCTCTCGAGCGGTTGCCCTCGCACTGGGCTGCGGTCTATACGCTGCATTACATCATCAATGACGACGACGAGATCATTCGCCCTGGCAGTTCCGATGTTGCAAGAGGATATATCTATGCCCGGCATCTGAATGTTAAGTATATAGGGAATGGAAGCGCGCTTCTCGTCCGGCGTGACGTCGCGCTTGCGATAGGTGGGTTTGATAGCTCATATGCAGCAACCGGCATTGGAGGCTGCGAAGACCTCGATTTCGAGCTCAAGCTAGCCGCACGCTACTTCATCGAAGTCGTTCCCGAACGGCTGGTGGGATATCGAAAGCATCCAGGCAGCATGTCTTCCGATCATCTGCGAATGGGTAAAAGTGCTTTGGAAGTCGTCCGGCGTTCCCTGGCCGCAAATCCGCAAGTCCCCCGATACGCGATCGGAAGTGCAATCGACGCCACGCAGAAATATGCGTTTTGGGAATTCCGACAAGCTCGGAGAACGTATCTGTCACTCGTGACCATTGGGGTGATTTTCCGAAGCGACCCCTGTTTCGTGGTTCGGCTTGTACTCGAGAAGGGTCTGCGCGGAATACAACACTGTCTTCGTCTCGGGACGACCACAGCAAACCGTGAAGATCAGCCGCGAATGAAGAGGTTGAAATTCGACGATCATATTGCTCCTTCGCGTCTCGAATGCCCAAAGGAGACCCCGCGATTACGACGTCATCTGATGCGGCTGGCTGCGGTGGATGCCAAGCTGAATTCCCCGAGCGAACGGGCACCTGAGGCGGACGGAGGAGAGGAATCGCGGGCCTTGGAAGCAGGCCCGCGATGCTTTCAATTTATTGGACGACCTCAATCACCGTGCGGGTCTTCGGATTGACGAGCACACGTTTTTTGTTGACGACTACATAACCGTAATCAGGTTGATCGGGGATCGTGTGGATCTCGACCGTGTCAGGAAGCGCCGTACCGACTGCGACGTCACCTTCAAAGGTGACGGATGGCGTTTCCTGTTTTAGGACATAGGTCTTGACCTCGCCAGGAACGACGACCGTCGCCGTCTGCGCGACCGCCGCTCCTCCGAGTGACAGAAACAGCGCTACCGCAGAGATGACCAGTGTTTTCATGTTGTTATCCTCCCAGGATTTTGAGTGTTCCGGTAAACGCCACCGATAAGATATAGTTCCTCCGCTACACGGAATGCCTGTGTCCCAGCGCGTTATTCCGACGGTAAAGGCATATTTCCGAATGGTGCCGCAGGCCACGACGTTAGGCGCAAAGCTATCGCGGAGAATCTATCAGACCAGGGGTTCCAAGCGCAAACCTAGGGGGCCTCACCATAAACCGTAACCATGTGTCCAGAACGGACCTAATGAAAATGGCGCACCCGACAGGATTCGAACCTGTGACCTTTGGAATCGGAATCCAACACTCTATCCAGCTGAGCTACGGGTGCATGCCTGAGGCGGTTTGAATCGCCTGTCCGATGGGTGGTTCTTAGCCTAGCTTGCGGCTGGCTTCAATCGCGAAATTCTCAGAAATACGGGTGCTTGCGCTTTGCAGGGTGTTTTTATCCATCAGCCCCGAGGACCGTTGCATAGAAAACTCCGCCGGCCTTGCGAGCGGCGGAGTGTTGTTGTCGCGGGCTGTTGCCTTGCGGCGGTCAGATCTGCATGGCGCCGGGGCCGGGGATCGCTTTTGGCGGCACCTTGCCGAGGATGATCATGCCGAGGACTTCGTCCTTGGTCACATCCTCGGTACGGGCGTGGCCGACGACCTGGCCGTTTTTCATCACCGAGACGCGGTCGGCGAGGTCGAAGACGTCGTGGATGTCGTGGCTGATGAGGAAGATGCCGATGCCTTCCTTCTTCAGCTGCTTGATCAGCTCGCCGACCTGCGCCGTCTCCTGGGGGCCGAGCGCTGCCGTCGGCTCGTCCATGATCAGGATGCGGGCGTTGAAGAGGATGGCGCGCGCGATCGCCACCGACTGCCGCTGGCCGCCCGAGAGCGCCTTCACCGGCTCCTTGAAGCGCTTGAAGTTGGGGTTGAGGCGCCCCATCACCTCGCGGGCCGAGGCTTCCATCGCGACGTCGTCGAGCGTGCCCCAGCGGGTCTTCAGCTCGCGGCCGAGAAAGAGGTTGGCGGCGGCGTCGACATTATCGGCGACGGCGAGCGTCTGGTAGATCGTCTCGATCCCGTATTTCTTGGCATCGCGCGGATTGCGGATGTCGGCCGGCTCGCCGTTGATCAGGATCTCGCCGCCATCGCGCTTGTAGGCGCCGGAGAGGATTTTGATCAGCGTCGATTTGCCGGCGCCGTTGTGGCCGAGCAGGGCCACGACTTCGCCGGGGTAGAGATCCACAGAGGCGTTGTCCACGGCGTGAATGCCGCCGAAGGAGATCGAGATGTTTTTCAGTTCCACGAGGGGAGTGCGTTGATCAGCCATGTTTCGGGCTCCTCTCACTTGGCACGGGAGCGATAGACGGTGTCGAGCCAGACCGCCACGACGAGGACGGTGCCGACGACGACGCTCTGCAGCGGCGTATCGACATGCGCCAGCACCATGCCCGACTGCAGAGACTGCATGACGAGCGCGCCGAGCATGGCGCCGGCGATCGTGCCGGTGCCGCCGGCCAGCGACGTTCCGCCGATGACGGCGGCGGCGATGGTGTAGAGCTCGTCGAGCGTACCCTGCGAGTTCGTTGCGGCATTGAGGCGGGCGGTGGAGATTGCCGCTGCAATGGCGGCCAGAATGCCCATCAGCGCGAAGATGCGCACGGTGACCCAGCGGGTCTTGATGCCGGCGAGTTCGGCCGCTTCGGGGTTGCCGCCAATCGCGAAGACGTAGCGGCCGAAGCGCAGCCGGGTCGCGATGAAGGTCATGATGATACCGACGACGATCGCGATCAGCACCGGCACGGCGATGCCGTAGGGAATATCCAGGCCGGTTTCCGGCCAGGGGATATTGTTGGTCTCGGCATATTTCTTGGCGATATTGATCGGCCAGTAATAGCTGTTGGCGATCCAGACCGCGCCGAGGATGAGCACGCAGCTCAGGACGGCGAGAAAATATTCAGCCCACATCGGCCGGCGCGGGAAACCGAAGCGGCGGCGCTGCCGGCGCGAGCCGACGATGCTGGCGATGACGAAGAGGCAGGCGCAGATGCCGACGATCCAGCTCCAGGTGGCACCGATCGAGCCCTCGGCGCCGCCGCCCATGATGCGGAAGGTCTGGTCCATCGGGGCAACCGTCTGGCCGCTGGTGACAAGCCAGGTGGCGCCGCGCCAGACGAGCAGGCCGCCGAGCGTGACGATGAAGGAGGGAACGTTGAGGAAGGCGATGATGATGCCCTGGAAGGCGCCGATCAGGCAGCCTGCCGCCAATCCGACCAGCAGCGTGATCGCCCAGGTGAAGGGGCTGTCGAAGCCGATATATTCCGGCAGGATCTTGGCCTGAGTCACGCCCATGATCATGCCGCAGAGGCCGAGCACGGAACCGACCGACAGGTCGATGTTGCGAGTGACGATGATCAGCACCATGCCCGTCGTCATGACGGCGATATCGGTCGTCTGGACCGAGAGGTTCCAGAGATTGCGCGGGGTCAGGAAGAGGCCGCCGGTGATGATGTGGAAACCGATCCAGATGATGATCAGTGCACCGATCATGCCGAGCAGACGCGTGTCGATCTCGGTGGCGCGGAAGAAGCGGGTCACCGGATTGGCTTCCGCCGCTCGCGGTCCGCTTGATGTTGTGGATTTTACCATTTCGGCCATGGGTTTGCCGTTCCCCCATTTTGCTTGGACGGATGCCGCGGCGTGCGAGAGACTGCCATCGCCGTCATGCGTCTGTTCTTCAACTCACCATCGCGATGCTTCCGGAAGCCGGTCGCGTGGCGTCGCGACACCCTTCCGGCAGGGAATGAAAACCCGCGATGGTGCGGCGAGGCGGAGAAAACTTCGTCGTTGGAGTTCTCATCCGCATCCGGCGCCGCAGCGGTGTTGCGCTGCGGCGCCGGCAATTCTGATTCAGACCTGGCTTACTTGCAGGCAGCGACGCTGTCGGCCTTGACGCCCTGGCACGCTTCCGCCTTGGAGATCCAGCCGGCGTCGATGACGACGTTCAGATTGTCCTTGGTGATCGCAAGCGGCTTCAAGAAGACCGACTGCATTTCAACGCCCTTCGGGCCGCCCTTGAAAGCCTGGGCGCCGTCGATCTTGCTCATGTCCTTGCCGCCGGCGAGGTCGAGAGCGATTTCTGCGGCGCGCTGGCCGAGTTCGCGGCTGTCCTTCCAGACGGAAACCGTCTGCGTGCCGAGTGCGATGCGGTTGAGGGCTGCCTTGTCACCGTCCTGGCCGGAAACCGGAACGGAGCCGGCGAGACCCTGTGCGTCGAGAGCGGCGATGGCGCCACCGGCGGTGCCGTCATTCGAGGCGACGACGGCGTCAACCTTGTTGTTGTTGGCGGTCAGGAACTGCTCCATGTTGCGCTGGGCGTTCTCCGGCAGCCAGCCGTCGGTATAGGCCTCGCCGACATTCTTGATCTTGCCGGCATCGATGGCGGCCTTCAGGACTTCCTGCTGGCCCGAGAAGAGGAAGTCGGCGTTCGGATCGGAAGACGAGCCCTTGATGAAGACGTAGTTGCCTTCCGGCTTGGCCTTGAAGACGCCTTCAGCCTGCAGGCGGCCGACTTCCTTGTTGTCGAACGTGATGTAGAAGGCAGCCGGGTTTTCGATCAGGCGGTCGTAGCCGACGACCGGAATGCCTTCAGCGGCGGCCTTTTCGATGGCCGGGCCGATCGCGTCGGAATCCTGAGCGAGAATTATCAGCGCGTTGGCGCCTTGCGAGATCAGCGATTCGACGTCGGTGAGCTGCTTTGCGGCAGAAGACTGCGCGTCAGCGGAAATATACTTGGCGCCCTTGGCTTCGAGAGCCTTCTTGATGGCGGCTTCGTCCGTCTTCCAGCGCTCTTCCTGGAAATTCGACCAGGAAACCCCGACGACGAGATCGGCAGCCATGGCAGCGGTATGCACGGAAACGAGGATGGCAGCACCTGCCATCAATTTCAAAATAGACTTCATAATGTCCTCCCGAGTGGATTGCGACCGGCCCAGCCCATGCTTCCTCCGGCCACCGCGAAAAGCTGTCGAGAAAGGTTCGGATTTTTTTCTCGACAGTCGAGAAATTTAGTGTCAGAGATTTTTTCAACTGTCAACACTGCACTGCCGGCTTAATTCGCTTGCGGAACGGCGGCCGGAGATGCAGTGAAAACCGGGGTAGGATAAGCAGGAGGAGAGGGCGGCATTCATGCTGACCAAGTCGAGCACGGAGCTGGTCCGGCAGAGAAACAGCGTGCTCGTGCTGTCCGTGCTGCGCCGCCACGGTGCGCTCGCCCATACCGAAATCTCCGATTCCACAGGGCTGTCATCGGCCACCATCTCGGCGATCACCACTGAGCTGGAAAAAGCCCAGATCATCGAAAAATCGGAACAGCAGCCGGCAAGCGGCCGCGGCCGGCCGCGTGTGCTGCTGCGCCAGCGGCGCGATTGCGGCTATCTCATCGTCGTCATCATTTCTTCGGATGCGGTTCAATATTCGCTGGTCGATTATGCCGGCAAGCTGATCGACCGCTTCAGCGAGGAGCGTTCGCATGATCCGTCAGGCGCCGTCCGCTTCGTGGCGGCGGTGCGGGCCGGGCTTTCGCGTGTTCTCGATCGTTCGAAAATCCGCCAAGAAAAGGTGCTGCTGATCTCGATCAGCAGCAAGGGGCTGGTCAATTCCACCGAGCCGGTTCTCGTCTGGTCGCCGATCTTCGGCAGCGACCAGATCGATTTCGAATCAGCGCTCCGGCCGGAATGGCAGGCCAAGGTGATCCTCGACAACGAGACGCTGCTGGTCGCGGCAGCACTCGGCGCGCGTGAAGAGATCGTGAAGGGCGCCGATTTCCGCGCGCTCGCAGCCCTTTCGCTCGGCCACAGCGTCGGGCTCGGAATCGTCAGGCGCGGGAACCAGACAGGCCAGGAGATATCGGCGCCCAATTTCGGGCACATGCTGCACATGGCCAATGGCGGGCTCTGCCGCTGCGGCACGCGCGGCTGCATCGAGGCTTATGCCGGTTTCTACGCGATCCTGCGCAGCGCCTTCGAAGTGCCGCTCGATACGATTCCGGCAAAGTTCGTGCCGGTGGCGGAACTCGACAAGATCGCCGCAAAGGCCCGCCAGGGCCATCGCGTTCCCGCCTTCGCCTTTCGCCAGGCGGGGCTGGCGCTCGGCAATGGCCTGTCGCGCATGCTGAGCCTGACGGAGCGCATGCCGATCGCCATCACCGGGCCGGGCACGCGCTATTACGACCTTCTTCGGCAAGGGATCGAAGAAGGTCTGGGGCAGTCGCATATCGTGCGCATGGAAGGCATGCCCGAGATCAGGGTGGTGGCCGACGAGCAGATCCTCGTCTTCGAAGGACATCTGAACCGGGCGCTGTCGGTGATCGACGAGGATATCGTTCTCTCGGGTGTTCAGGGAATCCAGGCATCGACGATTATTCAGGAATCGGGTTGAGGGTTTCTTTCAATCGACGTCTGGTGATTGCGGCAGCAACCGGCCAGTCGGTAGTATGCGACTTTGAGGGGTGTGCCGTGCCAGCCCCCTCTGGCCTGCCGGCCATCTCCCCCACAGGTGGGGAGATCACAAGTGGCCTACCTTCCTGCTCATCTATCGTTTTGCTGTGTTGCGACGCTGATTGTTTGGGGAAGCCGGTGCAGCCAGCCAATCTCCCCACCTGTGGGGGAGATGGCCGGCAGGCCAGAGGGGGGCGTCGCGGCACGCCGTTCACCAAAAGATCTCTGAAACGCGAAATGGCCGGGCAGGCGCCCGGCCATCTCATGCATGGCTTCCGGTCGGGAGAGGGCCGTCAGCCGATCTTGATAAGCTTGCCTTCCTTGACGGACTGGACCGCGGCATCGGCGAGTGCCAGCGCTGCGAGACCATCGGCGCCTGATGGAGAGATCTTGGTGCCCTTTTCGATCGCGGCGATGAAGCCGGCAATCTCGTTGGCATAGGCTTCGGTATAACGGGTCATGAAGAAATCATGCAGCGGCGGGCGGGTATAGCCATCGCCGTTTGCGACCTCGATCGAAACAGGGCGCTGGTTTTCGGCCGAGACCAGCCCCTTGGAACCATGGACCTCGATGCGCTGGTCGTAGCCATAGGTGGCGCGGCGGGAGTTGGAGATGACGGCCTGCTTGCCGGAAGTGGTCTGCAGGATCACCGAGACGCTGTCATAGTCGCCGGCTTCGCCGATCGCTTTGTCGACCAGCACAGCGGCGGTCGCCAGCACCGAGACGGGCTCCTCGCCGAGCAGGAAGCGGGCCATGTCGAAATCGTGGATCGTCATGTCGCGGAAGATGCCGCCCGAGCGCTTGATATAGTCGACCGGCGGGGCGCCGGGATCGCGCGAGGTGATCGTCACCATCTCGACATCGCCGATCTTGCCTTCGTCGATGACTTTGCGCACTGCCATGAAATGCGGGTCGAAGCGGCGGTTGAAGCCGACCATCAGCTTGGCGCCGGTCTCTTCCACCACCTTAATGCAGGCCTTGACGCGGGCGACGTCGAGATCGATCGGCTTTTCGCAGAAGATCGCCTTGCCGGCGCGAGCGAAGCGCTCGATCAGGTCGGCATGGGTATCCGTCGGCGTGCAGATGACGACGGCGTCGATATCCTTGGCGGCCTCGATCGCCTCGATGGTGCGGACCTCGCAGCCATAGGCGGAGGCGATGGCTTCAGCTGCCTGCGGAAAGGCGTCTGCGACTGCGACGAGCGTCGCATTGGCGTCGCCGCTGACGGCTTTTGCATGGACCTTGCCGATGCGACCGGCGCCGAGCAGACCAAATCTCACTGTCATTCTAACCTCCCTGAATTCGGAACAAATAAACCGAATTGCCAATATTCTGGAATTTTCATTCCATCTTCTGTGGACCGCGTCAAGCCCGCGGATCTTTCACATTTGCAAGATTCGAACCAGAGCCCTTCCTGGTCGGATTGAAGTATCCTGCCGGAGCAGGTTTTGGCCTGAGCAGAGCCGATCGCCTCTGACCTACCGGAAAGATGCCCGGCCTTTCAGCCAAGAGAATACTTTAATCTGACCAGGAAAAGCTCTAGAGACAATCGCGGCACGGGCCGAAGGCAGTGCGACAAATGCGACCGCGGGGCAGGAATGCAACTCATCGATCCGAACCATCCGGCATATCGTCATCTTTGGGTGCGAATTGCCATCGTCGCCGTCTGCTTCGGCTGGGCCGCGGTCGAGTTCACCACCGGCGATCCGTTCTGGGGCGTGCTCGCGGGCGGGGCGGGCGCCTATTCCTTCTATATATTGTTCTGGACCTTCAAGCCGCAGCCGCCGGAGACGGCGGCAGTCGTCACACCCGATGACACGGACGGGGACGAGCCGGCAGCAGACGAGGAGAAGAAAGCCGAAGAGAAGAAGGCTGAATAATCGAAGCGTGCCGCGATCTTTCCGATGCGCGCCACGCTTGACGTCTTTGTTTGATCCTATCGCAAAACCGACGCACGGCTTCGCGCGCCGCCAGCCCGATCCCCGGCGCATTCCCGTCCTGTCAGAGTGACAGTTCCTTGGCTTGCGCGTCGATCTTTTCGCAGACATCCCCGAATGGATCGCGCACCGGTACCAGCGGCGAAACACCGAGCAGGAGAAGCGCTTTCAAATGTGACCGGCCACCTCCCAGCAACGGCGCAAAGGATGTCATCACGATGCGTTCCTCACCATAGAGACGCTGGTACTCTGCAAAATTGCTGAAGTTCTCGTGATTGCTGTTCTTCAGATGGAAGGACTCGGCCGCAGCACCTTCGGCAAGGATAACTTCGTGCGTATCGAGCATGACGGCATAGTAATCGATCGATGCGTCGGCGGCGGGAGTGACCGATGCGATCGTCGTGCCGTTCACGAGATCCTTCACCTGGATCAGAATGCCATTCAGGTACAGCGCATGGCCAGGCGACAGATAGAGATCCGAGTGGGGCGTGTGCCCGTCCAGCGCGTGGCGGGAAACCCGGATCGGCACGACGTCCTTGTGCCAGCGCGCGCCGCTCTTCTTGAAGCTTTGGCGGCCGACCCACTTTACCAGACGGGTGCTACCGTCAGGAAGGGCAACGCGATCGCCGATGCGCAGATCCTCGACGGGCTTCTCACCGCAATCCGTGAGGATCGCCGTTCCCCGCAGGAAACATTGCGGGCCGCTGCCGCTGCCGCCACTGGAGCCACCACTTCCGCCTGAGCCACCGCTCCCGCCAGAGCCTCCGTGTCCACCGGAGCCGCCCCGTCCCCAAAGCCGCCCCAGCGCGTTGGCCGGAGAGGTGGTAATTGCTGTGGCCAAGGCGGCCACGCCGGCAAGACGAGCTCCGGCGGCTGCGGCTACACCTAGAAAATGTCTGCGCGCAGTGTTGCGTGGTAGCTTCGGATCTTCCGTAGATGACATGTCGGCGCTCTCCTGAAAATATTTACACCACCCTATGTTACACTGGGTTGTATCGCATTCCATTCCGCTAAATTGCGCTAGGTCCTACCGAAAAGGGCGTAGGCATGGTCTATTGGGGTCCCGAAATACGCTGTTGCCGGTACCAAAAAGCGGAGGATTTATCTGCTACCCGAACGCGAAAGAATCAAACTGAGTATCAGAGGCACCGATTGAATCGCAGGAAAAACAGCCCATATAGACTTCGCGAATCGAGCCGGAAACGGCGGCTCTTCCAAGCCTCGAAACATTGCCTGCGTTCGAGAAAGCTTCAGCTGTGCGGCAGGCGGCGCATCGCCTCGTCGATCAGCAGATTGGCGATCATCATGCGCCTGTTGGCATTGTTGCGGAAAGGCTCTGCGACGCCATCAGGATGATTGGCCTTGGCAAAGGCGCGCCGTTTCTCGTTCAGCGTCTGTTGGGTGTCGGCGGCAGCGATCGCCAGTTCCGCGGCGATCTCTTCGGGAGCGATGCGGGCGAGATGGTCCGGCATGACGGGCTCGGGTGGAGGCGCAGCCGCCGGTTCCTCCGCGATCGCGGCGGCGGGATCGAGATCCAGATTGTCGAAATAGGCCTGGCCGACGCGTTGTGAGGCGGCCGAGACACCTTCCATGACGTCGAAGGCAAGCCCGGTGCCGAGGCCGGGAACTCGATGGGCCGCTGGCGCCTGGGCGTCCTCGTCCGTCCCGTCCTCGGCCTTCAGTCGCTCGAGGACTGATTGAAATACCGACTGTCCGAACAGCATCGGCCTCCCTTTCGATGCGTAGATTAAAGACGGACAAGATGGCGCCGGGCTTGCGGGTGTCGTCAGCCGGCCTGCTTGCGGCTCTCCTCGAGGATGATGTCGTAGAGCAGCCTTGCACTCGGCGGCAGCGCCCGTTCCCTGGCGGTGATCATGCTGTAGGGCTTGACGTTGATGTCAAAATCGATCGGCAGCATGCGCACGTCAGAGGCATTCGAGCCCTGGCTGGCAAGGAACTGGGCGACATCGACGGCGACGGGAGCGATCGCATCGGTTTCGCAGATGATGGCGCAGGTCAAAAGCAGCGAGGAGGTGTTGACGATGTTTTCGGGCAGCGCCACGCCGCGCGACAGGAAGACGTCCTCGATCGTGCGGCGCAGCAGGGTGCCCGGCGGCTGGAACACCCAGTCGTAATCCCTGACGTCGGCGAGGCTGCTCGTCTTCTGCTTCATGAGCGGATGGCGGTTGCGCACGATCAGGCAGGCGCGCTCGATGCCGATCTCCTTCACCTCGAACAGGCGCGGATTGAGATCATCGGGAATGCGGCCGATGATGAAGTCATGGCGGGCGGCGAGCAGCTCGCGAGCAAGCACGTTGCTCGTCTCCACCTGGATGTTGATCTCAATGCCGGGATAGGCCTTGCGCACTTTGTTGATTGCCGGCACGACGAGGCTCATGGCCGGCGCCGTCACTGCGCCGATGAAGACCGAGCCCCCCTTGCCGCTTTTCAATTCACCGATCTCGCGGCTCGCCTCGCGCAGCTCCAGGAGGATCTTCCGAGCCCTTCGGGCAAGCGCTGCGCCGAAGGTCGTCAGCACGACGCCGCGGGCGACGCGCTCATAGAGCGACGTCTTGGTGATCGATTCCATTTCGGACAACATGCGCGATGCGGCGGGCTGCGAAATGTTCAGAACGTCGGCTGCGGCGGAAATCTGTCCGCTATCTTCGATTGCGACGATCATACGCAGGTGATTCAGCTTAAGTCCTGCGCGTAACAGGCTGTCATCGCCGAAATTATCGCTGTGGATATCGACGTGATCCATCGAAAATGGCTCGGAAACAATCGTCATGGTTGCAGCCTCCTCACTGCGCTCCATCAAAAGTAATACTTTTTAACGATATACCAAAATTGTTATGCATATTACCAGTTATTCTATTTGACAGTTATAGGAATCCATACCAGTTTGCCGCCGTGTGCTGGTTGGCACTCAACACGTGTGAGATCGTGGAGGAGACCTACTTCGTTTCTCACCATCTGAAGTAACTATCCAATACGGAACCTGCCACAGTTTCGGGGCGGGCGATTTTTCGTCCGCTGCTCTATTAACAAGGGAGAGAGAAATGAAATCCATTATCTCATTGATGGCTGCGGCTGCCTTCGGCGTCGCTTCGTTCGTTATGCCGGCAATGGCGCAGGACAAGGGGCTTGTCGGTATCGCAATGCCGACGAAGTCTTCGGCTCGCTGGATCGACGACGGCAACAACATCGTCAAGCAGCTCGAGGCCGCTGGCTACAAGACCGACCTGCAGTATGCTGACGACGATATTCCGAACCAGCTTTCGCAGATCGAAAACATGGTCACCAAGGGCGCTAAGGTCCTCGTCATCGCTTCGATCGACGGCACGACGCTTTCCGACGTCCTCCAGAAGGCTCATGACGCCAACATCAAGGTGATCGCATACGACCGCCTGATCCGCGACTCGGCCAACGTCGACTACTACGCCACCTTCGACAACTTCCAGGTCGGCGTTCTGCAGGCTGGCTCCATCGTCGACGCCCTCGGCCTCAAGGATGGCAAGGGCCCGTTCAACATCGAACTGTTCGGCGGCTCGCCTGACGACAACAACGCTTTCTTCTTCTATGACGGCGCAATGTCGGTCCTGCAGCCTTACATCGACAGCGGCAAGCTCGTCGTGAAGTCCGGCCAGACCGGCATGGACAAGGTCGGCACGCTGCGTTGGGACGCTGCAACGGCCCAGGCCCGCATGGACAACCTGCTCTCGGCCAACTACACCGACGCCAAGGTCGATGCCGTCCTGTCTCCCTATGACGGTCTGTCGATCGGCATCATCTCGTCGCTGAAGGGCGTCGGCTACGGCACTCCGGACCAGCCGCTTCCGGTTGTTTCCGGTCAGGACGCTGAAGTTCCGTCGGTCAAGTCGATCATTGCTGGCGAACAGCACTCGACGGTCTTCAAGGACACCCGCGAACTCGCCAAGGTAACCGTTGCCATGGTCGATGCCGTCATGTCCGGCAAGGAGCCCGAGGTCAACGACACGAAGACTTACGACAACGGCGTCAAGATCGTTCCGTCCTATCTGCTGAAGCCGGTTGCCGTCGATAAGACCAACTACAAGCAGATCCTCGTCGACGGCGGTTACTACACCGAAGACAAGCTGAAGTAATGAGAGGGACCGGAACCCGCGCTTGCGGGTTCCGGTCTTCGATTTTATGATCGCCTGGCCGCTCGACGGCTGGAGGCGCTGGAACTTTGACTATGGACAATACCATCCTCGAAATGCGGAGCATCACCAAGACGTTCCCGGGCGTCAAGGCGCTGGAGAACGTGAACCTCAAGGTTCGCCAGGGTGAGATCCACGCATTGGTGGGCGAAAACGGGGCCGGCAAATCGACCCTGATGAAAGTGCTATCAGGTGTCTATCCGACAGGAAGTTATGAAGGCGACATCGTCTATGAAGGCGAAACGCGCAACTTCAAGGTCCTGAAGGATTCCGAAGAAATCGGCATCGTCATCATCCACCAGGAGCTGGCGTTGGTGCCGCTGCTGTCGATCGGCGAAAACATCTTCCTCGGCAACGAGAATGCCAAGAACGGCGTCATCAGCTGGGAAGAGACTTTCAACCGCACGAAGAAGCTGCTCACCAAGGTGGGCCTGCGCGAATCTCCGAACACGCTGGTCACCGACATCGGCGTCGGCAAGCAGCAGCTCGTCGAGATCGCCAAGGCACTGTCGAAGAGCGTGAAGCTGCTCATCCTCGACGAGCCTACTGCTTCGCTCAATGAGAAGGACTCGGACGCACTGCTCAATCTGCTGATCGAGTTTCGCAATCAGGGCATCACTTCGATCATCATTTCCCACAAGCTGAACGAGATCCGTAAGGTCGCCGACCAGATCACAGTCCTGCGCGACGGCATGACCGTCAAGACGCTCGACTGTCACACGGACGAGATCAGCGAAGACATCATCATCAAGAACATGGTGGGCCGAGATCTGGCCGACCGTTATCCGCCGCGCTCGGTGCCGATCGGCGAGACGATCTTCGAAGTGAAGAACTGGAACGCTTATCACCAGCAGCACCGCGACCGCCAAGTGCTGCACGATATCAACGTCAACGTCCGCAAGGGCGAGGTCGTCGGCATTGCCGGTCTGATGGGTGCCGGTCGCACCGAATTCGCCATGAGCGTCTTCGGCAAATCTTACGGCCACAAGATCAGCGGCGAGGTCTTCGTCAATGGCAAGGCTGTCGATGTCAGCACTGTGCGCAAGGCGATCGACGCCGGTCTTGCCTATGTCACCGAGGACCGCAAGCAACTCGGTCTCGTGCTCAGCGACAGCATCCTGCACAATACGACGCTTGCCAATCTCGATGGGATTTCGAGCAATAGCGTTATCGACGACATCAAGGAGATGAAGGTCGCTACCGATTACCGGTCGAAGCTGCGCATCCGCTCCTCCGGCGTCTTCCAGGAAACGGTCAATCTTTCGGGCGGCAACCAGCAGAAGGTCGTGCTGTCGAAGTGGCTGTTTTCCGATCCCGATATTTTGATCCTCGACGAGCCGACCCGCGGCATCGACGTTGGCGCAAAGTACGAAATCTATACTATCATCAACCAGCTTGCCGCCGATGGAAAGGGCGTTCTGATGATCTCGTCGGAAATGCCCGAACTGCTTGGCACATGTGACCGCATCTACGTGATGAACGAAGGACGCATCGTCGCGGAATTGCCGAAGGGAGAAGCAAGCCAGGAAACTATCATGCGCGCTATCATGCGCTCAGGGGAGAAGAGACAATGACTCCGGTCAACCCGACAACCGAACACAGCAACGTCGTTTCCGTTGCCGATTATATCCGCGGCAATATTCGTGAATACGGCATGCTCATCGCACTTGTCGCGATCATGGTGTTCTTCCAGTTTTATACCGGCGGCATTCTCTTCAAGCCGGTCAACCTGACGAACCTTGTTCTGCAGAACTCCTTCATTGTCATCATGGCGCTCGGCATGCTGCTCGTCATCGTCGCCGGCCATATCGACCTGTCGGTGGGTTCGATCGTCGCCTTCGTCGGCGCGCTCGCGGCGATCTTCACCGTGTCATGGGGCATGAACTTCTGGCTTGCCGGCCTGATCTGCCTGATCGTGGGCGGCATCATCGGCGCGGCGCAGGGCTATTTCATCGCCTATCACCGCATTCCGTCGTTCATCGTGACGCTTGCCGGCATGCTTGTTTTCCGCGGCCTGACCCTGACGGTTCTGAACGGCAAGAACATCGGTCCGTTCCCGAAGGAGTTCCAGGTTATCAGCACCGGCTTCCTGCCGGGCGACATGATCGACATTGCCGGCACACCCGTGCAGTCGACCTCGCTGATCCTGACCGTGATCCTGCCTGTCATCCTCTTCTACCTCGCCTGGCGCCGCCGCAAGGTGAACGAAGACCACGGGATCGATGTCGAACCGATGGGCTTCTTCATCGTCCAGAACCTGGTCGTTTCGCTCGCCATCCTGTGGATCGGCTATCTGCTCTCCACCTATAAGGGCCTGCCGAACGTTCTCGTCGTCATGCTGGTGCTGATTGCGATCTACGCCTTCATCACCCGCCGGACCACGATCGGCCGTCGCATCTATGCCATGGGCGGCAATTCGAAGGCGACCAAGCTTTCAGGTATCAATACCGAGCGGCTGAGCTTCTACACCTTTGTCAACATGGGCGTGCTTGCAGGCCTTGCCGGCATGATCATCGCGCTTCGCCTGAACTCGGCAACGCCGAAGGCCGGCGTCGGTTTCGAGCTCGACGTCATTGCGGCCTGCTTCATCGGCGGCGCCTCGGCGTCCGGCGGCGTCGGCAAGATCACCGGTGCGGTCATCGGCGCGTTCATCATGGGCGTCATGAATAACGGTATGTCGATCGTCGGGCTCGGCATCGACTTCCAGCAGATGGTGAAGGGCCTCGTGCTTCTCGCCGCAGTGTTCTTCGACGTTTACAACAAGAACAAGGGCTGAGCGCCTCAAGGCGCCAGCCAGGCATTCGCAGTCCTATGAATGATGGATTCCGGCTCCTGATGGAGCCGGACAGGCGGAGCTTTTTCCTGTCTTCGCCGAAACGAGAAGGATCGAAGTCGTGCTTATTTCACAGATCAAAGGTGCAAACGGAGAGATCATCGTCGCCGTGCGTGAGCGGGGCAGCGCTGCAAGGTCGGTCAAGAACGCCGTCAGCGTCTATGCGCTGGCGATGGAGGCCGCTGACGGCGGCAAGTCGCTTGCCTCGGTCATCGAAGCGCATGGCTACGGAGAGGCCGTCGATCTTGAAAAGGCCTATGCGGAAGGCCGCTTCCTTCCGCCGATCACCCATCCTGACGCGGCGCATCTGCATCTGACGGGCACCGGCCTGACGCATCTGGGATCGGCGGCAACGCGGGATTCCATGCACAAGAAGACCACCGAAGCCGCCGAGGAAACCCTGACGGACTCGATGAAGATGTTCAAGATGGGCCTCGAGAACGGCAAGCCGAAGGCCGGCGAAAAAGGCGTCCAGCCCGAATGGTTCTACAAGGGCAACGGCTATGGCGCCGCTGCACCCGGCGCACCGCTCATCTCGCCTTCTTTCGCGCTCGACGGCGGCGAAGAGCCGGAGATGGCTGGCATTTACGTGATCGCCAAGGACGGCTCGCCCTTCCGTATCGGTTTTACGCTGTCGAACGAATTTTCCGATCACGTCACCGAGCGGATCAACTATCTCTATCTCGCCCATTCGAAGCTGCGCCCGGCCAGCTTCGGCCCGGAAATCCGCGTCGGCGCGCCCCCGGAGGATATTCGCGGCACCTCGCGCATCAAGCGCGGCGACAAGGTGATCTTCGAAAAGCCGTTTCTGTCCGGTGAAGCGAACATGTCGCACACCTTCGCCAATCTGGAATATCACCATTTCAAATACGGCATCTTCCGTGTTCCAGGCGATGTTCATGTCCATATGTTCGGCACGGCAACCCTTTCCTTTGCCGACGGCGTCAAGACCGAAGAGGGCGACGTCTTCGAGATCGAAGTCGCCGAATTCGGCCTGGCGCTCCGCAATCCGCTGAAGGTGGCCGCCGAGGAAGAGATCGCCGTCAGGCAGCTCTGAATTCAAGACCTGGCCGCATTCGGCGGCCGGCTCTTTGCTCGTAAACGGTAAAGGAGGCTTGTTAAGCCCATGACCATTTATCAAAATCTGATCGCCGGCGAATGGGTCGGCTCGAACGCGACGAAGAACATCAACCCGTCGGATACGAATGAGGTCGTCGGCCTCTATGCCGACGGCAGCGCAGATGACACGAAAAACGCCATCGCTGCCGCCAAGGCTGCCTTCCCGGCCTGGTCGCGCTCGGGCATCTGGGAGCGTCACGTCATCCTGAAAAAGGCAGGCGACGAGATCATGGCGCGCAAGGATGAGCTGGGTGCGCTGCTGGCTCGCGAAGAAGGCAAGACGCTGCCGGAAGCCACCGGCGAAGTCATCCGCGCGTCGCAGATCTTCGAATTTTTCGCCGGTGAGGCGCTGCGGCTGGCCGGTGAGGTCATCCCCTCGGTTCGCCCGAATATCGGGGTCGAGATCACCCGCGAGGCGCTCGGCGTCATCGGCATCATCACGCCGTGGAACTTCCCGATCGCCATTCCCGCTTGGAAGATCGCGCCAGCGCTCTGCTACGGTAACACCATCGTCTTCAAGCCGGCCGAACTGGTGCCCGCCTGTTCCTGGGCGATCGTCGATATCCTCCATCGCGCCGGCCTGCCGAAGGGCGTGCTGAACCTCGTCATGGGCAAAGGCTCGGTCGTCGGCCAGGCCATGCTCGAAAGCCCCGACGTTCACGGCATCACGTTTACCGGTTCCACCGGCACCGGCAGGCGCGTCGCCGCCGCCTCCATCGAGCATAACCGCAAGTTCCAGCTGGAAATGGGCGGCAAGAACCCGATGGTCGTGCTCGACGATGCCGATCTCAACGTCGCCGTCGAGGCGGCCGCCAATTCCGGCTTCTTCTCCACGGGCCAGCGCTGCACCGCTTCCTCGCGCCTGATCGTCACCGAGGGCATTCACGACAAGTTCGTCGCAGCACTGACCGACAAGCTGAAGACGCTGGTCGTCGACAACGCACTGAAGGCCGGCACCCATATCGGTCCCGTCGTCGATGAACGGCAGCTGAAGACCGATACCGACTATATCGAGATCGGCAAGTCGGAAGGCGCCAAACTCGCCTTCGGCGGCGAGGTCATCTCGCGCGACACACCCGGCTTCTACCTGCAGCCGACGCTGTTCACCGAAGCGACCAACCAGATGCGCATTTCGCGCGAGGAGATCTTCGGACCTGTGGTCTCGGTGATCCGAGTCAAGGATTACGACGAGGCGCTGGCGACGGCCAACGACACGCCGTTCGGCCTTTCGGCCGGCATCGCCACGACCAGCCTGAAATATGCCACGCACTTCAAGCGCAATTCCGAGGCCGGCATGGTGATGGTCAACCTCCCGACGGCAGGCGTCGATTTCCACGTGCCGTTCGGCGGCCGCAAGGGCTCTTCCTACGGCCCGCGCGAGCAGGGCAAGTACGCCGCCGAATTCTACACAACCGTCAAGACCGCCTACACCTTGGCTTGAGACAAGTGCGATAACCCGGGCCGTACCAGGCGGTCCGGCGATATCCTGAAGGATAGAGACAATGAAAAAGAAAGCGGAATGGCCGCGCAGGCTGAGGTCGCAGGAATGGTACGGCGGTACGAGCCGCGACGTGATCTATCACCGCGGCTGGCTTAAGAACCAGGGTTATCCGCACGACCTGTTCGACGGCCGGCCGGTGATCGGCATCCTCAACACCTGGTCGGATATGACCCCGTGCAACGGTCATTTGAGAGAGCTCGCCGAGAAGGTGAAGGCGGGCGTATGGGAGGCTGGCGGCTTCCCGCTTGAGGTGCCGGTGTTCTCGGCATCCGAAAACACCTTCCGCCCGACCGCGATGATGTACCGCAATCTTGCCGCGCTCGCGGTGGAAGAGGCGATCCGCGGCCAGCCAATGGATGGCTGCGTACTGCTGGTCGGCTGCGACAAGACCACGCCGTCGCTTATCATGGGGGCGGCTTCCTGCGACCTGCCCTCGATCGTCGTCACTGGCGGGCCGATGCTGAACGGCTATTTCCGCGGTGAACGGGTCGGCTCGGGCACGCATCTGTGGAAGTTTTCCGAGATGGTGAAGGCCGGCGAGATGACGCAGGCCGAATTCCTCGAGGCTGAGGCCTCGATGAGCCGTTCGTCGGGCACCTGCAACACCATGGGTACTGCCTCTACCATGGCTTCCATGGCCGAGGCGCTCGGTATGGCGCTCTCCGGCAATGCTGCGATCCCGGGCGTCGATTCCCGCCGCAAGGTCATGGCGCAGTTGACCGGCCGGCGTATCGTGCAGATGGTCAAGGACGACCTGAAGCCCTCCGAGATCATGACGAAGCAAGCCTTCGAGAATGCCATCCGCACCAACGCGGCGATCGGCGGATCGACCAATGCCGTCATCCACCTGCTGGCGATTGCCGGCCGTGTCGGCATCGATCTTTCGCTTGACGATTGGGACCGCTGCGGCCGCGACGTTCCCACAATCGTCAATCTGATGCCGTCGGGCAAATACCTGATGGAAGAGTTCTTCTATGCCGGCGGTCTGCCTGTCGTGCTGAAGCGCCTCGGCGAAGCGGGCCTCCTGCACAAGGATGCGCTGACGGTCTCCGGCGAAACCGTTTGGGACGAGGTCAAGGACGTCGTCAACTGGAACGAAGACGTTATCCTGCCGGCGGAAAAGGCGCTGACAGCGTCGGGCGGCATCGTCGTGTTGCGCGGCAATCTGGCGCCGAAGGGCGCGGTGCTGAAGCCTTCGGCGGCTTCGCCGCATCTGCTGGTGCACCGGGGCAGGGCGGTCGTGTTCGAGGACATCGACGACTACAAGGCGAAGATCAACGACGACAACCTCGACATCGACGAAACCTGCATCATGGTCATGAAGAACTGTGGGCCGAAAGGCTATCCCGGCATGGCCGAAGTCGGCAACATGGGGCTGCCGCCGAAGGTGCTGAAGAAGGGCATCCTCGATATGGTGCGCATTTCCGACGCCCGCATGTCCGGAACGGCTTACGGCACGGTCGTGCTGCACACCTCTCCGGAAGCAGCCGTTGGCGGGCCGCTTGCGGTCGTGAAAAACGGCGACATGATCGAGCTGGATGTGCCGAACCGTCGCCTGCATCTCGATATTTCCGAGGAGGAATTGGCGCGACGGCTTGCCGAATGGCAGCCGAACCACGATCTGCCCAAATCAGGCTATGCCTTCCTGCATCAGCAGCATGTCGAAGGGGCCGATACCGGCGCCGACCTCGACTTCCTGAAGGGATGTCGCGGAAACGCTGTCGGCAAGGACAGCCACTGACAGGGTAATTCCAGGATTGGAAATCGATGAAAGGCGGGCATCACCCGCCTTTTTCTTTGCACTTGTTCAATGAAAAAATGGCATTATATTCTGTACAAATGTACAGGAGATATGGTCATGTCAAAGACCGTCGGTGCAGCCGAGTTCAAGGCGAAATGCCTGAACCTTATCGATCAGATGGCGAAAGACGACGAATCTATCGTCATCACCAAGCGCGGCAGGCCAGTCGCTGTACTTTCGCCGGCACCTGACCCCAGCGGGCGCAGGAGTATCATCGGTGCGATGAAGGGCAGCGTATTGCGCTACGATGATCCGCTGTCTCCGGCTGCTGAAGCAGAAGATTGGGACGCCGTCCGTTGATCGTCATCGACACGCATATTCTGGTCTGGGCGATGCAGGACGATGCACGCCTCGGTTCACAAGCCCGGCGCATCATCGACGAGATGACGGAGAAAAGCCGGATCCTGATTTCGGCGATCACGCCTTGGGAAATCGCGATGCTCGTGCAGAAGGGACGCTTGGCGCTCGGCGACGATGTCGGGCGATGGCTCGACAGCGCACTGTCTCTGCCCGGAATCCAGCTTGCACCGATTGAGCCCTCGATCGCGATAGATAGTGTTCGGCTACCCGGCCAGTTTCATGCCGACCCCGCCGACCGCATCATCATTGCCACAGCCCGTTTTCATCGCGTACCGTTGCTGACGGCCGACCAGGCGATCCTCAGCTACGGTGCGCGCGGCCACCTTCAGGTTCTTGCGGCGGAATAGGCTTTGGGTGGAGGCGCGCAGCCTGGCTTTCGGGCTGTGCGCTCTCAGCTCTGGCTCTGGCTTTGCATCTGTCCGCCGTCCTCGACCTTCACGGTGACCGACAGCGTTTCGCCCGGCGTGCCGATGCGCATGCCTGAAATCGGCGCGGCGTCGCGATAGCAGAGGCCGGAGGCGACTCTGATGTAACGGGCATCCGGGCAGATCTCGTTGGCGGGATCGAAGCCGACCCAGCCGAGGCCGGGAATATGGGCCTCGGCCCATGCATGGGTCGCGGCCTGTTCGATCTTTTCCTCCATCATCAAATAACCGGAGATATAACGCGCCGGCACCTGCAGGGCACGGGCAGCGGCAATGAAGATGTGCGCATGGTCCTGGCAGACGCCGCTCTTCCTCTCTAGCGCCTGTTCGGCCGTCGTCTCGGTGTTGCTGGTGCCGGGCTTATAATCGACCGTCTCGTGGATCGCCGTCATCAGCGCATGCATGCGGGAAAGCTCATTGTCGCCGCTGACGCCCTTGATCAGTTCCTTCACCAGCCTGCCGCCCTTGGTCAGCGGCGTGTCGCGCAGGAAGAGCCAAAGCGGGCAAAAGCCGGTATGCGGGCCGGTGACGCCGTTGTTGTCCTCCGTCTCGACCTCGCCTTCGGCCAGGATACGCGTCACATCCTGCTCGCCTTCCAGTGAGACCAGGTTGACATGATTGCCGTACTGGTCGTTATATTCTACTTCCGGCGTGGCACCTTCGACTTTCAGGGCCCAGCCGAGCACTTTCTGAGCCGATGTCGTCGGTGGCGTCAATCGCAGTCGTTGCAGCGAGAATTGCGCCGGTTCGTCGTAGCGGTATTCGGTGAGGTGGCTGATCTTCAGTCTCATAATGTTATCCGCTTATACATAGAACCGGTAGCCGTCGGAAATTTCCGCGCCGAGCTTGTTGTTGCGTGAGACGAAATCCTCCAGGAATTCGTGCAGGCCCTGATCCATGATATCCCGGATCGCCCTCGTCTGCAGTGTGGTGCGGATTGAATCCGCCGTATCGTGGGCAGGAAGCCGCTCCTCGTAATCCTGGGCCAGATAGCCGAGATTGCTGACGATCTTCTCGTAACAATAGGCAAGCGAGCGCGGCATCTGGACATTCAGCGTCAGGAAGTCGGCGATGTTCATCGCCCGGTATTCGCCGTCATAGGCCCAGCTATAGGCGCGGTGCGCCGAGACCGAGCGCAGGATCGATTCCCACTGCACGTTGTCGAGGGAGGAGCCGACAGCCGAGACCGAGGGCAGCAGCACGTAATATTTCACGTCGAGGATGCGGCTGGTATTGTCTGCCCGCTCGATGAAGGTGCCGATGCGAGCAAAATTATAGAGCTCGTTGCGCAGTGTCGAACCATGGAAGGCACCGCGTATGAGGCCGGCGCGGCGCTTGATGACATCGATCACCTCTGGCATTTCGGCCGCCTTGACGCGCTTTTCGAGTAGCGACTTCAGGTCGATCCAGCATTCGTTGGTCGCTTCCCAGGTCTCGCGTGTCAGGGCGGTGCGCACCATGCGGGCATTGTTGCGGCCGGAATCGATGCACGACATGACGCTCGACGGATTCGTGCGATCGCGCAGCAGATAGTCGATCGCGTCTGCGTTGGTCAGCTTGTTATGGCCTTCGTCATAAGCCTCGCGTACGCCCGCACTTTGTAGAACGCCATCCCAATTGTCATCGCCGGTGCTGCTGCGGGTCAGCGACATGCGCAACCCCGCATCGATCAGGCGGGCTATATTTTCGGCGCGCTCGATGTAACGAAACATCCAGTAGAGGCCGTTTGCTGTTCTTCCGAGCATCAGTCCTCCAATACCCAAGTGTCTTTGGTGCCGCCGCCCTGGCTGGAATTGACCACCAGCGAGCCCTGCTTCAACGCCACGCGCGTCAGACCGCCCGGAATGATCTGCACCTTGTCGGATACAAGCACATAGGGGCGAAGGTCGACATGGCGCGGCGCGATGCCCTTGTTAACGAGGATCGGCACGGTGGAGAGCGACAGTGTCGGCTGGGCGATGTAATTGTTCGGTTTGGCTTTCAGTTTCTCGGCAAAATCGGCGCGCTCCTTCTTCGACGCCGTCGGGCCGACGAGCATGCCGTAGCCGCCGGAGCCGTGCACCTCCTTAACCACCAGCTCTTCCAGGTGCTCCAACACGTATTTCAGGCTGTCGGCTTCCGAACAACGCCAGGTCGGCACGTTTTCGAGCAGCGCCTTGCGGCCGGTATAGAATTCGACGATCTCGGGCATATAGGAATAGATCGCCTTGTCGTCGCAAATGCCGGTGCCCGGCGCATTGGCGATGGTGATGTTGCCGGAGCGGTAGACATCCATGATGCCGGGAATGCCGAGCGCGGAATCAGCCCGGAAGGTCAGGGGATCGAGGAAGTCGTCGTCGACGCGGCGGTAGAGCACGTCGATCGCTTCGTAACCGCGCGTCGTCCTCATCTTCACCTTGCCGTCGATGACGCGCAGATCCGAGCCCTCAACCAGTTCGACGCCCATCATGTCGGCGAGGAAGGAATGTTCGTAATAGGCGGAATTGTAGATGCCCGGCGTCAGCACGGCGACGCGCGGCTTACCCTTGCAGCCTGGAGGGGCGAGCGAGGCCAGGCTCTGACGCAGCAGATAGGGATAATCCTCGACACGCTGCACCTTGTTCTCATGAAAGAGCTCAGGGAACATCTGCATCATGGTTTCCCGGTTTTCCAGCATGTAGCTGACACCGGAGGGCGTGCGGGCATTGTCCTCCAGCACGTAAAACTGGTCCTCTCCGGTGCGCACGATATCGGTGCCGACGATGTGGGTGTAGACGCCGCCGGGCGGCCGGAAGCCGATCATTTCGGGGATGAAGGTGACGTTGTTCTCGATCAGCTCGCGCGGAACGCGGCCGGCGCGGATGATCTCCTGCTTATGATAGATATCGTCCAGAAAGGCGTTGAGCGCGATCACTCGCTGCTCGATGCCTTGGGCGAGCTTGCGCCATTCGCGGGCGGAGATGATGCGGGGAATGATGTCGAAGGGGATGAGCTTTTCGGAACTGTCGGCATGGCCGTAGACCGCGAAGGTGATGCCGGTCTTCCGGAAAATGTTCTCCGCATCGCGGGATTTGGCAATCAGATGCGCCCGGTCTTGGCTGTTGTACCACTCGAAGTATTTGTCATAAGGCGGGCGGGGACTCTCGTCCCCGGTAATCATTTCATCAAATGCCAAAGGCTCGGCTCCCCTTTTTTGTTCATTTGAATACAACGCAAATGGCAATGCAAGAACCATGCGCAGTTCGAGGAAAAGATTTTGCGCTGCGGGAAACGGGTGAAAATCTGGGCATTTAAAGTGATGCGGTGCGGCATGGCGGATAGGGGGGTATCGAGGCTTGCCCAAAATCTGAGCATGTGAGCGTTTTCGTTCGGCCTACTGCATAATTTCACTCTTAAATCGACTCCGCTTTAAGAGTGAACTATGAAGCAATTAGAGTGCTGCAGCGTCCTTTGCGCCTCTCGAAAAGACGCGCGGCGCTGTAGGCGGTCGAATATGGTCATGCGCAGGTAACCGCCGGCTGGCGCGATCGCCACTGGATCGCTGCCATCAGCGAAATTTCAGATAAGCATCAACGCTTCGCCTTTGACGGCGGCGGCCGGGTGGGGCTATCAGCACGGCAGCCTCTTCTCTCCCGAGCCCGCCCCATGTCCCTCGATCGCCTTGCCCCCGCCGTCTTCGTCCTGCTCTGGTCCACGGGCTGGGTGGTGGCGAAATACGCCTCGCTCCATTCCGAACCCTTCACCTTTCTTTCGATACGCTACGCGCTGTCGGCGGCGGCATTCCTGGCGTTCTGCCTGGTGGTGCGAGCGCAATGGCCCAGCCGGACGGCGGCGTTGCGTGCCGTCTATTCCGGCTTCTTCCTGCATGGTTTCTATCTCGCCGGTCTCTGGTGGGCGATCGCCAATGGCGTGCCAGCCGGCATATCGGGCATCATCGCGGCCCTGCAGCCGCTGCTGACGGCGATGGCAGCTCCCTTCCTTATCGGCGAGCGGCTGCAGCAGGCACAGAAGCTCGGCCTTGCCCTTGGCTTCGTCGGCATTGCCATCGCCATTTCGCCGAAGCTGCTCGATCCGGCGACCGCCGATCTCACGCATGCCGCCCTGCCGCTGGCGATCAACCTCGTCGCCATGGCGTCGGTCACCTACGGCACGCTGTATCAGAAGAAACACCTGCAATCCGGCGACCTCAGAACCATCGCGACCCTACAATATGTCGGCGCGCTGATCCTCACGCTGCCGCTTTCGCTGGTCTTCGAGCATCAGCATTTCGACGGCGCCGCGCAGGCCTATGGCGCGCTGGCCTGGTCGGTCTTCGGCCTGTCGATGGGCGGCGTCGGACTGCTGCTCTATCTGATCCGCCGCGGTCAGGTGTCACGCGCCGCCTCGCTGATCTACCTGATGCCGCCGGCTGTTGCACTCGAAGCCTTCATCGCCTTCGGGGAACCGCTGACCCTGCCGCTGATCGTCGGCACCGTGGTGGTCGTGACAGGCGTCTATCTCACGAACCGCAGGACGTTCAGCGAGCATAGGCCAGCGGAGGCGTAGATAACAAAAAGGCCGGAGATATCCCCGGCCTTTCCGCTTTTCGATCGTTTAACTTATCAGGCGCGTTCGCGGCGCTGGCCGCCACCGTTGCGGGAGCTGGAGCCACCGCGGCGGTTGCCGCCATTGCCGTCGCGGCGCGGTTCGCCGCCCTGGGCCTGCTGCGGGCCGCGGTCCTCGCCGTGCTTGCGGGCCGGGCGGCCGTGGGCATGGCGGCTGTTGCCGCGGTGATGACCGCTCGGCTCACCATTGGCATGGCCGTTATGGGCAGGACGCTGCGGCTTCGCCGAAGGGCGGAAGTCGGAGGTCGAGACCAGATCGTTGTCGGGACCGAGGTTATGGGTCGCTTCGCCGCGGCGCTGGCCACGGAAATCCTCGTTGCGGCTGGTCGGGCGCTCCGGACGTGGACGACGCTCCTCGCCGCCGGCGCGGACTTCGCTGCCTTCACCTTCGCGGCGTGGGCGGCGTTCCTGACGGCTGCCGCGATGCTCGGAGCGGTTCTGGTCGCCACGGCCTTCGCCACGACCCTGGCCTTCGCGACCCTGGCCGCCATTGCGATTGCGGTTGTTGCCATTGCCGTTGGCACGGCGGGGTCCGCCGGTGATATTGGCCGGCGCTTCGCCGCTTGCGACGGTGATGTCGATGCCCATCAGGCGCTCGATGTCACGCAGCAGCTTGGCTTCGTCGGGGGCGCAGAAGGCGATGGCGACGCCGTCGCGGCCGGCGCGTGCCGTGCGGCCGATGCGATGGACATAGGCGTCGGGCACCTCAGGCAGGTCGTAGTTGTAGACGTGGCTGACGGCCGGGATATCGATGCCGCGGGCGGCAACGTCGGTGGCAATCAGCGTCTTGATGCTGCCGTCGCGGAAGGCCTTCAGCGCCCGCTCGCGCTGGCCCTGGCTCTTGTTGCCGTGGATCGAAGCGACGGAATAGCCGACATTCTCGAGATGCTTCATCAACTTCTCCGCACCATGCTTGGTGCGCAGGAAGACGATGGCGCGGCCGTCAGGGTTTTCGGTCAGCGACTTGCGGAGCAGTTCCGTCTTGTCGTTCTTGCCGCCGACGAAATGGACGTACTGTTCGACCTTGTCGGCAGCTTTGCCCGGGGGCGTGACTTCGACCTTGATGGGATCGACGAGATATTCGCCGGCGAGATCGGCGATTGCCTTCGGCATGGTGGCCGAGAACAGCATGGTCTGGCGCTTTTTCGGCACCATCTTGGCAATTTTGCGCAGATCGTGGACGAAGCCGAGGTCGAGCATCTGGTCGGCTTCGTCGAGCACGAGATAACGAACCGCAGTCAGCGTGATCGCGCGGCGATTGACGAGGTCGAGCAGGCGGCCCGGCGTGGCGACGAGGATGTCGGTGCCCTTTTCGAGCTGAAGCTGCTGCTTGTTGATCGAGACGCCGCCGACGACGACATTGATGCGCAGCGACGATTTGCGGATGAACTTCTTCAGGCTCTCGGCGATCTGGTTCACCAGTTCGCGCGTCGGTGCGAGGATCAGCGTCCGCGTCGTGCGGTTGTCGGGGCGCCGTTCGTCGGCGAGCAGCTTTTCAATCAGCGGCAGGCCGAAAGCGGCGGTCTTGCCGGTGCCGGTCTGGGCAAGGCCGATCAGGTCGCGGCCTTCGAGGAGGAGGGGAATGGCATGTTCTTGGATCGGCGTCGGCGTTTCGATGCCGAGCTGGAACAAAGTAGCGACGATCGGCTTGGAGACACCAAGCGATTCAAAATTAGTCAAGGTATAACCTTTCGGGGCGCCACAATGACTATCGCCGGAACGCACCATGCGATCCGGTTTCATTCTGGCGTCAAGAACCCCGCGTGAAGTGGGAACTTGTGAGTTGGAAAAAGCTTTCCAGCGCTTCTGGCCGCTCATGGGGAGTGCGGCGCTCTATCGAAATGCGCTTTTGTCCCTTCTTCCTGCATCTGTATTTTTCAGCAGGGGCACGCTCACGCGGCGGCCGGAAGGGTGAAAGCTGACCCGCATTTGGGCTAGTTCGCGTGGAAAGTCAAGTGCAGTGCACAAGAAAGCCTCAAGCTGGGTCAGGTGAGGGCATGACGAGGACGAAGCGTTGCGATGCGGTCTCCACACCGTTGACGAGGATGGCGATGCGATGTTCGCCGGGATAATAGCGCCGCGTCGTGATCGGTCGCATGGCGTGGCGGCGCTCAATTGTATGGCTTTGCCCCGGAGCGAGCATTATCGCCTTGCATTTAAAGACCTTGGGTGAGAGCGAACCGTCGCTCTTCACGTGGTGAATGGCGTAGTCGATCATCAGCGATTGCGTGATCTCGCCGGCATTCGTCACGCGGATTTCGAAATCCAGCCCTGCGCCGAACATCACCTCTGCATTCTGGAGCCGCAGTTCGCATTTGAGGGAAGCGGCCGCGGCGAAGCCGAAATTGGCGAGCGCTTGCGCGTGGCCGTTCTTCAGAAGCGTGCGCGAAGCATGTTTCAGCAGCCAGCGACGTTCGGAGGAAGCGCCGTCTATATGGTCGGCGATGAAGGCGGCGACCAGATCGGGGTGATCCTTGGCGACGTCGTTCAAGCTGTTGGCCACGGAGCGGCGCACATAATCCTCCGGATCATCCATCAGCGCGGTCAGGATGGGCAGGATCGGCGCCGGATCCTTGACGAGTTGCGGCAGACGCATCGCCCAGGGCAGGCGCGGCCGCGTTCCCTCGCTCGCCAGCCGGCGCACATGCTGATCGGGATCGTCAACCCAGCCGGAAATGATGGCCAGCGCGCGCTGCTGGTCGCGGTGGATAAAGGGGCGGATGCCGTATTCGGCAGTGAAATGCGGCGTCAGCGCCTTTAGGAGATCGAGACCGAGATCGAAATGATCGGGGCCGCGTGCGGCGATGAACTGATTGACCGGCAGCAGCATCCAGCCGGAGAGCCCCGGCCGGCCGGCGGCGGGCAGGCTCGCCTTCAGAATGGCTGCTGCCTCCCGGAAATCATCGGGGAGCGTTGCAAACAGCGCGTCGCGGATCAGGGCCGAGCGCTCCATCAGCTCCAGCGCCGTGAGGCCCTCGGTCGCCAGTGTCACGAAGCGGTTTCTGTCGAAGGACGGCGCGTTGCCGGCAATGCGATCGGCCATATCGCCCACCAATGCCTCATGCAGCAGGTTCTTGAGCGGTTCCGGCATGCTGGTCCTTCCTCTCTATGCGGCCGCCGCCGCATGCCGCCCGTATGGGGGCAGCATGGTCTGCGTGGCGCGAGCTTTAGCGTATCGGTGCCGTCGATTTCCGTGGAATGAGGGTTGGGGCCGAGATCCGAATACGCTCTTCGGCAGGGCTGTTGTCACCGGCAAGAAGATCAAGGGCGTTTGATGCAATTTGCTCGAACGGCACCCGCAACGTCGTGAGCGGCGTGGGGAGGTGGCTGACAATCGGAATGTCGTTATAACCTACGATCGAGATGTCCTGCGGCACGGAAAGGCCGAGTTTCGTCAGTCCCGACAAGGCGCCGATGGCGGTATTGTCGTTGACGGCGAAAATAGCGGTTGGGCGCGGACTGAGATGCATCAGTGTCTCGACGGCTACCGCACCGGACTCGATGCCGAATGTCGAGGGAATGATGTATGAGGGATCTGCATTCAATCCAGCCTCTTCCAAGGCGTGCCGGAAACCCTCGACGCGGCCTCGCGAACTGGACGCATAGGATGGACCGGCAATGACGCCAATTCTGCGATGGCCGAGATCGAGGAGATGGCGGGCCGCGAGGTAACCACCGAGCCTGTCATCGCCGACCGACGAGAGGCTGTGGCCATCCGTCCGGAGTGCCAGGACATAAGGAATACCGCGTTTTGCCAGCTCGTCCGGAAAGTCATCGTCTTCCCGCGCCGTCGAAAGAATCAGTCCATCGACACCGCGCTTCAGCAGAGACTCGGCCGCAAGCCGGTCTGCCTTTGGCTTGTCGTCGGTCGTTGCGACAATCGCGAAGCGGCCACTACGGCTGCAGGCCTTGGCCAGCGCTTCGTACAGCATGGCCATGACCGTATCCGTCAACCTAGGCACGATCACCCCGATTGTCATTGTATTGCCGCGCCTAAGGCTCGCTGCAGAAACATCCCTAACGTATCCAAGCTCTTCGGCAACCTTGCGCACGCGACGCGCGGTCTCGCTGTCGGATCGCGGAAGCCTCTCGTCGAGAATGCGGGACACGGTAGACTTGGAGACACCGGCTGCGGCAGCGACGCCGTGAATAGTGACGCGGGTCTGACCTGGAACTTCATCCGTCTTTGAATTCATTGAGCCTTTTCCATTCGAGTCGGCAATCGGCCGCCATTCTCAGCATGCACCAAAAAAGATATTGACTCCAGAGAATTCGAGAACGATAGTGGGAACGTTCCCGTAAACGATCCTATAGACGACCGCGGGTGAACCGTGATCGCACGAAGGAGGAGACCAACATGCAGCCGATGGATATGCGCGGGCTGAGCCCGGCCCCCGTTACCGCATTCACCCGCGACGGTGAAGTTGATCACAAAGCCAATGCCAAACTCGCCAAATGGCTGGTCTCGATGGAAGGCGTCAAAAGCCTCGTCATCCTCGGCCATGCCGGCGAGGGCACCTTCCTCACGGAAGAGGAGCGCCTTGCTCTGATCCGCACGTATGTCGAAGCGGTCGACGGTGCCGTTCCGATCATTGCCGGGATTACCGGTGAAGGCACGAAGGTCGCCGCTGAAGAGGCCAGGAAATGCAAGGCCGCGGGTGCCACCGGCGCGCTCGTCTATCCCAACCACGGTTGGCTGCGTTTCGGCTTTCAGAAGGGAGCGCCTCAGGATCGCTATAAAGCAATCTGGCAGGAGTCTGGCCTCCAGTGCATCCTGTTCCAGTATCCCGACGCCACCAAGGCATCATACGATCTCGATACACAGCTTGCGATTGCCACACAGGAAGGCGTCGTCGCCACCAAGAACGGCGTGCGCAATATGAAGCGCTGGTATGTCGAAATTCCGGAGCTGAAGAAGGCCAATCCAAAGCTGCAGGTTTTGAGCTGCCACGATGAATGGTTGCTGCCAACCATGTTCGATGTCGACGGTTTGCTCGTCGGTTATGGCAATATCGCGCCGGAGCTGCTGATCGACCTGATCAAAGCTGGCAAGGCGCAGGACTATCCGGAAGCGCGCAAGATCTTCGAGCGCCTTCTTCCGGTGACGCGTGCCGTCTATCACCGCGGCTCTCACATGGAAGGCACCGTTGCCCTGAAACTCGGCCTCGTGCACCGTGGTATCCTTGATCACGCCACGATCCGCGAGCCGCTGAAGAACCTTGGCGAAAAGGCCGAAGCAGAGATCTTTGCTGCCTTCGACGCCGCCGGTATTGGCCGCGTTGACCAGCTCCTGGCTGCCGAGTGACTTCTTTGACGCCCCTGCGCATGTCGCAGGGGCGCATTCCGAAGGGGGAAGGAAACCATGGAGACCCGCCGAGGCAGACTTACGTCTTCGAAGGTCATTGCTCTGACAGGACGAACTGACGCGCAATAGCAACCATCAAGCAGGAGCGCCCCTGGCCGGGAGAGTGGTAGGCCACGGGGCGAGAAGGAGGAACCAATGAATGTCATGCAGCCTATGCCGGCTGAGACGGCGAATGCCGCTGATCATCAGGCCGAAATCAGCGCTCGTCTGGAGCGCCTTCCCATCACCCGCGAGGTATTCTGGGCGCGCAATATCGTCGGCGCCGCAACGTTCTTCGACGGCTACACAGTCATCGCCATCGCTTATGCCATGCCCGTCCTCGTCCGCGAGTGGGGCCTGACGCCCTCGCAGACCGGCATGATCCTGTCGATGGGCTATCTGGGGCAATTGATCGGTGCGATCCTGTTTGGCTGGCTCGCCGAGAGGATCGGCCGGCTGAAAGTTCTCCTATTCACCATCCTGCTCTTCGTCAGCATGGATGTCGCATGCCTGTTTGCTGCCGGGGCCGGCATGATGATGGCCTTCCGTTTCGTCCAGGGGATCGGCACCGGCGGCGAGGTCCCGGTTGCCAGCGCCTATATCAATGAGTTGATCGGATCGAAGGGGCGCGGCAAGTTCTTCCTCCTCTATGAGGTCATGTTCCTGCTGGGCCTCGTCGGCGCCGGGCTGATCGGCTACTTCATGGTACCGGTTTACGGCTGGAAGGCGATGTTCGTCGTCGGTCTCGTTCCCGCAATCATCATGATTCCTCTGCGCTGGTTCCTGAAGGAATCACCGCGTTGGCTGGCTGCCAACGGCCGCTATGGCGAAGCAAACGCTATCGTCACCCGCATGGAAGAAAGTGCTCGCGCAGCCGGCAAGGAATTGCCCGAGCCGAAGCTCATCCAGGCGCCTGTCCGCCGCAAGTCGGACTGGCGCGAGCTCTTTCAGGGCATTTACCTGAAGCGGACGCTTTCCATCTGGGCAATGTGGTTTACCGCCTATACGGTGGCCAACGGTACGATCACCTGGCTGCCGACCCTGTATCGACAGGTCTTCAACCTGCCGCTTCAAACCAGCATCTTCTATGGTTTCCTGACGTCGGTCGGCGGCGTGATCGCCGCCGTCATCTGCGCGCTGCTCATCGACAAAGTGGGACGCAAGCGCTGGTATACCGGTGCGCTGCTTCTCGCTCCCGTGCCGCTGCTGGCCCTCGCATGGCTCGGCGCGACCTCTCCCATCCAGGTTTTGGTTCTAGGCGGCCTCGCTTATGCGATCGTCCAGACCGTCACATTCTCCCTTTACCTGTACTCGGCAGAGATCTACCCGACGCGCCTTAGGGCATTGGGAACAGGAACCGGCAGTGCCTGGCTTCGCCTGGGATCATCGGCCGGCCCGATCCTCGTCGGCACGGTGATGTCTTCCATGGGCATCCAGTATGTCTTTGCGAGCTTCGCAGCCATTCTGATCGTCGGTGCAATCATCACGATGTTGTTTGCGGTAGAAACCAAGGACCGCGTGCTGGAGGAGCTTTCTCCGTAACGTAAAACACGGTCTGATCGGCTTTGAGCTGGCGGATGAAAATCCGCCAGTTTTGGTCGTCATTGAGGACACTGGGTCGGCGCCGCCGGGAGGTCAAGCGGCGCCGGATGCGGTTTTCCTATTCCGGGCAGACTTTGACGCGGTAGGGTTCGCCCCATCGATCGTGCCGCCATTCGAGATGGCAATAGGACGGCCGGTAATAGGTCCTATAGACGGGATAGGGGCGATAAACAGGATAGGCAGGGTAAACAGGGTAGGCGGGACGGGCGGCCTCCGACAGCAGGGCGCCGCCGACGACGCCGGCGGCAAGGCCGCCCCAGAAGGCATCGCGTGGACGGGCATCGGCAGTGGTGGCGGTGGCGAGCGAGGCGCCGGCAAAGGTCAGCGCAATCAGGCCCGTCGCCATGGTTTTATGAAGAACGGACATGGTATTTTCCTTTCATGGGCATGGCTTCCATAAAGCCATGCCGCAGACTCGGCCCGGATCTCGGCGGCGCAATGGCCACGCAAGCGGTTTCGGCATTAAATTTTCGTCATGATTTCAACGGATACCGACGTCGAAAGGATTTATAGCGGGCGACCTTTCAGTCTCGTGCAAGCCGTGGCCGGTAATCCCGAATTATCTTCGGCTTGGTGAGCCGGCTCGTAAAATTCCGCTGTCGAATTTTATGGTTAAAACCTTGTTAAAAGCCTTGGCGTTATAGTTTTTGTAGTCGATATTTCATTCATTACGGGAGCGATATTTTTTGAAATCAGCCGGGGAACTTCTGGAGTTGGCTTGCCGCCGGATCGCTGATCTGGATACCCCGGCCTATGTCAAGAACAGCGAGCTGCGTTATATCGCCGTCAACGAGGCCTATGCCCGTTTTCTAGGCCGCGAGATTTCCGATTTCATCGGCAGGCGCAGCCGCGAGCTTCTCGACCGTCCCGAGGAAGAGGAACGCGAGGACAAGGAACGCCGCGCGCTGGTATTCGGCACCGAGGAAAACGCCATCTGCTTCGATGTGGCTGGCATCGGCCATGAGCGCATCCAGATCGAAAGCTTTTCGCCATCGCCGGACCGGGCTTATGTGCTCGGCATTTTCGAAGTGCGCGAGCCGCTGCGCCGGACGATTGGCGACCCTGGGATCGCCGGCGACCCTTGGATGACTGGCGACGCCGGCGTCGTCGCCGATTTGGCCCGCGTGCGCGAGGCGCTGGAACAACTCGACCATCCGATCGGCATCTTCGCCGAGGATGGCCGGCCGCTGGTCGTCAACGCGGCCTATCGCAACGGCGCAAAGCCTGCGGCCGCCGGAGATTCGGCCTGGGGTGAGAGCGTCAACGAACTCGACGTTCTGCGCACCGTGCTGGAGGACCTGCCGGTTGCAGTCTTCGTCCGCGACGACAAGCACCGCCTGGTCTATGCCAATAAGTATTACGACACCTTCAGCGGCCACGACCGCTCCCAGATACTGGGAATGACCGAACATGAAATGTTCGGGCCGGAAGGTGGCGAGGCGATCTACCAGGAAAACCTGCTGGCGCTCAGGGACGGCATTTCGGTGGAGCTCGAGAGCGAGATGCCGAGCAAGAGCGGCCACATCTATCCCGTCATTTCGCGCGTCAACCGCGTCATGACGGCGGATGGGCGGACCTATGTCGTCGGCTCTTTCTCCGACATCTCGCTGCTCAAGGAGCGCGAGAAGGCGCTGATTGCGTCGCGCAAGCAGGAAGAAATACTGCATCGGGATATCGAAAGTATCCTGCGCTCGCTGCCGGTCGGCGTGCTGATCCTCGACAACGACCACCGGATTCTTTACGTCAACGATGAATTCTACAGCATCTGGGAGCTGCCGCTCGACGATCGCTTCGACGGCCGCCCCTTCATCGACGTCATCCGCCGCAATTTAGAGCTCGGACGCTACGACGGCACGCAGACGCCGGAGGAGATCTACGCCTTCCGCAAGCATCTGTTCGAGGCCGAAGTGCCCGAGCCGATTGAGCTCGGTTGGGCGGGGGGCAAATCCGTCATCTTCGACAGCCGCCGCATCTCCAACGACCGTATCCTGCTCACCTATGCCGATATCTCTGCGGTGCGCGAGCGGGAAAAGGAAATTCACGAGACCCGCGCCGCGCTCGAGCGGGTCGGCGAGATGATGCGCGATGCGACGCATGCGATGTCCCAAGGTCTTGCCATCGTCCAGGACGGCGTCATCAAGATGTCCAACGGGGCGATGGCCGATATCCTGCAGATTCCGCCCGCCTATATCGAAGCCGGGCAGGGCTGGCTCGGCATGTTTGAATTTTGCGCGGCGCGCGGCGATTTCCACGATGCCGCGGCGGAAATCCTGCAGGGCTGGCGCGACAATATCGCCGCCAGGCTGCCGATTTCCACCGTCTTCCACGTCGGCGGCGAGCGCTGGGTGAACATGGATGCGACGATCAGCAAGGGGCAGCATTGGATGGCGCTCTTCACCGACGTCACCGAACTCAAGAGCCGCGAGGAGGAGTTGCGCCATCTCTTGTCGCGTGCCGAAGCCGCCGACCGCGCCAAATCCGAATTCCTCGCCAATATGAGCCACGAGATCCGCACGCCGATGAACGGCGTGCTTGGCATGGCGGAGCTGCTTGCCAAGACCAATCTCGACACGCGCCAGAAGACCTTCGTCGACATCATCGTCAAATCGGGCAATGCGCTGCTGACTATTATCAACGACATCCTCGACTTCTCGAAGATCGATGCCGGGCAGATGAAACTGCGCAAGGCCGCCTTCGATATTACCGAAGCGGTGGAGGATGTGGCGACACTTTTGTCTTCGCATGCCGCCGAGAAGAACATCGAGCTCCTGGTGCGGGCAGCACCCGACCTACCCGCCGCGGTGATCGGCGATGCGGGGCGTTTCCGCCAGATCGTCACCAATCTCGTCGGCAACGCCGTCAAGTTCACCGAGCGCGGCCATGTCTTCGTCGATGTCGGCTTCCAGCCGGCCGCCGGTGGCGAGATCATGGCGAGCATCCGCATCGAGGATACCGGCATCGGCATCCCGTCGGAAAAGCTGGAATCGGTCTTCGACAAGTTCTCGCAGGTGGACGCCTCGTCGACCCGGCGGCATGAGGGAACCGGCCTCGGTCTTGCGATCACCGCTGGGCTCGTCGATCTTTTCGGCGGTTATCTCAACGTCGAAAGCGAGTGGAACAAGGGCTCCGTCTTTACTGTCAACCTGCCGTTCGCTGTGGCGGCCGCCCGCGTCGAACCGAAGCCATTGCCGATCAACGTGCAGGGCGCGCGTATCCTCGTCGTCGACGACAACGAAGTGAACCGGCGCATCCTGACCGAGCAGCTGTCGCTCTGGGGCTTCGACGGCGTGGCCGCCGAAGGCGGCGGTACCGGTCTTGCGATCCTGGAGGCGGCGGCCAATCTCGGCGTCACCGTCGATGCCGTCGTGCTCGATTATCATATGCCCGATATGAACGGCGCCGATGTCGCGCGCAGGCTACGAGCCGATCCCCGCTTCGTCGAACTGCCTATCATCTTCCTGACGTCGATGGATATTTCCGGCACCGAAAAGGAATTCGCGGCGCTGAACGGCCACGCGCATCTGATGAAACCGGCGCGCGCCAACGTGCTGCGCAACACCGTCGTCGAAGTGGTGCGCGCCAGCCGCGTCAAGCAGGCTTCCGAGGCTGAGATTGCCCGGCTGCAGACGGAAGCGGCCGTGCCGGCGCCCCCGCCAGTGCCGCAGAAGCGGGCCGCTGAATTCGTCGATGTGCTCGTTGCCGAGGACAACGAAGTCAATCAGATCGTCTTCACGCAGATCCTGCAAGGCACGGGTCTTTCCTTCCTCGTCGTCGACAATGGCGAGGAGGCGGTCGCCGCCTGGGAGCGGCATACGCCGCGCATTATCATGATGGACGTCTCGATGCCCGTGATGAACGGCCATCAGGCGACGCAGACGATCCGCGAACGGGAAATGGGGCAGGGCCACCGGGTGCCGATCATCGGCGTTACCGCCCATGCGCTCGAAAGCGACCGCGAACTCTGCCTCGACGCCGGCATGGACGATTACATGTCGAAGCCGATCAGCCCCGAATTGCTCGAGGAAAAAATCCGCCAGTGGCTCGGAACGAGCGAGCAACTGCCGGAGCGCACCAGCTACTGATCTGTACGCTGGTCGGGTGAAGCCTTGGCGCCACAGAGCATTTCGCGCTTGCCGGCAAAGCCTTGGCGGCGCTCGACGGCAAAACCGGCGGCGATGAGGTTGCGGCGTACGAAGCCGGCCGCCGCATAGGTGGCGAAAGTGCCGCCGGCTGCACTTTTCTCGCAGACGAGGCGCATCAACTGCTCCGACCACATATCGCTGTTGCGCGACGGGGCGAAGCCGTCGAGATACCAAGCGTCGAAGCCAGGCTTGGCCGCTGCAACGCCATCGAGCGCGCGGCCGCAGACCACGCTGAGCGTCGTTTGAGAATCGAGGTTCAGCGAGACGGTGCCAGCAGGCGCATGCGGCCACGCCGCCGTCAGCGATTCGCGTTCGACATCGATCTCCGGCCAGTGCGACAGCGCCCGGCCGATTTCTTCGCCGCGCATCGGGTGGAGTTCGAAGGAGATGAAATGCAGGTGTTGGCCGTCTGCGCGGTGGAGCTTCCATTGCCGCCAGGTCTCGGCGAAGTTCAGGCCGGTTCCGAAGCCGAGCTCACCGATCAGAAATGCCTGCCGCCCGTTCCAGCGCTCCGGCAGGCCGTTGCCGGCGAGAAAAACATGGCCGCATTCCAGCCGTCCGTCGGTCTGGCAATAAAAATGATCGCCAAAGGCGGTGGAATAGGGCATATCGCCGTCGCGCCATTCGAGCGGCTGCGGCGCGCCTGCGCCAATCTGATCGGGGTTCACGTCTGTCATGGAAAAAGCCGATAGTCCTGCGCCGGTCTCAGGTCAATCGTCCTGCGAATTGCTGATCGTCGGCGGCGGCATCATGGGTCTCTGGGCGGCCGTCCATGCCGAGCGCCGGGGTATCCGGACTCTTATCAGTGACGCCGGCAGATTGGGCGAAGGTGCAAGCGGCGGCCTGCTCGGCGCGCTGATGCCGCATATGCCGGACCGGTGGTCGCAGAAGAAGAAGTTCCAGTTCGATGCGCTGGTCTCGCTCGAAACCGAGATCGCCGCGCTCGAAGCAGAGACCGGACTTTCCGCCGGCTACCACCGTTCCGGACGCCTGATCCCGCTGCCGAAGCCGCATCTCCACACAATAGCGCGCGGCCATTTCGAGGACGCCGAACGCCATTGGCGGGCGGGCGACCGCCGCTTCCACTGGCATGTGCTCGACAGCCCGCCGGTCGATGGCTGGATCAAGGCGTCTGCGGGCGAGAGCGGCTTCGTGCATGACACGCTCGCCGCCCGCGCTGCACCACGCTTGCTGGTCGCAGCGCTCATCGCCTTTCTGCGGCGGGCAGAGCATGTTCGCATCCTAGAGCATGCGACGGTTGCCGGCCTCGATCCCGATCGCGGTACGGCCGAAATCAACGGCGAAACCATCGTTTTCAGTCACTGCATCCTGGCCGCCGGCCATCAGTCCTTTCCGTTGCTGCAGGAGCTGACGCCGGGGCTGAAACAACCGCTCGGCCAGCCGGTCAAGGGGCAGGCGGCATTATTGAAAGCCGACATCGACCCAGCCCTGCCGACGGTCTTCCTCGACGGGCTCTATATCGTCGCGCATGAAGGCGGGCACGCGGCAATCGGCAGCACCAGCGAGAACCGTTTTGACGATCCAGTGTCCACCGACGCCCAGCTCGACGTGCTGATCGAGGCGGCGCGGGCGATTGTGCCAAGCCTTCGCGACGCCCCCGTCGTCGAGCGCTGGGCGGGGCTTCGCCCGAAGGCGATTGACCGCGATCCGATGATCGGCCGCCACCCCGATCACCCACGCCTGATCGCGCTGACCGGTGGCTTCAAGGTCAGCTTCGGTCTGGCGCACCGGCTGGCGGAGGCGGCGATATGTATCGCAGGCGATACAGACTGCGGATTTTTGCTGCCGGAAAGCTTCGCAATTTCAAGCCACATCGCGGCGGCTTCACGTTAAACGTGAATTAGGCGCCGCTGCCTTTCGTTATTCTGTCATGCAAATCACCTATCTGCTTGCGCATCGACAGCGCCTGAAGTCACCGGCGCTCACTTCCTTGATGGAGGAAATCGCATGCGCTATGCCATTTGCTTCACGCCTCCGGCGAGCGACCCGCTCTCGCTCGTAGCCGCCAATTGGCTTGGCCGAAACGTGTTTTCCGGTGATGTGACGGAGCCTCCGGCCATTCGCGGCCTCGGCATTCACGAGATCGCCTTCCATACGGCCGTGCCGCGGCGCTATGGTTTTCACGGTGTTTTGAAGGCGCCGTTCCACCTCTCCTCCGACGTGTCGGAATCTCAACTCCTGCGCGATCTTATGCGTTTCTCCGGAACGGTCCTTCCTTTCCGGATGCCGCGTCTCGAAGTTGCCAGGCTCGGCAATTTCTACAGCCTGCTGCCGAATATCCCTTGTGGGCAGATCCAGTATCTGGCCTCGGCAATCGTGCAGGAATTCGATCGTTTCCGTGCGCCGCTGAGCGAAGCCGAGATCGAGCGCAGCGATCCAGACGGCTTGTCGGCAGCGCAGTTCGCCAATCTGCATCGCTGGGGCAACCCTTACGTGATGGAGGAATTCCGCTTTCACATGCCGGTGACGGGCCCGATCAACGCGATCGACATGCCGCGCATCGAGCCGGCGCTGCGGACGATCTTCGAGCCTGTGCTGAGAGAGCCGATCATGGTTTCGAACGTGGCGCTGATGATCGAGGAGGGCACCGGCGGTCCCTTCCGCGTTCATTCGCTGCATCCGATGGGCAAGGTCAGCGCGCGCAAGATCGCCTGAAGTTCCCTGCGCTAAGGATTTGTTCCATAACGGAAAAATTCCGCTGCGCAGTTTCCTTCTCGACATTCCGGCTGCGGATGCTACCGTTCCCCGTCTTTTCAGAAGGTGATTTGATGGTATCCGAGACCTATCCGCGCAATCTCGTCGGTTATGGGCGTCTTACGCCCGATCCGAAATGGCCGGACGAGGCACGCGTCGCCGTGCAGTTCGTCATCAATTATGAGGAGGGCGGCGAAAGCTCGATCCTCGACGGCGATCCGGCTTCGGAAAACCTGCTGTCGGAAATCGTCGGCGCTGCCGCCTGGCCGGGGCAGCGCAACCTCAACATGGAATCGATCTATGAGTATGGCTCGCGTGCCGGCTTCTGGCGGCTCTGGCGGATGTTCACCGATCTCAAGGTGCAGGCAACCGTCTACGGCGTGACGCTGGCGATGGCCCGCAACCCCGAGGCCGTCGCCGCGATGAAGGAGGCCGGCTGGGAGATCGCCAGCCACGGCTATCGCTGGCTGGAATACAAGGATTTTCCAGAAGATCTGGAGCGCAAGCATATCCTCGAAGCCGTGCGCCTGCATAGCGAACTTACGGGCGAGCGGCCCTACGGCATGTACCAGGGCAAGCCTTCCGACAATACGCTTCGGCTGGTGCAGGAGGAGGGCGGTTTCCTCTATTCCTCCGATTCCTATGCCGACGACCTGCCCTATTGGGTGAAGGGCGTCGACGGGAAACCCTTCCTGATCATCCCCTATACGCTCGAAACCAACGACATGCGTTTTGCGACGCCGCAGGGCTTCAACGCGGGCGATCAGTTCTTCACCTATCTGAAAGATGCCTTCGACACGCTTTATGAGGAAGGCAAGGCAGGCAGCCCGAAGATGATGTCAGTCGGATTGCATTGCCGCCTCGTCGGACGTCCCGGCCGGGCGGCAGCGCTGAAGCGCTTTATCGAATATGTGCTGAAGCACGACAAGGTCTGGATTCCGCGCCGTATCGAGATCGCCGAACATTGGCACAAGCACCATCAGCCGGAAGCGCTCTGATGATGTCACGCGAGGATTTCGTCTCCCGCTTCGGCGGCGTCTTTGAACATTCGCCTTTCATCGCCGAGCGCGCCTATGACGCTGGCCACCTGACGGAGCCGCTGACGGTGGGCAGCGTGCATGCGGCCCTTTCCGCTGTCTTCCGGGCGGCAAGCCCGCTGGAGCGTCTCGGCGTGCTCAGCGCCCATCCTGACCTCGCCGGCCGCCTCGCGATAGCGGGCGAGCTCACCGAAGACAGCCGGAAGGAGCAGTCCGGCGCCGGTCTCGACCGCCTGAGCCCGGCCGAACATGCCCGCTTCACCGAACTCAATTCGGCCTATGTCGAAAAATTCGGCTTTCCCTTCATCATCGCCGTCAAGGGGCTCGGCAAGGACGATATCCTGTCGGCCTTCGAAACACGGATCGGCAATGATCGGGACGAGGAATTTACGACCGCGACGGCGCAAGTCGAGCGGATCGCGCTGCTGCGCCTGACGTCGATGCTGCCGGAGGCTGAATGAACGAGCGGCGCGCGATCGACTATCTCAATGAGATGTATGAGGCGGCATCCGAAGCGCTGTCTTTCGTCGGCGGAATGGATGGGGCGGCGTTTGCCGGGGACAAGCTCACTTTCAAGGCGGTGACCTTTTGCCACTTCACCATCGGTGCCGCGGCATCCCGCTTACTGGTGACTCATCCGGAATTTGCGACTGAGCATCCCGATCTGCCGTGGACGAAAATCTGCGGCACGGGCAACCGTATCCTCGACGGTGTCTTCGATCTCGATCCTTCCGACATCTGGGAGGCGACGTATCGCACGCTGCCGGAGCTTCTTTCCGCGATCGATGCCATCCGTCACTGGCACGCCCAAGGCGAGTGAAGCCATGTCCGAATTTCTCGAGATCCGCCCGCTCACCAAATGCGCCTTCGCTCCCTTCGGCGAGGTCATCGAAGCCGATCCGGCCTCGATGCGGCTCATCAATGGCGGCACGACGGAGCGTTTTCACGCGCTGGCGGCCGTTGAAGCGACCGGCGAGGGCGCGCGCGTCGTCATCAACCTCTTTCGTGGCCAGCCGCGTGCCTTCCCCTATGAAATCACCATGATGGAGCGCCACCCATTCGGCAGCCAGAGTTTCTCGCCGGTCTCGGGCCGCTCTTTTCTGGTCATCGTCTCCGAGGATGAGAACGGCCGTCCGGGGATGCCGCAGGTGTTTCTGGCGCGAGGCGACCAGGGCGTGAACTATCGCCGCAACGTCTGGCATCATCCCTTGATGGCGCTCGGCCAAGCCTGTGATTTCCTGGTCGTCGATCGCGACGGGCCGGGCAATAATCTGGAAGAATACTTCTTCGAAACCCCTTTTATTATCAAAGAGCCAGCCCCATGACCGGACTGACCACGCATGTTCTCGACACCGCTCTCGGCAAGCCGGCCGAGGGCTTGAGGATCGATCTTTTTCAGCTCGACGGCGAGATCCGCAGGCATCTGAAGACGGTCGTGACCAATGCCGATGGCCGGGTTGACGGCGGCCCCATCCTCGTTGGCGAAGGTTTCCGGGCCGGCACTTATGAACTGGTCTTCCATGCCGGCGATTATCTGAGGGCGAGCGGTACGCCGCTCCCGCATCCCGCCTTCCTCGACCTCGTGCCGATCCGCTTCGGCATTGCCGACGTCACGGCGCATTACCATGTGCCGCTGCTGATTTCGCCCTACGGCTATTCCACCTACCGAGGCAGCTAAAAATGCGTTTTGCAGCAATCGCCGACATTCACGGCAACCATCTGGCGCTTGAGGCCGTGCTTGCGGATATTCATGCGCAGGAGATCGATGAGATCGTCAATCTCGGCGATTTCTTCAGCGGACCTTTGGAGGCCGGGCTGACGGCAGACCTGCTGATGCCGCTCAGCCTGACCTCCGTCCGCGGCAATCACGACCGCTACCTGATCGAACAGGATCCGGCTTCCATGCATGCCTCGGATGCCGCCGCCTATCGGCAATTGACGCCGCTCCATCTCGATTGGGTGCGTGGCCTGCCATTCGATACCGTCTATCGCGGCGAGGTCTACCTCTGCCACGCAACGCCGAAGGACGATAATCTCTACTGGCTGGAATCGGTCTCGCCGGAGGGCTTCGTCTTCCTGAAGCCGATCGAAGCGATCGAGGCGTTGGCCGAAGGCATCGACTTGCCGCTGATCCTCTGCGGCCACAGCCATATTCCCCGCGCCGTGCGCCTCTTCGATGGCCGCCTGATCGTCAATCCCGGCAGCGTCGGCTGCCCGGCCTATGACGACGAACTGCCTTATTACCACAAGGTGGAGGCCGGCCATCCGCTGGCGAGCTACGCCATTCTGGAAAAGGCGACGGGCGGATGGACATGCCAGTTCCGAACCGTCGCCTATGACCATATGGCGATGTCGGCACTGGCCGCCGAAAGGGGCCGTGCCGACTGGGCGGGCGCGCTGGCAGCGGGTTGGGTGAGATAGAGCATATGCCGAAAAGTGTGAGCAGTTTTCGGGCGACATCATGCTCTAGAGCGGTTCAGCTTTTCACAGAAGCGCAGAACCGCTCTAGCCTTTTGTTTTCACGCAATTCCGGACGGAAAACCGCTTCGCACTTTTCCTGGAATTGCTCTAACTATTTAATTTAGAACAGGATTCAGATTTTAGGCCGAACCGGCCTAAAGTCATCCTGTTCTAGTCAGACCCGCTTGCGCGGCGATCAGTCCTTCTTTGGTACCGGTTTCGGTGCCGGAGGGATGATCGTTTGTGTCGGGGCTACGGCCGGTGTTGCCGGCTTTGCCGGGGCTGCGGCGGTTGCCGGTCTTGCCGGTTTTGCGCCGTCGAGATTTCCAAGGAGGGATGAGATGGCATCGTCGCCGTCGAAGCCGGCTTCCTTCAGCAATTTGTCGAGGATCGGTTTGTTCGCCTGGTAGGAGAGGAGCTGGCCGGCCAGTCCTTCGCCGAGCCCGATGCCGTTTCCGCCGGCCGCACCGTTTCCGCGGCCGAGCATGCCGCCGGTGTCGAATATCCTGATATCGGAGATCTTCTCAATCGGCTTGACCGCCTCGGCGAGCGCCTGCGGTATGATGCGGATCCGTTCGCGGGTAATCTCGAACTCGATGATAGCAGAGCTCAACTTGTTGCGAGCGTCGTTGAGCAATGCCTCGCTCTCGGCCGCGGCCTTGCCGGTTTCGAGAATGCCCTTGGCCTTGATGATCGCCGCATCCGCCTCGGCGGTCGCAAGCGTCTTGATGGCCTCGGCCTGGTCGCTTGCTGCCTGTTTTTCGGCCTCGGCGCCAACGGTGACGGCAGTCGCTTCCGTCTCGGCTTTCTTGCGTGCGTCGATGACGGCAATCTGCTTTTCGCGTTCGGCAATCTCGATCGCCTTGGCGGTGCCAACCTTTTCTTCTGCTGCTATCGCCAGCGCGCGGGCCGTTTCCGCAGCCGCCTTCGCCTCGGATTCTTCACGGCTCTTGTTGGCAACGGCGATGGCGCTCTCCTGTGCCACGATCTGGAGGTCACGCTTGGCTTCGGTTTCGCGTTGCTGGACGGCGCGGGCGGCGTCGATATTGGCGCTTTCGCGAGCCTGCTTGGCAGATGCCTCGCGTTCGGCGATCGCTTGTTCGGAAGCGATGCGGGCTTCCTCCTCGGCGCGTTTTGCGGCCTGCTCCTGCTGCGCGGTTTCAGCGCGTGTCGCCGCGGATTTGTTGGCGATGTCCCGTTCCTGGCTGAGTTCGGCTTCCCGCTTGGTCCGCTCGATGGTCAGCGATTGCTGGCGGGCCTCGAGATCCTTCTGGGCGATGGCGACTTCGGTATCGCGAACGATCTCGTTTCGCTCCTTCTTGCGTCCCTCGGTGATGCGGGTCAATGCCGCAAGACCTTGCGCGTCGAAGAAGTTGTTGGCGTTGAAATGCTTGATATCGGTCTGGTCGAGGCGTGTCAGCGACACGGATTCGAGTTCGAGGCCGTTCGACTGGAGATCGGCGCCGACGGCTTCCTGCACGGCCTTGACGAAATCCATGCGCTGTTCCTGCAGCGCGTCGAGATTCATCGTCGCGGCCACCGAGCGAAGGCCGTCGACGAATTTCGCCTCGATCAGGATGCGGAGAGCCTCGGCGTCGTTGGTGCGGTTGCCGAGTGTCTGAGCTGCAAGCGCAATCGAGGAGGCATCGGGTTTCACGCGCACATAGAATTCGGCGCCGATATCGACCCGCATGCGGTCCTTGGTGATCAATGCATCGCCTTCGCCGCGGCGAACCTCGAGCCGCAGTGTCTTGAGGTTAACCCGGGCGGTCGAATGGAAGATCGGCAGGACGACCGAACCGCCGTCGAGCACGACCTTCTGGCCGCCGAGACCGGTGCGCACATAGGCCTCATCGCGGCTGGAGCGTGTGTAAAGAGAGGCGAGGACAAAACCGATGCCGAAGATCAGTACAATCCCAATGCCGGCTGGTAGAATAACGTCGTACATCATTGCTGCTCCCTCAAAGATTGATTGTCCGCATCGGTGGGGTCGACCGGCGCGGGAATGGCGATAAACACATTTGCCTTGTGATCGACGAGAAGAACCGAAGCGCCGATGGCGAGCGGACCTTCGCCCTTGGCGGCTCGGGCTCGAAGCACATGCCAGTTTCCATGCTGATCCTTGACGCGGACGCGGCCCGGCAGTCCCTGATCGAGCGGGCCGATCGACACTTCGGCTGTCCGGCCGAGCAAGGCGTCGAGATCGACCGCATAGGTTTCGTCGTGCGGCACGAGCCGCGCCACGGTTCTGCTCGATGCCCTGACCATGGGGATGGTTGCCAGCGCGGCAGGAATGACGGCGATGAAGCTTGGCAGCGGCGCCCAGAAGGCGTTGGCGACGGCCTGCAACGCAAAGCCCGTCATCGCGAAGAAGCCGAGCGTCAGCATCATGAGAATCAGCAGCGGAACACCGCCGAGATTGAGCCAGGAAAGGTAAGCCAGGATGCCGTCATGGCCATGAAGCTCCGGCTTTCCCAGAAATTCCGTCATCGAAAAACCCATGACCATCGCGAGCATCTCGATCGCGGTCAGACCGACAAGGATCGCTGCGGCGATGGCAAAGGGCGCACATTCAGGGGAGAAAAGGAGTGCCATCGTGTTATCGGTTATCCGCCTTGAAGCGTGCGAGCCGGGCTTCGATTGCCTGTTCGCGGTGCAGTCGGTCGAGTTCGTCCAATTCGGAACTGTGGCCATGCTCGCCAGCGGGAACTCCGGTCAGCCGCGAGACGGCTGCGGCAGCGCGGGCAGCATCTGCACCCGGTGCGGGCTGGCTGTGACCGGTCGCTGCTTGTTCGGGATGCCGGGCGATACTGCGCTTGAAATCGGCAAGGCGAGCGTCCGCCTCGCGGCGCGTGGCGAGCACGGCCTGCAAGGCTTTCTGGCCTTCGTCCACCTGTTCTCTGGCATCGGCCAGCGCCTTGTCGAGCGCTGCGATCTGGGATTCGAGATCGATCTGACGGGCGACGCCGGCCTTAGCCAGGTCATCCCGCCCCGAGGAGACGGCGAGGCGGATCTTCTGGTCGAGCGCGTTCATGTCTTCGACGATTTCGTCTCTGCGGCTCTGGATGCGGTATTCCTCCGCACGCGCCTTGCCGAGATCGGTGCGGGCCTCATCAGCCGCCGCATCGATCTCGCGGACCGCCTGTTCGATGACGGCGATCTTGTTGACGCCTTCCGCCTTGTCGATCGCCGCATTCGCGATGCCCGCGATCAGGCGACCCATGCGTGAGAGAATGCCTTCGTTCGTCATGTTTTCCTCCATCCGAGCGGAATTCGGCGTGACGCCGATGTGAATCTCGTAACGGTCCTGGCCCGCAACGAGGTAGGCCGGAAAAATACTCTCCCATCCCCGTGAATAACCCGCGACATCGAAGGGCACGGCAACGCGTCCGTGCACCGTGGCGATCGTCAGGTCCGAGGGGCCCTTGATGGCGAAGAGCTTGTCATCGAGCGGTAGTTGCGGCGGATCGGCGGTCACGCCGCGATTGGCGGCGAAATCGCGAAGGCCGAGCGTGACCAGCCTTGCCGGCAGGCCCGTCTGCTCGCGGACGGTTTCATAGGCAAGGTCATGCAGCACGACGAGGTTGGCGCCCGCCTTGTCGGCGACAAGGCTGGTCAGGATTTCGATCATCCTGAGATAGGCGGCAATGGTGTCGTCCAGCGCCTGCCGGGCGTAATCGTCAGGTGCCAGCATGTAGCGCAGCAGCGATGGATGCGGTGTCTTGCCTGTGGTTGCCATAGGTTAAAACATAAAGCACCGCTTTTGTGCTTTCAAGATGCCGGGCTAAAAATACAACCTAGTCTTAACGCACAGTTAGAAGGACCGATGGCAGCGTCCAGTATCGAGATGTTGAGGGAGCCGTTGCTGCGTCCGTCGTTGGCGGCAGGTCACTGCCGCCCGTCGATGATCGATGAATTCACGTCGTTGATGTCGCGCTTGCCGCAGAGCGCCATGGTGATGTCCATCTCCTTGCGGATGATGCCGAGCGCCAGCGATACGCCTTCCTTGCCCATGGCGCCGAGGCCGTAGAGGAAGGGGCGGCCGATATAGGTGCCCTTGGCGCCGAGGGCCACAGCCTTCAGCACGTCCTGGCCGGAGCGGATGCCGCCGTCGAGATGGACCTCGATACGGTCGCCGACGGCGTCGACGATCTTCGGCAGCATGCTGATCGATGAGGGGGCGCCGTCAAGCTGGCGGCCGCCGTGATTGGAGACGACGATCGCATCGGCGCCGGTGTCGACGGCGGCCTTTGCATCCTCCGGATCGAGTATGCCCTTGATGATCAGCGGGCCGCCCCATTGTTCCTTGATCCAGGCGACATCCGCCCAGGAAAGCCGCGGATCGAACTGCTCATGTGTCCAAGCGGCGAGCGAGGCGATATTGGTTACATTTTTTGCATGGCCAACGATATTGCCGAAGTTGCGGCGCTTGGTCTGCAGCATATCCAGGCACCAGAAGGGCCGGGTCGCCATCTGCCAGACATGTCTCGGGGTGAATTTCGGCGGCGCCGACAGGCCGTTGCGCAGGTCCTTATGCCGCTGGCCGAGGATCTGCAGATCAGCGGTCAGCACCAGCGCCGAGCATCCGGCCGCCTTGGCGCGGTTAATGAGGTTGAGGACGAAATCCTTGTCCCTCATCACGTAGAGCTGGAACCAGAAGGGGCGTGTCGTCGCTGACGCCACGTCCTCGATCGAGCAGATGCTCATCGTCGAAAGCGTGAAGGGAACGCCGAACTCCTCGGCGGCGCGTGCCGCCAGCATCTCGCCATCGGCATGCTGCATGCCGGTCAGGCCGGTTGGCGCCAGCGCCACCGGCATCGACACTTTCTGGCCGATCATCGTCGTTTCCAGCGTGCGGTTGGTCATATCGACCATCACCCGCTGTCGCAGCTTGATCTGACTAAAATCGCTCTCGTTTGCCGCATAGGTCGATTCCGTCCAGGCCCCCGAATCCGCATAGTCGAAAAACATCTTCGGCACACGGCGCCGTGCGAGCTTTTTCAGGTCGGCGATGGTGAGCGGGGTGGCCATGAATTGAACCTTCACGTCTGAATACGGCCATCGGCCATAACATGAATTTCGCAGAAGCGTTATGGAAATTGGCCTTGTCGGACAGCTGTTACGGCCTGATTTCAAGAGCAACGAGATGTGTCATCGTAGCTGCGCTTTCAACGCAACGCCGGCCACATAGGTCTCGGCAATCGCCCGGTCGTCGCCCATCGTCTGCAGTAGGAAAAGCTCCTCGGGCAGCGTCTTCACCACTTCCATCTTCAGCGCCATGGCGGGTGTCGCCGCGGCATCGAGGACGACGATATCGGCCTCGGTGCCGGGTTCCAGCGTGCCGATCCGGTCCGCCAGCGACAGGGCCTCGGCATTGCCACGCGTCATCAGGTAATAGCTTTCCAGCGGGTTCAGCCGTTCGCCGAGCAACTGCTGGATCTTGTAGGCCTCGTCCATCGTCCGCAGCATCGAATAGCTGGAACCGCCGCCGATATCGGTCGCCACGCCGATGCGGACCGGCTTTTCCCGCCTCGCCAGCGCCTTTAGCGGAAACAGGCCGGAGCCGAGGAAAAGGTTTGAGGTCGGGCAGTGGACGGCGACGGCGCCCGCCTCGCTCATCGCGTCGGCCTCGCGCTCGGACAGGTGTATGCAATGGCCGAAGAGGCTTTTCGGCCCGAGCAGGCCGTAGCGCGCATAGATGTCGGTATAGTCGAGCGCGTCGGGATAGAGCTCGCAGGTAAATCTGATCTCGTCGTGATTTTCCGAAAGATGCGTCTGGATGTGCAGGTCGGGAAATTCGCGGGCAAGGGCTGATGTCGCTTTCATCTGCGCCGGTGTCGAGGTGATGGCGAAGCGCGGGGTGATGGCGACGTGGTTGCGGCCCTTGCCATGCCAGTCCGATATCACCTGGCGGGTCTCGTCATAGCCCATCTCGGGCGTGTCGAGCAGGCCCTGCGGGGCATTGCGGTCCATCATCACCTTGCCGCCGACCATGCGCATATTGCGCTTCATCGCCTCGGCGAAGAAGGCGTCGGCCGAGGTCTTGTGCACCGAGCAATAGGCGACCGCCGTCGTCGTGCCGTGGCGGATCAACTCGTCATAGAAGTGCGTGGCGATCCTTTCGGCATGGGCGCTTTCGACGAAGCGGCATTCCTCGGGAAAGGTATAGGTATTCAGCCATTCGAGCAGGTTGGCGGCGTAGGAGGCAATCACCTGCATCTGCGGAAAATGCAGGTGCATGTCGATGAAGCCGGGCATGATCAGATGCGGGCGGTGGTCAATCTCGGCCGTCTCCGCGGCTGCTTTTGCCTTGACGTCGGCATAGGGGCCGATCGCCGTGATCAGCCCATATTCGACAAGCAGGCCGCCATCCTGTTCGTAAAGATAGCTTTGGCTATCGGCGAGGCTTAGCGGTGCGCGATGGAAGGAAAGCAGGCGGCCGCGCAGGAGTGTCGTCGTCATCGTGTCTTGCCTTCGACTGCGCTCTCGAACCAGGCGACCAGCAGCTTGCGTTCGTCCGGCGTGATGTCGGTGATGTTGCCGGGCGGCATGGCATGGCTGCGGCCCGCCTGTATATAGATTTCTCGGGCATGGGCGGCGATTTCCGCGTCTTTTTCAAGCATCACCCCATTGGGCGGCCGCACGATACCCTCATAGACCGGCTCGGCCGCGTGGCACATGGCACAGCGCGTCGAGACCAGTTGCTTGACGGCAGGGAAATGTGCATCGCCGGCGAATTGCTGGAAGGCGGGCGCGACCGCCGCCGCATCGGTTTCGCCGGTCAGCAGCTTCGGCACGGTCGAAAGCCACATGATCAGGATGAAAAGAATGACGGTGACGATCCAGGTCCAGGTCGGCCGGCCCTTCCTGGCATGCGTGGTGTTGAACCAGTGGCGGATGGTGACGCCCATCAGGAAGACCAGAGCCGCGATCACCCAGTTGAACTGCGTGCCGAAGGACAGCGGATAATGGTTCGACAGCATGAAGAAGATGACGGGCAGCGTCAGGTAGTTGTTGTGTAGCGAACGCTGCTTGGCGACCTGCCCATATTTAGGATCGGGCACCCGTCCGGCGATGAGGTCGGCAACGACGATCTTCTGATTCGGAATGATGATCATGAAGACATTGGCCGACATGATCGTCGCGGTGAAGGCCCCGAGATGCAGGAAGGCGGCGCGGCCGGTGAAGAGCTGCGTATAGCCCCAGGCCATGAAGACGAGCACGATATAGAGCACCGCCATCAATCCCCAGGTATTCCGCCCAAGCGGCGACTTGCAGAGCAGATCGTAGACGACCCAGCCGAGGGCAAGCGACCCTAGCGAGATCAGGATCGCGACGGGCGGGCTGATATCGAGCACATGGCGGTCGATGAGGAAGAGGTCGGCGCCGCCGTAATAGACGATGCAGAGCATCAAAAAGCCGGAGATCCAGGTGAAATAGCTTTCATATTTGAACCAGGTCAGGTGCTCCGGCATCTCAGCGGGCGCCACCAGATATTTCTGGATATGATAGAAGCCGCCGCCATGGACCTGCCATTCCTCGCCATAGGCGCCGGGTGGCAGATGCGGGCGTTTCACCAGTCCGAGATCGAGCGCGATAAAATAGAAGGACGATCCGATCCAGGCGATCGCGGTAATGACATGGAACCAACGGGCCGCGAAGGCGAGCCATTCCCATGCTATGGCATATTCATACATCGAGTTCCCCTATCTTCCTCCGACTCGTGACATTGCGGAAATTTTGGCGGGGAGGGAAGAGGAGATTGAAGGACTGCACATGCGTACTGATTTCTGCAGAGGCGGCAGGGCCGAAGGAGCAATGGAATGATTACCGCGCTCTACAGCGATCAGTTCATAGCCGAAAACGCGCCGATGGACCGGCGGCTTGCCGCGCTCATTCTGTCGCGCGGTAACCGCATCGGCTATATCGCCTCCGGTCCGGAGCCGCAGCGGGAGTTTTTCAACGAGAAACGGCAGTATTATCTGAGCTACGGGCTTTCCCTCGATCTCTTCTTCGATCTCGACGCGTTTTCCGATGACGAGGAGATCGGCCAACTGTTTTCCTGTAGCGCCATCCATCTCACCGGCGGCCACACCGGCGATTTTCTGAGACGTCTGCGCCAAAGCGGCATGCTGGACAGGCTACGCGCATGGGCGCGTGATGACGGTATCGTCGTCGGTACCAGCGCCGGGGCGATTTTGATGACGCCGACAATCGCCGTCGACGCGCTCTTTTCCGGCGGTTCGCCCGATGCGGTGCAGGATGGCGCGGCTCTTGATCTCCTGCCCTTCGAATTCTTCCCGCATCTGAACGACGATCCCGGCTATCTCGCCGCGCTGCTGCGCTACAGCGAGACGACGGCAAACCCTATTCTCGCATGCCGGGACGGCGAAGGTCTCATCCTCGGCAACGGGCTCGTCGAGATCTTCGGCGCTCCGCTGACGATTTCCGGCGGCTTTGCCGAAGCTGCCGATCGCGGCCGCATCGCCGATCTGCTGTCCCGTGCCTAAAAGCTGCCGAGAAGGCTGTGCATTATCTCTGACTTATGCTTGATCTGCTAATTCAGTAGACCTTGAACTACGACGACTCGATTACAGTTATTTTTGCAGGCCGCCGGATAAAATAAGAAACGTTAGATCATCGGCGGCGCATTCATCGACGGAGAAGATGCCCATGCGCAGCATTCTGACGTGTGTGATGATTGCGTATGCGTCGTTGGCGATGGCTCACGACGCACCCTCGGGGTGGAGTTATGACCCCTATTGTTGCAACGGCAACAGTCATAATGGCGATTGCCAAATGATCCCTTCGAAAAGCGTGGCGGTGACGCCAGGCGGATATCGTGTGACGCTGATGCCGGGCGACCACCGGCTGGTCACGCATGCTCATGTCTTCCTGCTACCGATGACGAAGGCGATGCAATCCGGCGATAACGACTATCATCTCTGTCTGTTCCCGAACGAGGATACGCCGCGCTGTTTCTATGCGCCGGAAATGGGATTTTGAAGCCGAGCCACAGGACCGGACCCGGCTCACGAACCGGGTCCGGCATGTCGTTGTCCGAAAATGGCTGCACATTTTAAGGTGACATCATCAATTTCCGGCTGCCTTCATCTCCTCGAGGATCCAGTTGCGGAAGGCCTTGATCTTGGGCACGTTGCGACGGTTTTCCGGGTAGACGAGCCAGTAGGCCTTGCCGTCGTTGCGGGTCAGTTCGAAGGGTTGATAGAGCCGGCCGAGCGCGATCTCGGCCGCATAGAAGGCAGGATGAAGGATGGCGACGCCATGGCCGGCGATCGCCGCATCGGCTTCCACCGCCTGAGAGCCGAGCTGGTTGCGCGGGCGCCGATCGAGATCCGTGTCTGTGACGCCGGCTGCCTCGAACCATTGTTTCCACCAGATGTCGCCGGCGTCGAAGATATCGAGGTTCAGGAGATCGCGCGGCTCCCTGATGCCACCTGCCGCCTCCGCCAGCTTCGGGCTCAGCATCGGCGTGAACTCCAGTCCCATCAGCCGGTGCAGCGCCAGCCCCGGCCAGTTGCCGTCGCCCCAGCGGATGCCGACATCGATCTGCTCGCGGGCGAAGTCGATGATATCCGAACTCGCCTGAAAGCGCACCGCGATGGCCGGATGTTTCAAGTGGAAGGAGCCGAGGCGCGGCGCCAGCCACTTCGAGGCGAAGGTATGGGTCGAACTGATGGCGAGCGTGCCTTCGACGCTGTCGCGCGCCGTCGCCATCGCGTCGTGCAGCATGGCGAAAGCTTCGGTCACCTTCGGCGCCAGCCGCTCGCCGGTATCTGTCAGTGCGATCTGGCGCGGACGGCGCAGGAAGAGCGGCTCGCCGACATTCTCCTCCAACAGCTTGATCTGGTAACTGACGGCGGTCTGCGTCATGCCGAGTTCGTCGCCCGCCTTGGTGAAACTTCCGAGCCGGGCAGCGGCCTCGAAGACGCGCAACGCATTCAGCGGGAATTGTTTCGACAGCTTCATGGATAAGTTCTCTTGATGCAGGCAGACGGTTGTTCGATTGGAATTGCAGCATTTTTACCGGCAAACTGCAACTCATACCATCAAACCATCGAGGTGATGTCATGGATTGCTATGCTATCGAACAGAGCCCGCCACAGCCGACCATCGGAATTTTCCGGCGCATCGGCGGCCGGCTGGCGCGGATCTGGCGCATGCCCAGCCTCGATCTCGACACGGCGCCCGATCGCGTCAAGCGCGATCTCGGTTTCCTCGACGGACGCGATCCCTATTACGAAGACGAGCGCATGCGGTAGGCGCCAAGCGCCGTCAGGATCTCGGCGGCGGTCATGGCGGCGATCACTTCAGGGCGCTTGTCCCTGACCGCGGCGCCGCCGATCGGCAGCGTCAGCCGCTCGAGCCAGGCACGCTCACCGCCGCCTTCACGGGAAAGCCAGCTGGCGAAGGTGGCGCGCTTGGTCGCCGAGCCGATCATGCCGACATAGGCGAGATCCGTTCTTTCCAGCCCTTCGCGGGCGATGAGGAAATCCAGCGCGTGGTCGTGCGTCAGGATGACGACCGCGCCGCCAGCCGGAATATCCTTCACCAGCGCTTCGGGCATCGGCATGAGCCGCGTCTTCGTCTCGGGAGGCAGGTTGGCGAGTTCCTCCTGCCTCGTCTCGACGACCGTCACCGACAGCGGCAGCGGCGCAAGCGCCGTTGCCAGCGCCCGGCCGACATGGCCGGCGCCGAAGAGATAGACCTCGGGCAAGCGCTCGATCTCACTTGTCAGCCTGGCCTCGATTTCTTCGGCAACCGCCTGCGTCACCCGGCGAAACCGCAGCTGCGTGCGCCCACCGCAGCACTGACCGATGTCAGGCCCGAGCGGAATATCCATCTCCGCCATCCCGCCGGTTCCCGCCAACATGTCCCGCGCATTCGCGATCGCCATGAATTCGAACTGCCCGCCGCCGATCGTGCCCCACAATGCGGTTTGCGATACCAGCATGAAGGTACCGGCCTCACGTGGGGTCGAGCCTTGTGTGCCGGTGATGTCGACGAGGATGCTGTCGGGGTGGGCGAGGAGGAAGCTGGAGAGGTCGGTCATGGGTGGAGGGCCGATGAGCGGGTGGGCGTGGCACCCCCCTCTGTCCTGCCGGACATCTCCCCCACAAGGGGGGAGATTAGCATGAGACGCGAGCTTCCCGGGACACGGCAGCTGTGGCGTAGAGCTTTATGACGCAATGCCAGGGCATTAAGGTGCGGTGCGTTCGGTCTTGCCGATCTCCCCCCTTGTGGGGGAGATGTCCGGCAGGACAGAGGGGGGTGCCGCCCACTCCAACCTCTCTGCCGGTCCTGCTCAGCCGACAAACCAGCCGGACGCGTTCCCATCTGCTACACTCGCTTCATCCGCTCGACCGCCATCAGCACCCGTTCCGGCGTCGCCGGGGCGTCGAGCCTCGGGCAGACCTTGTAGTTGGCGACGCTTGCCACGGCCATCGACAGTGCTTCCAGCACCGAGATCGCCAGCATCAAGGGTGGCTCGCCGACGGCCTTGGAGTGGCCGATGGTGGCCTCAGTGTTCTCGGACCATTCGGCAAGGCGCACGTTGAAGATCTTCGGACGGTCGGAGGCGAGCGGGATCTTGTAGGTCGAGGGAGCATGGGTGCGCAGTCGGCCCTTTTCGTCCCACCAGAGTTCTTCCGTCGTCAGCCAGCCCAGTCCCTGCACGAAGGCGCCTTCGACCTGGCCCATGTCGATCGCCGGATTCAGCGAGCGGCCGACGTCGTGGAGGATGTCGGTGCGGTCGATCAGATATTCGCCGGTCAGCGTGTCGATCGAAACCTCGGTGCACGAGGCGCCGTAGGCGAAATAGTAGAAGGGCGTGCCGCGGCCGGCTTTGCGGTCCCAGTGGATCTTCGGCGTCTTGTAGAAGCCGGCGGCGGAAAGCTGGACGCGGGCGAAATAGGCCTGCTTGATGAAATCGGGGAAGGGGATCTCGATCTCGCCGACGCGCACGCGGTTCGGCAGGAAGACGACGTCGGTGGCTCCGACATCCCATTTCTCGGCGCCAAAGGCGACAAGCCGTTCCTTGATTTGGCGAGCGGCGTCGAAGGCTGCCATGCCGTTCAAGTCCGAGCCGGAGGAGGCGGCGGTGGCCGAGGTGTTCGGTACCTTGGCCGTCGTCGTCGCAGTGATCTTCACCCTGTCGATATCGACCTGGAAGCTGTCGGCTAGCACCTGCGCCACCTTGGTATAGAGGCCCTGGCCCATTTCAGTGCCGCCATGGTTCAGGTGGATCGAGCCGTCCTGATAGATGTGCACGAGGGCGCCGGCCTGGTTGAAGGCGGTCATGGTGAAGGAGATGCCGAATTTCACCGGCGTCAGCGCGATGCCCTTTCTGATATAGCGGCTGTCGCGGTTGAAGGCGATGATGGCGTTGCGCCGTGCCTGGTATTCAGCCGTTTCCTCCAGCTCCTCGACGATGCGGGCGATGATGTTGTCCTCAACCTCCTGATGGTAGGGTGTGAGTGTGCGCTCCGAACCCGGCTGGCCGTAGAAATTCAGTTTGCGGACATCGAGCGGGTCTTTGCCGACGGCATAGGCGATCTCCTCGATGAAGCGTTCGGCGCCGAGCATGCCCTGCGGCCCGCCAAAACCGCGAAAAGCGGTGTTGGAGACGGTGTGCGTCTTCAGCGGCTTCGAGGTCAGATGCACATGCGGATAGAAATAGCTGGAATCGGCATGGAAGAGGGCACGATCGGTCACCGGCCCTGAGAGGTCGGAGGAGAAGCCGCAGCGCGCCGCATAGGTGGCGTCGACCGCATGGATGCGGCCTTCGGCGTCGAAGCCGAGTTCGTAATCGACGAGGAAATCGTGGCGCTTGCCGGTGGCGCTCATATCCTCGTCGCGATCAGGGCGGAATTTGATTGCGCGGCCGAGCTTCTTGGCGGCGATGGCGGCGAGGGCTGCGAACTGATTGCCCTGCGTCTCCTTGCCGCCGAAGCCGCCGCCCATGCGGCGCACATTGACGGTCACGGCGTTCGAGGGAATGTCGAGCACGTGACCGACGATGTGCTGGATCTCGCTTGGATGCTGCGTCGAGGACCAGACGGTGACCTCGTCGTCCTCGCCGGGGATCGCCACGGCGATATGGCCTTCGAGGTAGAAATGCTCCTGTCCGCCGATGCGCATCTGACCTTTCAGACGCATGGCGGCATTCGTCATTTCCGTTTCCGGCTCGCCGCGGTGCAGCGTCATCGGGGTGATGACCAGCGGGCTGCCATTGGCGAGCGCGCCGTCGATATCGCTCCAATGCGGCAAGTCACGATAGTCGATCTTTGCCAGCTGCGCGGCGCGGCGGGCGGCATCACGCGTCTCGGCGATGACGGCAAAGATCGGCTGGCCATGAAACTGGATTAAAGTTTCGGCCAGCAGCGGCTCGTCATGGCTGCCGTTGGAGCTGACGTCGTTGACGCCGGGCACGTCCTTGCCGGTGAAAACCCAGACGACGCCGGGATGCGCGGCGACCGCGGAAAGGTCGATGCTGAGGATTTCGGCATGCGCCCGGTCGGAGAGGCCGAGGGCGCCATGCAGCAGACCTGCGGGTTCGGGAATATCGTCGATATAATCAGCGGTTCCGGTGACATGCTTATGTGCTGAATCATGCCGCAGCGAGCCGTGCATCGGGCCTGCGATGATGGCCTTGCGGTCTTCGAAGGTGGACTTGTCCATTAGCGCCCCCCTGTCGATAGATTGCCCGTCGCCGATGCTCCGGGCGCTCGCGGCTCAGTGCCGGAGCCTTGCACCAACAATCCGATCTCTATGGTTTGGCGCTGGTCCTGCGGCATGCCTCTTCTCCCCAGCGGGGAGAAGGTGCCGGCAGGCGGATGAGGGGGGCGGCAGGCACCCGTGGTCAATGTATCCATCACGCCACCTCCTCGAACCGCTTCAGCTCCGCCGGCGCGCCGACGGTCTCGAGATAGAACCGCGTCAGCAGGTTCTTCGCCGTCAGTTGGCGGTATTCCGCTGTCGCACGCCAATCGGTCAGCGGCTGGTAGTCGGCGTCGAAGGCGGGGCGAGCCGCCTCGATCGTCGCTTCCGTCCATGGTTTGCCGATCAGTTCGGTCTCCACCGCGCGGGCGCGTTTCGGCGTCGCCGCCATGCCGCCGAAGGCGATGCGGATGTCGGTGATCATCTCGGCATCGTCGAGTGTCAGCAGGAAAGCGCCGAGCACGGCGGTGATGTCCTCGTCGCGGCGCTTTGTGATCTTGTAGGCGGCAAAGCGGCTCATTGCTGCCGGATAGGGCACGAAGACGCTCTCGACAAATTCGCCGGGCTTCCGATCCTGTTTGCCATAGGCGATGAAGAAATCCTCGAGCGGCATTCTGCGCTGGCCTTGCAGAGACCGCAGCGTCAGCGTCGCGCCGAGCGCGATCAGCGGCGGCGGGCTGTCGCCGATCGGCGAGCCGTTGGCGATGTTGCCGCCAATTGTGCCCATGTTGCGCACCTGCTCGCCGCCGACGCGATCGATCAACCGGCCGAGCGCCGGGATTTTCTGAGAGATTGCTTCGAAGGCCTTGGTGTAGCTGACGCCGGCGCCGATGGTCACGCCGTCTTCCCCTTCCGTGACCGACTGCAATTCGCTCAAATGATTGATGAAGACGACCGGACTCAGCCTGCGCATCTGCTTCGTCACCCAGAGGCCGACATCCGTCGTGCCGGCGACGATGATCGCGTCGGGTTCCTGCGAGAGGACTTCGGCCAGAGCCTGCATCGACGCCGGCACGATCAGCCGGTCTTCGCCATTCGCGATCCTGATCGTGCCACTCGCCTGCATTGCCCAAAGCCGTGCGACGATTTCAGAGCGCGTCCGTTCCAGCGGGTCGAAGAGCGTGCTCGGCCGCATCAGGCTCACCTGCTCGGCGGCCTTGACGATCGGCTCATAGCCCGTGCAGCGACAGAGATTACCCTGCAAGGCTTTTTCGATTTGCCGGCGGCTCGGCTTCTCGGTCGCCAGCCAAAGGCCGTAGAGCGACATGACGAAGCCGGGCGTGCAGAAGCCGCATTGTGAGCCATGGCAATCGACCAGTGCCTGCTGCACCGGATGCAGCGCGCCGTCCCTGCCGGCCAGGTGCTCGACGGTCACCACATGGGTGGCGTGCAGCGAGCCGATGAAACGGATACAGGCATTGACCGATTCGTAGGCAAGCTTGCCGTCGGCCAGCCGGCCGACGAGTACGGTGCAGGCTCCGCAATCGCCCTCCGCGCATCCTTCCTTGGTGCCCGTCAGGCGTCGCTTCAACCGCAGAAAATCGAGAAGCGTCTCGGTTGGTCCGACATCGGTGAGCGCGATGTCCTCGCCATTCAGGATGAAGCGGATGCTGTCGTTCATGATGTTCCTATTGTTGTTTTTCCAAATGGTTAAGCCGCCGTCCAGCCACCGTCAATCGAGATATGCGTTCCGGTCACCTGCCTGGCCGCATCGCTGGCAAGGTAGAGCGACAGCGCGCCGATTTCCTCGGCCTTGACGAATTCATGCGTCGGCTGCGCCTTGAGGATGACCTCGCTCTTTACCTGTTCTTCGGTCATGCCGCGCGCCTTGGCGGTATCTGGTATCTGCTTCTCGACGAGCGGCGTCAGCACGTAGCCGGGGCAGATGGCGTTCACGGTTACGCCGAATTCGGCAAGCTCCAGCGCCGCCGTCTTGGTCAGGCCTAATATACCATGTTTTGCCGCGACATAGGCGGATTTGAAGGGGGAGGCGACGAGCCCGTGGGCGGAGGCGATGTTGATGATGCGGCCGGATTTTTTCGCCTTCATCAGCGGGATCGCGGCGCGCATGGTATGAAAGGAACTCGACAGATTGATCGCGATGATCTGGTCCCATTTCTCGATCGGGAAATCCTCGATCTTCTCGACGTGCTGGATGCCGGCATTGTTGACCAGGACATCGACGCCGCCGAAGGTCTTCGCTGCCGTTTCGATCAGATCGGCGATTTCGGCGGGCTTCGTCATGTCAGCCGGATGATAGAGCGCCCGGCCTTTGGACAATGATTCAAGTCGATCAACGATCGCGTTGATTTCATCGGCCTTTCCGAAACCATTGATGACGACGTTGTCGCCCGTTTCGGCGAAGGCAGTGGCGATCGCAAGGCCGATGCCGCTGGTGGAACCGGTGACGACGACTGTTCTGCTCATGCTGTTCTCCCTGAAATCGCGATGCTGCGTTGCAGCGTTGGCTGCGAGGTTATGCCCAAAGTCGGCGGGCTGGCAATTCCACTTTATTCGCTTTTCTCGCCCGCATCCGTGTCCTATTGATTTGCTTCGACAATTGACATGCTGAGGGAGGGTTTTCATGAGCGGATATGTTCTGGCGATCGATCAGGGAACGACGTCGACGCGGGCGATCGTCTTCGATGGCGACATGCATGTCGCCGGCAAGGGCCAGAAGGAATTCACCCAGCTCTATCCGCGCTCCGGCTGGGTCGAGCACGATCCCGAGGAGATCTGGGATTCGGTCGTCTCCACCGTCCACATGGCGCTGCGCGATGCCGGGATCGAGGCTAGGGATCTTGCAGCGCTCGGCATCACCAACCAGCGCGAAACCGTCGTCGTCTGGGAGCGCGAAACGGGCCGCCCGATCCAGAATGCCATCGTTTGGCAGGACCGGCGCACGGCAAGCTATTGCGACAATCTGAAACGACAGGACCTCGAGCGGCTATTCACGAAGAAGACCGGCCTCATCCTCGATCCCTATTTTTCCGGCACCAAGCTCTCCTGGATGCTCGCCAACGTCAAGGGCGCGCGGGCGCGCGCTGCCAGAGGCGATCTCTGCTTCGGCACGATCGACACCTTCCTGATCTGGCGGCTGACGGGTGGCAAGAGCTTCGTCACCGACGCCACTAACGCCTCGCGCACGCTGATGTACAACATTGCCGAAAACGCGTGGGACGAGGATCTGCTCGAAATTCTGAGGGTCCCCGCGGCCATGCTGCCGGAGGTCAAGGATTGCGCAGCCGATTTCGGCACGGTCGATCCTGATATATTCGGTGCTGCTATCCCGATTCTCGGTGTGGCCGGCGACCAACAGGCAGCGACCATCGGCCAAGCGTGTTTTAGGCCGGGCATGATGAAATCGACCTACGGCACCGGCTGTTTCGCGTTGCTCAATACCGGCGCCGACATGGTGCGGTCCAAAAATCGGCTGCTGACCACCATCGCCTACCGCCTGAACGGCGAGACCACCTATGCGCTGGAAGGTTCGATCTTCATCGCCGGCGCCGCGGTGCAATGGCTGCGAGACGGGCTCGGCATCATCGGCAGCGCCGCAGAGACCAACGCACTTGCCGAAAAGGCCGATCCGACCCAGGAGGTCTATCTCGTGCCCGCCTTCACCGGCCTCGGCGCACCGCATTGGGATGCTGCGGCGCGCGGCGCTATCTTCGGCTTGACGCGCAATAGCGGGCCGGCGGAACTCTCCCGGGCGGCACTGGAAGCCGTCTGCTACCAGACCCGCGACCTGCTCGACGCCATGCAGAAGGACTGGAAGAATGGCGCCGAGGACACGGTGCTGCGCGTCGATGGCGGCATGGTCGCCTCTAACTGGACGATGCAGCGCCTTGCCGACCTGCTCGATGCGCCGGTCGATCGCCCGGTCATTCTCGAGACGACGGCGCTGGGGGCCGCCTGGCTCGCCGGCAGCCGAGCAGGGGTGTGGCAGGACAGGGACGGTTTTTCGGCGACCTGGAAACGCGATCGGCGATTCGAGCCCGACATGGACGAGAAGGTGCGGGCGGCGAAGCTCAAGGGTTGGAAGAATGCTGTCAAGCGGACGCTGAGCGAGGGGTGAGGGGCGATCAGCGCCGGACTATAGCTCCGCGCGTCCCGGAAGAACCCCGGCCATTTCTTCAGCCACGGCGTCGCCGTTCTTCGGAAGATCACGAATTTCCGGTCAATAATTTTTTGATGCGGCCTGTCGGGTAAGCGGTTACTCCTTCGTCATTCAAAGAGAGGAGTGAGCAATGCTTTATGCAATCCTTTGTTACGCCCATGAGGAAACCGTCTTCGCCTGGAGCAAGGAGGAGGAGGCGGCCGTCATGGAGAAACTCTACGCCGTGCAGGAGCCGCTTGCCGCATCCGGCAAACTCGGCCCCGTCGGCCGGTTGATGCCGACGACGGCTGCGACCACAGTGCGCAAGGGCAAGGACGAGCCCTTGGTCATCGATGGGCCTTTTGCGGAAACGAAAGAGGCGCTTCTCGGCTTCTATGTCGTCGACTTCGAAACGCTCGACGAGGCGATCGCCTTCTCGAAACAGCTTTCATCCGTCAATCCCGGTTCCACCTCCTACGAAATTCGGCCTTTCTACGTCTTCAGGCCGGGAGATGCTTCGTCATGACAGACATTGCCTGGATCGACCTCGCGCTTGCATCGGCCCGCCCGAAGGCGCTCGGCGCGCTGCTGCGCTATTTCCGCAATCTCGATACCGCGGAAGAGGCGTTTCAGGAAGCGTGTCTGAGGGCAATCCGGACATGGCCGGAGAAAGGGCCACCACGCGATCCCACAGCCTGGCTCATCTTCGTCGGCCGCAACAGCGGCATTGATGCGGTGCGCAAGCGGGCGAAGACCCAGGCTCTGCCGGATGAGGAGGTCATCTCCGATACCGAGGATGCCGAAAGCGATATCATCGAGCGGCTGGACGATTCCAATTATCGCGACGATATTCTGCGGCTGCTGTTCATCTGCTGCCATCCAGATCTGCCGGCAACCCAGCAGATCGCGCTGGCGCTACGCATCGTTTCCGGCCTTTCGGTGCAGCAGATCGCGCGTGCCTTCCTGGTGTCCGAAAGCGCCATGGAACAGCGCATCACCCGGGCCAAGGCACGCGTTGCCAAGGCAGGCGTGCCTTTCGAAACGCCGAGCCCTGAGGAGAGGGCCGAACGCTTGTCGATCGTCAGCACGATGATCTATTTGATCTTCAACGAGGGCTACAGCCAGGCCGACCCCAGGCATGAGGCGGCTGCCTTCAGCGACGAGGCGATCCGGCTGGCTCGGCTGATGCTGCATATCTTCCCGTCGGAACCGGAGCTGATGGGACTGCTTGCGCTCATGCTTCTGCAGATCTCGCGCCGGCCGGCGCGGTTCAATGCCGGAGACGAGATCGTGCTGCTCGAAGATCAGGACCGGTCGCTCTGGAACCAACCGTTCATCAATGAGGCCTTAGCGCTGCTCGACAAGGCGCTGCGCCACCGCAAGCCCGCTCCTTATCAGATTCAGGCTGCCATCGCCGCTGTTCATTCCCGCGCAAAATGCGCCGAGGATACAGACTGGGTGGAGATCGATCTGCTCTATCGCGCGCTGGAGCGTCTCCAGCCGTCGCCGGTCATAACGCTGAACCGGGCCGTCGTCGTCTCCAAGCTCCAGGGTGCGCAGGATGCGCTCGACCTCATCGATCCGCTTGGCGAAAAACTCGGCGGCTATTTCTATTATCACGGGCTGCGGGGTGGACTGCTGAAGCAGCTTGGCTTGACCAGCCAGGCGCGCGAAGCCTTCGACCGCGCCATTGCACTGGCCCATTCGGCAGCTGAGGCCGCCCATATCCGCCGGCAGATTGACAAGATGCAGGAAGAGGCCACGCAGCCAATCGCAAAATAAAAATGCGAAGGCCGGCGCGGTGTCGGAACGGCGAACTCTGACACGTCCTTGTAATGACCTGACAGGAAACAGGTTTCATTCAAATGGAGAGATGTCGAAATGACTGCCAACACTCAACATGAACTCGTCCTCGTTCGCGAATTCGACGCGCCGCGCGAGAAGATCTACAAGGCATGGACCGATCCTGATCTGCTGAAGCAGTGGTTCGTGCCGCGTCCTTGGGGTGTGGCGGAAGCGACGCTCGACGTCCGCCCCGGCGGTTCCAGCGTCGTCGTCATGCATGACCCCGAGGGCAATCAATACCCGAACCACGGCGTCTATCTCGAGATCGTCGAGAACGAGAAGATCGTCTTCACCGATGCCTATACCAGCGCCTGGGCACCATCTGAGAAACCTTTCTTCACGGGTGTTATTCTGCTCGAAGATCTCGGCAACGGTCGCACGAAATATACGGCCAAGGCGCTGCACTGGCGCGCCGAGGACAGGGAAGCGCACGAGAAGATGGGTTTCCACGAAGGATGGGGCAAGGCTGCGGACCAACTGGCGGAGTTGCTGGCGAAGATGTGAGCGGCGGCTGGACAGCGCGGCGAGAGTACGCCGTCCAGCCGCTTCAAGTATGATCTAAGGTGGTTCGAAAGATGAATCCGCCGGCGCTTCGAAGTCATTGAATTCAGATTCGAATTAATCGTCGATTGCTCTGCCTGATCGCCAAAGATCATGCCGCCATCGAAATTCTCGAACATTCTGTTCCACAATTTGTATTTGCGCTGCATCCCCGGCATCCTTATCTCAGCCGAGAATTCAACAGGATGCCGATGATGGAACTGGGGCTTTACACATTTGCCGACGTCAATCCGAAGCCTGCCGGTAGCAGAGGTGTCGAAGGGGCGGAGCGGCTGAAGAACCTGATCGAGGAAATAGAGCTCGCCGATCAGGTGGGACTCGATGTCTTCGGGCTCGGCGAGCATCATCGACCGGACTATGCGGCATCCGCTCCTGCAGTCGTATTGGCTGCGGCCGCGGTCAAAACGAAGAACATCCGGCTGACCAGTGCGGTCACCGTGCTCTCCTCCGACGATCCGGTGCGTGTCTTCCAGCAGTTTTCGACGCTCGATCTGATCTCCAATGGCCGCGCCGAAATCATGGCGGGGCGTGGCTCCTTCATCGAGTCCTTCCCGCTGTTCGGCTACAATCTCGAAGACTACGACCAGCTTTTCGAGGAGAAGCTCGATCTGCTGCTGGCGCTGCGCGACAGCGAGGTTGTGGAGTGGAAGGGTGAGCTTCGCGCGCCGATCAACGGGCGCGGTGTCTATCCCAGGCCGCTGCAGGATCCGTTGCCGCTCTGGGTCGCGGTCGGCGGTACGCCGCAGTCGGTGGCGCGCGCCGGCGCACTGGGCCTGCCGGTGGCGCTGGCGATCATCGGCGGCGAGCCGCGCCGTTTTGCGCCGCTCTTCGATCTCTACCGCGAGGCCGCGCGCCGGGCAGGGCAGGATCAGTCGAAGCTGAAGACCAGCATCAATGTCCACGGTTTCATCGCCGACACGACGGCGGCGGCGGCCGACCAGTTCTACGGGCCGCAGGCCGAGGTGATGAACCGCATCGGCCGCGAGCGCGGCTGGGGACCGACGAACCGGGTGCATTTCGACATGTCGCGCGGGCCGAACGGCGCGCTCTTCGTCGGTGATCCCGAGGTGGTCGCCGAAAAGATCATCGCCCATCATGCGCTCTTCAAGAACGACCGCTTCCTGCTGCAGATGGCCATCGGCCTGATGCCGCATGCCGAGATCATGCGCGGCATCGAGCTTTACGGCACGAAAGTCGCGCCGATCGTCAGAAAGGCGTTGACTGATAGCAGCGAAGAGGCGAAAGCCACGGCTTGACGAGCGCATGACGCCGAAGATCGGAATCGATTTTCGGATGGGAATATGCGCTGATTCGAAGGGACGGAGCGTCCTTAGGGCTTCCTGTTGGAGGCGCGGCGCTCTAAGGCGGCCGCTGCCGCCCTGCGCAAGGCCGGAACAGACGAATGGTTATCGCAAACGACGATGAACTGACCAAGCTCAAGGAGATCGGCCGCATCTGCGCCAACGCCATCCAGGTGATGGCGGCGGCGATGGAGCCCGGCATGACGACGCTGGAGCTCGACCAGATCGGCCGCAAAGTGCTCGAGGATTCGGGCGCGCGTTCGGCGCCGGAGTTCTGCTACCAGTTTCCCGGTGCCACCTGCATCAGTATCAACGAGGAAATCGCCCACGGCATTCCCGGCCCGCGCGTCATCCGCGCCGGCGATCTCATCAATATCGACGTCTCGGCGGAAAAGGACGGCTTCTTCGCCGATACCGGCGCCTCCTTCACGATGCCGCCGGTCAAGCCGAAGATCGAGCGGCTCTGCCGCGACGGCAAGCGGGCGCTGTGGATCGGGCTCAACCAGGTCAAATCAGGCGAGCCGCTGGCAAAGATCGGCACAGCCGTCGGCGCCTTCGCGCAGAAGAACCGCTATACGCTGGTCGCCAATCTGGCGAGCCACGGCGTCGGTCGCTCGCTGCATGAGGAGCCGGCCGAGCTCTCGACCTGGCCGGACCCTTCGGAAAAACGGATGATGACGGAAGGTCTCGTCTTCACCGTCGAGCCATTTCTCTCGCTCGGCGCGACATGGGCCGAAGGCGGCGACGATGCCTGGACGCTCTATGCCGATCCGAAGGCGCCGACCGTGCAATACGAACACACGGTGGTCGCGACGCGCAACGGGCCGGTGGTTCTCACCTTGCCGGATGAGCGGGGGTAAGGCTTTTTTCCAACATCTCTATCGGGAGCACGGCATTCTCCAGCGTCCCTCATCCTTGTACGTAGCCTGTAGGGCGGAGCCTCGAAGGACGCGCCGCAGCGCTGCTCCTGGCATCCATCGGACGCTGAAGCACCCGCTGTGTGGCCTTCATCTTCAGCCCCGCGTTCCCGGCCTGCCGCCTTGCAGGATTTCGGTGGCGGCGCGTTCGAGGATGCCGGCGATGCGGGCGGCTTCGGTTTTCGACCAGGGATAGCGCATCCGCAGCGCCGAGCGCAGCAGCATGCGGGCGGCGCGGATATCGCCGCCGTCCTGCATGAAGTCGCCGTCATCGCCATCGTCGGCGCCGTGACGGTCGGTTTCGAAGACACGCTTCACATAGGCCATCTTCTCACCGATGCGCTCGAGCTTGGCGAGCGTGTGCAGGATCATGTCGCGGTTTTCCTCGACGCGGCGGCGGCCGGCCTCGGTGATGCGATAGAGCTTCTTGGCGCCCTCGGCCTCGACCTCGGCAAGACCGGTTTCTTCGAGATAGGTGAGTGCAGGATAGATGACGCCGGGACTCGGCACGTAGAAGCCGCCGGAACGCTCCTCCAGCAACTTTATCAATTCGTAGCCGTGGCGCGGCTGCTCAGCGAGCAGCGCCAGGATGATGAGCTGCAGGTCGCCCGCGGCGAATTTGCGGCCCATGCGGAAATCTCCGCCGAACATGCCGCCTTTAAAACCTCTCATGGTTCTTCCTTTCATCGTTAGATGTATCTCTAGCTATGTCGTAAAACATATATCGTACGATAATTGCTTTCAAGTGTGACCTGGAATTTTTGATGTTTCGGGAAATTGATCGATCGATCAGAATTACTTGATTGTGATGCCGGCACGCGGAAGCGATAAGCGCTGCATGCTCGAGCGCATCCGTCACTCCCCACCGAACCTTGTCTCCACCGCCGCTGCCGGCGCCGTTGCCATGGCCGCCGCCATGGGCTTCGGGCGCTTCTCCTACACGCCGATCCTGCCCGGGATGATCAGCGGCGTGCCACTTTCGGCAGCGGATGCAGGCTTCATAGCGTCGGCCAATTTCGTCGGTTATCTCGTCGGCGCCGTGCTTGCAGCCTATGGCTGGGCGGCGGGGCGGGAGCGGCTGGTGGCGCTGTTGTCGCTGCTGGCAACCGCGATCCTGCTTGCCGCCATGGCCACCACCGATTCCGTCGCCGTCTTTGCCATCATTCGTTTCCTGGCCGGTGTCGCCAGCGCCTTTGCGATGGTCTTCACATCGTCGATCGTGCTCAGCCACGGGGCTGCCGCCGGCAACGATCATGTGCAAGCAGCGCATTTCGGCGGGCCGGGGGCGGGCATCGCGCTGTCCTCGGTCATGGTGCTGCTGATCGGCCTCGGCTTTCACGACGGGCCGGGCGGCTGGCGCGCCGACTGGATCGGCGGGGCGCTTTATTGCGCGGCAAGCCTCGTCGTCGTTTTCCTGCTGCTGCCGTCGTCGCCGGCGCAATCGGCGCAGTCGGGCAAGGAGCCGGCGCTCATCTGGAACCAGCCAATGGTGCTGCTGACGCTGTCCTACGGCCTGTTCGGCTTCGGCTACGTCATCACCGCGACCTTCCTCGTCACCATCGCACGTCTTTCTGCAACGGGACCCTTCGTCGAATTTCTCTGCTGGTTCATCGCCGGCTTGACCGCGACGGTGGCCCTGTTTGCCTGGAAGCCGCTGGTCAAGCCGCTCGGGCTTGGCGGGGTCTATGTCGCAGCCCTTCTGGTCGAGGCCGCCGGTGTGCTTGCGACCGTAGCGCTGCCGCCTTCCGTTGCACCGCTGATCGGCGGGGCGCTGTTCGGGGCGACGTTCCTGGCAATCACCGCTTACGGGCTGCAGATCGGCCGCAAGCTTTCGCCTGACAGTCCGCGGCGGATCCTGGCGATGATGACGGCCGCCTTCGGCCTCGGCCAGATCGTTGGGCCTGTTGTTGCCGGCTGGATCGCCGAGCGTAGCGGCAGCTTCACCGTCCCAACAGTGATCGCCGCCGTGGCACTCGTCGCCTGCGCGGCGCTGGTGATGCCAGTGATCAAGAAAATCTCTTAACCGGTTACATCTCCGTAACAATCGGCCGAACCCATTGCCGCTTCCTTCGAACTGCCTTAGTTTCCGGCACAATCAGTGTTGACGACACTCCCGAGACTCACAGTTCAGGAAAGCAAAGCCCCCCGTGTTTCATTCGTTTTTTCCCCGACCGAAGTTGTTTTTTACGTCCGCGGTCGTATGGACGCTCGTCTGCGTTTTCTTTTGGTATTTCGCAGGCATTGGCCTTTTGACCAATCTTGGCTTTCCTCCGCTGCCGGAGGATGCGCAGCCGGTCGGAGCCGCGTTCTTTGTCGCACCCGCTAATCTGTCATTTTATCTATTTTTCATACTCTGCTCCGCTTTGTTCTGCGGTGTATGGCACGTCCTCGCCCACGCGCATCCTTGGAAAATATGGTCGGTCTGGGGATCGGCGCTGATTATTTTCATTACGTATTTCGGCGTTCAGATGGATGTGGCAATTAATGTTTGGCGAGGACCTTTCTTTGACCTTCTTCAAAATGCACTTGCCGGAAAGCCGGGTATCACCAATGAGAACTTCTATTATTTGATCTTGAAGTTCTTGGAGATCGGTACGGTGGGCGTGATTGTGTCCGTGGTGTCTGCATTTCTCATCAACCACTATGTGTTGAGATGGCGCGTGGCGATGAACGATTTCTACATGTCGAAGTGGCAGAAACTTCGTCATATCGAAGGAGCGTCGCAACGTGTCCAGGAAGACACGATGCGGTTTGCAAACATCATCGAAGGCCTCGGCGTCAGCCTCATCGGCTCGGTCATGACGCTTATCGTCTTCCTGCCAATCCTGTCAGCGCTATCGGCCCATGTAACCGATCTTCCAATCCTTGGCGCGGTTCCGAATTCCCTCGTCTGGCTCGCGCTTGGTTGGTCGGTTTTAGGCACCGTCCTCCTGGCTGTTGTCGGCGTAAAACTGCCAGGATTGAATTTTCGCAACCAACGTGTTGAGGCGGCTTATCGCAAAGAGCTCGTCTACGGCGAAGATCATGAAGATAGAGCCCAACCGGTAACCGTCGCCGAGCTGTTCTCGAACGTCAGGCGAAATTATTTCCGTATGTATTTTCACTATCTTTATTTCAATGTCGCACGTTATTCATACGGGCAGCTTGATGCGATATTTCTTTATTTCGTTTTGGTGCCGACTTTCGTCGCGCATAAGATCACGCTTGGGATATGGCAGCAGATTGCTACGGCTTTTGGCCAGGTCAGCAATTCGTTCCAATACCTCGTGAGTTCCTGGACGACTATCATCGAACTACTCTCCATCCACAAACGCCTCCAGGCCTTCGAAGCGGCAATCGACGACGAGCCGCTGCCTGAGATCGACCAACGCTATCTGGAGCGTGAGGCGGGTGTTGTTCACGCCGACGGCTGATGGAGCGGGGGTATTCTGCGAGCGATCGGAAGGTTCGCGTCTGCGGCACCCGTCCGCCCTGTCGGGCACCGACCGGGTCGAGCCACAGGTCTCGACCCGTCCTTCGGACCTCCGGTAGGTAGAATGGGGAATCGCAACTTCGCAACGAATCTCGTCTTCCGCGGGGAGCAGATCCCGATAAGTAGATGAGGGGGCGGCACGGCATGTCGTCTCGTTCAAGGGAACTTAGAGACACCTTGCAGGCTCGACAGCGCCCATAGCCGCCATCAAAGACCTGACGTCTGCAATCTGCCGCGGGCCTCGATCATCGGGATCGCTTCCGAATAGCTGACGCAGGCGACGTCGGTGCGGTGGCAGACGTCGCTAACCAGTCGGTCGAGCGCCCGCCAATAGGCGCCGCCGTTCATTTCGACGAAGTGGAAGCCGAGCTGCAGCGGGATGCGGGAGCCGGCATATTGCCTGTCGAAAGCCTCCTTGAAGGCGGCATAGGCGCGGTCCTCGAATTCCCCGGAATCGGCCGTATCCTCCTCACCCTTGGAATGGCGGACGAAGAGATTGTAGTCCATGCCGATGATCGGCTTGTCATTCGGGCCTTCGGGGATCAGCGGCAGGCCGAAACGGATGATGCCGTCTTCCTCGACAGGCATGGCAGGGCCCTTGGTGACGAGGCTCGCGTCATAGGTGAAGCCCGCCTTCTTTTCGGCGGCGATCATGTCGGCGCCCGCAGTTGCCGAGAGATAGGGGGCGCGAAAGCCCTTGATGCCGTGATCGACCAGATCCTGCCAGCCGGCCGGCTCGTGGAGACCGACGCTCTTCCAGGCATTCTCAAGCGTCGCGTGGAAGGTGGCGTATTCGGCCGACCAGTCGGCCTCGCTCCAGAGGCGGCCGTCGAAATGCCCACAGGCATGGCTCGATATGTCGTGTCCTTCGAGGTGGGCGTGCCAGATATTGCCAAGGCGCTGGCGGATCTCGTCGTCGCTCTGGGCGAAGCCGACGTTGGATTTTCCGCGTTTCTGGTGCGGCGCCTGGTAGGCCTTCTTCGCCGCCTCGTTCATCAGAAAAGTGCAGGAAAGGAAATAGGTGAAATGGGCGCCGTTTTTCGCCGCCATCTCGCGGCTCTTCAGCCAGAGTGCGTTGTCGTGGGCGCCGTCGAAGGAAATGATAACGAGCTGTTTCGGCCGGGCGGCCGCCTCGGCAATTGCCGGAACGAGGAGCGAAACAGAAAGGCAGGCGGAGAGGAGGGAACGAGACATGGGCACCGCGACAATTTGTTCGCGGTTTCCCTCCGACAGAATTGCGGCGAAGCTGCGGTCGCGCTGGCATTTTCTCGCGCCAGCCGGTAAGCCATGACAAACGGCACGGAAGGGATCCGCAATGACATTGCTTATCGTCGGCATCATACTTTTCCTCGGGGTGCATCTGGTGCGGGTGGTGTCGCCGGACTTTCGCCGCTCGATGATTGCAAGCCTCGGCGAGAAGGGCTGGCGGGCGGCCTATTCGATTGCCAGCATCGCCACGCTAATCCTGTTGATTTACGGCTTCGGGCAGGCGCGGCAGGTGACCGGAATGCTATACAATCCCCCGGTCTGGATGGCACATATAGCAATCACGCTGATGCTGATCGCGATGATCTGTCTCGTCGCCTCGCTGCTGCCGGCGGGGCATATCGCGACGAAGACCAAACATCCGATGGTGCTGTCGGTGAAGATCTGGGCATTGGCGCATCTGCTCGCCAATGGTGAGACATCATCCGTGCTGTTGTTTGCCGCATTTCTGGCCTGGGGCGTCGTCATGCGCATTTCCCTGAAACGGCGGGAGCGGGCGGGCCAGATCACGCTCCGGCCCTTCGTCTCGGCCAAGTACGACCTCTATGCCATCGTCATCGGCATCGTCGTCTGGGTGCTGATCATCTGGAAGCTGCACGAATGGTTGATCGGGGTTTCGCCGCTCGCCATGTGACCTGCGCATAACCCCAAAAATCGATTCCGATTTCTGGAAAGGATTATGCGCGGATTCAAAGTGTTAGAGCGTCCTTGGCGCATCCTATTGGACGCGCGGCGCTCTAATCTTTCACATCCCCCTTACAACGGCGGCAAAATGGAGTAGAAGGCCCGACAATATGCGTTTTACGCAGTGCATGGGTATTTCCGCGGCCGGAGACGAGAATGGCATTCAACGACGACAGCTTCATCCGTGAAGTCAATGAGGAATTGCGGTCTGACCAGATGAAGGGCGTCTGGCGCCGGTTCGGCCGCTATATCGTCGTCGTCGCCATCCTGATCGTCGTCGGCACTGCCGGCAAGGTTCTCTACGACTATTGGGACGACAACCGCTCCTCCGGCACCGGCGACCAGTTCCTGGCGGCGATGAAGCTAGCCGACGAAAACAAGAACGACGAGGCGCTGGCCGCGCTCGACAAACTCGAGAAGGAAGGCCATGGCGCCTACCCGGTGCTGGCGCGCATGCGCGCCGCGACCGTTCAGGTGCAGAAGGGCGATGCCGCGGCGGCAATCGCCGCCTTCAACGAGATCGGCAAGGACAATGCCGTTCCGGCCGCCGTGCGCGATGCCGCCAAGATGCGCGCCGGCTGGCTGCTCATCGAGAACGGCACTTACGAACAGGTTTCGGCGGCGATCGAGGAAATGGCGGTTCCCGGCAACGCCTTCCGTCATTCGGCGCGCGAGGCACTCGGCCTTGCCGCTTACAAAGCCGGCAACATGGCGCAGGCGCGGCAGTGGTTCCAGTCGATCGTCGACGATACCGACAGCCCGCGCAATGTTGCCAATCGCGCCCATATGATGCTTGATCTGATTACCGCATCCGGCAAGGCGCCCGCCGCTCAGGGCTGATCGCGTTAAGGACAAGATATGAGTTTCACGGTCGCCATCGTCGGTCGTCCGAATGTCGGCAAGTCGACACTTTTCAACCGGCTGGTGGGTAAGAAGCTGGCGCTTGTCGACGACACGCCGGGTGTTACCCGCGACCGCCGGCCGGGCGATGCGCGGCTGATGGGCCTGACTTTCACGATCATCGACACGGCTGGTCTGGAAGAGGCCGACGCGGAAAGCCTGCAGGGCCGGATGCGGGCGCAGACGGAAGCGGCGATCGACGAGGCGGATCTTTCGCTTTTCGTCGTCGATGCCAAGAGCGGATTGACGCCCGTCGATACCGACCTTGCGGAGATGCTGCGCCGGCGCGGCAAACCGGTGGTACTCGTCGCCAACAAATCCGAAGCGCGCGGTTCAGACAGCGGCTTCTATGACGCCTACACGCTCGGGCTCGGCGAACCGACCCCGATTTCGGCTGAACATGGGCAGGGCATGCTCGACTTGCGCGATGCGATCGTTGCGGCAATCGGCGAGGACCGGGCCTATCCCGCCAAGGAGGATGTCGCCGTTACAGATGTCGACATTCCACAGACGGAAGGCGAAGACAGCGACGAGGACGAAGAGCCGGCCTATGACGAGACGAAGCCGCTCAGGGTGGCGATCGTCGGCCGGCCGAATGCCGGCAAGTCTACACTGATCAATCGCTTCCTCGGCGAGGACCGGCTTTTGACCGGGCCGGAGGCCGGCATCACCCGCGACTCCATCTCGGTCGAATGGGACTGGCGTGGCCGCACCATCAAGATGTTCGATACGGCAGGCATGCGCCGCAAGGCGCGGGTGATCGAGAAGCTGGAGAAGCTTTCGGTTGCCGATGCGCTGCGCGCCATCCGCTTCGCCGAAACCGTCGTCATCGTCTTCGATGCAACGATCCCTTTCGAAAAGCAGGATCTGCAGATCGTCGACCTCGTGCTTCGCGAAGGCCGTGCCGCCGTGCTCGCTTTCAACAAGTGGGACATGATCGAAGACCGGCAGGCGGTGCTTGCGGATCTGCGCGAAAAGACCGACCGGCTGCTGCCGCAGGCGCGCGGCATTCGCGCCGTGCCTATCTCCGGCCAGACCGGCTGGGGGCTCGACAAGCTCATGCAGTCGATCATCGATACCGACAAGGTCTGGAACAAGCGCATCTCGACGGCGCGGCTCAACCGCTGGCTGGAGACGCAGCAGATCCAGCATCCGCCACCGGCCGTTTCCGGCCGCCGCATCAAGCTGAAATATATGACGCAGGTGAAGGCCCGCCCGCCGGCCTTCATGATCTCCTGCACCCGATCGGATGCGCTGCCGGAATCCTATACACGCTATCTGATCAACGGGTTGCGCGCGGATTTCGACATGCCGAGCGTGCCGATCCGCATCCATTTCCGCTCGCCTGACAATCCGTTCGAAGGCAAGAAGAGGCGAACATAGGGTTTGGGCTTGCGCTGATTGGCGAGTTCTGAGGCACGTCGTGTGGCCACCCCCTCTGCCCTGTCGGACCCCGGGGTCGAGCCGCGGGTCTCGACCCGTCCTTCCGACCCTCACACGGAGGGAGAAAGGCAGGAGGCGAACACTCAGTGCCTCTCTGTCGATGCTCTGGCCGCCAAGCGGTAATTGTTTGGGGAAGCCGTAACATCCATCTGATTTCGCCGCCTGTAGGGGAGATGCCCGATGGGGCAGAGGGGTGTCACTGGCAGTGCGATAGCTATCCGGGAATCTAGGCCACACTTTTGTTCAGCGCCTCACGCAGCGCCACGATCTCGGCCTGGAGGCGGGTGAGGTCGACGGCATCGCGACCGCTGGCAGCGGCGATGCAACCCGGGATGCCGATCGCCTTTTCCTTCAAGCGAATGCCTTCTTCGCTCAAGCGGATGACGACGACGCGTTCGTCCTCCCGGCTGCGTTCGCGTCTGACATAACCCGCGGTTTCCAGGCGTTTGAGCAGCGGGGTCAGCGTGCTCGATTCGAGGAAGAGCTTTTCACCGAGGCCACCGACGGTCTGGCCGTCCTGCTCCCAGAGAGAAACCATCGCTAGATATTGCGGATAGGTGAGACCCAACGCATCGAGCAGCGGCTTGTAGACGCGATTCAGTGCGTGGCTTGCCGTATAGACGGCGAAGCAGATGAAATTGTCGAGCTTTAGCTGATCCTGCATGGGATATCTCCAAAACTAAACCAATTTATATCGTGCGATAAATAATCGTAGCCGCTTTTTATGCACGATAGCTATGCAGAATTGTAAATTGCACGATAAATAATCGCGCGCGATATAAAACGTGTTCACGACGAACATCAAAACCGAGAGGACAAGACAATGTCGACCATCAAGACCGCAGTTTCCGCAGCAGCACTGCTCGCAGCCTCCGCCGTTGGCGCGCTTGCCGATCCGGTACTCGAACCGACAACGCAGAAATTCATCGACGGGCTTGCCGGCGGCAAGCCGATCTACACGCTGTCGCCGGCCGATGCCCGTAATGTCCTGGCCGGCGCGCAGAAGGGCGACGTGAAGAAGCTTGCTGCCAAGGAAGAGGACAGGGTCATCAAGGCTGGCCCGACAGGCAGCATCAAGCTGCGCATCGTCCGTCCGGAACATGCCAAGGGCACGCTGCCGGTCATTCTCTATTTCCATGGCGGCGGCTGGGTGCTGGGCGATGCCGATACACATGACCGGCTGGTGCGCGAGATCGCCAACGGCGCCGATGCCGCCGTCGTCTTCGTCGATTATGAGCGCTCGCCCGAAGCCCGTTATCCCGTCGCCATCGAGCAGGCTTATGCCGCGACCAAATATGTCGCCGAACATGCCAAGGAGTTCAAGGTCGATGCCTCCCGGCTCGCGGTCGCAGGCGATAGCGTCGGCGGCAACATGGCGGCGGTGGTGACGCTGCTTGCCAAGGAACGTGGCGGTCCCGCCATCGACCAGCAGGTGCTGTTCTACCCCGTCACCGACGCCAATTTCGACAATGGGTCCTACAACCAGTTCGCCGATGGCCCGTGGCTGACGAAGGAAGCGATGAAGTGGTTCTGGAATGCCTACCTACCCGACGAAGCCAAGCGCAAGGAGCCGACGGCCTCACCACTGCAGGCATCGCTGGAGCAGTTGAACGGCCTGCCGCCGGCGCTCGTCATCGTTGACGAAAACGACGTGCTGCGTGACGAGGGCGAGGCCTATGCCCGCAAGCTCAGCCAGGCTGGCGTGAAGGTCACGTCGATGCGTTATAACGGCACGATCCACGATTTCGTGCTCCTGAACGCCATTGCCGAAACGCCTGCCGCGCGGAGCGCGATTGCGGTTGCGAACGACACGCTTCGCAGCGCACTTCACAAGTGAAACCAATCAGTCTGCGGACGGGAGAGGCCCGGCGGTTTCGCCGGGCTTTCTGCTTCTCGGAAGCGATTTGGCAAACTGCCAGGCCTTCTTCCATTTCGGCGTGATGACACCGTTAGCGGCGCGGATATTGTTGATGAACTGCAGCGTCGCCGCTTCCCAGGAATATTGCATGGCGAGCTCGCGGGCCTTGCTACGCGAGGCGGAGAGGGCGGCAAGGCAGGCGGCTTGCAGGTTCTCGTCGAGCGCCCCGACTTCGCTATCCTCGCCGATGATGTCGAGCGGGCCGGTGACCGGATAGGCTGCGACCGGCACGCCCGATGCCAGCGCTTCGAGGATGGTGTTGCCGAAGGTGTCGGTGAGCGAGGGAAAGACGAAGACGTCGGCCTGTGCATAGGTTTTCGCCAGATCCTCGCCGAACTGCACGCCGGCGAAGAAGACGTCGGGATATTGTTTTTCGAGTTCGGCGCGCGCCGGACCGTCGCCGACGACGACCTTGGAACCCGGCAGATCGAGATCGAGGAAGGCCGGCAGGTTCTTTTCCAGCGCCACGCGACCGACGGTCATGAAGATCGGGCGCGACAGGCCGAACGGGTTTTCCTCGAGCTCCATCGGACGGAACTGCGTGGCGTCGATGCCGCGGCTCCAGGGCATGAGGTTGCGGATGCCTTTTTCCGACAGTTCGCGGGCAAGACTCGGCGTCGCCACCATGCATCCGGCGCCGCCATTGTGGAACCAGCGGACGAAGGAATAGAGCCAGCTCCTCGGTATCGGCAGGCGCGCGGAGACGTATTCCGGGAAGCGTGTGTGGTAGCTCGTCGAAAACGGCATCCGGTTCTTCAGGCACCAGCGGCGGGCGGTCAGCCCCAGCGGGCCTTCGGTGGCAATATGCACGTAGGAGGGATTGTGCTTTTCGATCTCGCGGGCGATGCGGCGGTAATTGGCGATCGACAGGCGGATCTCAGGATAGGTCGGGCAGGGGATGCTGTTGAAGCGCTCCGGCGTCACCATGGAAACCTCGACGCCCATCTTTGCAAGTTCGCCGTTGGTGTTCTCGATCGAGCGCACGACGCCATTGACCTGCGGGTGCCAGGCATCGGTGACGATCACCAGCCTCTCAGGCCGGTTCCCGGAGGCTGCGGCATTAGTCCAGCTCTCGCCGCTATAAGTGTTTGCCGGACGTTGCAGCATGTCACGATTTCCATCCGCGTCGCACTGATATGCCAACGCTTAACCCCTAAGCGGGGTTCCGGAACGGCGATTCCCGCTTCGCTATTTTGAGGCATGATCATGATGGAAATATTACAGCCCATATTGCAAGGATTGCAGGGCTTTCGCCGGCCTGATCGCCCCGATTATGTCAGTCGCTGGGCGCGGTTTTCTTCTGAAAGAAGAAGGTCACGGCGCCGGTCTTGGACCGGCGCCGCTTGGGAGGTCAAGCTGCAGCGGAAGCCGAGCTAGCGGTCGGAACTTCCGAGATCGTCTTCAGAACCTGCGAAGCGATCTGGTAGGGGCAGCCCTGCGAGTTCGGGCGGCGATCTTCCAGATAGCCCTTGTAGTCGTTCTTGACGAAGGAGTGCGGCACGCGGATCGAGGCACCACGGTCGGCAACGCCGTAGGAGAACTTGTTCCACGGAGCCGTCTCGTGCTTGCCGGTCAGGCGCTTGTCGTTGTCAGGACCGTAGACGTTGATGTGGTCCATCAGGTTCTTTTCGAACTGCGCCATGAGCGCTTCGAAATAGGCTTTGCCGCCGACTTCGCGCATGTACTTGGTCGAGAAGTTGCAATGCATGCCCGAGCCGTTCCAGTCGGTGTCGCCGAGCGGCTTGCAGTGATACTCGATGTCGATGCCGTACTTTTCGGTCAGGCGCTGCAAGAGGTAGCGAGCCATCCAGATCTGGTCGGCGGCCTTCTTGGAGCCCTTGCCGAAAATCTGGAATTCCCACTGGCCCTTGGCCACTTCGGCATTGATGCCTTCGTGGTTGATGCCGGCAGCGAGGCAAAGGTCGAGATGCTCTTCGACGATTTCGCGAGCAACGTCGCCGACGTTCGAATAGCCGACGCCGGTGTAGTAGGGGCCCTGCGGAGCGGGGTAGCCCTGCTCAGGGAAGCCGAGCGGACGGCCGTTCTGGTAGAAGAAATATTCCTGCTCGAAGCCGAACCAGGCGTCTTCGTCGTCGAGGATGGTGGCGCGGGCATTCGATGCGTGCGGCGTGACGCCATCCGGCATCATGACTTCGCACATGACGAGAGCGCCGTTGGTCCGGGCCGGGTCGGGATAGATAGCGACCGGCTTCAGCACGCAATCGGAGCTGCGGCCTTCAGCCTGCTGCGTCGACGAGCCGTCAAAGCCCCAGAGCGGAAGCTGTTCCAGCGTCGGGAATGCGTCGAATTCCTTGATCTGCGTCTTGCCACGCAGGTTCGGTACCGGAGTGTACCCATCGAGCCAAATATACTCGAGCTTATATTTTGTCATCGTGACTCTCTCAATGCTACGAAGGTGAGCAAATCCGGAGGTGATCTCGGCGCGCAAGCGCATCCGACCGCCAGGGATGACGCTTTAAAAGCACGTAGCGTGCCAGTTTTGGCGCCACGCGAAAGAAAAATCGCGAATCAGCGTGTCGGCCGATTTTTTCCCTTTTGGAAAATCGTGCTGTTTTTAACGCTCACTGGCGGTATCGCCCATCAAATCGCATTTTTTCCATGTGGAACCGGATGAAAATTGCGGCGTTAGGCTGAAATGATGAAGTGTTAAACAAATTATCGGAAGCTGTTAGTCGAGACAGCATGCCGACCGATTACAATTGCAACATTGCCCTTATTTTATGCAATTTGCATAAACTATGTGCATTGTGCTATGTAGATGGTCCTGAAATGTTGATGCGCCGAACTGAATGGAGGCGATCTCATGCCCACCGGTTTCCATCGTGAATCCGCAACGATCTACCAGTTTCCCGTTAAGGCGATACGAAACGCCAACCGGTTCGAACGCGCCAGGCTGATGGAGCGCGAGGCCGCAGACGTCTGCGATGCTGCGCTCGACAGCTGCTGGTACCATGACGAGGCAGTTCGCGATTCCGATCGGCCGACGAAGTCCTGATTTCCCCTGGCAGCGGGCAACCGATGCCATGGCGTTCATACTGCGTCAGCATGTGCGGCCTAAAGGCATGTCTCGCTAAGCGAATCTGAAAGATCGCGCCGCTTTAGCCGCCATCCAATCCAAGCTTTTCCCTTGGGACCAATGCACCATGTTCGCTGACGACGCGGGCAGCGACCTTTGCTGCGAAACGGGCGGCAGCAGGCGCATCGCCGGCTTCAAGATATCGTGCGAGAAAAGCGCCGTTGAAGCTGTCGCCGGCGCTGGTCGTGTCGACCACCTTCTCCACCTTTTCGGCAGGAACGAAGGTTTGCTCGCCGGCAAAATTCAGCGTGACACCGTCGGCGCCGTTCTTGACGACGATATGAATGGCGCCCAGTGCGCGGTAGCGGTGGATCGTTGCCTCGATGGAATCATCGCCGAAATGGGCCGCCTCGTCGTCGAAGCTCGGCATGACGAGCACCGAGGAGCGGGCGCCCTCGCTGATTGTCGTATGCATCACGTCGTAGCTCGACCAGAGGCGGGGACGGATGTTCGGGTCGAACACCACGAGCTTGCCGGCGGCCTTGGCGCGGCGGACTTCGGCAAGCAGCGTCTCGGCATCCTCATGCGGCAGGATGGCAAGGGTGATGCCGGAGAAATAGACGACTTCAGCGCTCTCCACCGCCTCGCGCAGGCGGTCGGGATCGGCAGCCAGGCTGCGGGCGGCCGAGTTGTCGCGCCAGTAGCTGAAGGAGCGTTCGCCGTTTTTCAGGTTGATCATGTAGAGGCCGGGCGTCCTGCCCCTGATGCGACGGATGAGGCTCGTGCCGACGCCCGCCTTGTCGATGAAGGCCAGCATCTCATCCGACATGGCGTCGTCACCGAGGGCGGTGAAGTAGTCGACCGACCAGTCCGCGGCAAGGCAGGCGCGGGCATACCAGGCGGTGTTGAAGGTATCGCCGGCGAAGCCTTTGCGCAGCAGACCATCGCCTGCCTGCGAGAGTTCCACCATGCATTCACCGATCGATAGAAACCGTCTGCTCACCTCGTCCTCCCCGGTACTAGAGCATTTCCGTTTTTCTTCGAATCACGAAAATGCTCTATCTCTTTTTTCACGCAATTCCGAACGCAAAACCGCTGCACACTTTTGCTGGAATTGCTCTAGAGCGCCGCGCGTCCAACAGGACGCGCTAAGGACGCTCTATCACTTTGAACCGGCGCATAACCCCGAAAGTCGATTCCGATTTTCGGGGTTATGCGCTGGCCCTCATTCGCTGATACGCGGAGAGCATGAAGGTGGCAAGCGCCGATAATAAGGAAGATGGAACCCCACCTTCACTCCACTCATGGCCTGTCCATGTGATAACAGGCGGCCTTCTGGCCGGGTCGGACCTCCTCGGTCGGCGGCATTTCGGTCCGACAGATGTCGGTCGCCTTCCAGCAGCGCGGTGAGAAGACGCAGCCCTTCGGCGGGTTGAGCGGCGAAGGCGGGTCACCCTGCAGACGGATGCGGGTGCGCAGGCGCGCCAGCTTCGGATCCGGGATCGGCGCAGCGGAGAAGAGCGCCTGCGTATAGGGATGGGCGGGGTGATCGAAGACGGTAGCGCAGTCGCCGGCTTCCACCACCTTGCCGAGATAGAGCACCAGCACATCGTCGGAGATCAGGCGCACGACGGAGAGGTCGTGGCTGATGAAGATCAGCGTCAGGCCGAATTCCTTCCGCAGCTTGCGCAGGAGCGTGATGACCTGGCCCTGGATCGAGACGTCGAGGGCAGAAACCGGCTCGTCGCAGATGATGAGCTTCGGCTTGGTGACGACCGCGCGGGCGATGCCGATACGCTGTGCCTGGCCGCCGGAGAATTCGTGCGGATAGCGGTTGATCATCTCGGGCACCAGGCCGACGGCGGTCATGATCTCGCGAACACGCTCGGTGCGTTCGGCTTTGGAGAGTTTCGGCTCGAAGACGGTGAGCGGCTCGGCAATGATGTCGCCGACCGTCATGCGCGGGTCAAGCGAGGCGATCGGATCCTGGAAGATGATCTGCATGTCGCGGCGGGCGGCGCGCATTTCCTCATTCGACAGGTCGAGCAGGTTGCGGCCCTGCCACAGGATGCGGCCCTTCTGCGATTTCAACAGCCGCAGAATGGAGCGGCCGAGCGTGGACTTGCCGCAGCCGGATTCGCCGACGATGCCGAGCGTGCGGCCTTCGCTGAGGTCGAAGCTGACATTGTTGACAGCGGTCAGGAAGATCGGCGGCTTGAAGAAGCCTTTCGCCGGCAGTTCGAATTGGGTCGTCAGGTTCTCGACCCTGAGAAGCGATCGTTCAGCCATGATTCAACAGCTCCTCGCGACGCGGGAAGGGGTGGTAACAGGCGGCGCAATGGCGCGGCGCCAGCGTTTCAAGCGGTGGCGGGCGGTCAATGCAATCGTCCTGGACCTGCGAACAGCGTGGCGAGAAATTGCAGCCCTTCGGCAGGTGCTGCAGGTTCGGCGGACGCCCGGGAATGACGACGAGGTCGTCAACATCCTGGTCGGGGCGCGGGATCGAGGCATGCAGTGCTGCGGTATAAGGGTGCGCTGGATTGTCGAAGAGCTCATCGACGGGCGCCTCCTCGACGATGCGGCCGGCATACATGACGGCGACGCGGTCGGCGAGGCCGGCAACGACGCCGAGATCGTGGGTGATCATGATCAGCGCCGTGTTCATCTCCGCCGTCAGATCGTTGAAGAGATCGAGGATCTGCGCCTGGATGGTGACGTCGAGCGCCGTCGTCGGCTCGTCGGCGATCAAAAGCTTCGGCCTCGTGAGCAGCGCCATGGCGATGACGATGCGCTGTCGCATGCCGCCGGAGAGCTCGTGCGGATAGAGATGAAAGCGCCGTGTCGGGTCGGGGATGCCGACACGTTTCAGCATGTCGAGGGCAGCAGTGGATGCGGCGCGCGCCGTCAGCCCGCCGTGCACCTCGAGCTGTTCCGTCAGCTGCCGGGAAATCTTCAGCGTTGGATTGAGGGCGGTCATCGGATCCTGGAAGACCATGGCCATGTCCTTGCCGCGGATCTGGTCGAGGTCGCGCGGTTTCAGCGCCAGCACGTCCTTGCCTTCAAGCAACGCCTGTCCCGTGGTTTTGCCGTTCTTGGCAAGCAGTCCCATGATGCCGAGGAAGGTCTGGCTCTTGCCGGAGCCGGATTCGCCGACGATGGCGATGCGCTCGCCGCGCTTGACCGTCAGGTTCATGTTCGAGACCGCCTTCACCTCTCCATCAGGCGTCTTGAATGTGATCGAGTAATCTTTGAGTTCGAGAAGGGTGTCTTTTTGTGTTTCCTGGGACATTCTTAGCGATCCTTCGGGTCGAACGCGTCGCGCAGGCCGTCGCCGATGAAGAGCAGGCTGAGCAGCAGGGCCACAAGGAAGCTCGCCGGGAAGACCAGCAGCCACGGCATGCTTTCCATGGCATCGGTTCCCTCGGCGATCAGCGTGCCGAGCGAGGTCAGCGGTTCCTGGACGCCGAAGCCGAGATAGGAAAGGAAGCTTTCGGTGGCGATGATTTCAGGCACCGTCAATGCTGCGAAGATGACGACGGGTCCGACGAGGTTCGGGATGATGTGCTTGATGATGATCTTGAACGGCCGCTGCCCGGATGCGCGGGCCGCTTCGATGAATTCGCGATGCTTGATCGACAGCGTCTGGCCGCGCACGATGCGGGCCATGGTCAGCCATTCCAGCGCGCCGATGGCGGCAAAGAGCAGATAGACGTTGCGGCCGAAGATCACCATCAGCAGGATGACGAAGAGGATATAGGGAAGCGCGTACATGATATCGACGAAGCGCATCATGATCGCATCCAGCCTGCCGCCGATATAACCCGAGACAGCACCGTAGAGCACGCCGATGAAGACGGAGACGACGGTTGCCGTCAGCGCCACCGCAAGCGACACGCGGGTGCCGTAAAGCACGCGGGCGAGAAGGTCGCGGCCGTTCGGGTCGGTGCCGAAATAGTGGCCGCTCTCGATCGAGGGCGGTATGCGGAAGGCCGCCCAATCCGGATCCTCATAGTTGAAGGGAATGAACCAGGGGCCGATGAAGGCGGCGAGGATCAGCACCGTCAGGACGACGATCGACAGGACAGCGGCCTTGTTGCGCCCGAGGCGGCGCAAGGCATCCTTGGTGAGCGAGCGGCTTTCGGGCGCAAGGCCCTCCGCCTCCAGAAGCTCCTGGGCAAGCAGCTCGCGTTTTGCGGGGTTGAGGATCATCGGTTTCTCACTTTCGGATCGAGCCACGCATAGGCGATATCGACGAGAAGGTTCAGGAACACGATCAGCACCATGTAGAAAATGACCGTGCCGAGAACCATGCCGTAATCGCGGTTCAGTGCTGCGTTGACGAAATAGCGGCCGATGCCGGGCAATCCGAAGATGCTTTCGACAACCAGCGAGCCGGTGAGAAGGTAGCTTGCAGCCGGACCCAGATAGGAGACGACAGGCATCATGGCGGGCTTCAGCGCATGGCGCATGACGGTCAGGCGGGGGCCGATGCCTTTGGCCTTGGCGGTGCGGATGAAGTTCTGGTTCATTACCTCGATCATCGAGCCGCGGGTGATGCGCGAGATACGGCCGGCATGCGGCAGCGCCAGAACGACGATCGGCAGGATGAGGTATTTGACCGAGCCGTCGCCCCAGCCGCCGACCGGAAACCAAGCGAGATGGATGCCGAAGACGAGCTGCAGGATGGGCGCAATCAGGAAGTTCGGCAGCACGACGCCCACCAGAATGAGCGCGCCCAGAATATAATCCGGTGCCTTGTTCTGATAGAGCGCCCCAAGACAGCCGACGGCGACGCCGACAATTATGGCAATCAGGAAGGCAGCCGTACCGATGGTGAAGGTGTAGGGCAGACCGATCATGATCTGCTGGGCGACGGTGAAATCCTCGCTGGCGAAGGAGGGGCCGAGATCGCCCCGGAGCAGGTCACCGACATAGATCAGGTACTGCTGGATGAGCGGCTTGTCGAGATTGTAGTGGATCGCAAGGTTCTTCAGGATCACCGGCGGCAATGGCCTTTCGCCATCGAAAGGGCCGCCGGGGGCAAGGCGCAAAACAAAAAAGCAGGCTGTGACGGCGATCCAGAGAACGGGGATCGTCGATAGCAGGCGACGGAGGGCGTATTTGATCATGGTCGTGGGCCGGTCCTTCCCGCAACGCGCGGGAAGGACCGTTTTCCCTTACTCTTTCATCGACAGCCAGCGGGTGCGGTGGATGTCCTGAATATTGTCGACGAAGCCTTCGATCTTCGGCGAAACGACATTCTTCGAGACGTAGTAGTAGATCGGCAGGGCGGCGGATTCATCCAGCGCCAGTTGTTCGGCCTTCTTGAAGATCGCCGCACGCTTGGTGAGATCCGTCTCGGCGTTGCCTTCCTTGATCAGCTTGTCGTATTCGGGATTCGACCAGCGGCCGTAGTTCATCTGCACGCCTGTCACCAGGAGGTTCAGGAAGTTGTCCGGGTCGTTATAGTCGGCGAGCCAGCCGGCGCGGCCGATTTCGACCTGGCCACGCTGCATCTGGTCGTAATGCACTTTGGTTTCGGCATTGACGAGCTCGACATCGACGCCGAGCGGCTTCCACATGGAAGCGATGGCGACGGCGATGCGCTTGTGGTTGTCGTTGGTGTTGTAGCTCAGCACGGCGTGCAGCGGCTTGTCCGGGCCGAAACCGGCTTCGGTCAGAAGCTTCTTGGCTTCGGCGACCTTCTCGCTATAGGGCAGGTCCTTCCAGCTGACATAGGCCGGCTCGCCGTAATTCGCCGTGCCCGGCGGCACCCAGGAATAGGCCGGCAGTTCGCCCGTGCCGAGGATTTGCGGGCCGATCACTTCCCGGTTGATCGCCATGGAGAGAGCCTGGCGGACGCGCTTGTCGCTGAAGGGCGGCTTCTGCGAGTTGACGACGTAATAGTAGAGGCCTGAGAAGGGGGCGACGTGCGCCTGGCCCGGTAGGTTCTTCTTCATCCACTCATACTGGTCGGTCGGGAAGTCGGTGAGGATATCGAATTCGCCGGCGCGGTAGCGTTTCAGCGCGGCTTCCTGGTCTTCGAGCACGAAGAACTTCGCGCCGTCGATCTTCAAGTCCTTGGCGCCATACCACTGGTCGTTCTTGACCGTCGTGACATGCGAGCCCGGCACCCACTCGACGGGCTTGTAGGGGCCGTTGGTGACGATGTTGCCGATCTTGACCCAATCCTGGCCCTTCGCCTCGACGACGTGCTTCGGCAGCGGATAGGCGGTGTAATGCATCAGGGCATTGATGAAATAGGGAGTCGAGTTTTCAAGCGTGATCTCCAGCGTCTTGTCGTCGATCGCCTTGACGCCGAGCTCGTTGAGATCGGTGATCTCGCCCTTGTTGATCTTTTCCGCATTCTTGATGGTGAATTGCAGATAGGCATAATCGGCGGCATTCTTCGGGTCGACGAGGCGCTGGAAGGCGAAGACGAAGTCTCCCGCCGTTACCGGCTGGCCATCGGACCACTTGATGCCGTCGCGAAGCTTGAAGGTGTAGACCTTGCCATCAGGCGAAATCGTCCAGCTTTCAGCCTGGCCGGGGATCGGATTATCCTTGGCGTCCTCGGTGACGAGGCCTTCGAAAATGTCACCGGCGATACGGTTCTCCCAGTCGCCGGAAAGCTTCTGCGGATCGAGCGACTGCGGGTCGCCACCATTGTGAATGTTGAGCGTGGCCGCATGGGCCGAAAACGCCAGCAATGTGCCAAGCATCGCAGAGGCGAGAAATTTTTTCGCGAAATGGTTCATGGTGGGGCCACCTTTCTAGGCTTTTCGCCTTTATTAGACATTTGTTCCCGGTGTTTGACCTCTTACGTGCAGGTCAGCGCGCACATTATCGCAAAGGCTTTGCGTTGCAACCCCAAATCCGGAGGTTGGAAACGGGTTGTGGACAAGCCTATATACGTCTCCCCCTTGTCGGATCGCGACGATGCGTCGCGGCGTTTCGCAATGCCTTCATAACCGCTTCACCTGGTTGTCTTTTGTTTCGTCCGCTTTAGTGTGGCGAGCGCAAACGAGGCAGGAGATGTAGCCGATGGCATTGCAGGCAGGCGGGAGTGCGGACTGGTGGCGCGGTGCGGTGATCTATCAGGTCTATCCGCGCTCTTTTCAGGACACCAACAGCGACGGTCTCGGCGATCTCAGGGGAATCACCCGCCGGCTGCCGCATATTGCCAGCCTCGGCGTCGACGCGATCTGGCTCTCGCCCTTCTTCAAGTCGCCGATGGCCGACATGGGCTACGACGTTTCCGATTATTGCGACGTCGATCCGATCTTCGGCACGCTCGCCGATTTCGATGAGATGATGGCCGAAGCGCACAGGCTCGGCATCAAGGTCGTCATCGACCAGGTGATCTCGCACACTTCCGACCGGCATCCCTGGTTCGTCGAGAGCCGATCGAGCCGTACCAATCCGAAAGCGGACTGGTACGTCTGGGCCGACCCGAAGCCTGACGGCACGGCGCCGAACAACTGGCTGTCGATCTTCGGCGGACCGGGCTGGGAATGGGACGGCGTGCGCCGTCAATATTACCAGCACAATTTCCTGACCTCGCAGCCGGACCTCAATTTCCACAGCAAGGCCGTGCAGGATGCGGTGCTGGAGACGGTGAAGTTTTGGCTTGATCGCGGCGTCGACGGCTTCCGCCTGGACACGGTCAATTATTATTTCTGCGACAAGCAGCTCAGGAGCAATCCGCCGCACGAGCCTGATGAGGATGACGCCGGCCTCGATGCGCCTGACAGCAATCCCTATGGCATGCAGAACCACCTCTACGACAAGACCCAGCCGGAAAATGCCGATTTCCTCAGGCGCTTCCGGGCGCTGCTCGATCAATATGAGGATCGCACGACTGTCGGCGAAGTCGGCGACGGCGCGCGCTCGTTGAAGACGGTTGGCGCCTATACGAGCGGCGGCGACAAGCTGCATATGTGCTACACATTCGATCTGCTCGGGCCAGATTTCACCGCCGAGCATATTCGCGGCTGCGTCGAGGCCTTCCAAAAGGCCGTCACGGACGGCTGGGTCTGCTGGGCTTTTTCCAACCACGACGTCATGCGCCATGTCAGCCGTTTTGCGCGGACGGAGGAAGAACGGCCTGTCATCGCCAAGCTGGCGGTCTCGGTGCTTGCGGCGCTGCGTGGCTCAATCTGCCTCTATCAGGGCGAGGAACTCGGCCTGCCGGAGGCTGAGCTCGCCTTCGAGGATCTGCGCGACCCCTACGGCATCCGCTTCTGGCCGGCCTTCAAGGGTCGCGATGGATGCCGCACGCCGATGCCCTGGGAGGCGGGCAAAGCACATGCGGGCTTCACCTCCGCGGAAAGGAGCTGGCTGCCGGTGCCTTACGAGCAGGCGGCACTTTCCGTGGATACGCAGGAGGCAAGCGACAGCTCGGTACTCAATCACTACCGCAAGGCGCTCGCATTCCGGAAGCAACATCCGGCGCTGATCGACGGCGAGATGACCTTCATCGGCACCAACCAGGATCTGCTCGCCTTCACCCGTGAAAAGAACGGCGAAAAAATGCTCTTCGTTTTCAACCTGACGCGCAAGCCGGCGGAATTCCGCCTGCCTGATGGCATGGTGCTCGAGGAACCGCTCGAGATGCCGGGCTTCGGGGCGGTGGCTGGCGGGGGATCGGTGAAGCTTGCGGCGCTAGATGGGTTTTGTGCGCGGGTTTGACGGCTATTTCAGAAGCTTATCGTAATCCGCGTGCGAGCCGATCCAAAACCAGATGATACCATCTCCGTCCCAGACAGCTAAAGCTCTCCAGGATGTGCCGACGCGCCGACCAAAAGCGGCGGACGCGCTTGAAATGCAAGGAGGGATGTCTGAGATCTTGTTTGAGTAGATCGAAGTTTTCGTCGGCCAGCTTCCGTATCTGTTCAGGCAGGCGGTCATACGCCTCCCAAAAGGTAGGAATTGTGTGATGTTTCAAAGCCGTCTTGTCTTTCCGGCATGAAAATCGGCAAAGGCCTTCTCGGCGAGATGATCGAGCTTGCCGCTTGCCGCGTCTGCTTCCATTTGCCTGTCCCAGCGTTCGGCTTGAAGGGCTTCAAACCACGCCGAAAAAGCTTCGAACTCGAATTTGTCGAGTTCGGTAACGATTTTTTCAATCTGTTCCAGCTTCGTCATGATCGGCTCCAAGGATATTGCAAAATAAGCGCTGCTCCTGAGTTTGCCAAGGATTCCGTCACCCAATCAGCGCGAACTTGTCGACATCAACCATGCCGCGGTCGGATATTTTCAAGTGCGGGATGACCGGTAGTGGCAAGAAAGCGAGCTGGAGGAAGGGTTCCTCCAGCGTGGCGCCGAGCGCGAAGGCAGCTTTACGCAACTGGTGGAGCGTATCGCGGACCGTCTCGTAGGGCTCGAGGCTCATCAATCCGGCGATGGGCAGGGCGATTTCGCCGGTGACCTTGCCGTCTTCGACGACGACGAAGCCGCCCTTGATCTCGCCAAGGCGGTTTGCGGCGCGCGCCATGTCGTCCTCGCTGACGCCGACCACGCAGATATTGTGGCTGTCATGGCCGACGGTCGAGGCGATCGCGCCCTTTTTCAGGCCAAAGCCCTGGACGAAGCCATTCGCATGGTTGCCGTTCTTGCCGTGGCGCTCTATGACGGCGACCTTGATGATATCATTCGCAAGATCGACCGTCGTCTGGTTGCCCCTGACGGGCAGGCGATAGCGGCGGTGCTCGGTGATGATCTTGCCCGGCATGACGCCGATGACGGGCGTCTCGCCTTCGGCGACCGGCACGCCGAAATGGGCGGCGTTGACGGGGCGGGCCTTGACGCTGTCGAGACCGATCGGGGCAACCGGTCTGCGCGAAGAAAAGAGCGCATCGGTGACGCGGCGGCCGGCCGAGAAGACCATGTCGGCACGGCAGTTCTCCAGACTGTCGAGAACCACCAGATCGGCGCGCCAGCCCGGCGCGACCAGGCCGCGGTCTGTGAGGCCGAAAGCGCGGGCGGCCGAAATCGAGGCGGCGCGATAGATTGCCAAGGGCTCCACGCCGTTTGCGATCGCCGTGCGGATCATGTGATCGAGATGGCCCTGTTCGGCGATATCGAGCGGATTGCGATCGTCGGTGCAGAGCGCCAGATAGGGCGACAGCCGCTCGGTGATAATGGGTATCAGCGCCGCGAGATCCTTGGAGACCGAACCCTCGCGCACGAGGATGTGCATGCCCTTACGGATCTTTTCCAAGGCTTCGCCGGCGGTCGTGCATTCGTGCTCGGTGCGGACGCCGGCTGAGAGGTAACCGTTGAGGTCGTTGCCTGAGAGCAGCGGCGCGTGACCGTCGATATGGCCGCCCTGGAAGGCGTCGAGCTTGGCCATGCAGACGGGATCCTTGTGGATCACGCCGGGGAAATTCATGAATTCGGCAAGCCCGATCACCTTCGGATGGTCGCGGAAGGGCAGGAGGCGCTCGATCGGCAGAGCTGCACCGGAGGTTTCGAGATGCGTCGCCGGAACACAGGAAGAGAGCTGGACGCGGATGTCCATGATCGTCTCCAGCGCCGATGCGAGAAAGAATTCGATACCCTCGGTGCCGAGCACATTGGCGATCTCGTGCGGATCGCAGATGGCGGTGGTGACGCCATAGGGCAGAACGCAGCGGTCGAATTCATGCGGTGTCACCAGCGAGGATTCGATGTGCAAATGCGTGTCGATGAAGCCGGGGACGACTATTCTGCCCGATATGTCGATCTCAGTCTCGCCCTCATAGGTGCCTGAAGTCCCGACGATGCGGTCGCTGCCGATAGCGATGTCGGAGCGGACGACTTCGCCGGTGACGAGATCGAAAAATCGGCCGCCCTTCAAGACGATGTCGGCCGGCACGCGGCCGACGCCCTGGTCGATGAGACGTTCGAGCTTGGCGGTCATGGTCTGGCACCTCTTCACTGATTTTTGCTGCTGCTTGATAAGCGCGGAAAAACTCTTTGGTTATATTTCCGGCCGCTTCCGACTTGACCGTGGCAATGCTAGTGAAGCCAGAATACAGATGCTAATTCCCAACTCAAGGTCATGATATGAAAGCAATTATTTCGGCCGCCTGTGCGGCTGTTCTTTTGTTGAGCGGTTGTGAAACGACGAATTCCGCGCAAAATTCGGTTACCTTCAAGACTGATAAATACGGAAAGGTCAGTAGCGTTACCCTCGCAAAGCCGTCTGGAAGCGAAGCTATGGATGCGAGTCTCAAGCGTGGCGTCCTTGCCCGTTTCCATACAATCGTTCCAAGACCTCTGCCCAACAGAACCTATATCCAGCCGCTTGTTCTCGTTACACCAACCACGCTGGAGGATTACATGCATGGTGATCCGAACAAGACAAACTGACGCCCCAAATACAAATCGGACGCCGCAAGGCGCCCGATCCTGTTCCACGAGATCCGTGAATCACTCCGCAGCGACGATCTTGCCGCCTTCCCACTTGTAGAGCGAGAAGCTCTGCGAGGTCAGGTCGCCGGTTTCGCCGTAGGTGAGTTTACCGATGGCGGTCGGGATCTCCATGCCGCCCTTCAGCGCTGCCGCGACGGCTTCCGCATCCTCGGCGCTGCCGGCCTTTTCGATGCCTGCTTTCAGAACTTCGACGGCGGCATAGGCGTTGAGCGTAAAGGCCTCGGCCGGGATGTTCTTGGCGGTGAGCGCATCGGCTGCGGCCTTGGAATCAGGGCTCTTGGTGGCGTCCGAAGCGTTGGTGAAGACGGTGCCTCCTGCCGCATCCGTGCCGATTGCCCAGAATTCGGTGTTGGAGAGTCCGTCGCCGCCGATGATCGTCACGTTGGCGGCGAGGTCATGCAGCTGGCGGGCGAGCAGGCCGCCTTCCGGATGGTAGCCGCCGAAATAGACCACGTCGACCTTCTCGGACTTGATGCGGGTGGTGAGCGCGCTGAAATCCTTGTCACCAGGCGTGATCGCGTCATTGACGACTTCGGTGATGCCGCCGGCGTTCAGCGTTGCCTTGAAGGCGTCGGCGAGGCCTTTGCCATAGGCGCCCTTGTCATTGACGATGGCGACGCGCTTGTCCTTGAAATTCTTCAGCACATATTTGGCGGCGACTTCGGCCTGCTGGTCGTCGCGGCCGCAGGTGCGCAGCACGTTGGTCAGACCTCGCTTGGTCAGGTCGGGGGCCGTCGCAGTCGGGGTGACCATCAGCACGCCGTTTTCAGCAAGCACGTCCGAAACGGGAATGGCGACGCCCGATGTCACCGGGCCTACGACGAAGCGGATGCCGTCGCCGACGACCTTGTTGGCGGCGGAAACGCCCTGTTTCGGTTCGCCGGCATCATCGGCCAGTTCGAGGACGACCTTCTCGCCGAGAATTCCGCCCTTCTTGTTGATTTCGTCGACGGCTGTCTGAGCGCCGTTCTTCACCTGGTCGCCATAGGCGGCGACGGGGCCGGTCAGCGGCGCGATCAGGCCGATGGTGATATCGGCATGGGCAAGCGGCGCAAAGGCGAGCGACGCGACGAGGGTCGCCGTCAATGTCTTGAGGGTCATTGTCTGTCTCCTTGGATGGGGTCATTCGACCCGCGATGAGGTGCCGCGCCGGCTTTTCCGGATCGTTCAACGGCCCCCAGGCCGTGCCAAGGACGATCGATATCGGCGCGATCGATGCGCCCTCCGGCCATATTTGGCTCGAATGGGGGCAACGGCAAGATTTCTAGGAATTTTGGTGAGATTCCGCAAGTTGATTACAAAATGAAACGAAAATCGAGCCGATCCGGCACGAAATAATCCAAAGTCGTCGATCGTGGCGCCGTCTGCAGATCTCCGGGGGTACTGTCCCCGCATCTGCGCGATGCCGGCGAACCTGCCAAATTTCGCGAAACTCTTCGCCTTTCTGAATAGTCGAATTCGGTTCGAGATTAACACTTGATTCTACCAATTAGAGTAGAATCATTGTTCGTGCATATATTGCTGCGATGCAAAAGAACGGTCGATAATAAACAGAGAGATATTTCAGGAACAGAAATCTGGATGCTCAAGCGTATCGAAGCCAGACAGGTGCGCAACGGAATGTTTGTGGAGGCGATCGAGGGTGCATGGCAGGACCCTCTTCTGTCCAAACGAAGATTTCTGCTACGCCGTGAAGTCGATGCCCTGAAGCTTCGCAAGAGCGGCATTGAAGGTGTTATCATCAACACCAGCAGAGGCCTCGACATCGACGGTTTGCCAGGCGGCAATATCGAGATCGACACCAAGGCAGCACGCGAGACCATCCAGAAATCCGTGCAGATCCTGGAAAGCGTTTTCGGCCGGCTCCAGCATGGCGATGGGATCAGCTTCGATCAGGTGGCGCCGGTGATTTCCTCGGTCTCCAAATCGGTGGATGACAATCCCACTGTCTTTCTGAGCGTTACGCGACTGAAATCCAAGGACGAAGTGACGTTTCTGCATTCCCTTTCGGTGAGTGCGCTGATGATCCTTTTCGGCCGTCATCTCGGCCTTGACGAGACGACCGTGCAGATACTCGGCACTGCAGGATTGCTGCACGACGTCGGCAAGCTCGAAATTCCACTCGAGATACTCAACAAGGAAGGGCGCCTGGACGAGGACGAGATCAAGATGATCCGCGATCATCCGGAAAAGGGGCACGCAATTCTCTCACGCCAGGAAGGGATGCCGGAGATCGTTCTCGACGTCTGCCTCAACCATCACGAGCGTATCGACGGCAAGGGCTATCCCCGCAGGCTTTCCGAAGCGCAGGTCAGCTTCCATGCGCGTCTTGCTGCGATTTGCGACGTCTATGACGCCATGACCTCCGTGCGGCCGTACAAGGCGCCATGGAGTGCGAGCCAAGCACTGAAATGGATGCTCGGCAACGAAGGGCAATTCGATCGCCGGCTCTTGAAGAAATTCGCCCTCTGCCTTTCCGTCGCCGCCGTGACCTGAAGCCTATCGGTCTTCCCAACAAAAGGGCCTGCGTGGATTTACAGCGCCGCGCGTCTATCAGACGCGCAAAGGTCGCTGTAACACTTTGAATGGCTGCAAAATTTTATCCTTAAATCGAATCCGATTTAGGGAATTATGCAGGAGGCCCGCCGCAGGTCGTGATGCCGGAAGTCTTCAGAGCTTTCTCAAACGTTGTTCTGCAGGATGGTCCGCAGCTTGCCGAAGAGCTCGTCGATATGGTGCTTCTCGATGATCAGCGGCGGGGAGAGTGCGATGATATCGCCGGTGGTGCGGATCAGCAGGCCGCTTTCATAGGCTTTCAGGAAAGCGGTGAAGGCGCGCTTGGTGGGCTCGCCGGCGATCGGGTCGAGTTCGATCGCGCCAATCAGGCCGGTGTTCCTGATGTCGATGACATTGGGGCAATCCTTCAGCGAATGCAGCGCGTCGGCCCAGTATTCGGAAAGCTCGGCGGCGCGGCTCAGCAGGCCCTCTTCCTTGTAGGTGTCGAGCGTGGCGAGTGCTGCGGCGGAAGCGATCGGGTTGCCGGAATAGGTGTAGCCGTGGAAGAACTCGATCATGTGCTCCGGGCCGTTCATGAAGGCATCATGAATCTCGGAGGTGACGAAGACGGCCCCCATCGGAATGACGCCGTTGGTCAGTCCCTTGGCGGCGGTGATCATGTCGGGCTTGACGTCGTAATACTGCGCGGCAAACGGGGCGCCGAGGCGGCCGAAGCCGGTGATGACCTCGTCGAAGATCAGAAGGATGCCGTGTTTGGTGCAGATCTCGCGCAGCTTCTGCAGATAGCCCTTCGGTGGGATCAGGACGCCGGTGGAGCCCGCCACCGGCTCGACGATGACGGCGGCGACGGTGGAGGCGTCATGCAGGGTGACGATGCGCTCGAGTTCGGTAGCGATGTCGCCGCCATGCTCGGGCTCGCCGCGGGTGAAGTTGTTCTTGCCGGGCTGGTGGGTGTGCGGCATGTGATCGACGCCGGTCAGAAGCGTGCCGAACATCTTGCGGTTGGTGACGATGCCGCCGACGGAGATGCCGCCGAAATTGACGCCGTGATAGCCGCGCTCCCGGCCGATCAGGCGGAAGCGTGATCCATTGCCCTTCACACGGTGATAGGCGAGCGCCACCTTGAGCGCGGTCTCGACGGATTCGGAGCCGGAGTTGGTGTAGAGAACGTGGTTCAGGCCTTCTGGGGCGATGTCGACCAGGCGGTTCGCCAGTTCGAAGGCCTTGGGGTGGCCGAGCTGGAAGGCCGGCGCGTAATCGAGTTCGCCGGCCTGCTCGCGGATCGCCTCGGTGATCTTCGGGCGGCAGTGGCCGGCATTGACGCACCAGAGGCCAGCCGTGCCGTCCAGCACCTGACGGCCGTCATGGGTCGTATAATACATGTCCTTGGCGCCGACGAACAAACGCGGCTCCTTCTTGAACTGGCGATTTGCCGTAAACGGCATCCAGAAGGCGCGAAGATCGTTCGGTGCATTGAGGCGATTGGACATGCTGTTCTCCTGGGCGCCGACGGCCCTTTCCCGGGGCTTCACGCCCATATTTTTACTGCCCGGTCAAATTATCAGGGCTTCCCAAGGCGTCAACGGGAAAAGTCCCGAAAGGCCTCCTGAGGGGGAGAGCAAGCTGCTTGGCTCGCTCACGGGGCGACCGCTTCGGCGCGGTCATGCTGCAATTCCTTCCGGCGAAGGGAGCAGAGAGACTATGCCATTCCAAAAACACCACCGGCAAATCGCAAATTTGCCGGTCGTGCCATAAGGTTCACGTGCTGAAATATCGTTGCCAAGCCTCCGGGAACATTCCCTTGCAGCACGGCATCGGCCGACATTCATGTCAGCGCTATCATTAAGCGGCGGATCTGTTCCGGTTCTGCACGAGGTAAATGTCTTCGAGCGTTGCCAGGATCTTCATGACCGGCTCGGAGGTGCTCGAATAATAGATGGTTTGTGCGTCCCGACGGGTCTTAACCAGCTTTTGGGCGCGCAGCTTCGACAGGTGCTGAGAAAGAGCCGACTGGCTGAGCCCGACCTGCGTCGCAAGCACGCCGACGGCCACTTCGCCCTTCACGAGGCTGCACAGGATCAGCAATCTTTTCGGGTTGGCCATGGCCGACAATAAAGCTGCCGCCACATTCGTGTGATCGGCCAAATCAGAGGTTTCCATATGTTATCTTCCTAATGCGAAACGTACGTCAAGCGGGTTGACGCACAGCGCCAGCCGGGATTTTGACTGACACCAAAAGCTATCAACTAGGCTCGAAGATTGTATATACCTAAATTTAAGGTATCGAGTATGCTACTTTAGACATGTTTGAACAAATGTGATCGGCATCCACAGCGAGGGTTTCGAACTCGTATCGCAGAAGGAAGTCGCCGGAAATCATCTCGAAACCTGAGGAATCGATACCACAAATGCGCCAAGGACCCGACTCTGGCGCCTTTAGCCTGATAGCGAGGGCGTCGGCGATATCGGGATGGCGTTCTACTAAATCTCGCACTGCTTCTGTTGCCCCGGCGGCAATCTCCTCATTCGCGGCCGACTGGATTATGAGATCGTTCCCATCGAGCTGGTAGGCGCGGCCGAATCCGCCATTGAGGCTGGCCTGCTCGGGCTTGAGACGGAAGAACAGGAAATCAGGAAAGTCGATATAAAGCGCCGCCTTGCTGTGGCGATCGAGAAAACGCGTGCGGATACGCTCATGGATTGCATTGCCACGCTCGACGGGTTCTGCCAGGCATTGGGTCGTCAAACGGGGATAGGCGAGGGGGTCGCCCTTGCCGGGTTCACCGGTCAGGAGCGAAGCGCGCGGGTCCTTGGCGAGCGCTTTGGTGTGGGCCGACAGCTTCGAAACCAGGATCACGGGCGTTCCGTCGATGTCGGTAGCGACCAGCGCGCGGCTGGCAAAGGGAAAGCCGGTCTCGGGGTCGAGAACGGCGATCGCAGCATAGCGGGCGGAGCGCAGCAACACGCGGGCGAGCTTGCGGGCTTCGTCGTCGGTTTCGCGTAAAGGGGAGGGCTGATCTTTCATATCCGCTTTGTGGCAAAGCGCGTGGAAAACATCAAGCGTCCTGCTTGCGGCGATGACGGGTGAGGCCGGCGACGATATCCTGGGCCGAGATGGTGCCGACGATCGCACCATTCTCAACGATGCCGATACTGCCCGGCTGGCGGGCAAGGGCATCGAGGACATCGACAAGCGGGGTCGCGGCGCGTGCCGTGGCGCTGACGCTCATGCCGGCGGCAGTCTGGCCGAGGCCGGGCTGCATCACGTCGGCCGCCGTCAGCATATTGATCGGATTAAGGTTCTGCACGAAATCCGCGACATACTGGTCGGCAGGGTTCTTGACGATGTCATGCGGCGTTCCGCACTGGATGATACGGCCGCCCTCCATGATGGCGATGCGATTGCCGATGCGGAAGGCCTCGTCGAGATCGTGGCTAACGAAGAGGATGGTCTTCTTCAGCCGCCGCTGGAACTCCAGGAGTTCGTCCTGCAGGCGAGTACGGATCAAAGGGTCGAGGGCCGAAAAAGGCTCGTCCATCAGCAGGATCGGGGCGCCGGTGGCAAAGGCGCGGGCAAGCCCGACGCGCTGCTGCATGCCGCCTGAGAGTTCGTTGACCTTGCGGTCCGCCCATTTCGTCAGGTTGACGAGTTCAAGCTGCTCGCCGACGCGGAGCTTGCGTTCGGCCTCCGGCATGCCCGCGAGCTCGAGGCCGAAGCCGACATTGTCGGCGACGGTGCGCCAGGGTAGGAGGGCGAACTGCTGGAACACCATGGAGACGGTGTGGGTGCGCAGCTCGCGCAAGGCTTTGGCGTTGCATCTGTAGGGATTGACCGAGCCGGTGGCTGCCGAGACCGCGACATCCCCGCGTACAACGGGCGCGAGCCCATTGACGGCGCGCAGCAACGTCGATTTGCCGGAGCCGGACAGCCCCATCAACACCAGGATCTCGCCTTCCTCGATCGTCAGCGAAGCATCGGCGACGCCTAGCACCAGCCCGGTCGCGGCGCCGATTTCGTCGCGCGTTTTGCCCTGGTCGACCATGGCAAGTGCTGTTTCCGGCCGGTCGCCGAAGATGATGCTGACATTGTTAAAGCTTACCGCGGTCATGCAGCGCCTCCTTCACCCGCCGTGCGGAACATCCGGTCGAGAATGATTGCCAGGATGACGATGCAGAAACCCGCCTCGAAACCCTTGGCGATATTGACGGTGTTCAGCGCACGGACGACGGGCACGCCAAGCCCGGGAGCGCCGACAAGGGCGGCGATGACGACCATCGACAGCGACAGCATGATGGTCTGGGTAAGACCCGCCATGATCTGCGGCGTGGCGAAGGGAAGCTCGATCTTGCGCAGCACCTGTAACGGCGTCGCGCCGAAAGCGACGGCGGCTTCGACGAGGGACGGCGGCGTCGAGATGATGCCGAGGCGCGTCAGCCGGATCGGTGCGGGGATTGCGAAGATGACGGTCGCGATCAGGCCCGGCACCATGCCGAGGCCGAACAGGATGAGCGCCGGGATCAGATAGACGAATGTCGGTATGGTCTGCATGAGATCGAGCACCGGGCGCATGGCAGCATAGACCCAAGGGCGGCGGGCGGCGGCAATGCCGAGCGGAATGCCGATCACCATACAGACGAAGGTGGCGGCGAGCACGAGGGCGAGCGTCTCCGTGGTTTCCTTCCAGTAGTCCTGGTTCACGATCAGCAGCAGCCCGAGACAGGTGAAGACGGCGACCGCGATCGACCGGCGCAGCCAAAAGGCGATGGCGGTGATGGCAGCGATGACGATCAGCGGATGAGGCTTCTGCAGCACGAAGAGCAGGCCGTCTATGGCGCTCGACAGCAGGAAGGCGATCTGGTTGAAGAACCATTCGCCGTTCGATGTCAGCCAATCCACGAAGGACTTGGCCCAGGGGCCAACGGGAATCTTAAATTCGGTGATCCAATTCAAGGGGGCGCCTATCCAGAAAAACAACAATCGGACAAAAATGAAACGGGGCGGCGAGCCGCCCCGTTCATATCATCAGAGGCCGAGGCCGGTCTTGGCGGCCGCCAGGGCTTCGCCGCTGCCGTCGCGGGTCTTGACGCCCGCAAGCCAGGGCTCGAGCGCTGCGGGGTTCGCCTTCAGCCATTCGGAAGCCGCAGCTTCCGGCTCCTTGCCGTCGTTGAGGATCTTGCCCATGATCTGGTTCTCCATGTCGAGGGAGAAACTCAAGTTCTTCAACATCATGCCGACATTCGGGCATTCGTCGAGATAACCGGCACGCACGTTGGTGAAGACCTTGGCGCCGCCGAAGTCCGGGCCGAAGACCTTGTCGCCGCCTGTGAGGTAGGTCAGCTTGAAGTTGGTGTTCATCGGATGGGGTTCCCAGCCGAGGAAAACAACGGGCTTGCCTGATTTGTCGGCGCGGGCGACCTGGGCGAGCATGCCCTGTTCGGAGGATTCGACGACTTCCATATCCTTCAGGCCGAACTCGTTCTTCTCGATCATGTCCATGACGAGGCGGTTGCCGTCATTGCCGGGCTCGATGCCGTAGATCTTGCCGTCGAGATCCTCCTTGTGAGCGGCGATATCCTTGAAGTCCTTGATGCCGAGTTCCGCACCCTTGGCGTTGGTTGCGAGCGTGTACTTGGCGCCGACGAGGTTCGGGCCGAAGGATTCGACCGACTTGTCGTCGAGATAGGGACGGATGTCCTTCTCCTGCGTCTCCATCCAGTTGCCGAGGAAGACATCGATGTCCTTGTTCTTCAGCGAGGTATAGGTGACCGGGACCGAGAGAACCTTGACATCGGTCTGATAGCCGATGCTCTTCAGGACGACGGATGCGGTGGCGGTGGTGGCGGTGATATCCGTCCAGCCGACGTCCGAGAAACGAACGGTGGAGCAGCTGTCGGGATCGGCAGCGAAGGCGGCGGTCGCAACGGAGAGGGCGGCGACGGCAGTTGCGGTAACGAGTTTGAACGTGCTTGTTGTTTTCATTTTAGACTCCCAGTCTTTAGGTTCCCAAGCCAACCATCAATAGTCGAGTTTGACAAGCGACCTCCGTGCGTTTGCGCCGTATCGCCCCATGCGATTGCGACGTCCGCGGATTTTTTCGCAATGCTTTGTTTTAGGGGCTTTCAGCGGTTTTCGAGCCGGATTCCTGTGATTATCGCTCCCTCAGGGCTTTTCTTTGCCATTCCGAGCTTTCAATAAACCGATCAAGGAGAAATCGGATGGCAAAACTCTATTTCAACTACTCGACGATGAACGCCGGCAAGTCGACGATGCTGCTGCAGGCCTCCTACAATTACCAGGAGCGCGGCATGCGCACGGTGCAGCTGATCGCCGCCTTCGACGAGCGCGCGGGCCGCGGCGTCATCGGCTCGCGGATCGGCTTGGAGGCGAGCGCCATTCCCTTCGAGCCGCATGAGGATCTGTTCCGGTTGGTCGCGACGCTGAGCGGCGAAGGGGCGCCGATTTCCTGCATCTTCGTCGACGAGGCGCATTTCATGACGCCTGTCCATGTCTGGCAGCTGGCTCGCGTCGTCGACAGGCTCGGCATCCCTGTGATGGTCTACGGGCTAAGAACCGATTTCCAGGGCAAGCTGTTTCCGGCCTCGCAGGAACTGCTGGCGATCGCCGACGAAATGCGCGAGGTGCGCACGATCTGCCATTGCGGACGCAAGGCGACGATGGTTGTGCGGCTCGACGCGAAAGGAGAAGTGTTGCACGAAGGCGCGCAGATCGATGTCGGCGGCAACGAGAAATATGTCTCGCTCTGCCGCAGGCATTGGGACGACGCGATGAACGGTGCCTGGATCGCCGAGCCGGTCTGAAGCCGGCGACGCTGCCTGTTTTCTTTGGCGCCGCAAGCGACTAGCTTGGGGTCAGGAGATTCCCTGGAGAGGCTTGGTGCGCAAACCCCCGCCATTCGACAGCCAGTATGAAGCCGCAGGCAGCCTTGCCGAAAGGATTGCGGCCGAGGGAGCCTATTGCGTGGCCGCGATCGGCGCCTTCGGCGGCGACGAAACGCGATCGGCCGACGAGGTCTTCCTCGAGCAGAATGCCCGCTTCCAAGCCCATATCTCCGATGCTGCGGCGCTCGACGCCCAACTGGCCGAGCTGGTCTTTTGCCTCGACCGGCTGACGGCCGAGGTTTCAGCCGATCTCGACAGTTTCCGGGGGCTGACGCTGCGCGAGAAGATGGCCGGCTGGGTGTCGCGCCAACGGATGTGGCGCATGTATACCGAACGCGTGCGCGAGGCGCCGGTCATCGAGCGGCTGCTCGACCTTTTGACGAAATCGGACGCGCTGGCCGGGCTGATCGCCGGCCAGCGCGCCGCGCTCACCGAACGGCACAAGGCGGCCGAACTCAGCCTTGTCGATATCGTCGAGCAGCGGCGCCGGCTGGTCGTTTCCATCGATATCGCCCGCCTCAAGATGAAGGAGCTCAATGCCAAGGCGCTGACGACGCAGGGCCGTATCGGCGTCTATGGCAACAGGGCGCATTGGGAGCAGATGGAGGCGGAGCGGCGGGCGCTGAAGGCGGAGGCCGAGCGGATTTCCGCCGGGGAGCACGAGATGCGCGACGACAGCCAGCGGCGCGAGCGCTTCATCGGCCTGTTCCAGACCTTTGTCGATTCGCTGAACGGCCGGATCGCCGCCTGCAACGCACTGTTGCGCAAGCTGTTGATCGACGTAGAAGAGCGGCTGATCATCTACCAAGCGCAGGTCGATACCGACCGGCCGGGCATGAAGGTGAGAATCAAGCCGGAACTCTTTCCCGATATCGCCGCACCGATCAGGCTGTTCGAGAAGGGCATGCTGGTCGCCCAGGATCTGGAGCGGCGCAAGAGCCGCGCCGATCTCGAATTCGCCAGAAGGTTTCCGACCTATGCCGAACCGCCGCCGGAAACATCGGGAGCGCCTCTGATCGACACGGCGCGCAGGTCCTTCCGTTTCAACTGGCCTTTCCTGCGCCCCTGACCCGCAGGGCGAGGCATACCCCTCTTCCGCAATGCTTTCATTCCGAAAAATCGAAGGGCTCGTGTTGTGCTCGGCCCATCGAGCGCATATGTGGGATGCAGCGGGGCGGCAATGTCCCGATGTTCGCCTCGCCTGACAGGAGACGACGATGCTTGACCGGATAGCCGGTTTTTTCAGGCTGATCGGCCAGACGATCGGCCGCTGGGCCCGCTTGTTTTTCGCCTGGGCCTTCTGGCCCTTTCTTGCCGCGCACGGCTGGTATCAGCGCCGGAGTTGGATGATCCGGCTCCCGGTCATCGCTTTCGTGGCGCTGCTGGTCGTGCTCTACGGTTACTTCTTCTGGCAGACGCAGGTCTGGTCGAATTTCAACACCGCTTTCGTCGACCAATACCGGCTTTCCGAACGCAAGGTTGCCGCCGGGCAGGAAGTGCCGGTCGCCGAGGGGACGAATGCTGCGCCTGCCAAGACCTGCCAGCGCTCGGCGATCGTCGACGTCGCGGCCGATCTGACAGATTTCAATGTCAATCAGAATGCGTGGATCTCCTCCATGCTGCTCTACAAGATGGGCTTCTTCGGCATCGACTGGGATCACACGCCTTTCCTCGACAACAAGGCGTCGTTCCAGCGCGGCGTCAATCAGGCGGTCCGGCGGACCTCGGCGGAGCTGGTCGATACGCTTGGGCGCGTCCGCGGCACGTCGGGCATCAACAACGACCTGCAGAGCGCGCGTGGCAATCTGCAGTTCGACGAAAACAGCTGGTATTTCGGGCTCAATCCCTTCGGGCCAAAGACGCCGACGCCTTCCTATTATCGCTCGGCGATCGGCAGTCTGCGCAAATTCAACACCGATCTCGCCCTCTGCAATGTCATTTTCGACGGCCGCGCCGACAATCTGATGCAGTTCATCGACCGCATTGCCAACGATCTCGGCGGCACTTCCGACATGCTCGCGGAGCGCTCGGAAAACCACAATCGCGGCTGGTTCGATACACGCGCCGACGACCGATTCTGGTTCGCCTATGGCCAGCTCTATGCCTACTACGCCATCCTTGCCGCCGCGCAGGCGGATTTCTCGCAGGTGGTGCAGGAACGCAATCTCGGCGCGATCTGGGGCAGCACGACGCGGCAATTCCAGGCCGCACTGCGCATCCAGCCCGCGATCATCTCGAACGGTCGCGAGGACGGCTGGATCATGCCGAGCCATCTTGCCACCATGGGCTTCTATATTCTGAGGGTGCGCTCCAACCTCGTCGAGATCCGCTCGGTGCTCGACCGGTAGAGCAAGCAATCAGATTTCAACGCATTCACACACGCTGTGCTGAAGATGTCGGGTTCCCTGTCGGCGGCTGCAGCCGACGCCGGCACGATGAAAGATACGTCCAGAAGCAGCTCGGCCGAATTGACTGCCAATGCCGACGGGGACCGGTTCCGCGTAGTGTCAATCTCACTCGACCGTCTTCGCGTTGGGGAAAGACTGCTATGGACAGGTCTCATCACTGGCGGCAATGTTGCTCAGGATTCGATGCAGGGACCTGGCATGGAGAATCTCGAACTCTTCGAACGTTTCGGGCTGGCGATAGCCATAGGCGCCATTGTCGGCGTGGAACGCCACTGGCGTGAACGCGATGAGGAGGAAGGAAAACGCACTGCTGGGCTGCGCACTTTCACGCTTGCCGGTATGTTGGGGGGGCTTGCCGGCTTCATCGAGCAGGCCGTTTCCGCTCCGTCGACGCCCCGTGGGCTCGTCGTTACCGGCATCCTGATTGCCTTTTCGGCCGTCTTCGCGCTCTATCAGTACCGGGAATCGGAGGCATCCGGCAGCTATAGCGTTACCTCCGTCATCGCCGGGATGGCCACTTTTTCGCTTGGGGCGCTGGCTGTGCTCGGGAGCCTCACCCTTGCGGCTGCAGGCGGTGTAGCGCTGGTGGCGATATTGGCTAGCCGCGAGGTGCTGCACGGCTTCATGAAAACGCTGACCTGGAATGAACTGCGTTCGGCGATCATATTTCTCGCGATGGCCTTCATCGTATTGCCGGCCCTTCCCACAACGCCCATCGGTCCCTTCGGCGGCGTCTCGCCGGCTGAAACCTGGATGCTGGTCATTCTGCTCGCCGGCATTTCCTTCATCGGCTATGTGGCGGTGAAGGCGCTTGGGCAAACGCGCGGCGAACTGCTTGCCGGAGCCGTCAGCGGCCTGGTCTCCTCAACAGCCACCGCCATCAACAATGCCCAGCTCAGCGCCGCCGGTCATCCGCCACAGGTGTTGGTCGCCGGAGCGCTTGCTGCCAATGCAGTCTCCTGCCTCAAGGTCGCGTTGTTTTCGGCCCTCATCGCCGCGCCGATCGCGTGGCGGATCGGCCCGGCGCTCGTTGTCGCCGCTCTCGTCATGGGCGGCATTTCCCTTTTGATCGCGCGTCGCAATACCACGGAAAGTATATCCCACAATTCGCGTAACCCCTTCGAACTTCCGGCAGTGCTGAAAATGGCGCTTCTGCTCGTCGCCGTGGCCTTTCTGGCGCGAGCATCGGCGGCTTGGTTTGGCGATGCAGGCCTGCTGACCGTTTCGATGCTCTCGGGTATCGCCGATGTCGACGCCATTACCGTCACCGTTGCCGGCATGCTTGACAGCATCGGCACTGAGCTTGCAGCGACCGCTCTTGGCGTTGCAGTAATCTCCAACACCGTGGCGAAAAGCGGCTATGCCGTCGCGCTCGGCGCGAGCGCCTACAGCATACGCTTCCTCTTGGTCAATTCCGGAGCGCTCGCTGCGGGATTCTTCGTTTACCAAACCCTGCCTGCGCTGGTGCAAGCAGTGGTCCTTTAGCGCTGAGGGCGGTCAGCGGGGTATCGTGTTGTCCTCGAAGCCGACGACGCGCAGTTTCTCGACGAATTCATAGGTGATGCCGACGATGCCGCCGCCGCTTTCATCGCTTCGGAAGCGGCCAACGCTGCGCACCAGCTTGTAGCCGCCAAGCCGGTTGTCGACGCGATAGACGAAATGGAAGCCGACGCCGTGAAGGCTCGCCTCTTCGAAGGTTTGGGCGATCAGGCTGCGGTCCTCCTCGTGGATGCGCGACATCAGCTCTGTCAGGTTGACAGGGCCATCGCTGTAGGGGAGGCCGAAGATTGCGTGGACATCCTCGCTTGCAAAGAAATGTCCGGTCTCGATGTCGATGCGCCAGAAGCCGAAAAGACGATAGGAGCCAAGCATCTGGACGACTTCCGCATCGGTGATGCCGATGTGGGCGCGGGATTGTTCTGTCTTGTCAATAACGGGCTGTTCGAAGTGAAGAGGCACGATTCCCCCAGATCACGGGACGACGTGCCGACTCTCTTCTGATTCCTCAGTTGATCAGCTTCAATCGAATTGCCTTAGCTACCAACTGGGTCCGGTTGACGCAATCGAGTTTTTTGATCGCGTTCGTCATATAGGCGTTCACCGTATGGTCCGAGAGCGCCAAAATCTGACCGATTTCGATTGAGGTCTTGCCCTGGGCAGTCCATCGCACAACTTCTAGTTCTCGAGTCGACAGCGCGTTATGCGCGCACTCCTCATTGCGCTTGACTGCATTGTATGCATCGAGTGCATGGAGAATGATCATTGCCAGCTCGTTGATCTCGCTCTGGCCGAGTGCGGCGCGCTCGCCACAGAACCAAAAGACGAGACGCTGGCCGTCGGCTGCAATGGTCGGCATGGCAACGCCTGCCGGTATGGCATGGCGCAGCATCAGGGCACGAAGTTCGGCCGGAAAGGCCTGACCATTGGAGGCGTCGTTGAGGTGCCAGACCGGCGGCACGGCAGACTCCCTTAACCTTACGCCGAAAGGGCAGCCGCGCATCATGTGGGCTCGGTCGAAATCCCTGACATAGGCGGCCGGAAGCGAGCTCTCGATCAGCAGGGGTTTCAAGAGGAGGTCTTCGGGGGAGGGGGCGTGCATCAGCGTCGCATGCGACAATCCGAAGGCTGTGGAGACCCTGCCGAGTGCCTGCGCGAACAGGCTGCGCGTTCGTGCGGTCGCAAGCTCTGCCGAAAGCAATGACTGTCTTTCAGAGGTAGTCATGTAAGACATTTGTACGCCCCCGGGCAGCCCTAATGTTACCGCTATCAAATACAGAAAATCGGCGGGATGCTAGCCCCAATTGACCTAACGCAAGCCGATTCATTCAAATTGTGAAAAATTAGCCACAGTAGCTCGCGCCCCGGTTGAGTTTCGACTTGCAAAGATAGCGTCGCGGTATCTTTGAGTTCCTCCATGGCCGCCTAACTATAGATCTCGCCCAACCGGGCAGGGAGAGAATCACTTTGGAGAATTTCGGGGGCAGAACACGGATCCCCCCGGCACCGGCGTAAAGGCGATTGGGCCGGTCCACCTGCAGCGCTTTGCGCGGGCCGGGTGATCTGCCGTGAACACGGCCGCAGCGGGTCGCCATGTCAGCCGGATTGCGAATGAGAGAACAAAGATAAGAGGACCGCAGCGGGCGTCGAAATCCGACTTGCTGGCAGTCAATCCAATTGCTAAGCGTATGCTCAGTACAACTGAGGCAATTTAATCGTGCGCTTTGCAATTTCCTTTTTGGTGAAGTGTCTATTTTCCAGATTATTACTTGTTTTTCTCCTTTTGACCTTGCCGATCGGGGCGGCAACCTCGCAGGCTGCCGGGGAGAAGAAGGCGGCACAGCCGCCGATGAGCTTCATCCTCGTGCGTAGTCATCTCTGCCAGGAAAACTGTCCGGAATGGATATCGGCGGAGGGGCGCATAACGTCCGATACGCCCGCGCGGCTGAGAAAAATACTCAAGAAGATCGGCGGCCGTAAATTGCCTGTCGTTTTCCGTTCGGAAGGCGGCGACGTCGATGCCGCCTATGCGATGGGCCGGATGATCCGCAAGGCCGGGCTGGAAACGGCGGTCGGCGGCACGCGGCTCAAAGATTGCCCGGTTGGGGATATGCGCTGCCAAGCCGCTATTGCCAAGGACGGTAGCGCGGTCGGTTACACCTATTCGTCCGGTGCATACTGCTTTTCCGCTTGTCCGCTGGCGTTCGCCGGCGGTACGTCGCGTGTCGCATCGCAATGGGCCTTTATCGGTGTCCACCAGATCACGACCGTCTACAACAAGGTGCGTGTTTCCTATCGCATCGAATATAAGATCGTGAACGGCAAGAAAAAGGAGATCTCCCGCAAGGAGGTCGGACGCAAGGTGGCGGGACGGAGCAGTTCCACCAAACTTGGAAAGAAGGCCACCGCTGCCTTGACGGCCTATCTGAAAGAAATGGGTGTCAGCGAGGATCTGATTGGTCTGATGATGAGCGCCACGCCTGACAGCATCAACATCGTAGCACCCGCAGATGCCCTTCGAATGGGGCTTTCGACGGACATGCTGGCTTATAATGAATGGCCCGGGATGCCGCTCTGCGCGCCGGATGCAGCGGCCGATGCTGTCTGTCACAGCCATCCGGCAGCCGAAGCGCCTGTGGCGGCTAAGGCGCCTGTATCTAAGACGCCGGTATCTGAGGCGCCCGCGCAGAATGCGGCCGCAGACACAAGCGGGAGTCTGCCGAAAACCCGGCCGATGGACTTCCTCCTGATGTCCAATGGCAACTGCCAGGAAGAGTGCAGACAGTGGATTTCTGCGGATGGAGACATCACGCCGGATACGCCGGCTCGGCTGAAGGCGATGTTGATGACGCTCGGCGACAGAAAGCTGCCGATCGTCCTTCAGTCTAGTGGCGGGGACATGGATGCGGCTTTCGCGATGGGGCGTATGATCCGTGCTGCAGGTGTGGAGACCTCGATTGGCAGAACGCAGTTGCCGAATTGTCCAAAGCTGGATCCGCGTTGCAAAGTCAGCATCGCCAAAAGCGGATCGACCGAGGGCGAAGTCTTTGCCGGCCGTGCGTACTGCCTTTCGACCTGTACTCTTGTCCTGATGAGCGGAACGCCGCGGATTGTCGGATATTCTTCGATCGGCATCGTTAGGCCCACGACGACTGAATATACGACATTCTTCGCTTATTTCGACGAGATGGGCGTCAATGCCGAGACATACGAGACGATGATGCCCGCCACATCAACTGAGCGAGGAAGTATCATACTTCCTTCCGAGGCGCTCAAGCTTGGCATCATCAATGGTATCCTCCCTTATGATGAAGAGCCCGGCTTGCATGTCTGTGGGCCGGAGGCGAAGGAGAGCCTTCGATGCCCGAGAAAAGCTGAGGCAGAGATCGTTCCTGTTGCTGCTTCGGTCAATTGATCTCAGAACGCGAAAGAGCATAGCTCGGCGTTTGCGTCGGGCTGCTGCTTGTTCAAGCTCCGAAGGCGCCTCGTGCCGCCTGTCAATCCTTATCCTTCAGATCATTTTTCGACGTGACGCTCATCAGCTTCTCCAGGAAGCCGAGCATGACGGCGGAGGCGACGAAGGCAAGGTGCATGAAGGTCAGCCACATGATCTTGCCGTCCGCATATTGGTCGGCGTTGAGGAAGACCTGCAGCAGATGGATCGAGGAGATGGCGACGATCGAGGAGGCGACCTTGATCTTGAGGCTGCCTGAATCGAGTTTGCCGAGGAAGGAGACTTCGCTGTCGGCCTCGTCGACCTCGTCGAAGCGGCTGACGAAATTCTCGTAGCCGGAGATCATCACCATGACGATCAGGCTTGCGACGAGGGCCGCATCGATCAGGCTGAGCATGGCAAGGATCATCCCAGCTTCGTCCAGTACGAAGACGCTGGCGGCAATCTTCAGAAGCTTGTAGCCGAAGGAAACGGCATAAACGGCCAGTGCCAGCACCAGGCCAATATAGAAGGCCACGAGGATCCAGCGGCTCGACAGGATGATGCGCTCGACGAAGATTTCCAATGCTTTCATGTCTTCACCCTAAGAAGCCGCAATTGTTGACCGCCACATAAACGCCTAGCGCATCGACCCGAAAATCGAAACCGATTTTCGGGTCGATGCGTAGATTCAAAGTGTTACAGCGTCCCTTTGCGCGTCTGAAAAGACGCGCGGCGCTGTAAGCGTGGCGACCGCAAGGCGCGGGTGCTATTCACACCCCGCCGATATTTCGCTATCTCGATGAAGAGAAAAACAACGACTCCGCTCCCGCGGAGGCCGACGGGGGAACATCCATGCCATCAATCAAATCCGATATCGAAATCGCGCGCGCCGCGGCCAAAAAGCCGATCTTCGAAATCGGGGCGATACTGGGCATTCCGGTCGAGCAACTCGTTCCCTATGGTCACGACAAAGCGAAGGTCAGCGCCGAGTTCATCGCCGCGCAGGCGGGCAAGAAGGACGGCAAGCTGATCCTCGTCACCGCGATCAATCCGACACCGGCGGGCGAGGGCAAGACGACCACCACCGTCGGGCTCGGCGACGGGCTGAACCGGATCGGCAAGAAAGCTATTGTCTGCATCCGCGAGGCCTCGCTCGGTCCCTGCTTCGGCGTCAAGGGCGGCGCGGCCGGCGGCGGTTATGCGCAGGTCGTGCCGATGGAAGACATCAACCTGCATTTCACCGGCGATTTCCATGCGATCACCTCGGCGCACAATCTGCTGGCGGCGATAGTCGACAACCACATCTACTGGGGCAACGAAGAGAATATCGACATCCGCCGCATTACCTGGCGGCGGGTCATGGACATGAACGATCGGGCGCTCCGCAGTATGGTCTCCTCGCTCGGCGGCGTCGCCAACGGGTTCCCGCGCCAGGGCGGGTTCGACATCACCGTCGCCTCCGAGGTGATGGCGATTCTCTGCCTTGCCACCGATCTCAAGGATCTGGAGCGGCGGCTCGGCGACATCATCATCGGCTATCGTTTCGACAGGACGCCGGTGCATGCGCGCGACCTGAAAGCCGACGGCGCCATGGCGGTGCTGTTGAAAGATGCGATGCAGCCGAACCTGGTGCAGACGCTGGAGAACAATCCGGCCTTCGTGCATGGCGGGCCTTTCGCCAACATCGCCCATGGCTGCAATTCGGTAACGGCGACGAAGACGGCGCTGAAGCTCGGCGACTATGTGGTGACGGAAGCAGGCTTCGGCGCCGATCTCGGAGCGGAGAAATTCTTCGACATCAAATGCCGCAAGGCGGGGCTGAAGCCGGATGCGGCCGTCATCGTCGCGACGGTCAGGGCGCTGAAGATGAATGGCGGGGTGAAGAAGGAAGATCTCGGCACGGAGGATGTCGTCGCACTGAAGAAGGGCTGCGCCAATCTTGGCCGGCACGTCGCCAATGTGCGCCGTTTCGGCGTGCCCGTCGTCGTGGCGATCAACCATTTCGTCTCGGATACCGAGGCCGAGATCGCGGCGGTCAAGGAATTCGTCTCGAGGCTCGGCGCCGAGGCGATCCTCTGCCATCATTGGGCGAAAGGTTCGGCCGGCATCGAGGAACTGGCGCACAAGGTGGTGGAACTGGCCGAATCCGGGCAGGCGAAATTCCAGCCGCTTTACGGCGACGATCTTTCGCTGTTCGAGAAGATCGAGATCGTCGCCTCGAAGATCTATCACGCCGGCGAGGTGACGGCCGACAAGGCGGTGCGCGACCAGTTGCAGACATGGGAGGAGCAGGGTTACGGCAAGCTGCCGATCTGCATGGCGAAGACGCAATATTCCTTCTCCACCGATCCGAACCTGCGCGGCGCGCCGGAAGGCCACATCGTTACCGTGCGAGAGGTGCGGCTTTCGGCAGGAGCGGGCTTCGTCGTCGCCATCACCGGCGAGATCATGACGATGCCGGGCTTGCCGAAATCACCGTCGGCGGAACGGATTTTCTTGAACGACCAGGGTTATATCGAGGGGTTGTTTTAGAGCCGGCTTCAGAAGCTCTTCGGCCACCGCTGAGATGTGTGCAAGATGGTTAGAATTTCAATTTCGTTTTCTTTAGCGCGATATGCGACAATATAGGGAATGTCGCTCAGCACCATTCCCCTTGTCCCGCGACGCGCCCAACTTTTCCCATCAACGGATAATCCGGCATCGTCTCCACGATGGATTGGATACGGGCGATGACCCTCGCCGCGGCGCCTTGATCGTGACGGGCGATGTAAACGCCGATATGATCAAGGCGGGCAAGCGCTCTGCGGGTCCATTTGATGCGCAGGCTCATTTTCCAGAAGGGTTGCCGATATATTTTGACAGGACTGCGGCGACATCCTCATCGGAGGCGAAGTCGCTTTGGTCGGCTTCGCGAACGGCAGCCTCGATCTCCGAGAGTTGCCATTCCTCCCGTTCGATGAATTCTTCGATCGCCACGGCTGCGATCTCGGCCGACGAAAGCTTTCGCCTTTCGGCCAGGCGATCCAGACGGGAAACTGTGGAATCTTTCATCTGGAAGCTCAACAAGGTCATGGTAGGCACTCCGCCGGTTCTTCGTGCCGAAGTTTAGTGGTTGGATGACCCGATTCAAGCGGGAATCGTAAGTCTTTGAAATAACTAATGGCAATAACGATAGCCACCCTTCCTCTCGATGACGTCGAGATGGAAATGGGTTTCGTGGGCCGCGTCGCTTTCGGGGTCGAGGACGGTGGTGAAGTAGAGGCAGCCGGCGGCGCTGACGGTGCGCTGGAAGGCGCCGGTGAGGGTCGGATCCTCGCGGCGGGAGCGGACGGCGACATCCTCGCCCTTTTCGAAATGGAAGCTCGCAATATCGATGGCGTTGCCGCGGGCATGTTCGGAGATCTTGCCGGTTCCGGCGCCGTTGCGCAGGCGGCACATATAGGACGTTGCCTGGTTGACGGTGGTGATGCGGCCCTGCTCCGGCAGGGCGGCGGAAGCCGCCGGGATGACGCTGTCCTTCATCCAGCGGGCAAGGGCCAGTGCCGCCGCGCAGCGGATCGTCGCCTCCGGCTTCAGCCTTATGCCGGGCAGGGCTTCGGAGACGATGATCGGCTTGTCGATGCCGCAGCCGTTACCGTCGTCGATGCGCGCCGTGTCCTTGAAGACGACGCCCAGGGACTGGAGTGCGGCCGTGCATTCGGCATGTTCCGCATCGCTTTCGGGTTCGATCGTCAGGTGTTGCTCTTCAAGTGTCTGCTCGCCGGGCGGCTTACCTTCCTCCGTCGGCGGCTGCGAGCTTTCGGGGCTGCCCGGCGGCCGTGGTGGACCTTGCATCGGTTCTGCCGACCCGGGCTTTGACGGTGCGGCCTGCGGCGCTGGCGGCTGGCTCGATGCCGGTGCCTCCGGATCCTTGACATCGGGGACATCGGGTTTCGGCTGAGGGGCCGGGACTTCTTCAGGTGCGGGCGGTTCCACTTTTTCCGAGGAGGGGGAGGTGGGGTTGGTCGCCTGTCCGGCATCTGGCCGAGGTTCGGGCATCGGGCCTTGCGGGGGCAGGCGGGCACCGGCAAGAAAGGCGGTAGCGGCGAAAAGGATCGCCAATGTCGAAAGTTTTCTCAACGCGTCCGATTCCTCGTATCCCTGGCTGATGACAACGCATGAGGGCGTTTTTCGTTGCAATTGTGCAACGTCCTTGAAGATCGCTAAAACTTGATAGATATATTCAACATAAAACCATGACTTATGTTGACAACGCTCCCCCTGTTTTTTATGCGGCGAAAAGAAGGCGGAATTCTACTTCGTCTTCATCCGCAAAAACCCAGCCAGCCCCTCGAGCGTGCGACACGCCACGACCAGCCAGCCCGGTAATCATCATTAGAGGGTAGGTTATGATCGTCCGGCATTGGCGTTCGGTTCTATTGGTCTGCACGGCAGCCACAGTTGTTCTTCCTGTTTCGCAGTCTTTCGCGCAAAGCGCTACGGCAACCGAGCCGCAAGCCACGGCTGAGGACAGCACTGTCCTGCAGAAGATCGTCGTCAAGGGCAAACGCGTGGCGCCGGGCAGCGTCGCCGACACGCCGCTTGCGACCGAGATCACCGCGAAGCAGCTCGAAGAAAAGCAGGTCACCAATTTTGACGATATCGGGCGCAGCGTCGATGCAGGCGTGAATTATTCGCGTGGTGACGCAGGCTTCAACCTGCGTGGCCTTTCCGGTGCTCGCATCCTGACCACCATCGACGGCATTCCGATCCCTTACATTTCGAACAGCTCGCGCCAGGGCGCCTTTGCGCCGGCCAACGCCAACGGTGGCGGCGACACCTTCGATTTCGATTCACTGTCTTCGCTCGATATCGTGCGCGGTGCGGATTCGAGCAAGGGCGGTTCCGGCATGCTCGGCGGCGCCATCGTTCTCAATACGCTGGAGCCGGAGGATCTTATTCCCGAAGGCCGGGATTGGGGTGCGATCGTCAAGTCGACCTATGACAGCGAAGACCGCAGCATTTCCGGCTCGGCCGCCGCTGCCAAGAAGATCGGCAACACGTCGATCCTCTTTCAGGGCGGCTACCGCAAGGGCCATGAGCGCGACAATATGGGCGACAATGACAGCTACGGTGCTTTTCGCACCGAGGCGAATCCGGCTGATTTCGATCAGAACAACCTGCTCTTCAAACTACGCCAGGAGCTGGAAGGCGGCCATCGCATCGGCTTGACAGCGGAACGATTCCGCCGCGATCTTAAGACCGACCTGCGCCAACTCCAGGGAGGCACCAGTCCTCGCAACTTCATGATCGACAATTATGACGGTCGCGAACTGCGTGACCGCGATCGCGTATCGCTCGATTATGATTATGAAGCGCAGTCCTCCGACGCGTTTTTCAGCAGTGCGCGTGCCACGCTCTATTGGCTGGATTTGAAGAAGGAAGCCGGCAGCAGGGGCCGTACGACCGCCAATGTTGCTTATGGGCGTAACAACGAGATTGAAAACGAAACCTGGGGCTTCAGTGGCACGGCAACGAAGGATTTCGAATATTCCGGTCTCAGCCACTCCGTTCGCATTGGCCTCGACGTCGGCGTTTCGAGCTGGAGCCAGTATAGCTGGGCCCTTTGCCCGACATCGACGACCTGCCCGTCGCTGAACAACCAGGCGGAAGTGCCCGATGTCGACAGCCAGAATCTTGGGCTTGTTGTCGAAGACAAGATCGAAATCGGCAATACCGGCTTCGCGCTGACACCCGGCTTCCGCTTCGACTGGTTCAACTACAATCCCTCGACCGGCGGAAGTTTCGTAAGCAATACCGGGCTTACCCGTTTCGGGGACCTGAACGACCGAACGGAAGCCGGCCTGTCACCGAAGATTCTTGCGACATATGACCTGACGCCTGACGTGCAGCTCTACATGCAGCTGGCAGTCGGCTTCCGCGCACCCACCGTGGACGAACTCTACAGCCGATTCTACAACCCGACGGGCCGCTACGCCCAGCTCGGCAATCCTGATCTGGAGCCCGAAATCGGCCGCGGCGTCGAAATCGGCGCTAATTTTGACACGGGCGATTTTACCGGTCGGGTCGCGGCCTTCCACACCCGCTACCAGAACTTTATCGAGACGGTGACGAGCGTCGACACGACCGGCTTTACGGAATTCAACTACACGAACGTGTCTGCGGCCACGATCTCCGGTATTGAAGCCAGCGCCGCCAAGACATTCAATAACGGCATCACTCTGCATGCGTCACTTGCCTATGCATATGGCAGAAATGAAGAAACCACTCAGCGCCTACGCTCGGTGGCACCGTTCAAGGCGATCGTCGGCGGCGGCTGGAGCAACGAGAATTTCGGTTTCGACCTTTCTTCGACGCTGTCGGCCGGCATGCTCACCGACCATCTCGATACGCCCCTCAGCAATACCAACGACACGACCTTCGATGCGCCCGGCTACGCAATCGTCGACTTGACTGGCTGGTGGACGCCGGAACAGGTGCCGGGCCTGCGCGTGCAGGCAGGCGTCTACAACATCTTTGATCAGGAACATTACAACGCGCTCGCCGTACGCGAGGTCAATCTGAGCTCGGCGACGGCGTCCCAGCCGCGGGAGTGGTATTCGGAGCCGGGCCGTACGTTCAAGGTCTCAATCTCCAAGACTTTCTGATCGCGATCACGCCTTCAAGGCTGGGGAGGGGCGGCTTTCGGGCCGCCCTTTTCATTCCGCATTCGCCTCTTGCGCAATCGCTGATCTCAGGCTAACAATTTTTCATGATCAAGTCCTTGAACATTGCTGTTTGGTGGTGGGTTCGCTAAGGCGGCCTCGACCAATCGTGTCCAAAGACGACGAGTGAGCCGCCCGAAACTTCGAGGCGGCTTTTTTTGTTTATGGCCGCCTGTCGTCCGGGCCCCGATAACGGAGTGGAACAATGGTAACGATCCTGCGGGATGATGGTGCGGAAATCTACGAGACCAAGGGCGGCATTACCGTCACTCGGCAGCGGCGGGCGATCCCCTACGGCGATGCGGTCTCTTCTTATGTCGACAAGCTCGATGAGCGCCGCGGCGCGGTGTTTTCGTCGAACTACGAATATCCGGGCCGCTATACGCGCTGGGATACCGCCGTCGTCGATCCGCCGCTCGGCATCTCTTCCTTCGGGCGCGACGTCTGGATCGAGGCCTATAATGAACGCGGCGAGGTGATCCTCGGCTTTGTGACCGAACGGCTGAAGACAGTCTCCGACATCGTGCTCGGCGCTTCCTCGGCCCGCCGCCTCGACCTCACCGTCAAGACGCCGGACCGGGTGTTCACCGAGGAAGAACGCTCGAAGATGCCGACCGTCTTCACCGTGCTGCGCGCGGTCACTGACCTGTTTTATTCGCAGGCGGATGCGAGCCTCGGGTTCTATGGCGCCTTCGGATACGACATCGCCTTCCAGTTCGATGCGATCGATCTGAAGCTGAAGCGACCCTCCGACCAGCGCGACATGGTGCTCTACCTGCCGGACGAGATCCTCGTCGTCGACAACTACGCCGCCAAGGCCTGGGTCGACCGTTACGACTTCGAAAAAGGCGGCGTGACGACCGAGGGCAAGGCGCAGGATATCGCAGCCGAGCCCTTCAAACACACGGATGCCATTCCGCCGAAGAGCGATCACCGACCGGGCGAATATGCCGAACTCGTCACCAAGGCGAAGGAAAGTTTCCGCAAGGGCGACCTTTTCGAAGTCGTGCCCGGGCAGAAATTCATGGAGCGCTGCGACAGTAAGCCGTCCGACATTTCAAAGCGGCTGAAGGCGATCAATCCGTCGCCTTATTCCTTCTTCATCAATCTCGGCCATCAGGAATATCTGGTCGGCGCCTCGCCCGAAATGTTCGTGCGCGTTTCCGGCCGTCGCATCGAGACCTGCCCGATTTCGGGCACGATCAAGCGCGGCGACGATCCGATCGCTGATAGCGAGCAGATCCTGAAGCTGTTGAATTCCAAGAAGGACGAGTCCGAGCTCACCATGTGCTCGGATGTCGACCGCAACGACAAGAGCCGTGTCTGTGAGCCGGGTTCGGTCAAGGTGATCGGCCGCCGGCAGATCGAGATGTATTCGCGTCTCATCCACACGGTCGACCATATCGAAGGGCGGCTGCGCGACGACATGGACGCTTTCGACGGTTTCCTCAGCCACGCCTGGGCCGTCACCGTCACCGGCGCCCCGAAGCTCTGGGCGATGCGCTTCATCGAGAGCCATGAAAAGAGCCCACGCGCATGGTATGGTGGGGCGATCGGCATGGTCGGCTTCAACGGCGACATGAATACCGGCCTGACGCTGCGCACCGTGCGCATCAAGGATGGTATCGCCGAGGTGCGCGCCGGTGCGACGCTGCTCAACGATTCCGTTCCTGACGAAGAAGAAGCCGAAACAGAACTGAAGGCCTCCGCCATGCTTTCCGCCATCCGCGACGCCAAGACCGGCAATTCCGGCAAGATCCAGCGCGACGTCGCAAGCGTCGGCAAGGGCATCAGCATCCTGCTCGTTGATCACGAAGACAGCTTCGTTCACACGCTCGCCAATTACTTCCGCCAGACGGGGGCGACGGTTTCGACCGTGCGTACGCCGGTGCCGGAGGAAATCTTCGACCGGCTGAACCCGGACCTCGTCGTGCTGTCGCCCGGACCCGGAACGCCCAAGGATTTCGACTGCAAGGCGACGATCAAGAAGGCGCGGGCGCGCAACCTGCCGATCTTCGGCGTCTGCCTCGGTCTGCAGGCGCTTGCCGAAGCCTATGGCGGGGAACTGCGCCATCTGGCGCTGCCGATGCACGGCAAGCCCTCGCGCATCCGCGTGCTGGAACCGGGCATCGTCTTCTCCGGCCTTGCCAAGGAGGTGACGGTCGGCCGCTACCACTCGATCTTCGCCGATCCCTCGACGCTGCCGCGTGAGTTCATCATCACCGCGGAAAGCGACGACGGCACGATCATGGGTATCGAACACGAAAAGGAGCCGATAGCCGCGGTGCAGTTCCATCCGGAGTCGATCATGACGCTCGGTGGCGATGCCGGGATGCGGATGATCGAAAATGTCGTGGCGCATCTGGCGCGCAAGGTGAAGACCAAGGCTGCCTGAGCGCAATTTCGCCTGGCCCTTCCTACTGTGGGAAGGGCCATCCTTCAGACCGTCGAGCCGCGACTTGACTTCTTCCGGCAAATCGGAACATTTCAGGAACGATCAATTGGAACCTATCGCCGTGGCCAATGCTGAAAAGTTCATCGTTCTCCCTTACCGCAAGAACCGCGGCAATCTCGTGCCCGGCGAAATGCGCCAGGCATCGAACTCCGTCAGCGCGGAAAAGATCGCTTCGGCGATGGCTGAGCGTTTCGTCGGCGTGGCGGCCTATGCCGTGATCGTCGACGAGGAGACCGGCGACATGTCGTCGCCGCGACTGCTTGCACGATATGGCGAGATTGCCGATCTCAACGCCGCCTGAGGCGCCGTTTCAGCATGGAGACGTCACTCTACCTGCCGGTCAAAGCTTTCCTGGAGGCGGCCGGTTATGTCGTGAAGGGCGAGGTCGGCGGATGCGATCTCGTCGGTTTGAGCGATGCCGAGCCGCCGGTCGTGGTGGTCTGCGAATTGAAACTTTCCTTCAACCTCGAACTGCTTCTCCAGGCAGTCGATCGCGCGGCGATGAGCGATGAAGTCTGGGTCGCGGCTCGCGTGTCTGCCAAGGGCCGAGGGCGAGAGGCCGACAAACGTTACCGCGATCTCTGCCGGCGGCTTGGTATTGGCATGCTCGGCGTTTCCGATAGCGGCGAGGTCAGTGTCATCGTCAGCTCGGTCTCGCCGATGCCGCGCACCAGTCCGAAGCGGCGGACGCGTCTCGTCAAGGAGCATCAGCGCCGCCGCGGCGATCCCGCCGTCGGCGGCAGTACGCGGGCACCGATCATGACCGCCTATCGCCAGCAGGCGCTCGTCTGCGCCGCCGCGCTCGACAGGGGGTTGATGCGGCCGCGCGATATGAAGGCGCTTGCGCCCAACGCCGGCTCGATCCTGCGCGACAACTTTTATGGCTGGTTCGAACGCAGGGAGAAGGGCGTTTATGTGCTGACGCCTGAAGGGCAGGCCGCGCTCTTGCGCTGGCCGCAAATTATTCTCGCCGACCCCGCTCCTTGAGGCGCGCGGATGCGAGTCTCATTCCCTTTGACAAATCCGCTCTCTTCCCCCATATCACCATCAACTGAACCGCCTGCGCGACATTCGCGTGGGCGGTTTTGCGTTTCAACGGCTCGAAAGCTGCAATTCATTCGCAACCGCAGGGGAACGATATGAGTGACAACGGCGATCTTACGGTTCGCAAGCTGGCGATGTGGGGGATTCCGCTGTCGCTCGGTGTCATGGGGCTGAAGATGGTGGCCTGGTGGGTCACCGGCTCGGTGGCGCTGCTGTCGGACGGGCTCGAATCGTCGGTCAACGTCGTTGCCGCCTTCATCGCCTTCTTCGTCATCCGCTATGCGCAGAAGCCGGCTGATCACGACCATCCCTTCGGCCATCACAAGGCGGAATATCTGTCGGCTGTCACCGAGGGCGTGCTGATCGTCGTCGCTGCCCTGCTGATCGTCAACGAGGCTGTCGGTTATCTCGCCGAGCCGCGCATGCTCGACGCACCCGTGCTTGGCCTTGCGATCAACTTCGCGGCCGGTGTCATCAATGTGGTCTGGGCGCGGTTGCTGATCAGAACCGGACGCAGACATCGCTCGGCGGCGCTGACGGCGGATGGGCAGCATATCATGTCCGACGTCGTGACCTCCGTCGGCGTGCTCGTCGGCCTGCTGCTGGCGCTGGCAACGGGATATGCGATCTTCGACCCGGTGCTTGCTATTCTCGTTGCCGTCAACATCCTCTATCAGGGGTGGAAGGTGATCTCGCAATCGATCGGCGGGCTGATGGACCAGGCGGTCGAGCCGCAGGAGGAGGAGGCGATCAAGCAGGCGATTGCCACCCACGCGGCGGGCTCGATCGGCGTGCATGACCTGAAAACGAGGCGGGCGGGCACCGTCACCTTCATCGATTTCCACATGGTGGTGCCCGGCGCGATGTCGGTGCGGCAGGCGCATGATATATGCGACCGCCTTGAGGATGCCATCAGGGCAGTGCACGAGGGCGCCAAAATCGCCATTCATGTGGAGCCGGAGGGCGAAAAGGCCCACGGCATCCGCGTCAAAGTCGTCAAGGAGGCATGATGCCGAATACCGATGTTTCCAGCCTGTCGATGCTGGGTCACCAGACCGAAACCGCGCAGTCGCCGGAGGAGGCGGTGCTTGAAAAAGTGCCGTCCAACCATGCCGGCACCGATTACGTCGTGCGCTTCACCGCGCCGGAATTCACCTCCCTCTGCCCGATGACCGGGCAACCGGATTTCGCCCATATCGTCATTGATTACATTCCGGGCGAATGGCTAGTGGAATCGAAGTCGCTGAAGCTCTTCCTGCATTCCTTCCGCAATCACGGCGCTTTCCACGAGGATTGCTCGATCTACATCGCCAAGCGCATCGTCGAGCTGCTCGATCCCCGGTGGCTCAGGATCGGCGCTTACTGGTATCCGCGCGGCGGCATCCCGATCGACGTCTTCTGGCAGACGGGCAAGCCGCCGGAAGGCGTGTGGCTGCCGGAACAGGGCGTCGCCACCTATCGCGGCCGTGGGTGAGGAGCGGTCGGGCGCAGCCCGAGCAATCGATCCAGTGAATCGATTGCAGCGACGAACGCCCTGAGCCCAAGCGAAGGGCCGGGCAACGGTGCGGCAAGGTAAAACCAGCTGCCGCCCATGCCTTGGCCGTTAAACCTCAGACATCCGTGACGTCATCGCCGGACGAGTCGTCGCTGTCATCGTAGTCGGCCTGTTGCACGTTGGCGTTATCATTGTCATCGGCGGCGTTGTCCGAAGCCTGGCGGGCGTCATCGTTGCCGTAATAGTTGTTGATGACGGTTTCCTCGGTTGGTGCGCTGGCATTGCCGAGGGGATTGGCGCCGAACGGCGAACCCAAGCCGAGCGAGGACATGTGGTTGCCGAAAATGCCGCTCAGCGAATTGGCAAGCAGCATGCCGCCCGCCACGCCCGCTGCCGTGCCGAGCGCGCCGCGCAGGAAGCTGCCGCCGGCCGACGGCGCATAGGCCTGCTGGCTCCAGGGGCCGGTCGGCTGCTGCTGGGGCTGGCGGACATCGCGGTCGTAGCTGCGAGAGTCATCATAGCCGCGGGACTGTTGGCCCCAGGGACCGGGATTGGAGGGAACGGGGGCAGGCTGCTGCGTCTGCGTATTGCCGAAGATCGAGCTCAGGAAGCCGCCGCCCTGTTCGGCCTGGCGGTGTTCGCTCGTGCCGGCTTCCAGCTGGCGGACATGCTCCTCTAGTTCCTTGATGTGATTGGCTGCCGCCTCCAGCCCCTTTTCCTGAACGATGACGGCCTGGGCCAGATAATAGGTGGCGGAGGGCTGTTCGCGTGTCGCCTGGTCGATCAGGGCTTCGGCCTCGCGGTCGCGCGGTGTGGCCGCGGCGGTGCGTACGCGGTCGAAGAGGGCGGTCAGCAATTGGCGTTCTTCGGGTGACATGTCCTGCCTCCTATTATCGAATGCGGCGTTTGCCGCGTGAGGTTGAGGTAGGAACCGATTTAGGCTTTTCAAAGCCTTTCGCCGTTACAATTCGGTAAGGCTTGCAGAACGGCTCGCGGCTTCTTAAGGATATCTCCATCGCTTCGGTGCCTTGTGTTTTTCCTGCATTGTTTTAGGCATTGAGTCGCACTATGTGCGAGGAACCCGAATTCATCTCCAAGAGGTTCGAATGAACGACGAAGACCAGGACGACAAGACGAAGGAACTGCCGCTCGGCAAGGAAACGGAGGCGAATCTTTTCAAGTCGCGTTCGATCTTCATCTACGGACCGATCAATCAGGAATTGGCGCAGAAAGTCTGCTCGCAGCTCGTGGCGCTTGCCGCAGCCAGCGACGACGACATCCGCATCTATGTCAATTCGCCCGGCGGCCATGTCGAATCCGGCGATTCCATCCATGACATGATCAAGTTCATCAAGCCGAAAGTCTGGATGATCGGCACGGGCTGGGTCGCCTCGGCAGGCGCGCTGATCTATGTCGCCACTCCGAAGGAACGGCGCCTCTGCCTGCCGAACACCCGCTTCCTGCTGCACCAGCCCTCCGGCGGCACGCGCGGGATGGCATCCGACATCGAGATCCAGGCGCGCGAAATCATCAAGATGAACGAGCGCCTGAACAAGATCATGGCGGAGGCCACCGGCCAGCCGCTCGACAAGATCGCCAAGGATACGGATCGCGACTACTGGCTGTCGGCCGAAGAGGCGAAGGACTACGGCCTCGTTTCTCGGGTCGTGACCTCGCAGGCCGATATCTGAGTTTTTCTCGGCCGAAGCTGCCAAGAACCGCCCTTGCCTGCAGATATCAGGCAAGGGCGTTTTGTTTTGGTCGGCATGGAGAGGCCGGCCGATCGGACGACGCGGGCGCTGAACGGAAAGGGCTGAATCTGGGCTTGCGCGTGCTGCAGCCATCATGCTCCATGCGCCATTCCCGCAGCTTAGAGTTCCGCCATGCTCAAAGATTTTTCCGTCCAGGCCCTGTTCATGGGGCTGCTGACCGCCTTCGTCGGCTCCGCCAGTTCCTTCGCCGTCGTGTTGCACGGGCTCGAGGCAGTCGGCGCGACGGATGCGCAGGCGGCGTCCGGGCTGATGGCATTGTCGATATCCATGGGCGTCTGCGCGATCGTGCTCAGTGCTGTGACGCGATTGCCGATCAGTATCGCTTGGTCGACACCGGGTGCGGCGCTGCTGGCAAGCACCGGGGCGATCGAGGGCGGCTTCAATGCGGCGGTCGGGGCCTTCCTGATCTGTGCCGCGCTGATCATCGTCGCCGGGCTGTTCAAGCCGCTCGGCCGGGCGGTTGCCGCCATTCCCGCGCCGCTTGCCAATGCGATGCTTTCCGGCGTGCTGATCGGCCTCTGCTTCGCGCCGGTGAAGGCAATCGGCTTCAATCCGCTGTTCGGGCTGCCGATCGTTGTCGCCTGGATCGTCGTCGGCGCTTTCAAGCGGCTCTGGGCGGTGCCGGCCGCACTCGCCGCCTTCGTGCTGGTGCTTGCCTTTGGCGTCGATATTCCCGAGGGCGCGTTCGCCTCGCTCGAGCGATCGCTGGTGCCGACGGCTGAAATCGTCCGGCCGGTGTTCAACCTTGCCGGTTTCGTGTCGATCGCGCTGCCGCTCTTCATCGTCACCATGGCCTCGCAGAACATTCCCGGCATCGCGGTGCTGAAGGTCAATCACTACGATCCGAAGCCCGGTCCGCTCTTTGCCGTCACCGGCTTCTTCTCGCTGCTGTCGGCGCCGTTCGGCGGCCACGCCGTCAATCTGGCGGCGATCACTGCGGCGATGTGCGCGGGCCAGGATGCCCATGCCGATCCGAAGCGGCGCTACTGGGCGTCGCTGATCGCCGGCGTCGGTTATATCATCCTCGGCTTGCTGGCCGGCGCGGTGACGGCCTTCGTCGCCCTGGCGCCTCCCATCCTGATCGAGGCGGTGGCGGGACTGGCGCTGGTCGGCGCCTTCTCGTCCTCGGCAATGTCGGCCTTCCAGGCGCCGGAATCGCGCGAGGCAGCGGCAATCACCTTCCTCGTCACCGCCTCCGGCATTTCCTTCGGCGGCATCTCGGGCGCCTTCTGGGGATTGATCGCGGGCGGCCTGATGCTCGCGCTGTCGCAGCTGGTGAAGATGGCGAAAGGCGGGGCTCAGTCGAAGTGAGGCAAGGTCGGCGTGCCGCGAGGGCTTGCCAGTTCCGCCGCCCAAGGTTATAAGCGCGGCCATGAAGACCACTGGCGCCAAGATTTCCGAGACGATTGCACGCGGCCGCATCGCCCTGCGTGACAATACGCGCGCCCTGACCTCGCTTCTTCTCCTCGGCCTTACGCGCGGTTGCCGGGTCCTTTGAGGAGCGCCCGGCGGCCGAAAGCCCGCCCGGCCATCGCTCCTCGCGACTCACTTTCAAAATTGACTTAACGACCGACAAGGTCCGCATTTGTTTATCGCCAAGCCCGACGTGATCGGCTAAGAGCGGGCAAATGCCGGGACGAGGAAACGATACGATGGACGCGAAGACGCAATCCCCCCGAGATAAGATGGCCTCCAAGAGCGAGATGAGCCCCGCAAAAGGCATGCCCGACGCCGCGGTGAAATACCGGGCCTATCCGCAGGTGAACATTCCCGACCGCACATGGCCGACGAAGACCATTACCAAGGCGCCGGTCTGGTGCTCGGTCGACCTGCGCGACGGCAACCAGGCGCTCGTCGACCCGATGGGCCACGATCGCAAGGCGCGCATGTTCCATCTGCTGATCGAGATGGGCTTCAAGGAAATCGAGATCGGTTTCCCCTCGGCTTCGCAGACCGATTTCGACTTCGCCCGCTGGTGCGTGGAGGAGGGCAACGTTCCCGACGACGTCTCCCTGCAGGTATTGGTGCAGTGCCGCCCGGAACTCATCACCCGCACCTTCGAAGCGCTGGAAGGCGCAAACCGGCCGATCGTGCATTTCTACAACTCCACCAGCGAGCTGCAGCGTCGCGTCGTCTTCGCCAAGGATGTGCAGGGCATCAAGCAGATCGCCGTCGATGCCGCCAAGATGATCACCGATATGGCCACGAAGGCTGGCGGCGGTTACCGTTTCGAATATTCCCCGGAGAGCTTTACCGGCACGGAACTCGATGTGGCGCTGGAGATCTGCAACGCCGTCATCGAGGTCGTCAAGCCGACGCCCGATAACAAGCTGATCATCAACCTGCCGTCCACCGTCGAGATGGCGACGCCGAACGTCTATGCCGACCAGATCGAATGGATGTGCCGCAACCTCGACAATCGCGAGAACCTGATCGTTTCGCTGCATCCGCATAACGACCGCGGCACCGGCATTGCCGCTGCCGAACTGGCACTGCTGGCAGGCGCCGACCGCGTCGAAGGCACGCTGTTCGGCAATGGCGAGCGCACCGGCAATGTCGACGTGGTGACGATGGCGCTCAACATGTTCACGCAAGGTGTTGATCCCGGCATCGACTGCTCGAACATCGAGCACATCAAGGAAGTGTTCGAATATTCGAACCAGATGGCGATCGGCGAGCGTCATCCTTACGTCGGCGAGCTGGTCTATACGGCCTTTTCTGGCTCGCATCAGGATGCGATCAACAAGGGCATGAAGGCAGCACAGGTCGCCAACCATCCCGTGTGGGAGGTCCCCTACCTGCCGATCGATCCGCGCGATGTCGGTCGTTCCTACGAGGCGATCATCCGCATCAACTCTCAGTCCGGCAAGGGCGGCATCGCTTATATCCTGCAGCAGGATTATGGGCTGAACCTGCCGCGTAACCTGCAGGTGGAATTCCGCGAGGATATCCAGCGTATCACCGACGTAGAGGGCAAGGAGCTTCCGTCGCGGCGCATCTACGACCGCTTCATCGAGCGCTACGTGACGCAGCCGGAAGGGCGCCTGCGCTTTGTTGACCATCACACCTATCCCGACACCGAGCACAAGGGCCAGCGGATCGTCGCAGCCGAGATCACCGACAATGGGGAGATCAAGCGCATCGAAGGGCGCGGCAACGGCCCGATCGACGGCTTCATCAATGCGCTGTCGCATTATCTCGGCATCGAGATGTCGGTCGAAGACTATTCCGAGCATTCGCTCCAGCATGGCTCGAACGCGGCGGCGATCTCCTATGTCGAGACTTCCTATCCCGGCGGCAAACTCTTCGGCGCCGGCATCAATACCAACATCGTCGCGGCGTCGCTGGAAGCGATCGTCTCGGCCGCCAACCGCGTGCTCGAGGTGAAGGCCGGCAAAGCCTGATCCGGGAACGAATCAGGCCGCGACCGGTGTCGGTGCGGCCTGACGAATAGGTTGGCTTCGTTGCGTCTTCCCTGAGCAGGAGCAATAAAGGCGTGCCGTGTGGCCCCCTCATCTGCCCTACGGGCACCTTCTCCCCGAGGGGAGAAGAGGGAGCAGGCCTTTCGCTATGCCTTCTACTACAGACGCTTTGAGGAGCCGAGACGTTGCCACACGTCTCTTCTCCCCTCGGGGAGAAGGTGCCGGCAGGCGGATGAGGGGGCGGCTGGTGCTGATGGTCGATTTTGCCATAAAACCGTTTCAGCTTCGCGGCACGCTCACCATTCGCCACATACGATAGGCGGAATCAGATCGCGGTGGCGATCTCCATGGCAAGCTGGCCGAGCGTTGCTTCGGCGGAGGGGCCGGCGAGTACGTAGGAGGTGCCGGCATTGTGCCAGGTCACGAGGCCGATCTCGTCCTTGATCGTTTCCTTGAAGTCGTCGGTCTCCGGCGGCTGCGCGTCCTTGCGGAAGCAAATGGAGATGATGTCGCCATCGGAATTAGAATAGACGAGCTGTCCGACAGGGCGGCTGTCGCCGAGGATGACGCGGGCACCCTGGAAGGTCCAGGCTTCGGCGCTCAAATCCGGCACGCGGAAGGGCACGCCGATCGCCGTCGTCAGCCAGCTGGAGATTTCCTCGGCCTGCGAGGCGGGCACTTCGACGAGATGACGGGGTTGGCGGATCAGCAGGCGCTGATAGGCGGTGACGTCGCCCAGCCAGTCGTTGGTATTGGCCGGTGCCGTATTGGTGGTAGCCGTGCTGGCAATCTCGTCGGCATCCGGCGCGGTGCCGACGAAATAGCCGATACCGCAACCGACGACAAAGAGGATCAGGGCAGCGGCCAGCGCCTGCGGGCCGCTCGGCGCCAGTTTCACTTGCGGGCGCGTGGCGCGCTGGGCGATCGGCGTCTTCGGCGGCTGCGTGCTCTTGATCGAGCGGACGAGGGCGAGCGGTACCGGCTCCTTCAGGATATCGTCGAGGCGGCGGCGGCCGAAATCAGCCCCGTGGCGCAGCTTCTCATGCAGCCTGCGTGCATTCTCGTCGCTTGCCAGACGCTGCTCCAGTTCGTGCCGCTGTTCGGGCGAGACTTCGCCGTCGAGAAGGGCGGTGAGCTGGGCCTCGAGCGGCAATTTCCTAAGATCGAGCAAATTCAGAACCTGTGGATCGGGTGGGTGCCGGCAAGCCCGGCGAAATGCAGCCTCGCGGTAGCGAGCTGCGAAACGACGTTTGCCACCGGAATGCCCATGATGTCGGCCGCCTGCTGGTAGCTGTGACCTTCGACGTCGACCAGCAGGAACATGCTGGAAACGCCATCCGGCATATCGGAAATCATGTGATGGATGGTGTCGGGATCGACCGCGGCCGAGCGTTCGCGCGCGGCCTCGCGAATATCGGTGACGTTGCCGCGGACGGAAGCCTTCGGCTTGCGCTTGCGGTTGTCGTCGGTCCATTGCTGGCGGGCAAGCGTGTAGATCCAGCTTTCCAGCCGGCCTTCGCCGCTCCATTGATGACCTTTGGAGATGGCGCGCTGACAGACGGCCTGAACGAGTTCATCGGCCACGGCAACCTCACCCGCGAGCGTGATCGCGAAGCGGCGAAGGCGGGGCAGGAGGCCGACGAGATCACGCCGGAGATCGATGGTCGTTGCGGGCTGACGCATTGTCTATCCAAGAAGCATTCACAATGGTTTCGCGGACGAAGGGTTCGCCGTCGGGCGCGAAACCGACTTTATCGACGCCGTCGATGCATGTGCTTTATGAAACAAGTCTCCTGCACTTCGCAAGCATCCGGTCGTCTTCATCCCTCTTTCCCAAGGGATTTTCGTATTATGGCCTGCAAAGCTTGCGTCAATATGTTTTGTAGCCGTTCAAGCTTTGCAGCAGGGAGCGATAGGCCCAGGTGCCTTCGCCGCCACGATCACGGATTTCGACAAGCTGGACGCGAGCGCCCTGGATGTCTCCCTGTTCGACCAGCGCCATGCCCATATAGGAGCGGGCGAGGATATAATTCTCGTCCGCCTGCAGCGCCTTGCGGTAGTAGGACATGCCGAGTTCCATGCGGCCGGCCTTGCGGTTGGCGTAGCCGAGATAGTTCAGGACGCGCGGGTCGTTCTGGTTGCGAGCGAGATTGAGAACGGTGATGGCGTTGTCATACTGGCCGGCATAGGCAAACTCGCGGGCGAACTGATAGAGATCGTCGTCGTTGAAGCTGCTCTTCTTCGGGTTGACGCATTCCTTCTTGGTCTTGTCCCAGACCTTGCCGCCGGTGCAGACCTTGGTCGTCTGGGTCTTCGGCGGCGGATTGGTATCATCATTGCTGTCGCCGGCCGCGAAAGCGGCCGTGGCGATGCCGAAGGCAAAGCCGGCGGCGAGCGAAAGTCGGGACAGGTGGCGGAAAGAAAAAGTCATCGGCGCGCTCCGTTCTCAAGCAATGCAGTTGCTCGGATTGTACGCTTACCACTAAAAATACCAAGAGGGTAAGCAACCTCCATGGCAAATGTTGCGACGGTGGCTTGATGTCCTCGCGGATCGATTCAACTGCTGCACAAAAAGAGGCCGGAGATGACGTTAAGGCGCGAAAATATCGGCGCTTTCCGGCATCACCGCGTCGCCGGCCCTGTTGAGGCTGAAGCGCTCGCCGCTGAGCTCCCAAGCGCCGGGAGAGCCGTCGATGGAGAAGAGGTTGTAGGCGGCGGGCGGCTTGATGCTGCCCGGTCCCTGCGAGGCAGAGGCGATGCCGACGACCGGTACTGGCTGCATCTGGCCACGCAGCCAATGCAGCGTGTTCAGGTGCGTATGGCCGTGCAGCACGAGTTCGGCGCCGCCCGTCGAAATCACGGCAGCGAAGCGGCGGATGCCGATCATCCGTTTGTAGAAGGCCGTGGCGCCGCGGATCGGCGGGTGATGGATCATGACGACGCGGAAGAGACCGGCTTCGCCAGCCGCACGCAGTATGTTGACGGTATCGCGGGCCTGTCGCGCGCCGAAAAAGCCAGAGGCGGCGAAGGGCGGAGTGGCGACCGCCGTCGAACAGCCGACAATCGCGACTTTGCCGCGAACGCGCAGATAAGGAAAGATATGGCGGTCGTCCTGCCATTGCGGCGGAGCGAGATCGCCGCGGACATAATCGTACCAGGCGCGCATCGACTTCTCGTAAGAGCCGGGCACATAGGCATCGTGATTGCCGGGAACGACCGACGTGTCTGCGGGATCACCGAGCTCGCGCAGCCAGGCGGCGGCCGAGCGGATCTCGATGCCGCTCGCCAGATTGACGAGGTCGCCGGTGACGGCCAGGTGATCGGCCTGATGGGCGCGGATGTCGTCGAGCAGCAGATCCAGCGTGCTGCCGAAAAGGTGCTTGCGTCGATTTCGATGCCAGTTCACAAAGCCTGTTATGCGTTTTGAAAACAGCTCCTGAATGGAAAGACTGGGCAACGGCCCGAGGTGGACGTCGGAGATATGCGCGAGCTTGAACATGCTACGAGACATAGACCAGCTTATTGACAAATCAAACACATCCGGCGCGATGAAGAGCTGAAACGGAGCGATGGTGGATAAAGAGAACCGGCCCCTTCACATGAGGCTGGCGTTGCGCCTGCTGCATGTCTATTTCAGCTTCGTCCGCAGCATGACCGTGGGCGTGCGGGCTGCCTGTTTCGATGCAGACGGGCGCATCTTTCTCGTCCGCCACAGCTATATCGGCGGCTGGCACATGCCGGGCGGCGGGCTGGAGCGCAACGAGACGGTCGAGGAAGCGCTCATCAAGGAATTGCGCGAGGAAGGCAACCTCAGGATCATCGGCAAGCCGCAGCTGTTCCAGGTCTATTTCAATACCACGACCACAAAGCGCGACCATGTCGTCTTCTACCGCGCGACCGTCGAGCAGACGGCGCCGCGGCCGCCGGACTGGGAGATATCCGACAGCGGCTTTTTTTCCCTCGACAGCCTGCCCGAGGGCACGACGAAGGCGACGCATCGCCGTCTCGCCGAGCTTCGCGGCGAGCAGGAGCCCGCCCACCGCTGGTGAACCTCAGGCAGCCATTCAAACTGCTACAGAGTCCTTTGCGCGTCTGAAAAGACGCGCGGCGCTGTAGCGCGGCCGTGCGGACTGTCGAGATCGAGTGCTGGGCCGATGGGAACGATGCCGGTCGGATTGATCGTCTTGTGGCTGCGGTAATAGTGCTGCTTGATGTGATTGAGGTTCACCGTCTCGGCAACGCCTGCCGTCTGGTAGAGGTCGCTGAGATAGCCGGGCAGGTTGCGGTAGTCGGCGATGCGGCGGATGTTGCACTTGAAATGGCCGACATAGACGGCGTCGAAGCGCACTAGCGTGGTGAACAGGCGCCAGTCGGCCTCGGTCTGACGGTTGCCGAAGAGGTAGCGGCCCTTGCCGAGGCGTTCGTCGAGCATGTCGAGTGTTTCGAACAGTGTGTCGACGTTTTCGGCATAGGCCTCCTGGGTGGTGGCAAAGCCCGCCTTGTAGACGCCGTTATTGACGGTGTCGTAGACGGTGGCGTTCAGCGCATCGATTTCGGAGCGAAGGTCCTCGGGATAGAAATCGGCTGTCGAGCCGGTCAGCCCGTCGAAGGCACCGTTGAACATGCGGATGATCTCGGCGGATTCGTTGTTGACGATCGTGCCGGTCTTCTTGTCCCAGAGCACGGGAACGGTGACACGGCCGGAATAGTGCGGATCGGCTTTGACGTAGATCTGCCAAAGCGCGGACGCGGCGAAGAGGTGGTCGCCGGTGGCGCCGTCGCCGACCTTGAACTCCCAGCCGTTCTCGAGCATCAGCGGATCGACGACGGAAACCGAGATCAGCTCTTCGAGCTTCTTCAGCTTGCGGAAGATCAGCGTGCGGTGCGCCCAGGGGCAGGCGAGCGAGACATAGAGATGGTAACGCCCGGACTCGGCCTTGAAGCCGCCGCTGCCGGAAGGGCCGGCCTCACCGTCCGATGTCACCCAGTTGCGGAACTGTGAGGGCTGCCGCTTGAAATGGCCCTTACTCTCCTTCGTGTCGTACCAGGCGTCATGCCAGACGCCGTCCACCAGCATTCCCATGGTGTTCATTTCCTTGATTGCGTGTTGAAACGGAAGATATCGCAGATGGCAGGGCTTTACAGGCGGCAAAGATTGAACAGTGCGTCACGTCGCGCATTTTGCGTTGGACGTTGGAAATTTTTCCTGCTATCGGCCTTTTCACGATTTTCGGACCCCTGCTTGATGTTCATTTCCAGAAACCCGCGACGACGCTGATGCTCCCGAACGCCCAAGGCGTGTTCGAGACCCATCAATCTGTCCATCCGGTTTCTGTCATCATGTACAAGCACGATCTCGTCTACCTCACCGAAGACGCGTCTCATGACGCCGCCATCGAACACATCAACGAAGAAGCCTTCGGTCCCGGCCGCTTCACGCGCGCTGCCGCGCGCATCCGTGAGCAGGGACCGCATGATCTGTCGCTCTCCTTCATCTGCACCGATAATGGTGAGACGATCGCCTCCGTGCGCATGACGCCGGTGCTGGCCGGCACGGTGAAGGGACATCTGCTCGGCCCGCTCGCCGTCCGCCCCTCCCACAAGAACAAAGGCATCGGCCGGGAACTGGTGCGGATTGCCGTGGAGGCGGCAAGACGCAAGGGCTCGGAAGCCGTCATCCTCGTCGGCGATCCACCCTATTACGGCCCGCTCGGCTTCGAGAAGGTGGCCTACAACGCGCTGTCTTTTCCAGGCCCGGTCGATCCCGGTCGTGTGCTCGTCGTTCCGATCGCCGAGGGCGTGCACGCGCGGCTGAAGGGCACGATCGCCTGGCGCGAATGATCTTGCACAGCCCGCTAGAGACTTTTCCGGAGGAAGCTGTGCGTACGGCCGGGTCACCTTGCCGTCGGTATCGCGGATGAGGACGGCGAGCGGGCGGCGATCCAAGGGCCGACATCGCTGGTGTTGAAGGCCCGACAGCGCATCGGTGATCACCGCCAATTCCTCCGGCGAGGGCGACGAGGTGAGCTCGAAATTCCGGCATGAGATTAGCGCCCTTCGCGCCACCACATGGCGCCGAAGGCGAGCAGCAGGATGCCGACGCCGGCGAAACCGGCAAAGAGCGGCAGCGTGTTGATGCCCTTCAAGACCGTCTCGTTGGTCATGCGGATCATCATGCGATCGTTGTCGGAGACGCGGACCTGGCCGCGCACCGGCAGGATCGGCGGCACGGAGATCGCGCCATTTGCGTTGGAGACGCGGGCGACGAGACCCTTGCTTCTGTCGGCGACCGGCTGCAGTACATCGGTCGTCGAGATCATCGCCTTGAATTCCGGTGCGTCGACAGCGCCGATATGGACAAGCGTCGACAGCCGGCCGTTGCGGATTTCGAAGAGGCCGATTTCGTCCATCCTCTTCTCGGCCTTGTAAAGTCCCGGTTCGGACTGGGTGAGCGGCAGGGTTTCGGTCTTGCCGGAAGGATAACGCACGGTGGCATTGCCGGGATTGTCGCCGATCGTCTGGCGGGTGACTTCAAGGGTCCGGCCGGAGGCGCGCGCCGTCAGCGCTTCTTCCTCGAGCGCCGGCTCCTTCATCAGCCAATGGGCGATACGGCGATAGAGCGAAACGTTCGGACCGCCGCCTTCGAAGCCGCGCGCCCAGAGCCAGCCCTGATCGGAAAGCAGCATGGCGACGCGGCCCTGGCCGGCTCGGTTCAGCACCAGTAGCGGATGGTTGTCGGCGCCGAGCATGATCGTCTCGCCCTGCGGCCGGTCGACATCGACGCTGCGGAACCAGCGGCCCCAATGCGGCGGATCCTCGCCCGAACCGTCCAGACCGCGCGTGACGGGATGTTTGCGGCCTTCCTCGGAGAGGCGGGGATAGAAGGCCTTTTCGATCATCTCTCCGGTGGGCGTTGCGGGCAGAACCGAGGAAAGCGGCGTCAGTGCAATGGAATCGGGGCCGGCGTGTTCGGGACCGGCGGCGATCAGCAGCGCGCCGCCATTGTCGACATATTGCGCGATGTAATCGTAATAGAGCAGCGGCAGCACGCCGCGGTGCTGGTAGCGATCGAAGATGATCAGGTCGAAATCCTTGATCTTGTCGACGAAGAGCTCGCGCGTCGGAAAGGCGATCAGCGACAGCTCGTTGATCGGCGTGCCGTCCTGCTTTTCCGGCGGACGCAGGATGGTGAAGTGGACGAGATCGACCGAGGCATCGGATTTCAGCAGGTTGCGCCAGGCGCGCTCGCCGGCATGCGGCTCGCCGGAGACGAGCAGGACGCGGAGATTCTGGCGGATGCCGTCGATGACGTGGACAGCGCGGTTGTTGGCAGTGGTGACTTCGCCGGGAAGTGCTGCGACCGAGAATTCGAGCACATTGCTGCCGCCACCCGGCACCTTGAAGGAGAAGGGCGTATCCTGCCCGGGTGTCGCCTGCAGGGTGGCGATCTCGTCACCATTCAGCTTTACCGTGACATCGGCTGTGCCGCCGGGGCTCGGGCCGTCGTCGAAGACGCGCAAGATCACCTGCTGCTCTTCGTTGACGATGCCGAAACGCGGTCCCTTGATGACTTCGATGCGGCGATCGAATTCGTTGGCCTTGCCGGTTACGAGGCCATGGATCGGCGCGTCGAAACCGAGCGCCTGATTGGCGCCCGGAACATCATGGACTTCACCGTCGGTCAGCATGATGGCGCCACCGATACGGGCGGGCGGGACATCGGCAATGTTGGCCGACAGCGCGTCGAACAGGCGCGTGGACGGCACGTCGGAATTGACGTCGCCTTCGACATCAACGAAGCGGGGTTCAATCTGGGGGAAGCGGGCAAGCTGTCCCTTCAAGGCCGCAAGCGCATCGTCGGTCATCTTGACGCGATCGGGCGTCTGCTGGCTCTGGCTTCGATCGACAAGAACGGGAACGATCGTCGACAACTGATCCCGATCTTCCTGCAGCAGCACAGGATTGGCAAGCGCGGTCAGCATGGCGAGTGCTGCCAGCGTTCTGATCCAGGCGCCTCGAATGCCGCGCCAGATGGCGAAGGCGGCGATGATCGTGCTGACGACAGCCAATGCAGCCAGAACCGACCAGGGCAGGAAGGGCGAAAAGTCGAATGTCATCTCATTGTCCTAACCGTTCGAGGAGGTCGGGAACATGGACCTGGTCGGTCTTGTAGTTGCCGGTCAGCATGTACATCATGATGTTGACGCCGGAACGGTAGGCATATTCGCGCTGCGTTTCATCCGACGGTACGGTCGGCAGTATCGGTACGCCGTTTTCGTCGATCGCCCAGGCGCCGGCGAAATCATTGCCGGTGATCAGGATCGGCGAAACGCCGTCGGCCGTCGCCGCCGATTTTTCGCTCGGCCCCTGACCGCCTTGCCGGGCCTCGATCCAGAGAGGGCTGCCGGCATAACGACCGGGAAAGCTCGACAGGAGATAGAAGGATTTCGTCAGCACGTGATCTGATGGTACCGGCTCGAGCGGCGGAATGTCGAGATTGGCGAGGATTGCCTGCAGCCTCTCACCGTTGGCGCTGACATTGCCGCCATTGTCCAATGCGCTGATCTGATCGCGCGTATCGAAAAGCACGGTGCCGCCATTGCGCATATAGGCATCGATACGGCTGATCGCCGCCGTCGACGGCATCGGCGCCGTTGCCGAAACCGGCCAGTAGATGATCGGATAGAAGGAGAGCTCGTCTTTGGTGAGGTCGATGCCGACGGGCGGCGCCGGCTCCAGCGTCGTGCGAAAAGTCAGGAACTGGGTCAGTCCCTCGAGGCCGCGCTCGGATATATTGTCCACGTCCTGTTCGCCGGTGACGACATAGGCGAGGTGCGTGTTATCAAGTCTCTGCAGGATGAGGTCGTCGCCGGGCTGGGAGTCGTCGGCGTGAAGCGTGCCGGGTTGGATGAGAAAGCCGGCGCCGACGGCGACCGCGATCATCGCGGCGGTGCGGACAGCCGGGCGCAATCGCGAGAATGCGCCATTCATGAAGAGGACGATCAGGCTATCGGCCAAGAGCAGCAGAAAGGCTGCGAGAAAGAGTGCGGGTTTTGCCGACCAGCTTTCGCCGCCGATCAGGCCTTCGCGCACGGCATTGGTTCCTGTTGTGTCGAGCGGTTTCAGTTCGGCGTTCTCGGGCAGCACGTTCAGGGAGGTGAAACCATCCTCCGAACCGTAGAGCCCGGGTGGGTTGTCGAAATTCGCCGTCGGTTCGACTCCGGCCTGTGGAATGAGCGGCCGCGCCGATCCCGTCTCGGAGACGAGCGTGCCCTTGGCCGTCAGCATGCGGAATGGCGGCAGGGTTTCGGAGACACGCGCATTGCCGCGCGCCTCCGGTGTCACGCCGCCCGAGCGCGATATCTGCAGGAGGTGACGCAGCATGTCGACGAAAGTGCCTGAGATCGGCAGATCGGACCAGGTCGCTTCCGCGGTGACGTGAAACAGGACGATCTGGCCGGAGGCGATCTGCTTCATCGTGACGAGCGGCGTGCCGTCAGCCAGGCTTGCCCAGGTGCGTTCGGCAAGATCGGGTGTCGGTTCGGCAAGCACTTGCCGCTTGACGACGACATCGACGGGACGCGCTATGCCGGCGAAAGGCCCGATACTCGGAAATTCGGCCAGCGACTGCGGCTCGCTCCAGGACAAGGTGCCACCCAGCGCCCGTTCTCCCTGACGCAGGATGACAGGGATCAGCGGATCGTCCGCAGGGGCTGCCGCCATGCGCGGGCCGGCAAAACGCAGGAGCATGCCGCCATTCGATATCCAGCGCGTCAAAGGCTCGTAGGTCTCCTCCGGCAGCCGGCCGATATCGGCCATGATGATGATGGAGGGATTGCTGGCGAGAAGTTTTGGTATTGCGACCGAAAGGTCGGAATCTGCAGGCTGGATCAGATCCGCATAGGGTTGCAGCGCCCGCTGGATATAATAGAGCGGCGAGAGCAGCGGCTGGAACTCGTCGCCTCCTTCACCTGACAGCAGGACGACGCGGCGGCGCTTGAATGCGTCGTCGAGAAGGTGGACGGCGCCTGCCGTCGCGCCATTGTCGACGCTGACGCGCGCGAAATCGTTGCGCATCTCGAAGGGGGCGGTGATCGAACTCGTCGCGACGCTCTGGCCGGGGCGGAAATCCGCCCTGCCATTGGCGATCGAGCGGCCCTGGGTATCGACGGCGTTCAGCGCTACCGATGCGGCCTGCGAACTGTTGAGCCGCGTGACCTTGACGGTCATGGCATCAGCCGCATTGTTGGCCGTGGTGATAGCGACTGTCCGCGCGGCATCGCCCTCGATCAGACGCAGATCGGCGGGTTGGAGTTCGGCGAGCCTGCGCACCGTCGCGTCGTCGGGCTTGGCGGCGGCGCCGTCGGTCAGGAAGGCGAGGGTACCGGGCTTGATGCCGTTCAGCGCGGCGCGCAGCGCCTGGAAGGCGCGTTCGCGGTCCGGTACCAGCGGTCGCGGCTCGGCGGCGCGCAGCTTGTCGCGGGCGCTCGCGGCTGTGCCGGGCACGGCGTCGTTGGTCGGATCGGCGGTGAAGGCGATCGACACTGGCGTGCCGGCGGATTCGGCATCGTCTATCAATGCGTCGGCGGTCTGGATGCGGCGCTCCCAGTCGGGTGCCGCTGCCCAGCTGTTGTCGACGAAAAGGACGAGCGGGCCACCTGATGCTAGCGAACTGGTGCGTGGATTGAAAACCGGATCGGCGATCGCAAGGATGATGGCGGCAGCGAGCAGCATGCGCAGCAGCGTCAGCCACCACGGGCTTTGCGCCGGCGTCTCCTCGCGCTTCAGCACGGAGGCTAGAATTTTCAGCGGCGGAAAGACTTCGGTCTTCGGACGTGGCGGCGTCAGCCGCAGCAGCCACCAGATGACGGGCAAGGCAAGGAGCGCGCCGAGAATGGCGGGATAGGCGAAAGCGAAGGGAAGGGCGTTCATAGCTGCCCTCCATGCGTTGCCTTGGCCGGCATGCCGGACAGATACATGTGGACCGCGACCAGCGCCTCCGACGCAAGATGATCGGTGCGGTGGCTCGCGAAAGTCCAGCCGAGATGGCGCAACGACTGGCCGAGGCTCTCCCTGCGGGCGAGGTAGGCGTTGCGATAGGCCTCGCGGATATGTTCGGCGCGGCCGGAGATAAGTTTGGCGCCGCTCTCCGGATCAGTGAATTCGGTGCGGCCGTTATAGGGGAATATCTCTTCGGCGGGATCTGAAATCTCGACCACGTGGCCGCGCAAGCCGCGGCGGGCAAGCGGGCCGAGCCGTTCCATGATTGCCGGCGCATCGTCGAGGAAATCGCCGATAAGGACGAGGTCGCTCCAGCCGCGGATCATCGACGTTTCCGGCAGGCCGCCGGTCAGCGGCGTGTGCATGAGCGCGGCTGCGAGGCGTTCGGAGGCGTTGCGGGCGGAGGCGGGCTCCATGATGCCGGGACAACCGATGCGCTCGCCGGAGCGGGCGAGGATTTCGGCAAGCGCCAGCATGATGACCAGCGCGCGGCTTTCCTTGGAGACGCTGCCATAGCTCGACTTGTACATCATCGAGGGCGACATGTCGCACCAGAGCCAGATCGTGTGCGCTGCCTCCCATTCGCGCTCGCGCACATAGGTATGATCGTCGCGGGCGGAGCGGCGCCAATCGATGCGCGACAGGCTCTCTCCCTCGGCATAGGGACGGAACTGCCAGAAATTCTCGCCGATGCCACGCTTGCGACGGCCATGCCAGCCGGCAATCACCGTGTTGGCGATGCGCTTGGCTTCCACCAGGCAGTCCGGCACCAGGGCGGCCCGCTGCCTGGCGCGGGAAAGGGCATCGCTGCCGGGTGTCGGATTGACGATCTGTCCGATAGATGCCACGCGTCCGGCTTCCTTATCCCTTTGCCTGCTTGACCAGTCCGGCGATGACATCGCGCACCGACATGCCTTCGGCGCGAGCGGCGAAAGTCAGCGCCATGCGGTGCTGGAGAATGGGTTCGGCGAGCGCGAAGATATCGTCCAGAGACGGTGCGAGACGGCCTTCGTAGAGCGCGCGGGCACGCGCGCAGAGCATCATCGCCTGGCCGGCGCGCGGGCCTGGACCCCAGGCGACGTTCTTGTCGGTCGAGGCATTGCCCTGTCCTGGGCGGGCGGAACGCACCAGCGCCAGGATGGCATCAACGACCGTATCGCTCACCGGCATCTGGCGCACCAGGGTCTGGATCTCGATCAGCCGCTGGGCATCGATGATGGCTTCCGGCCGGGTTTCGCCCAGGCCCGTCGTCTCGAGCAGGATCTGGCGCTCAGCGGCGAGTTCGGGGTAGTGGACGTCGACCTGCAGCAGGAAGCGGTCGAGCTGGGCTTCGGGCAGAGGATAGGTGCCTTCCTGCTCGAGCGGGTTCTGGGTGGCGAGCACATGGAAAGGCGCCGGCAGGTCATAGCGCTGGCCGGCGATCGTGATGTGATATTCCTGCATGGATTGCAGAAGGGCCGACTGGGTACGCGGCGAGGCGCGGTTGATCTCGTCGGCCATCAGGAGTTGGGCAAAGACAGGGCCCTTGACGAAACGGAAGGAGCGGCGTCCACTGTCGTCCTGGTCCATCACCTCGGAGCCGAGAATATCAGAGGGCATCAGATCCGGCGTGAACTGGATGCGGTTGGCGGCAAGGCCGAGCACCTCGCCGAGCGTCGTCACCAGTCTGGTCTTGGCGAGGCCGGGAACGCCAACGAGCAAGGCATGACCACCTGACAGCACAGCGAGAATGGTGTTCTCGACGACGCTTTCCTGACCGAAGATCACTTTCGAGACTTCCCCGCGGATGGCGGCGATATCGGAGAGCGCCTTTTCGGCGGCGGCGACGATCGCCTTTTCATCGAGGCTGGCTTCGGTCTTCATCATACCCATGCGTATCTCCAACGGCTGAAATCATTCGGCAGCGAATCGGCGGACTTATACATGTGCCTCATACCCGATAGAGTTATGGAGATGTGACGGGCTGACAAGTTCGTTGCGAATGACTATCTCGTGACTTTACTTCGTTAAGGACAAACCGGGACGGAAGAATGGCAGCCGAGGAAATCAGCGGACAGGCGGATGCGGCGGGACTTGCCGCACTGATTTCGCGCGCGTCTCAGGAAAATGCCGGTAAAAAACGAGGGTTACCGCCGGTCGAGCGATGGAATCCGCCTTTCTGCGGCGATATCGACATGGAAATCCGGGCCGACGGCACCTGGCTCTACATGGGCACGCCGATCGGTCGACCGGCGCTGGTGCGGCTGTTCTCGACGGTTTTAAGAAAAGACGACGACCAGAAGACCTATCTCGTAACTCCTGTGGAAAAAGTCGGGATAAGGGTCATCGATGCTCCTTTCATCGCCGTGGAGATGAGCGTGACGGAGGGGCAGGACCAACAGGTGCTGACCTTCCGCACCAATGTCGGCGATGTCGTGGAGGCGGGAGGAGAGCATCGGCTGCGCTTTGCCATTGCGGGCGAGAATGCCGAACTGAAACCCTATCTGCATGTGCGCGGGCGGTTGGAGGCGTTGGTGTCGCGTGCAGTGATGTATGAACTGGTGGCGCTCGGCGAGACGCTCGAGGTCGAGGGACAGGCGATGTTCGCCGTCCGCTCCGCCGGAGAGGTCTTTGCGATGATGCCGGCCGATGAACTGGATGCACTTTGCCGATGAATGATGCGATCACCCACCGCTACCCGCTGTTTTCCGCAGCCGAATTCCGCCGCCGTGCGCTCAACCAGAATGGTGGGCCGGTCGATCATGCCTGGCGCGATCACGGGGACCACATCCTCAACCCCGATATCGTCGCCGAAGTCGAGACCTTCAAGCTGCGCGACGCCGCCGTGCTCGTGCCCGTCGTCGACGACGGCGAGGAGGCGCATGTGATCTTCACCAAGCGAACGACGACGCTGCGCAAACATTCCGGGCAGATCGCCTTTCCCGGCGGCTCGATCGATCCCGCCGATATCTCGCCCGAAATGGCGGCGATCCGTGAGACGGAGGAGGAGATCGGCCTGGCCGGTTCCTTCGTCGAAACCGTCGGGCGGCTGCCGAATTATCTTGCCTCGACGGGCTTTCGCATTACGCCGGTGCTCGGCGTCGTCTCCCCGGGCTTTGCGCTGACGCTGAACCCGACCGAGGTGGACGACGTGTTCGATGTGCCGCTTTCCTTCCTGATGGATCCTGCCAATCACACCCGCGACAGACGTGTCATCGACGGCATCGACCGGCATTTCTACCGCGTGCCCTATGAAACCAGAATGATCTGGGGCATCACTGCCGGCATCGTCCGCACGCTTTATGAAAGGCTTTATGCATGACCGGCATCGCCGACCAAGCATGGTTCCGCGACCCGGCGCTTGGCCGGATCTTAGCGCTTCTCAACGCCGATGGCGGGGAAGCTCGGGTGGTTGGCGGTGCGGTGCGCAACAGCCTGATGGGCCTGCCGGTCAATGATGTCGACATCGCCACGACACTCACACCGGAGGCGGTGATGGAGCGGGCGGCGGCGGCTGGCATCAAGGCAGTCCCAACCGGCCTCGAGCACGGCACAGTGACGCTCGTCATCGACGGCAAGCCCTTCGAGGTGACGACCCTTCGCACCGACGTCGAGACCGACGGGCGCCATGCCAAGGTTGCCTTCAGCACTGACTGGAAGGCAGATGCCGAACGGCGGGATCTGACGATCAACGCGCTTTATGCCGATGCGGGGGGCGAGGTGGTGGATCTTGTCGGCGGACTTGCCGATATCGAGACGCGCAACATCCGCTTCATCGGCGATGCCGCAAGGCGTATTGCCGAGGATCATCTGCGCATCCTGCGCTTCTTCCGCTTCTTTGCCTATTACGGTTCCGGGCGGCCGGATGCCGAGGGGCTGAAGGCATGTTCCCTCGCGCGTTCGAAACTGACGACACTTTCGGCAGAACGCGTCTGGTCTGAACTGCGAAAGCTGCTTGGTGCCGACGATCCCGGCCGCGCTCTGCTGTGGATGCGGCAGGTGGCCGTGCTGACGGAAATCCTGCCGGAAACCGAACGATGGGGGATCGATGCGATCCCCTCGCTGATCGCCACCGAAAAGGCGCTCGGCTGGACGCCCGATCCGCTGCTGCGTCTTGCGGCGATCGTGCCGCCCGATGCGGCGCGTATGGAGGCGCTTGCCGCCCGGCTCAAGCTCTCGAATGCGGAAGCGGCCACTCTCAAGGCCTGGACCATGGCAGCGCCTGTTAATGACGACATGTCACCGGCGGCCTTCGAACGGCTGCTTTACCGCAACGGCGCCGACGGCATCATGACACGGCTGAAGCTGGCGCTTGCTGTTGCACGCGGCAAGGCTGAAGGCGATTTCGACGAAATGGCGCGGTCGGCGCGGCTCATCAAGCTGCTGGACAGGGCAGTGCAATGGCAGAAGCCTCGGTTTCCGCTGAATGGCGGCGACGTGATTTCGGCAGGAGTGGCGTCCGGCCCGCGCGTCGGCGAGCTGCTCGCCGGCCTGGAAGACCAATGGGTGGAGGAAAATTTCGTTTCCGACCGGGCGGCGCTGCTCGCCCGGCTGCAGGAACGCGTGCAATAATCAGGCGGCGGTCGCTTCGTCGCGAATGCGAGCCTTGATATTATCCACCATGTTCTCGCGGATTATGGTCTCGCCGTGAGCATTTTTCAGGTGCTCGACGGCACGGCGGACCACCTCGGCGTCGCTATCTGCCCGTGTATGCCAGGCGCAGCCCGGAACGAGAGTGCCGCATTCGAAAAGTCGCATGGTCTTCTCCTCTGTTCGAAACACAACGACGATCGCGATCTTACGCGATTTATGAATGTGCGGGGGGAGGGAAGGTTCCGGCCGGCAATCGACATGCCGGCCAGTAAAGGCCGTGTCAGTCGGGCATCGCCCAGGCTTTGTAGGTATCCAAGAGGTGGCCGGGCATGTTGCTGTTGGCGGCCGCGGCTTCGTTCTGCAGCTGTTCCGGCGATTTCCCGCCGGCCAGTTGCAGCTTGACCTGCTCGATGAAGCAGGACAGCGGCAGATCCGAGCCGCTCTTGGCCCGCAGTTTCTCCGCGATGCGCGTCAGAAACTCGGACGTGTCGATCGTGCGGGATGTTTCCTGGACATCCGTGGACGTAGGCAAGCCACTTTGTATCGTCATGACAATCCTCCTCCGATTGTTACGCACAGACATATAAAGTTAGGACGCGCTGAATTTTCGTGAAGGTCTACAACTCGAATTTATCGATGAGATATCACAGTCTCATGGCCAACGTACGACGGGGGGCAACGATGAGAGAATGGATTCAACGTTGCCGCCGGTTTTCAGGCCGAAGATCGTGCCACGATCATACAGCAGATTGAATTCGACGTAGCGGCCACGGCGGATCAATTGTTCGTCGCGATCGGCCTCTGTCCACAACTTGTTGAAGTTGGAGCGGACGATTTTCGGATAGACCATGGCGAAGGCTCGGCCGACATCGCGGGTGAAGGCGAAATCGGCGTCCCAGCCGCCGGCTTCCTCGCTTGAATGCAGCCAGTCGTAGAAGATGCCGCCGATGCCGCGGGCTTCGTTGCGGTGTTTCAGGAAGAAATATTCGTCGCACCAGGCCTTATAGGCATCGTAATCGGCGACGGCATGATTGCGGCAGGCGATATCCATGGCCTTGTGAAAGAGCTGGCTATCTTCGTCCTCCTGCGTGCGGCGGCGCGACAGCACCGGCGTCAGGTCGGCGCCGCCGCCGAACCAGCGGCTGGTGGTGACGACCATGCGGGTGTTCATATGCACGGCCGGAACGTTGGGGTTGACGGGATGGGCGATCAACGAGATGCCCGAGGCCCAGAAACGCGGATCGTCCTTGGCGCCGGGTATCTGGGCGCGGAAATCCGGGGCGAATTCGCCGTAGACGGTGGAGGTATGGACGCCGACTTTTTCGAAGACACGACCTTCCATCATCGACATCCGGCCACCGCCGCCGGCACCGTTTTCGCGTGACCAGTCCTTGGCGGCGAAGCGGCCGGGCTCCTGGTCGGAGAGCGGCCCTTCCAACTCGTCCTCGAGGGCCTCGAAGGAAGCGCAGATCGTATCGCGCAATCCCTCGAACCAATTGCGGGCGGCAGCCTTCTTGTCTTCGATATCGTCAGGCAAGCCGATCGGCAGTTCCGGTCTTTCCATTTACGCCTCCGACGGTCGACATCTCTTTGGGAGGCGACTCGCTCATTCTTCATTGCACGCCATGATTAGCAGTTGGTGCCGCATCTCGCCAAGCCGAGGCAAGCACCAGGCGCTTCCAAGATTCGACTCGCAAATCGAGAATTTCGATATTACCTTTTTCCGAGGAGGTAGTTTGATGAAAAAAGTTCCAGGGCCTCCGTCCTTCGACGGCCTGAAGCGCAGGATAGCGAGACATCGGGCGGAAAATCCCCCGAGCAAGAAAGACCATTTCGTGCGTGAGACATATTGCCTCGGCCTCATGGACGCACGCGCCAAGGCGCGCGAATGGTTCGACGAATATCCGAAAGCCGCTTACTGGACCGAGGTGGAAAGCTGGCGCCAGCTCGACGGCGACCAGATCGAATTCACCATGCGCCGACTGCCTTCGGCAGACTGACCGTCACTTCGCAGTCGCCCGCACGCGGCTTTCGATCAGCAGGCCGTTTTCATCCATGATCGGATGCGCCACCGAGACGATGTGGGCGTTGATGCGCTTCAGGTCGCGCAGCATGTCGAGATGCAGCGAACTCGTCTGCAGGCTGTCGGCGCGGCCGTCACGCAGGCGTTCGAGGTGACGCTCGGCAGACTGTTTTTCCATCCGGCGCACCTCGACCTTTACCTCCATCATCTGGCGCGCGAGATTGAAATCACGGGTGACGAAGATCGTCTGGGCGACGCGCAGATTATCGATCGTCAGATCGAACAGCTTGCGCAGTTCCTGATGACCATCCTCTGAAAATTTCAGGCCAAGGGAGATCTTCTTCGCCACCTGTTCCAGCAAGCCCTTCTCGATGATATCGCCCATATGTTCGAGGTTGATCGCATAATCGATGACGACGATCGAGCGGCGAGCATTCTCGTCGCTGAGACCCTCGCGGCCGAGCTTCGAGAGATAGACCTTCACCGCCTGCTGCAGCCGGTCGACGCGCTCTTCGAGGGCGGATATCTCGGCAAGCTTGGATGCGTCGTTACGCTCGAAGGCTTCGGAGACCCGGATCAGCATGCGCTCGATCAAGTCGCCGACGCCGAGCACTTCGCGGGTAGCGCTGGCGAGGGCCACGACCGGCGTCGAAAGCTCCTGCGCATCCAGATATTTTGGAGCGCTGTCAGGCTCGGCCTGATCCGGCACTAGCCGGGCCATCAGGGCGGCGAGCGGCCGGGAGAATGGCCAGGCCAGCGCCGCCAGCAGAAGGTTGAAGGCAAGATGCGCGTCGACCGGCAGCTTGGCAGGACCGAAGGGCAGCATTTGGATGAGTTCCGCGCCATATCCCGCCAGCGGCAGGGCGATGAGGCAGCCGAGCGTGCGGACGGCGAGATTGCCGAGGGTGACGCGCCGAGCCGAGACCGGGCCGGACAATGTCGCGACGACGGGCGGTATTGCGCCGCCGAGATTGGCGCCGAGCACGAGCACGATGACGAGTTCGGCGGAGACCATGCCGGCCGAGGCGAGCGACAGGATGAGCACCACCACCGCAAGGCTCGACGAGGATGCGAAGGCAAGTGCTGCCGAGACGATCATTGCCACGGGCAGGGCGCCGTCCAGCAGGCCGATGAAGGCGGCAAGGGCGGGAGAGGCGCGCATCGGTTCCGTCGCAAGGCCAAGGAGGTGCAGCGACAGTAGCATCAGCCCGATGCCGATCAGCGCTGTGCCGCCGCCCTGACTGGCGCTGGAACGGCCGCGGCAAAGCACGATGCCGGCAAGGATCAGAAGCGGCGAGAGCCATTCGATGCCGGTGGCGACGATCCAGGCGGTGATCGCGGTGCCGACATTGGCGCCGAGCAGGACGATCTGGGCCATGCGCGGCTTGATCAGGTCACGCTCGACGAAGGAGGCCGTCATCAGCGCGGTTGCCGTGGAGCTCTGCAGCGCGATGGTCGCGACGAGGCCTGACAGGAAAGAACGAAGGCTGCCGCGTGTGCCGGTCGCCAGACCTGTTCTCAGGCGGGCGCCGAAGGCCCTGGACACGCCATCCTTCACCTGGGCGAGGCCGAACAGCAGCAAGGCCACGGCGCCGAACAGGTTGATCATGATGATTGTAGAGTCCATTTTGTTGTTTTTATTCTTCTTTCACAGATCTGGAGAAATGCTGTTTTCCTCACTTGGCCGTTCCAACTTATTGGAATCGTGGAGGCCAATACTGAATTTTTGATTGTCCGGCTAATAAATATACGCCGGTTTGACGGATAGACAACGTTATTCTGCGACATATTCTGGAGTGGATCGGCAATTTCGCGGGCTTTGCTCCGCCGGCGCCCGCTTTCGTCAGGCCCAAACGGTTTGGCGCATCGCCTCGCCGACGATCATCGCGGCGGAGACGGCGACGTTGATCGAGCGCTGGCCTTCGACCATCGGGATCAGGATGCGGGCATCGGCTGTTTCATGCACCTGATCCGGCACGCCGGCGCTCTCGCGGCCGAAGAGCAGGACATCGTCCGGGCGGAAGGCAAAATCGGTGTAGCGCTCCGCAGCCTTTGTCGAGGCGAGGATCAGGCGGCGGCCGGTGGTCAGACGCCACGCCTCGAAGCGGTCCCAGCTGACATGGCGGGTGAGGGCGGCGGTGGCGATATAGTCCATGCCGGCCCGTTTCAGGTTGCGGTCGGAGATGTCGAAGCCGGCGGGTTCAATCAGATCGACCGCGAAGCCAAGGCAGGCGGCAAGACGCAGGATAGTGCCGGTATTGCCGGGAATATCCGGCTGATAGAGTGCCAGTCTGAGTGAAGTCATGATGCGCCGTTTTCCGCTTTCGCCGCTCAAGGCCTAATGCAACTGTGATTTCGGCGCAACAGGGCGCGTTTTGACCCGAAGAGATGAAATTTTTGGCACAACAGGGCTGGAAAATTCCTCGTTTTCGCGTTATCGGTGTATATCTTCAATCGCCAGCAAGGAGCGCCAGAATGAATATTTTGCTGTATGTGCGCCTCCCGGCCGTGATGCCAAGCGGTGCGATTTTCCGCCGATAGTGCGGGTTTCTTCCCTGAATTTCCTTTTTTGATCCATTGTGCGGCTGTCTCAGCCTCGCCCCTTGAACGTTCGGTTCCCATATGTGCTTGCATAGCGCTGGGATGGCGCGAAGCCGGGAGCCGGAACGCTGACGTTTCGGAGCAATTTCATGTTTGGCTGGTTCGAACAGCGACTCAATCCCTTTCCAAGCGAGGATCCTGTCGCCCCGCCGAAAGGTCTCTTTGCCTTTTGCTGGCATTACAGCAAGCCGGCTGCGCCCTGGCTCGGCTTGATGGCCGTGCTGACCGCGCTGATCGCTATCGGCGAAGTGGCGCTCTTCCAGTTCCTCGGCGACATCGTCGACTGGCTGACCAATGCCGACCGCGCCACGTTCCTGGAGAGAGAAGGCCACAAGCTTTTCTGGATGGCGGCGCTGGTGCTGGTCGGCCTGCCGCTGACGGCCGGGCTCGATTCTCTCATCATGCATCAGATGATGCTCGGCAATTATCCGATGATCGCACGCTGGCAGATGCACCGCTTCCTGCTGCGCCACAGCATGTCGTTCTTCGCCAACGAGTTTGCCGGGCGTGTCGCCACCAAGGTGATGCAGACCTCGCTTGCCGTACGCGAAACGGTGATGAAGATCCTCGACGTCTTCGTCTATGTCGTCACCTACTTCCTGACGATGATCATCGTGATTGCGGCGGCGGACTGGCGGCTGATGATCCCGATCCTCGTCTGGCTCGCGGTCTATATCAGCATCGTCGCCTATTTCGTGCCGCGGCTTCGCAAGATCGCGGCGGCGCAGGCGGATGCGCGTTCGATGATGACGGGCCGCGTGGTCGACAGCTATACGAATATCGCGACTGTCAAGCTGTTTTCGCATGCGGGCCGCGAGGAGGTCTATGCCAAGGAGGGCATGGACGAGTTCCTGCAGACCGTACACAAGCAGATGCGCAAGGTGACGCTTTTCCACATCAGCGTCTATCTGAACAACTGCGTTGCGCTCTTCGTCATCTCGGGCCTGTCGATCTGGTTCTGGCTGAACGGAGCGATCTCGGTCGGCGCCATCGCCATCGCCATTGGTCTTGCCATGCGCGTCAACGGCATGTCGCAATGGATCATGTGGGAAGTCTCGGCGCTGTTCGAGAATATCGGCACGGTCTATGACGGCATGGAGATGATGAGCAAACAGCACGACATCGTCGACAAACCGGGTGCGCCCACCTTGACGGCGAAGAAGGGCGCGATCCACTATGATCGCATCCGCTTCCACTATGGCAAGAGTAAGGGCGTCATCGACAACCTGTCGCTCGACATCAAGGCGGGCGAGAAGGTCGGCCTGGTCGGTCGCTCCGGCGCCGGCAAGACGACGCTGATGAACCTGTTGCTGCGCTTCTACGACCTGGAGGCCGGCCGCATCACCATCGACGGGCAGGACATCGCCGGCGTCTCGCAGGAAAGCCTGCGTTCGCTGATCGGCGTGGTGACGCAGGACACCTCGCTGTTGCATCGCTCGATCCGCGACAACATCGCCTATGGTCGTCCCGAAGCAACGGACGACGAGGTGATCGAGGCCGCCAAACGCGCCAATGCCTGGGAGTTCATCGAAGGCCTCGTCGACATGCAGGGCCGCGCGGGGCTCGACGCGCAGGTCGGCGAACGCGGCGTCAAGCTCTCCGGCGGCCAGCGGCAGCGTGTCGCGATCGCCCGCGTCTTCCTGAAGGACGCGCCGATCCTGGTGCTCGACGAGGCGACCTCGGCGCTCGATTCGGAAGTCGAGGCGGCGATCCAGGAGAACCTCTTCGCCTTGATGGAGGGCAAGACGGTGATCGCCATCGCCCACCGGCTGTCGACGCTGACGGAGATGGACCGGCTGATCGTGCTCGACAAGGGCCGGATCATCGAGGCCGGCTCGCACAGCGAACTGATCGAGGCAGGCGGTATCTATGCCGATCTCTGGAACCGCCAGTCCGGCGGCTTCCTCTCCGATCACGCCGACGAAGCGGAAGAGGCTGCGGAATAAGATGAAAGAGGCCCTCCCTGCGAAAGCGGAGAGGGCCTCTTGAATTCTGAGGGTGGCTTGCAGCTTGCCGACGGTGCTGAAGGCCTGAGCGCGTTTGCGTCCTATCCGCTCAAAGGCTGTCGGCCCAATCGATCACGCGGTGAGTTTCGACGACCATCATGGTGTTGGCGGCGGCGATCGTGCGCAACGCGACGAGGCGGCGGTGCTCCTCCTGATCGATCCAGGCGGCAATGGCCTCGGCGACGATCTCGTCGCGCGGCAGCCCCAGAGCGAATGCCAGGGCATCCAGCCTTTCTGCAAGCGGAAGCGGAACATGCACATCGAGCATTTTCGTTTCCATGGAAGTGGTCTCCGGTAAAGCGCGATCGTAACGTCAGATTGTGACCGGTTCGGGGGCATTCAATGCGTATGCCGCCGATGTTACCGATAATTACCAAATATAACATTCTGTCCGCTTTTCATTCCCTTTGCCGGTCCGGCTAATCCGCCTATATCGCTTCTATGTTGCTGAACCCCATCCTCCGCCGGTTCGAAACCTGGATCGATCCGTTCCGCCCACGCGCCAATCTCCAGCCGCCGCGCTCGACGCTCGGATTCATCTGGTTCTATATCGGCCAGGCGAGGATGCCGTTCATCGCCATGCTCGTTCTCGGCGGCACATCGGCGGCGATCGAGGCGGCGCTCTTCTGGTTTGTCGGGCGGCTCGTCGATATCCTCGGCAGCATCACGCCGGGTGCCGGCTGGAGCGGCCTTCTCGCAGCCCATGGCGGCGAATTGTTCGGCATGCTCGCCCTCATCGGGCTCGTACGCTTCGTCGTCGCCTTCCTGATTGCCCTCATCGACCAGCAGGTAATCACGCCGGGCTTCTACAATCTCGCGCGCTGGCAATCCTATCTCCACGTCTCCAGACAGTCGCTGTCGTTCTTCCAAAGCGATTTTTCCGGACGCATCGTCACCAAGGTCTGGTCGGCGGGGCAGGCCACTGGCGATCTCGTCACCTCGCTGATGGAAAGTGTCTGGTTCGTCGGCATCTATGCCGTAACGACGCTCGTGCTCGTCGCTCGGCTGGACTTTTCCCTTGCCGCCGTCGTGCTGTTCTGGCTTGGCGCCTTCAGCCTGCTTGCCCGCCACTTCGTCCCGCGGATCCGCCATCATTCCCGCGAAACGGCGGAAGCCGGATCGATGCTGAACGGCAGGATGGTCGACTCCTACAGCAACATGCAAACGTTGAAGCTGTTTGCACGCGACGAGGAGAGCGACCGCTACATGCGGCAGGGCTTCGATATCTATCAGGATACGGTGCTGCGCTTCACGCGTTTCATCACCGGCGTCAGGGCCTCGATGGCGCTGCTCTCCGGCCTGATGATCGTGACGATGGCGGGATTGAGCGTCGATCTGTGGCTGCGCGGCCTGGTCAGCTCCGGTGCCGTGGCATTCTCGCTGGCACTGGTGCTCAGGCTGAATTTCCTGCTCGGACGGCTAATGACGCAGTTCAATGGCATCATGCGCAATCTCGGCACGATCCAGAACGCCGCCGAGCTGATCTCGCAACCTCTGGGACTCGTCGATCGGCCGGATGCCAAAAGCCTGGTGATCCGGCAGCCTGGCATCCGCTTCGACAATGTTTCCTTCCGCTACGGCAAAGGTCATCAGCCGGTCGTCGAGAATTTCTCGCTGACCATCCGCCCGGGCGAGAAGGTCGGGATCGTCGGCCGTTCGGGCGCCGGGAAGTCGACGCTGATGAACCTGCTGCTGCGCCTTTACGATATTCAGGATGGCCGCATTCTCATCGACGGCCAGGATATATCAGCCGTGACGCAGGAATCCCTCAGGATGCAAATCGGCGTCGTCAGCCAGGACACCTCGCTGCTGCATCGTTCGGTGCGCGACAACATCCTGTTTGGACGGCCGGATGCCGGCGAGGAGGCGCTGGTCGAGGCGGCCAGGCGCGCCGAAGCCATCGACTTCATCGCCCGTCTGCAGGATCAGCAGGGCCGTAAAGGTTTCGATGCGCATGTCGGCGAGCGCGGCGTCAAACTCTCCGGCGGGCAGCGGCAGCGTATCGCCATTGCCCGCGTCATGCTGAAGAACGCGCCGATCCTCGTTCTCGACGAAGCGACGTCGGCGCTTGATTCGGAAGTGGAAGAAGCGATCCAGTCCAATCTTCATCGGATCATGGAGGGCAAGACGGTGCTTGCGATCGCCCATCGGCTGTCGACGATCGCTGCTCTCGACCGGCTGATCGTCGTCGACCTCGGACGGATCATCGAGGAAGGCAGCCATGACGCACTGCTTCGCCACGGCGGGCTCTACGCCGAACTTTGGGCACGCCAGTCCGGCGGCTTCCTTGCTACGGATGAGGATGCGGGCTCAAGGGTCGACGACGAATTCCGCCATGAGGCCAAAATGATTTGATCCGAAGCCGTTCTCGATGCGGCGGACCGATTTCAGCCGCAGCGGCGCCCGGGTAAAGATATGATCGATGGGAATTCCGAAGGCGCCGGCACGGATCGGCCATGTCGCGGGCTCCAGCGATGCCGTGCCCAAGCCTTGAGTGCGCATGAGATACTGCACGTCGGGCGCGAGAATCGACGTATTGAAATCACCGGCGAGAACGAGCGGTCCCGAAAGGGTAGGGATGACCTCCGCGAGATCCCAGACCTCCAGGCCGTGGAACTCGTCGTAATAGGGTTTGGTCAGGTGCGCGGCGAGGAAATTGACCTTCTGGCCATCGAAATCGATCGTCGAGATCGTCAGCCGGTTGCGCCAGAGCAGGCCGAGATTGCGGATGCGGGGTTCGATCAGCGGACGCTTCGACAGCACCAGCGTATCGCATTGCTCCATGCCGACACCGCAGCCGATATAATAGGGATAGATCTTCAACAACCGCGGCAGTTCCGACAGCAGCGGCTCGGCCTCCAGGATGTTGACGACGTCGGCGCCTGAGGCGATGACCATATCGGCGATGTCAGGGCCGTTTGCGAAATTATCGTTCTCGATATTGAAGGACATCAGCCTGAACAGGGCCGGGCGGCTCTCCTCGACGGCCGGCTCGACGAATTCGCGCATCATCACGATGCCATGGACTGCAAGGACCACCGATACCGCGAGGGTCAGCAGGCCATACCAGTGCCGCTTGACGAGAAGGGCAGCCACCGAGGCCACCGCGCCGGCTGCCGCCAGATGAACCTGGAAGCTGTAAAAGAAGGAGAGCAGATAGAAATCGGTGACGTATCGCAGGGAGACAATGGCGAGAACGAGCGTCGTAAGAACGCTGAATACGCAAAAAATTGTGTCTCTCATCCGCTCCGGTCCGGCTCACTGGCATGGCTCGGACTGCGCCTATCACGAGGGCATTTTTGTTGCAATGCAACATAATGGCAAGCGCGTGTTTGCCTTAAAAAATTCATCCGAAATTTCCCGCGACATTGTGCCCTCATCCCCTTGCCAAGGCTGGACATAATTTGCGATCAAGCATAGAACGCGCCGGATTGCCGGGGAATCTATGGCCGAATTGTGTCTGGAGAGATTCGCCGGTAGAGGGGGCAGGGCGGAATTCCGCGAAAATTGCGCAGAGGATGTTAGCCGTGAGCGAACACGAAACGACAAGCGAGGGCACGGGCGAACCCACTCGCCGTGATTTCCTTTATCTCACCACTGGTATGGCAGGCGCCGTCGGCGCCGTCGCGGTCGCTTGGCCGTTCATCGATCAGATGCGTCCTGACGCTTCGACGCTTGCTCTCGCCTCCATCGAAGTCGACGTTGCCAGCCTCGAGCCCGGCATGTCGCTGACAGTCAAGTGGCGCGGCAAGCCGATCTTCATCCGCAATCGCACGCCGGAAGAAGTAAAGGCCGCAGCCGATGTTCCGGTGTCGGACCTTAAGGATCCGGCAGCCCGCAATGCAAACCTTCCTGCCGAGGCTCAGGCAACGGGCGTCGACCGCTCGGGCGGCGAAGGCAAGGAAAACTGGATCGTCATGGTCGGTACCTGCACTCATCTTGGTTGCGTCCCGCTCGGCCAGGCCGGCGAATACAATGGTTGGTTCTGTCCCTGCCATGGCTCGGTCTACGACACGGCCGGCCGCATCCGGAAGGGTCCTGCGCCTGAGAACTTGGCGATCCCGACCTTTTCATTTGTGTCCGATACCAAAATCAAGATCGGTTGAGGGGAGACTGATTCATGAGTGGCCAATCCAGCTACGAACCATCAACCGGCTTCGAGAAATGGGTCGATGCGCGCCTGCCGCTGCCGCGCATGGTCTATGACAGCTTCGTGGCATATCCGGTTCCGAGAAACCTGAACTATGCCTATACCTTCGGAGCCATGCTCTCCGTCATGCTGGTCGTGCAGATCCTGACGGGCGTCGTGCTCGCCATGCATTACGCCGCCGACACGGCGATTGCATTCAACTCCGTTGAAAAGATTATGCGCGACGTGAACCACGGCTGGCTGCTGCGCTACATGCATGCCAACGGCGCATCCTTCTTTTTCGTCGCCGTCTACCTGCATATCGCCCGCGGCCTCTATTACGGTTCCTACAAGGCGCCGCGTGAAATCCTCTGGATCCTCGGCGTCGTCATCTACCTCCTGATGATGGCGACGGGCTTCATGGGCTACGTCCTGCCCTGGGGCCAGATGTCCTTCTGGGGCGCGACCGTCATCACCGGCTTCTTCTCGGCCTTCCCGATGATCGGTGAATCGCTCCAGCAGTTCCTGCTCGGCGGCTTTGCCGTCGAACAGCCGACGCTGAACCGCTTCTTCTCGCTCCACTACCTGCTGCCCTTCATGATCGCCGGCGTCGTCGTCCTGCACATCTGGGCGCTGCACGTCACCGGCCAGACGAACCCGACGGGCGTCGAGGTCAAGACGAAGACGGACACGGTGCGCTTCACGCCCTATGCGACCATGAAGGATGCGCTCGGCGTATCGGTCTTCCTGCTGGTCTATGCCTATTTCGTCTTCTACATGCCGAACTTCCTCGGCCATGCCGACAACTACATCCCGGCCGACCCGTTGAAGACGCCGGCCCACATCGTTCCGGAATGGTATTTCCTGCCGTTCTACGCGATGCTGCGTTCGATCACCTTCAACATCGGCCCGATCGACTCCAAGCTCGGCGGCGTGCTGGTGATGTTCGGTGCGATCATCGTGCTGTTCTTCCTGCCCTGGCTCGACACTTCCAAGGTTCGCTCCGCGGTCTACCGTCCCTGGTACAAGCTGTTCTACTGGCTGTTCGTGATCAACGCGATCATCCTCGGCTGGCTCGGATCGCAGCCGGCGGAAGGTGACTTCGTCTGGATCTCTCAGGTCTGCACGCTCCTCTACTTCGCATTCTTCCTGGTTGCCATGCCGGTGCTCGGCCTGGTGGAAACGCCGCGCCGCATCCCGAACTCGATCACCGAAGCGGTGCTCGAGAAGCGCAACAAGACAGCTGCCTCCAGTGCAGCGGCCAATGCGTAAGCGCGCGACGGAAGGGAACAGAAACATGAAAACGCTTGTTGCAAGCATTCTCTCGCTCGCTGTCGTTGCCGGTCTCAGCGGCGCGGCTCTGGCCGAGGAGGCGCCCGCCAACGGTGCGGCTCCGGCCCATCACGCGGAAGGTGAGACGCCGCATTATCCGCTGAAGCATCCGAAGGAGGAGGAATGGTCTTTCGCCGGTCCGTTCGGCCATTACGACAAGGGCCAGCTCCAGCGCGGCCTCAAGGTCTACACGGAAGTCTGTGCAGCCTGTCATTCGATGAAGCTCGTGCCTTTCCGCATGCTCGACGAACTCGGCTATTCCGAGGCGCAGGTGAAGGCCTTCGCCGCGAATTACGAGGTCCAGGACGGTCCCGACGCCAGCGGCGAGATGTTTACCCGCAAGGCGGTTCCTTCCGATTACTTCCCGTCGCCTTTCCCCAATGCTGAAGCCGCGGCTGCTTCCAACAATGGCGCGGCTCCGCCCGATTTTTCGCTGATCGCCAAGGCCCGCTCAGTCGAGCGCGGCTTTCCGCAGTTCGTTTTCGACATTTTCACGCAATATCAGGAAAGCGGCCCGGACTATATCCACGCACTGCTGACCGGCTATGAAGAGCCGCCGGCCGGTTTCCAGGTGCCGCAGGGCGGACATTATAACCCTTATTTCAATGCTGCCGCCGTCCTTGCCATGCCGAAGCCGCTCTCTGACGGCCAGGTGACCTATGACGATGGCGCGCCGGCGACGGTCGACCAGTATTCGAGGGACGTTACCGCCTTCCTGATGTGGGCCGCTGAGCCGCATCTCGATGAGCGCAAGCGCACCGGCTTCATGGTCATGATCTTCCTGGCGATCTTCACGGTGCTGATCTTCCTGACGAAGCGCTCGATCTACGCCAATAAGGAACATTGAGCGGTTCCCCGCCGAATTTCGAAAGGCGGCCTACGGGCCGCCTTTTTTGTTGGTTCCGCCCCTGGCAATTGATAAGGTCCGGCCAGTTTCATGCGTTCGCAGATATGGATTTTCCATGAACAATACGACTTCGGAGCTCGCAGCCAGCATCCGCTCCATTCCCGACTATCCCAAGCCCGGCATCATCTTCCGCGACATCACCACGCTGCTCGGCAACCCTCGGGCTTTCCGCCGAGCGGTCGATGAACTCGTGCAGCCCTATGCCGGCACGAAGATCGACAAGATCGCCGGCATGGAGGCGCGCGGCTTCATCCTCGGCGGCGCGGTGGCGCACCAGCTTTCCTCAGGCTTCGTACCGATCCGCAAGAAAGGCAAGCTGCCGCACGAGACCGTGCGGATCGCCTACAGCCTGGAATATGGTGTCGACGAGATGGAGATGCATCGCGATGCTGTCCAGCCCGGCGAGAAGGTGATCCTGGTCGACGACCTGATCGCCACCGGCGGCACGGCGGTCGGCGCAACGAAGCTGCTGCGCCAGATCGGCGCGGAAGTGGTCGGCGCCTGTTTCGTCATCGACCTGCCGGATCTTGGCGGCCGCAAGAAGCTGGAAGAACTCGGCGTCGTCGTGCATACGCTGGTCGAATTCTCCGGTCACTGAGGCCTCCTCCTACTGGCTGCAGCGTCAGTCGAATTCGAGCACGCCGCTTTCGAAGCGGATAACGGCATCGCCATTTTGATTGACGCCCTCGCAGAGGATGGTGTTGAGGTGCCATCCCGGCCGCGACGCGAGCGCCCGGCTTGAGAGGAAGGCGACGGAATAGGTCACGACGTCGCCGACGAAGACCGGCCGTAACCATTGCAGTTTCTGGAAACCGGGTGACGGGCCGAGGTTCGGCGACGTCTGGCCATTTTGCGCGAGTGCGGCGCTCTGTCTTTCCCAAAAGGCGAGGAAGGTTCGCATCCAGGCGGCGGTGGTGTGCCAGCCCGAGGCGCAGAGATCGCCGAAGAGGGTGTCTTTGGCAGCTTCTTTGTCGACGTGGAAACGCTGCGGATCGTAGCGCGTCGCGAAACGGATGATGTTTTCCTCGGTAAAAGTGTAGCTGCCGATCTCGGCCTTCTCGCCGACCGCGTAAAGCTCGGACATCCTCATGCTGATGTCTCCCGGTTTATGCCGATGTCCGCGGGCCGGGCGCGCATGCCGAACATGACCGAATTCTCCGAGACGCAGACGAGTTCGCCGCGCTGGTTTTCCACCTCGTGGCGAAACTTGACGATGCCCATGCCAGGGCGCGATCGCATCGGCCGGGCTTCAAGCACGGTCGAGTGGCCGGACAGCGTGTCGCCGGCAAGCACCGGCTTTCGCCATTCCATCAGATCGACGCCCGGCGCACCTTCGCAGAGCGAATGCAGCACATAACTGTCGGCCATCATGCGCATGAACATCGAAGAGGTATGCCAGCCGGAGGCGGCAAGGCCGCCGAGAATGCTGGCGCGGCCGGCAGCCTCATCGAGATGCATCGGTTGCGGGTCGAATTCGCTTGCGAACTCAATGATTTCCTCGGTGGTCACCGGCTTCGGGCCAAGCGCGAAGCGGCGGCCGGGCTGGAAATCCTCGAAGGAAAGCTTTTCTGCCGACATTCGCTCCTCCCGCCATATGCAGCGCACAATGCTTACAATAGCATCCACGCGGGCTCAATGATTCCGGGGAGATAAACCGGCATGACTGAACTAAGGTCGATACTCGATGAGGCGGTGCGCCAGGAGCTGATTTCGCCGGAGGCGGGCGGGCGCCTTTTGCCGTTCCTGACGGAACGCGGGGTCGTCGTCGCTGAGGTACAGCCGGCAATGGCTGCGGAGGGGCAAGCCTGGTCGGATACTGAGACGCCCCGTTTCGTGCGCGGCTTCCACGACGTGCTGATCACCATCGGCGTCGTGGTGGCGCTCGGCGGCCTCTGGGGGCTTGCCGCACTTTATGCCGTGCTGCCTGCAATCATCGTGCTTTCGGAAATCCTGGTGCGCCGCCAGCGGCTTGCCTTGCCAGCAGTCAGCCTGACGATCGCGTTGTTCTGCTGGACATGTCTGTTGATGTCCCATTTCTTCCCGCCGTGGACGCCGACTTCCCAATCCTTCGGAGCGGAGGCGACGCAGTTCGTCGCGGCCTTCCCAATCATTCTCGGCGTCTATTATGCGTGCTACCGCGTGCCGCTGTCGCTGGCGCTCTGCATCATGTCCGTGCTTGCCTTCGTCCTCACGCTGCTTTTGCGCCTGGTGCAGTGGGCAAGCGGTAATCCGGTGTTTTTCCTCGATCATCCCGTCGTGCTGGCGCTGGTTGCCCTCATCTGCGCGCTGGGACTGCTTGGGACGGCGCTTTATTTCGATCTCGGCGACCGTTTTCGGCGGACAACGCGTTCGGATATTGCTTTCTGGCTGCATCTCGGCGCCGCGCCGGCGTTGCTATACAGCACCGTTTCCCTTCTGTCCCTGGGGGAAGGTGTCCGTATCTTTGACGTAGGGAACATGTCAGCCCGGACGCCTGTGGTCGTCGCGACCGTCGCGGCGTTGATGCTGATCGGCCTCATCATCGACCGGCGCGCCTTCGTTACCTCCGGGCTGCTATCGCTCGGCGTTGCGATCTTCGGTGTCGTGCGGAAGGGAGATGCGACTGTCGATACCTATATCTTTACGACGCTGATTGTTGTCGGCGCGATCGTACTCATTATCGGAACGGGCTGGATGCCGCTTCGGCGGCTGGTGCTCAGGGCACTGCCTCCGGCAATCGCAAAAAGGCTGCCGCCCGGCTAGGCGGCAGCGATTTCATCAGGTGTTGAAGCGGAAATGGATGACGTCGCCGTCCTGGACGACATATTCCTTGCCTTCGTCGCGCGCCTTGCCGGCGTCCTTGGCGCCGACTTCGCCGTTGTATTTGATGTAGTCGTCATAGGCGATGGTGTTGGCGCGGATGAAGCCGCGCTCGAAATCCGAATGGATGACGCCGGCGGCCTGCGGCGCCTTGGTGCCGCGCTCGATCGTCCAGGCGCGCGTTTCCTTCGGGCCGACAGTGAAATAGGTGATGAGGTGGAGCAGCTTGTAGCCGGCGCGGATCAGCCGGTCGAGGCCCGCCTCGTCAAGGTCGAGGGCGGAGAGGAATTCCTTGGCTTCTTCTTCCGGAAGCTGGGCAACCTCCGCTTCGATCGCCGCCGAAATGACGACGGTTTCGGCACCCTGTTCCTTCGCCATGACGGCAACGGCTTCGGTGAATTCATTGCCGGTCGAAGCATCGCCTTCGGCGACGTTGCAGACGTAGAGCACCGGATGCGAGGTCAGAAGATTGAGGCTCTTGAGGATGACGATTTCTTCGGCGTCGAGCGTCGACAGCAGCGTGCGAACCGGCTTGCCTTCGTTGAGCAGCTTCAGCGAGGCTTCCATGATCGGCAGCATCGCCACCGAATCCTTGTCCTTGCCGGTGGCGCGCTTGCGTGTCTGCTCGGTGCGGCGCTCCAGGCTTTCGAGGTCGGCAAGCATCAGCTCGGTCTCGATCGTCTCGGCATCTGCGACGGGGTTGATGCGGCCCTCGACATGAGTGATGTCGCTGTCTTCGAAGCAGCGGAGCACATGGACGATGGCGTCGACCTCGCGGATATTGGCGAGGAACTGGTTGCCGAGGCCTTCACCCTTCGAGGCGCCGCGCACCAGGCCGGCGATATCGACGAAGGAGATGCGGGTCGGGATCAGTTCCTTTGACTTGGCGATGTCGGCAAGCTTGCGCATGCGCGGATCGGGAACGGCGACTTCGCCGGTGTTCGGCTCGATGGTGCAGAAGGGATAGTTCGCCGCCTGTGCGGCGGCCGTCTTGGTGAGCGCGTTGAAGAGGGTCGATTTGCCGACATTCGGCAGACCGACGATACCGCATTTGAAGCCCATGGCTCGATCCATATCTATTGGTAACTTTGCCCTGCCTATGCGGGAATGGCTGCCCGGGGTCAAGGGTTCGCAACATGAATTGAAAAAGCAGCGACGTTTGGCTTGAAAGTAAGGCGATATAGCCTTACTTTCAGAGCAAAGGATATTTTGAACGTGGCAACTCTGACAGTGACGGCAAAAGGGCAAGTGACCCTGAAAAAGGAGGTGCTTCAGCACCTCGGGGTCAGGCCCGGCGACAAGATCGATGTTGATCTCCTGCCAGGCGGCAAACTCGAGGTCGTTGCGGTGGAGAGGCAGCCGGTCACCGGCTCGATTGAGAGCTTCTTCGGGAGTCTGGAGAACAAGGAGAATATCCATGCGACGCTCGAAGAGATCGACGAGGCCGTAAAAGCGGGATGGGCGGGCGAGGTCGGCATCGACCATGATCGTTGATACGAATGTGCTCGTGCGCGCGGCCGTGCACGACGATCCGAAGCAAACGGAACGCGCAAGGACATTCATGCGCGAGGCGGAACGCCTGTTCGTTTCCAATTTGACGTTTAGCGAATTCGTCTGGGTCGCCAGCCGGGTCTATCGCAAGAGCGCCTCCGAAATATCAGCGACCATCCGGTTGCTGATATCGGACAGGAAGGTCGTTTATGACAGGGTTGCCGTCGAAGCCGGATTATCCTTTCTCGACGCCGGTGGGGACTTCGCTGATGGAGTTATCGTCTTCGAAGGGCGCAGGCTCGGCGGCGAAATATTCGCGACCTTTGACAGGAAAGCTGCCGCGATCCTTGAAAAAGCCGGGCGAGATTGCTTGCTGCTGTCCGCCGAGTGATATCGACGTCATTGAACTGCCGTGCTTACGGTGCAATATATTGTCGGCGGATGTTTTCTCCGCCTTTTCCATGTCATCAACGGGTGGATATTTCCGATGAGTGACAATGACGTTGCCCTGAAACCGAAGACAAGAGTGAAGCCGAAGCTTGATAAGCCGAAGCTCTACAAGGTCATTCTCGTCAATGACGATTTTACGCCGCGTGAATTCGTCATCATGGTCCTGAAGGCTGTCTTCCGCATGAGCGAGGAGACCGGCTACCGGGTGATGATGACGGCGCATAAGCTCGGTTCCTGCGTGGTCGTGGTCTGCGCCAGGGACATCGCGGAGACCAAGGCCAAGGAGGGCATCGATCTCGCCAAGGGCATGGGCTATCCGCTGATGTTCACCACGGAGCCGGAGGAATAGGCATTTTGGGCTCAGGGCCGGCGGATCTGATAGCCGGTCTTGTCCTGCACGAAGCCGCAATTCTCGTAGAAGCGCAGCGTCGCCGGATTCTTCGAGCCGGTGAGCAGCATCACCTTGTAGCAGCCGGCTTTCCAGGCCTGCGTCACCGCATGGCCGACGACGGCGCCGGCATAACCGCGCTGCCGGTGATCGGCATGGGTGACGACGTTTTCAATCAGCGCATAGGAGGCGCCGTTGCGTGTGAGGTTCGGCACGACGATCAGGGCTGGCGGTTGCAGCGGCGAGATCACCGGCAAAGCCGATGAAGACGGTCATGCCCGGCTGGGCGAGAATGGCGGTGAAGCGCTCTTCGGCCGCGGCCTTATCGAGAACCGGGTCTGTCGGGTTCAAATGCTGATAGAGGATGGTCAGACCCGGGAGGTCGCCGGCGGCGACGGCGCGGATGGCGAATTGCTGATCCTGCATCGCTCTCATTCGCCCTTGTTGCCGAACATCTTCTTCAACATGTCGGCCATCGGGCCGGTGGCCGGCAACTTCGGCTGATTGTGGTTGCGGGCCTGATGGATATGCGACTGGCCGGCCGGCTTCTTCTCGGCGTCCCTCTTCTCCTTCGCTGGCTTCTCCTCCGCGGCCTTTCCGCCGACCGCCAGCGCGATCTTGTTCATCAGCTGCGAATCTTCGTTTCGCACCAGCATGTCGGCATTGTCGGCGAGCGTGTCGAGAAGCGGCTCCAGCCAGGCCTTGTCGGCCTTGGCGAAATCGCCGAGCACATGGTTCTGCACCATTTCCTTGATGCCGGGATGGCCGATACCGAGGCGCAGCCGCCGGTATTCCCTGCCGCAATGCGCATCGAGCGACTTGATGCCGTTGTGGCCGTTGTGGCCGCCGCCGGTCTTCAGCCGCGCCTTGCCCTCAGGAAGGTCGAGCTCGTCGTAGATGGCCACGAGATCGGCCGGTTGGAGCTTGTAGAAACGCATCGCTTCGCCGACGGACTCGCCGGAAAGGTTCATGAAGGTCTGCGGCTTCATCAGCAGCACTTTCTCGCCGCCGACCTCGCCCTCGGCGATTTCGGCCCTGAACTTCTTCGACCAGGGCGAAAAGCTGTGGCGCCGATGGATGGCGTCGACGGCCATGAAGCCGATATTGTGGCGGTTGCCGACGTATTTGCCGCCGGGATTGCCGAGACCCGCGATGATCAGCATGGCCTGTTTTTCCTCGCTAAAGCATGTCGCGCAAAAGTGTGCAGCGGTTTTGCGACAACGACATGCGTAAAAACAAAGACCTAAAGCGCGAGGAGCGAATCTGAAAGATCGCGACGCGCTTTAGAACTTCCCGCCGTTCACCACCGCGAAATGAAAGCAAAGTCAAGCGGAAAGGGCGGTTGTCTTCGGAGTCATTCCGACAGGTTCATGCCGTATTTCAGGAAGATCTGCTTCTGGTCGCCATCGGCGATCAGCTTGTCGAGAGCAGCCTGCATCCTGGCGAGCAGATCGTCCGGAAAGTTCTTCTCGCAAGCGATGCCCATTGGCTGGGCGGAGAGCACGGTCACCAATTCCACCGGCTGGTCGGCCTTCAGCTTTTCGAAATAGAGTTCGGAGATCGGCATCATGTCGATGCGCCCGCCAAGCAGCTTGCGCAGCGTCGCATTGAAGTCGCTGGCGACATCGAGCTTGGTGAAACCCTTCTCCTTCAGGATCGTCTCGGTATAGTCCTCGCGCTGCGTGCCGACCGTATATTTCTTCGCCTCGTCCAGATTGCCGGCGGTGACGCCCGAGCCCTTGCGGGTGATCAGGATGTTGCGGTCGATGAGCAGCGGCTCGACCCATTTGAACAAGGGGTCGCGTGCGCCGTTGTGGGCGGTCGCAAAGACACAAGTCATCGGCGCCGTGCGGGCAAGGCCGAAAGCGCGCGCCCAGGGCATGATCTCGATCGTGTAATCGACGCCGACGGCGGCCATCACCTTTTCGACCTGCTCGACGGTCGCGCCCTTGATCTCCTTGCCTTCGCGATAGTTGAAGGGGGCATAGTCCTCGGTGGTGAACGTCACCGTTTGTGCATGGGCGGTGCAGGGCAGCGCCAGGCATGCGAGAAGCAGGAGCTTTTTCATCCGTATCATCTCCTTGGTTCTTCGTTCACGAGGCGCGTGCGACGGCCGATTGCGAGGCCGTCAGTTCCTCGATCAACGTGGCTGCGTGCTGCGGACGATGGAAGAGATAGCCCTGTCCATAGTCAAGCCCCATCTGATGGAGCGTGCGGCATTCCTCTTCGGTCTCGATGCCCTCGGCAATGACCGTGCAATTCATCTTGTGGGACAGTGTGGTGATGCCTTCGATCAGCATGCGGCTCTTCTGACGCATGTCGTCGTCGCCGTCGTTGATCGCGCGGGTGAAGGACTGGTCGATCTTGATGATGTCGACGGGGAAGCGGTTGAGGTAGCTCAGCGACGAATAGCCCGTGCCGAAATCGTCAAGCGCGATGCGGCAGCCGAAACGACGAAGCTCCGTGACGATCATGCGAATCTGAGGATTGTCGTGCATCAGCACGGCTTCGGTGATCTCGACGACGATGCGCTCGGGGCGGATGCCGTGGCGACCGACGATAGCGGCAAGACGGGCCGGAAGCGCCGGCTCGAACTGCAGCGGCGAGAAGTTGATGGCGAGATAGGTATCCTGCATGCCTGATATGTGGGAAATTTTCGCGAGGTTGGCGATCGCCTTTTCCATGATGACGTTGCCGACTCGGACGATCTTTGCCGTCTCCTCGGCGACGCTGACGATCTCGGCCGGCGAAATCAAGCCCTTCTGCGGATGGTTGAGGCGCATCAGTGCCTCGAAACCGGCAATCCCGCGGCCGTTCAGGTTGACGATCGGCTGCAGGAAGGCCTCGAACCAGTTGTCGACAAGGCCGGCTTCGATATTGGCCTCGATTTCGGCGCGGCTGCGGGCGCGGTCGAGCATGGCATTGTCGAAGAGCTGCGCGCCGTTCTTGCCGTCGCGCTTCTTGGCATACATCGCCATGTCGGATTTTTGCAGCAGTTCGGCCGCGGTTGCGGCATGATGCGGATAGATGGCGATGCCGACGGAAGCGCTCAGATGCATGTCGGGGGCGAACGGCGTTTCGAAGATCGAGGCGATCTGCTCACACATCACCTTGGCGCGGTTTTCGGCGTCCTTTGCCGGCAGCAGGATGGCAAATTCGTCGCCGCCGAGACGGGCCGCCTCGTCGGAGGGGGCAAGATGGGTCTTCAGGCGCTCGACGAGCTCGATCAGCGCCATGTCACCGGCGGCATGGCCCATATTGTCGTTGATCCACTTGAAGCGGTCGAGATCGACGAAAAGACAGGCGAGTTCTTGGCCGGCGGCGTCGGCGGCGGCGATCTTGTTGTCGAGGACCGCTTCGAAGCCCTGGCGATTGAGAAGCCCGGTCAGGTGATCGGTGATTGCCTGGCGGTGGTTGCGGTCCTCGGAGGCCTTGAGTTCGGTGACATCGGTCATGACCGATAGCGAGAGGCGGTCTTGAGCGCCGGCTCCCGCCTCCGATTCCATGATGAGGACGTCCATGGTGCGGCCATCCAGGCAAACGAACTTGACGGTGACGGTCATGCCGCTTTCGGCCTGGCGGCGCTTGACGAATTTGTCGCGGGTCTTGGGGGTGACGAGATCGGCGAAGTTGCGGCCGATGACGGCGGCGCGATGATAACCTGTGGCAAGCAGCCAATAATCGCTGACGGCGGTGATGCGGTCTTCCTCGTCGAGCGAGAAGAGCATGGCGGGGGTTAGATTGTAGATGTCGGTGGCGCGGCGGTGGGCGAGCTTCAGCTCCTTTTCCTCGCTTTCGAGCTTGGTCTGCATCTCGTTGAAGCTATGGGCAAGCCGTCCCATCTCGTCGTTCGACTGCCAGTCGACATGATGGCGGGAGCCCAGCTGGCGGGTGGCCTCGATTGCCGCCGTCAGCCGCATCAGCGGCTGGATGACGAAGAAGCGGTTGCCGATCAGCGCCGTGCCGAAAACGGTCAGCACCGCGAAGATGAAGATCGAGATGAAGACGACCTCTTCCTGCTTCAGGCCGGAAAACAGGCCGAGGGCGGGATAATAGACGCTGATGCTGCCGAGATTTTTCGGACCGTCGACGGTGTTGTAGATGATGGCGCGCGACACCTGCACCAGCTTGCCGTCGAAGGAGCGCGGGATGGTGGACTGGCTGACGTCGAGCTGGCCTGACTGGTCACGCACTTCGACCTTGACGATGGCACCCTGGGAAACGACCGTCGCGCTGATCTGGGTAACGCTGTCCTCATCGAGGTCCCACAGCGGTTTGGCCAGCGCCTGGGCATTGGCGACAAGAAGAACGGAGATATGGTCGCGTATTTCCTTGTCGGCCCGTTCCGAGGAAAGAAAGAGGAAGAGAACAAAGAGGGGAGCGACAAAAACAAGCAGCGCTCCGCAAACTATCGCAAAAAATCTGTTCTCAACGGAATTGTTCATGGTTCCGTCTACTCCCCAGGCCGGCCATATTTCCTGTCGCGCGTCAAGGCGGGCTTCTTCGCAGCTGACGAAGCATGCTTCCACGAATTTGTTAAATGTTGCTGAAACGGGGCAGTTGCCGGGCAATGAAAAGCCCGCTTTCCAGGGGAAAGCGGGCCATATGCTTTACAAATTGGTCGAAGCGATCAGGCTTCGGCTTCGCCTTCCTCGGCGCTCTCGTCGATGCCGGCAGCCGGAGCGATAATCGTCGCGATCGTGAAGTCGCGGTCGATGACCGGGGTGACGCCCTTCGGCAGGGTGACTTCCGCGATATGGATGCTGTCACCGATCTTCTTGCCGCTGAGGTCAATGTTAAAGAACTCAGGGATCGCATCGGCCGGGCAATGAACTTCGACTTCATGGCGAACGATGTTCAGAACGCCGCCGACCTTGAGGCCCGGGGACTTCTCTTCGTTGATGAAGTGAACAGGGATTTCGACGGTCACCTGGGTGTTGCCGGAGACGCGCAGGAAATCGACATGCATCGTGAAGTCACGGACCGGATCGAGCTGGTAGTCCTTCGGCAGAACCTTGTGCTTCTTGCCGTCGACGTCGATCGTCGCCACGGTGGTCATGAAACCACCGGCGTGAATGCGCTTCGTCACCTCATTGGTGTTGAGAGCGATGGCAATGGGGGCCTGCTTGTCACCATAGATGACAGCGGGAATCAAACCGTTGCGGCGAAGTTCACGGGCGGACCCCTTACCAACCCGTTCGCGCGCCTCGGCCTTGAGCTCGTAAGTTTCCTGGCTCATGGCTATTCCTTTCGAGGTTATTTGGAGAGTTCGGCGGCGGGCAAAAGCCGTGTTCCGACGAACCGGAGGCGGTATGACCCGACCTCATCCGCGTTGCCTCCAAGGGTGTCTACACGGACCGGTGGCCTATATTATAAGTCGATCGGAAACGCAAGTTGCGGATTCGGGCCGTTTCCGGTGATATATACACTTCGACAAGCCGAGACCGCATTCGAGCATCGCGTCGATCGTCAACGGTGAGCCGAATGCCGCATACGAGGGGCGGTGTTCTCGCCCGTCCGAAATGCGTGGGCGTATGAACGGCAAAATTGCCATTCTCCTCCCCAGCTGAGGTTGACATCGACGCGCTTCGCATCTTTGGATGGCCCGCATTCAAAAAAGCGGCTGAGGAGAAATCGGACTATGCGTCTCAAACTTGTCACGGCAACGAGCTTGCTGGCACTTTGCCTTGTCACCACGGCCCAGGGTGTCGAGATCAATCAGGATGGCGCCAATGCGGTCAAGGAGACGCTGACGAAGCTGCTTCCCGGGGATATGGCGAAGAGCGGTATGATCACCGTCAATCCGGCGGGGGCGCGATACGAGATCATTTACGATCTGGCGAAGCTGCTTGCCAAAGCCGATCCGGCGACATTCGTGATCAACGGGCTGACGCCATTCTCGATGTTCGCCACGCCGCTCGACAGCGGGCTCTGGAACATCGAGGGTGACAATAACCTCAACGTTTCCGGTCATTTCAAAGGCCCCGACCAGAAGCCGACGGATTTTTCCTATTCCATTGCCTCGCTTGTCTACACCGGCGTCTTCGACCCGGCGATCAGCTATCTGCGCTCCGGCACCTTCACCGGCAAGGATATCAAGGTCACCAGCAAGTCTGACACCGAGGAAGTCCATGCCAGCATCGCCTCGATCGACCAAAAGCTGAGTTCGACGGACAGCGCGGGCGGCAACGGGCGTATCGATTTTGCGGGCAGCGGCTCGATGTCCACTTTCGTCGAGCAGGTTTCCGGCCTGCAAATGCCGCCCGTTGAAATCCGGGCCGATTCGATCGATTTCGATGCCAAGGTGAACGGCCTGCCGGCCAAGCAAATCCGCGAGATCGTCCTTTTCGTTCTCGACCACCTCGAGGAGAAGGAACTGAGCCCCGAAAACAGCGACAAGATAAAGGGAATGCTCAAGCAAGCCTTCCCGATTCTTGCCTCGTTCAGCGAGACGATCGGGGTCAATAATCTGACCATCAGCAGCCAGATGGGCAATGGCGGCGTCAAGGCATTCGGTTACAACGTGGCTGTCGACGGGCCGAGCGACGCCATGCGTTTCGGCTTCGGCATCAATGCGCAAGATATCAGCCTCGACAGCCCGCTGATGCCGGCAAGCTATTCTACTTTCGTGCCGACCAGCTTCGAGCTGCAACTGGCCATGCCGAATCTGGATTTCGCCACATTCGGCGACGCTTTCATGGCGGTGGATTTCAGCAGCGCCGAAGCGCCTGAGACGAGCGGCGAGGAGATGGCGAAGAAGCTCTTCCGCGACGGCCGGCTCGCCGTCGAGTTTCCGAAGGTCAGCGCCAAGTCCGATGTCTACGACCTCGATATGACCGGCAAGATCGAGGGGCGGGTCGACACCGAAAAGGACTATTCGATGGAGGCGACCATCCTTGCCCGTGATCTCGACAAGACGATTGCCGCTGTTCAGGAGCTTGCCAAGACGGACCCCGATCTCAACCAGGTCTCCTTCGGCATCATGATGGTGAAGGGTTTCGCCAAGACCGATGCGGATGGCCGCTCGCGCTGGGACATCAGCATCAGCCGCGACGGCGCAATCGCCGTCAACGGCCAGCAGATCAAGGGGCCGGATGGTCCGGATCAAGATCAAGTTCAGGGACTGGAGCCAGACCAGGAGCAGGAACCGGATCAGGGGGAGGACTCGGTAACTGCGCCGCCGCAGCAGCCTTGAGCCTTATCAATTGGGATTAGAGATGAAAGGAAGCCGGCCTTGTGCCGGCTTTTTTGCGCCTTGGAGAGCATGCCCGGTAATCGCTTGCTCCATCTGATGCAGAATTTAAAAGAGCCGGTCGAATGCCGGCTCCTTTTAATCGAAGAGGCTGGAGACGGACTCTTCCTGGGCCGTTCGGCTGATGGCTTCGCCGATCAGCGGCGCCGTCGTCACAATGCGGATATTGTGTGCCGAGAGCACGGCCGTGGTCGGCTGGATCGAATCCGTGATGACGAGTTCGCGCAGCTTCGAGGAAGTGACGCGAGTGACCGCGCCGCCTGAGAGGACGCCGTGGGTGATGTAGGCGGTGACGCTGGATGCGCCCTGGGCCAGCATCGCGTCGGCAGCGTTGCAGAGCGTGCCTCCGGAATCGACGATGTCGTCGATCAGCAGGCAGTCCTTGCCGGCGATGTCGCCGATGATGTTCATCACTTCGGATTCACCCGGCCGATCGCGACGCTTGTCGACGATGGCCAGAAGACAGTCCAGCCGCTTGGCAAGCGCGCGGGCGCGAACCACACCGCCGACGTCAGGCGAGACGACCACGACGTTGCTGAGGTCGTAGTGGCTCTTGATGTCGCGCGTCAGCACGGGCAGGGCGAAGAGATTGTCTGTGGGTATATCGAAGAAGCCCTGGATCTGACCTGCGTGGAGATCGAGCGTCATGACGCGGTCGGCGCCGGCTTCGGTAATGAGGTTTGCGACCAGCTTGGCGGAGATCGGCGTGCGGCCGGAGGCACGGCGGTCCTGGCGGGCATAACCGAAATAGGGAAGGACAGCCGTGATGCGGCGGGCTGAGGACCGACGCATCGCGTCGATCATGATCAGCAGTTCCATCAGGTGGTCGTTGGCAGGAAAAGCGGTCGGCTGCACGAGGAAAACGTCCTCACCGCGCACATTCTCCTGGATTTCCACGAAGATTTCCTGATCGGCAAACCTTCGGACACTGGCTCTCCCCAAGGGAACATTGAGATAGTTGCAGATCGCTTCGGCGAGTTGCCGGTTCGAATTGCCTGCGAAAACCTTCATTTTGGTCCGCCTGTTATGCGCTGATAGCCGCGCTTATTAGTCAGCTTCCCCGTGAATGCAAGGGCAAAGGCGCCACAGACTTTCATATTTGCAAAAAGTTTGTGACTAACCGCCCTGAGTCTGCCGCCAAGAGGTGAATTCGGCGATGGTTTTCGAGCCGATCTGCTGCATCACCGAGGCTGGAACGCCCGCCCAGGGGTCGGCTGCGGCCGCCGGCACGCTTTCCTGCCCCTGGATGCGGTGCAGGCGTGCGCCGCCATTGTCGAGAATGTCCCAGACATAGACCACGGTGACCTTGCCTTCATCGCTGAAGGCGGAGAGATAGCCTTTGAGGATGTAATCGCTGCTCGCATCGGTCGAGCTCTTGATGGAGAGGCCTTGCGCCCGCGCCTCGGAGCCGAGCTGGCGCGAGAGCGGTGTCACGGCCTGCACCGGCGCGCCGATGATCGGCAGGAAGCGCACGGTATTGCCGCGGGCGGAGGAGGAACTGGGGGGGAGGGCGGCGGTCCGCTGCGGCTGTTGCGCCTCGGCCGGCGGAGCCGGCTGTGCGGCAAGCTCACCACCGGTCGCCGGCGGGGGCAGCGATTGTCCGTCGATCGGGGCAGAGGCGGCCGGTGAGGAGCCGCTTCTCGACAGGGCGTCTGCCTGTTCCTGCATCGTCGTCGGCGCCGCGCCGGTGCCGGGTCGATAGGCCCGCTGCGACTGATCATAGGCTGGATGATAGCCGCCCTGCTGCGAGCTTCCCGAAAAACGCGGCTGGCGGGTGCCCGCCAAACGCTCGGCTTCGCTCTGCGTCACCGGGCTTGACGGGGCGCCCCCGGCGGAATTGCCGATATCGACCTGCGGCGTCAGCGCATCGGTCGTGTTGCAGGCTGTCAGTAGAGCCGTGACGAACAGGAGCGTGGGCACAATCGCAGCTCGCGTCATCCCTTGGTCTGTCCTTCCCGCAATCGCAATCAGCCCCACCCGAATGTATGCGGGTGGGGACGGTCGTCTGTCAATTCCGGATTCTCACCGGTCAGAGCCCAATGAAATCGAGCGGATGGCGGGATAGCGCGCGCGGCGCATCCGCAGTCGTCAGATAGGTCTGGCCGAGCGTCATCGCCGTGCCCGTATCGGAATCGGCGATGATCATGTGCACGAAGAGCGACATGTTCGGCTCGATCGGCTGCGGATTGCCGACATGGAACATCTGATGCTCCATCCAGGACGGCGAGAAGCGGGCGCCGAGCGAATACCCGCAGGCATTCAGCCGGTGGCGGGCCAGGCCGCGCTCGTCGATGATCCTGGCATGCATGTCGAAGACATCGCCGAAGGTCTGGCCGGGCTTGAGCACGGTCTCGATCGCCTCGATGGTTTCGCGGCAGGCGTTGTAAAGCTCGCGGTGGCGATGCGTCGGCTCGCCGATGACGATCGTGCGCATCATGGCGGCATGGTAATGGGCATAGGCGCCGGCCCATTCGAGCGTCAGCTGGTCGTTGGCGTCGAGCTTGCGGCGGCCGGCCTTGTAACGGCAAAGCAGGGCGTCGGCACCGGAGCCGATGATGAACTCGTTGGCCGGGTAGTCGCCGCCGCCGGAAAAGATCGCGCCCTGCATGGCGGCGAGGATATCGGCCTCGTCGGCGCCGGGTTTTGTCAGCCGGATCGCGGCATCGAGCGCATCGTCGGCGAGAACGGCGGCGCGCTCGACATAGGCGACCTCGGTCGGGCTTTTGATCAGGCGAAGGCGGCTGACGAGGTAGGAGGCGTCGACGATCTGGCCGAAGGTGGTCAATTGCGCGTCGAGTAGCCGGGCGACGCGGCCGGTCATGCCGTGCGTATCATATTCGACACCGATGCGGGCGCCGAGAAGGTCCATCTCGACCAGCAGATTCTTCAGGTCGAGCGTCGGGTCGGCATTGACCCGGTCGACCCAGATATGGATGTCCTCGAGGATCGAGGTATGCCTGGCCTGGCGAAGATCGGCCGAGCGGGTGATCAGCGCCATGGTGCCGTCGCTCTTGACGACCAGCGTCTGGAAGAAGCAGTAGCCGAAGGTGTCGTAGCCGGTCAGCCAGTACATGCTTTCCTGGGCGAAGAGCAGCAAGGCGTCGAGCTTTTCTTCCTTCATCTTCTCGGTGAGGCGCGCAAGCCGGCTTGCGAATTCGGCCTTTTCGAAATGCAGTGCCATTCTGCTCAAGTCTCCCTGATTGATATCGCGGAAATCTGGCGGCCGTAATCCGGCTCCTTGCGATGTGTCGTCCTGCGGTAGGAAAAGAAGCGCTCATTGTCCGGATAGGTGCAGAGGCCGAGGCTTTCGGCACGCACGCCGGCTTTCGTCAACCGGTCGACCGTCAGCGCCGGCAGGTCGAACATGGCGTGGCCGGGCGTTGCGGAAGGCACGAAAAAGCGCTCGTCCTCCGGGTTTTCGGCGACGAAACGCTCGACGAACTCAGGGCCGACCTCATAGCTCGCCTGGCTGATCGAGGGGCCGAGGCAAGCGACGATGCGAGCGCGGTCCGCACCCAGTGCCTCCATGGCGGCAATGGTGTTTTCGAGCACGCCTGTGAGCGCGCCCTTCCAGCCGGCGTGGGCAGCGCCGATGACGCGATTGTCAGGGTCGGCAAACAGGATGGGTCCGCAATCGGCGGCGAGCACACCAAGCGCAATGCCGGGGGTGCGCGTTACCATCGCATCCGCGTCGGGGCGCCCGCCGTCGTAATCGGCGCCGATCGTCACGACATCGGGGGAATGGACCTGATGCACGGTTGCCAGCCGCTCGACCGGCAAGCCGAACCAGGCGGCGACGCGACGGCGGTTTTCCAGGACCTTGTCGCGTTCGTCGCTGGAGCCGAGACCGACATTGAGGCCACGATACAGCCCTTCGGAAACGCCGCCGGCCCGAGTGAAATAACCGTGCCGGATCGTGGTGCCCGCCGCTTCGTTCAGCAGCGCGCTTTCGATCGGTGCGGGAGAGGCCGCGTCCTGCATCTGTGATTCCGGGGTTTTTTAAGGTGTTTGTTATCATCCCAAGCGCATCGCATATGCGGCGCGCTTCAAGTTCTTGTTTCAGGCGGATGTTGAACCAGCCGCGTGGGCCGTGTCAATCCACCGGACGAAAGGGCATGAGATCGAGGGCGGGATAGGAGACCGCCATCACCTTGAAGAGTTCGCCCATGCGGCCTTCACCGGCACCGGCGAGCCTTTCGACCGCCGCCTGGATGACCTGCTGGGTTTGCGGTTCGCGATCGCGGCCAAGGGCGGTTGCGCGCTCGAGGATGCCAAGGCCGGTCAGAAAATCACCCTGATGCAGGGCGCCGTTCAGATGAAGGCCGGCGGCTAGCGCCGTTTCGGCGAGCTGCTGGAAGTCGACATGGCTCGTCAGATCGGCTTCGCCGGGATGGGCGAGCGGCGGGTCGAATTCATGCATGCGCACGGCCTGCAGCGTATCGCCGAAGCCGGTGACGAGATGGCCGTAGTCGATCGCAAGCGCCGTGCCGCCGAAGGCGCGCAGCCGCTCACAGATCGCCATCATCACCGCCTGGCGGGCAGGCGAGATCTCAAATAGGGTGCCGACCGGCACGTTCTGCACCGGTTCGGGCAGCAAGGTGGGATCGAGGCCGGCGACGCCGGCGGCGAAAGTCAGCTCGCCATCGGCGTCGATGCCGACCATGCGCTCGCGGAACCCCGTCGGCATGCGGACGAACTGGCGGATCGGGATGGCATCGAAAAGTTCGTTGGCGGCAATCAGCGTGAAGCCGGGCGGCACTTCGTCGAAGCCGTCGTGCCAGCTGATCTTGTCGCCGTGGGGTTCGAGCGTCTGGCTCTGGATGTCGCGCAGCCGCTCGCTGGTTTCGACGAGATGCACGGTCATCGCGTCGAAAAGCGGTGGAGCGATGCGGGAGATGACGCGCAGCATGTCGGCCATCATGGTGCCGCGGCCGGGGCCTATCTCGACAAGGCGGACGCCCGTCGGTGTGTCGTGGCGCTGCCACGCATGGACGATGAAGACGCCGATCATCTCGCCGAAAATCTGGCTGACCTCGGGCGCGGTGACGAAATCACCGGAACGGCCGAAGGGCTCGCGGGTGCGATAATAGCCGTGTTCGGGGTCTGCCAGGCAGAGCGAGAAATAATCGGTGACGCTGATCGGGCCGTTGGCCTGGATAATGGCCTTGATCTTTTCGCCGAGAGCGGTGGTCATGTCGCGCGTCCTGCCGTTTCTCAGAGCTGCAGCGCAGCCTGGCGGCGGGCCCGCAGGATCGCCCAGAGGCCAAGCAGGATCATCGGGGAGGAGAGCACCATGCCCATGGTCAGCCAATTCGTGCCGAGGAGGTAACCGAGCTGGGCATCAGGCTCGCGGAAGAATTCGACGAAGATGCGCGACAGCGCATAACCGCAGACGAAGACGCCTGTAACGAAGCCGGGGCTTTTCAGCGCGCGCAAGCCATAGACGAAGGCGGCCAGCACCAGGAGCAGAACGATGCCTTCGAGGCCGGCTTCGTAAAGCTGGCTCGGATGGCGGGCGAAGGGACCGCCGGTCGGGAAGACCACGGCCCAGGGCACGTCGGTCAACCGGCCCCACAGTTCGCCATTGATGAAATTGGCGATGCGGCCGAAGAACAGGCCGAAGGGAACGACGGCGGCGACGATGTCGAACAGGCTCCAGACCGGGATGGCGTTGCGGCGGGCAAAGAGGATCATCGCGATCGTCGTGCCGGTCAGACCGCCGTGGAAGGACATGCCGCCGTTCCAGATCTCCAGCGCACGGACGGGACTGCGCAGGACGGCGGGGAGATCATAGAAGAAAATATAGCCGAGACGACCCCCTAGGACGACGCCAAGGGCTGCCCAGACGATGAAATCGTCGAGCTGCGTCTTTGATATGGGCGAGACGTTGCTGGGCCAGAGACTGTCATTGGCGGCGATGCGGCGCGCATAGGCCCAGCCGAGCAGGATGCCGGCGACGTAAGCGAGACCGTACCAGTGAATCGCCAGCGGACCGATCGAAAAGGCGATCGGATCGATATCCGGGAAAGGCATGATGGCAAGGAGATCGGCTGCTGTCGGCAAGGTTTTCCACCCGTTGAGTTGCGCGGAACATGCCGCTGCGATCCCGGACGGTCAAGTCCATTGTTCGTGATGGCCCGTTCCCGGGCGGTTCCGGCAAGCTTATCCAGTGTAAAGCGCTTGCATCGTCGATGGCGAAGCCCTACCTCAATCCTCGAGGCCCTGAAGGGCTGAATTCACCTCATGCCAAGGGAGAAAAACGCCATGACGACCGGAACGAACCGCATCATGGACGAATTCGCCAAGCTGATGACCGATGCGGCCGGTGCCGCCCAGGGCGTCCGCAAGGAGATCGAAACCGCCTTCAACGCCCAGGCCGAGCGTTGGCTGAACAGCATGGACGTCGTCAAGCGCGAGGAGTTCGAGGCCGTGCGCGAGATGGCGATCAAGGCACGCGACGAGAACGAGGCGTTTGCCGCCCGCATCGCAGCGCTCGAGGCGAAGCTTGCCGGCGAGGGCGCTTAAAGTCCCGATAAGACACAGATGCGGCGTTGCCTTCATGCCACACGCCGCATCTTCCGTAAAAAAACCAGGTGAGTTTTCCACCTGTGGACACTGCCAAAAAAGCCAATTCGCAGAGTCGCTTATTCTCCCTTCTGAATTGAATTTCGAAGAGCCTTTCCACAGTGGCCGGTCCTATTTTCCGTTCGGGGGGCTGGCAGGGGGCAAGGGGCGCTATACACTGATTTTAAATGATGATTCGAAGCGACTTGGTAAGCTCCGGGCAGGTTATCTGCGTTAAGTCTGGCAGCGGTTCAACGATCATCCGAGTGGTGGTTCCGGTATTTTGCGTGTGTCTTTACTTGTGTTCGTACACCAAGTTAGGTCGCATTCGTTCCGGTCAAGAAGGTGCTGCATGAACCTGATGGAATTGGAAGTCGAGCGTCAGTCGAACCCGGTCGATATGATCGAGTACGTTGCCTCCAACAACGACTGGTCGTTCGAACGGTCCGGCGAGGACGAGATCGCGATGACGGTCGAGGGCCGCTGGACGGACTACCACGTCTCCTTCTCCTGGATGGAGGAATTCGAGGCGCTGCATCTTGGCTGCGCCTTCGATATCAAAGTTCCCGACATCAGGGTCAACGAGGTGGTCAAGCTGCTCTCGGCGATCAACGGGCAGGTGCTGATGGGTCATTTCGACCTCTGGCGCCAGGAAGATGTCGTCATTTTCCGCCAATCGCTGCTGCTTGCCGGCGGTGCGGAGCCTACCAATCGCCAGGTGGAGGTGCTGCTTTCCAGCGCGCTCGATACCTGCGAAGCCTATTTCCAGGCATTCCAGTTCGTCGTCTGGTCCGGCATGGAAGCGACGAAGGCGATGGAAGCCGTGCTGTTTGAAACGGTCGGCGAGGCATAGGATGCCGACGACCCCTTTTTCCTCGACACATCCCGTCGTTCTGATCGGTGCCGGAAACATGGGCGGGGCGATGCTATCCGGCTGGCTGAAAAGCGGCGTTCCGGGCTCGGCCGTTATCGTTGTCGATCCCGGCCCGTCGCCGGCCATGCTTTCGACGATCAGCGAGGCTGGCGCGACCCATCTGACCGCGCTTCCTGCGGATTTGAAGGCAAGCGTGCTGTTCCTCGCGGTCAAGCCGCAGGTGATGGAGATGGTGCTGCCGGCGGTGAAGAGCGCCGTCGGGCCGGATACGGTCGTCGTCTCGGTCGCAGCGGGCAAGACGCTCGATTTCCTCGAGAAACATCTTGGCAAGGCCGCCATGGTGCGGGCCATGCCGAACACGCCAGCCATGGTCGGGCGCGGTGTCACCGGCGCTTTTGCGAATTCACGGGTCGGCGATCCGCAGCGCGAACGCGTCCATTCGCTTCTCAGCGTCTCGGGGCCGGTCGAATGGGTGCCGGCGGAAGCCGATATCGATGCCGTGACGGCGCTTTCGGGCAGCGGTCCGGCTTATGTATACTATCTCGTCGAATGTATGGCGGAGGCAGGCCGTAAACTCGGCCTGCAGGCGGACCTCGCCATGCGTCTTGCGCGGGAAACAGTCGCGGGGGCTGGTGAACTCATGCACCAGTCCCCCGACGACGCTTCGCGGCTGCGCGAGAATGTGACCTCTCCCGGCGGCACCACGGCGGCGGCGCTCGCCGTGCTGATGGCCGAAGACGGCATGCAGCCCTTATTCGACGCAGCCCTTGCGGCGGCGCGCAAGCGGGCCGAGGAACTGGCTGGCTGACGGAGACCATATGGCCGACGAGATCACCTACGCCGATTTCGAGCGTGTCGATATCCGCGTCGGCACGATTATCGAAGCCAGTCCCTTTCCGGAGGCGCGCAAGCCGGCATTCAAACTCCTGATCGATTTCGGTCCTGACATCGGCATTAAAAAATCCTCCGCGCAGATCACCGTGCATTATATGCCGGAAAGCCTGATCGGCCGGCAGGTGCTCGGCGTCGTCAATTTCCCGCCGCGCCAGATCGGGCCGTTCCGCTCGGAAGTGCTGACGCTGGGTTTCGAGGACGAGAACGGTGCGATCGTGCTTGCTGCGGTCGAACAGTCGGTGCCAAACGGCCGAAAGATGATGTGAGCGCGAGCTCACAGTTAAAACGTGTCGCGTCGACTCTGATTCAGGCGACGCGTTTCAAGTTTTATGCATGTCGCCCAAAAAACGCTGCGCACTTTGGGCGACATGCATTAGTTGTTCGGGGCTTCGCCTGAGGTGGTCGCATCGGATCCTCCACGAGGCCTGATCTCCTGCAGGAATGGATTGCTTCGCCGCTCGTCGCCGATGCGGCTGCCGGAGCCGTGGCCGCAGATGAAGCCGACGTCGTCGCCGAGCGGCAAGACCTTGTCGCGGATCGAATCAAGAAGCTGCTGATGATTGCCGCCGGGCAGATCGGTGCGGCCGATCGAGCCGTTGAAAAGTACGTCGCCGAGATGAGCGAAATTCTGCGCACGGTTGAAATAGATGACGTGGCCGGGGGCATGGCCAGGCGTGTGATAGACTTCGAACTCATGGGCGCCGAAAGAGATCTTGTCGCCGTCCTTCAGCCAGCGGTCGGGCACGACGTCGCGCAATCCTGATATGCCGTATTTTTCAGCCTGGGTTTCGATCCGCTGCAGCAGCGGCAGGTCGTCCTGATGCGGGCCAACCACGTCGATGCCGAGGGCTTCCTTCAATTCACTGGCGCCGCCCGCGTGGTCGAGATGGCCGTGAGTCAGCCAGATTTCCTTGATGGTCAGACCGTTCTGGGCAATCGCCTGCAGGATGAGCGGCACGTCACCACCGGGATCGACGACGACGCCTTCCTTGGTATCGGGATCGAAGAAGATGGTGCAGTTCTGCTGGAAGGGTGTCACCGGAATGATGCCGGCCTGGAGCATGCCCATAAGTGCCTCGCTTGGTATCTCTGCTGCTTCGGGTATAGTCCGAAACCGCGGCAAGGACAGCCGGAATCTTCCGCCATGGCGGCCTGCCTCACGGCAAAAAGACGGACTGCAACAAGAGTTTATGCCTCTCTTCGCTATTGCCGTAGAGTGTAAAAATCGAATTTTGCTCAATTCTTCAAGAGACTTGGACGAAATCTCCCGCAAGCGGTGTTTCGCTGGGCGGAGTGCCGGGGAACATCGTGGAACCCCGTGCGTTGTCAGCCCATCGAAACCAAGGAGACGCTCACATGACCTTGAAGAGAAACATTCTGTTGGCTGGAGCCGTGCTCCTGGCAAGCGGTGGTCTTGCGCAGGCGGAGATGATGGCCACGACGGTCAATGATCTCAACGTTCGCGCCGGCCCGGGGCCGCAATATCCGACGGTCGGCCTTGCTACCCGCGGTTCGACCGCGGTGCTTGATGGCTGCATCGAAGGCAGCCGCTGGTGCCGCGTCGACGTCAACGGCATGCGCGGCTGGGTCTATGCCGATTATCTGCAGGTCGATCATGGCGGCAGCTCTGTCATCGTCGAACAGCACCGCGCCGAGATCGGCGTTCCCAGCGTGACTTACGAGTCGACCGCGAGTGTCGTTCCGGCCGATCCGCAGCCGGCGCCGGGCGACGAGTTGCTCGGCCCCGTCGGAGCGGTCGAGACCATCACCCCGCCGGAGACGGTCCGCACTTATATCGAAACCAATCCGGGCCAGACAGTGCAGCTCGGCGGTGACGTCGTCGTCGGCGCGGAAGTGCCTGACAATGTCACCTTCCAGACGATTCCCGACTACGAGTACCGCTATACCAGGATCAACGATCGACCGGTGCTGGTCGACCCGGTACGCGCCGGATCGTCTACGTCTATCAATGACGTGATCGACAGAAACTGAGGCGAGGCGGACATCGGACCGCCTCGTTCCGGGGCGCTTCTCCCTGCCTTAATCCCGCATCGGTTGATTTTTCTTAACGCTTTCCTCCAAAATATGATAAAATACTAATATGCCGAAGGTTCGGCATGGATCGGCGATCGGGGAGATCGCCAGAGGAGGAAATCATGGAAGCCCTACTTCCGCTCATCACACAATTGATTGCCGGTGCAATCGGCGGCAACGCCGCGAGCGCCGCTTTGAAGCAGCAGGCGATCAACGTCGTTGCCCGTACGATCGCCGGTGCGATCGGCGGCGTTGCCGGCGGTATGCTGCTCAGCATGGTCGGTGGGGAAGCGGCTATAGCCGGCCTGATCGCCGACGGCATCGGCGGCCTGATCGGCGGCGGCATTCTCTCGACGCTCGCCGGGCTGGTCATGGCACGGGCGCATAGATAGAGGCCCGACGGATCGATTGCGTGAGGGCCTTCGGCGGCGATCGCCGCCGGATAGACTTCCTTCATCTAGTCGTTCATCGGCCTTTCGCAGATCATCGACGGCTTGAAGCGATATGGGCCGATTTCGGAAGCCGGAGTCACTTCCGCAGCCGAGCCGGCGAGGAACACTCGCTGAAGCCGGGAAGCTCTTCCGGCAGGATTGCGCGTTTCATCACCTCGATTCCGCGATGTTTGGCGAGTTCGATGACGATCTGGCTGCCGATGCCGTCATGAAGCAATCCGGGGTCGGCGTGTGAATAACGCCGTCCTGATGAAGAAGATGTTGGCGCCGGTCGCTTCGGCGACCTGACCGCGATAATCTAGCATCATCGCATCGGCGTAGCCCTTGGCTTCGGGGGCGTGCTGTTGGTCAGCACGGAATCTTGGCGTCTTTCCAGGCGACGAACTCGCCGTTGAACCTTATTTCGCCGCCCAACCGGTCGAAAGGAACCGAACCCATCCCCAAGCTCCTCCGGGGCTTCACGCGCCATGCCTGTTGATTGTTGTCCCCATTACGTTTTATCCACAGACACAAAGGGAAATCGCGTATTGCGTCGGAGTGCCGGACGGCCTTGGTTTCCGGGGAAATGCCAGGGAAACGAGAAACCGTGCGGGGCTTCCGCAGTGTTCGCGGAAAGCTAAGCGAAGCAAATTTATGTCAATAAAGCTGACATATCTTCGCGAAAGTTTCCGACAGTGCGCGGAAAAAGAAGGGAATGCCGAGTGTCACGACAGACCGGCCCGAAAGCAGGCAAGCCAGAGCCGCTGGCCACGCCGATGGAAGATACTGAGATCATCGATTTCGAGATCATCGAGCTGTTCTTCTTCGCCTATCGCGACTTCGTTTCCGATCCTGACGCTATCCTCGAAAAGAGTGGCTTCGGCCGGGCGCATCATCGCGTCGTGCATTTCGTCAACCGCAACCCCGGCATGACGGTAGCCGATCTTCTCGAAACGCTGAAGATCACCAAGCAGAGCCTTGCAAGGGTGCTGAAACAGCTGATCGATTCAGGCTATATTCGCCAGGTGGCAGGTCCTGAGGACCGGCGGCAGCGCAAGCTCTATCCGACGAAATCGGGACGAGAGCTGGCGCTTGCCCTTGCCGAGCCGCAATCGCGCCGCATTGAGCGGGCATTCGAAGGGGCTTCTGCGGAGGTGCGGGAGGGCGTAAAAGCTTTCCTTAGCGGCATGCGGGACAGACAGAAGGCGGATTGAATGGCGGTCAAGACAGATATTTCCGACGATGCGGCGCACTTGCTGGTGGTCGATGACGACTCCCGCATCCGCGCGCTGCTCAATCGTTATCTCGCCGAGAACGGTTTCCGCGTCACCGTCGCCGCCGACGGCGCCGAGGCGCAGCGCAAGCTTGCGGGTCTCGACTTCGACCTGATCATCATGGATGTGATGATGCCCGGCGAATCCGGCATCGACGTCACCCGCGGGCTTCGCGCCATCAAGAACGTTCCGATCATCATGCTGACGGCGCTGGCAGAATCGGGCAACCGTATCGAAGGCCTCGAGGCAGGCGCCGACGACTATCTTTCCAAGCCCTTCGACCCGCGCGAACTGGTGCTGCGTATCAACAACATCCTGCGCCGTAACGCCGGCGGCGAGGGACCGAAGATCGAACAGGTGATGTTCGGCCCCTACACCTTCTCGCTGACCCGCAAGGAGCTGAAGAAAGCCAGCGAGGTGATCCGGCTCACCGACCGCGAGCAGGAGATCATGCTGCTCTTTGCGCGGCGCGCCGGCGATACGATCCCCCGCCATGAACTGATCGGCAACGATACGGAAGTCGGCGAGCGGACGATCGACGTGCAGATCAACCGGCTGAGGCGTAAGATCGAGGACGATCCCGCCAATCCCGTCTGGCTGCAGACCGTGCGCGGCATCGGATACAGGCTGAGCATCGACTAAACTCAAGGTTCGGGACCGGCGCTGATGGTGACGATCGACAGTTTGCGGCGGGAAGACCGCACTTCTGCGCCGGGCTGGCGCTCGATCGTCCGCTGGCTGCGCCGGCGGCTGCCGACCGGACTTTACGCACGTTCGTTGCTGATCATCATCATTCCGATGGTGCTCTTGCAATCCGTCGTCGCCGCCGTTTTCATGGAGCGCCACTGGCAAATGGTGACGGAGCGGCTGTCGCTTGCGGTCACCCGTGACATCGCCGCGATCATCGAGATCATCGAGACCTATCCGCAGAATTCGGATTATAGCGAGATCATCCGCATCGCCCGCGACCAGCTCAGCCTGCAGATCTCGATCGAGCCGGACGGCGATCTGCCGCCACCGCGCGTCAAGCCGTTCTTCTCGATCCTCGACGGCATCCTCAGCGACGAGATCACCGACGAGATCCATCGGCCTTTCTGGATCGACACGGTCGGCAACTCGAACCTCGTCGAGATCCGCATCAAACTCGACAACAAGATCCTGCGGGTGCTGACCAAGCGCAGCCAGACCTATGCCTCGAACACCCATATCTTCATCGTCTGGATGGTCGGCACCTCGCTGGTGCTGATCGGCATCTCGATTCTCTTCCTGCGCGGGCAGATCCGGCCAATCCTGACCTTGGCGCGCGCGGCCGAAAGCTTCGGCAAGGGGCAGAAGCCCGATAATTTCTATCCGCGGGGCGCCGACGAGGTCAGGCGCGCCGGTCTTGCCTTCATCCTGATGCGCGAGCGAATCGAACGACAGATCGAGCAGCGCACCGCGATGCTCTCCGGCGTCAGCCATGATCTGCGCACCATCCTCACCCGCTTCAAGCTGCAACTGGCGCTGGCCGGCGACAATCCCGACCTGCATGGGCTGAACGATGACGTCAACGATATGCAGACCATGCTGGAGGCCTACATGGCCTTTGCACGTGGCGAGGTCGAAGAGGATGTCGGCGAGCTGAAACTCAGTGAGATCTTCGCAAAGCTGGAATCCGATTTCGCCCTGCACGGTAAAAAATTCAGCTATTCCATCGAAGGCGATGACGATATCTCCGTCAGGCCGAACGCCTTCATGCGTCTCGTCACCAACCTTGCCTCGAACGCGCGCCGATATGCCGATAGGCTCGACATCGAGGCCAAGCACAATGCCAAATGGCTGACCGTCATCTTCGACGATGACGGGCCTGGCATTCCCGAAAAGAACCGTGAGGACGTGTTCAAGCCGTTCTTCCGGCTGGATACGGCGCGTAACCTCGATGCATCAGGCACGGGGCTCGGCCTGGCGATCGCCCGCGACATTGCCCGCAGCCACGGCGGCAACGTCACGCTCGGCGACAGCCCGCTCGGTGGACTGAGGGCGACGATCCGCATTCCGGCTTAACTCGCCGCAGTCAGCTTGACGGCTTTGCGCGCATCGAAATCGTCCAGGCGTTCGACGATCCAGCGCCAGAGCGTTACGACCTGCATGAGGAGGTCGCGGCCGAGCGGCGTCAATTCGTATTCGACGCGCGGGGGGATCTCCGGGTAGAGCGTGCGGATGATAAGGCCGTCGCTTTCGAGGGTGCGCAGCGTCTGCGTCAGCACCTTCTGGCTGATGCCCTCGACCCGCTCCAGCAGGCGCGAAAAGCGCAAGGGTGCGCCAGCATCAGAGAGCGCGTGCAGGATGCGTAGCGGCCACTTTGCCGCCGCCCGTTCGATCAAGGCGCGCGCCCGCGCATCCTGTTCGTCCGTCATGTCGCAGCAGAAATCGAATATGTCGCTGGTCACTTCAGTTACCTCGAGGTGCGTACAGATCTTGTTGGTACCTTCTTTCGATCGGAAACAATAGAACATACATGGGCCGGGAACCAATCAAGGAGGTTTCCGATGTCGAAGGTATGGTTGATAACAGGGAGTTCGCGCGGTCTCGGCCGGGCACTGGCGGAGGCGGTTTTGGCCTCCGGCGACAATCTGGTGGCGACAGCGCGCGATCCCGGCCAGCTTGCCGATCTTTCCGAGCGGTATGGTGATCAGGTCCTGACGCTTGCGCTTGACGTGACCGACGAGGCGGCGGCAGCGGCGGCAGTCGAGGCGGGTGTGAAGCGGTTCGGGCGCATCGACGTGCTTGTCAACAATGCCGGCTACGGCAATGTCGGCTCGATCGAGGATACCAGCCTTCCCGATTTTCGAGCCCAGATCGAGACCAACCTCTTCGGCACGATCATCATGACCAAGGCAGTCATCGCCCTGATGCGCGGGCAGGGAGCAGGGCACATCATCCAGTTCTCATCCGTCGGCGGCCGGATCGGACCTGCCGGGCGTGGCGCCTATTCGGCGGCGAAATTCGGTGTCGAGGGTTTTTCCGAGGTGCTGGCGAAGGAGGTCGCGCCATTCGGGATCAAGGTGACGGTGATCGAGCCCGGCGGCTTCAGGACCGATTTCGCCGGCGCCTCGACGGTGCTTGCCGAAGGGCGGCAGGACTATGCGGAGACGGTCGGCGCCACGGTGCGCTTCCAGCGTGAATATGACGGCCGTCAGCCTGGTGATCCGGCGAAAGCGGCTGCGGTCATCATCCACATTGCCGGCCTCGACGCACCACCGTTCCGGCTGCTACTCGGCAGCGATGCTGTGCGCAATGTCGAGAAGGCGGATGCCGCGCGCATCGCGGCCGATCGGGAATGGCGCGCCGTCAGCGTCTCGACCGATTTTGAGCCGGACGCCGAGGTGCAGGCGATGCCCTGGGAGAAGAAGTTCGGTTGAGGAAGCCAAAAATGAAAGCGCCGCTGAAGAGCGGCGCTTTGCGATGAACTGTCGGAAGATCAGCCGGCGGTGCAGAAGTGGCTGCGGCCGTCATAGCCGATATAGGTGCCGGTGCGCGGATCGAAGGACCGGTAGCGGTAGGAGCAATAACGCTCCCATTGCGGCGACCAGGGCTCCACCGTCGCACGCACCGGCGCATAATATCGCGGCTGCTCGACATAACGCGGCTCCTCAACATAGACGCGGCGCGGCGCGCGGTAAACCGGAGCGGGCTCGTAGTAACCCGGCTCGTAGGGCGGGTCGATGTAGCGAGGCTCGTCGTAAACAGGACCGTTATTGGCATTGGCGATAGCCGAGCCGACGATCAGTCCGGTTGCAAGGCCGACAGCGCCGCCGACCAGCGCGTCGTTGCGACGCCAATGACGGTCGCGAGCCGATGCTTCGCCGATAGCAGAAAGGGTGAGGGCGGCAGCCGTTGCCGTCAGCAGAAGAGTCTTGGCGAGCCTGTTCATCAGCATAAATCCTAATCCCGGAAACCGAATGCCGGTCCCTTTCTCGATGGCCACAGTCGTACAGATTTGTAGCTGAACGAAGGCTGAACGACAAAACCCGGCATTGCTGCCGGGCTTCAACTCGAATTCGCCAGCCTTGTTAAGGGTTCAGCCCGCAATCTGCAGATTGACGGCCTTCGGGCCCTTGCCGCGGCGATCCGGCTCCGTGTCGAAGCTTACCTTCTGGTTTTCCGTCAAGCCGGCCAGGCCGGAGGCCTGAACGGCAGAAATGTGAACGAAGATATCGGCGCCGCCCCGGTCCGGCTTGATGAAGCCGAAGCCTTTGTCGGTATTGAAGAATTTTACAGTGCCAGTCTCTGCCATGCGTCAGGTCCTTTTCTCTCTGCCCGCCATCCACACGGGCAGCATCATAGCATTGCCTCCTTGCGGGAGGTGTTGGCAGGCAATTCTTGAAATGTGAGAAAAAGGTCCCCTCTACCTCGGCCTGTTCCAGGCAGGGCTTCCGCCCGCCATTTTCGGAACCGGCTGACCGGGATATTAGCGTTCCCGGCGCGCAAATACTTAAGGACTTCCCATGCTCGCAAAATGCCCGAACGCGCTGAGAGTGCTGCGTTTAAAGGATTTTGGCAAGCAAAAGTTTTTTAACGTGTCGTTGCGGGCACACCCTTGCCGATATCCAATTTGCGCAAAAACGCAAAATTTCCTTCGCTGATAGGGAATGATTAACGTTTTATATCGTCTGCAATATAAGTTCCGAGCAGATTTTCCCAAAAATGCAACGTGAACGCGTCTCTCGCGGCAAATGAATTTTTTTCCCGATGCGTGACTCACCCATATTTGGACGCGTGTTCACGCGGCTGGCAAGCGCCGGCGGGTTAGTCCCGGCACGAGTTCGACTACAAGCATAGCGATAAACATGAGCGCGCAACCTGCATAACCTGTTACCGGCATCGTCTCGCCGAGCAGCAGGGCGGCGAGTGAGGCGCCAAAGAGTGCTTCGGAAGAAAGGAAGATCGCGGCCTGCGAGGGCGTCGTGTAGCGCTGGCCGATCACCTGCAGCACGAAAGCAACGCCCGAGGAGAAGATGCCGACATAAAGGATCTCCGGCGCCGCGGCCTGTATTGCCGAAAGGCTGACAGGTTCGACGGCTGCGGCAACGGCCAGCGCACAGACCGCGGTGACGGCAAATTGCGTGGCGGAGAGCGCAAGCGGCCTTCCGGTCTCGGAAACGGTCGTGCCGGCAATGGTGATCTGAATTGCCCAGAAGACGGCACAGACGACGGTCAGCAGATCGCCAGGTGTCAGCGCCGAGAGATGGCCGCCGGACAGGAGATAGATGCCGGTGACCGCCATCAGCGCGCCCGGCCAGATGATCCAATGCGGGGCACGGCGCAGAAAGAACACGGCGATCAGCGGCACGAAGACGACGTAGAGGCCGGTGATAAAGCTGGAATTCGTCACCGTCGTCGTCTGCAGTCCGACCTGCTGCGTGGCTGCGCCACCGAAAAGGGCCAGGCCGATCAGGATATAGAGCTTCGCATGGCGCGCACTGGTCTTCTCTTTGGCCCTGCGCGCTTCAAAAAGAACGAAGGGCAGCACGGCCAGCGTGGCGACGGCAAACCGCAGGCCAATGAACCAGAAAGGGCCGATCGCCTTCATCGCCGTCGACTGCGCGACGAAGCCGCCGCCCCAGATAGCGGCTGCGAGCAATAGGAGAAGGTTCGCCTGAACGCGCGTCATGTCGTCCTCTATGGGAAGGGATGTGCCCCGGCGGTTAGCAGTTGCGTTTCCTCCAGGCAAGGGTGAAGATTTCATGCCTGACGACGGAGGTGAGACCATGCGACGCCAAGAATGGAAGCCGGCCGGTGATGCCGCGCCCAGGACGGCAGGCTATTCCGGCACGCCGCTCGTCAGGAAACTCGGCCTTGCGCATGGGCAGGCGGCTGCTCTTCTCGGCATTCCTGAAACGATCGTCGCCATCAATGGTTTCGACGGTTTTGCGTCGGTCGTCCGCGCGCTTCCCGAAACGCCTCAGCGCATGTTCGACTATGTGCATTTGTTTACGACAGAACGGGCGACGCTGGAGGCGGTCGCGCTTGCGCTTTTCCGTGCCCTGAGGCGGGATGGGATGGTCTGGATTTCCTGGCCGAAGAAGAGTTCCCGCGTGCCGACCGACATCACTGAGGACGTGCTGCGGGAGGTTCTGCTTCCAATCGGTCTGGTCGACGTCAAAGTCTGCGCCGTCGACGAGATCTGGTCCGGGTTGAAGTTCGTCATCCGCAAGGAACTGCGCGGCGCGTTGTGACGTCTCAGCCGTTGCGGGCTTGCGCTCTGGAGATCCTGAGCAGCGCGCCGTCGTCTTCGTCCGTCACCATCAGTAGCGCGCCGTCGGGTGCAACGACGACGTCGCGGACGCGGCCGTATTCGCCCTTGAACAGGCGCTCCTCGGCAACGAAGGCGCCGGTTTCGTCACGCTGCATGCGCGAGAGCAGCCGGAACTTCAGCGCAGCGACGATGAAATTGCCGTCCCATTCCGGGAACATGGCGCCGCGATAGACGACCAGCGCGCCAGGTGCGATCGACGGATCCCAATAATGCAGCGGCTGTTCCAGCCCTTCCTTGGCGGTGCCTTCGCCGATCTCGGCGCCCGAATAGTCTCGGCCATAGGTGATGATCGGCCAGCCGTAATTCTTGCCGGCCTCGGGCTGGTTGATCTCGTCGCCGCCGCGCGCGCCGTGTTCGACGGTATAGAGCTTGCCATCCTTGGCGTCGAAGGTGATGCCCTGCGGATTGCGGTGGCCTTTCGACCAGATTTCCGGCAGCGCCTTGCCCCCGTCCTTGAACGGATTGTCGGCAGGGATGCTGCCATCGGCATTGATATGGATGATCGAGCCGGCATCGTCCTGCCAGTTCTGCGAGCGGTTGCGGTTGCCGCGATCGCCGACGCTGATGAACAGCGTACCGTCAGGGGCAATCGCAATACGCGAGCCGTACTGGATATTGCCTGATGTGAAGCGCCGCATGGTGAAGATAGGCGTCACGGCGTCGAGTGTCTTCTCGTCAGTGGAAAGCATGGCGGTGAAGGCTTCGGTGCCGGAGCCCCGGCTGTTGGCGATGGCGGCGGTGAAATAGAGTTTGCGAGATGTCGCAAAGTCCGGCGCGAGCGCCACGTCCATCAGGCCACCCTGGCCACGGGCACTGACCTTGGGCACGCCCCCAATCGGGTCGGAGATCTTGCCGTCGCGGACGATGCGCATGCGGCCCGGCCGCTCGGTGACGAGATAGGCGCCATCGGGCAACACCTCGACTGCCCAGGGATGTTCGAGGCCGTCGGCGAGCTTGTCGACATGGACGGCGAGTTCCTGCGTATTGATGGTGTCGGCCGCATCCGCCGATACGGCGCCGAACAGGACCAGCGCTGCGGCGAAATGGAAGGCAGGCATTCTCTTCATCTTGCTTCCCCGTCGTCTCTACAGGCTGAACGTGGAGCGGGCAGGGGAGAGCTTCAACCCTCATTCAGCCTGCAATAACGGCTTTGTGTTCTGCGGTTGAACGGAACCCGTGACCTGGCCATCGACCAGTTCCGCCTCGAGGATGTAGCGCAACGGCCCGCGTTCGGTGGCATCGAAGGGCCAGCAGGTGGTCAACACCAGGCGGTGGCCATCGGAGGAGGGATCGATGCCGTTGGCATCCCATGGGGCGATGCGGCCCTCTCCGGCCTTGAAGGCCAATAGTTTGCCGTCGCGGCGAGTGACCTCGATCGTATCGCCCGGCCTTATATATTGCAGCCAGCGGAAATGCGTGTCGCGATGGGCGGCGATGACGGAGGTGCCTTCCTCGCCGGGCTGTGGCGTGTTGACGAGCCAGGCCGGACCGAAGGCCAGAGCCTCGCCAGAGGCGCCGGAGAGCACGATCGCCTCCTTGCCGAGACGCGGGGCGCGCACCTTTGCCTCCGTGGTGAAATCCGCCCAGGGCCAGGGTTTTGTCTCTTCGCCTCGCAATTCGGCGGCGAAGGCGCGTTTCAGCAGGATCTGGGAGAGTTCCGCCTTCGCCTTCAGCAGGAAGCCGTCGCCGATCAGCGCCAAGCCATAGAGGGCAAGGCCGGCGATGGCAAAGGCGATCGCCTTTTCGATCGAGGAAAGTCGCCAGAGGAAGAAACCCTTCCGCTGGCGAGGCTTCGGTATGTCGTGGGCCGTGGCGGCGGCCATGGCGAGCTCCAGATAGGTCGGAAGCGGCTTGAATTCGGCCGCTTCCTCGTTCTGGCTTGCGGAGAGCCTAGAGACCATTGCGCTTGGCTCCGACCGCGATCATGCGCTTGAGGCGGCGGCGCCAGACGGCCAGTCCGCTTGCCGCCGTCAGCGCCAGGAGCAGCATGGTCAGCCCGCGGATGATCTGCTCGTCGGCGCGCGTCGCCGTTTGCGGCAGGTTCACGGTCGTGCTTTTTTGCGCGATCATGGTGGCGGCTTTGGCGGTTGGGGCTGCGGCCATCATGTTTGCGATCTCAGGCGATGCGGCAAGTGCCTGTGTTTCGGCCGCAGCCTGTTCCGGCCCGACGTTTCCTGCCGGCGTGGCCGAGCCATGACGCTCCGCGCCACCAAGAGGGACAGTGTTTTCGCCGAAGACCTTATCGAAATCCCAACCATCCGGCAGATTGAGCGGCAGCTTGGCCGAGCCGAGCGGCTGATCGGCCGGGCGCGACGGGGTGACATCCACGGCAACCAGGCTGGTGACGCGGGAGACGAGATGGTGGGCGAGCGCCACCGTCTCGATATCCTTATCGAGCGCGGCCGGATCCTGACGTTCATAGGCACGGGCCTCGAAATCGTCGATCTTGCGGCGGGCCCAGAGCTTGGAAATACCGCTGCCGTCGGCGGCATTGGGGATATCCATCTCGACGCGCCAGGGCTGGTCGCCTGTCTTGCCGACGATCTGCAGCTTGCTGGCGGGCTTATCGTCAGGCAGCTGCGCGGTCAGCACGACGGGTTCGCCGCTGTAGAGGTCCGGCATCGGGTTCGGCGTGATATCCTCGGCTTCGATGCCTTGGAAGGTCGCTGAGATATCGGTCATGGCTGGGTTCTGCAGCTTGGCGAAAAGCTCGCCCATGCGGCTTGCCACCTGATCGGTCGAGCCGATCGCCGTGAAGGTGCCGCGGCCGACTTCGGCCGCCTTGGTCATGAAATAGGTGTTCGGCGCCGAGCCGATGCCGACGGTGAAGACGCGGGCATCGCCGCGGTTTGCGGTGATTTCCTGGAACAGTTGCTGTTCGTTGCCGATCGCGCCATCCGTCAGGAACACGATCTGGCGTAGCGCTCCGGTGGCGACCGGTCCCTGGTTGCGCAGCGCAGCCTGCAAGGCAGGCAGCATTTCCGTGCCGCCGTCGGCTGTCAGGCCTCGGACATAGGCGATCGCCTTTTCGCGATTGTCAGGAGTGGCAGTGACGAGACCTTTGAAGTAGTCCGTCATCGTATCGTCGAAGCGGATGACGTTGAAGCGGTCGTCGGGGTTCAGCTTTGAGATGGCAAGGGCCAGGCTCTGCCTTGCCTGCTCGATCGACGGGCCGGACATGGAGCCGGAATTGTCGATGACGAAGACCACCTCGCGTTTTGCCGGCGGCGCTGCCGTATCCGGGGCCGTGGGCGGGGTGACGAAGGCGAGCAGATAGGTCTTGCCATCAATCACTTCACGGAAGAGGCCGGCACTCGGCATTTTGCCGGGAGCGGCCTTCCAGGTGAGTTCGAAATCCTTATCGGCGGGAACGGTGTCCGCCTTCAGGCTGATCGTCCTCGCCTGGTCGCCATCCTGGCTGATATCGACGTCGTGGAAAGACGATTTAACATCGCCGAGCGGGAAACCGGCCCGGAGGCCGACGGTCAGCGAAACCGGATTGATCCTGGCGTTCTCACGCGGATCGAGCACGGGGGCTTCGATCTTGTCGCGGTTTTCCACCGGGTCGCGCGGCGTGGCGAAACCGGTGCCGTTGTTGAACTCGACAGTCTGGACGATCGGCGCCGGATTGTAGCGCGGAGCGACGACCATCGGGAAGCGCAGCGAGAACTCGCCACCCGACTGGTGGACGGTCTGCTGGTATTCGATCTGGACGACGATGGTTTCGCCGGGACCGATATTGGCGACCTGGTTTGTGAAGATGTTCGGCCGCTGCTGCTCGAGCAACGCCGTCTTCTTGCCCTCGGCCTTGGCCTGCTCGTAGATCTCGCGGGCTTCCTGGCGCGGCTTGATCTGGCCTTCGATGAAGCGTTCGCCGATCTGCATTTTCAGTGCGTCGACGGCGGAATTGTCCGGCAGCGGGAAGACGTAGGTGCCTTCGACCCAACCCCGGCTCGGATTCTGGAAGCGCTGCGTCACCTTCACCCTGGCGATCGGGCCGGAGACATCGATGGCGACATCGGTCTTCAGCCGCGGCGCTTCGACATAGAAGCCCGGCTCCTTCGACGGAAAGAGCAGCGAGCCGCTATTGACGTCGTTCGGCCGGACAAGCGCCGCGAGCTGGGCGGATGCCTGTGGCGTCTCGGTGGCGCGGGCGGCGGAGGCAAGCCCCAGTATCGCGGCGATGCAGGCGGCAAAGGCGGTGACGGCAATAAGGACTGAAACGGAAATTCGGCGCGCACGAATGCGCCCTATAATAAACTCATCTTCCAGAAACATTGGCATACCCTCAATAACCAATTTCGGATGCCGGATGATGCGGCTTCGATCTCGGCGCGCTCGCGACCGAATTGCGGCGTGGCGCGGCATTTGTTGCGGCTTATTCGTGGCAATGGCCGAATTCGACGATGCCACTGATTTCAGGGGATAAATCCCGATGACTTCGGAGATTGATTCAAGATCTCCGCATAGCGTTTCGACCGCGTGACGCAAGGCTTCTCCGAAGGGGCGGCATGCCGGGCGGGCGGCGCGGCGAACCGATCAATAAGAATCATGCCACCATGACGCCTTTCCGCTTGAAATGCCGTCATACATTGGACATAGAGCTAACCGCAGAACTCCGGTCCCGGCTTTCTGCCCGTTTCAACCATTAGGACCGTTATCATGGCTTTCCTTGCCGATGCTCTTTCCCGTGTGAAGCCTTCAGCCACCATCGCAGTCTCCCAGAAAGCGCGCGAGCTGAAAGCAAAAGGACGTGACGTCATTGGCCTCGGCGCGGGTGAACCGGATTTCGATACGCCCGATAATATCAAGACGGCCGCCATCGACGCGATTAACCGCGGCGAGACGAAGTACACGCCGGTTTCCGGTATCCCGGAACTGCGCAAGGCGATCGCCGCCAAGTTCAAGCGCGAGAACGGCCTCGACTATTCCTGGGAGCAGACAATCGTCGGCACCGGCGGCAAGCAGATCCTTTTCAACGCCTTCATGGCAACGCTGAACCCCGGCGACGAAGTCGTCATCCCGGCGCCGTATTGGGTTTCCTATCCTGAGATGGTGGCGCTGTGCGGTGGCACGCCGGTTTTCGTTTCGGCCACCCAGGAGCATAACTTCAAGCTCCAGGCCGCGGATCTCGAAAAGGCGATCACGCCGAAGACCAAGTGGTTCATCTTCAATTCGCCGTCCAACCCGACGGGGGCGGCCTATACGCAGGACGAGCTGAAGGCGCTGACGGATGTGCTGATGAAGCATCCGCAGGTCTGGGTGCTGACCGACGACATGTACGAGCACCTGACCTATGGTGACTTCAAGTTCGTCACGCCTGTGGAAGTCGAGCCGAAGCTTTACGACCGTACGCTGACGATGAACGGCGTCTCCAAGGCCTATGCGATGACCGGCTGGCGTATCGGCTATGCCGCCGGTCCGATCCAGCTCATCAAGGCCATGGACATGATCCAGGGTCAGCAGACTTCGGGTGCGACGTCGATCGCCCAGTGGGCGGCTGTCGAAGCGCTGAACGGCACGCAGGACTTCATCCCTGCGAACAAGAAGATCTTCGAAGGCCGTCGCGATCTCGTCGTTTCCATGCTGAACCAGGCCAAGGGCATTGTCTGCCCGGTGCCGGAAGGCGCCTTCTATGTCTATCCGTCCTGCGCCGGCCTGATCGGCAAGACGGCTCCGTCGGGTAAGGTCATCGAGACCGATGAGGATTTCGTTTCCGAATTACTGGAATCCGAAGGCGTCGCCGTTGTTCACGGCTCAGCCTTCGGCCTCGGTCCGAACTTCCGGATCTCCTATGCAACGTCGGAAGAGCTTCTCGAAGAGGCCTGCCGCCGCATCCAGCGCTTCTGCGGCGCCTGCAAGTAAGCCGATTGATACAGCATCGATCGAGGGTCTGCTGGCGAAGGCGGACCTTTTTCTTTGTGGCGACGTTGACGATGTAGCTGCATGTGGCTACATTTACCCTCATGAAGACCGTTTCGATCCGTGATGCGAAGAACCGCCTGACCGAACTCGCCCGTGAGGTCGAGGAAGGTGAAACCATTGTCGTGACACGCAACGGCCGGCCGGTGTTCGATCTCGTGCCGCATCAAAAACGCGGCGGTTTGAACCTGGAAGCCGGTCAGGCTTATCTTCGTGCACGGGGCATCACCAATCCCGTGCCGTTCATTGCGGATGATTTTGATGATCCGCTGCCCGAGGATTTTCTTCTGAAGCCTTTGCCGTAGCCATGAGGCTTCTCCTTGATACCCATATCGTTCTCGCGATCCTCCGCAAGGACGTCGGGCAACGGTTCCCGGAGATTGCCACGCTGCTTGGTGATAGCAAGACTGAGGGCTTCGTCAGCGTTGCAAGTCTCTGGGAAACGGCGATCAAGGCTCGATTGGGAAAGCTGGATCCTGGCATGCCGCTTGAAGACATCGCGCGGTCTCTTGAGGAGATAGGGCTGATACTGTTGCGGATAGAAATACAGCACGTCATCACCGCCGCCGACCCCGAGCCGGAGACGCGCGATCCCTTCGATCGCTTGCTGCTGGCGCAATGCAAGGTCGAGGGGCTGCAGCTTGCGACGGTCGACCGGCTGCTCGTCGATCATCCATTGGCGCTGCGGCTCTAAGTTCACGTTCCGATTCAATATGCTCCTCATCTGAATCCGCTTTGCCTCGCAAGTCGTTGAATTCCGATTCAAAACGTGACGCAGAGTGACGGTCCGGCGGGTGATCTGCGGTTGCGGGTTGGCATCAAACCAACTAGATATCCGGCATCAGTTTAAGTCGCCGCTTCGGGAGGCCGGGATTTTGCAGCAGAGTGCCGTGATCGTCTGTTCGGATGTCAACATGCTGCCGGCCGCCTGCTGCACCCTGCTTTCCGTCAAGCGCAATCTCTCAAGTTCCACTGTCGAGTTCCTGCTTCTCGGTATCGATCTCAAGCCGAACGAGATCGCCCAGGTCGGAAATTTCGCGCGGCTGCACGGCATGGCAATCAAGGTGCTGCCCTATAATACGCCGGATACGGCCCTGCAGGCGCGAGGCCGCTGGTCGGCTGCGACGCTGGCGCGGCTCTACATGGATTTGCATATACCCGATCATATCGAGCGCCTGCTTTACCTCGACGCCGATGTGCTGGCGGTTTCGTCCGTCGACGAACTCTTCACGAGGGATTTTCAAGGCAAGGCGCTTGCCGCCATAGACGATTATGTCATGGCCTTTCCCGAGAAGGCCGGTGCACGGCAGCGGAAGATCGGCATGCACGAGGGCGGTCACTATTTCAATGCCGGCGTGCTGCTGTTCGATTGGTCGGCCTGCCGGTCGAGGGGGCTTTTTGCCAGGACACGGGAGATCTTCGAGGAGCGGTCGCATCTTTTCGAGAATAACGACCAAGATGCGCTGAACGTCACTTTCGATGGCGACTGGCTGGTGCTCGATCCGCGCTGGAACGCGCAGACCGGCCTCCTGCCTTTCGTTGGCCGACCGGCGATCATCCATTTCACCGGCCGGAAAAAGCCGTGGCAGGCGACTGTGCCGTGGGTGCATCGCCGGATGGCCAAGCGTTATGCCGAGGATCTCGCCAATACGCCATGGGCTTCCTTCTGCAGGCAGCCGTCGATGACGGGTCGGATCGCGGGGTTCCTTTCGCATTTGGGAAAGCGGATCGGCGGGCTGGCGCGGCTGGCGCGAACACGCGCTTATTTCAGCAACAGCTAGTGGGACGGCAGAACGCATCGTCCTTGGAAAGTGCATGTGAGCCGATATGGAAGCAATCCCCAGCGACACGCAGACCATGGCCGCCCCGGATAGCGGCTTCAATTTTCTGACGCCGGATGCGTGGAAGGCGCTGTTGTCGCACTATTCCCACATCGTGCTGGTGGCAAACAGTGAAGCCGTCGACTTCAAACGGCTGCGAAGCGAATTGCCGGAGACGGCGCTCTACATCTTCTTCAACAATGTCTATAAGGTGCTCGACGAACCCTTCGCCGGCCATGCAGTGCTGTTTGCCCGCAGCGGCGTGATGGGCGCCAATATCGTCCACCGGCGCGAGGCGGCGGATGTTCTGCACTTCTTTGCCGGCGACGATTTTTTGGGTGTCGTCAACATACGCGTCTCCCCCGAGGAAAACTTCAGCGAAGAGGGCCGCTTCGAAGGCGCTGAAACCCGTCACCTTGATCTGACGAAAATGGTCGTCGACCTCTATCCGGTGGGCAAGATCGCGACAAGTGGTTTTGCGGTGGCGCTGTGGCTCGCCGAGCTGCAACTGCCGGGCAAGATCCTGCTTGCCGGATTTTCGGCCAAGAGGAGCGAGAAGTGGAAGGTTTTCGACGTGCACGACTGGACGTTCGAGCAGATCTTCCTGCGTCTCTTTGCCCGGATGGGCACGATCTCGATGATGGGCGGCGTGGATGCCAGCCCTTATGCGGCACTCGCCAGACGGTTTCCACAGGTGCCGCCGATCGAGATCGCGATGACGGCGGCCGAAGTCCTGTCGGAACGGCTCCACAACGCAAATAGCCAGATCGACAGGCTCATGTCCGTCACCAAATCCATCCGCGCCATCGAGGGTTTCTTCCGGCGCTTCAAGCCGAAAACCCGCAAGCAGCGTTTCCTCGAAAAGTCGAAGGAATGACTGTCGAAGCTCTCCTCAAAAAGTGGGCTGTCAAGCCGCTCTGTGAGTTGACGTTACGCGTGCGGATCACTGCTATCCGTTCCCCTGTCGGGAAGGACCTTCAAAGCCCCAGCGCCGTCAGCATGATGAAGGTGGCGAAGAGGATGAAATGCGTCATGCCCTCGATGGCGTTGGTTTCGCCATCGTTGAGGTTGATCGCCGCGGCAATCAGCGTGATCGCCACCATCACCGTCTGTACCGGGGTCATCGCCATGATGAAGGGCTGGCCGGTATAGAGCGCGATCGCCTCCATGACGGGCACCGTCAGAATGACCGTCGACAGCGAGGCGCCCATGGCGATGTTGACCGTCGCCTGCATACGGTTCCTGAGTGCCGCCCTTAATGCGGTCAGGATCTCGGGAGCGGCTGAAATCGCTGCGACGACGACGGCGGTCACGGCGATCGGCGCGCCGCTGTCGCGCAGGCCTTCGGTCATGAAGGTCGCCATGAATTCCGCGAGCAGGCCGATAATGATGACGCCGACGAGAATGGTGGCGATCGAGATCGCGGCCGACTCGTCGTGGCCCTGCTCGTGCGGACTTTCTTTCTGCCGTTCGGAGCGCGGATAGCTGTAGCTGAAGAAATAGCTGTGCTGGCCGACCTGCATGCGCAGGAAGAGGCCGTAGAGCGCGATCATCGCGACGATGGTGAAGGCGGAATAATAGTGCCACTTATCGCTGGGCACGAATTCCGGCACGATCATCGAGATGCCCATGGCGGTGAGGATCATCACGCCGTAGGTCTTGCCGGAATTGTCATTATAGGGCTGTTCGCCATGCTTGAGGCCGCCGAGCAGGGCGGCCAGGCCGAGAATGCCGTTGATATCGAGCATCAAGGCTGAATAGATCGTGTCGCGCACCAGCGTCGGCGAGCTCTCGCCGCTCATCATGATGGCGAGGATGATGACTTCGACGGCGACGGCCGAGAGCGTCAGGATCATCGTGCCGTAGGGATCGCCGACCTTGACGGCGAGCAGCTCGGCATGATGGGCAACGCGGATCGAGGCGAGTACGATGGTGCCGACCAGGCTAGCGGCGGCAATCAGCGCGACGCCGCGCCCCATCTCGATCGCCGCATGTTCGAAGAAATAGGTGATCGCTGCAACGACAAGTGCGGCGACCAGAAACTTTTCCTCTTTAAAGCGTGACGCGATCCCCAAGCCTCAGCTCCTGTCCCGATTCATGCGTTTTATCTAAGTCACTGATTTCGCATATCAAGCAAGTTCTGGTCGAGCGCCATTTGCAGTCTTCGGCGTTTAATGGAATACTGAACGCCATCGGGGCCGGAAAGCAGATCGCGGCGTCCTCGAATTCTCGTCAAGCGGCCGCGATGATCCGGATCCTTTCCGGAAGCGTGCGAATGCGCAACAAGAAGATGAGGAGACGGATGCATGATCAAGGTGGTCTACGAAGTCGTGCCGCATGACGGCGGCTGGGCCTACAGGCTGGGGGGTGTCTATTCAGAGGCATTCCCGACCCATGCCGAGGCGCTTGAAGCTGCGCGCATCGTCGCGGCCGAACAGCAGGTCGGCGGCGATTCCGCCGAGATCAGTTGGCAGGACGAGAACGGCAAGTGGCATGAGGAATATGCCGAAGGTGGCGACCGGCCGGAAACCGAGGTGGTGGACGGCCAGTGGAAGGATCGCACGGCCGAGGCCTCCCAAGGCATCGGAAGCTAACCATCTCCCGCCAATGCCCGCGCGACGATCGCATCGACGAATTCGTGCTTGTGCGCAGTATAGCCGTCGCCGTCCATCCGGAATTGGGCTGCCAGCCTGCGTTTGAGTGCGGCATAATCGGCCGCCGCATGTGGATGCGCGATGAGATAATCCCGGAAAGCCAGCCTGTTTCGATGAGTGCCGTTGCCGGCCGGGCAAAGGTAGACCCGCTCCGCCGGCACTGAACCTCTCGACAGAAACGCGTGCTGCATAATTCCTTAAATCGGAATCGATTTAAGGGTAAAATTATGCAGCCATTCAAAGTGCTACAGCGTCCTTTGCGCGTCTGAAAAGACGCGCGGCGCTGTAGACGTCGTCGTCATAGCGGTTGCCGCGTGGCTCGTAGCCTTCGGCCAGGAGCACGCGTGTGGCGCCGTCGATATGACCGAGGCTGGGAAGGACGATGTCGATTTCGATGAGCGGCTTGGCGATCATGCCTGGTATCGACGTGCTGCCGATATGATCGATGGACAGCGCCTGCAGCAGCAAGGCCAGAAGCCTGCCGCGGATCCGCTGGAAGGCTTGCGGCCACTGTGGATCGCACGGCACGAGTTCAACCGGATTGTGCGTTGTCATATACATCTCGCCTGGAGTGGCGCGCGTCCGATAGAATGCGCTAGGGACGCTCCATTTTCTGAAATTTGCGCATGATTCTTTCCGAAAATCGATTCCGATTTCGCGGTCACGCACTGGCCGAATATCGGTGATAGTCCTGCAGGCCCCTGACCAATGCATCGAAGGTGACACGGCAGCGCGGCGAAGTCTTCAGGCTCTCATGCATCGCCACCCAGGTGCCGAGCGGTATGGCGAAGGCATCGGGCAGGACGTGGACAAGGTCGAGGTTCCCCCGCGCAAGTCCGATCTGGCAGAGACCGATGCCGACGCCGGCGCGGATTGCCGAGAGCTGGGCAAGATTGCTGTCGGTCCTGTAGGAGAACTCGATGCCGGGCACGGCATAGCGTTTCATCGCCATGCGGACATAGGCCGTCTGTCGGTCGAAGCCGATCAGCCGGTGGTTTGTGAGGTCAGCCAGGGTTTGCGGAATGCCGTGTCGTTCGAGATAGCGGCGATGGGCATGAAAGCCAAGGGGGATATCGCCGATGCGGCGCACGACGAGTGCGGCCTGCTGCGGCTCGGCCATGCGCACGGCAATATCGGCCTCGCGATTCACCAGGTCCTCGATCATATCGGATGCCGAGAGCTCGATCTGCAGTTCGGGATAGGTCTCCTGCAGCGGTCCGAGAATCGCCGGCAGCACTTCGACGGCGATGACCTCGCTGGCGCTGACCCTGACCGTTCCCGCCACGCGCTCGCGCTCACCGGATGCGATACGCAAAAGGGCGGCGGTGGTTGCCGCCAGCGTCTCGGCATAGGGTTTTAGCGCCAGTGCGGCGTCGGTCGGCAGCAGACCGTTCGGTGAGCGGGTGAAGAGTTCGGCGCCGATCGCCAGCTCCAGTGCATCGACATGGCGGCCTATGGTCGGCTGCGTCAACCCCAGTTCGCGGGCGGCGGCCGAAAGCGACCCCTGCTGAAGCACGGTCAGGAAACTGCGGTAGAAATCCCAGCTCGGCTCGACGCTCATATATTTTTGTATAGCAGATGTATTTCTTTCGTCAATTTCGTTTATGCCGTTCTGATGGCATGATCTTCTCATCCGATCGAAGGAGATGATTGTCATGAGCAGTGAAATGAAGACGACCGCCCTCGTTCTCGGCGCGACTGGCGGTATTGGCAGCGCAGTTGCCCGCAAGCTGATTGCGCGCGGCTGGCGCATCCGGGCGCTTAACCGTGATGCCGCCAAGGCGTCGAGGAGCGAGCCGGCTTTCGAATGGGTGCAGGGCGATGCGATGAATGCCGGTGACGTCCTGAGGGCGGCTGAAGGCGTCGGGCTGATCGTCCATGCCGTCAATCCGCCCGGATACCGCGACTGGGAAACGCTGGTGCTGCCGATGCTCGACAATACCATCGCCGCTGCTCGCGCTGTCGGCGTGCGCATCGTGCTGCCGGGCAACGTCTATAATTTCGGTCCCGATGCGCTGCCAGCGCCGACGGAAGAAAGCCCGCAGCATCCGGTGACGAAGAAGGGGGCGATCCGGGTCGAAATGGAGAAGCGGCTGAAGGCGGCGTCACAGTCCGGCGCTGGCGTCATCATCGTCAGGGCAGGGGATTTCTTCGGTCCGGGCACGACGGCCAATAGCTGGTTTTCGTCCGGTCTCGTGACCCCAGGCAAGCCGGTTGGCACGATCAGGAACCCGGGTCGGCGCGATGTCGGTCATCAATGGGCCTACCTGCCAGACATGGCGGAAACCATCGCCCAGCTCATCGAGCGGGCCGATCGGCTGCCGGACTTCGCCGTCTATCACATGGAGGGGTTCTGGGATGCGGACGGTATGCAGATGGCCGAAGCGATCAGGCGCGTCGCCGGCGGCAAGGCGAAGATCGGCGGCTTTCCCTGGTGGATCGTGCCGCTGGCGGCGCCCTTCGTTCCTGTGATGCGGGAGATCAAGGAGATGCGTTATCTCTGGAAGGTGCCGGTGCGGATGCGGAACACCAGGCTTAAGGCTGAACTCGGCAAGGAGCCGCAGACGCCGATCGACGAGGCGGTCAGGGCTTCGCTCGTGGCGCTTGGCTGCCTGCCCGAACCGCAGCGCGAGACGGCGGTCGCCTTTATCGCACATTCGCCTGAGAATGCGGGTTAGATCTGGAGTTCGGCCAGCGCGATCCGGGCGACCGTCAGCGCTTTTTCTGCCTGCTCGATGTTCGGATCGCCAAGGAACCACGCGGCAGAAAGACCGGAATAGGCGGCGATCCATTGCAGCAGCCGCTTCGGCTCGAGCCCGGCCTCCGCCGAGACGATGGCGAGCTGGCGGCGGAAACGGACGGGATCGGTGATCGTCGGCAGCTCCTCGTTGGCGAAGATGTTGGCGAAATCGAAACTGCGCTCGCCGTAGAGTCGCTTTGGATCGATCGCCAGCCAGCCGCGCGCCTCGAAATCGAGGATGTTCTCGTGATGAATATCGCCGTGGAGAACAGCGAGGTCGCGCGGATCGGCAAGGAGCGCGTTGGCGATCGCCGAGCAATCGGCAAGCGTGCCGCCATGCTTGCCCGCTGCTGGTTCCAGATCGCGGAACCAGCGGGTAAGGGGGATGGGATCTGGAAGCGTTTTTTCGCGCGGCGCATGCAGCCGTGCCGCCGTCCCGCAGAGGATGCGGCTTGCCTCGTCGTCCCCGCCGTTCATCGCCATGGCAAGCAGCGAGCGTTTCCCCATCGCCCTTTCGAGCAGCACGGCGTCGTCCTCACGGGCGTAGACATAAGCTGCGCCGTCACCGTCCCACCATTGCATCAGAAGCGCGCCGTATCGTTCGTCGATATCCGCCGCCACTTTCAGCATGGCAGGCCTGTCCTGCCAGAGGACCGGCAGCAGGCGGCTGGAGTGGGTGATGATGGGCTCGCCGTCTGATATGAGCGACCAGCGATGGAGATAAGAATCGAACATGGCGACACACTACAAAGATGCATCGAAAATGGAAATCCCGCCTTTCGGCGGGATTTCGCGGTTCACATCCGAAAGGCTCAGGCGACCTTTTCGAGGATGGGATAGTCGATATAGCCCTTGGCGGTGCCGCCGTAGAAGGTCGACTGGTCGGGCGTGTTGAGCGGCAAATTGTGTTCCAGGCGCTCGACGAGATCGGGATTGGCGATGAAGGGTTTGCCGAAGGCGACGAGATCGGCGCGGCCGCTTTCGACGGCGTCGATCGCCAGATCGCGATCGTAGCCGTTGTTGACCATCCAGTCGGCCTTGCCGCCGGCCTTTTCATAGGTCTGGCACAGCGCCTTGTAATCGAAGGAGGGATTGTCGCCCTGCTTGTAGTCGCGGTCGCCGCCGGTCTGGCCTTCGATGACATGGATATAGGCGAGGTCGTATTTGGCCAATCCTTCGACGACATGGGCGAAGGTTGCCTGCGGATTGGAATCGTAGCTTTCGCCGGACGGCGTCACCGGCGAGATGCGGATCGCGGTGCGGCCCGCGCCGATTTCCTTGACCACGGCATCGACGACTTCGAAGGTCAGACGGGTGCGGTTTTCGATCGAGCCGCCATATTGGTCGGTGCGGTCGTTGATACCGTCGCGGATGAACTGGTCGAGCAGGTAGCCGTTGGCGCCGTGGATCTCCACACCGTCGAAGCCGGCGTCGATAGCGGCCCGGGCAGCCTTGCGGTAATCCTCGATGATGCCGGGGATTTCGGCGGTTTCGAGCGCGCGCGGCTCGGAGGTGTCGGCAAAGCTGCCGGTGCCGTCGGCATTGACCAGATAGGTCTTGGCCTTGGCGACGCGGTTGGTCGAGGAAACCGGCTTGCCGTCGTTCGGCTGCAGCGTCGTGTGCGAGATACGGCCGACATGCCACATCTGGACGACGATCTTGCCACCGGCTGCGTGAACTGCGTCGGTCACGCGCTTCCAGCCGTCGAGAGCCTCTTTGCTATAGAGACCAGGCACGTTGGCATAACCCTGGCCCTGATGGGTGATCGCGGTTGCTTCGGTGATGATCAGGCCGGCGGTAGCGCGCTGGCGGTAATATTCGACGTTGAGGTCGTTGGGGATTGCGCCCGGCGAGCGGTTGCGGGTGAGCGGCGCCATGACGATGCGGTTCTTGACTGAAATGTCGCCGACTTTCGTGGGTTCGAAAAGCTTGGCCATGATGGTCCTTTCTTTTGCGGGAGGATCACTCGGCAGGGGCAAGGGCGGCCCGGCCCCTGGCGGAGAGATAGGTGAGCGCCGTCGCGCCGAGGCCGATCAGGGCCATCAAGGCCGCGGCGAGCGGAACGCGGGTGAGATCGAAGCCGGCGTCGATGACCAGGCCGCCCACCCAGGCGCCGAACGCATTGCCGGTATTGAAGGCACCGATGTTGATCGTCGAGACGAGGTTCGGTGCGTCCTTGCCGAAGCCGACGACGCCGACCTGAAGCGCCGGCACGGCGGCAAAGCTTGCCATAGCCCAAAGGAAGAGGGTGAGTTCAGCCGGGATGAAGAAGCGGCTCGTATAGCTGAAGGCGATCGAAGTGATGGCGATCGCGGCGAAGACGCCGGCAAGCGTTGCGCCGAGCCGCCAGTCGGCAAGCTTGCCGCCGACGAGGTTGCCGATGGTCAGCCCGAGGCCGATCAGGAACAGCGTCCAGGTGACGCCTTCCGGCGACACGCCGGTGACGTCGCGCAGCAGCGGCGCGATATAGGTGAAGAGGGCGAACATCGAGGCGGCGAAGAAGACGGTGGTGGAGAGCGCCAGCCACAGGCCGCTATTCCTGAGTGCCGCGATCTCGCGCAGGATACTGCCGTTTTCTTGTTGCTTGTCCCTGGGCAGGATGGCGATCAGGCCGAGAATGGTGACGATACCGATGACGGTGACGACGCCGAAGGTGGCGCGCCAGCCATAGGCCTGGCCGATCGCCGTGCCGAGCGGCACGCCAAGAACATTGGCGAGCGTCAGGCCGGTAAACATCAGCGCGACGGCGCGGGCCTTGCGGTCTTCGGCAACGAGGCCAGCGGCGACCACCGAGCCGATGCCGAAGAAGGCGCCGTGGCAGAGTGCTGTCACGACACGGGCGATCATCAGCACCCAGTAGTCGCTCGCCAGTGCGCAGAGCAGGTTGCCGGCGATGAAGAAGGCCATCAGCGCAATCAGGGCGGTGCGGCGCTTCAGTTTCGCAGTCGAAATCGCCATCACAGGGGCGCCGATCGCGACCGCCAGGGCATAACCGGTCACCAGCCATCCGGCCTGCGGGATGCTGACCGAGAGATCGGCCGCGACCTCCGGCAACAGACCCATGATGACGAATTCGGTGGTGCCTATCGCAAACGAGCTCAAGGCAAGAACGAGGAGGGCGAGGGGCATTCTAAAGATCCTGCGTCAGTTGCTTGAGGAAGGCGGCGATGGTTTCTTCGTTGCGCTTGTAAAAGATCCACTGGCCGACGCGTTTGGTGGTGACGAGGCCGGCGCGATGCAGCGTGCCGAGGTGGGCCGAGACCGTCGACTGCGACAGGCCGCAGCGCTCGAACTGGCTGGCGCAGACGCCCATTTCGAAAGGATGCTCCTGCGAGGGGAAATGCTTCTCGGGATTTTTCAGCCAGTTCAGAATGTCCATCCGGGTGGGATGGGCGAGCGCCTTGATAATTTCGTCTTTGTCCATCGTCTTTCGCCGAACTGTAAATCGTCTCTGGACGATATATCGATCGTCAGACTTCGATATGCAAATCACGGAGGCGTGAGGCGATGGATTTTATTGAATGAACAAATTTTGGGCAAAAAAAGAGGGCCACCGGAAAACCAGGGCCCTTATAATTGTGAAGGTCAAAAAACCTCCAGAGGGGAACAGCTAATGCGGTGGTACTGGGAGAGAAACCACAAGATGCATCAGCTGAGAGGGATATGGTGCTTCCTTGAGCAGGTTTCAATGCTTTTTTGTGCATGTCTGCTATGCGCCGCACAATTTTTTTGCGGTGCGGCATTTCGCTGAGGAAGAAAGGCAAAAAAAGAGGGCCACTGGAAAACCAGGGCCCTTATAAGTGTGAAGGTCAAAAACCTCCAGAGGGGAACAGCTAATGCGGTGGAACTGGGAGGAAAAGCCACCATGTGCATCAGCTATGTGCGATATGGTGGTTTAATGGGCAAACGGCAACCCTCATTTGTGCATGCCAGTCATGCGTGTTCTGCATAGTCGGCAATTCATCAATAAAACCAGGCTCAAAAGTTCCAGTTTCTGGCCTTGCTGACGATGAAATCGCGGAAGGCTTTCAGCTTGGCGGCGTTCTTGATCTCGTCGGGATAGCAGAAATAGGTGTCGAAGGAAGGGACGTCGGCATTGATCGCCAGCTGAATCAGGCCGGGGTCGCGGCCGACGATGTAATCCGGCAGGCAGGCGACGCCGATGCCGAGCAGGGCGGCGCGCTTGATCGAGGTCTGGCTGTTGATCTGCAGATGCGGGATGCGCTTGTTATCGGACGAGCGGCCGGCGACTTCCAGCCAGTTGACATCGAGCAGGTAACTCGGCGCCGGTTCGCCGAAGGTGATGATGCGGTGATTGTCGAGATCCTCGACCTTTTGCGGCTCGCCGTGACGGTTGATGTAGGACGGGGCCGCATAGACGTGCATGTGCACAGTGAAGAGCTTGCGCTGGATGAGGTCGGATTGCTGCGGCTGGCGCAGGCGGATGGCGCAGTCGGCATGGCGCATGTTCACATCCACTTCCTCATTGTCGAGGATCAGCTGGATCTGCACATCGGGATAGAGCTGAAGGAATTCCTGGATCTTGTCGGTCAGCCAGCCCTGGCCGAGGCCGACGGTCGTCGTGACGCGCAGCTTGCCGGATGGCGTCTCGGTCGTCTCGGTGAGCTGCATCTTCACGGTTTCGAGCTTCAGCAGCACGTCATGGGCGGTGCGGTAAAGCAGTTCGCCCTGTTCCGTCAGAATCAGGCCACGGGCATGGCGGTGAAACAGCTTGGTGCCGACATCCTGCTCCAGCGCGCTGACCTGGCGGCTGATGGCGGATTGGGACAGATGCAGTTTATCCGCCGCATGCGTGAACGAACCCGCCTCGGCAGCTGCGTGAAAAATACGCAGCTTGTCCCAATCCAATGGCATTCCCCCACCCCTCATGCCGATCTTACTCCGCGGCCACGGCGACGGGCATGTGGCCCGTCAGATATCGCTCGGCTTCAAGTGCTGCCATGCACCCCAGGCCGGCGGCAGTGATCGCCTGGCGGAACGTATCATCCGTCACGTCGCCCGCGGCATAGACGCCGTCCAGGCTGGTCGCAGTCGAATCCGGCGCGGTCCAGAGATAACCATTGTCCTTCAGCTTCAGCTTGTCCTTGAAGAGCTCGGTTGCCGGCGCATGGCCGATGGCGACGAAGACGCCATCGATCACCATGTCGGTGATCGCACCGGTGCGGGTGTCGCGCAGGCGCGCGCCGGTTACGGATTGCGGCATCGGCGGCTTGGCCGGAGTGCCGGTAATCTCGGCCACTTCGGTATTCCACAGAACCTTGACATTATCCTTGGAGAACAGGCGTTCCTGCAGGATCTTCTCGGCGCGGAAGAAGTCGCGGCGGTGCACTACTGTCACCGACTTGGCGATGTTGGAGAGATAAAGCGCTTCCTCAACGGCGCTGTTGCCGCCGCCGACCACGATCACATCCTTATTGCGATAGAAGAAACCGTCGCAAGTGGCGCAGGCCGAAACGCCGAAGCCCTGGAAATGCTGCTCGCTCTCAATGCCGAGCCACTTGGCCTTGGCGCCGGTGGCGATGATCAGCGTATCGGCGGTCCAGACCTGGCCGCTGTCGGTGCGGGCGACGAAGGGGCGCTGGTTCATGTCGACTTCGGTCACGAGGTCGTTGACGATCTCGGCGCCGACATGTTTGGCCTGCTGCAACATCTGCTCCATCAGCCAGGGACCCTGGATCGGATCGGCAAAGCCCGGATAGTTCTCGACATCGGTGGTGATCATCAACTGGCCGCCCTGTTCGAGACCGGCGATCAAAACCGGTTTCAGCATGGCGCGCGCGGCATAGACCGCGGCGGTGTAGCCTGCGGGTCCGGAACCGATGATGAGCACCTTGGTATGGCGGGCGGGCATGTCATTTCCTTTCGACTGGCAGGAGGGGCGGCGGCTAGATAGCGATTGCGGCCGTTTCGCGTCCTTGCGCCATTTATGAACGTCCAATGCTTTTATTCAAGGGCAGCCTTGCGTTACCAACAAGGCAAATCGCCCGGATGTGCAAGAATCCGTCATCGGCGTGAAACTTTCTTGCGTATTCCGCGACTTTATATAGAAGCTCCCCGCGGAGAATTAAAGAAAGGCAATGATGTGGGTCGTGCGGAACTCGACGTCATCGACATAAAGATACTCCGGGAGCTGCAGGCAGATGGCCGCATGACCAATGTGGAGCTTGCCGATCGCGTCGGCATCTCGGCGCCGCCTTGCCTGCGCCGGGTGCGCAAGCTCGAGGAAGCGGGCATCATCGAGGGCTACCACGCGATGCTGAACAGCCCGAAGCTCGGCTTCGACCTCGTCGCTTTCTGCATGGTCGGCCTCAAGCATCAGTCGGAAGGCAATCTCAAGGCCTTTGCCGCCGCCACCGCGGAATGGCCTCTGGTGCGCCAGGCCTGGATGGTCTCCGGCGACAGCGATTTCCTGCTGCATTGCGTGGCGGAAAACCTCACCCGCTTCCAGGATTTCGTCATCGAGGTGCTGACGGCGAACGAACATGTCGATACCGTGCGCACCATGCTGACGATCCGGCAGGTGAAGAAGCTGGGACTGGTGGAAGTCTAGAGCCACTCGGCGGATAGACCGTCATCGCCGATTACTTGCGCGATATATAGCCGCCCCGGTTGATGCCGTGGCGCTGGAGTTTGTCGTAGAACGTCTTTCTCGGAATGCCGAGCGCCTCGATGGTGCGGCGCACGTCGCCGTCATTTGCCGACAGTGTGTCGCGGATGATCTCCGCCTCGTAGCGTTCCAATCGTTCGGGAAGCGTAGCGCCCGTTGGCTGCACAGGGACCGCTGCCGCTCCGCCGCCTTCGACGCCAAGCACCACGCGTTCGGCATAATGCGAGAGTTCGCGGACATTGCCCGGCCATGTGTGCGAGGCGAGATGCCGCCGTACATCCGGTGAAAGCGGCGGGGCATCGCGACGGAAGCGCTCCGCGGCGCGGGCAGTGAAGTGGGAAAACAGCAGCGGAATATCGTCGCGGCGTTCTCTCAGCGGCGGAATGGAGATCGTCACGACATTGAGCCTGTAATAGAGATCCTCGCGAAAATCGCCGCGCACCGAGGGATCCCCAAGGTCGATCTTGGCAGCCGCGACGACTCGAAGATCGATCGGGCGCACCTCATTGGTGCCGAGCGGCGTGATCTCGCGCATCTCCAGCACCCTCAGCATCTTGACTTGGGTGGCGGCCGGCATGCTTTCGATCTCGTCGAGGAAAAGCGTGCCGCCGCTTGCATGTTCGATGCGGCCCGTGCGGCGCTTCTGGGCACCGGTGAAGGCGCCGGCCTCGTGGCCGAACAACTCGCTTTCAATGACGGTTTCGGGCAGGGCGCCACAGTTCAACGCCACGAAATTGCCCTTCCGGCGGTGGCTCCACTGATGCAGGAGCTGGGCAACCACTTCCTTGCCGCTGCCCGTTTCGCCGGCGACGAGCACGTCCACATCGGTATCGGCAATATGCCGAAGAATGTTTCTGAGGTTTTCCATGACAGGCGTCTGGCCGATCAGCGGCAAATTCTCCTGCGCATCTTCGGCTGCCTTCCGCAGCATGCGGTTTTCCAGGACAAGCCGCCGCTTCTCGCTTGCGCGGCGCACGCTCTGGACGAGCCGATCGGCGGCGAAGGGTTTGGCGATGAAATCATAGGCGCCGTCCTGGATCGCCTGAACGGCCATCGGAATATCGCCGTGGCCGGTCATCAATATCACCGGCAGGTCGACATCCAAGCCCTGCAACGTGGCAAAGAGCTGCAGTCCGTCGATCTCCGGCATGCGGATATCGGTGACGACGGGGCCGGCAAAGTCCGCCGGCAGATCCGCCAGCGCGGCTTTCGCGCCGTCATAGGCGGAAACGGAAAAACCGGCGAGTTCGAGCGTCTGGGCGGTGGCGCGGCGCAGGTCCTTATCGTCGTCGATCAGCGCAACAGGGGTCGGCGTTTCCATGATCTCAAGCCTTCCTTAGCTGAACGATGAACCGGGTTCCGCCGGTGTCGCTTAAAACCTCCATCCGGCCGCCGTAGTCGCCGACGATATCCTTGGAGATCACCAGGCCGAGGCCGAGGCCGCTTTCCTTCGAGGTATTGAACGGCGTGAACAAGCCCTTGCGGATTTCCGGCGGGATGCCGGGACCGTTGTCGGCGACGGTCACCGTTACCATTCCTGCATCGGTGGATGTTCTGACCTCGACGCGACCTTCTCCGGCCTTCGGCGCCACCGCCTCCAGGGCGTTCTGAAGCAGATTGATGAGCACCTGCTCGAGACGGATCCGGTTCCCCATCACCTGCAGTTCGGCGGACGGCAGGTCGATGTCGAGCGTATCCATGCGACCGGAAAACCGGCTACGCAACAGCATCACCGCGCCCTCGATGACGTCCTTCAATCCGGTTGGTTCGGCGCTGCCGCGGCCTTTGCGGGCAAAGGTCTTCAGCTCCTCGGTGATCGAACCTATGCGCTCCGTGAGCGCCGCGATGCTCTCGAGATTTTCGCCGGCAGGCGCCGTCTGGCCGCGATCAAGGAAGGTGCGGGCGTTGTCCGCATAGGCACGGATGGTCGCCACCGGCTGGTTGATCTCATGGGCGACGCCGGCTGCCACCTGACCCAGGATGGCCAACCGGTTGGCCTGCACCAGATCCTGTTGCACCGCCTGCAGCTTCTGCTCCGTGCTCTTGTGGCCGATGATTTCAGCCTGCAGCCGATCGCGCGCCTGGCTGAGATCCAGCGTGCGCTCGCTCACACGCCGTTCCAATTCCTCCCGCGCTTGCTGCTCACTAGAGATCCGCAGGGCGATCGCATGGCGGCGGCGCAATAGGAAGGCTGCTCCGGCCAGCAGCGGCAAGAGTATGAGCAAGGCCAGCATGCGGGCTTCGCGAATTCCCGCATCGACGGATGGCCCGAGTGCCACGAGATGCTGCAACTGCCATCCAGTTGCGGGAACCGGCATTCCGACATCGAGAAACCTGGTTTTCCCGGCATCGCCAGGCATGACGATCTCAACGACATCAAGGCTGTTGCCGAGGTTCCTGATTGGGTCGAGCGGTAGAGGCTGAAGCGGCGCAGCGCCGAATTGAAGGCTTTCGCGGATCGCTGTCAGCCGGTCTTCGGCGATCCGGCCGATCGTCATGAACCGCCATGATGGAAGACTGGTGATGAGGACAATGCCGCGCTCGTCAACGACGTAGGACGGGGTGCCTGAGGCGTTCCAATCCGCCTCGACGTCGTCGAATTCGACCTTGACGACAACGACACCCAGCAGGCCATGGCTACCCGAAATCCGCTGGGAGATATAGAGACCTGGTTTCTTGCTGACCGTGCCGAGCGCGAAGTGCTCGGCCTGTCCTCGTTCGACCGCCCCCTGAAAATACTCCCGGAAGCGGTAGTCATTACCGACGAAGCTTGTCGGCTCGCGCCAGTTGCTGGCCGAAACCGCCATTCCGTCCTTGTCGATCACATAGATGACGGCGGCCTTCGTGCCCGCCGCCAGCATTTCCAGCTTCTGACTGAGCCGATCGAACGTGCCGGCATCGTTTCCCACCAGTGCCGCGGCGAGCGCGGTGTCCTGCGACAGCACGAAGGGAAGCGCCCGGTATTTTTCTAGGACCGTGCGCAGCAACGCCGCATTCAGCCTCGCATCCATGCGGGCCTGGTCCTCGAGGGCAGCCTCCGCCCGGTGCCGGCCGATCTCGCCGCTGGCCCACAGGCTTGCCACGACAGCGAGGAGGGCGAGCACGGCATAGGCCCACCACATCCGGCGGATGCGGTGCTGCAAGGGCAGGGTAGGCCACAGCTTTTGCGTCAAGGACATGGCGGATTTGTGCATTTTTCTGCACGAAGCGCAAATGGATTTGTGCGGATTTCCGCATTTCTTATTTAGCTCTCAGTAGCTCTGTAAATTTTTCATTAATAAATTCAATCTGTTGGCCGTCGGGGCAAAACTGGCACGGCGATTGCGAAGGAGGTGGCAACAACGGCTGAGCTGTTGGACTTGAAGCGAACGGCTCGGGAGGCCGGAGTTCGTTCCGGACGAGCCATTAGGAGGACATCATGATCGCAGCACCACTCGATGCAGTCGCAGACAGCAAGGGCAAGAAGCCCTTTTATACCCATCTTTACGTTCAGGTTCTCGCGGCTATCGCCGCGGGTATCCTGCTTGGCCATTTCTATCCCGAATTCGGCACCCAGCTGAAGCCGCTCGGCGATGCCTTCATCAAGCTCGTCAAGATGATCATTGCGCCGGTCATCTTTCTGACGGTTGCGACCGGCATTGCCGGCATGAGCGACCTGCAGAAGGTCGGCCGGGTCGCCGGCAAGGCGATGCTCTACTTCCTGACATTCTCGACATTGGCGCTCATCATTGGCCTGATCGTCGCCAATGTCGTCCAGCCCGGCGCCGGCATGAACATCGATCCTGCCTCGCTGGATCCGGCCGCCGTCGCCGGCTACGCCGCAAAGGCGCATGAGCAGAGCATCGTCGGTTTCCTGACCAACATCATCCCGACGACGATCGTCGGCGCTTTTGCCGATGGCGACATTCTGCAGGTACTGTTCTTCTCGGTGCTCTTCGGCATTGCGCTCGCCATGGTCGGCGAAAAGAGCCAACCGGTCGTCAACTTCCTCAATGCCCTGACTGCGCCCGTGTTCAAGCTCGTCGCCATCCTCATGAAGGCTGCGCCGATCGGCGCCTTCGGCGCCATGGCATTCACCATCGGCAAGTACGGGGTCGGATCGATCGCCAATCTCGCCATGCTGATCGGTACCTTTTACATCACCTCTCTGCTCTTTGTCCTCGTCGTTCTCGGCGCGGTCGCCCGCTACAACGGCTTCTCGATCGTGGCGCTGCTGCGCTACATCAAGGAAGAACTGCTGCTGGTCCTCGGCACCTCGTCTTCGGAGGCCGCCCTTCCGGGGCTGATGAACAAGATGGAAAAGGCCGGCTGCAAGCGCTCGGTCGTCGGCCTCGTCATCCCGACAGGCTATTCCTTCAACCTCGACGGCACCAACATCTACATGACGCTCGCAGCGCTCTTCATTGCCCAGGCAACCGGCATTCAACTTTCCTGGGGTGATCAGATCCTGCTGCTGCTGGTGGCGATGCTGAGCTCCAAGGGTGCTGCAGGCATCACCGGCGCCGGCTTCATCACGCTTGCCGCAACGCTCTCCGTCGTGCCCTCCGTGCCGGTCGCCGGCATGGCGCTTATCCTCGGCATCGACCGCTTCATGTCGGAATGCCGGGCGCTGACCAACCTCGTCGGCAATGCGGTGGCGACGATCGTCGTCGCACGTTGGGAAAACGAACTGGATACGGCGCAGCTCGCCGCGGCACTGGGCGGCCAGACCGGAGAGGATATTTCGGCTGCCGGGCTGCAGCCGGCCGAATAGTCAGCCGCTATTCCTTATCGTTAGAATCCCTGCAGCGGCCCGTTATCCAACGGGCCGTTTCTCTTTCTGCGTCAGCCGCGATTGTCGCCGAGAAGGCTGTTATAAACGGCGCCGATCGCGCTTGCTTCCTTCTCCAGCGCAAAATTCATCCTGACATGCCGTAGCGCATTCTCGCCATGGGCGAGCGCCAAAGCGGGATCGGCGATATAGGGCGCGATTGCCCGCGTCAGCGCCTCGCCATCGCCGGCGGCGACGACCGAGCCCGTCTCGCCCGTGACGATGAGCTCGGCATAGGCGCCGGCGTCCGATGCCACCACCGCGGTGCGCGAGGCCATGGCTTCGAGCGGCGTCAGGCCGAAACCCTCGTTGCGGGAAGGGGCGACGTAAAGCGTCAGGCGGCGATACCAGACCTTGATGTCCGGCACTTCGCCGAGGAAGAGGATACGGTCGCTGAGCCGGGCGGCCGCGACATCCGCCTTGAGTTTGTCGCCAAATGCCATGTGTTCGGCCGTCACCCGGCCGGAGACGATCGCCGTCCAGTCGGGATGCTGTGGCAGCAGTTCGATCATCGTCCTGACGAAAAGATCGGTGCCCTTCTGATGGCGCACACGGCCGAAGCAGCCGACGAGATGGCGGCCCGGCAGGCCGGTGGCGGCGATGCCGTCCTCCGCCGTTTCCGGCGGATGGAACAAGGCAAGATCGACGCCGTGCTGGATCACCGTGTGCGGCACCTCGAGGAACGAGCCTGATCGATCGCTGGTCGCGATGATAGCGTCCATGCGGCGGATCAGCCATTTCGTATAGGCGGTGTGCCTGCGTTGCGCGGCCGAGGTGAAGAGAAGCTTCAGCGGCATCCGCAACAGATGGCGCAGCAGGATGCCGACGGCCATCTCGTTGTTGCGGCGAGCGTGCCAGACACGCTGGCGCCGGCGCGCCGGCGGGCGCCAGAGGCCGAGGAGTTGCCGTCCCTTAAGTTTCGGCAGGTCCTCCGGCAGGCCGGGGCCGAGTGTCGCGATCTTGATGCCGAGCCGGATCTGGCATGGGATGAGCTGGACGATAGTCGACGTGACGCCGGAGAGCCGGCGCTTGAAATTGGGCGCAATGATCTCGACGTCACGGATATCGGGCAAGGGAGGGGTCTCGCGGCTCGCGGGCGATCAGCCCCAGGAAACCTGGAGGATTTCGTAGGCCTTGGAGCCGCCCGGCGCATTGACCTCGATGGAATCGCCGACTTCCTTGCCGATCAGAGCACGGGCGATCGGCGAGGAGATGGAGATGCGGCCGGCCTTGACGTCGGCTTCCTGGTCGCCGACGATCTGGTAGGTCTTTTCTTCATCGGTGTCCTCGTCGATGAGTTTCACCTTGGCGCCGAACTTGATCTTGTCGCCCGACATCTTGGTGAGGTCGATGACCTCGGCGCGCGCCGTCAGGTCTTCCAGCTCGCTGATGCGGCCTTCATTGTGACTCTGGGCTTCCTTGGCGGCGTGGTATTCGGCGTTTTCGGAAAGGTCGCCATGGGCACGGGCTTCGGCGATCGCCTCGATGATTCGAGGGCGCTCCTCCTGCTGACGCCAGCGCAGTTCTTCCTGCAGCTTGACGAAACCGCCCGGTGTCATCGGTACCTTTTCAACCATTTTTCTGTCCTTCAATCCTCGTATCCGCACAACCAGCGGCGAACACAAAAGAAAACAGGTCCCGAAGGGGAGCTTCGGAACCGTGCCACAATCTTAGTCGGACGCTTATAGCAGATCGCCAAGGCCGATTTCCAGAAAATTCGCATGAAAGAAACGCGGCGCGCCCCAACATCAGGTGATGTGGCTTGAAAATGGGCAGAAATCGCATGGTCCTGATTGACTCTCTGCATGGGAACATATAGTGAACATACTAATGAAGAAGTCGCTTACAGAACGCCTGGCCATCCTTTCCGATGCCGCGAAATATGACGCTTCCTGCGCTTCCAGCGGCACGGTGAAACGTGATTCCCGGGCAAGCGGCGGGCTCGGTTCGACCGAGGGATCCGGCATCTGTCATGCCTATGCCCCGGACGGGCGGTGCATTTCGCTTCTGAAGATACTGCTGACCAATTTCTGCATCTACGACTGCGCCTATTGCGTCAATCGCTCGTCGAGCAATGTCGAACGGGCGCGCTTTACGCCCGAGGAGGTCATCTGGCTGACGCTGGAATTCTATCGCCGCAACTATATCGAAGGCCTGTTCCTTTCCTCCGGCATTATTCGTTCGTCAGATTACACGATGGAAGAGATGGTCCGCATCGTCCGCGAACTGCGTGTGACCCACAATTTCCGCGGATATATCCATCTGAAATCGATCCCCGAGGCGTCGCCGCGTCTGATCGAGGAGGCGGGGCTTCATGCAGACAGGCTGTCGCTCAATATCGAGTTGCCGACGGATAACGGCATCACCCGCTTCGCGCCGGAAAAGAAGCCTGCCAATATTCGGCGTTCGATGGGGGATCTGAGGCTGAAGATCGAGGCCGCCGGCGAACCGACGCTGCGGACGAAGAAGCGTCAGCGTTTCGTGCCGGCCGGCCAGAGCACGCAGATGATCGTCGGCGCCGATGGCGCGAACGATGCGACGATCCTTGCGACCAGCGGCCGGCTTTACAGCAGCTACGGGCTGAAGCGCGTCTATTATTCCGCCTTCAGCCCGATTCCGGACTCGTCGAAAAATCTGCCGCTGATCAAACCGCCGCTGATGCGGGAACACCGGCTCTATCAGGCCGATTGGCTCTATCGATTTTACGGTTTCGGCATAGACGAGATCACCGCGAACCAGGCGGGAGGCATGCTCGATCTCAGCCTCGATCCCAAACTTGCCTGGGCGCTCGCCAACCGGGCCGAATTTCCCGTCGATATCAACAGGGCCGAGCGCGAGCGGTTGCTGCGTGTGCCCGGTCTCGGCACCAAGACAGTCAAAGCGATCGTTTCGGCACGGCGTTTTCGCCGGTTGCGGCTCGACGATCTCCAGCGGCTCGGCGTTTCGATCAAGAAGGTTCAGTCCTTCATCTCGGCGGAAGGCTGGTCGCCGCGCCGATTGATCGAGCGCCCCGACCTTCGCGCCATGTTCGAACCGCAACCCGAACAGTTGTCGTTGCTGTGATGCGTCGGGTCGTGCTTGCAGGACGCGGGGAGCTTGCCGAATGGCGCGACGCCGCGCGCGCTTTCGCGGCCGCGGGCATCCTGCCGGAAGAGATAGATTGGCGCGAAAAAAGCGAGGAGGCGGACCTTGCGTTTCAGCGCGACGCCATGCCGCCGGCGCCCGTCATGGCACGCAAGCCGATGACGGTGCCGCCCGCCTTCATCGAACTCGCAGAGACAGTTCTCTGTCATTCCGACCCGGCGCGTTTTTCCCTGCTTTACCGTCTGCTCTGGCGGCTGCAACTGGACCGGCAACTGCTTGAAGTGGCCTCCGACGAGGACGTCGCCTGTGCCAGGCTGATGGCGAAAAACGTTCGGCGCGACGCGCACAAGATGACGGCCTTCGTCCGCTTCAAGGAGGTTGGTGCGGTGTCGGCAGGCCGTCGAAAATTCCTCGCCTGGTTCGAGCCGGATCACCATATCGTCAGGCGAACAGCGCCCTTCTTCCAACGGCGCTTCACCGACATGGACTGGCTGATCGCCACGCCCAAGGGATCGGCCGCCTGGGACGGAGAGCGGCTGACGATGAGCGACGCGCCGTGCGAAAAACCCAATCTCACCGATGCTACCGATGACCTCTGGCGCACCTACTACGCCAGCATTTTCAATCCGGCGCGGTTGAAGCTGAAGGCGATGCAGGCGGAGATGCCGAAAAAATACTGGAAGAACCTGCCGGAAGCCGATCTCATCCCTGGGCTGATCGCATCGGCGGAGAGCAAGGTGCGGGCCATGGCTGCAGGGGAGGCGACCCAGTCGTTGCCCTTTCACGATCGCCTGCAGGAAGCCGCGCGCAGCATTCCAGTTGAACCTGAAGCGCCGGCGGGCACGCTGGAAGCACTGGGCGCGGAAGCTGCCGGCTGCACCCGCTGTCCGCTTCATGCGAAGGCGACGCAAACCGTATTCGGGGAGGGGCCGCGCGATGCAGAGGTGATGTTCGTCGGCGAGCAGCCAGGCGACCAGGAGGATATATCAGGGCGCCCCTTCGTCGGTCCCGCCGGCAGGCTGCTGGACCAGGTGATCGCTGAAGCGGGCATCGACCGCTCAACGCTTTACGTCACCAATGCCGTCAAGCATTTCAAATATGAGCCGCGCGGCAAGCGTCGCATCCATCAGAAGCCCAATATGGGGGAGGTGAAGCATTGCCGCTGGTGGCTCAATCTGGAGATGGCACTGATCAAGCCGAAGCTGATCGTTGCCATGGGGGCGACAGCGCTCGCGGCGCTGACCGATACGAAACAGCGGCTGCAGGATGTCAGGGGGAAAGCGATCGCGATCGACGAGAAGCGAACGCTCTTTGTGACAGTGCATCCGTCCTATCTGTTGCGTATTCCCGACGAGCGGCTGAAAGCGGAAGAACTGGCGCGATTTCGCGAAGATATGCTGAAAATTCAGCGCCTTATGCTGGCAGCTGCATAAACTGATTCCGAAGCCTCTGGCGCCATCGCTGATCGAGCGATGGCGCTGCCCTATCTCAGGCGAAGTAGCTCTGCAGCGGCCGCACTTCCAGATTGCCGGCCTTCAGCGCTTTGATCGCCTGGGCGGCGGCCTCGGCGCCTGCCATCGTCGTGTAATAGGGCACCTTCTGCATCAGCGTCGCACGGCGTAGCGACTTGGAGTCCGAGATCGCCTTGTTGCCATCGGTTGTGTTGATGACGAGCTGGACCTGGCGATTGCGGATCGCGTCCTCGATGTGCGGACGGCCTTCCAGCACCTTGTTGATCTTGGTGGCGGTGATACCGTTTTCGGCGAGGAAGCGGGCGGTGCCGCCGGTCGCCAGCACTTTGAAGCCCTGCTCGACGAGGATGCGGATCGCCGGCAGCACGCGCGGCTTGTCCGCGTCGCGGACGGAGACGAAGACCGTCCCATCCCGCGGCAGCTCGACGCCGGCGCCGAGCTGCGACTTGGCGAAGGCTAGCGCAAAATCGGTATCGAGGCCGATGACTTCACCCGTCGAGCGCATTTCCGGGCCGAGCAGCGTGTCGACGCCGGGGAAACGGGCGAAGGGGAAAACGGCTTCCTTGACGGCGATGTGCTTCAGCTTGCGCGGATCGGGCTTTTCGCCGTAGGCGGCGAAGGTCGCGTCGAGTTTTTCGCCGGCCATGACGCGGGCGGCGATCTTGGCAATCGGCGCGCCGATGGTCTTGGCGACGAAGGGCACGGTGCGCGAGGCGCGCGGATTGACTTCGAGAACGTAGACGGTGCCGTCCTTGATGGCGAACTGGACGTTCATCAGGCCGCCGACATTGAGCGCCTTGGCCATGGCTTTCGCCTGGCGTTCCAGCTCGTCGAGCATCTCGTTGGAGAGCGTGCGCGGCGGCAGCGAGCAGGCGCTGTCGCCGGAATGGATGCCGGCCTCCTCGATATGCTCCATGATGCCGGCGACATAGACGTCGGTGCCGTCCGAGAGGCAGTCGACGTCGACTTCGATGGCGTGGCTAAGATAGCTGTCGAAGAGCAGCGGGTTCTTGCCGAGCAGGGTGTTGATCTGACCGGTCTTGTCGTTGGGATAACGCTGCTTGATATCCTCCGGCACCAGTTCGGGCACGGTATCGAGCAGGTAGCTCTGCAGCTGGCCTTCCGAATGCAGGATCTGCATGGCGCGGCCGCCAAGCACGTAAGAGGGGCGAACGACCAGCGGGAAGCCGATTTCGGTGGCGACCATGCGGGCCTGCTCGACCGAATAGGCGATGCCGTTGTTCGGCTGGTTGAGGTCGAGCTTCATCAACAGCTTCTGGAAGCGGTCGCGGTCCTCGGCAAGGTCGATCATATCAGGCGCGGTGCCGAGGATCGGGATGCCGTTCTTTTCCAGCGCCTCGGCAAGCTTCAGCGGCGTCTGGCCGCCGAACTGGACGATGACGCCGACGACTTCACCCTTTTCCTGTTCTGCCCGCAGGATCTCGATCACGTCCTCGGCCGTCAGCGGCTCGAAATAGAGGCGGTCCGACGTATCGTAGTCGGTCGAAACGGTTTCCGGGTTGCAGTTGATCATGATAGCTTCATAACCCGCATCCTTCAGCGCGAAGGCGGCATGGCAGCAGCAATAGTCGAACTCGATGCCCTGGCCGATGCGGTTCGGACCGCCGCCGAGGATGACGACCTTCTTGCGGTCGGACACTTCAGCCTCGGAGCGGGCGGCGCCGACAAAAGGCGTCTCATAGGTCGAATACATATAGGCGGTCGGCGAGGCGAACTCGGCCGCACAGGTATCGATGCGCTTGAAGACGGGGCGGACGTTCAGGCTGTTGCGGAATTCGGCGACTTCCTTCGGGCGCTTGCCGGTCAGTGTCGCCAGGCGCGCGTCGGAAAAGCCCATGGCCTTCAACATGCGCAGGTTGGCGGCATCATCCGGCAGGCCGTGCTCGCGGACCCGGGCTTCCATCTCGACGATCGCCTTCAGCTCGGCGATGAACCAGGGGTCGATCTTGCAGCCTTCGTGGACTTCGGCTTCGCTCATGCCCTGGCGCAGCGCCTGGGCGACCATGCGCAGGCGATCGGGCGTCGGTGTGCCGATTGCAGCGCGGATGGCGTTCTGGCTGGATTCGCCCTCTTCAAAGCCGGGGATCTCGATTTCGTCGAGGCCGGTCAGGCCGGTTTCCAAGCCGCGCAGCGCCTTCTGCAGCGATTCGGCGAAGGTGCGGCCGATCGCCATGACTTCGCCGACCGACTTCATCGCTGTCGTCAGAACCGGCGAAGCGCCGGGGAATTTCTCGAAGGCGAAACGCGGGATCTTGGTGACGACGTAGTCGATCGACGGTTCGAAGGAGGCAGGCGTTGCGCCGCCGGTGATGTCGTTATCCAGTTCGTCGAGCGTATAGCCGATCGCCAGCTTGGCGGCGATCTTGGCGATCGGGAAGCCGGTGGCTTTCGAGGCGAGCGCAGACGAGCGCGACACGCGCGGGTTCATTTCGATGACGACGAGACGGCCGTCTTTGGGATTGACGGCGAACTGGACGTTCGAGCCACCGGTCTCGACCCCGATCTCGCGCAGCACCGCGATCGAGGCGTTGCGCATGATCTGGTATTCCTTGTCGGTCAGCGTCAGCGCCGGGGCGACGGTGATCGAATCGCCGGTATGGACGCCCATCGGATCGATGTTCTCGATCGAGCAGATGATGATGCAGTTGTCCGCCTTATCGCGGACGACCTCCATTTCATATTCCTTCCAGCCGAGCACCGATTCCTCGACCAGCACTTCGGTGGTCGGCGATGCGTCGAGGCCGCCGCCGACGATCTCGAAAAATTCCGAGCGGTTGTAGGCGATGCCGCCGCCGGTGCCGCCGAGCGTGAAGGAAGGACGGATGATGGCGGGCAGGCCGACATGATCGATCGCCTGGGCGGCAATTGCCATGGCATGGCTCATGTAACGCTGCTTGCGGTCGCTCTCGCCGAGATTCCACTGGTTTTCCAGCTCGTCCAGCGCCTTGTCGAGGTCGGATCCCGAGAGGCTTTCACGCAGCTTGACGCGTTCGGCCTCGTGCGTCTTGCGGTCGAGGTCCTTGATGTCGGTGGCGTTCGCCAGCATCGAGCGCGGCGTTTCCAGCCCGATGCGGGCCATCGCCTCGCGGAACAGCGCGCGGTCTTCGGCCATGTCGATGGCGGCGGGCTTGGCGCCGATCATCTCGACATTGTAGCGGTCGAGCACGCCCATGCGCTTCAGCGAAAGCGCAGTGTTCAGCGCCGTCTGGCCGCCCATGGTCGGCAGCAACGCATCCGGGCGTTCCTTGGCGATGATCTTGGCGACGACCTCGGGGGTGATCGGCTCGACATAGGTGGCGTCGGCAAGGCCCGGATCGGTCATGATCGTCGCCGGGTTGGAGTTGACGAGGATGACGCGGTAGCCTTCCTCCTTCAGCGCCTTGCAGGCCTGGGTGCCGGAATAATCGAACTCGCAAGCCTGGCCGATGACGATCGGTCCCGCGCCGATGATGAGGATCGATTTGATGTCTTGGCGCTTCGGCATGAGTGCTTCCGTTTTCTGGCTGCGCAGAAAGCCGGCCAGGGTGGGAGATCACCGGGTCGGGTCGCGCATGCTGGGTCTTTTCAGGCTAGAAGCGGCTTATAGGCAAATGTATTTGCAAACGGAACCCCATAAATCGCGGAATCGACAGGAATCCAACACGGCGCGAAAGGCTATTTCCCATCAGACACGACCGCCACCCAGATTTCGCCGTCGCCCTGCTTCCGGAAGAGCGAAAGCGGGAGTCCCGTCAAGCGCTTGGCGCCTCTTCTTTACGTGAAGCGGCGGCGCACATCCTCGGCATAGCTGCGGCTGACCGGGATTGCCGTGCCGTCGCGGGTGAGGATCAGCAGCCTGCCATTGTCGCGTTTCAGGCTTTCGACATGGGCGTCGGCCACCCAGTGCGAGCGATGGACGCGAAGGCCCGGCGTCGCGGCGGTTCCCTTCAGCGCATCGGCGAAACGCAAGAGCACCAGTTCGCGCCCGCGGCTGGTCACTACCTCGGTATAGTGGTCCCTGGACGGAGAGGCGCAGCAGCGAGCCACGATTCTCAGGCTTCAGCCGGTCGAGGATCGAGGCGCCGGGGCTGGGGGTTTCCTGAGGTGCTGCGGCTTCGGCGATTTTCTGGCTCATCGCCATATAGGTCAAAAGGCAGAAGAGGGCGCAGAGCGGCATCGCAAAAAGCGCGCGCTGCAGGCCGCTTTGCAGCGTCGTCGCTTCGCCGGTGAAGACATAGTCGACGAGGCCGATGGCAAAACCGATCGGCAGGGCGGCTATGAGCGAGCCCGCCATCATGCGGGCGAACATGGAAACGATCACCTCCCGCAGCAGTCTTTCGGCCGCGACTGCGCAGAGAATAGCGATCGCCCAGGCAAGGGCATGCAGGGTCAGCCAGTAGGCGAGGCGTTCGCCGAAGGCCATGCTTTCCATCGTGCCGTAGGGGCCGGTGACGGCAAAGAGCAGGACGATCGCGGCAAAGGTTCCCCCGAAGCGCCGGGAGTGGAGAAAGACCTGCAATTCGCGAAGCGTGGATTGCAAGAAGAGGTGAATCACGAAGTTTTCCTGCCGTTCGCGCGGTTCGGATTGACGCAGATGAAGTCTTGGCGGAAAGAAGGATTGAATTCAACCGGATGTCGCTCATGACCCTCGAACCGCTCCTCGGCGCCCCGCTCGCCGTTCAGATCCATGTCACTGCTGTTACGCCGGCGGCACTTCTGGGCGCCTATATCCTGCTGCGTCCCAAGGGCACGCCGCTGCACCGGCTGCTCGGCAGGATCTGGATGGTGCTGATGGTTGTCACGGCGATATCGAGTTTCTTCATTCATGAGCTCGATCTCTTCTACGGGTTCAGCCCGATCCATTTTCTGTCGATCGCAACGTTGTTCGGCAGCTGGAATGCGATCGCTGCGGCTCGTCGCGGCGATATCCGTCTGCACAAGCGCATCGTTGCCGGGCTTTATTTCGGCGGCATCGGCCTTGCCGGCCTGTTCACTTTCCTGCCTGGCCGGATCATGCATGCGGTCGTCTTCACCGGCGCGGAATGGCCAGCTGTCCTTGCTGCGGCGGTGATCGGCTCGATCCTGATCGCAATCGTGCTGCGTCGCCGACGCGGGCGCCTGATTGCCCGATGAAGTCGCTGGAATTCCGGCCGCCGACGGATATATAACTCCTTGAGCGCAAGCACAGGCATTGCCGGGGAGAGCGAAGATGGAATGGAGAGGCCGGCGTCAGTCCGACAATATCGAGGATCGCCGTGGCGGTCCGACCGGCGGCGGTTTCGGCCGCGGCGGTGGCTTCAACTTTCCTTCCGGCGGCGGCGTTCGCCGCGCCGGCGGCGGTCTCAGCATCGGCACGATCATCTTCCTCGTCGTCATTTATTTCATCTTCAAGATGATGGGCATCGATCTGCTGCAGGTGCTCGATACCGGCGGCACGACGAGCGGTCCGGGCTACGAGCAGAGCCAGTCCGGCGGAACACGTGCGCCCGCCAATGACGAGATGACCGCCTTCATGCGCACCGTTCTTGCCGAGACCGAGGATACCTGGCAGGGCATCTTCCAGGCGCAGGGCCAGAATTACGAGGAGCCGCGCCTGGTGCTGTTCTCGGGCTCGACGGCCTCGGCCTGCGGCTCCGCATCATCTGCAACAGGTCCTTTCTACTGCCCCGGTGACCACAAGCTCTATCTCGATACCGAATTCTTCCAGGAGCTTTCCGACCGCTTTGGCGCTTCGGGCGATTTCGCGGAGGCCTATGTCGTTGCCCATGAGGTCGGCCATCACGTGCAGAACCTGCTCGGCATCCTGCCGAAGTTCAACCAGGCCCGCCAGCGCATGAGCGAGGCCGACGCCAACAAGATGTCGGTGCGCGTCGAGCTGCAGGCCGATTGCTTTGCGGGCATCTGGGGCAAATATACCCAGCAGAAGGGCCTGCTCGAGTCAGGCGATCTGGAGGAAGCGCTGAACGCAGCCCAGCAGATCGGCGACGATTCACTGCAGAAGCGGTCACAGGGTTACGTCGTCCCGGAAAGCTTCAACCACGGTACCTCGGAGCAGCGGGTCAAATGGTTCAAGCGCGGCTTCGACAGCGGCCAGCTGTCGGCCTGCGATACGTTCTCGGGACCGGTTTGAAGAGAGATGAAGGGGCGCATGGCACGAAGCACATCGCAGCCCCTTCCACTCCTTGCTTACTTCTCGCTGTCCATATGCTGCAGCATATGCTCGGGATAACGCCCACCCGCCGCCGCGTCTTTCGGCACGGCGCGTTCGATGACGGCGAAGTCTTCTGGCGACAGATCGACTGCGCGTGAGCCGAGCGCCTCGGTCAGCCGGTCGCGGCGGCGGGCGCCGATGATCGGGAGGATGTCCTTGCCCTTGGCGGCGACCCAGGCGATGGCGATCTGGGCGACCGAGACGCTCTTTGCCTGGGCGATCTCGCGCAGCTTCTCCACCAGAGCGAGGTTCTGCTCGATATTGCCTTCCTGGAAGCGTGGGCTGTAGGCGCGGAAATCGCCGGCCGTTCCGCCCTGGCCCTTCTGCCAGTGGCCGCTGATCAGGCCGCGCGAGAGCACGCCGTAGGCGGTGATCGAAATACCGAGTTCGCGTGTCGTCGGCAGGATCTTCTCCTCGATGCCGCGCGAGATTAGCGAATATTCGATCTGCAGGTCGACGATCGGGGCGACAGCGGCGGCGCGGCGGATCGTGTCGGCGCCGACTTCCGACAGGCCGATATGCCTGACATAACCTGCCTTGACCATGTCGGCGATGGCGCCGACGGTGTCCTCGATCGGTACGTTGGGATCGAGGCGGGCGGGACGGTAGATGTCGATATAGTCGACGCCGAGGCGCTGCAGCGTATAGCTGAGGAAGTTCTTCACCGCGACCGGGCGGGCGTCGATGCCGCTCCAGCCGCCGACGGGATCGCGCAGGCCGCCGAACTTGACGCTGATGACGGCTTCCTCGCGCCTGCGGCCCTTCAATGCCTCGCCGATCAGCATTTCGTTATGGCCCATGCCGTAGAAATCGCCGGTGTCGAGCAGGTTGACGCCGGCATCGAGCGCGGCATGGATCGTCGCGATGCTTTCTGCGCGATCGGAGGGGCCGTACATGCCCGACATGCCCATGCAGCCGAGGCCGATGGCCGAGACATCGGGTCCAGTCTTTCCCAAGCGATAGGTTTGCATGGTCTTCTCCTTCGTCCTCGCCCCGAGCGGCGCTGTCGATATCGTTCTACCGCATTCGCGTTCGAGCGATAATCGGACGGCATCGAACAGGCTGTGCGGGAAAATGTACAATGGGCGATCCTTTGAGAGATCTGGATGCCGTCGCGGCAATTGCAAGGGAATGCGTCGCCCGGCGATTCGCTTGGCGGCTTTCGGTCTCCTGAAGCTGGAACGGCAGCGTGCGCCCTGCGGTTGAGGCGTCTCGTGAACTTCCCGTTGAGCATTATCAAAAACTTTGAAATGTTCACGGATTGTTTCGGTTTCTTTTCTGAGCTATGTCATTTTCTCGGCGATGAGATCGTCTTTTCAGAACCAACCGCTGTAGAGATGCCTCATGCTTGACCCCAAATTCGTTCGACGCGGCCTTTTCCTGGTCTTCATCATCCTTTTCCTCGACATTATCGGCATCGCCATCATCATGCCGGTGCTGCCCGCCTATCTGGAGCAGCTGACCGGCGGCAGCGTCAGCGATGCGGCGATCGACGGCGGCTGGCTGATGCTGGTCTATGCCGGCATGCAATTCCTGTTCGCGCCACTGCTCGGAAACCTGTCCGACCGTTTCGGCCGCCGGCCGATCCTGTTGCTTTCGGTGCTGACCTTCGCGATCGATAATTTCATCTGCGGCATTGCCACCAGCTTCTGGATGCTGTTCGTCGGCCGCGTGCTTGCCGGCATCAGCGGCGGCAGCTTCGCCACCTGCTCGGCCTACATCGCCGATATCAGCACGGAGGAGAACCGGGCGAAGAATTTCGGGCTGATCGGCATCGCCTTCGGCGTCGGCTTCACCATCGGCCCCGTCGTCGGCGGTGTCCTCGGCGAATTCGGCCCGCGTGTGCCCTTCCTCGGTGCGGCTGCGTTGTCGCTTCTCAATTTCATCGCCGCCTGCTTCCTGCTGCCGGAAACGCTGGAGGCGAAGAACCGCCGCCGGTTCGAGTGGAAACGCGCCAATCCGCTCGGCGCGTTGCGCCAGATGCGCCACTATCCCGGCATCGGCTGGGTCAGCCTTGTCATGTTCCTGTTCTTCCTGGCGCATGCCGTCTATCCCTCGGTCTGGTCGTTCGTCTCGACCTATCGCTACGGCTGGAGCGAGGGACAGATCGGCCTGTCGCTCGGCATTTACGGCATCGGCGCGGTGATCGTCATGGGGCTGGTTCTGCCGCGGATCGTGCCGGTGCTCGGCGAGTGGAAGACCGCTCTTCTCGGCCTCTGCTTCTCGGCCGTCGGGCTCACCGGCTATGCCTTCGCCTGGGAAGGTTGGGTCGTCTATGTCATCATCGTTGCAACTGTCATGGAAAACGTCGCCGATCCGCCGCTGCGCAGCATTGCCGCCGGCATGGTGCCGCCATCGGCGCAGGGCGAGCTGCAGGGCGCGCTCACCAGCCTCAGCAGCATCACCACCATCGCCGGGCCGCTAATCTTCACGCAGATGTTCGGCTACTTCACGCGGCCCGAGGCACCGGTCACCTTTGCCGGCGCGCCTTATCTTGCCGCCGCCCTGTTCATCCTGGTGGCCGCCGGCGTGTTCCTCCTGCGGGTCCGGGTCCGTCAGCCGGCCGAGGCGCTGGAAGCGGCCGGTTGATCGATCAGAAACGCTGATGTGATGATGAATTTTTCATCATTTGCCTCATTTGGGGTAGTTCTTTGCAGGGCTTTGCTCTAAGCCCGGATGATATTTCGCCACAAGTTGCGGCGACGCATATTTCAATCACAGGACTGGTGTCATGGACACGCCGATCGACGCGCGCAGGCTTGCGCCGACAACCGATAATCGTTGGAGCGCACATTTCCGTGCAACGCTGGCGCTCGGCATTCCGTTGATCGGCGCTCAGCTTGCCCAGCTCGGCATCAACACCACCGATGTGATGATCGTCGGCCGCCTTGGCGCCGAACATCTGGCGGCGATGGTGCTTGCGGCACAGTTCCTGTTCACGATCCTGATCTTCGGTTCGGGCTTTGCTATCGCCGTCATTCCGATGGTGGCGCAGGCCTATGGCCGCGGCGACCTCGTCTCGGTGCGCCGGTCGCTGCGCATGGGTCTGTGGGTGGTGATCGCATACTGGGTCCTCATGCAGCCCGCCTTCTTCAATTCGGAGCAGATCCTTCTTTGGGCGCAACAGAAGCCCGAGGTGGCGAAGCTCGCCCATGGCTACATCATGATCGGCCAGTTCGGTGTGCTGCCAGGCCTGCTCTTCAACGTCATGCGCTCGCTCGTCAGCGCCATCGGCAAGGCGGGTGTCATCCTCAACGTCACCATCGCCACGCTGGTGATGAACGCAATCTTCGCCTACATGCTCGTGCTCGGTCATTTCGGCTTTCCGGCGATGGGGCTCGAGGGTGCTGCGATCGTTTCGGTCGTCGTGCAGACGGCAGGCTTCCTCTTCATCCTGGCTTTCGTGCAGCGGCGGGAAGAGACGCGGCGCTACGAGATCTTCGTGCGGTTCTGGAAGCCCGACTGGCATGCGCTGCTGGAGGTCATCCGGCTCGGTTTCCCGATCAGCGTCACCATCCTTGCCGAGGTCAGCCTGTTCACGGTGGCCTCGCTGCTGATGGGCTATATCGGCACCATCGAGCTCGCCGCTCATGGCATCGCGCTGCAATGGGCCTCGATCGCCTTCATGATCCCGCTCGGCCTCAGCCAGGCGGCAACGGTGCGTGTCGGCGTGGCACATGGCCGGGGCGATTACGAGGGGTTGGTGCGCGCCTCGATCACCGTGCTTATCCTCGCCTGCGCCATATCAGCCGCCGGCGGCGTGCTCTTTGCGGTGGCGCCGCAATTCCTCGGAAGCTGGTTCCTCGACGTCAGCTCGCCGGAGGCGCCTCAGGTGCTTGCCTATGCCGGGCCGTTGATCGTCGTTGCCGGGCTTTTCCAGCTCGTCGACGGGTTGCAGGTGATGGCCAATGGATTGCTGCGCGGCCTCAAGGACGCACGCGTGCCGATGATCATGGCGTTGATCGCCTACTGGCCGATCGGCTTCTTCCTTGCCTGGGCCTTTGCCTTCCCGCTGGGTTTCGGTGGCATCGGCATCTGGTTCGGCTTCCTCGTCGGGCTGGCCGCCGCCGCCGTCATGCTCTGCGCGCGCTTCTACCTTCTTCTTCGCCGGGAGGGAGTGACGGCCGGTGGCTAGCCGGCCGTTTTACCCTCAAGCCGCGACAGGTTTGTAGCTGGCGATATCGGCGCGAATGCCGAGGCGCGCAAACATTTCCTGCGGATCGAAATTGGCGGCCTTATGAGCGGCCGCCACGGCTGCTCGCGCGCGCTCGACGACTTCGGTATTTTCCCATTCGGCAATCGTGACGAAATTGAATTCGCCCGGACCGGCGACCTGCTCCAGCACCCTGTGATCGATGAAACCGTCCTGCGCCTCCAGCAGCTTGTGGGTCATCATTACTTTGACGAGAAATTCCTCTCGCGCCGCTGCCGGCACGATGAACTTGTCCACTCGAAAGAAAGCTCCGCTCATCCATTCTCTCCTGCATCGATGTTTGCAGGCAGATCTGTAATTCCTCAAGTTAAGTTGAGGTCAATATACGGAGGAAGAAAAAGGGCCCACTTATGTGAGCCTTGATCAGAAGTGGGCATTTTTGAAATTCAGCGTTCGGCGAGCGCCGGTTCGCCCTTCTTTTCGCGCACCATGTTGATGAAGCGACGGAAGAGATAGTGGCTGTCCTGCGGGCCCGGAGAGGCTTCCGGATGGTGCTGGACGGAGAAGACCTGCTTGCCGAGGACGCGCAGGCCGCAATTGGTGCCGTCGAAAAGCGAAATATGAGTCTCTTCAACGCCATCCGGCAGCGACTTCGAGTCGACTGCGAAGCCGTGGTTCATCGAGACGATCTCGACCTTGCCGGTCGTGTGGTCCTTGACGGGGTGGTTGGCGCCGTGATGGCCCTGATGCATCTTCTCGGTCTTCGCGCCAAGTGCCAGGCCCAGCATCTGGTGGCCGAGGCAGATGCCGAAGACCGGGATATCGGTCTTGATCAGCGTCTTGATCACAGGCACGGCATAGTCGCCGGTTGCCGCCGGATCGCCCGGGCCGTTCGACAGGAAGATGCCGTCCGGCTGCATGGCGAGTACGTCTTCGGCGCTCGTTGCGGCCGGCATGACAGTCACCTTGCAGTCGAGGCCGGCAAACAGGCGCAGGATGTTGCGCTTGACCCCGTAATCGAGGCAGACGACGTGGTATTTCGCGTCTGTCGCCTTGAGTTCACCGTAACCTTCGTTCCACACCCACGGCGTTTCGGCCCATTGCGAGGACTGGCCCGAGGAGGCGCTCTTGGCGAGGTCGAGACCTTCGAGGCCACTCCAAGCTTTGGCTTCGGCCTTCAGCGTCTCGATATCGAAGACGCCGTTCGGATCGTGGGCGATGACCGCGTTCGGAGCGCCGTTCTCACGGATCCAGGCGGTCAGCGCGCGCGTGTCGATGCCGCAGAGACCGATGACGCCGCGCGCCTTCAGCCATTGGTCGAGGTGCTTGGCGGCGCGGTAGTTCGAGGGTTCAGTGATGTCGGCCTTGAAGATGACGCCGACGGCGCCATGGCGGGCGGCGGGCGTCAGATCCTCGATGTCTTCATCATTGGTGCCGATATTGCCAATATGCGGGAAGGTGAAGGTGACGATCTGGCCGAGATAGGAGGGGTCCGTCAGGATCTCCTCATAGCCGGTGAGCGCTGTGTTGAAGACGACTTCGGCCGGCACCTTGCCGGTGGCGCCGATGCCCTTGCCTTCGATAACCGTGCCGTCGGCAAGAACGAGCAGGGCGGTCGGCTTTTCGATTGTCCAGGGTGCTGTCGCGGTCATCTTCATCCCGTTTCCGGCAGGTGGGCGCGTTGTCGCGCTCGTCGCCATTTGATTTCGCAGGCGTGTGGACACGGCAATGCCGCGCGCTTCAGGCCTGATCACGAATTTTGGTGCAGGTGGCGGTAAATAGCCACGCAATCGCTTAGCGTCAATCTTTGTAGCCGAGATCGTGGCCGTTTTCCTGCGCTTTATCGCATCGACCGCGCAATTTATTTGATCCGCCGCATCAGCGTGGTTTATGAAGCGGCATCAAAACAGGAGTGAAGACCATGCTGCGCGATCAACTCGCCACCCAGCTGAAAGAGGCGATGAAGGCCAAGAATGCGGAGCGGCTTTCCACCGTCCGGCTGATTCAGGCCGCGGTCAAGGACCGCGATATCGCCAACCGGGGCACCGGCAAGGAGCAGGCGAGCGACGACGAAATCCTGCAGATCCTCGCCAAGATGGTGAAGCAGCGCGACGAATCGGCAAAGATCTACGAGGAGAATTCCCGGCCGGAGCTCGCCGCCAAGGAGCGCGCCGAAATCATCGTCATCCAGGATTTCATGCCGAAGCAGCTTTCGGACAGCGAAGTGCGCGCCAACGTCTCGGCGATCATCGCCGAGACAGGTGCCGCGGGTGCCAAGGACATGGGCAAGGTGATGGCGGCGTTGAAGGAGCGTTACGCCGGCCAGATGGATTTCGCTAAGGCGTCGGCGACCGTCAAGGAACTATTGAACGGATAAGCCTCAGATAACCTTTCTTGCCTGCGGTTCGTCAAGGACCGCAGGCCCGAGCACCGCTTCGGCGGCGGCATCGATGATGGCGAATTTCGCCGCCTGATAATTCCAATATTCACGGATGAAGTGGGCCGACAGCCAGAAGTCGCCCTTGCGGGAGGGTTCCGTCCAGCCGATGCTCTCCATGGTCGCTGCCTGCGTCAGAAGCCGCTTCAGGTGGGTGTTGGAGATCATGAACTGTTCGCGGATTTCCCTAAGCGACAGAGGGCCGAGCACGACGCGGTCGGCCGTCCTTGGAAATTTGGGAAGGCGCGAGATCAGGTAGTCCATCACCAGCCCGCCGGTGTTCGCCCAGTTGAAGAGGTTGAACGTGGCGCCCGGACTGCGCACCCGTTCGCTGCCGATGATCGCCCTGGCGATCAGCGGCTGGATCGCTGCCATCATCGCCGAGGGATCGGCGGCAATCTTATCCGCGCGCTTACCGCCGTCGAGGCTGTCGAGGATCATCATATGGGTGACGAGCCATCGGGTGAAATGCTGCTCGGCGATTTCGGTGGGCTCCAGGTAGCGTGTGCGCTTGTCGGGGCCGGGAACGGCTCGCAGGAAGCGATAGGCCAGCATTTCCTGCATGAAGGCCGCGGCCGTATTGCGGCTGGCAATGTCGTTCCTGACCGCGAAATCGATGAAGCGGCCGGAATAGAGGCCGCCGCTCTTTCCGTCTTCGGAATAACCGTAATGAAGCGCGAAGCCGGCATGGGCCATCAGCCAGCGCTGTTGCGCGGCGAAGATCGAGGCGATGCGCGGGCTCTCACGATAGATGGCGAGCATCTGATCGGCGCAATGCAAGATCGCAGCGAGAAAGCGATCGTCGGCTGCAAGATTATCCGCGGTAAAAGCCATTTGGAGAGGTCCAGGGAGTTCGGCGCATACATCTTTCATGCAAGCGCCGCCTGTCAACGATTTTATCGATAAGCGGTTAATTTCAAAGGGAGAGTTGTCGCAAGGAGAGCCAAAATTTAAGAAGGCAGGAGCTGGGGGCGCTCCTGCCTTCTTGCTCTTTGCTTCCACCGGCACGCAGGGCCGAAGCCCAAGCCGGAGGGTATTTGCAAAGGCACCCTTGCGAAGCGGCGCCGGGGGTAGGGATGGTGCTTCGCTCGGGGATCGCTTTGTTGAGATCGAACTTATTGCGGGCTGGCTGCATATTCAAATTACAAAAAAATAATGATTGGCGAAAACGGCGGTTTGATGGGCATTAAAGCGGAGGCTGAGTTGTTGGCTTGAAGACGGGGATGCTCAAATATAGGAATGAATAACTTACTGTTTTTAAATGACTTACTCAAATTTTTCGAAAAACTGCGGCTCTTCGTTGAGCACTCGCGGCGATGGAGTTCCCGGTCAGCGGGGACAATAATGTCGCACCCCTGTCGCAGGGGCGATAACGTGTTGTTGATTGGAAAACCGACGTCGCAGGCAACGGATGCACTTGCCTGTGAATAGCGGGTTTTCATGACAAGTTTCGTGGCATGGAGCGCCAAAGCAGCTTATATGGAGAGTGGCCAAGAGGTATAAATGCGCTTTTCCAACACCTTTCTCGATGAGATCCGCGACCGCGTTCCGATTTCGAACGTGATCGCGCGCCGCGTCAGCTGGGACAAGCGCAAGACCAACGTGTCGCGCGGCGATTACTGGGCCTGCTGCCCGTTCCACGGCGAGAAATCGCCGAGCTTCCACTGCGAGGACCGAAAGGGCCGCTACCACTGCTTCGGCTGCGGCGTCACCGGAGACCATTTCCGCTTCCTGACTGAACTTGAAGGCCTGAGTTTCCCCGAGGCGGTACAGCAGATCGCCGACATCGCCGGCGTGCCGATGCCGCTTGCCGATCCTGTGATGGAGAAGCGCGAGAAGGAGCGCGGCTCGCTGATCGACGTCATGGAAATGGCGACACAATTTTTCCAGGACCAGCTGCAGACGGCGAATGGGGCGAGGGCGCGCGCTTATCTGCGCGACCGCGGATTGACGGGGCGTACCATCGAGACCTTCCGTCTCGGCTATGCGCCCGACAGCCGCAATGCGCTCAAGGAATTCCTCGCCGGAAAGGGTGTCTCCAAGGAGCAGATCGAGGCCTGCGGTCTGGTCGTCCATGAAAACGTGCCAGTTTCCTACGATCGTTTCCGCGACCGCATCATGTTCCCGATCCTTTCGTCGCGTGAAAAGGTGATCGCCTTCGGCGGCCGCGCCATGTCGGCTGACGCGCCGGCCAAATATCTGAACTCCAACGAGACGGAGCTCTTCCACAAGGGCAATGTCCTTTACAATTTCGCCCGTGCGCGGCGCGCGATCCAGGGACCGGGTCGCGGCGATCCTCAGGACGAGAATGCGACCGGCACCATCATCGCCGTCGAAGGCTATATGGACGTGATCGCGCTGCATCAGGCGGGCATCGAGAATGCCGTCGCGCCGCTCGGCACGGCGCTCACTGAAAACCAGCTCGAGCTGCTCTGGAAGATGGTGCCGCAACCGGTGCTCTGCTTCGACGGCGACGGCGCCGGCATCCGCGCCGCCAATCGCGCCGCCGAACTGGCATTGCCGCATCTGAAGCCCGGCCGTTCCGTTCGCTTCGCGCTTCTGCCCGATGGCAAGGATCCCGACGATCTTGTGCGCGATGACGGGCGCGCGCCTTTCGACAAGGTGATGAGCCAGGCAAAGCCGCTCTCCGAGATGCTGTGGAGCCGGGAGGTCAACACCGGCAAGTTCGACACGCCCGAGGCGCGCGCCGAGCTCGAGGCGCGGCTGAAGCAACTGGTCGCCGTCATCGCCGACGAGAACGTCCGCCGCCACTACCAGCAGGATATTCGCGATCGGCTGAGCGCCTTCTTCCAGCCGCAGTTCCAGAACCGCAACAATGGCGATCGCCGCGGCGGCTTCAACGGCAACGGCAATTACCGGACGGGCCGCGACAATGCGGGCAAGGCAGGGCCGAAAAGCCCGAGCGTCATTTCCGAAAGGCTCGCCCGATCGGGTCCCGTGCGCGGCCACCAGAACAATACGGCGCTGCGCGAAAGCGTGCTGGCGCTGACCGTCGTCAATCACCCCTCGCTGATGATCGACGATTATGACGAGATCGCCGCGATCGAATATGACAGCCGCGAGCTACAGCGGCTCTGGTCGGCGATGCTGGGGGCCGCCGCTGCCGTCGCCGGCCCGCATCTGACGCGCGAATATCTGACCGAAAGGTTGGAATTCGAAGGCTTTGGCCCGCTTATCAAGAGCCTGGACCAGCAGGTGCGCAATGCCCGGCTATGGATCGCGACCGAGCAGGCGGCGATGGAGGATGCGCGTGAGGGATACCGTCAGGCGCTGGCCTCCCACAAGCGGTCGAAGGCGCTGCGCCGGCAGAAGATCGAGCTTGAGCGCGAGATCGCACTGGCAACCGAAGCCGGCGACGGCGAGGCGATCGTTCAACTGATGCGAGCGCAGCAGGAAGTGCATTTCGAAGGGGTGCGCCTTGAGAACCAGGAGGCGATCATCGATGGCTTCGGCGTTCTTTCCGGCCGCGTCAAAGGGGCGGCGAACCACTGATGTCGCTGACCGAACCGGGTTTTTCCGCTTCTGGCGCGCTGTTTTCTTCCGGCCGCTCGCCGCTCGATATCCTCAAGCAGGTCTATGGCTATTCCTCCTTCCGCGGCAAGCAGCAGCAGGTGGTCGACCATGTGGTTTCCGGCGGCGATGCTGTGGTGCTCTTTCCCACCGGTGCCGGCAAATCGCTATGCTTCCAGATCCCGGCGCTCTGCCGCGACGGCGTCGGCATCGTGGTTTCGCCGCTGATTGCGCTGATGCGCGATCAGGTGGAGGCGATGAAGCAGCTCGGCATCCGGGCGGCCGCGCTCAATTCGTCGCTGTCGCGCGAGGAGTTCGTCGAGGTTCGCCGCGCGCTTTCGGCAGGCCAACTCGACCTTCTCTACGTGACGCCCGAGCGCATTTTGACCGATGGTTTCCGCGATCTGATCGCCAACGAGAAGATCGCGCTGTTTGCCATCGACGAGGCCCATTGCGTCTCGCAATGGGGCCATGATTTCCGGCCGGAATATCGTGCGCTCGGCCGGCTCGGCGAGCAATATCCCGGTGTGCCCAGAGTGGCGCTGACGGCGACGGCCGATCCGCATACACGCGACGACATCATCGAGCGGCTGGGGCTCGATGCCGCCCGGATCTTCACCACCAGTTTCGACCGACCGAACATTGCCTACGAGATCGTCGAGCGTGATCAGCCGCGCCAGCAGCTGTTGCGGTTCCTGTCCGGCCACAAGGGCGACAGCGGCATCGTCTATTGCCTGTCGCGCGCCAAGGTCGAGGATACGGCCGAATGGCTGAACGGGCAGGGCATTCGCGCGCTTGCCTATCATGCCGGCATGGACAGGGCGGTTCGTGACGCCAATCAGGATGCCTTCCTGAAAGAAGAGAACCTTTGCCTGGTCGCCACCGTTGCCTTCGGCATGGGCATCGACAAGCCGAACGTGCGTTATGTCGCCCATCTCGACCTGCCGGGTTCTGTGGAAGCCTATTATCAGGAGACGGGGCGCGCCGGGCGCGACGGTCTGCCGTCCGAGGTCTGGATGGCCTATGGCATGGCGGACGTGATCCAGCGCGGCCGGATGATCGACGAGGGCAGTGCCGCCGCTGAAATCAAGCGGGTCGAGCGCGCCAAGCTCAACGCATTGCTGGCGATTTGCGAGACCGCCTCCTGCCGCCGCCAGGCGATCCTTGCCCATTTCGGCGAGGCGCATGCCGGCCAATGCGGCAATTGCGACACCTGCCTGAAACCGGTCGAGACCTGGGAGGGCACGGAGGCGGCGATCAAGGCGCTGGCCGCCATCTATCGCACCGGCGAGCGTTTCGGCGCTGGCCATGTCGTCGACGTGCTCCTTGGCAACGTCAACGAAAAGACCGAACGGTTCGGCCACACCGAAATGCCGGTCTTCGGGGCCGGCAAGGATATTCCGGCGCGCGTCTGGCAGTCGGTCTTCCGCCAGTTGCTTGCCATGGGGCTGATCCGCGTCGACCACGAGGCCTTCGGGGCGCTGAAGTTGGAGCCGGAGGCGCGTGCTGTCTTCAAGCACGAGCGGCCGGTATTCTTCCGCAAGGACCGGCCGGCCTCGGAACGGCGCACGAAGAAGGCGGAGCGCAACGAGCGCAAGTCGGGATTATCGGGCGCCGACGGCAGTCTCTTCGAGGCGCTCAGGGCCGAGCGCATGGCGATCGCGAAATCGCTCGGCGTGCCGCCCTATGTCGTCTTTCCCGATACGACGCTGATCGCCTTTGCCACCGAGAAACCGCGCAGCCGCAAGGAATTGCTCGTCATATCAGGCGTCGGGCAGGCGAAGCTCGAACGCTACGGTGATGCCTTCCTCGAAATCATTCTCTCCCACGACAAGGGCTGAACGGCTCACGGCTGATCCTTGAGGTCGGAAGAGGGGGCATGGTAGATGCTGGCCCTTAAGGAGAGAGCTAATGGCGCAGAATATCTACGACAAGCCAGAATTCTTTCACGGATACAGTCAGATGCGCCGCTCCGTCGATGGTCTCGACGGAGCATCGGAGTGGCCGGCGGTGCGCGCGTTGCTGCCCGATCTTGCCGGCAAGCGTGTTGTCGATCTCGGCTGCGGCTTCGGCTGGTTTTCGCGTTTTGCCGTGAGCCAAGGTGCTGCGAGCGTGCTGGCGCTCGACATTTCGGAAAAGATGATCGCCAGAGCGCGGGCCGATACGGCGGATGCCGCGATCACCTACGAGATTGCCGATCTCGAGCATCTCACGCTTGCTCAAGCCTCTTTCGATTTCGCCTACAGCTCGCTGGCGCTGCATTATATCGAGGACTTCGCCGGTCTCGTCGCGACCGTCTATCGCGCGCTTTTACCGGGATCGCATTTCGTCTTCACCATCGAGCACCCGATCTTCATGGCGCCGACCAACCCCGCCTGGGCAGCCGGTGCCGAGGGGCGCCGCATCTGGCCGCTCGACCGCTATTCCGTCGAAGGTCCGCGCACCACAGACTGGCTCGCCAAGGGTGTGGTCAAGCAGCACCGCAAGCTCGGCACGACGCTCAACGCCTTGATCGCGGCCGGTTTTGCCATTCGCCATGTCGAGGAGTGGAGCCCGAACGAAGATGAGCTCCACGACAATCCAGATTGGGCGGAGGAGATGGACCGGCCGATGTTCCTGCTGATTGCGGTTGAGCGCTGAAGAAGACAAGCCGGCGGCAATATGCTAACCCGGCGGGCAAATGGAAATCTCTGGGAAAGGCCGTCCATGACCTCGCAATTTCTCTCCCATCTCAACAACGAGATCTCAGCGCTGAAGGATGCCGGCCTCTACAAATCCGAGCGCGTCATCACCTCCAAGCAGGCGGGCGAGATCGCGATTTCCACCGGCGAACGGGTGCTGAATTTCTGCGCCAACAACTATCTCGGCCTTGCCGACAACGAGGAACTGGCCGAGGCCGGCAAGCAAGCGCTCGACCGATACGGCTATGGCATGGCCTCGGTGCGCTTCATCTGCGGCACGCAGGAAGAGCATAAGCAGCTCGAAGCGCGTATCTCCTTCTTCCTCGGCATGGAAGACACGATCCTCTATTCCTCCTGCTTCGACGCCAATGGCGGCCTGTTCGAAACGCTGCTCTCCGAAGAGGATGCAATCATCTCGGACGCGCTAAACCACGCCTCGATCATCGACGGCGTCAGGCTTTCGAAGGCCAAGCGATTCCGCTACGCCAACAACGACATGGCGGCGTTGGAAGAAGAACTGAAAAAGGCCGAAGGCAGCCGCTTCAAGCTGATCGCCACCGACGGCGTCTTCTCGATGGACGGCATCATCGCCAATTTGGGCGGCGTCTGCGATCTCGCCGAGAAATACGGGGCGATGGTCATGGTCGATGACAGCCATGCCGTCGGATTCGTCGGCAAGAACGGCCGTGGGTCGCCGGAATATTGCGGTGTCGAGGGCCGGATCGATATCATCACCGGCACGCTCGGCAAGGCGCTCGGCGGCGCCTCGGGCGGTTATACTTCGGCGAAGGCCGAGGTTGTGGAGTGGCTGCGGCAGCGTTCGCGGCCCTATCTGTTCTCGAACACGCTGGCGCCCGTCATCGCCGCCGCCTCGCTCAAGGTGTTCGACCTCATCGAAAACGGTGATGCCCTGCGCAAGCGCCTTTCCGACAATGCTGAGCTGTTTCGCAGCGAAATGACCAAGCTCGGCTTCACGCTTGCCGGCGAAGGCCATCCGATCATTCCTGTCATGCTGGGTGACGCCAAGCTCGCCCAGGATATGGCCAGCCTGATGCTGAAGAAGGGCATCTATGTCATCGGCTTCTCCTTCCCCGTCGTGCCGAAAGGGCAGGCCCGCATCCGCACGCAGATGTCGGCGGCGCATTCGCGGGCGGATGTGGAAAGGGCGATCGCGGCCTTTGCCGAGGCAGGGCGGGAACTGGGTGTGATTTGAGAATGGGGTTTGCTCCTCACCCTAACCCTCTCCCCGTGAAAAACGGGGAGAGTGGACGTGCCAAACACAGCGTCGAGGTTGACGAAGCCGGTGCATCTTGCTCCCTCTTCTCCCCGCTGGGGAGAAGAGGGAATAGCAAAGTCAGATGCCAACCAGAGTGGGAATAGTTATGTCGAACATGATGAAGGCACTGGTCAAAGCAAAACCCGAGGTCGGGCTCTGGATGGAGAATGTGCCGGTGCCCGAGGTCGGGCCAAACGATGTGCTGATCCGGGTGAAAAAATCGGCGATCTGCGGCACCGACGTCCATATCTGGAACTGGGACCAGTGGGCACAGAAGACCATTCCGGTGCCGATGGTGGTCGGCCATGAATTCTCCGGCGAGATCGCCGAGATCGGTTCGGCGGTCACCCGCTATCATGTCGGCGAGCGGGTCTCCGGTGAGGGGCATATCGTCTGCGGCAAGTGCCGTAACTGCCGGGCGGGCAGGGGGCATCTCTGCCGCAACACGCTCGGTGTCGGCGTCAACCGCCCAGGCTCCTTCGGCGAGTTCGTCTGCATTCCCGAAAGCAATGTCGTGCCGATCCCGGATGATATTTCCGACGAGATCGCCGCGATCTTCGATCCGTTCGGCAATGCCGTGCACACCGCGCTTTCCTTCGATCTCGTCGGCGAGGACGTGCTCGTCACTGGCGCCGGGCCGATCGGCATCATGGGTGCGCTCGTCGCCAAGCGATCCGGCGCCCGCAAGGTCGTCATCACCGATATCAATCCCCACCGGCTGGAGCTGGCGCGCAAGCTCGGCATCGACCACGTCGTCGACGCATCGAAGGAAAACCTCGCCGACGTGATGAAGGCGATCGGCATGACGGAAGGATTCGACGTCGGGCTGGAAATGTCGGGGGCCGCACCTGCCTTCCGCGACATGATCGACAAGATGAACAATGGCGGCAAGATCGCCATTCTCGGCATCGCGCCGGCGGGCTTCGAGATCGACTGGAACAAGGTGATCTTCAAGATGCTCAATCTCAAGGGCATCTACGGCCGCGAGATGTTCGAGACCTGGTACAAGATGATCGCTTTCGTCCAGGGCGGCCTCGATCTCGCGCCCATCATCACCCACCGGATCGGCATCGACGATTTCCGCGACGGCTTCGAGGCGATGCGGTCGGGCAATTCCGGCAAGGTTGTGATGGATTGGATGTGAGGAGACGACATGCTCTATGAAGGAAGCTGCCATTGCGGCAATGTGGCTTTCGAGGTCGAAGGCGAATTCACCGAGTCGCTCGACTGCAATTGTTCGCTTTGCCGAAGGCGTGGCGGACTTCTCGCCTTCGTGCCGCGCGAGAAACTGGTGCTGACAACGCCGGAGGACAATGTCTCGACCTATACTTTCCACCAGCATGTCATTCGGCATCACTTCTGCGCCAATTGCGGCATCGCGCCGTTCGGCGAGGCTGTGGGTCCGAACGGCGCAGCCATGGCTTCGATCAATCTGCGCTGTATTCCCGCGGTCGATATCGGCGCGCTGACGGTGAAGGCGTATGACGGCGCGGCGCGTTAGCCGATATCCGTCAGGCAATGGCGAATATATTCTCGGCACAACTGCAAAAATGGTGGAAGCAACTGGTGCGGCGGGCAAAATTCTTGCTGCCCTTGTCTTTTGTTCGCCGCATCTTAAATAAGGGTTCGCAATCGCTGCCGCGGTTCAAAGCCTGTGGATAAGGCTTTTTCCGTATTTTTGTGGGCTTTTTCTCTGGAAAAGCTTGACGAGAACAAAAAATGTGGGAATCACCGTTCGACTTGTTGAATGGTGAACTGGGTCAAGGCGGATCGCGCAACCATGACCGGAAATCCAAAAGCAAGAAAGCTTTGCTGTCCGGTGCCGGTAATCGTGGTTAATCAGGCTTTAAATGTCATCCCGTTAGGTGGGCAAAGGTGATTCGAGGGCGGCGCGTGCGGCGCGTCAGGCCCTGAGACAAGCCGTTCACCGTAGCGAGATTGGATAGCGTCAGGAAGGCGACGATATAAATGGCAACCAAGGTCAAAGAGAACGAAGACGCGGAAGTCGAACGCGACGGCGCAAGCGACGGCCCTCTTCTCGATCTTTCCGACGACGCGGTCAAGAAGATGATCAAGGCCGCCAAGAAGCGCGGCTATGTGACAATGGACGAGCTTAACGCGGTCCTGCCGTCCGAAGAAGTGACGTCCGAGCAGATCGAAGACACGATGTCGATGCTGTCCGACATGGGCATCAACGTCATCGAAGACGAGGAAGCCGAGGAAGCCGGTGCTTCCGGCGGCAGCGATGACGACGACGCCGGCGGCGACGAGGAGAGCGAAGGCGGCGAACTCGCGCCTTCGAGCGGCACGGCGCTTGCGACTGCCAAGAAAAAAGAACCGACCGACCGTACCGACGATCCGGTTCGCATGTACCTGCGCGAGATGGGCTCGGTGGAGCTTCTTTCCCGCGAGGGCGAAATCGCGATCGCCAAGCGTATCGAGGCCGGCCGCGAGACGATGATCGCGGGTCTCTGCGAGAGCCCGCTGACCTTCCAGGCGCTGATCATCTGGCGCGACGAACTCAACGAAGGCACGACGCTGCTGCGCGAGATCATCGATCTCGAAACGACCTATTCCGGTCCTGAAGCCAAGGCTGCGCCGCAGTTCCAGAGCCCCGAGAAGATCGAGGCTGATCGCAAGCTCGCCGAAGAGAAGGAAAAGACCCGTCGCGCCCGCTCCGGCGACGACGACATCACCGATGTCGGCGGCGAAGGCCTGCCTCCCGAGGAGGAGGAAGAGGACGAGGACGAATCCAACCTTTCGCTGGCGGCGATGGAAGCCGAGCTTCGCCCGCAGGTAATGGAGACGCTCGACACGATCGCCGAGACCTACAAGAAGCTGCGCAAGCTGCAGGACCAGCAGGTCGAGCAGCGGCTGTCGGCTTCCGGCACGCTGTCCACTGCCCAGGAGCGCCGCTACAAGGAACTCAAAGATGAGCTCATCAAGGCCGTCAAATCTCTGTCCTTGAACCAGAATCGCATCGATGCCCTCGTCGAGCAGCTCTACGACATCAACAAGCGCCTCGTTTCCAACGAGGGCCGTCTGCTGCGTCTGGCCGAATCCTACGGCGTCAAGCGCGACAGCTTCCTGGAGCAGTATCAGGGTGCTGAACTCGATCCGAATTGGATGAAGTCGATCGGCAATCTGGCCGCCCGCGGCTGGAAGGAATTCGCCAGGGGTGAAAACACGACGATCCGCGACATTCGCCAGGAAATCCAGAATCTGGCGACCGAAACCGGTATCTCGATCTCGGAATTCCGCCGCATCGTCCATATGGTGCAGAAGGGTGAGCGCGAAGCGCGCATCGCCAAGAAGGAAATGGTCGAAGCAAACCTTCGCCTCGTCATCTCCATCGCCAAGAAGTACACGAACCGCGGCCTGCAGTTCCTCGACCTCATTCAGGAAGGCAATATCGGCCTGATGAAAGCGGTCGACAAGTTCGAATATCGCCGCGGCTACAAGTTCTCGACCTATGCGACGTGGTGGATCCGTCAGGCAATCACCCGTTCGATCGCCGACCAGGCCCGCACGATCCGCATTCCGGTGCACATGATCGAGACGATCAACAAGATCGTCCGGACATCGCGCCAGATGCTGCACGAGATCGGCCGCGAGCCGACGCCGGAAGAACTGGCCGAAAAGCTCGCCATGCCGCTCGAAAAGGTCCGCAAAGTCCTGAAGATCGCCAAGGAGCCGATCTCGCTCGAAACCCCGGTGGGTGACGAAGAGGATTCGCATCTCGGCGATTTCATCGAGGACAAGAACGCGCTGCTGCCGATCGACGCCGCCATCCAAGCAAACCTGCGTGAGACGACGACCCGCGTTCTCGCCTCGCTGACGCCGCGCGAGGAACGTGTTCTGCGCATGCGCTTCGGCATCGGCATGAACACCGACCATACGCTCGAAGAAGTCGGCCAGCAGTTCTCGGTCACCCGCGAACGTATCCGCCAGATCGAGGCGAAGGCGCTGCGCAAGCTGAAGCATCCGAGCCGTTCCAGGAAGCTGAGAAGCTTCCTGGACAGCTAGGGGCTTCGCCGCCGCCGCTCTCATTGGAAAAGCCGGGCTTCGCGCCCGGCTTTTGCTTTTCGTGATTAATACCAATGATCCCGGCGCCTTTCTTGTCCCTCTGCGGTGACAGGATTATAATCCGGCCACGGGGGAAGGGATCACTCGCGACACGCGAGCGAGGGTCGACGTTACCTGCGTGGGCCAATCCTCCGTCAGGAGGTGCGACATGACCACTTACATTCTTTTGATCAATTGGACGGATCAGGGCATCCGCAATGTGCGCGACTCGGCAAAACGGCTCGATGCCGCGAAGAAATTGCTCACCAGCGTCGGGGGCTCCATCAACCAATTCTACCTGACGATGGGCGGGCATGACATGGTCGCCGTCTGCGAGGCGCCAGATGACGCCGTGATGGCGCATTTTACCCTTTCGCTGGCGATGGGCGGCAATGTCCGCACGGAGACGCTGAAGGCATTCCCGGAGGCCGCCTACCGGGATCTCATCGGCTCGCTCGGATAACCGGAGCCGGAGATCGTCGATCTTAGATGTTGCGGAGCACTCGCTGCGCTGGCAGTGTCGCGGCGTGCTTCAATTTCCGCGGCAGGCTCCGGCCCGACTTTTCGGCAAGCTCATGATGAAAGCGCTCCTCAGTTTCATGATCGTCACCGCTCGTTCGACAGCCGCTTCCTGACCGATGGAACTGGCGGCGGACAAATGGGATGACGGGATCCGGCGGGGCGCTGCTGCGTCGTTCGCACTGCATATCGTTGCGATTCTGCTTCTGCTGCTACTGCTGCCGAAGGCGGAGCCGCCGCTGCCATTGCCGGATGACGGTCTCTCGGTGGAGATCGTCCCGCAGGCCGCGGAACAGCTGAAAATGCCCGAGCCCGCCAAGACGCCTTCGCCGGAACAGGCAAAGCCTGAGGCGGCAAAACCCGAAGCCGAGCCGGCGGTGCCGGTTACCAATAATCCGCCAGCTGCGGTAATGCCTTCTGTGGCACCGATTACTTTGCCGGTGCAAAAGCCGGCGGAATTCGTCAAGGCAAGGCAGCTGTTTTCCGACAAGCTCCTTGCCGATCCACGCAGCCGCCGCGCCCGCGAGGCACTACGTGGGCTTGCCGGCAGCGAGCGCAATCTGCAGCTCTGTGACTTGGAGGCGCTGGAGCAGGTCCGCCGGGCGCACCCGGCCATGGCGCCGGATATGCTTGCCCCCTATGCGATGGTGGCGGAGAAGGTCAGCGGTAACAGCGTCGAGGTCAGGGGCGGCGCCTTCCGCAGCAAACGGAAGTGGTACAACATCCAGTTCAAATGCGAGCTCGATGCCGGCTCCGGTAAGGTCGCGTCCTTCGCCTTCCTCGTCGGCGATGCCATTCCGCAAGGGGAATGGCAGGAGCACAATCTGGTCGCCGACGATGGCGCGGTCGACCAATAACCCTCATCGCTGCTCGATCACGCGGTTTTTTTCTTTTGTGGCTTGATGCTGCCGGCTTTAAAGGCCACATCGCTGCTGTGACAGAAGAAGACGTAGAACCGGCGGAAGCGCAGCACGAAACGGGAAAGCAGCGGCCTGAAATCCGCTGGGGCGTCGTCGCGTCCGTTGCTGCCCATATTCCTATCGTTGCTCTTCTGATTTTCGGGCTGCCGAAGATCGAGCCGAAACCTCTCGAAGACGAGAGCGTGAAGGTTGAGCTCGTTCCGCCGCCGGAGGAGAAGAAGCCGGAGCCCAAGCCCGAGGTAAAGCCACCGAAGCCGAAGCCACCGGAAGAGGCTAAGAAGGAGCCACCTCCACCTCCACCACCGCCTCTGCCTCCGCCGCCTCCGCCCGCCAGCAAGACTCCCGAGCAAGCTAAGCCGAGGCCTATGCCGACCCTGAACCCTGTCATCGAGTTTGGTGACAGGAATAGCGGTCCCGAAAAATCGCTCGCGGGAAATTCTTCTCGAGGCGAAACCAAACCCGCAACAACTCCGCCGCAGCACGATGCCGAACCTGAGCAGATGCCGACACAGGCTGCTGCGGAAAAACCTGAAACTGAGACGCCTGCTTCAAAGCCCGTCCCAGATGATGTGAAGCTTCCAGAGGTTGCAACAACAGACGTTTCTCCAAAGCCCAATGGGCCGCCGACAGACGTGTCTGGCGAAGCCACGACGAGTATCGATCAGGCCAGACCGGCGGAGCAGAAGGCCGCTGAAAAGCCGAAAGCAGTCGCTAAAAACAACGATCTGCCGAAGGCAAAAACGCTGTTTTCGCGCATGGGGGATGGCAATTTGTTTGCGCAGACTGCGATCGATGGCCTTCCGCGCAAAGAGCGAGTGGCCACGCTTTGCACTACCGAGCTTCAGGGCCAACTCGTTCACGGTTCGCCGAGTTATTTTCCATCCGCATTGCCTAGTTTCGGGTTGCGCAGCGGTACCGTCCTTGATGTCCCGGATGCAGCCTTTGGCACAGCCAAAGGCTGGTACCACGTTCGTTTCCGCTGCGAGCTGGATGAGGGAGCCACGAAAGTCGTGTCGTTCGCCCACGAAGTTGGCGGATTGATCCCCCGCAGTCAGTATGCGAAGTATGAAATCCGTGACTAGTCCTTGCGATCCTGGATTGCGGCCTTATCAGGAACAAGCCACGCGCAAGGAACCGCACCTAGCCTCTTCTCATGGCCGTGATGATTCCGGTGAAGAAGGGGACAATGATATGTCAAACGAGATTGAGCATTTTTTTGAGCGTCAGGACGAAGCCGTGAGCGCGGTGTTCTTGGAGAACAAGGGCGACGAGCTGACAGATATTCTGGTGGCTGCTCTGGAAGAGGCTTTCGAAATCCTTCTCGAAGCCGCCCCAGCCGAAACCGTTCATTGAGGTCGCAGAAGGATCGTTCAGTCTGCCAATGTGTGCTGACTGGTCGCGCCGCTTGCGCTGTCCCGCCTTGTCGGGATAATGCGCCAGCATCAACGGCCTAGATATCATGTCGATTTTCCAAGAGGATCAACCACCGTCGGCGGGCGTGCTTGATGCCCGTCTGGCTGGTTACCGGTTCGAACGCGATGCGCTCGGCCGTTCCGCTGCGAGCGTTTTTCGGCTGGAAGCTCTCGGATTGCCGACGCTTTATCTGAAGGTCGAAGAGGTCGGTCCTTTTGGCGAACTCGCCGATGAAGCGGCCAGGATTCGCTGGGTCAAAGCTTCCGGTCTGCCTTGTCCCGATATCATTGCAGAGGATAGCGACGGCGTGCGCAACCGGCTGCTAATCAGCGCGCTGCCCGGGAGTGATCTCGCCAGTGCATCAGTGCTGACGCCGCTTGCGCGGGTTGAACTGCTGGCTGCGGCACTTCTTGACCTGCATCGCCTGCCGATCGCATCCTGCCCGTTCGATCATCGGCTGGAGAGGCGTATCGCTGTGGCAAAAGCGCGGATGCAGGCCGGTATCGTCGACGAGACCGATTTTGACGAAACGCGGCTTGGAAAGAGTGCTGAGGCCTTGTTGGCCGAACTTGAACGCAAGAGGCTTGGCCGCGAGGATCTCGTCGTCACCCATGGCGACGCCTGCCTGCCGAATTTCATCGCGTCGGAAGAGGGATTTTCGGGTTATATCGACTGCAGCCGGCTCGGCGTCGCCGACCGCTATCAGGATATCGCGCTCGCCTGCCGCAGCATTGCCCACAATTTCGGCGAGGCGCTGGTGCAGCCCTTCCTCGAACGTTACGGCACGCCGGCCACGGATCCGGCAAGGCTGGATTATTATCAGCTGCTCGACGAGTTCTTCTAGGCAGCCCAGTCTGGCTACGATTGCGTCATCGCACTGCGGCTGGCAGAGTGGCCGGCGATCGGACCTGCGGGCAGATGATGGCGAGAAATCAGTTCAGGATGTTGCGCTCGGCGCTATCAGGCGTCGAAGCCGTGGCGGCGGAAACGCATCACAGCTTCGCGCGCCACACCCATGAGCAATTCGGCATCGGCTTGATTTCCGCCGGTGCTCAGTCATCGCTCAGCGGCCGCGGTATGGTGGAGGCCGAGGCCGGCGACATCATCACGGTCAATCCGAACGAGGTGCATGACGGCGCGCCGATCGGCGAGGGGCGGTCGTGGCGCATCCTCTATTTCGATCCCGCCATCGTCAGCGGTCTTTCACGAGAGATCAGCGAAAGCGGGGTAGGGCGATCGGAAATTCCGCATCCCGTCATCCGCAACGCGGCGATCGCCGCCCGCTTCGAAACGCTGTTTGGCGCGGTGACCGGCGATGGAGCGGCGGACGAGTTGCTGCATGAGGAACTGCTTCTGCAACTCGTCGCCGATGTCATGCGGGAGCGCTCTGGTACCGAAGAGCGGCCACTTGTGCCGGCGTCGATCCGCGCGGCCCGAAACCTGATCGACGACGACCCGCTTGCCGCCGTCTCGCTTGCCGATCTCTCCAGGGAAAGCGGGCTCAGCCGCTTCCAAGTGCTGCGCGGTTTTGCCAAGGCGACCGGCCTGACGCCGCATGCCTATCTCGTCCAAGCCCGCATCCATATCGCCCGCCGGCTGATCGCTCAGGGCATGCCGCTTGCAGAAGCTGCCTTTGCCAGCGGCTTTGCCGACCAGAGCCACATGACGCGCGTCTTCGTGCGCAAATACGGTCTGTCGCCGCGGCTTTATGCCGGCGCCTTTCTCTGAGCAGCTGCTTTGCACCTGCAATTTCGTTCAAGACCTCGACCGTCTCCTACTGTTTTCTCGGCGCATCCAACAGGAGACGCCGAATGGCGAGGCAGGTTCAAGGTTATGTCTATCTGGCGCTGGCCATGCTGACTGTGGGGAGCACCGTCATTGCAAGCAAGCTCATCGCATCAAGCCTGCCGCCGTTCAGCGCCACCGCATTGCGCTTCGCCATCGCCTTTCCTGTTCTTCTCCTGCTGATGTGGGCGACCGGCGCGCGGCTGCCGAGGTTTTCCCGGCATGACCGCCTCATCCTCATCATTCAGGCGGGTGCCGGCAGCGTCGGTTATACGACGCTGCTGATCTCCGGCCTCAGCCTGACCTCGGCTGCCGATGCCGGCGTCATCATCGGCACGTTGCCGGTGGTGTCGGCCGCAATCTCCATCCTGCTGCTTCGCGAACGGCCGCAGCGTGCCCTGCGTCTGGCCGTGGCGCTTGCGACGGCAGGCGTGCTCTCGATCGCCTGCACACCGGATGCGGCCGGCGGATCGCTCGCCGGCAATGCATTGATCTTTTGCGCCGTCGTCTGCGAAGGATTGTTCATCCTGCTGAACAAACGGCTGAAGACGGAGGTTGCGCCGCTTGCCCTGTCGACGCTGATGGCCGGCATCGGCTTCATTGTTGCCGCCATCCCGGCTATTTTCGAAGCGCCTTTCGCAGATGGTATTTCGGCAAGCGCTTTCGTCGCCGTCGTCTACTATGCGCTGGTGCCGACCATCGGCGGATTTCTGCTGTGGTATGCGGGGGCAGAAAGGGTGAGCGGCACGGAGGCCGCTCTCTTCACCGCGGTGGCTCCAGTTTCCGCCGTCATGCTTGCCTTCATCATCCTTGGCGAGCCGGTCGGGCTCAGCCAGATCGCCGGCATGGCCTGCGTGCTTGCGGCCGTGCTCGGGCTTGCCTTTGCCGGGAGCCGTAGCGCGAAACTTGCCGGAGGGAGATAGACCATGCAGTTCAGCCATTCCGATGCCATGTGGCAGGCCTTTCCGGAGCTTCGCGCCGGCGCGCTCCATGGCGACGGCATCCATGCGGATGCCGATGTCGAGGCGGTGATCGCAAGCTTCTACGCGATCGCCGAGGCCCGGCTGGCGCAAGCGCAGGAAGGCGAATTCCCCGAAATTCAGGCCTGGCGTCGCGGCTTTTCCCGCATGGGGCTGAAGCCGACACAATATCGCTGCGCTTCCGAGGCGTTGTTGCGCCGATTCCGCCAGGAGCATGCGCTGCCGCGTCTGCATCCGCTTATCGATCTCTGCAATGCGATTTCGCTCGCCTTCGCCATTCCGATCGCTGTCTTCGACGCTGAAAAGATCGCTGGCGATCTCGAGGTCCGGCGGGCCAGGGGTGGCGAGACCTATCTGACCTTCGCCGGCGAAATCGAACATCCGGAGCCGGACGAGGTGATCTTCGCAGACGGTGCGGGAAACGCGCATGCGCGGCGCTGGACGAACCGGCAGAGCGGGCTTTCGGCCGTGCGGGAGACGACGCGCTCGGTGCTGATTGTTGCGGAGGCCCTGCATGTTTCCGCCGGTGAGGATATGGGGAAGCTGGTCGCCACAGTTGCGGATGTGCTCGCGGGGCATTGGCCGGTGGCACCCAAAACGGCGGTGCTGAGCGTGGAATCAACGCGTTTCGAATTCTAAACGAAGGTGGTATTCGAGGCCTTGGGCCGGCGGCATCGCCGCCCTATCTCCATGGGGCCGATATCTCCTGGAGACGAACCACCATGTCAGACAAGTCGATCAAGATTCCGGGGCCGGACCATCCGATCACGGTCGAGCACAATCCCTCCCGTGTCGTCGTCACGCTTGGCGGCAAGACCATCGCCGACACCCACGACGCACTGACGCTGCGCGAGGCCTCCTATCCGCCGGTGCAGTATATTCCGCGGAGGGATGTGGACATGTCGCTGCTTCAGCGCACCGACCACACCAGCCATTGCCCCTATAAGGGCGATGCGTCCTATTACAGCATCATTGCGGGCGGCGAGCGCTCGAAGAATGCCGTCTGGACCTACGAGGCGCCGAATGCCGCGGTCAGCAACATTAAAGACCATCTCGCCTTCTATCCCGATCGCGTCGACGGCATCGAGGAAATGGCCTCTCCGGAAGCCGGCACCTTTTGACGACGCGCATTGCAGCCGTTCCGGCGGAACATGTTTGCTTCCGGGCCGTTAGGCTCATCTAGCGGGGGATGTGTGGTGCCGAAATTCTACTTTCAGCTCTTCGATCGTGATGGTGCCGGGGCGACCGAGACGGGATATGATTTCGACTCTATCGAGGCTGCCAAAGCAGAGGCGCGGCGCGTGCTCGCGGAGATGGCCGCCGAAGGCTTGCCGACCGCGCCTTTGAATATGATGTCGGTGGAGCTCTTCGATGAAAGCCGGCGACCGCTTGCGGAAATCCGGTTGATTCTCGAGGAAATTGCGAAATAGCAGCCACAGGCATGCCGGCCTTTGAATTGCTTGTCGATCGCGCCAATGCAATCGAATGACTATGTCAAATTTAATTGCCGGCCATGAAGGCGGGTCTTAGCGTCGCGTCGCAATCGACCGAGTCGGATTGATGCGTATGTGTGACCGGCGGCAGCCCTTAAACGGCTGCGGCTATCGTAAGACGTCGAGCCATTCATTGCTGAAGACGAGGCTGGCAACCGTGACCGGATCGCCACTCTCGTTGCGAACGGTGACGGCGATGATCGCGCGATCACCCGCAGGCAATTCGTCACGGGCCACATCCAGCAGGATGCGGGTCACTTCTTTCGGAATGTCTTCACGAGATCTGAGCTCGGTGCCGTGCTCATCGCGCGTGGGACCTTCCCCGTTGTGTAGATCGAAATAGTAGCGAGCCATGTTCTTTCCTGCGCGTCACAGGGGAAAATCACAGATGAAGACAATTGTTCCCGAGGCTAGGCATTGATTCTTATAGAAAAATATAGGTCGCATCGAAATCGGTCGGGCTCCAGCGATACCGGTGGGCAAGCCCGTGATTGAATCCCTGCTGCTCAACCTTGGAAGCCGCGATGTGTTGTCGGCCGAAGAGGAAAGCCATCTCAGAGCCATCATCGTCAAAGACAGGTATTTTGCTGCCGGGGAGGATCTCGTCTCCGAAGGAAGCAGGCCTGGCTACAGCACGCTGCTGCTCGATGGTTTTGCGGCGCGCTATAAGGTGATGGCCGATGGCAGCCGCCAGATCACCGCGCTGCATGTCGCCGGCGATTTCGTCGATCTGCATGCTTTCCCGATCAAGAAAATGGATCACGGGATCGTCGCGCTGTCGTCCTGTCATGTCGCCTTTGCCGATCACGCCGATCTCAAGGCGATCACCGAGGGCATGCCGCATCTGACCCGGCTGCTCTGGCTCGATACGCTGGTGGATGGCGCCATTCACCGCGAGTGGATTGTCGCCATGGGCCGGCGCTCCAAGCGCGCCCATATCGCCCATCTCGTCTGCGAACTCTTCGTGCGGCTGCAGGTGGTGAAGCGGACGCGCGGCGCAAGTTTCCAGTTTCCGTTGACGCAGATCGAGATGGCCGATGTGCTCGGCGTCTCCGTCGTCCACCTCAACAAGACGCTGCAGGCGCTGAGGCGCGAGGGCGTGTTCACCTGGGAGAACCGGACGATCACCATCGTCGACTGGGAACGCCTGCAGGAAATCGCCGAATTCGATCCCGGCTATCTCAGCATCTCCAGGGAACCGCGCTAAAACCGAGGCATCACACAATCCGGTGACACCAGCTCATTGCGATTGACAATTCGCCCATTCGGGCAGAACACCGCTCCGACCTTGAAAACTCTTATAAAGGCTGGCGGACCCGCGCTGCCGGCCGGTGACATCGCAATGGACATATCCCAAGGCCCGGGGAGCGTTCTTCGCCACCCCGGCTATCTGAACTTCGCCGCCTCCCGCGTCTTTTCCTCGCTTTCCTTCCAGTCCATTGGCATCGCCATGGGGTGGATGATCTACGATCAGACGCACAGCGCCTTTGCGCTCGGCCTCGTCGGCTTGTGCCAGTTTCTCCCGATGGCGGCGCTGACCTTCGTCGTCGGCCATGTCGCCGACCGGTTCGATCGGCGGCGCATCGGACTTGTCTGCCAGTTGATCGAGGCGGTGACGGCGCTGGTGCTGGCGGTTGCCACCTGGCAACAATGGCTGACACCGGCCGGCATCCTTGCCGCCGTCACCGTGCTCGGCGCCGTCGTCGCCTTCGAGCGCCCGACCATGGCGGCGCTGCTGCCGAACATCGTGCCAGCCTCGATGCTGCAGAAGGCGGTTGCAACCTCCACCTCGCTGATGCAGACGGCGCTGATCGTCGGCCCCTCGCTCGGCGGCCTGCTTTATGGCCTCCACCCCGTCGCGCCCTTTGCCATATCCGCGCTGCTCTTTGCCGTCGCAAGCTTCAACGTCATCTCGATCCGGATGCAATGGAGCCCTGCCAAGCGTGAGCCGGTGACGCTCGCCTCGGTCTTTGCAGGCGTCTCCTTCATCCGCAGCCGGCCGGTGATGCTCGGGACGATCTCGCTCGATCTCTTCGCGGTGCTGCTCGGCGGCGCGACTGCGCTGCTGCCGATGTTCGCCAGCGATATCCTGCATGCCGGTCCCTGGGGGCTCGGTTTTCTCCGCGCTGCCCCGGCGGTCGGCGCGCTCGCCATGTCGATCGTGCTCGCCCGCCGGCCACTGAGTAGCAATGTCGGGCGCAAGATGCTTGCCGCCGTCGCCGTGTTCGGCGTCGCCACCATCGTCTTCTCGCTTTCGACCAATATCGCGCTTTCCGTGGTCGCGCTGTTCGTGGTCGGCGCGTCCGATACGGTCAGCGTCGTCGTGCGCAGCTCGCTGGTGCAGCTTCTGACGCCGGACGAAATGCGTGGCCGCGTCAGCGCCGTCAACTCGCTGTTCATCGGCACCTCCAACCAGCTCGGCGAATTCGAATCCGGTATGATGGCGGCAGTCCTCGGCCCCGTCGCCACCGGCGTTGTCGGCGGACTCGGCACGATCGTCGTCGTCGCCCTGTGGATGCGGCTCTTCCCCGATCTCACCAAGGTCAAGACGCTGCAGGGCTAGCACATGCATGACGCGTTGAAAGCGACGACCGCTCCCGCTAGGTTCGGCCCGAAACATCATTCGGCGGAGCCGCGCGTGACAACAAATTTTCTATCCTGTGTGCTTGCGGCGGTTTTCGCGTCGGTGCCGGCTGTGGCGTTGGCCAATTGGCAGGCGGTCGAAGAGGTACGGCCCTATTCGATATCAGGCACATCGGGGGCCGGGCTCTATGCATCGATCGGCGAGCGTGGGCCGAAGGCCAGTGGCTTCGGGCGGGCGATCGCGCATACGACGTTCAAGCTGACCTGGACCAGGAAATACGAACCGCAGGGAAATGCCTGCGTTATCGTGACCAACCGGCCGAAGCTCATCATCACCTATACGCTGCCGAAACCATCTGCCGAGCTGCCAGCCGCCGTGAAGAGCAGCTGGGAGGGCTTCATATCAGGGGTGCAGGCGCATGAGCGCGTTCATGGCGAGACCATCAAGGAGATGGTCAAGGAGATCGAGGCGATGAGCATCGGCCTCACCGTTGCCGACGATCCCGATTGCAAGAAGATCAGGATCGAGCTGACCCGGCGCCTCGGCGAGATCTCCCAAAGACAGCGCCAGCGCGGCCGCGACTTCGACAAGATCGAAATGGGTGACGGCGGCAATATCCAGCAGCTCATCCTCAAGCTGGTGAATGGGCCCTGAGGGGGCCGAAGCGGATAACGGGCGACCTTCTCCGGGCGGGGCCTGGCAAGCCACGGGTGCGGCTATCAGGCCGCAGCCAAATGCATGGGCTCACCTTAGGCGCGGGCGCTTCGTCGCCATCAAGCCCTCGGTGAGTGCGTTCAGATCGCGGACAAGGGCTATCAGCTGTGGCAGCAAATCTATTTGATACCGCGGCGAGGGCAGCGAAGCGGGCCAGGCGTTTTTTGGGCCGAAATAGACGGCATGCATACCGGCGTTCTCTGCTCCAACAATATCGGCCTCGGGATTGTCGCCGACGAAGAGACAGCTGTCGACGGGCAGGTGGAGACGGCCGGCAGCCAGCTCGAAAATTTCCCGTGCCGGTTTGCGAAGGCCGATGTCTCCTGAAATGACCACCAGGTCGAGCCCTTCGTTCAGTCCCGCCGCCGCGATTTTCGGTCGCTGAACATTGCCTTCGCCATTGCTGACGACGCCGACTAGAACTCCGTATTGCTTCAGCGCCGAAATGGTCTGTCTTGCCCCTGAAATGGGGACAGCCATGCCGGGATACACTGTCTCGAAGTCATGGAAGAGGGCTGCAGCAAGGTCGCCTGGAAGACCGAATGTCTCCACCAGGCGCGGATAAAGATCGCGCTTTCTTACCAGGCCGGCCTTCTCCAGCTGCAGGAATTCAGCGATGTAGCACTGTTCGTCGACGCCGTGCTCACCAAGACGAAACCGCTGATATTGGAGCGGCAGGAAGGTGAGGACGGTAGCGGTCTTGTCGATGAGGGTCTCGTCAAGATCAAAAAGGACCGCTCTAATCATGGTGTCCCGCCCAATGCTTACTGGAAGGATTGTTCTGCAAGGCCGGTAAAGCGGAAAACCGGATCGGGGTCAAACCTCACAAATCGAGTGAACGATCGACAGCGGCGCAAGCCAGAGATGGCAAGGCAGTTGAGCGCTTCGTCCCTGGACCTGCCTGGCCGCCGTCCTATCTCCTCCGCCATAACAAGGCGCAGATACGCAAAGGAGGAGCGAGATGTCCTATGTCGATGGTTTCATCGTCGCTGTGCCGAAAGCGAATATCGAGGTCTACAAGGAATTCTCGACCTTCGCCGGCTCGATCTGGAAGGAATATGGCGCGCTCGAATATGTCGAATGCATCGGCGATGACGTGCCCTATGGCGAGTTGACCTCCTTTCCCCGCGCCGTGCAGGCGAAGGAGGACGAGGTGGTGGTGTTTTCCTGGATCGTCTACGGCTCGCGCCAGGAACGCGACGATATCAATGCCAAGGTGATGGCCGATCCCAGGCTCAAGGGCGACCAGTGGCAGATGCCGTTCGACGGCAAGCGGATGATCTACGGCGGCTTCGAGACGCTGCTCAAGCTCTGATCGCCCGGGCAAGCTTGACTTGCGCCAAGCAGCGCGCCAACTCGCGACCCAGATGTCATCTCGAAGCAGGAGAGCGCCTTGCCCCAGACGATCCTCACCTTGTCCACACGCGGACAAGGCCTTTACGAATTCACCCACCAGGCGGAGGCCTTCGTCAGCGCGTCGGGGCAGGAGGAGGGGCTTCTCACGGTTTTCGTGCGCCACACATCCTGCTCGCTGCTGATCCAGGAAAATGCCGATCCCGATGTGCGCACCGATCTTCTCGCCTTCTTCCGCCGCCTCGTGCCGCCGGCCTCCGATCCCGAGATGGGCTGGATCGTGCACAGGGCCGAGGGGTCGGACGATATGCCGGCGCATATCAAGGCGGCGCTGACGCAGGTCACGATCGGCATTCCCGTCGCCAGGGGGCGGTTGATGCTCGGCACCTGGCAGGGGCTCTATCTTTTCGAACATCGCGACCGGCCGCACCGGCGCGAAATCGTGCTGCATCTCAGCAACTGAAACCGGATTAATTCCAGATCCGGATGATCATCCGGATCTAAATCGAAGAAGGAGAGCATGATGTCGTCCGAAAACCGCTGACACTTTTCAGCATCATGCTTGTGAATGCAAACTGAATACCCGGTTCGAACACCATTCATTTTGTAACGTTTACTGTCGAGACAATCCCTGAAGGGAGAGCTTGGAATTTAATCGACGGAGACATCCCATGACGCATTTCCTGACCAAGGCTTCGCTTGCCGCTCTGCTCGCCCTCTGCACTATTCCGGCCACTGTTTCCACGGCCGCCGCCGGACCGCAGACGAGCTTTATCGTCGAGGCGCAATACCATCGCCCGATCCGTGGCTGCTCGCCGATGCACGCGGTGCGCAAGGCGCGTGATTTCGGCCTGCGGAGAGCCCATATCACCCGCATGTCGCCGCGGGTCGTCGTCGTTGCCGGGCGCGACCGCGGCGGCTGGGACAGGATCACCTTCGCGAATGTCCGCGGCTGCCCGCTGATCCGGCGCTGAGGACTGCAGCCGGAGGCGCCGATGCGGCGCTTCCGGTCCGTTTTTGCCTTGACGCTGACACTTTCAGCCGTCTCTTCTCTGACCTGTATGAGTGATTCCCAAATGACGCTTCGGCGTCATGCGGAGTAATGGGAGGGCGGCTCGACCGGCCCGACTTTCAAACGAAAAGGTTTTGCGATGATGCAGTTTCTGGCAAAGGCGGGTCTTGCCGTCATGCTGACAGCCGGCACCCTGGCCGGCACGGTGGCCCCGGCCGCCGCCCAGTTGAATATCATTATTGGCGAGCCGGACCGTGGTCCGCCGCAGGATTACCGCCGTCCGCCTCCGGGTTATGACCGTCCGCCTTCAGGCTACGGCCGCCCGTCGCGCGGCTGCAATCCGCAGCTTGCCGAAAACCTTGCCCGGGATTACGGCTTTCGCCGCGCCCGGGTTGTCGACATCACCCCGCGCCGCGTGATCGTCCAGGGCTGGACGCGTCGCGGCCCCGATGAAATGAGCTTCGGCAATGTGCGCGGTTGCCCCGCCTTGCGCCGCCGCTAATCGTTGGAAGAATACGTCGCCCCGTCTCCCCGATGCGGCGGCCACAACCGCCTTTGTCAGTCCCCCCGGATCGGCAAGGGCGGTTTTCTGTAAGGTCTTTCCTACAACGCCGCGCGTCCGAAAAGACGCGCGGCGTTGTAATGCTTATTGTTCGATGGCGAAGGTCACGGTGACGCTGACATTGTAATTGTTCTCGCCGCCCTGGACGGGAACGGCAGCGTCGGAGGCTTCCTTCATCATCGTGGCGCGATAGACCGGCTGCGGCATTGCGCGCGGCACATTCTCGTTGATCTCGAGAATGCGGCCGAGCTTGACGCCGGCGGCTTCGCTCAGCGTCTTCGCCCTCTTGACGGCATCGGCGACGGCGGCCTTGCGTGCCTCTTCGATCGCGGCGTCCGGCTTGTCGTTGGTGAACCGGATTTCGCCGCCCTGGTTGATGCCGAGGGTGACGGACTGGTCGATCACCGCGCCGAGCTTGGCGAGATCGCGCAGCCTGACGGTGACCGAATTGATGGTTTGGTAGCCAATGAGTTGCGGCTGCTGCTGCTGGCCGTCGACCGGCTGCGGATAGTTATATTGCGGCTGGATGGAAAACCCTGAGGTCTGCAGGTCGCGTTCGGCGATGCCGCCGCTCTTCAGCGCGGCAAGCACGTCGTTCATTGCCTTGTTGTTCTCATCGAGCGCTTCGCGGGCGGTTTTCGCCTGTTTGACGACGGCGAGATTGACGATTGCCATATCGGGAGCGACGGACGATTCGCCATCGCCGGTCACCGAAATCACCGGCTCGCGCGGTTTTGCCTCCTGCGCGAAGGCGGGCGCTGCGGCGGCGAGCGGCAGCGCCAGAAGGGCGGTCATCAGGACAGTTCTGGTATAGATCGGCGCCATGTTTTCATTCCTTGGTTGTCGTTTCCCGGAAGTGCTTTCTGTCGGTTGATTGTGAAGCTATTACGGCGGAAAAGACAGGCGCATGCGTAGCGAGAAAAAAATCTAAGGGGCGCACGCGTTGGCGCTGAAACCGGAGGACGTCCGCCGACCCTTAAGAGCCGAAACGGCTGGACCGGAACCGAGGGCTCGCTATCATATGGCGACCATCGATGACGAGGAAGCAATGTTCGAAACGCTCGATCCCGTCCCGTCCGAGATCGCCACCGCGATTTCCGATGGCCTGAACGCCTTCAACGAGAGCGCTCAGATCAGACGCGAGGCCTTCGCTATCGTCTGGCGGGAGGACGGAAGGCTTGCCGGCGGGATAACGGCCTCCGTTTCCTTTTCGGTTCTTTTCATCGGCAATCTGTGGGTCGAAAAATCGCTGCGCCTGAGCGGCATCGGCAGGAAGTTGATGGCGGCGGCGGAAGAAGAAGGGCGCCGCGGCGCCGCCGTCGTGGCCTGCGTCGACACGCTCTCGACCCAGGCCCCGGATTTTTACCCGAAGCTCGGATATGTCGAATTCGGCAGGGTCAGCGGGTATGCGGGAGGCCGGCCCGTTGACCGGATCTGGTTCCGGAAGGAATTTTCCGCCGCAACTTGATCAGAAGCCGCTGGCGGCTTCCTGTCAGATATCGACTGAAATGACATTGGAGGAGGTAATCGCGGGACAGACGAGTCTGTTGACTCGCCAATTGTCCTGCTAGGCGCCGAAATCGTCCATGAAGGATGGGTGGATAGCGGGCTTGCGCTCTTCGCGTGCGCCGCGAATGCGCTGGGGAACCGCACCGAGACCAGCGACGAAGCGGGTCAGGAGATTGCGGTTGAAAAGTTTCTGTATGGCACTCATGGCAGTTCACTCATTCTTTTTTTTGTTAGCCGGCAGCATATATTTTGCCCAGGCTGCCGTAACAATGGGCAATTTAGCATGACAGTTATGCGACAGTGCATGGCTGGGGCAGGGGCTGGCCTAAAAGATGATCACATTGACGTTAGAACGGGCCGCCGAGGGCGGCCGGCCGCTATAAATCCTCGTCGGTATTCGCCGTGGCGTGGTAGATTGCCCGCTTGGGGTAAAACCATGCCCTCCGAAGGAGAAGCTCAGATGAACCGATTTTTCGCATTTATCGCGACCGGAACGCTGATCAGCCTTGCCACGATCATTTCGGGCTGCACTTCGTCCGGAAGCGTCGACCAGACGTCGTCGATCGGCGGCGGTTATTATGAGCGTCAGCCGCTTAATCCCGCGTGTGGGGGTGGGTTTAGACCTAGCGACGGGCGGTCTTGCAGTTATTAGAGGGCGCGATACTTGTCACGACCACTTTGGCGCATATGTTCTCTAATCGTATAGTTCTGCGAGTGTGTCTTTAGCCTTGCAGCTATTTGTTGAGTTGGGCTGTATCCTCTGGCGTGTTGCAAGACATGGGGTAAACGAAAATGAAGCTAACGGTCGCCACCACTTTTCTAGCACTTGTCGCAACGACCGCGTTTGCGGCGGATGCCGTACAGGACATCCCGGCCGCACCTGTTGCGGCTGCGCCGGCTTTCACCTGGTCAGGCCCTTATCTCGGTATCGATGGCGGCGCCAGTTGGCTAAACGGTGACTTCAGCGTCGGCGGGGCCAGCGATTCTCAGGATTTCAACGGCGGCGTCTTCGGTGGATTTGTGGGTTACAATTTCCAGTTCGACAACAACTTCGTTGTTGGTATCGAGGGCAACCTCGAACACAACTGGAACGAAGAGGAAGCGCTGGGGGCGGATGTTGGGACCGATTGGGCCGGCGCTGTTCGTGGTCGTGTCGGCTACGCCTTCGACAGAGCGCTGCTTTACGGCGCAGCTGGTTGGACCGCCACGCGCGGATACGTGGACGTGCCGGGGTTTGACAAAGAAACGGAGACCTTCAACGGTTACACCGTCGGCGCTGGCGTCGACTTTGCCATCACCAACAACATCTTCGCCCGCGGCGAGTATCGGTATAATGACTTCGGCGAGAAAGACATTCTCGGCGTTGATGTCGACCTCGACCAGCACGAACTCAAGTTCGGAATCGGCGTGAAGTTCTAAGAGCTGTCTGTCGGATCAGCAGGAGGAAAGCCCCGCCGGAAAAAAGCGGGGCTTTGTGCGTTTAATGACAATGCCAGGAAAGTCCTTCGATTAAGCCTGACTGCAAGAGTTGGTTGAAAAACGCTCGGTCAAAGGTCTAAGCTCCAGAACAACCGTTCGATCTCAATAATGTCCTTGCCGGGCTTGCCGACCGGAATATTTATTTCAGACATCCGACTGGCGGGGGCGACGAGTTTGCTCACGGTTCGCCCCGGCAGCCCGGATTCTCGGGATCGAGCGCCGCTACCCAATGTAAGGAATATCTTCATTCCCGACGTGCACATTGACACCCTCAAGGTGAAGAGCCGAGATTCTCGCTGATCGCGATTTCGGAGAGTCGACCGGGTTGACAGGGGTCGCAGCCATCCGCATCAAAGTTGCATACTGGCGATTCAACGGGGGTAACGATGAGCTTTGTCCCAATCGAGCTGACGAAGGAGGAGGTCGCCGAATTGGTCGCCTACCACGGCGTTTCGCTTGCCGAGCCACTTCGATTCAACATCAACCTCGGCTATGACGGATCAGTGGTCACCAAAGATGGAGAAATCGTTGGCACGTGGGTAATGGACGAGAACGAGCATTCATCGTTTATCCCGGACGGCGCATCGGAGCCATTGTTTTTCGATGTCTTTCTCGGTTCGCTCTGTCGGCGAATTGAGGATTGGTTGCAGAACAACACCGGCAGTGTTGCCGGGTGACGGGAGCGCGGGATGGTGGACGGAAGTGGGAGGTGTTGCGGGCACGGCCTCGTTGCAGGCGTTTGGCATAGGCCCAAGACAGCAACTTGTTGATCCGCCGAACTTGGCCTTCCTCTTGTGGATGCTGGCAAGTAGGGCCGATGAGGCGTCCCGATAACTGACGTTGTCGATCAAGGTTTTGTTATTTGCTGAAAGCCCTTCGCCAGCGCTCGCTGCCACGATCAAGGTTGCCTCGGCCACACCTACAGATGTCGTTTGGACAACGGCGATATAGGGAGCCGCAACCTGTCGAAGGGGTCCCATTCACCCGATTGACTGCAGATCTGGAGTAGTTGGAGGCTCGGTGCGGTCATGAATCCAGAGCGAAGGTTAAGCCCGGTCGGCGAACATCCGCCATCTCGCCAGCAGCTTGCATTGGCAGAAGGCGCCTTGAGGCGCGGATGCCATATCCGGCGCGCACCGGGTCAGGTCGCATTGAAACGCTTGGGTTCCACGGCAAAGGAATAGCAAGCGGCAACGAACAGGGCTTTGGAAAACAAGGCAGAAGTCCTGTCGCAAGTCCTTCCAACCAGTAGAGAACTTAAGTTTATAGGGAGAACAACCTGCGACAGGGAAATTCGGCTTCTGTCCCGGGACTATGTGAAGGGACTTTTCGGGCACGGCCGGTGTCATTGGATATGCGGACGCCTACGGCTACGGTCTCGATCAAGGCGCTCATGAACGATACTTCGGCTCGATTGGCTTGGCGACGCCGGAGGGCTTTTCCTATAGCAAGGTGAGCATCGAGCGTGCGTCAGCGGAAAAACCGTCGCAGTTTGAATGCACCCTTCCAAGGCTTTAGCGAAGTCGCTTGGGGTGCTGAAGCCATAGACTTGCCTGCCGCCGATTCAAGCCCCTTTGAGGCTGCTTCAAGTACCCTTCGAAGGACGCCAAGGTGTTGATAAAGCATAGCCATGGTCGAAAAAGTCGCCGTCCCAAAGTTGCAGGATCTATATGTCGGCCGACTTGCTATGAGAGGCGATTGGGTAGTGGCTTGTGTTCGCTCTCAAATGGCTTGGCCGATTGTAACGACAGAAGTGTTGTTCCGGGAGCGCACAATCTTCCTCATACCTTGGGCCGATGCTGGAGGATCAGCCGGGATAATGTATCCCGCCGCCGCTGTCTCTTTACAGCCTGACGAAGACCGGGATTCGGGGCAACTGCTGATAAGCCATTTCTCAGTTCACTGGCCTGGGCACATGGGCAGTCTATCGAGATCGAACAGTGGAGTGGAGGAAATTTGCCGCGATCCATGGGCGGGTTCAATGGGCCACATGTTGCCACCCCTGATTTTCTTCACCCTTACGTGCCTGATCCTGCAGACGCTAAGGCCCGTCTGGCACTTGCCCTCTATCGGGAGGGGCTTGGTCTGAATAATCCTGCCTACGCGTGCTTGAGCTTCTTCAAAATTCTCAACATCTTTAGGGATAAAGGTCCAGATCAAATTGCTTGGATTGACGATACGATTCCTAAGATCAAAGACAGTCGGAGAGCGCGAAATCGCATCTCCTCCCTCCAGAATTCGAACGAGACGCCAGGCAAGTACCTTTACGGGTCCAACCGCTGCGCTGTGGCCCACGCCTTTGGCACTACTGCAAACCCTGAGGATCCGGCTGATATGCGGCGGATGCGACAAGATTTGCCTGTTGCTCAGGTGTTGGCGGAATACGCCATCGAGCACCACTTCGGTGTGAAGAGCAGCCAAACGATTTGGGAAGAGCACCTTTACGAACTCAAGGGCTTCTACGAAATATGCGGCGAAGGTGCCGTGGCGACCATAAAGGCAGGCGCCTCGCCGGAGCGAAATCTTTGGCCGCTGCTTCCTAGGCTTACAGTGTCGTTGGCACGCAGTGAAGGGTTCGCGGCGCTAACCAACCTTCGTTCTGAGGTAATAGCGATTGCGGATGGCTGTGCGACTGTCATGTGCACCTCTGATGACAACCTTACAGAGATGGTGCTGTGGCTGAATTTCGCAGAGGAACGACTACAGATAAATGTGAAGGATGGGCTGAGGACGGCCGACGACGGATCGGAGGGGGCGGCCAGAAGCTACGCAAGCGTCATGCGATTTGTTCGCGACTATATACTCAACGGTGTCCTTGAAGTGTGGGATTGGGATCAGCGAAGACTGCTTGGTAAATGCGATGCCTTCATTCCGTTGAATGTCGATCTCGAGGCAACCAAAACAGCTTATGATTCAATCATTAGAAATTACGAAAATCTAGCTGAGGTACGTTCGAAATCGGGGAACTTTGGTGGAGACTAGGTCCGCAGCTCCCACCATCATCGAATGACGCGCCATCAAACCCCGCCCTCAAGCATGCTTCAAAAGATTTCGAAAATTCCGGAATCTAGTGTCAAAATTCCGGTTTCGCGTCCGGCTACAGCGACCGGCTAGATACAGCATCTTGAAATGTTGGTGGGCCCGGAGGGACTCGAACCCCCAACCAAGCGGTTATGAGCCGTATGTGGTTCTGTTTCATCATGTAGCACCGCGTTTCATTCTTCGCAACATCCCGCTGAAAACCTTGATTTATCCGCGCGCTGGTGTTTCACTGCGTATCGCGATGTCTCACCAGATCTCGTACATTCTGTTGCCCCGACGTTGCCCCGATGGAGAGTTGCCATTGCCCCGCGAAAATCTGACCGATAAGCGGCTCCAAGCCCTCAAGGCTGCACCCAAGGGAGAGCGGTACGACATCTCCGACGGCATAACGCCGGGTCTCGCGGTCCGTGTGACCGACAAAGGAACGAAGACATTTGTGCTGGTTGCCCGGTTTCCGGGAAGCTCGAACCCAACGCGTCGAGCGATCGGCGAATATGGTGCCGTGACTCTGGAGGGCGCACGCGAGACTGCCCGCAAGTGGCTGCAGCTCATCCAACGCGGCCTGGATCCAAAGGTCGAAGAGCAGCGGGAGAGGGAAGAAGCAGCACGCAAGCGCAACAACACCTTTGAGGCAGTAGTCGAGGATTATCTCGTCGACATCAAGACCAGGAAGCGCAACCGCCATGTTGAGCAGGACGAGCGCGAGATCCGGCGCGAGCTTCTGCAGCGTGCCGATAAGAACGCCAAGGTGACTTGGCGCAACAAATGGGTGAAAAAGCCGATTGCGGATGTCACCGACGCAGACATTGCCGAGCTAATCGGCGAGATCCGTGATCGGCCGGCGCCGGGCATGGCCTATAATATCTGGGGGCACGTCAAGGCGATTTTCTCCTGGGCGATGTGGCCGGAGCGCCGCCAGGGATACGGCCTCACGGCGAATCCGACACAGCATCTGCAGCCGAAGCACTTCAAGCTCACGAAGACGGTCAGCACACGCGTTCTGACCGACGATGAGATCCGCGCCTATTGGGCGGCGGCGGACGCAACGCCTTATCCGCTTGGCCCATTCTACAAGATGCTCATGCTGACAGGGCAGCGGAAGGCTGAGGTGGCCGAAGCGGAGTGGCCGGAATTTGCGGGGGCAAATAGGGCGCTCTGGACGGTTCCTGAGGAGCGTTTCAAATCCGGTCAGTCGCACATCGTTCCCATCGCCGACGATGTTCAGGCGATCCTGGATTCCTTGCCTCGATACAAAGGCGAGAAAACAGGCAAGTTCCTCTTCAGCACAACACTGGGATCGAAGCCGATCAACGGCTTCAGTCGGGCAAAAGAGGCTTTGGACACGGCGATGCTTGCCGAGCTGCGCAAGGTCGACCCGGATGCGGAACTTCCTGAGTGGGTTTTCCACGATATCCGCCGGACGGTGCGCACGCGCCTCTCTGGTCTTCGTGTGAATTCGGATGTTGCCGAGATGGTGATCGGCCACGGAAAGACCGGCCTGCGGCGGGTCTATGATCAATATGAGTTCGAACCGGAGATGCGTGAAGCTCTTCAGCGGTGGGCTGCGGCTCTGAAGCAGATCGTCGCGCCGACCGGTCCTGAGAATGTCGTCACCTTCGAGAAAAAGGCCGGTTGACGAGGTGTGATTTTCAGGGCTGATGTTTCACACGATCTCACTGCGTTTCATCAAAGTCCAAAATAGGAGGTGCCCGCTGAGTTTGGCTTGAAGCGCGATGCGTGTCGCATAGCGCAGCATAATTTGAGGCAAGCAATGCGGTTCATCTCTTCGGAAGAGCTGAAGGCGAAGGGCGTATCGATATCGAGGGCCACCCTTTGGCGGCTGATCAAAAAGGGTCAGTTTCCCAAACCCATCAAAACTTCTCCATCTCGTAACGCCTGGCTCGAAAGCGAGGTGGATGATTGGATGAAATCCCGTGTGGATGCCCGTGACCGGGTTGCGCGATGACCCGGCGCGACTTCTCTAAGCTCAAGAGCCGGGAGAACGTTGCGACCCGAGTAAGCCAGCCGGCGCAAGGCGATCTACTCGATGGGGCAACCTTCATCACCCGCGTATTTAAATGCTCCACCTGCCGTCTGCAGTTCCGTGCCCGGCAAGCGATCCTTCCCGCCGCTCCGATGCTCTGCAAGCGATGTGGGAGGCCGGTTTGACTGACGACGCGCTCAAGAAAAAAGCGAAGCTCCTGTCATCCGGTGTTGCCTATGGATTACGGGGAACGGATGGCCGGTTCGAACCTAATCGAGCCGGGCCGGAATGGCTGTTCTTCGATGAGCTGCACGATGTTGTCTACTGGTGCCCGCGAACCGGCGAAGTCGCCACGTATGAGGGCAGGGCATTTGCGCTCGGAGAATTATCGATCGGCAACGCCGCGACCTATGCGCTTGACGGCCGGCTGCACATCCACGCCACCGTCGGCCGGTGGATAATCGCCGGGGGACGTGGGATCGTCGTCATCGACTGGCGCCGCGCTTACGACATGCTGAAGGACGCGCCCCGGATCAGGGTCGATGAGGCAATTCTCCCGCACTATCAGCATTACATGAGGCCACCAAAACCTGAAGTCTGGGTGCGCCCCGAGAATCAGCGGGGGCGCAATAATGCTGGACGATGAAGACGATACCCCACTCCAAGAATTAGAAATGATGAACCGACCGATGGCACCGATCGAGGCGTACGACCAGGAAGTGCGCCGACCGCAGCGCGCGCCGATGATCAGTGAAATCGAGTGGTTCGACGAGCTGTTGCCGGTGCTGACCTCGTCATATCTGATCAAGGGCCTTTTAGATCGAGGCGCAATGTCAGTCGTCTACGGGCCTTCGAATTCGGGCAAGACCTTCTTCTCTCTTGATGTCGCCTTTCACGTTGCAGCCAGGGAGACTTGGCGCGATCGGCGGATTGCCTGCGGCACCGTCCTTTATCTCGCGGCCGAAGGGGGTAACGGCATCGCAAACCGAATCGTGGCCCTACGTGCGGCACATGGCGCTTCCAACGTGCCCCTTGCATTGCGACGGGCTGGGCTGGATCTCCTCCATCCTGACGCCGATGTTCAGCGCGTCATCGAACTGGCGGGTGAGATCAGCAAGCAAGCGCCGCTGCAGATGATCGTTGTCGACACGCTTTCTCGAGTTCTCGCCGGCGGCGATGAGAACGGTCCGGCCGACATGACCGCATTCGTGAAGAACATCGATCGGATCCGCCTGGCGACCGGCGCACACATTATGATCGTCCACCACACCGGCAAGGATGCAGCCAGAGGCGCCCGCGGCCATTCCTCCCTTCGAGCAGCGACCGACACCGAGATTGAAATCACCGTCGACGAGGCAGGCATCCGCGCAGCAACGGTTCAGAAGCAGCGCGATTACAACGGCGGCGAGACGTTCCATTTCGAGCTGACCAATATCGATGTTGGCGAAGATCAGGACGGCGACCCGGTGCGCACATGCATCGTCACCAGCGCAGAGACCCCAACCACCAAGCCCGGCCGGCCGAAACTCACCCCCAGCGAGCACGTGGCGCTTCGGGCCATCGACGACGCCCTGGCCGAACACGGCATCCGCAAAGACAGTCCCGACTTCCCAACGTGCCCCATCGTGCTCACCGAGGATTGGCGGAAGCATTTCTACCGCCACTGCGACGACGACACATCAGACGCCAAGCGCCAAGCGTTCGGCCGCGCGAAAAGGAACCTCCGCGCCAAAGGCTACATCGAGTTCTATGGCGATTACCATTGGAGATGCTTCGACCCCGATCAGGCGTGACATACGGACACCCCTATAGGGGGATGTCACGTCACGTCACGGTACACGCGTGACATTGTCGCGCTTTGTCACGGTTCGTCACGGGTGAATAGATTGGATTGGTGGTGTCTTGATCGGGCAGGGGAGCGAGCCACAGCATTTCCCGCGCCTCATCGTTCTTGGCATGGCGGAGGCAGCGGCCTATAACCGCTTGGTCGATGTCGGCATTGATGTTGCAAAGTCGTTGAAAATCAGGAATATAGAGTCGTTGGTCTTGCTTGATGAGACGCCACTCCGAAGCCTTTGGGCAACGCTAGGGCAACAAACCAGGTAAGATCAGTGACGTTTTTCGCCGGAGCGATGGCCGGAGAGACCGCGAACTTACAACCGGAGCCTCTCAAATGCTGCCCAAAGTGCCCGCATATCATCGCAATGGCGATGTCGCCGATCTTCCCGAAATCGATGCAAAAGCCGCCGCGACCAATCACCCCGATGAATGGTCTCTTGAGCCGTGGAGCGCCGGGCAACGGCGTACCTATGACCTGCAGAAGGCGGAAGAGCGCCAGGCAGCATCGGCAGCCGTGAGAGAACGCGCTGCCGATCAGGTGAACGGCAAGCTGCTCATCCGGTCGCCGGCTTAGCCATCGTGTCGCTTGCTGTGGCGGACTGGTGTCCGTCGAGCGGCCCCCACCCCCTTCTTCCTGTCATCGCTCCGCAGCGAGGGGGGTGGGGGCAAAACTCGGCGGTAAATTCCCAGTTCGACCCTCACACGCGCCTCGCACTATCCGGAACACCCGGGCTTGAAATTTTTCACCATCACGAGGAAATCGACATGCCCTTATCGAACCCTTCGCCCCTTCCGTCGATCCTGCCGCACCGCGCTGTTCCGCTCGATGTCGCCACGGCCTTCGCGGTAAGCCCGCAGACGCTGACCGCCAGTGGCTACGTGAACAGCCAGCAGGCTCAAGTCGACATCGGAAACGGTCTCTGGGAAGGCCGGCTCACCCTCGAATTGTCCGCCCTCGATCTTTCGTCGAATGATGAGACGTACCGGCTGATGCTGCTCGGCTCGAATGACGCGGCTTTTGGCAATGGCAACGTGGATATTCTGGCGACCCAGGACTTCGCCGCGGCGTCAGCGGGCCGGCTGCTGCCGACGGTGGCGCCGGCGTCAAACTCTGTGCCGCCAGCGGGCCGCCAGTCCGGGCGCTTCGTGGTGCCGGTGACGAATTTGCGCGGGCAGTTCCTGTTCCGGTATCTCCAGCTCTACGCGCTGCTTGGGGGCACCACTCCCTCGATCACGTTGTCGGCCTGGCTGGCGGCGGAGTGAAGCCGGATGGCAGTCCGTCACGACAACAGCCCGACGGCGTTGGTGGCCGCCAAGGCCCGTGAGGCGTCGAAGCGTGGCCGTCATAAGCAGTCCGGGCGCGGCTCCGGGCTGACGCCATCGGTGATGACAGCGATCGAGCTTCTCATCTTCGGCAAAAAGGATGATCCTGGCGCCATTGTCAAAATGGAAGACGCTGCTGGCGCTGCAGGCATATCCGGCCGCGCGCTTCGCGCCGCACTGTTGAAGCCGGCCGTCGAGCATTTCTACCAAAAGCAGCTTGCCGCTTATCGGAACGGCGAGCGCGCCGCCAGCATCCGGACCATCGTGGAGATCCGCGATAATGACAACTTGAAAGCGACCGCAGCCGGTCAAAATGTCAGGCTCAAGGCGGCGGACATGCTCGCTTTCGATCGCCCGGAAACGCAGGTCAACGTCCAGGTGAACAACACGGTGAGCGTGACGCCTGGCTACGTGATCCGCATTGGCGGGTCGAAGGGAAGAAGCCCGCCGATGATCGATGCAACTCCGGTCGACGATGAAATCGCGGTCAGCACAATCCGATAGGAACAGGTCATGAGCATACAGAACTGCCTCGCGCGTCTCGTCCAGGCAAACCGGATCAGCCAGAAAGCGGCGGATGACGCACTGGCGCTTCACGAAGGCATTCAGGGCCGGCTCTATCCATCGATGGGGCCTGCATCCGCTGATGCTGCCGGCGCGCTAGAGGCGGCCCGCGTGATGATGCAGGCGGCGCAAGAGCGCAAGCTGATGGCGGCGAAACAGGCGATCCGGCAATCCGAGATCGCGAACCGGATGGAGCTCCATCCGAAAGGCAAGTCGACCGGCCTGATGTCGGCCCTGGTCCGCGACAACTGGGAAGGCGGCGCCGCGACAAAGGATGCCATCAACGTCGAGAGCCACGCGGAGTCCGTGACCAAAAAGCTGCTCGGCATCATGAACGGCACGATGGACAAATATCGGTCGACCATGGCCGGCCTCAGGCAGGACACCGAATCCATCTGGAACGTCGTCGACGAAATCTATGGTGTCGATTCCGGTGACGCCGATGCCAAGGCTGCGGCACAGGCGTTCAGCGCCACCGCGAAATATGCGGTCGATCGTGTGAAGCGCGAAGGCAAGCCCCTTTCGGTGCTGGAAGACTGGCGGCTGCCGCAAAGCTGGGACGCGAAGCAGGTCAAGAACATCGGCGAGCGGACCTTCATCAACGACCTGATGACGGAATACGAGGGCGGCAACCTCAAGGTGATGGACAAGGCCGGCCATGGGGAGGCGCCGAAAGCTGCGGTGCCCGGCATCATCGCCAACGCCTTCAACGATATCACGATCGGCAAAGGGCAAGGCTCCGGCGCCGGCGGCTTCTCCAATCAGTTGCGCGTCTTCAGGTTCGAGAATCCCGACACCTATAAGCGCCTGATGCAGAAATACGGTGTCGGCTCTGGCGGGCTCTTCAACACCATGATGGGGCACGTCCAGGCGATGGCGAAAGAGATCGCCTTCGTCGAAGTGCTCGGCCCGAATTATGAGGGCACCTTCAAGAAGCTCATCCAGGCAGCTCGGGATGATTTCGCTCAAAAGGGCAACGTCGGAAAGCTGGTGGACTGGACGACGATGAATAATCCGGTCTCGGTGCAGCGGACCTATGACGCGCTCTCCGGCCGGCTGGGCGCCGCTCAAAGCGACCTGATCGCTGGTATCGGCGGCGGCATGCGCAACCTTCAGACGGCGGCGCGTCTCGGCTCCGCCACGATCTCGGCGCTGCCGGGCGACTCCATGACTGCGATCCTCGCATCGAACTATAACAACGTGCCGGCGGCGGCGGTTCTATCGCGGCTGGTCACCGACCTGACCACGAACCGGCAGGGCGCCGAAGAACTGGCGCGGCAGTTAAATCTGACTGCGGCGACGGTGCTCGATACCGCGATCGGAACCAAGCGCTTCGATGACGAGGTGATCGGCCAAGGCGTCACCGGCCGCCTGGCTGATGGGCTTATGCGCGTCACTGGCATCAACACGTGGACCGAAGGTCTCAAGCGCGCGTTCTCCATGGAATTCATGGGCATGATCGCGAGGCAGACCGAAAACAAGTTCGAGGATCTGGATCCGGTATTCCGCGGCTTCCTCGATCGCTACGGCTTCAATGCCGGCGACTGGGACAAGCTGCGGGTTTCGCCCCACATCGAGGCGGAAGGGGCGAGGTTCTTCGATGTGAACGGCGTCGAGGATCAGCGCCTCGCCGACCGGCTTATGTCGGCCATCATCGACGAACGTCATTTCGCCGTGGTCGAGCCCGACGCTCGTATTCGTGGGAAAATGGCACTCGGCATGCAGCGCGGCACCATCCTCGGTGAAGCCGTCCGCTCGGCGACACAGTTCAAGTCGTTCCCGATGACGTTTATGATGACGCACCTGATGCGCGGCCTCACACAGGGCAGCATGTCCAACCGCGCTTATCGAACTACACAGCTGCTCATCACGATGACGATAGCGGGCGCGGTCACTTCGCAGATGCAGAGCATTATCGCTGGTCGCGACCCTCAGAATATGGCGGATCCCAAGTTCTGGATGCAATCCTTCATTCGCGGTGGCGGTGGCGGCATGCTCGCCGATTTCGTCTATTCGTCGACCACCCGAGGCAAGGAAGGCATAACGCAGTATCTTGCCGGTCCCGCTCCGGGGGCGCTCATTGCTGGCGCTGGAGATCTTGCTCAGACGATCGCAGGGAACGGAGAACTCAAGGGCAAGACCCTCGCCGATCACATCAAGGCTTGGACGCCCGGCTCGTCGCTCTGGTACACGAAGGCCGCAACCGATCGCCTCATCTTCGATAACATCCAGGCGATGATCGATCCGAATTACCGGCAATCTTTCAATCGTTATGAGCGGCGGATGAAAAAGGAGTTCGGTCAAACCTTCTGGTGGGCGCCTGGCGATGGGTTGCCGCAGCGTGCTCCCGATCTAGGAAAGGCGCTATTGCGATAATGTCCACAAGTGCCTTTAACAGTCAGTTCTGCACAAGCCGCGCTAGATAACTGAAACTGTGGAAGAACTGGGAAGCGCTGACCTGTGGAAATCATGTGGACGACCGGTGCGTTGTGACTTCCGCCAACTTTGGTAGTTTTCTTTTAGGCTCCTGGGCCTAAATTAAAAGAGCCCCGTTGCAGCGGGGCTCAAGGTTAATGTGGTGTTAACCGAAACGGGGTTAGCGTTCGACAACGGGCGTTGACCCCGACCCCTTCACAAGATTGATAGCGGCGAGGCAATCGCTCTTGTTGAAGTAACCCTCGCCAGAGTTGGCGATCTTGCGGTTATTGCCGGCATACAGCGTCCAGCGCCAATGCCGATTTGCATCGGTGTAGAGATGGAAGAACATGTCTGATAATTCCTTTTCTTCAGACGTTGAGTTCAACCGATACCTTTTCGAGTATCGGCACGATGGCACGGATTGGGGCATTGAGATTGTTGCCTCGTCGCCGGCGGACGCACAAGCAAGGCTAAAATCTCTGGCCTGGGCTCGCTTTCAGGGCGAGATCAAAGCCAAGATCCCCGTTCCTGGTACCGGATTATTCCGCCGAATCATCCGAGTACTGTGGCCACGGTAACACCCGTTTAGAGATGTCAACATCGACAGATTTATTGAAAAGACCGAAACCTCAGTGGTTGCGCGCTTCTATCCACGTTGTTCGACTTCTCCACAGTCCTGTCGGACGCCAGAAGGCTTCGACCTATCGTGATTTACAGGGGGCCGTCGCCGATGGTCGCTATGTGCTGGAATTCGGAGCAGCGGACGCGCCGACATGCACAGCGCGCGGCGGCACCGTGGAATTACTGCGGTAGTCAGTGTTGTTCGTCCTGAGTAGTGGAAAATAGCGCACCGGGCCACGGCAAGAGTAGATGCACGCGCGTTTTCATGATCACAGGCTTTGAATCCTCGTCAGCTAAGATGCCGTGGCAGGCTGCCGTGATAACGTAGAGGCCGAGCTCATCGGCCGGGTCCCACTGGTCAGATTGGAGCTTTGCCTGGGCCTTGCAGATGAGGCTCGCTTTGGGCGTCGGATGCCCCTCTACCCTTCCGGGGATGATGCAGTTTTGGATCAACCCCTCAAAAATATGATGCATAGGAAGTGGCCGTTCCACATCATTGACAAAGCATCGACGAACCGTGAATACCACGCTCGGTGAAACTGCCGCTTCCGCTATCGTCGACAGCATTAACGTTCGACGGTTATGGTTTTCGATGACGAACCGGATCATCGGTTCGCCGTAATCATCGGTAGTTAGCATCGCATACATCGTCGGCTTCGAGTCACCGAGCTGAAAATCGATTTGACGTTGCTGCAGTTGAATTTGCCGACGGATGGCGAGAAGAGTGACAAACGCGAGAGCGCCCGCGAACCAGCCGCTGGTTGCGGCAACCCATTCCCGAAAACATGCCCCTTTGTCGTCGGATCCACAAGCGGACGGCAAGAGTGCAAAGGTTGGCCTGAAGCCGTAAAGGGCTATGCATGCAACGATCACGAACAGCGTGAGCGCTATCCAAGTCGCATATTTCTCATAGATATCTCGCAACGACTCCTCCCCGCCCTGTATCACTCATAGTTGCCGGTGAAATCAATTAGTTGCAAGGCTGTGCTTTGCAGCGGGATGCCGCGAGCGGCACTGTCCGGCCATGTCCATCACCACGCCCGACGATCGCATCTCGACCTATAACCCCGTCGCAGCGACCACGCAGTTTGCGGCCGGCTTTCCAGTATTTGACAACGCTGATATCGGCGTGATCGTCAACGACGTTGAGCGCTTTGATTTCACCGTCACCGCGACCTATACGAATGGCATCTCCATTGACGCGAAAGCGATCTTCTCGACGGGTGTGACCGGGGACGTGATCATCTTCGGCAAGCGCGCGCCGCACCGGACAGCGCGCTTCACCGATGGCGCTCCACTTCCGGCAAAAGACCAGAACCTCGCGCTAGACACCATGGAAGCCGAGATCCAGGAGGCTGCCCGCGAAAACCGGCGCGCCCATAAAGCCCCCTATGGCGAGGAAGGTGGAGTCTTCACTGCATCTGACGTCGGGAATGCGCAAGCAAACGCGGCGAGTGCTGCGGCATCGGCTGCGCTGGCGGCGAAGTGGGCGGAGAATGGTGACCTCGATGTCACGCCCGGAAAACGCGCCTCTGAATATTGGGCCCGCAAGGCGCAGGAATGGGCTATCGGCGGTGTTGCCGGCGTCGGTTCGTTCAACAGCCGCACCGGGCCGGTCACGGCACAGACCGGGGACTATTCGTCAGATCAGGTTTCCCGAGGCGGCGGCAGCGTCGAAGATGCGCTTGATGCGATCGAGTCCGACATCACGGCCACCAAGGGATTGCTGCTGTCCGGTATCGAAGACCTTCTCCTAAGCAACAACTCCGGCAATCCCAACACCCATATCGATATCGGAACGGGCAAGGCGCGCGTTGGATCTGCGGTCGTTGCCAACTTGGCAACGCTGACCAAGCGCCTCAACGGAACGTGGGTGGCAGGCGGCGGCAACGGCGGCCTCGATACTGGCGTCAGCGCGGCAAACGGGACATATTTCCTGTACGCTCTTCGCAAGGTCTCCGACGGCTCGTTCGATGCCGTTTTCTCTACTTCAGCTACGATTGCGGGTGTGAACGTGTCGCTCCTCGCAGGGTATTCCATCGTCAAGTGCATCGGCGTGGTGCTGACGAATGCCAGCTCTATCATCCGGCCTTTCGTCATGTATCCAAAGGATGAGTACACCTTCGTGACGCCGGTAAAGGATGCGGTCGGTGTCAGCATATCGACAACATCGAACCTATTCGCGCTCACTGTTCCAAACGGCGTCAAGTCCAAGGCGAAACTCCGCTTCGAATTCACCTCCTCTGCGACAACCAACGCAGCTCTGCTATCCGACGCGGCGCAAGGCGTCCTCACGGCTGGCATTGGGGATGACGGCGGCAACCTCGGGACCATGCAGGTTGCAAGCGGCTTCGCGATCGGCTCGCAAGAAATCTGGACCAATACAAGCAGGCAAATTCGCCGCGTCGCCGGCGCCTCCGGCAGCCTTTGGGTCTGGACCGATGGCTTCCATTTCCCATGCGGGAGGAACGCGTAATGCCTTACGTTTCTCGATCGATCGACGGCGCCATCGATGGCGTGTTCGAGCAGTTGCAGGAGGGCACGGCAGAGGAATTCCTCTCTGACGACAATCCTGAACTCGTCGCGCGCCTGAACGCCCCGCCAAAAGTGTCCTCGGTGTCTGCGCGGCAGTTCAGGCTGATGCTGCGGCGTGCCGGCCTGCTCGACCAGGTCAAGGCATGGGTGGCCCAGCAGGACGGCGAAACGCAAGACGCCTTCGAATACAGCGGCACCTTCGTCAAGGACAGCCCGATGATGGGGGCCGGCTTCGCGGCATTGGGGTTCACGGCGTCCGCGGTCGACGCCTTCTTTTTGGCCGCATCAAAACTATGAAAGGCAACGACATGGATCAGAGACTCGATGCGCTGACGAACCGCGCGGATGAGCTGGAAGCCGAGATCGCCGCGTTGGTCGATCAGGACGTGGTGGCGGCGATGACCGGTACCGAGCCGGCGAACAGTGACAAGATCCTGCGGCTCACCCAGGACATTAACATCATCAGCACTGCACGCGAGCGCCTCCGCGCCGCCGACTGACCCTGTGCTTTGTCTGCCGGTGGCAACTCATGGCAACTGATGTCCGGTGTCAACATCGCACCTCAGGGGATAAAAATGCAGTCGAAGCGCGAACGTCATCAAGCCCTTGTCGAGAGCAGGGAAACCCTCACCGAAAACCTGGCTGGCCTCCGATCGGAGCAGTCGGCCGCCCTGATCACCGGCATCGAATTCGCCCATGGCGCGGAAATCCGCTCCCTCACAGACGACATTGAAGCGCTCGATGCGGCGATAAAGGTCGTATCAGCAGATGCTGATGCAGAGGACGCCCAGGCGATTGCGCTGGCACGCGTCGATCGCACCGAGCAGCAGATCGCCACTTACGAGGTGATGCGCGGTCAGTATCTCGGAGCTTGGGGAATGGTCGAAACGCTGACGGGTCAACTGCACGCTGCACTCTCTGTCATCCATTCGACAATCCCTGAGTTTGTTTCGGTGTTGTCCTCGCTCTCCGGGCAGTTCGATGAGGCGCTTTTGAAGAGGGACAACATCGATGCGCGTCTTTTGTCTCGCATGGTTGATGTCTTGGGCGACGACATGACTGCGCTCCGCGCCTTCCAAGTTCCTCGGATGGAATCCGAAAAATGGTTGGCCTCCTGGGTTGAGGAAGAGGAGGGCAAGATTCGAAATACGTTTGACCGTTTAGTTGCCCGCGCGAAGGAACTTGCCGAGCGAGCTCGCCGTGAGGCTGAGGGTTGAGCATGTCAGCGATGGGCGGCCCTTATCTCGACAGCCAGGAAGTTTGCGAGCGGTATCGCATTTCGGAGCGGACGCTGCACCGATGGACGCGCAACAAGGCCCTGGAATTCCCTCAGCCGTTCCGGATTAACCGACGGTTCTATTTCAAGCTGGGCGAGCTCGACGCATGGGATGCGAAGCAGGGCGCGCCCGCGGAGGCTCCGGAGACCGCGAAGGGCATGCCGATCGTGTCCGAGGTGATCAGAACCTATGATGACTTCGTGAAGGCGATGACAAGGCGGCGAGCTGAGTTGAATATGACCTGCCTCGAGCTCGATTCCCGATCGGGGATGCAGGAAGGGTACTCCAACAAGCTTGAGCACTGGCAGAAATCGGTCCATGGCCGTGGCATGGGCACCGACACCTTTCCATTATGGCTGGGCGGCCTTCGCGTCGGCATCATCCTGGTGGATCTGCCGCGCCGGCCGCGCGTGAAGCGGGCCGCTTGACGCAACACCCGTTGGCATGAGAGCGTTGTTCTGCCGGAGGGGCGGAAGAGCTGTGTCCGTCTGCCTTTAAATCGCTGGGACGGTCCGTCGTCTTCCCTGTGCTCCGGCGTTAGGATCTCGACATGGCAAAATCTGACGTTCTTTTCGTCACCGATGCCGAATGTGCAGCTCGGATAGGCCTGCCCACGCAGGATTTCAAAGACGCGCTGCCCGCCCTGGAGCGAACTGGCTTCCCCCCGAAAGACCCTCTGTTCAACAACAAGCGCTATTGGCCCGCCATTCAGGCGTTCCTAGACAAGCGCAGCGGACTTGCGTCATCCTTCCAGAGGCGCAATCCCGCGCCACTTAAGGAAGCAGCGAAAGGACCAGAGGTATGGTGACCAAAACTGGATGCTTTGTGACCGAAGGGGAGCTGGCAGAGCGGATCGGTCTAACCCTCGACCAGTTCAAGATCGCTCTGCCAGGGGCAACGAAAGCTGGCTTTCCAGTGCCTGATGAATTATTCGCCAACCGCCGTTATTGGCCGGCCTGTGTTGCCTGGCTGGATCGTAGGTACGGGCTTCGCCCGGATGGCGCCGGCGGGCCGTATGTGCCAGACGGTGAAGAGCATTGGAGAGATTGACAGGTCAGTCCTCAGCGTCATCTTCCCGTTCATCGAGCAAATGCAGATATGAGCGCTTCGAGATCCGCACGAGGAAAGACCGGTCACGCTTCCAGATTACCGGCTGCACGAAACGCCAACGGACCGTCGTCTCCATCGTTTGATCAGGGTCCAGAGAACGCCAATTTGGCGGCGTAAGAACTGGAAAGGTCGCCTCTTGCCCACCGTCGAGCACGACAGCTTTTTCTCCGTGCAGCAGCGATTTGACGATTGACCGAGTGGAATTATCAGTCGCAATTCGCAGCACATCATCAGCGATCCCGGTCGGCCAAGACATAAGGATCGGCCGCTCACTGCGGTTGACGACACGGAGATAGCAGCCCTTCTGAGCGCCTCCGGGGATCAGAGGTTTGGAGATGATGAAGGCAGTCGGCTGATAGCGAAAGAACCGCTCCCATATAACGAATGCGCCGGTGACGACGCCAATGATCGAGCCGGGGATGGTGAAGTATGGCACCAAGTCAGCAACGGTCATTGATACTCCTCCGGCGTTCGATCGCTAGATTGCAATTAAGTGCGAGTTCAGTTGCAGAGATTCACTCCGTCCTTCACGATCACAGCCCATTTGGGGCCCAGAACCTCGCGGGCCGACACGGCTTGATTGCTGCCAGGCTCGCCGTCTTTGAACATCACCACACCGATCGACTGGTCGTGTGATCCGCCGTAAATGATCGGCCCGGGCGTATAAGTCGTCGTCGCATTGACGGTGCCGTAGCCGCCGTATGAATTTATGGTGCCGTATGTGTTGTAGTGTCCAGGCATCTGAGTTGCCGTCACATTGCTTGCGGCTGCCGCTGAGGTGATTATGTAGCGGTCATACCCCGCTTTGATGGTCTCGACAGCAGCTTGCTTCTGCGCCGCCTTTGCAGCACCAACGCTGCCGCACATTGGCTCTGCGCTGGTTTGAATGATCATCTGGTTCTTGGACACGCGCATCGTGCTCGACTGCACGCAGGAACTCAACAGCACGGCAAAAGCCGCTACCGCAACAGTTGTTCTAAGCATAAAGATTCCCCAACCTCAACGCGTGCACAATGCCCGGAAACCCTATTAAGTCAACGGGCGCGGCGACTATTGCTGCTTTTCGTCGGCGTAGCTGAGACGAATTCGATTCCTCTCCAAAAGCCACTCTCTCATTGTGTTACGCTTGTGCGTCATCCTCATATAGGGGTCCATTTTCGCCATAATGCTCGGGAACAGATCATACAGCTCGCCGGAAGCGGTGGTCGATCCTGTCTCAACCTGACCGCACAGGCGATGGACCTCTTGCAGCTGAGCGGTCACATCCTCGTCAAACAGGAACCGTCCGCGGGCTACTACTTCATTCGGAAGGCCCGGATCCCGAAACAGTCGGCGGATACCGCCTTTGCTCACGATCTCGCGGACTGACATGAAGACCTCAAACCTTTTTTCAAACAGATCCAGCATCACCTTTTCATGTGCGGTGCGCCACTGTCGATAGGCGATAACGCCTACCGCGAGAGCGATCGCCGGCGTGAGAAGCGCTTGAAGGATCTGTATCCATGCCGGTACCTCACTCATCGTTTCAGCCTCACGCCAGGTTGACCATGGTTGAGGAATTCGATTCCCCGTTCTTCCAATGCGCGCTGGACCGCCTGCACATTTTGCGCCCGGCCAGAGATCCCATTCGCGCCAGAAGCTTCCATCGCACGGATTGTGTTGACGTGCACCTTCGCTGCGTCGGCGAGCTCAATCTGCTCGACACCCGCCAGCGCCCGCGCGGCTTTCAACTGATTTCCTGTGGTTAGCATTTATGTCTCCTAAAAACTGATAATCATGTACCACACACAGAAACGTATTGACAATTGGCCTTGGCTAATATAGTTACCAGACACAGTTAATCATGTCTGACAAATGGGAGAAGTGCAATGCCGAAAACATCAGTTCCGGCCGCCGCCGAAGGTGCGCCTGCCATCAATGCCTTACGCTCTGGTGACCCGATGACGTACGGAGACCTGGAGAACCCGATCTGTGAATTGGTCAGCATGGCGCGTATCGCTGACGAAATTCTCGACCAGGTGTTCGAAGCGGCGCCACCAAAAGGGCGCTTCATTACGGTGAGCCTCAGTCGAGATCAGATCGACACATATTCGTTCGCTTACAAAAACGTCTTGGATCGAGCGATCGAACTTAAGCAGGCTTTCTATGCGGCTGCCTATGGGGAGAACATGCGATGACCCGCGAACCGGAAACCGACCGCAGCGATATCTATTACCAGCTCTTGGAGCTGTCGATGCTGATGAAGTCCATCAACGGGATTGTGCGCGAGATGGACTACGTGCGGCAGGACGGAAGCCGGATCGAGGAGCTTGATTGCGTTGCGGCACTGCATCGTATCGCATCCCGCGAGGTCGATCGCATAAGCGAGCTGGCGTCTTTCCTCGATCGTCCCCGGGAATAGGCGATGTTGCCCACACCGTTGCCCAAAAATGCGCAAGGGCTTAGCCGATCAGTGAAAAATATCGACTAAGCCCTTGAGATATCTGGTGGGCCCGGAGGGACTCGAACCCCCAACCAAGCGGTTATGAGCCGCCGGCTCTAACCATTGAGCTACAGGCCCTTGGCGCCGGTAGCGGCACCGTGATGCCGGGGCAATGGTTCCCGCAGCATCGGTTTCGCTCTAACGCAAATCCGCGGGAGCTACAAGCGGTGAGCGCAAGCATCTGTGGACGATGCATATTTCGTGGGCAGCCACTGGAACCTTCTCGCGTGGGCTACACTTATCCAAGTCACATTCCGCATGAAGAGGGCGATCGCAGATGGTGGCTTCGAACAGTGCCGTGGTGCTCATCGTGGAGGACGAGCCGCTGATCCGGTTCAATATCCTCGATGTGCTGGAAGAGGTGGGTCATGTGGCGCTGGAGGCGGCGAATGCCGACGAGGCTCTGGTGGTGCTGAAGGGCAGGCAGGATGTCGATATCCTGTTCACCGACGTCAACATGGCGGGTTCGATGGACGGTCTCCAGCTTGCCAACCGGGTGAGGGCGATGCGGCCGAATATCGGCATCATCATCACCTCCGGCATGGTGCGGCTCGATCCGATGGCGCTGCCCGCCAATACCGCCTTCCTGCCGAAGCCCTACATGCACGACACGCTGATTTCGACCATCAATTCCCTGATGACGTAACGGCAATACCCTGATGACTGGACAGGCGCGCGCAGCCGCAAAACGGGGACTGTTTTTGCGGCTGCGCGCGAGGCGCCGGGAGACATGCTCGTCTTCAGGCGGGGCGGAGGGGAACCACACCCTCAGCTGAAGCTGCTCTTCAGCGCCTCGTTCTCATGATGGGCCTTCTTCTCGTAGATCGTAAACAGCGCCATCGAAAGGAGATAGGAGAGGAAGGGATCCCCTATCTGCGTGGCGATGTCGCGGGATGCGAGAACATGGCGCTCCAGCGCGCCGATATCCTTCTGCATTGCGGTCTGCGTGGCGGTTTCAGCGAGGCGGTTCATGCTGCCATCTCCAGGAATTGGGTCACGACCGAGCGGGCCGGCACGTGCCTGACATAAAGGGGTAGGGTGAGGCCGAGGGCGGCGCGCATCTTGCGCAGCACGCGGTCCGAGACTTCGAAGGCGCCGCAGCAGACGGGATATTTGCCGTAGCCGTCTGCACGGCCGAGTTCCTCCACTTCGGCGCCGGCGCGCTTGTAGACGCGCTTGAGGTAGGGCTCGTAGTTGGAGATCATCGTATGGATGCCGTGGTCGAGAGCACATTCGCAAAGGGCGAGCAGCATCATGGAGAAGGCGCGGCCGGCGTCGATATCGGGGAAATCCTTGGCGATCGCCTCCTCGTCGATGCACATGCGCGTGCCTTCCCAGATGCCGGGGGCGATAAGATTGGCGGCATCTGGAAATGTCTCGCGGAAGACGTCGTAGAGAAGGGTCGGGCCTGTTGTCGGCATCAGGCGCATGCCGCCATAAAGACGGGTGCGGCTGTCGTTGCACCAGACGAGATAGGCGGGGGCGAGCGAATCGTAGCTGTCGCGTTCGTAAGGGCCGATGACGGGAACGTCCCAGCCGAGCGTATCAGCGAAGACCTTCTTGCGCAGGCGAAACATCTGGTCGAGTACGGCAGCGTATTTCTGATACTCATGTGCCTGAATGATAACGAACATTTTGCCCTCCAGCGTTTTCAAGTTCGTGGAAAGCAGAATGGTTCATGCGGGCCGGATCGGAAATTCCCTCAGATAGGCCCCCTCAGATGAGGGGGGGCAGAACATGTCGCGCAAAAGTGTGCCGCGGTTTTGCGACAACGACATGCGTAAAACAAAGAGCTAAAGCGCGAGGACCGAATCTGAAAGATCGCGATGCGCTAGGGATTGATGATGCGCAATTGCACGGCCCGCGAGGCGGCGGCCGAGATCGTCGCGCAGCCGAGCTTGAAACGGGCGGTCTTCAGGTAATCGCGCGTGGTGTGCTCCGATATGCCGAGGATGACCGAAATATCCTTGTAGTCCTTGCCCAGCGCCGTCCAGTGCAGACATTCGATTTCGCGCGGCGACAATGCCGGCACCGGATCGTTTTCGCCATGCAACTCGTAGACGGCCTTGCGGTGGATGAGATGGGCAATCTCGATCCATTCGTTGCGGCAGCGGCGGACAAGTTCGGCCCATTCCTCGGCCGGTATGCGAGCATTCAGCGACAAGAGCGCACGGCGCTGCGCCTTGTCGGCGACGGGAATGGAGTAGCCGTTGCCACCGATACCGTGCTTCTGGGCATCGACCAGCATGGCATAGGCCTCCGGCGTCGGCTCGACCTCGCTCCAGTCGAAGGGCAGCTGGCGTTCGAAGCCCTGTTTGACGATCGGATCGACCTTCACATAGCTGTTCAAGAGATAACGGGAGACCCAGGCATCCGGATAGGTGGTGCGCACGAAGGGCGAATCGATCTTGCTGGCGATCGTCTGGGCGAGATGGTAGGTGACGAAATCGAGGCCATATTCCGCCTGGAGAATGCGGATGGCGCCATCCACATTGGCCGCAGCCTTGATCTGTTCGAAAGCGGACTCGAACTTTTCGCTGTAGGTATTTTCAATCATTTCCACTGCCCCAATCCCCTCAATCCTACCGCGAGGGCCGTCACAAATACAAGGCATCCCCACATATGCGGGGAATGACAATCTTGGCCCCATCTGCTAGCGCCTTCCATGAGGAGGCCTCATATGGACAGCAAAAGACCATTCGAGATTGCCGAATGCCAACAGGCCGCCAAGGGTCTGAAATCCAGCTGGCAGGACATGGCCGGCTCCGAAGCGCTGATCCGCGCGCTCGTTGCCGAACGCAACGGCGACACGCCGCTGGCGCTGTTCTGGACTGAGGTTCACCGGGCGCTCTGCCAGGAAACCAACGCCTTCTGATAATCGGCTTTCCCGAAAGGCTCAGGCTTTTCTCCTTGGCTAAACAGCGCACCACCCGGGCGCGGCAGCAAGGAAGTCCCGCCGCCTTTTCTATATAATTGTCGATGAACACGTCTTCATTCTTGTCGCGATTCGATTCTACGATGAAAGCGTCGGACGACAGCGTTTTCGGATATATGGTTAATAAACTCGCACTATTTCATCGATTTGTGCCAAAACGGGTTGACGAAGAATTTGTGGCAGGAGCAATGGTGTTTGTGGAAACGGTTACACTCCTCACCTGTGCCGCCACTGGCTGTAGAATGTTTCGACTGTCATCACCGATATGTGAATGGAATGACTGAAAAGCGCGTGCATCTGGTCTTCAAGACCCATCTCGATATCGGCTTTACCGATCATGCCGAGAAAGTCCGCCGGCAATATCACGAGCGCTTCATTCCGCAGGCGATCGAAACGGCCAAGCATTTTCATGCCGAAAATCCCGACGAGCCGAAATTCATCTGGACGACGGGCGCCTGGCTGATCTGGGATCATCTGAATTCGCGCTCTGCAGCCGAGGTGGGAGCGCTGGAACAGGCGATCGAGCGCGGGCTGATCCGCTGGCACGGCCTGCCGTTCACCACCCATACGGAGCTGATGTCGCCGGATCTCTTCCGGGCCGGGCTTTCCTATTCGCAGGAGCTCGACCGCCGCTTCGGCAAGACGACGATCGCGGCGAAGATGACCGATGTACCCGGCCATACGCTCGGCATGGTGCCGCTGCTATCCGAGGCAGGCATCCGCTTCCTGCATCTCGGCGTCAATACGGCCTCACCGCCGCCCGACGTGCCCGAGATCTTTCGCTGGCGGGCGCCGGGCGGCGAGGAGGTCGTGGTCATGTATCAGCGCTCCTATGGCGAGACTTTCTTCCCGGACGGCTTTCAGGATGGCCTGAGCTTTGCCCATACCAACGACAATACGGGGCCGCAGAGCGTGCCACAGACGGCCGAGGCCTATCGCGAATTACGCGCCCGTGAGCCGGATGCGGTCATCCGCGCGGCGACGCTCGAGGATTACGGCGCCATTCTCTGGGGGGAGCGTGAGCGTTTCCCTGTTGTCGAGCTGGAACTCGGCGACAGCTGGATCCATGGCAGCGGCAGCGATCCGGTGAAGACGGCGCGGTTTCTTGCGCTGCAGCGGCTCTACGACCGCTTCGCGGCGGATGGGCTCGACGCGCGACGTCTCGCCTTCGGGCGCGGACTGGCGATGGTGGCCGAACATACCTGCGGCGTCGATATCAAATCCTATTTGCGCGACGACAAGGCGTGGTCGCGGGCCGATTTCGAGGCCGCACGCCGATCCGATTATCGCTTCGCCTATACCGAAGCCTCATGGGACGAGCAGCGCGCCTATCTCGACCAGGCGGTCTCGGAGCTCGACGAGACGGACCGGAGCGCAGCCCAGAGCGCACTTGCCGAATTTGCCACGCCTGCCGTCATCAAGGGCGGTGGGCGGGAGCTCCGCCTGCAGACCGGTGGCTGGTCGATCGTGCTCGACGGCGCGAGCGGCGATGTGGCCGAAATCACCTCTCCCTCCGGTCGGACGATCTCCGGCTGCGAGGGCTCGCTGATCGCCTATCGATATGAGAGCTACGATGCCGGCGACGTCAACCGCCACATGCAGACCTACCTGACCCATCGCCAGGAATGGGCGGTGCTCGACCATGACAAGCCGGGGCTCGCCCGGTCGGGGGCCGCACTTTCGAAGGTCTTTCTGCCGGCGTTGGAAGCAACGCAAGCGGCGGGCATCGTTCTGTCGATGCCGGCCGCGGCCGTGCAGAAATATGGCGCGCCGCCGGATGTGATGCTGCATTTCGCCGCCGAGGGCGATCGCCTCAACCTCAGCCTGACATTGCACGACAAGCCCGCCAACCGCATGCCGGAGGCAAGCTTTCTTTCCTTCACGCCTGATGGTGCGGCAGACTGGAATTTCCGCAAAATGGGCCTCTGGCACCGATCGGGGAATATAGCGACGAGCGGCGGGGCGCAATTGCAGGCGGTGACATCAGCACGCAGTGATCTTGCCGATGGTCCGCTGACGATCGAAACTTTCGATGCGCCGCTGGTTGGGCCGCAAAGCTCGGATTTCATGACGTTTTGCAGAACTCTGCCGGATTTTACCGCCGGCATCCGCTTCAATCTGCACAACAACAAGTGGGGAACCAATTTCCCCATGTGGTGGCAGGGAGATTTTCAGGCGCGCTTCCGGCTCAGGCTCGACTGAGCCGCTCGATCCGCAAGCGGCCCGGTCGATGTGAGAAAGGATTCAGCCGACGTTTGCTGTTCGGTTGAACCAACTGGCGCGTGGCGCTTCGGGCCGCTGCGGCTTCGGGCGAAACTTCACCAGCACCTCGCGGCCATCGGAGGAGGCCTGCGTGCGCTCCAGCGCGTCGCGTTCGGCAACTGCCTGGCGCCAGTGCTCGTCGTCGCGCCCATTTGGCCGGCCCTGTTCCTCCCAAATCGCGTAAGCTCTTTTGCTGATCCATTCGTGGCGTCTGTCGCTCATCGATCCATTCCATTGATCAAAATTGTTATTCGGCAATTCTGTCCTGCAGAACCGGCGGCCGGCGCTTGGCTGCCATCAGCAGGTCGAGTTCGATCGAGGAGGGCCCGAAACGGGTAAACAGGCTTTCTGCCTGCTCGCCGCGCAGGCCATATTTGGAGGCGAATTCGTCAAGGCTATAGGGGCGGCCGCGCAGGATCTTGCTTCGGCGCTCCGGTTCACGGATTTGCGTCATTGGTGATAACCCCAGTGTGTTTTGCGAATGTGAGGACAAAACAAATTACAGAGACAAAAGTTCCGTGAATTTTCAGGGTTTTTTCGCCTCGCCGTGTCATTCCGGAGCGATCTCGGGCGGGTGGCATAGATTTTTAAGGCTGGTGTGCGCGGAGAAAATTTCGTCTAAAACACGCAAAAATATCAGCGTGTTATGGAATTCGCTTCCGCGGCGGCGGATAAATGGGCTTTACCCCGGCGCGTTACTCTATAGAATCAATAGTGTTATTCGGTTCGCAGGGGCAGCAAATCGTTCCGTTCCCCGCGTTGGCGCGACCGATACCGGAGGACTTTGGCTTCAACCCATCAAGAGGAGACAGACATGATGAATGCACTGCCGCCACTTCATGACGGCCACGCGCCGTTCAACCTCCAGCAGCTGTTTCGTGAAGCGCTCTATGCCTTCGAGGAATGGGACAGCGAATTGACCGAACCGATCGTGACCCACGAAGGCCGGGTCATCCCCATCAGCTTCGTTTTCGAAGCCATGCGCGAATGCACCGACATCGTGCCGATGAACATCGTCGGCGCCGTCACCGAACGGCTGACCAAGCCGTGGGAGGGCGAAGGCCCGCTCGACCAGATGACTTTCTCGACGGCGGCGCGTGTCATGCGCGTCCTGGTGCGCAAGCGCCTTCTCGTCACCGGGGCTGCGGATCTCGTTGCCGTTTCGGCCCATGCGTCAGAAGACCAAGGCCGCGACTGACAAAGTGAGGATCGCGGCCATGGCTGCGATCCTTTTCCGCTTCTTGGCGGAACCTCGCTTATTCCCAGCCGTTTAATTCGGCAGGCACAGCCCGCAACTACAGCGCCCTTTTCGAGAGTCGCAAAGGGCGCTGTAGCGGTTTGAATTGCTGCATAATCTATAAATCGATCCCGATTTGAGAGTTATGCAGTGGTGACGGGCGAGGAATGAGCACCATGCTAAAATCTATTGTTCATGAAATCATGGGTACACCCAGGCGTGAGCCTGATCTTCCGCAATCGCTCGAGCAGTTTCGCGACAGGAAACGGGTGCTGATCATCTTTGCCGATGCGCAAGATGACCGCGCGCTCATCCAGGATGAATGGCTGCGCAAGGCGCATATGCGCTTGATCGAGGAAGACGTCGAGGTGTTCAGCATTGCCGGCGGCGGCGCATTTGCGCTGTTCGACGATGACTGGGAACTCGATGCCGACGATATTCGCGATCGGCTGCAGGGACCGCCATCCGGCGAGTTCGGGTTGATCCTGATCGGACGCGACGGAACCGTTAAGCTGCGCTCGAGTGAGCCGATGAGCGCCGAGGATATCTTCGCGGCTTTTGAGATGTTGCCGAAGAAGACGCCTTGGTAGTGTTTCGAGGGTCCGTTTGAAGCGGCGGGCGGGGGAGCATCCGCGCCCGCATCCTTGGATGTTCAGAGTTCGAAGGCTTCCTTGAGGCCGAGGCTCTTGCGTTCGCGCAGGTCGAGATCGGCCTCGATGTGGGCGATGTGATGCAGCATCAGCTGGCAGGCGCGGTCGAGTTCGTCGGCTTCGATCGCCGAGATAATGTCACCATGTTCGGAATGGCCGCAGCTCGATGCGGTCGACTGACCGTAGAGCGCAATCACCAGTGACGAGCGGGCGACGAGTTCCTCCATGAAGCGCTGCATGATCGAATTTCCCGATATGACCGCCAGCGTCAGATGAAAATCGCCCGATGCCTTGATTTCAGCGCGGCGGGCGGTCTGGCCACGCTCGCTCATCAAGCGGCCTTCTTCCAGCAGAAGCTGTCGCAGATGAGTAATATCGTCAGGCGTGATCCGCGCCGCTGCCTCGCGCAAAATGCCCGGTTCGACCAAGCGGCGGGCGGAAAAGATCTGGCGAGCCTCATCAGGCGAGGGATAGGCGACGAAGGCGCCGCGGTTTTTCTCGACGCTGACAAGGCCTTCATAGGAGAGCGCCTGCAGGGCTGCGCGGGCAAGCGTACGGCTGACATTGAAGAGATTGCCGACATCGCTTTCCGAAAGCTTGGTGCCGGGCGAAAGTCTGCGCTCGACGATCGCTTCGCGAATGGCATCGCGGATCTGTTGCGCGCCGGTATCTGTGGAGTCTTCGGCCTGCTGAGCCTTGGCGGCGGATTTCATGAAATTTATTTCCCGATGGTCTGCAAACCATACCCGGCTTCGCGCCAAAGTTAAACAGAATTTGTGCTCGAAATGGTGGCGACATTGTATACGATGTTTTGCACAAATTGCGCACGATAGCCTAAATCATGTGCAGATGGCGCTGCGCCTATAATTTGCTCACTCAACTGCAGTTTTGATAAAATTGTTATTTCGCAATGGCTTGGTGCAGTCACTGGAGTCTGGCACGGCAGATGCATCGTCTTTTCCAAACAGGGGAAGGCATGATGTCGAAAGCGGCAGAGATCGATATAGTATCCGTTTCGAAGGTCTATGGCGCGACGACGGCGGTCCATGCGATCAGCCTGAAGATCCCCGCCGGTTCCTATTGCTGCTTCCTCGGCCCGTCGGGCTGCGGCAAGACTTCGACGCTGCGCATGATCGCCGGCCACGAGAGCATTTCGTCGGGCGATATCCGGCTCGGCAATGTCGTCGTCACCGATTTTCCGCCGGCCAGGCGCGGCACGGCGATGATGTTCCAGTCCTACGCGCTCTTCCCGCATCTCGACCTGATCGACAACGTCGCCTTCAGCCTGAAGATGAAAGGCGTCGACAAGCAGGAGCGGCGGGCGAAGGCGCTCGAGATGCTGAAGCTGATGCAGATGGAGGCCTATGCCGCCAGGCGTCCGGCCCAGCTTTCCGGCGGCCAGCAGCAGCGCGTGGCGCTGGCGCGCGCGCTGATCACCGATCCGGAAGCGCTGCTGCTCGACGAGCCGCTGTCGGCGCTCGATCCGTTCCTGAAGATCCGCATGCGCGCCGAACTCAAGAAACTGCAGAAGTCGCTCGGCATCACTTTCGTGCACGTCACCCATAGCCAGGAAGAGGCAATGGCGCTCGCCGACGTCATCGTCATCATGAATGACGGCCGGATCGAGCAGGCGGCAGCCCCGCGCGAGGTCTTCGAGCGTCCGGCGACGGCCTTCGTCGCGCGGTTCATGGGCGACCACAATGTGCTGTCCGGCCGGGTGACCTCGAGCGAGAACGGCGTGCTCGTCATGACCGTCCCGGAAGGTCAGAGCTTTTCCGTGCGTGGGACGGGCAGGGAAGTCGGCGAGCCCGTCGATATCGGCATCCGCACCGATCGCGTGCGCCTGCAGGTGGCGACCGAATGGACGCTCGGCTTCGACGGCATTGTCTCCAACATCGAATATCGCGGCTCTTCCGTGAAGATCACCGTTATCGGCGCCGGCAGCGATGACTTCACCGTCATTGCCGACGACGGCGACTATTTCGCCCGGCCGGTCGCCGTCGGCGATGCCGTTTCGCTCAGCTGGGCGCTCGAGGACGCCGTGCTTCTCGGCCGCTCTTCCGCATGAGCCATCCATCAAGAACACTGAACCTTCCATATCCAAGAAAAGGGGAACTGACATGACGACTGAAGCGACATCGACCAAGGCGGAGAAGGGTCTTTCCCGCCGCACGCTGCTGAAGACGGGTGCTGCCGCCGTCGGCGCCATCGCCGGCTCCGGCGCCATCACCGGCTTTCCCACAATCTGGGCGCAGACGAACATCACGCTTCGCCAGTTCGGCACCGGCGTTTCGAACATCAATGCGATCGCCGAGAAGTGCAAGGCCGATCTCGGCATCACGCTGGAGATGACGGCGACCGATTCCGACGCCGCCGCCCAGCGCGCCGTCACCCAGCCTGACAGCTACGACATTGCTGACATCGAATATTGGATCGCCAAGAAGGTGTTCCCGACCGGCGTCATGCAGCCGATGGACGTCAAGAAGCTGAAATATTACGACAAGATCGTGCCGCTGTTCATCAACGGCAAGCTGAAGCCGGAAAGCGTCATCGCCCAGGGCACGGCGCCGCACACGGTCGGCTTCGTCGAGGCTCCGGGCGCCAAGACCTTTGCCAAGGAACCGACGCAATGGATGACGATGGTTCCGACCATTTACAATGCCGATACGCTCGGCATCCGCCCCGATCTCGTCGGCCGCGATATTTCGAGCTGGGCCGACATCATGGATCCGAAGTTCAAGGGCAAGACCTCGATCCTCAATATCCCGTCGATCGGCATCATGGATGCGGCGATGATCATGGAGGCTATGGGCAACATTAAGTATGCCGACAAGGGCAACATGACCAAGGAAGAGATCGACAAGACGATCGAATTCCTGATCAAGGCCAAGGGCGACGGCCAGTTCCGCGCCTTCTGGAAGAGCTTCGACGAGTCGGTCAACCTGATGGCGTCGGGTGAAGTCGTCATCCAGTCCATGTGGTCGCCGGCCGTTGCCGCCGTCCGCTCCAAGGGCATCGCCTGCAAGTATCAGCCGCTCAAGGAAGGCTACCGCGCCTGGGGCGGCGGTCTCGGCCTTGCCTCGCATCTCAAGGGCGCGCAGCTTGATGCCGCCTATGAATATATCAACTGGTACACGTCGGGCTGGGTCGGCGGCTACCTCAACCGCCAGGGCTATTATTCCGCCTGCATGGACACTGCCAAGCAATTCATGTCGGCCGACGAATGGGGCTACTGGATCGAGGGCAAGCCGGCTGCCGGCGACATCCTGTCTCCCGAGGGCAAGGTGATGGAAAAGGCCGGCGCCGTTCGCGACGGCGGCTCCTTCGAAGCCCGCATGGGTGCTGTCGCCTGCTGGAACTCCGTCATGGACGAGGACCGCCACATGGTTCGCCGCTGGAACGAGTTCATCGCTGCCTGATCTCCGCTGACAGGGCGGCAGCTACTGTCTTTCGCTAACGCTTAAGACGTCGCTTCGCTCCGCCCCATCATCTGCCCTTCGGGCATCTTCTCCCCGCCGGGGAGAAGGGGGAGTTTGTCGCTCGGAAGGTAACAAAAGAGCAAGGTTTGCGGCGGCGGAGACGCTGCCGCGAATCTCTTCTCCCCAGCGGGGGTCCGAAGGACGGGGCGAGACCAGTGGCTCGACCCAGGCAAAAGGTGCCGGCAGGCGGATGAAGGGGCTGCACGCGCCTTCGTTCAACCTGGCGTAATCAGAACGGAGAACTGGATCATGGCGACCATTGCAGTGGAAACGGAAGAAGGCAGCCGCGGCGCACGCGGTAGACGGTCTTTCCTCTCCCCCTCAGCCATCTCCTATCTCCAGGCGACGCCGCTGTTCGTCATTCTCGGCTTGTTCTTCCTGCTGCCGATCGTCATGATCGCGGTCGTCAGCTTCTGGGACTACGACTTTGCCGGTCTCTATCCCGATTTCCTGACGATGAACTACACCGACACGCTCGGTTCGTGGGTGACGTGGAAGATCTATCTCAACACGCTGAAATTCACCGCGATCGTCTGGGCGCTGACGCTCGTCATCGGTTTCTGGGTCGCCTATTTCCTGGCCTTCCACATCCGCAAGACGTCGACGCAGATGATCTTCTTCCTTGTCTGCACCGTGCCGTTCATGACGTCGAACATCATCCGCATGATTTCGTGGATCCCGGTGCTTGGGCGCAACGGCCTCGTCAATTCGACGCTGATCAAGATGGGCATCATTCCGCAGCCGATCGAATGGCTGCTCTATTCCGATTTCGCCGTCGTGCTCGCCATGGTGCATCTCTATACGCTGTTCATGGTGACGCCGATCTTCAACACGCTGATGCGCATCGACCGGTCGCTGTTCGAGGCGGCGCGTGATGCCGGCGCCTCCGGCTGGCAGGTGCTGTGGAACGTCGTCCTCCCGCTTGCCAAACCCGGCATGGCGATCGGCACGATCTTCGTCGTCACGCTTGTGATGGCTGACTTTTCGACGGTGCAGGTGATGTCCGGCGGCCAGAGCGCCTCGGTGGCGCTGATGATGAAGAACCAGATGTCGCTGCTGCAATATCCGGCGGCTGCCGCCAATGCCGTGGTGCTGCTCGCCGTCGTGCTGCTGATGGTCGCGGCCATCCTGCGTGTCGTCGATATCCGCAAGGAGCTTTGAGATGAGCCACGAAAAACGCGGCCTTGAATTCTATCTGCTGGCGCTCTTCTTCATCATCTTCGTGCTGTTCCTCTACGGGCCGCTTTCGGCAATCCTGATCCTCTCCTTCCAGGGGCCAGACGGCGGCCTGACCTTCCCGATGAACGGCGTTTCCACGCACTGGTTCTTCAACCTGTTCGAAAAGCAGGCGGTCGGCGATTTCGGCGCCTCGTTCCGTCGCTCCTTCACCCTCGGGCTGATGGTGATGGTCGTGACCGTCGTCGTGTCGCTGCTTGCCGGCCTTGCCTTCCGTCGCCGTTTCCGCGGTTCGACTGCGCTGTTCTACGCCACGGTCGCAAGCCTCGTGGTGCCGTCGATCATCATATCTCTCGGCATCGGCGTCGTCTTCCAGCAGGGAGGCTTGAAGCCCGCCTGGTATTCGTCGGCCTTCGGCGCTCATCTCACCTGGACGCTGCCCTTTGGCGTGCTGATCATGTTTGCCGTCTTCAACCGCTTTTCGCCGGCCTATGAAGAGGCGGCGCGCGATCTCGGCGCCAGCTCCTGGCAGACGTTCCGCCATGTCGTGCTGCCGATGATCGCGCCGAGCCTCGTCGGCGTCGGCCTGTTCGGCTTCACGCTCTCCTATGACGAATTCGCCCGCACGCTGATGACATCAGGCACCTACAACACGCTGCCGCTCGAAATCTACGGCATGACCACCAATGTCACGACGCCGGTGCTCTATGCGCTCGGCACGGTGACGACGCTGTTTTCCTTCACCATCATTCTCATCGCGCTCGGCATCATGACGATGCTCAGCCGGCGGCAGGCAAAGATAGACTGACATGCGCATCCTCATCGTCAATCCGAACACCACGGCCTCCATGACCGAGAAGGCCGCCACCGCCGCGCGAGCGGTGGCGGCATCCGGCACGGAGATCATCGCGGCCACCTCGCGCATGGGGCCGGTTTCCATCGAGGGGCATTACGACGGGGCCTTAGCGATCCCAGGCCTGCTCGCCGAGCTTAAGGAGCGGCAGGGTGTGGGCTACGACGCGGCTATTATCGCCTGTTTCGACGATACCGGTCTCGAAGCGGCGCGAACCTTTGCCGATGTGCCGATCCTCGGGCTTTGCGAATCCGCCGTGGTGACGGCGGGCTTCCTGGCGCAACGCTTTACCGTGGTGACGACGCTGGAGCGCTCGCGGGTGCTGATCGACAATCTGGTGCGCCGCTACGGCATGGGCGACCGCGCCAAGGTGCGCGCCTCCGACATCCCGGTGCTGGAGCTCGAAGATGCGGCCTCGGGCGCGATCGGCAAGCTCAGAGCCGAGATCGAGCAGGCGCTTTTAGAAGACGGCGCCGAGGCGATCGTGCTCGGTTGTGCCGGCATGACCGATCTGGCGCGCGAGCTGCAGGAAATCTATGGCGTACCTATCGTCGATGGCGTCGCCGCCGCCGTCAAGCAGGCTGAAGCGCTGGTGTCGCTCGGGCTTTCCACCAGCAAGCGCGGCTCCTATGCTTCGCCGCTGCCGAAACCCTTCACCGGGGCGATGAGCGGTTTTTCGCCGGTCCTGAAGGTCGGCTGAACCGATGGCCGTTTCCTTCGATTTCAAACAGCTCACCGAGCGCGAACGCTACAAGCTGATGATCGGCACGATCATTCCGAGGCCGATCGCACTAGTGACGACGGTCGATGAGAACGGCCGGATCAACGCCGCGCCCTTCAGCTTCTTCAACTGCCTTTCGGCCGATCCGCCGATCCTTGCGATCGGGGTCGAGAACAATGCCGACATGTCGTTCAAGGACACCGGCCACAATATCCGCATGACCGAGGTGTTCACGGTCAATATCGTCTCCTTCGCGATCGCCGAGGCAATGCATGTCTGCGGCGCCAAATATCCGCGCGGCGTCGACGAGTTAAAGGAAGCGGGGTTGACGGCGATGCCGGGTGAGAAGGTCGCCTCGCCCTTCATAGCCGAGGCGCCGGCCGCCTTCGAATGCAAGCGGCACGTGACGCTGGAGCTCGGCCGTTCGCGGCAGATCGTCATGGGCGAGATCGTCTATGCGCATTACCGCGACGGGGTCGTCGATCCTGAACGACTGCATGTCGACCCGGCTGCGGTCGATGCCATTGCGAGGCTTGGCGGCGATACCTGCGCCACCATCCGCGACCGCTTCGAGATGCTGACGCCGAAGCTCTGACATCGGGGGTAGGCCCAAGTTTTGCTTTACTTTTTCTCTTCTGATGAGAATGGTCTGCAGCGGATCATTGCAGGAGAGGGCGCCCATCATGACAATCGAGAACGATCTCAGCCGGATCGCGGAGCAGGAGAAAGCGCTGAGCTTCGACGCCTTCGACCTGACGACGGCATGGCAGCTCGGCAAGCTCCTGCAGGAGCTTGCCACCGAGCGCGGCCTCGGCATCGCGATCGACGTGACCCTGCATTCGATGCCCGTTTTTTATGCGGCACTCCCGGGTGTGACACCCGACAACGTCAACTGGGTCCGCCGCAAGCGCAACATGGTGCTGCGTTATTTCCGCAGCAGCTATGCCTCCGGCCTGAAGCTGCAGAAGGACGGCAAGACGGTCGAGGATAACGGGCTTTCCGGCGCCGACTATGCGCCGCATGGCGGCAGTTTCCCAATCAACGTCAAGGGTATCGGCTGCATCGGTGCGGTCACCGTCTCCGGCCTGCCGCAGCGTGACGACCATAATCTCGCCGTCGAGGCGCTGGCGCTGATGCTGGCGAAGGATCTGGATACTCTGCGGCTCGCCCCGCCGCTCTGAGCGAGCGCGGCGCTGGACTCCTCAATCTTAGAGCTTGCCGCCGGCCTCGGCGATACCCTTCGTCAGGCTGCCCGTGGCCGGGAAGAGCGGGATGAGGCAGGCCTGTAGGGCGTGGTAGATATCGCCCTTGCCGGGGAACAGCGAGTGCGAGGGAACGAGATCTTCCGTCAGCTCCTCGTGCCAACCGCCGTTCTTGTGGTCGATGAAGGCGCGCTCGATCACGTTCCAGATCTTGCGGTAGCTTTCCTCATGGAAATCGCTCGGCAGGTGCTCGTTGAGGAAATGTGCAGCAGCCGCACCTTCGCAGGCTGGCCACCAAAGTTTGTTGCGCTTGGCGGGCTTGTCGTCCCAATCGAGCGTGTAGAAGAAGCCGCCCTTGTCGTTGTCCCAGCCGAGCGCCATGGATTGCGCAAAGAGGGCCTTGGCCGCATCCGGCATCCATTCGATCCGTTTGCCGCCGAGCGCCCAGAGCTGCAGGATCAGGCGGGCCCATTCCAGCCAATGGCCGGGCGTCGTGCCGGCCGGGCGGAACATTTCGTTCGGATGATAGTAGGTCTTGTCGAGCTTCCATTCGGCGTCGAAATGCTCGGCGACGCGCCAGTCGACCGAACCGGCCGCGCGGCGGATGACGAGGTCGGCGATGCTTTCGGCCTTGGTTAGATATTCCCTGTCGCCGGTGGCCTCGAAGGCCGCCATCAGCGCTTCGGTCAGGTGCATATTGGAGTTCTGGCCGCGATAGGTGCCGCCATCGAGCGGCTGCCAGTCGGCCGTGAATTCCTCCGCGATCGCGCCGTGTTTCGCCTCCCAGAACTTCGTGTTGAGGATCTCGGTGATATCGGCCAACATGCCGTCGGCAAGCGGATGACCGATCGTTTTTGCGGATGAGGCGGCGAGCAGCACGAAAGCATGGCCATAGCCCTGCTTGTTGGAATCAACGGGACCATCATTGTTGAGCGACCAGAAATAGCCGGCATTTTTCCGGTCGCGGTGATGGTTCCAGATATAATCCATGCCGTGGTCGACGACATCGGCAGCGCCGGGGCGGCCGAGCAGGGCGCCGATCGAGAAGCAATGCACGGCGCGCGCCGCGATATGGATGCCGCGAATCTGGCCCTCGGCGTCGAGAGGCCTGCCTTCGTCGTCGAGATCGTAGAAGCCGCCCTTGGGATTGACCGAATTGTGCTGGAAAAAATCGAAGAGACCGTTCGCCTGGTTAAGCAGCCAGCCGCGATGATAGGCGCGGGTCGTCCAGTTTCCAAGCACGGCGTTGCCGGTTGCGGGTGCCATAATGCTCCTCCGATTTCGTGCACAAAGCGTTGTAAACGCCTATATAGGCGTCGTGCGAGTCTGTCATCCGGCGAGATTTGCAAAGCACGAAATCGATAGGCATATATTGACATAAAGATATCTTTATGTGATTTGGACTATCTGGTCTTATGACGTCAAGGAGCCTTCCCGTGTTTGACAATCTCTTTGGTCCGGAAACGGGCAAGCGTGACGGCAGTGAAGTTTTCGCAGCTTTGAGACAAGCCGCGAGCGAACGCATCCTTGTTCTTGACGGCGCCATGGGCACGCAGATCCAGGGGCTTGGCTATGATGAAGACCAGTTCCGCGGAACGCGCTTCATCGGCTGCGCCTGTCATCAGAAGGGCAATAACGACCTTCTGATTCTGACCCAGCCGGACGCGATCGAAGAGATCCATTACAGATACGCCAAGGCCGGCGCCGATATTCTCGAGACCAACACCTTCTCCTCGACCCGCATCGCGCAGGCCGACTACGAGATGGAAGGTGCGGTCTACGACCTTAACAAGGAAGGTGCAGAGATCGTGCGCCGGGCAGCACAGCGCGCCGAGCGTGAGGATGGCCGCCGCCGCTTCGTCGCCGGCGCCATCGGGCCGACCAACCGCACCGCGTCGATCTCCCCCGACGTCAACAATCCCGGCTTCCGCGCCGTGACCTTCGACGATCTGCGTTCGGCCTATGGCGAGCAGATCGACGGACTTATCGACGGCGGCGCCGACATCATCCTGATCGAGACCATCTTCGACACGCTGAACGCCAAGGCAGCGATCTTCGCCTGCGAGGAGCGCTTCGAAGCCAAGGGCGTGCGCCTGCCTGTGATGATCTCGGGCACGATCACCGACCTTTCCGGCCGCACGCTGTCCGGCCAGACGCCGTCGGCCTTCTGGAATTCCGTGCGCCATGCCAATCCCTTCACGATCGGGCTCAACTGCGCGCTCGGCGCCAATGCGATGCGCCCGCACCTGCAGGAGCTTTCGGGTGTTGCCGACACCTTCATCTGCGCCTATCCGAATGCCGGCCTGCCGAACGAGTTCGGCCAGTACGACGAAACGCCGGAGCTGATGGCGGCGCAGATCGATGGCTTCGCCCGCGAGGGCCTCGTCAACATCGTCGGCGGCTGCTGCGGCTCGACGCCCGAGCATATCAAGGCGATCGCCGAGACCGTCGCCAAGTACAAGCCACGGCCGATCCCCGAGCATCGCCCCTTCATGTCGCTGTCGGGTCTCGAACCCTTCGAGCTGACCAAGGACATTCCCTTCGTCAATGTCGGCGAGCGCACCAACGTCACCGGCTCGGCCCGCTTCCGCAAGCTGATCACCAATGCGGATTTCACCGCAGCGCTCGATGTCGCCCGCGACCAGGTCGAGAACGGCGCGCAGGTGATCGATATCAACATGGACGAAGGCCTGATCGATTCCGAAAAGGCGATGGTCGAGTTCCTCAACTTGATCGCTGCCGAACCCGACATCGCGCGTGTGCCTGTCATGATCGACTCGTCGAAGTTCTCGATCATCGAATCCGGCCTGAAGCGCGTGCAGGGCAAGCCGATCGTCAACTCGATCTCGCTGAAGGAAGGCGAGGAGAATTTCCTCGCCCAGGCGCGGCTGCTGCACAATTATGGTGCCGCCGTCGTCGTCATGGCCTTCGACGAGACGGGGCAGGCGGACAGCTACGAGCGCAAAGTGGAAATCTGCACGCGCGCCTACAAGCTGCTGACCGAAAAGATCGGCTACCCGCCCGAGGATATTATCTTCGATCCGAATATCTTCGCGGTCGCGACCGGCATCGAAGAGCACAATAATTACGGCGTCGACTTCATCGAGGCGACGCGGACGATCCGTGAGCGCATGCCGCTGGTGCATATTTCGGGCGGCGTCTCGAACCTGTCCTTCTCGTTCCGCGGTAACGAGCCGGTGCGCGAGGCGATGCATGCCGTGTTCCTCTACCACGCCATTCAGGCGGGCATGGACATGGGCATCGTCAATGCCGGCCAGCTTGCCGTCTACGACAACATCGATCCCGAGCTGCGCGAGGCCTGCGAGGACGTGGTGCTGAACCGCCGACCTGACGGCACCGAGCGGCTGCTCGAAGTGGCAGAGAAATTCCGTGGCGGCGCGGCACGCGAAGGCCGGGTCCAGGATCTTTCCTGGCGCGAATGGAGCGTCGAGAAGCGTCTCGAGCATGCGCTGGTCAACGGTATCACCGAATATATCGAGGCCGATACCGAGGAAGCACGCCTGCAGGCCGCGCGGCCGCTGCACGTCATCGAAGGGCCGCTGATGGCCGGCATGAATGTCGTCGGTGACCTCTTCGGCTCGGGCAAGATGTTCCTGCCGCAGGTGGTCAAGTCGGCGCGCGTGATGAAGCAGGCGGTCGCCGTGCTGCTGCCCTACATGGAAGAGGAAAAGCGCCTCAACGGCGGCGATGAACGCCGGTCTGCCGGCAAGATCCTGATGGCGACGGTCAAGGGCGACGTGCACGATATCGGCAAGAACATCGTCGGCGTCGTGCTTGCCTGCAACAATTACGAGATCGTCGACCTCGGCGTCATGGTGCCGGCGACGAAGATCCTCGAAACGGCCATTGCCGAGAAGGTCGACGTCATCGGCCTTTCCGGCCTGATCACGCCGTCGCTCGACGAGATGGTGCATGTTGCCGCCGAGATGGAACGCCAGGGCTTCGAGATCCCGCTGTTGATCGGCGGAGCGACGACCAGCCGCGTGCATACGGCCGTGAAGATCCATCCGGGCTACAACAAGGGGCAGACGGTCTACGTTACCGATGCGAGCCGCGCCGTCGGTGTCGTCTCGGCACTGCTGTCGCCGGAGACACGCCAGGGTTATGTCGACGATATAAGAGCCGAATATGCCAAGGTGGCGGCCGCCCATGCGCGCAGCGAGGCCGAGAAGGTGCGCCTGCCGCTGCCGCGGGCTCGCGAGAATGCGCACAAGATCGACTGGTCGGGCTACCAGCCGACGAAGCCGCAATTCTTCGGTACGCGGGTGTTCGAGGATTACGATCTGGCCGAGCTTGCCAAATACATCGACTGGACGCCGTTCTTCCAGACCTGGGAGTTGCGCGGCCGCTACCCGGCCATTCTCGAAGACGAGAAGCAGGGCGAGGCGGCGCGTGCGCTCTGGGCCGATGCGCAGGCGATGCTGAAGAAGATCATCGACGAGAAGTGGTTTCGCCCGCGCGCGGTCATCGGCTTCTGGCCCGCAGGCGCTGTCGGCGACGACATCCGGCTGTTCACGGACGAGAGCCGCAGCCAAGAACTCGCCACCTTCTACACGCTGCGCCAGCAGCTTTCCAAGCGGGACGGGCGGCCGAATGTGGCGCTCTCCGATTTTGTGGCGCCGGTTTCAAGCGGTGTTCAGGACTATGTCGGCGGCTTCGTGGTGACGGCAGGTATCGAGGAAATCGCCATCGCTGAGCGTTTCGAGCGGGCGAACGACGATTATTCCTCGATCCTCGTCAAGGCGCTGGCCGACCGCTTCGCCGAAGCTTTTGCCGAGCGTATGCACGAGCAGGTACGACGCGAATACTGGGGCTATGCCAAGGACGAGACGCTCAGCAAGGAGGATCTCATCACCGAAGCCTATACCGGCATCCGCCCGGCGCCCGGTTATCCTGCCCAGCCTGACCACACCGAGAAGGCAACGCTGTTCAAGCTGCTCGACGCTGAAAAAGCGGCCGGCGTGAAGCTGACGGAGAGCTATGCGATGTGGCCGGGCTCCTCGGTCTCCGGCCTCTATATCGGCCATCCCGACTCCTACTATTTCGGCGTTGCCAAGGTGGAGCGTGATCAGGTGGAAGACTATGCCAAGCGCAAGGGCATGGAGGTTTCCGAAGTCGAGCGCTGGCTCGGGCCGGTGCTGAACTACGTGCCTCGCAAGACGGAAACCGAGATCGAGGATGCGGCGTAACCAGCCGTTTGGCCTCTTCCGCTGATAAAGTGATTCAAGAAACGAGGAAGCCGGAAAGTGATTCACTTTCCGGCTTCATGCTTTGAAAATCAAGAAGATTTTTCTGTTGAATCGGTGATGTCGGCTTTGCGGTCAAGTCACCGCGATCGTCAGCTCCGCGACGAAATCGTAGGCGTCGCCGCGATAGAGCGAGCGGGTGAATTCCACGGCGCGGCCGGAGCCGAGATAGGAGATGCGCTCGATCGACAGGCCGGCGGCGCCGACGGAGACGCCGAGAAGCTGGGCGTCGGCTTCCTTCATATTGGTCGCCGAGATGCGCTGCACTGCGCGCACCGGGCGGACCTGGCGGCGTTCGAGTTCGGCATAGAGCGAATTGGTGACGGCGGAGGGATCCGGCAGAAATTCGCCGGAGACGCTGGCATTCTCGATCGCCAGCGGCTGGTCGTCGGCGATGCGCAGGCGGGAGAGGCGCGAAACCTTTACGTCAGCGGCGAGGCCGAGGATCATCATCTCGTCGGGCGAGGGAGTGTGGATGCCCTTATGCAGCCATTCGGAGCGCGAGGACATGCCGCGGCGCGCCATGTCCTCGGTGAAGGAGGTGAGCTGCGACAGGCGCTGCTCGACCTTGGAGACCGGCTTGGCGACGAAGGTGCCCGAGCCGTGGCGGCGCACCAATAGGCCGTCGGCGACGAGTTCGTCGATCGCCTTGCGCACGGTGACCCGGCTGACGGCGGCAAGTTCGGCGATGTCGCGCTCCGGTGGCAGCGCATCGCCATGGCCGAGCGTGCCGGTGCGCACCGCCTCTTCGAGCGTGCGGCGCAGCTTGACATAGAGCGGGCCTGTGCCGGCCGCCTGCAGGCGTTCCAGGGACAGGATTGTGGCGAGATCGTCGGTCATGCCGCACCTCTCTGCTGATCGTTCAGAAGCTTGACCGCAAGTTCCACCGCACCCTGCAGGGCACCCCCCTTCGGCTTGGCAAGCCGTGACCTGTAGCGTTCGGAAAGCCAGGGCTCGTAGGCTCCCGCAAGGCCACCGAGCAGGCAGATCGACGGGCATTCGGACCAGAGCAGCGCTTCAAGGCTTTCGCCGATCGCCGTTGCCGCATCGGTGACGATGCCGGCGGCAACGACATCGCCCTTGGCGGCATGTTCGAAGACAACAGGCGCATAACGGGCAAAATCCGTCGGTCTTGCCGAATGCGCGAATTCGACGATGCGCTCGGGATCATTGCCATATTCGGTCATGACCGCGTCGGTAATCGGCGATGCTGGGCGCACGCCATCATGGGCAAGCAACGATCGCTCCAGGAGGTCGCGGCCGAGGCGGGCGCCGCTTGCCTGATCGCCGACGACGAAGCCCCAGCCGCCGATGCCGTTCAGCCGGCCATCCCTGCGGGCATTATAGACCGAGCCGGTGCCGAAGGCGCCGACGATGCCATCAGCATCGCCGAGCGCGCCCTGCAGGGCGATCAGCGCATCAGTGACGACGCGGCCTTCGGCAAAGGGCAGGGCCTTTTCGATTCGCTGGCCGTAATCCGTGACATTGGCGCCGGCGACACCGACGACTGATACAACAGAGGAGATTGTTTCAGCGGCAATTCCGGCATCGCGCAGCGCCTGCCGGGCGGATTCGACGATATTGAGAAGAGAGTTCTCCAGATCGGACAGGATGTTGGCCGGGCCTGATTTGCCACGGCCGACGATATTGCCGTTTCTGTCCGCGACCGCGGCCCGGCAGCTCGTTCCGCCGCCATCTATGCCGATTGCAAGCTCCGTCATCGGACCTCCGAATACGCCGTTCCCACTTGTTTTGAATACAATACCAAAAAAATACCATTTACCAAGTGGGAATGGTTGAGAAAATTCATCTTTTTATCGTATTGATTTTACTTGATAAAATTTTTTAATGAATTTTTGACAGCCAAAAAGTTAAATTCGGCTGGACAATTGGTATTTTTTTGGCCTTAATTCGACAAAAGGGAACAGCGTTTCGAAGCCCACGAAACCGGCAATAAAGCCAAAGCCGGAACCGCTTCGGGAATGATTGCCAGAATGCCGTCGGCCTGTCGGGCCGGCGTTGGAATTCAGGCATCTATCGGCTTTCCCATCATTTCGGCGCGTCCGGTGCAGGTCACCGGCAAGGCGCACAGTCCGGCCGCAGGCGATTCGCCTTTGCGTCCATCGAGCTTTCGGGGCCGGCAGTCGCTGGCGGCCCTCCAAGGGGCGTTGGGTGTTGCCTCAGGCACCCCAATTGCTTGTTTCAGATCGAGATCGGCGCCTTCAGGCGCTTTAAAACAGGAGAGGGAAATGAAAAACACTGCTCTGAAAAGCCTGCTGCTTGCCTCCAGTCTGCTGAGTTCAGCGGGTCTCGTCCATGCCGCCGACGTCACGCTGACGGTCGAAAGCTGGCGTAACGACGACCTGCAGATCTGGCAGGAAAAGATCATCCCGGCCTTCGAAGCGAAGAACCCGGGCATCAAGATCGTCTTCTCGCCGACCGCGCCGACCGAATACAATGCCTCGCTGAACGCCAAGCTCGATGCCGGCTCCGCAGGCGATATCATCACCTGCCGTCCGTTCGACGCCTCGCTCGAACTTTTCAACAAGAAGCAGCTCGTCGATCTCACCAGCCTGCCGGGCATGGAGAACTTTTCGCCCGTCGCCAAGGCCGCCTGGACGACCGACGACGGCAAGTCCACCTTCTGCGTGCCCATGGCTTCGGTCATCCACGGTTTCATCTACAACAAGGATGCCTTCGACAAGCTTGGCATAGCCGTGCCGAAGACGCAGGACGAGTTCTACGCAGCGCTCGACAAGATCAAGGCCGACGGCACCTATATTCCGCTCGCCATGGGCACGAAGGACCTCTGGGAAGCCGCCACCATGGGCTACCAGAACATCGGCCCGAATTACTGGAAGGGTGAAGAGGGCCGCGAGGCCCTGATCGCCGGCAAGCAGAAGCTGACCGACCCCGAATGGGTCAAGCCCTATGAAGAGCTCGCCAAGTGGAAGCCTTATCTCGGCGACGGATTCGAAGCGCAAACCTACTCCGACAGCCAGAACCTCTTCACGCTCGGTCGCGCCGCCATCTATCCGGCCGGTTCGTGGGAAATCGCTCTGTTCAATACCCAGGCTCAGTTCAAGATGGGCGCCTTCCCGCCGCCGGTTCCGAAGGCTGGCGACACGGGCTACATCTCCGACCATCCGGATATCGGTGTTGCCCTGAACGCAAAGAGCACCCATGCCGAGGAAGCCAAGAAGTTCCTCAGCTGGGTCGCTTCGCCGGAGTTCGCCGATATCTACGCCAACTCGTTGCCAGGCTTCTTCAGCCTGAACTCCACCCCGGTCAAAATGTCCGATCCGCTCGCTCAGGAATTCGTTTCCTGGCGCGGCCCGTACAAGTCGACGGTGCGCTCGACGTACCAGATCCTGTCGCGCGGCACCCCGAACCTCGAAAACGAGACCTGGGTCGAATCGGCCAACGTCATCAACGGCACGGATACGCCGGCGGTTGCTGCCGAGAAGCTCCAGAAGGGCCTCGACAGCTGGTACAAGCCGGCCAAGTGATGTGATCGAGGGGCGGCGTCTGCTGCCCCTCATCCGGCCTGCCGACCACCTTCTCCCCGCTTGCGGGGAGAAGGAGACTCGCAGCGACCTCCCAGCCCGATATGGCATCTCAGCAGGGCGTGTTCCCTCTCTTCCCAGGTGGCAGAGAGTTAGGGTGAGGCGCAACGTTTTCCACCTGAGCTGCCCTTGCAGCCAGTCGACAAGAACAGGCAAAAGCCATGAGCGAAACCGACAACGCGGCTGATATCGTCCCGATCAAGCGCCCGGTGCGCTGGCACATTTTCGTCTTCATGCTACCCGCCCTGATCATCTATTCCGCCGTCATGGTGCTGCCGCTCATCGAAACTCTTCGGCTCTCGCTCTACAATACGGTCGACGGGCAGCCGGCCTTCGTCGGACTGGCGAATTTCAAGGTGCTGTTCGGCGATGCGCGCTGGGCGCGCGATTTCTGGAATGCCCTCGTCAACAACCTGATCTTCTTCGCCATCCACATGTGCGTGCAGAACCCGATCGGCGTGGCGCTGGCCGCGCTGCTTTCGGTGCCGAAGCTGCGTGGCGTCGCCTTCTACCGCACAGCGATGTTTCTGCCGACGCTCCTGTCCTTCGTCATCGTCGGCTTCATCTGGAAGCTCATCCTTTCGCCGATCTGGGGCGTGGCGCCCTGGATGCTCGATCTCATCGGCTTGAAATTCCTGTTCGCGCCTTGGCTCGGCCAGTCCGGCCCGGCGCTGATCGCGGTGTCGCTGATCTCCAACTGGCAATATATCGGCATTCCGATGATGCTGATCTATGCGGCCCTTCTGAGCATCCCCGAGGAAGTGATCGAGGCGGCCGAATGCGACGGCATTACCGGCTGGGCTCAATTCTGGAAGATCAAGCTGCCGCTTATCCTGCCGGCGATCGGCATTATCTCGATCCTGACCTTCGTCGGTAATTTCAACGCCTTCGATCTGATCTACACCGTGCAGGGGGCGCTTGCCGGACCTGACATGTCGACAGACATTCTCGGCACGCTGCTCTACCGCACTTTCTTCGGTTTCCAGCTTCAGCTCGGCGACCGCTCGATGGGGGCGACGATCGCCACAGTGATGTTCCTCATCATCCTCGCCGGCGTCTCGCTTTATCTCTTCGTCATCCAGCGGCGCATGCGTCGCTATCAGTTCTGAGGAGCGCGCATGTCCAAGGCACGCACATCTCCCATCCGCACCGGCCTCGTGCATCTGGCCCTGAGCGCCTATACGCTGGTCGCGCTGTTTCCGGTGTTCCTGACCATCATCAACTCGTTCAAGGATCGCGCCTCGATCTTCCGCGAGCCGCTGATGATCCCGACGCCGTCGACCTTCAGCCTCGTCGGCTATCAGACGGTGCTCGGGCAGGGCGATTTCGCCACCTATTTCCAAAACAGCTTCATCGTCACGATCGTCTCGATCCTGCTGGTGCTGCTGTTCGGGGCCATGGCCGCCTTTGCGCTTTCCGAATACCGTTTCCGCGGCAATACGCTGCTCGGGCTCTATATGGCGATCGGCATCATGATCCCGATCCGCCTCGGCACGGTGGCGATCCTGCAGGGCATGGTGGCAGCCGGCCTCGTCAATACACTGACGGCGCTGGTCCTCGTCTATACCGCGCAGGGCATACCGCTGGCGATCTTCATCCTGTCGGAATTCATGCGCACGGTTTCGGACGATCTGAAGAATGCCGGGCGCATCGACGGGCTTTCCGAATATGCGATCTTCTTCCGCCTGGTGCTACCGCTGGTGCGCCCCGCCATGGCGACGGTCGCCGTCTTCACCATGATCCCGATCTGGAACGATCTCTGGTTCCCGCTGATCCTGGCGCCTTCGGAGGCCACCAAGACGGTCACGCTCGGCTCGCAGATCTTCATCGGCCAGTTCGTCACCAACTGGAATGCGGTGCTGGCGGCGCTGTCGCTGGCGATCCTACCGATCCTCGTCCTCTACGTCATCTTCTCGCGGCAGCTGATCCGCGGCATCACGTCAGGAGCCGTCAAGTGACCGAAAAACCGATCCGCGTGCTCGTTGCCGGCCTCGGCAATATGGGCCGCAGCCATGCGCTCGCCTATCACAACAATCCAGGCTTCGAGATCGTCGGTCTCGTCAACCGCTCGACGCCGGAGCTGGCGGCCGAGCTGCAGGGCTACACGATCCATCCCGACTTCGCGACGGCGCTGGCCGAGCTGAAGCCGGACCTCTGCTCGATCAACACCTATTCCGACAGCCATGCCGATTATGCCGTCGCCGCCTTCGAGGCCGGCTGCGATGTCTTCGTGGAAAAGCCGCTGGCAACCACCGTCGCCGACGCAGAGCGCGTCGTCGCGGCGGCCAGGAAGGCGGGGCGCAAGCTGGTGATCGGTTATATCCTTCGCCATCACCCTTCCTGGATGAAGCTGATCGAAGAGGCGCGCAAGCTCGGCCCGCCTTACGTCTTCCGCATGAACCTCAACCAACAGTCCAGCGGCCCGACCTGGGCGACGCACAAGTCGCTGATGCGCACGACCTCGCCGATCGTTGATTGCGGCGTGCATTATGTCGACGTCATGTGCCAGATCACCGACGCGAGAGCCGTCGAGGTGCGCGGCATGGGGCTGCGCTTGTCCGACGAGATCGCTGCCGACATGTATAATTACGGTCACCTGCAGGTGCTGTTCGAGGATGGCTCCGTCGGCTGGTACGAGGCGGGCTGGGGGCCGATGATTTCGGAAACCGCCTTCTTCGTGAAAGATGTGATGTCGCCGAAGGGTGCGGTGTCGATCGTCATGGATCCGAACGCCAAGTCCGATGATATCGACACGCACACCAAGACCTCGGTGATCCGCTTGCACACGGCCGAGACCGGCCCGGACGGCAAATTCATCCGGCCCGACCAGGATATGACTATGGAAGGCGAGCCCGGTCATCAGGCGCTCTGCGACCTGGAACAGGCCTTCATGCTGAGGGCGATCCGCGAGGATCTCAACCTCGACCGCCATATGGCGGATGCGGTGGCGTCGCTGCGCATCTGCCTTGCCGCCGACGAGAGCGTGCGCACCGGCCAGCCGGTCAGATTATAAGGAAAGACCCGTGGGATCGCTTCAACTCAAATCCATCCGCAAGACCTATGGCACGCATGAGGTGCTGAAAGGCATCGACCTCGAGGTCAAGGACGGCGAATTCGTCATCTTCGTCGGGCCGTCGGGCTGCGGGAAATCGACGCTGCTGCGCAGCATCGCTGGCCTTGAAGACGTCACGTCAGGCGCCGTCGTCATCAATGGCCGCGATGAGACGCTGACGCCGCCGGCCAAGCGCGGCATCGCCATGGTGTTCCAGTCCTACGCGCTCTATCCGCATCTGACGGTCAAGGACAATATGGGGCTCGGTCTCAAGCAGGCCGGCACCGCCAAGGACGAGATCGAAAAGCGCGTCGCCAAAGCATCCGGCATGCTCTCGCTGGAACCCTATCTGGGGCGGCGGCCGGCAGAGCTCTCCGGCGGCCAGCGCCAGCGCGTCGCCATCGGCCGCGCCATCGTGCGCGAACCGGAGCTCTTCCTGTTCGACGAACCGCTGTCGAACCTCGATGCGGCGCTGCGCGTCCAGACCCGCCTCGAAATCGCCCGGCTGCACCGGAGCCTGAAGGCAACGATGATCTATGTCACCCACGACCAGGTCGAGGCGATGACGCTTGCCGACAAGATCGTGGTGCTGAATGCCGGCGCGATCGAACAGATCGGTTCGCCGATGGAACTCTACAAACGACCGGCCAATGTTTTCGTCGCCGGTTTCATCGGCTCGCCGCAGATGAATTTCATCGCGGCCGAGAAGGTCGGCGATCACAGCGCCAAGACGATCGGAGTGCGTCCCGAACATTTGACTCTGTCGCGCGAACACGGGACTTGGGCTGCGAAGGTCGTCCATGTCGAGCATCTCGGCGCCGACACGATCATCTATCTGGAATCCGATCAGTGCGGCCTGCTGACCGCGCGTCTTTTCGGCGAGCACCAGTATGAGCCGGACGAGATCGTCTATGCGACGCCGGACCAGGGGCACGTGCATCGTTTCGATGTAGACGACCAGGCGATCCGCTGAGCGCATGATAGAACGAAAAGCCCCGTGTTGCGGGGCTTTTCACTTCCCGTCGACGTGCAAGAGTTCGATCAGCCGAGCACGGGCCGCATGAAGCTACGTTCATAGCTGACGATACTGCGGTTGCGTTTGTCGAGTTCGAAAGCGGCCTGACATTCCGGATCGCTCGCCATGCGCGTGCGATAGTCCTCGTAGGCGGCAAGGCTCGGGAAGGAAAACAAGGCAACGGCAATGTTGTTGGCGCCTTCGGATGGCAGGAAATAACCGTGATGGGTGCCGCCCATCCTATTGACGATCGGAATCCAGAGCCGGGCATATTCCTCGAATTCGGCAAGCTTGTACGGATCGATCATATAACGCAGGTGGCAGGTAATCATTGACATATCCCATCGCGTAAATGCTGGCGGACGTCTGCCTGGCAGGTTTGGTTTGCTCACCTTCTGGCATCGCGTCGAGAGAGTGCAAGTGCTTTGTGGTGATGGCTGCATCACGTTTGCTGACGTGTCGGCCGGCCTGAAATGGAGAAGGCGCCGTTTCGCGGCGCCTTTTGCGTGAACGGTATCGGCGAAATCAGTCGCGGATGATCAGCAGGTCGGCTGCCATGAAGCGCAGCGTCACCGTTTCGCCGGCCTGCGGCGGGGTGATGCCCGGGCTGTTGAACATGTCGAAGGAGATGACGTTGCCGCCGACATTCATACGGGTGCGGATGACAGAACCCAGGAAGTGAGCCGAGACGACCTGGCCGGTTAGCGCCGTATCGCTTTTGACGTTGTCGGAGAGGGAGCCGGCTTCCGGACGCAGCGCCAGCGAGATGGTTTCGCCAGCCTTGTGAGTGGCGACCGACTGCTTCAGCGTGATATTCTGATCGCCGATTTGGATGAGGTTGCTGTCGGGATCCACGACCTTGGCTTCGATCAGGTTCAGCGTGCCGACGAAGGAGGCGACGAAGCGCGTCGCCGGCGTGTTGTAGATCTCGAAGGGCGAACCGATCTGGTCGGCCTTGCCGGCATTCATGACGACAATGCGGTCGGAGATTGACAGGGCCTCTTCCTGATCATGGGTGACGAAGACCGTGGTGATGCCGAGCTGCTGCTGGATCTGGCGGATTTCCTCGCGCAGCGATACGCGGATCTTGGCGTCGAGTGCGGAGAGCGGTTCGTCGAGCAGCAGCACCTGCGGCTTGACGGCAAGCGCGCGGGCAAGGGCGACACGCTGCTGCTGGCCGCCCGACAGTTGATAGGGGAAGCGGTCGGCCAGATGATCGAGCTTGATCAGGCCAAGCATTTCCTTGACGCGGGCGTCGATCTCAGTCTTCGGGGCGCCGGCGACCTTGAGGCCGAAGGCGACATTGTCGTGCACGGTCATATTGGGGAACAGCGCGTAGGCCTGGAAGACCATGCCGATATTGCGCTGGTTCGGCTTCAGCGAGCTCTGATCTTTGCCATTGATGGTCAGCGTGCCGCCGGTCGGCGTTTCGAAGCCGGCGATCATGCGCAGGACGGTCGTCTTGCCGCAGCCCGACGGGCCGAGAAAGGAGATGAACTCACCCTTTTCGATCGTCATGTTGAAGTTCTTGACGACCTGCACCGGGCCGAAGGATTTCTGAATGTTGGTCAGTGTGAGAAAGGACATGAGCCAGTTACCTTAAGCCTTTGCCGGGCGGGCTTTGCCGACGCGGGAAACGAGGTTGAGCAGGCCCATGCTGAGCCAGGTGATCGAGAAGGCGATGACGGCGAGCGCCGAAGGCTCATAGGCCTTGTTGGCACCGACGAGCTGCAGGTAGGGACCAAAGGCCGGACGGTTGAGCAGCGCGGCGAAGGTGAATTCACCCATGACGATCGCGAGCGTGATAAAGGCGCCTGAGAGCACGCCACTCATGACGTTGGGGAAAATGCACTTGAACATGATGGTCGTCCAGCTGGCGCCGAGACTTTCGGCTGCCTCCGTCAAGGTGCGGACGTCGATGGCGCGCATGGCGGTATCGACGGCGCGATACATGTAGGGCAGCGACAGGGTGATATAGGAGAAGACCAGCAGGATATTGGTCCCGGTGGTCGAGCCCGTCAGCGGCAGGTAGGAGGACGAATTGTACATCCTGAGGTAACCGAAGACGATGACGATCGCCGGAATGACAAGCGGCAACAGCGTGATGAATTCGACGACGGGGCGCATCTGCGGCAGGCGCAGCCGCACCCAATAGGCGGTCGGCACGACGAGCAGCATGCCGAAGACGATGGTGAGCAGAGCCATCAGCATGGAATAGCCGAAGGTCTCGCGGAACTGAATGTCTGAAAAGACCGACTCATAGGCATCGAGGCTGTATTCGCCGCGGCGCATGCGCAGCGAAAACTCGATTGTGCCGATCAGCGGGATGATAAAGTAGGACGCGCCGAGAATGATGGCGATCCAGGCTCCGAGACGTTGAGCTTTCATTTCTGCCACCGTTCGGCGCGCATGCGCAGCAGGAGGTAAAGGACGTTGGAGACGCCGGTTATCACGATCATGCCGAGCGCGATGGCGTAACCGAGGTTGGCATTATGCAGAACGTCGCCGCGGATCTGCGCATAAAGCAGGATCGGCACGATGTTCAGCGAACTGCCGGTCAGCGCAAAGGCTGTAGCGATAGCGCCGAAGGCATTGGCGAAGAGCAGCAGCGTCGTGCCGAGCAGGCTCGGCCAGAGGATCGGCAGCGCGACCATCGTCCAGTACTGACGGTTGGTGGCGCCGAGAATCTGCGAGGCTTCGCGCCATTCTTTCTTCATGCCGTCGAGGGCCGGCGTCAGGATCAGCACCATCAGCGGGATCTGGAAATACATGTAGGTGATGGTGAGGCCGAAGAAGGACAGCAGGTTGAAGCCGGTGCCGTAGAGATTGAAGCCGAACCATTCGCGCAGGAAGATCGTCACAAGGCCGGTGCGGCCGAGCGTTGCGAGGAAGGCGAAGGCGAGCGGCACGCCGGCGAAATTCGAGGCGACGCCGGAGAAGGTCAGCAGTGTCGAGCGCACGGAGGCGGGCAGGCCGCCGAGCACGACGGCCCAGGCAAGGAAAAAGCCGATCAACGCGCCGCCGAGGGCGGAGGCGACCGAGACGCGGATACTGATCCAGTAAGCGCTCATGATCGATGGCGTAAAAAGATCGCCGATATTCTTCAGCGTGAAATCGCCCTCGGGCGTCAGGAACGCGCCCACCACGAGATAAAGCGTAGGGATGATCAGGAATAGCAGGGAGAAAATAATGAAGGGTGCGATGCCCAGCCAGTCGATCACGCGGTCTTTGTTGATCAAGGGGGCACTGCTCGCCATCGGCGTTGAAACGGTGCTCATGGAAAAGCTCATCCTGGGGCGTCGGAGTGAGAAAACCTCCCCGCCTTGGCGGGCGGGGAGGCAGGATCAAAGTTTACTGAACGTTGGCGCCGACGACGGAATCCCAGTTCTTGGTGATGGTTTCCTTGCCGGCGGCCTGCTCTTCCAGCGTCGGGAAGACAGCCTTTTCATAGGCTGCTGCCGGCGGCAGCTTGTCGAGCAGTTCCTTCGGGATCTTGTTGTTCTTGGCAAGATCGTTGAAACGGATCGGGTGGCAATAGCCCTTCAGCCAGCCGAGCTGACCTTCGTCGGAATAGAGATATTCCATCCAGAGCTTGGCAGCGTTCGGGTGCGGAGCGAAGGCGGAAATCGCCTGAACGTAGACGCCGGCTACGACGCCGGTCTTCGGAACGACAACCTCGAAGGGAGGATTGCCCTTCAGGCCTTCGCCCCACGAGAGGGCGTTGTAGTCCCAGGCGATGACGATCGGCGTGGAGCCCTGCGCGAAGGGAGCAGCCTTGCCGACGACCGGCACGAAATTGCCGCTCTTGTTCAGTTCGGCGAAGAACTTCAGGCCTTCCTCGGCTGCCTTGGCCGCGTCGCCGCCGGATGCGGAAAGACCAGCGGCGTAGACGCCCTGGACAGCCTGGTTGGCGCTGCGCGGATCGCCTGCGAGGGCGACGGTGTTTGCATAGTCGCTCTTCTTCAGGTCGGCCCAGTCGGCCGGCGATTCCTTGACGAGATCCTTGTTCACCAGGAACGCGAGAACGCCGTAATAGTCGCCGTACCAGTAACCTTCAGAATCCTTTGCGGTATCCGGAATGGAATCCCAGGTGGAGACTTTGTAAGGCTGGATCAGGCCGTCTTTCTTGGCAGACGGGCCGAAAGAGAGGCCGACGTCGATGACGTCAGGAGCCTGCGGGCCGGTGTTGCCTTTGTTGGCCTTGATGGCTTCGATTTCGTCGCCCGAACTTGCATCCGGGTTCAGTTCGTTGACCTCGATGCCGTACTTGGCCTTGAAGCCGGCAATGACGTCGCCATAGCCGCACCAGCTGTGCGGAAGAGCGATCGTCGTCAAGCTTCCTTCTTTTTTGGCGGCGGCGATAAGCTCAGCGCTCGGCTCGGCGGCGGCAATCGCGGTCGAGGCCACGATCAGCGCAGTAGAAAGCGACAGAAGTCGAGAAATGTTAGAGATCACTGTTGTTCTCCTTCGGGTTTTCAGTGTCTGGCGATGCTGTTAATGAGATTACATGAAGCTTGTGTGACAGTTCGGTGACGTTAATTCTGCTGTGAATAGCGGGGGTTGCAACAAATGTTTTATTTGCGACAACGTCGTCTGGTTCCGCGAAAAATCCGTCATTGTTTTTCTTCTGTTTTAGTCTTGTCCTCCTAACCCGGTTTACGGAAAAGCCTGGTCTGCTCGAACAGGCCTTCCAGTGTCTTCATGCGCTCTTTCGTCTCGTCCCAGGTCGAATTCTGAACGGCCTCGATCAGCGCTTCGACGATGAAAAGGGTGACGACGGAGGAATCCCAGGCCGACGGCGCCTCGATCCGGACGCGGAAGGCATGCCTGGCGAGCTTGGCGGCCGGCGAACCCCACTGGTCGGTGAAGACGATGATTTCGGCGCCGCGTTTGCGAGCGGCGGTCGCAAGGCTCACCATCTCCTGCTCATAGCGGCGGATGTCGAAGATGATCAGGATGTCGCCGGCATTCATGTTGAGGACATATTGCGGCCAACTGCTGGAATTCGACGATAGTAGCGTCGTTGCCGGCCGGATCACCTGCATATGGGTGAAGAAATATTCGGCAAGGGCGCCGGTGATGCGGCCGCCGACGAAATAAAGGCCGCGCTTGCGATCGGAGAGCAACGCGGCGACGCTGTCGAACGTTGCGGTGTCGAGATCTGTCAGCGTCTGGCGCAGATTGCCCATGATGGCATCGGCGAAACGGTTGAGAATATGGGTGCCCGGCGCGTTCTGCGCCCAGCGGTCGTGCTTGGTGATCGGGTTCGAGATCGTCGCCTCGACTTCCTGATGCAGATGCGCCTGAAAGTCCGGATAACCCTTGAAGCCGAGCTTCTGTACCATGCGCACGACGGTCGGCGTCGAGACGCCGGCGTTTTCGGCGATCGTGGTGATGCTGCCGAGGCCGGAGACCGGATAGTTGTCCAGCAGGCTTTCGGCCAGCTGCTTCTCGGCACGAGTCAACACCCCCAAATGCGAGTGTATGACGTCCGAAACCGTCTTCGACGCAACTGTCACTTAATATGCTCCCCGGGATGGTCTGGCGCCACTTTCCCACTCAAAGTTAACAACGCTGTCACAATCCATGTCAACCGCTGTCATGAAAAGAAATTTTCAGTCCATGCTTGACACTGGCCGAAACCTGAAGAATTCTTTTCTTCATCAAGAGTTTGTTAAGGGATAAGGAGTGGCGCCTTTGGTGCTGGCCCGGCCGAAGATCCTCAGCGAAGCGGACGGCGACTGCGTCGGGATCGAACGCATCCACGGCCCGAGCCCGGTGCTTCTTATCTGCGAGCACGCTTCGAATGCGCTTCCAGCTGTTTTCGGCGATCTCGGCCTACCCAGCGAAGCGCTCTCCAGCCACATTGCCTGGGACCCGGGCGCGCTGGCGGTCGCCCGCATCCTATCGGAAGCGCTCGACGCGACGCTCGTTTACCAGCGGTTCTCCCGGCTTATCTACGACTGCAATCGGCCGCCCAGTGCACCCGGCGCCATGCCGGAGACCAGCGAAGTTTACGCCGTTCCCGGCAACAAGGATTTGAGCCCTGAAGAACGGCTTGCGCGCACCGATGCGCTCTATGTACCTTTCCATGACGCTATTCGCGGCCTGATCCGCGATCGCCGGGCGAAAGGGCAGGACAGCATCATCGTGACGATGCACAGCTTCACGCCGGTCTATCACGGCCGCGAACGCGCCGTCGAACTCGGCATATTGCACGATGAGGACAGTCGGCTCGCCGACCGCATGCTGAGAGCCGCGGCCGAGGCGCCGCTTTACAGGACGGAACGCAACGAGCCTTACGGACCCGAGGATGGCGTCACCCACACGCTGATCCTGCACGGGCTTTCGAATGGCTTGCGCAATGTGATGATCGAGGTCCGCAACGACCTCATCGCAGACGATATCGGCCAAGGGGTCATGGCCGATTATCTAAAAGGGCTGCTCCAGCAAAGCCTGGACGCCTGAATAAAAAGAAGACCCGAGGGAGCAGTCTAACTGCGAACGTCCGAATGGCGAAAACGCCGCGGACAATTGGCACTGAAACGGCCGCAATCCCGCGGTCGACCGTGAACAGGGGGAAGTCATGTCTGACTATACCGATCAGGATAAGAAGCAGGACGTCCATGTCCTGCATTCGATGGGCTACGCCCAGGAACTCGAACGGCGAATGAGCTCGTTCTCGAATTTCGCAATTTCGTTTTCGATCATCTGCATCCTTTCGGGCGGCATCAATTCGCTCGCGCAGGCGACGTCGGGCGTCGGCGGCGCGGCCATCGGCATCGGCTGGCCGGTCGGCTGCATCATCTCGTTGTTCTTCGCCCTCGGCATGGCGCAGATCTCGTCCGCCTATCCAACGGCTGGCGGCCTCTATCACTGGAGCTCCATTCTCGGCACCCGTTTCACCGGCTGGCTGACGGCCTGGCTGAACCTGCTCGGCCTCATCACCGTTCTCGGCGCCATCAACATCGGTACGGCCCTGTTCCTCGGCGGTACGTTCGGCGCCCGACTCGGCATTGCCGATGCCAATGGCGTCGTCTCGCCGGGCATGCAGGTTGTTCTGGTCGTGCTCTTCACGATCGTCCAGGCAGCGATCAACCATTTCGGCATCGGCCTGACGGCAAAGCTCACCGACTTCTCTGGTACGCTGATCCTCGTGACCGCGGCCGTTCTGACGATCGCCTGCTTCTACTTCGCCCCGACGCATGATTTCTCGCGTCTGTGGACTTTCACCAATAATTCCGGCGAAGCCGGTGGTTCGGTTTGGCCGCAGTCGGACAGCATGTGGTATATTTTCGGCCTCGGTCTGCTTTTGCCGATCTATACGATCACCGGTTACGACGCTTCCGCTCACACGTCGGAAGAGACCAAGAAGGCGGCTCTTTCCGTGCCGCGCTCGATGGTGTCCGCTGTCATCTGGTCGTCACTTGCAGGCTGGGTGATGCTTTCGGCTTTCGTCATCGCCATTCCCGATATGGCCGAAGGCGCAAAGCAGGGCTGGAGCGTGTTCTTCATGACCATCAACGCCATCATGCCGGCCTGGCTGGTGACACTGCTTTACATCGCGATCTTCATCTCGCAGTTCCTCTGCGGCCTTGCGACCGTTACGTCCTGCTCGCGCATGATCTTCGCCTTCTCGCGTGACGGCGGCATTCCGGTCGGCTCGAAGACGCTTGCCAGCGTCAGCCCGAAATTCCGCACGCCGGTTGCGGCGATCTGGACGGGTGCAGCTCTCGAAAGCCTGTTCGTCTGGGGTGCGCTGTTCATTTCGGTCGGCGAGGCGAGCCTCTATGTCACCGTGGTCAACGCCACACTGATCTTCCTCTTCCTGTCCTTCCTCTTCCCGATCGTGCTCGGCATCTTCGCCTACGGCACCAAGAAGTGGCCGGCACCCGGACCGTGGAACCTCGGCGGTGGCCTCTACAAGGTGGTCGGCGTTCTCGCGACGCTCGGCATGATCTTGATCGTCTACATCGCGATCCAGCCGCCGAACGACAAGGTCTTCGGCGTAACTCTCGGCTTCATCGTGCTGGCGATCGTCATCTGGTTCGCGGTTGAGAACAGACGCTTCCAGGGTCCGCCGATCGGCGACATGATCGCCAAGCGAAAGGGCGAGATCGCCGCCGCGGAAGCTGCTGTCGGTGAAACCGGTACAGTCGCCGTTCCCGGCGAATAGTCGGGCGTATTGCTAAGAAACGGGGCCGCGTCCTGCGGCCCCGTCAGCGGTTCATCGAAAAGGCATCCGGCCGGAAAACGCCGGCGATGGCATGCCGTTTCGTTGCCCCGGTTTCAGATTTTCCTATTTCTCGTTCAGGCGGATCAATCATGAGCAGCTACACAATCGACGATCTCAGGAAGGATGTTGCCGAAGGGCGCATCGATACGGTTCTGGCCTGCCAGGTGGATATGCAGGGCCGGCTGATGGGCAAGCGTTTCCAGGCGGAATATTTCGTCGAGAGCGCCTGGAAGGAAACGCACAGCTGCAACTACCTGATCGCCACCGACATTGAGATGGAGACGGTCTCCGGCTACAAGGCGACGAGTTGGGAGAAGGGCTACGGCGACTACACGATGAAGCCGGATCTGGCGACGCTGCGCCGTATTCCCTGGCTCGAAGGCACCGCGCTGGTGCTCTGCGACGTGCTCGATCATCACACGCACGAGGAGGTCGCCCACTCGCCGCGTGCGATCCTGAAGAAGCAGGTGAAGCGCCTCGAAGATATGGGCATGAAGGCCTATATGGCCTCCGAACTCGAATTCTTCCTGTTCGACCAGAGCTACGAGACGGCGCAGGCTTCCGGCTACCGCAATCTCAAGCTCGCCAGCGCCTATAACGAGGATTACCACATCTTCCAGACCACCAAGGAGGAAGAGGTGATGCGGGCGATCCGCACCGGGCTGCAGGGCGCCGGCATTCCGGTCGAGAACTCCAAGGGCGAGGCGTCGGCCGGCCAGGAGGAGATCAACGTGCGCTACGCCGATGCGCTCGCCATGGCCGACCGGCACGCGATCATCAAGAACGGCTGCAAGGAGATCGCCTGGTCGAAGGGCAAGGCCATCACCTTCCTCGCCAAGTGGAATTACAACGCTGCCGGCAGTTCCTCGCATATTCACCAGTCGCTTTGGAGCCTGGAGGAGAAGCCGCTTTTCTTTGACCATACCGGCAAATACGGCATGTCGCCGCTGATGCACAATTACGTCGCCGGGCTTCTTTCCCATGCGAGCGAGATCACCTATTTCCTGGCGCCCTACATCAACTCCTACAAACGCTTCATGGCCGGCACCTTTGCGCCGACCAAGGCGATCTGGAGCAAGGACAACCGCACTGCCGGCTACCGGCTCTGCGGCGAGGAGACCAAGGGAATCCGTATCGAGTGCCGCGTCGGCGGCTCCGATCTCAATCCCTATCTCGCCTTCGCGGCGCTGCTTGCCGCCGGCATTGACGGCATCGAGAACAAGCTCGAGCTCGAAGCCCCCTTCGTTGGCGACGCCTATGGCGGCAAGGATATTCGCGAGATCCCGCGCACGCTGCGCGCGGCCACGGCGGCGATGACGGAATCGGCGATGCTGCGCAAAGCCTTCGGCGATGACGTGATCGACCACTATACGCGCGCAGGCGAATGGGAGCAGGAAGAATACGACCGCCGTATCACCGATTGGGAAGTGGCGCGCGGTTTCGAAAGGGCTTAATAGGCGTTTCGTGGGTTTGCCCCTCACCCTAACCCTCTCCCCGTTCTGACGGGGAGAGGGGACGTGCCCTGCGCGGGATTTGCGGTTGACGAAAGCGGTGCTGCGTAGTCCCTTCTCCCCGCGTGCGGGGAGAAGGTGCCGGCAGGCGGATGAGGGGGCGGTCGCCCACACACATTTTGAATAATACGAGGACAGGAAACGATCATGGCAATGATCCAATGCATTTCACCGGTTGACGGCTCGATCTATGCCGAGCGTCCGGCACTTTCGCTCGATGCCGCGAAGGATGTGGTGGCGCGCGCTCGCAAGGCGCAGAAGGCCTGGGCGAAACGGCCGCTCGAAGAGCGTGTGCAACTGGTGCTGAAGGGTGCTGCGCGGTTGAACGAGATGTCCGACATCGTCGTGCCGGAGCTTGCCTGGCAGATGGGTCGGCCGATCAAGTATGGCGGCGAATACAAGGGCTTCAACGAGCGCTCCAACTATGTCGCTTCGATCGCGGCGGATGCGCTGGCGCCTGTTGTGGTCGAGGAGAGCGAGCGTTTCGAGCGTCGCATCGAGCGCGAGGCGCATGGCGTCGTCTTCGTCGTCGCACCGTGGAATTATCCCTATATGACGGCGATCAATACGATCGCGCCGGCGCTGATGGCCGGCAACACCGTGGTGCTGAAGCATGCCTCGCAGACGCTTGTTGTGGGTGAGCGGCTGGTGCAGGCCTTCGTCGAGGCTGGCGTTCCCGAGGATGTGTTCCAGAACGTCTTTCTCGACCATGAAACGACATCGGCGCTGATTGCCGCCGGCAGCTTCAATTTCGTCAACTTCACCGGATCGGTCGAAGGCGGGCGGTCGATGGAGCGGGCCGCCGCCGGCACCTTCACCGGTCTCGGCCTCGAACTCGGCGGCAAGGATCCGGGTTACGTCATGGAAGACGCCGATCTCGAGGCGGCCGTCGACACGCTGATGGACGGCGCGACCTATAATTCCGGTCAGTGCTGCTGCGGCATCGAGCGCATCTATGTGCATGAATCGCTCTATGACGCCTTTGTCGAAAAATCGGTTGCCTGGGTATCGAACTACAAGCTCGGCAATCCGCTCGATCCCGAGACGTCGCTCGGGCCGATGGCGCATAAGCGCTTCGCCAAGGTGGTGCGCGAGCAGATCGCCGACGCGGTTTCCAAGGGCGGCAAGGCGCTTGTCGATCCCAAGCTTTTTCCTCAGGATGACGGCGGCGCCTATCTCGCACCGCAGGTTCTCGTCAATGTCGACCATTCTATGGCCTTCATGCGCGAAGAGACTTTCGGCCCGGCGGTCGGCATCATGAAGGTGAAGAGCGACGAAGAGGCACTCGCTTTGATGAACGACAGCCAGTACGGGCTGACGGCCTCGCTCTGGACCAAAGATGTCGAGCGGGCAGGGCGGCTCGGCCGCGAGATCGAAACCGGCACCGTTTTCATGAACCGCGCTGATTATCTCGATCCGGCGCTCTGCTGGACCGGCGTCAAGGAGACCGGCCGCGGCGGTTCGCTGTCGATCATCGGCTTCCACAATCTGACGCGTCCGAAATCCTTCCATCTGAAGAAAGTCACAGCATGAGCAGCAGCAACATCACCGCAAACTGGAGCTATCCGACATCGGTCAAGCTCGGCCGGGGCCGCATCACGGAACTGGCCGACGCCTGCAAGAGCCTCGGCATCAAGAAGCCGCTGCTCGTCACCGACCGTGGCCTCGCCTCGATGGCAATCACCAAAACTGCGCTCGATATTCTCGAAGATGCCGGTCTCGGCCGGGCGATCTTTGCCGATGTCGATCCGAACCCGAACGAAAAGAACCTCGACGCCGGCGTCAGGGCTTTCAAGGATGGCGGCCATGACGGCGTCGTCGCCTTCGGCGGCGGCTCCGGCCTCGATCTCGGCAAGTGCGTCGCCTTCATGGCCGGCCAGACGCGGCCGGTCTGGGACTTCGAAGATATCGGCGACTGGTGGACGCGTGCGAGCCTCGAGGGCATCGCGCCAATCGTCGCGGTACCGACAACGGCAGGCACCGGTTCGGAAGTCGGGCGCGCCAGCGTCATCACCAATTCCGAAACGCATGTGAAGAAGATCATCTTCCATCCGAAGTTCCTGCCTGGCGTCGTCATTTCAGATCCGGAACTGACGGTCGGCATGCCGAAGATCATCACGGCCGGCACCGGCATGGATGCCTTCGCTCATTGCCTGGAGGCCTACTCCTCGCCCTTCTATCACCCGATGTCAGCCGGCATCGCGCTGGAAGGCATGCGCCTCGTCAAGGAGTTCCTGCCGCGCGCCTATAGGGAAGGCACGGATCTGGAGGCCCGCGCCAACATGATGTCGGCCGCCGCTATGGGCGCGGTCGCCTTCCAGAAGGGGCTCGGCGCCATTCACGCGCTGTCGCACCCAATCGGCGCCGTCTACAACACCCATCACGGCATGACCAACGCGGTGGTGATGCCGGCGGTGCTGCGCTTTAATCGCAAGGCGATCGAGGAGAAGATCGGCCGCGCCGCGGCCTATCTCGGCATTTCGGGCGGTTTCGACGGGTTCTACGATTATGTGTTGAAGCTCCGCTCGGAACTCGGCGTGCCGGAGACGCTGTCGGCGATGGGAATCGCCGCCGACCGCCTCGACGAATTGTCGGCCATGGCGATCGAAGATCCGAGCGCCGGCGGCAACCCGGTTGCAATGACACTCGAAAATACCAAGGCCCTTTTCAGGGATTGCTTCTGACAACATAAGAGCGGACCTACAGACTCGCCTGGAAAACCTCGGTTTTCCAGGCTTTTTTCGTTTCGGCGGCATCCCTATTTTTAGGGATGTGAAAAATACCGGCTGCAATTTCGCCGCGCGTGTTTCGAATTTGTTAACCATGATTAGAAAGGATGGATTAACCGCACGATGCTCCGAGGGTGCGTAAAAGAGCGATTCCGGCTCGCACCATATCCTTCCGAGGACCGAACATGCCTGTTATCACATTCGCAAATACCAAGGGCGGCGCCGGCAAGACCACCGCTGTTCTCCTGCTCGCCACCGAGCTTGCCCGCAAGGGCTATCGCGTCACCATTCTCGACGCCGACCCGCAGCACTGGATTTCGCGCTGGCACGAAATATCAGGTCATGTGCCCAATCTTTCGGTGATCGATTTCGTGACAACTGCGTCGCTGCCGCTGCATATCAGCGAGAACAAGCACAATACCGACTATTTCATCGTCGACCTGCCGGGTGCTCGCAATCCGCTGCTTGCCACCGCCGTCGGCCTTTCCGACCATGTGCTGATCCCCATTCAGGGCTGTGCGATGGATGCGCGCGGTGGCGCGCAGGTGCTCGAACTGCTGCAATATCTGGATGAGAAGGCCGGCATCAAGATCGGCCATTCGGTGGTGCTCACCCGTGTCAATTCGATGGTGACGACGCGGGCGCTACAAGTCGTCAAGTCGCTGCTCAGCGAGCGGCACGTGCCGGTGCTGGATACCGCGATTATCGAACGCTCCGCCTTCCGCGACATCTTCGACTGTGGCGGCACACTGCACACGATCGACCCCACACGCGTCAGTAACCTCGACAAGGCGCGGGAAAACGCCACCTGTTTTGCCGAGGAAATGATGCGCAAGCTGCCGGTCAGGCTGACGGCCTCGGCCCGCATGGCGACCGCCGCCTAACCGTTTCCCGTATTGTCGAACAAAATGCGTCCGGTTCGCCCGCGACGCATTTCGTTTTTCAGGCACTCGCCGTGCGGCTGCCATTGTTGAGGGAACGGGCCAGGAGATCGGAAAGGCGCCTTTTGACAGCGGCAAATTCGTCGGACATGCGATTGCGTTGCCGCGGCAAGCCCATGTCGACCACTTCGAGAATGCGTCCCGGCCAGGGGCTCATCACGACCACGCGATCCGCCAGAAAAGCTGCCTCTTCGATGTCATGGGTGACCAGTAGCATCGTCGTGGCATTCACCTGCCAGAGGTCGATCAAATGATCCTGGAGATCAACACGCGTCATCGCATCAAGCGCGGAGAAGGGCTCGTCCAACAAAAGTACGGCCGGCTTCGTAACGAGTGCGCGCGCCAAGGCCACGCGTTGCGCCTGCCCGCCGGACAGCTCTTTGATCCAGCGCTTCTCGTAGCCACGAAGGCCGATCTTCTCCAGGGCCGCCGATACCTGCTCATCCCGTTCGCTGCTTGGGAGATGTCGCAGGCCGAAACCGATATTGTCCGCGACTCTCAGCCAGGGAAAGAGCCGAGGCTCCTGGAAGACGATGTTCACCAACGAGTCCGGCTCCGTCAGCCGCCGTCCCTGCGAGCTGATTTCGCCATGTGTCGGGGCTTCGAGGCCTGACAAGAGCCTCAGAAGAGTGCTCTTGCCACAACCCGAGCCGCCGATGACTGCCACCAGTTCTCCCTTTCCGATGCTCAGGGAAAAGTCTTGCAGCGCGTGCGTTCCGTTGGGATAGACCTTGGATAGCGAGCGGATCTCGAGCATGTCAGATCCCGCTCGTATGGCTGTCACGCCAGCGCAGAAATGGTCTGGTCGCAATCAGAAGCAGGCTGTCGGTCGCCTTGCCGACAATGGCAAAGATCAAGATAGCCGCCAGGATTTGATCCGGTTTTCCGAGCTGCTGACCATCCACCAGGAGATATCCCAGGCCCTCCGACGCGCCCATGAATTCCGCCGCGACAACGAACATCCAACCGAGACCAAGGCCGGCGCGCAGAGCCAGAATAAAGTCCGGAAGGACCGCCGGCAGCAGAATCAGACGAATGAGTTCGAACCCCGAAAGCCGGAAGACGCGACCGACTTCGACGATGCGCCTGTCGACGCCGATGACCGCGCCATAGATCCCGAGATAGACCGGGAAGAAGACGCCGACGGCAATCAAGGCGACTTTGGAGGCCTCGAAAATGCCGAACCACAGGATGAAGAGCGGCACCCAGGCAATCGAAGGAATCGCTCTCAGGGCCTGCAGTGTCGGATCGAGCAGGCGCGCCAGCAGTTTGGAGTAGCCTGTCAGCGCCCCGAGCACAGTCCCCGCCAGGGACCCGAAGGCAAAACCGATCGCCACTCTGCGCAGCGTCGCACCGACATGGGTAGCCAGATCGCCGGATCCGGCCAGCGTATAGACCGTATAAAGAATCTTCGAGGGCGGAGGCATCAAGCGGCCGCCGACTATCCCTGTGCGGACGAGGATCTCCCAGGCGGCAAACAATGCGATTGGAAACACGATCCCGACGATCGGGTGATCGAAAGGCGAGACCCGGCGCTGCCGGGTCTCCCTTTCTGTTTCGGAATTGCGCCATGACAGCGCGATGTCGACCAACGACATGGGAATGTGTTTCCTATCGCTTCATTGGCCGAGAGCGGCGGAGGCGAAGCTGGGATCGATCAGCGTGGAGACGACCGTTTTGACATCGACATCCGCCTTGATGACATCCGCCTTTTGCAGAGCAAGACCTGCGGCTTCGATCGTCTCGCGCTGGGCATCGCCGATCACGGAATAGCCGAGGTTCGTGCGCTCCAGCTGGCGCTCAATTACGGTATCGGGCAGCTTGGTGGCGGCAACGAGGGCGGCTTTGAGCTTTGCCGGATCTTTCAGAGCCTCAGTGCGCGCCTTCTCGTAAGAGGCAAGCACGCGTTTAACGATGTCCGGATGCGCGGCGGCAAACTCCTCGCGCACGTTGAGAACGCCCCAGCTGTTATTCTCCGGCTTGCGATAAAAGAGAACATCGCCATCCTCGATCTCGGCGGAGGCCATGATCGGATCGAGGCCCGCCCAGGCATCGACGTCCCCCCGCTTCAGCGCAAGGCGGCCGTCCGCATGCTGGAGCAGAACAAGCGAAACATCCTTTTCGGTGAGACCTGCATCAGCGAGCGCGCGTACCAGGAAAATGTGCGGATCGGTGCCGCGCGTCACGGCGATGGACTTGCCCTTGAGGTCCTCGACCTTGGCAATGCCGGTATCCTTGCGCGTTACGAGCGCGGTCCATTCCGGACGCGAATACACGTAGATGGATTTGATCGGGTTGCCGTTGACCCGGCCGATCAATGCAGCCGCACCCGCGGTCGAGCCAAAGTCGAGGGAGCCGGCATTCAGGAATTCCAGCGCCTTGTTGGAGCCTGCGGACTGGACCCAGGTTATCTTGATCCCGTCCTTTTCGAATTCCTTTTCCAGGATGCCTTCATCCTTCAGAATAAGGCTGACCGGGTTGTAGGTTGCCCAGTCCACGCGAATTTCCGAGACATCGGCAGCCCGCGCCGTGCCGATTGCGACCAAACCCGCGAACACGCTCAAAGCCAAGCGAATAAACGATTTCATACGACCTCCTAAATGTCAGGAGATGAAATCTACAGATTTAATAGCTTTTGGCGCGCTTTCAGGTTCTAAACTTTGAAACGGGAGAGCAAATTTGAACTGCCGCCGCGGTCGCCGCTAGATTGTTGTGTCAAAAAGTGGACGTGGCGTGGCCGCGTCACGGTCAAAGACGACGCGTTGCTGTAGTCAGTCGACGAATTCGACCGTCACTCCTGGCTTGACCATCTTGGCAAGCTCGGTGGCATCCCAGTTGGTCAAGCGGATGCAGCCGTGGCTCTGGGTGCGGCCGATCTTTGAGGGCTCGGGCGTGCCATGGATGCCGTAGGTCGGCTTGGAAAGCGCCATCCAGACGGTGCCGACGGGACCGTTCGGGCCGGGCGGAATGTTGAGGATCTTATCATTGGCGCCCTGCTGGAAATTGATCTTCGGATTGTAGGTGTAACCGGGATTGAGGGCGACGCGCTCGACATTGACCGTGCCCGATGGAGAGGGGGTATCGGTGGAGCCGATCGACGCCGGATAGGCGGCGAGGAGATTGCCGGCGCCGTCATAAGCGAAGACCTGCTTACGCCCCTTGTCGGCGATGATGCGGGCTACCGCGCCGCTTTTCGGCTCGCCTGGATTGACGACCTTGATGACGGTGCCGGGAACGGTGAAGTCGGCGCCGGGGTTCATCTCCTTGAGGAAAGCCTCATCCATGTGGAAACGCTCGGCGAGCATTTCGATGGTCGAGGTGTAAGCCAGCGACGGCAGCAGCGCCTTATGCGAATAGTCTTCCGGAATCTCGGCGACGAAGGGGCCGGCCGCATCGGCCGGCGTGATCGTATAGCTGACGACGGGCAGCCCGCCGGTCATGCGCAGCTCTTCCAGAATGGCGTCGGTGTTGTTCGGATCGAGCTTCGAGCCGGTCATCTGATCGTAGGCTAAGATCGCCTTGGTGACGTTCGAACCCATATGGCCGTCGATGACGCCGGGGGAGATGCCGGCGCGGTCGAGGAAGACCTGCAATGCGACGATCTCCGGCTTCGATTTGTTGTTCAGCGTGATGGCAGGTTCATCGGGTGCGGCCTTCGGCTGATCGGCGGGCGGGATCTGCTGGTCGGGATCGATCGAGGCATAATCGTCGCCGGGCTGCGGATTGCCGATGCTGTTATCCTCGAGGTAGGGCTGGTCGCCGAGCGGATGGCGCTCGATCGCGGCATCGCGCGGAATGCCGCCGGTGACGGCGCCACGCTCGGAATAACGCGTATCGCCGTCGGGATTGTTGTCGGAATAATAGGGGTCGTTGCCGTACTGGTCGTTATAGACTTCGCGCGGGCCGGGCCGCGGCGGATAGTAGCCGCGGGCGCGCATCTCGGTGGCGACGACGTTGCCATAGTCGTCGATCAACACGCGATTGCCGCTACGGTCGCGGGCATAGATATAGCCGGCTGGAACATAGTCGAGGATTTCGCCGCTCGGTGTCACAAGCACGATATCGCTCTGGCGGCGGTCGCGGAACTGCTGCGCGCCTGCCTCCGGCGGTGTAGCCGCAAGGGCAGTCAGAGCGGCCGCCAAGCAAAATGCCGACTTCAAAAAGCGATTCACGTCTCATACCTCGAACAGTGATTGGGCAGACACACACCTGCGAATTTTGACGCTAGTGTGGAATTTATGAAAGCGTGCTGAACAAAATATGAAAATCACTAAGATTTCCTTTTACTCATAAACGTTTGCGTCCTTGTGTCAGTTCCGCAAAATCCGCGGTTGCGGCAAAACCACAAGATGGGAACAGCCCCGATTGACGAATGGCGGCGCGAAACCTAACGCTAGCGCATCATGCTTTTCGAAAAGCGGAATCGATTTTCGGAAAGCATGATGCGTTGATTCAAGGTGTTAGAGCGTTCTTTGTGCGTCCGAAAGGACACACGGCGCTCTAAGGGGCCGACCATTCCCCGAGGAGACTGTGATGATCGAATTTGCCGCCGCAAGCGGGCCGCGCCTGATGCTGGACGAAACATCGGTGCTGGATATCGGCGGATGCATCGTCGAAGGCGTCGACATCGCTCCGAAACGCGCCATTCCCGATGACGGCGACCCGCGAATCGATCACTCGCTCGAGGGCTTCCTGTTCACCTGCGGGCCGGACCATATCCGCCACCGCCAGCCGATCGCCGGCCGGAACGACGGTAAGGTCTATCCGCTGCACGGATCGGCCTCCGGCCATGCGGCAAAGGTGCTGTGGACGAAGTTCGAGAACGGCAATGCGGAATGCCGGGCCGATATCGACATCACCACCGTCGAGGGACTGCCGCAGCGCATCGAGCGGCTGTGGCGGATCGATGGTGCGACCGGCGAGGTGCGGCTCGAGGATCGGGTGGTCAATACCAGCGATCGGACGGTGCCGACCTTCCTGATGTACCACATGAACATCGGCGGCAAATGGCTGGACGACGGCACGCGGCTCGAAGGCCGGATGCTGGAAAATGGCGGTTTCCCCTGGGCGTTTGGCGAGGAGCTGGGCGGCATCTTCTGCGTCGCGGCGTCGGCGACGGAGGAGGGTTTCGCGGAGGTCCGCCTCGGACCGATCGCCGCAATCGGCGGCAGGACGCTGCGTGTGCGCTTCCGTGCCGACACGCTGCCCCATCTGCAGGTCTGGCGGAACCAGAAGGCGCCGGCCCATATCATCGGCATCGAGCCGGTGTCGCATCGCTGGATATCGCGCGACGAGCTTGAGGCTGCCGGTGAGTTCAATATGCTGGTGCCCGGCGAAAGCCGCAGCTCTGCGCTGACCTTTACCTTCCTGTGAACGAAGTGTTGTTGACGCTGGCAGACCTCCGTCGTAGACCTTCAGCCCACGATTTTTGAGGAGACAAGACGATGGATATTCGCCAGATCGACGATGAATATTCGGTTTCAGGCCAGATCACGCTGGAGGAGCTCGACGAGATCAAGGCGCTGGGGTTCAAATCGATCGTCTGCCACCGCCCCGACCATGAAAGTCCCGACCAGACGTCGTTCTCCGTTATCGAGGCGCGCGCCAAGGAGCTCGGTCTCGAGATCGCCCATGTGCCGGTTGGACCGATGGGGGTGACCGAGGAAGCCGTGCAGGGCATGGTCGACGCGCTCGATGAATTCCCGCGGCCGATGCTCGGCTATTGCCGTTCCGGCGCACGCTCGACGGCGATTTACCAGAAGACCCACCATATCCGTAATTGAGGCCGTTCCGGGCGATTTTCCGGCGTTGAACCTCAGCGCCGTCACCTTTCATTCACTCAGGAGACTATAATGAGCATCAAGCGTATCGACGTCGGCTCGCGCATGAGCGGCGCCGTCATTCACGGCAACACGGTCTATCTCGCAGGCCAAGTCGGCGAAGGCGAAAGCGTCACCGATCAGTGCAAGTCATCGCTTGCCGAAGTCGACCGTCTGCTGGCTGCATCAGGCAGCAGCAAGTCGAAGATCCTGCAGACGATCATCTACCTGTCCGACATCGCCGATTTCGCCGAGATGAACGCCGTCTGGGAAGGCTGGATCGATCCGGCCAATCCGCCGGCCCGCGCCACCAGCGAAGCCAAGCTCGCAGCGCCGAAATACAAGGTCGAATTCATCGTCACGGCTGCACTCGACTGAAGTCGCAGCGTCCCTATCCTTCAGGGCCGGTGAGTTTTCTCACCGGCTTTTTGTTTGCGCGATTTCCGAGAGCGTGCGTGTCGGCGTGATCGCTTCGGGATCGAGTTTGACTTCGATGATTGCGGGTTTGCCGCTGGCGCGTGCTCGCTCGAAGGCGGGGGCGAAATCCGCTGTCGTTTCCACCGTCTCGCCGTGGCCGCCATAGGCGCGGGCAAGGGCTGCGAAGTCGGGATTGGTCAGATCGGTGCTGCTGACACGGCCGGGATACTCGCGCTCCTGATGCATGCGGATCGTGCCGTAGATGCCGTTGTTGACGACGACTGCGATGATCGGCAGGCCGTAGCGAATGGCAGTGGCGAATTCCTGGCCGTGCATCAGGAAACAGCCGTCACCGGCAAAGCAGATGACTTCGCGCTCGGGAAAGAGCCGCTTGGCAGCCACCGCCGCCGGCAGGCCGTAACCCATTGAGCCTGAGGTGGGGGCGGCTTGGGTGTTGAAGCGGCGGAAACGATGGAAGCGGTGCACCCAGGTGGCGTAGTTGCCGGCGCCATTGGTAAAGATCGCGTCCTGCCCGGTATTGGCCTCCAGCCACTCCATGATCGGCCCCATATGGACGGCGCCCGGACCTGTCGATGGTGGCGTCGACCAGGCGAGATAGGCCTGGTGCAGGCAGACGGTGCGCTCGGTCCAATGCGGTTCGGCCGGCGCTTCCAGATCGGCGAGGGCGGCCACGAAATCGGCAGGTGCTGCGCAGATGGCAAGATCCGGACGGTAGATGCGGCCGAGCTCGGAAGGGTCGGGATAGATATGCACCAGCGATTGCTGGGGGTAGGGGATGTCGATCAGCGTATAGGACGAGGACGGCATTTCCGACATGCGGCTGCCGAGGAGGATCAGCAGGTCGCTCTCCTTGATCTCCTTTGCCAGCACCGGATTGATGCCGATACCGACATCGCCGGCATAGCAGGGATGGAGATGATCGAACAGCATCTGCCGGCGGAAGGAGCAGCCGACGGGCAACTGGAAACGCTCGGCGAAGCTCTGAAAATCGGCGACGGCATCGGTATCCCAGCGCGTGCCGCCAAGGATCACAATCGGTCGCTCTGCTTTCAGCAGACGGAGATAAAAATCGTCGATCTGACGGCGGCCGGGATGGGCCTCGACGTTGGCATAGTGCCGGGCGCGGGGGGCCTCGACCTCGTCGCGCAGCATGTCCTCCGGCAGTGTCAGCACGACAGGACCGGGCCGGCCGGAGGTTGCGACCGCAAAGGCGCGGGTGACGAACTCGGGAATACGGGCGGCATCGTCGATCTCGCCCACCCACTTGGCGAATTCGGTGAAGGCGCGGCGGAACTCGACCTCCTGGAAGGCTTCGCGCTCGCGTGCTTCGCGCTGCACCTGGCCGATGAACAGGATCATCGGGATCGAGTCCTGCTTGGCGATATGCAGGCCGGCGGAGGCGTTGGTGGCGCCGGGGCCACGGGTCACCATGCAAATGCCGGGTTCGCCGGTCAGCCGGCCCCAGCAATCCGCCATCATCGCCGCTCCGCCCTCCTGGCGGCAGACGAGGACGTCGATATCGCTGTCGCGCAACGCGTCGAGGACTGCGAGGAAGCTCTCGCCGGGCACGCAGGAGAGACGCTTGACGCCGTTCGCCTTCAGCGCCTCAACGATCAGTTCTCCGCCCGTCTTCTTCATGACAATGCCTTCTTCATGACGATGCCTTCCTCTCGCGCTCGGCGAGTTCCGCCAGAATTTCTGCCTGGTGTTCGCCGAGACGCGGGCTCGGCCTGATATAGTGCAGCGGCGTCTCCGACAGCACCACAGGCGTCCTGACACCGGGGATTACCGTTCCGGCGGCATCCGCAAGATCGATGCGCAGACCGCGGGCCTGCACCTGCGGATGGGCGAACATTTCCTCGATCGTGTTGATTGCGCCTGATGGAACCGCGTTCTCTTCACAGGCCTTCAGCAGATCCGCCTTCTGCCATTTCAGCGTTTCGGTGGAGACGAGGCGGCGAACTTCGTCGCGATTTGCGACGCGGGCCTTGTTGGTGGCGAAACGCTCGTCGCCGGTGATGGCCTCCAGGCCGAGGATGGTGCAGAGGCGGCGGAACTGGCCGTCGTTTCCAACGGCGAGAATGAGGTAACCATCCGCCGTCGGCACGACCTCATAGGGCGAGATATTGGGATGGGCATTGCCGAGGCGGGTCGGTGCGGCGCCGGAGACCAGGTAATTCATGTTCTGATTGGCGAGCACGGCCGATTGCACATCGAGCAGGGCCATGTCGACCAACTGGCCTTCGCCTGACTTCAGGGCATGGATCAGAGCGGCTTCGATCGCCGAGACGGCATAGATGCCGGTGAAGATATCGGCGATGGCGACGCCTGCCTTCATCGGCTGGCCGTCCGGCTCACCGGTAATCGACATGAAGCCGGACATGCCCTGGACGATGTAATCGTAGCCGGCGAGGCTGGCATAAGGGCCGTTCTGGCCGAAGCCGGTGATCGAGCAATAGACGAGCTTCGGGTTGATCTTGCGCAGGCTGTCATAATCGAGCCCGTATTTGACGAGGCCGCCGAGCTTGAAATTCTCGATCACCACATCGGCGGTGGAGACGAGGCGGCGGACGAGATCCTGGCCTTCGGCGCTCTTCAGGTCGGCGGTGACGGAGCGTTTGCCGCGATTGGCGGCGTGGTAATAGGCGGCCGAGAGATTTTCGCCGTCGGCGCCCTCGACGAAGGGTGGCCCCCATTGTCGCGTATCGTCGCCGCCGTCGGGATTTTCGACCTTGATGACGTCGGCACCGAGATCGGCGAGCATCTGTCCTGCCCAGGGGCCGGCGAGCACACGGGCAAGCTCGATAACCCGGATCCCTGCAAGCGGCGGTTTTTTCGTCACGGTCTCCGTCATGTTCCTCCGGGCTCGCATTCTTAGATCTGGGCTTAGATCTAGGGCGCCAACGTCGCCTCTGATGTACCGGATACCGGTTTCGATGCAAAGCGGCGCTCGCGCCAGACAATGTAGAACCCCGACGCCATGATAATCATGATGCCGAGCCATTTGACCGCATCCGGAAAGTCGCCGAAGACCAGCCAGGCGAAGATCGTCGCCGAGACGATCTCGAAATATTGCAGCGGCGCCAGCGTCGAGGCTGGTGCTGCGCGATAGGCATAGACGCCAAGGATGCCCGCGATTGCGGCCATGGCGCCGACGCCGGCGAGATAGAACCAGGCGCGGCCTTCCGGCATGATCGGATCGAAGAGATCGGAGCCGGTTCCCTGGCCCAGGAAAAGCAGGACGGCGCAGAAGAGCAGGCCCCAGATGCTCATCTGGAATTGCATCGCCCAAGGGTCCTCCCTGTGCGAGAGGACGCGGGTCATCAGCACGAAGATCGCGATACAGAACGCACTGACGACAGGCAGAAGCGCGATGTAGCCGACCTCTTCAAAACTCGGCTGGATGATCAGCATCGCCCCGAAGAAACCGACGCCGCAGGCGGTATAACGCCGCCAGCCGATGGTCTCCTTCAGGAAGATGCCGCCGAGGATCGTCAGAATGATCGGCTCGACGAAAAAGATCGCAATCGCGTCGGCGACCGCCATGTATTTCAGCGTGGTGACGAAGGAGATCATCGAGACAGTGATGATCGCGCCGCGGATTGCGTGGAACAGGCTCTGGCGCCAGGAGAAATCGGCGAAGCTGTGCCGCCATACGACGATCGGCAGCATGCAGAGCGCCTGTACGGCGAAGCGGCCGGCGGTGATCTCCGCGGACGGGATTGTGACGATGGCAAGCTTGGCGAAAATATCGATGAGCGGCGAGAACATCACCGAGATAAACATCAGCACAAGCCCCATCGTCACGTCGGAGGCGGACGAAACGGGGCGGGCGGAGGTGCTGTTCATGATGAAATCCCTGTCACTCAAGATATTGATCGCTCAGGATCTTGGACGGCCCTGTCGCACCAGTCCGCGAAGGCTGCAATCGCCGCATCCGCGCCGATCTCATTCAGTGTTTCGTGCCGCATGTCCTGATATATCTCAGTGCTGATACGGGAGAAGCCTTGGCCTTTCAAATGGTTTGACAGCCAGAGCGCGGCTTTTCCATGCTCCGTCGCCGGGTCTTCTCCGCCGCCGACGAGATGGATCGGCATGTCCCGCGGCAGCCGGTCGAGGTGGATTTTCTGTGGCGCGCGGAAGGTCAGCTCGAAGATGTCGAGCCAGAGAGAGACTGAGGCGTCGAAGCCGCAGAGCGGATCGGCGACATATTTGTCGACTTCATCAGGTCTGCGCGACAGCCAGTCGAACTCGGTGCGGCGGCCGGGAATGGATTTGCCCCAGGTGCCGAAGGTGAGCTTCGGCAACAAGCCGCTCGGCACGTCGGAGCCCTTCAGCATGCGCTCGGCAAGCAAGATCGCTTGGGCAGCTCGACCGGCAAGACCGACGGCGAAATTCGAATTCCAGACGGCGACGGCATCGAAGTCGGCCGGAGCCGTAACGGCAGCATTGAGGGCGATGAGGCCGCCCATCGAATGGCCGAAAAGGATCACCGGCAGGCCGGGATGGCGGGAGGCTGCATGGCCACGCATGGCGATGACGTCGCCGATCACCCTTTCGACCCCACCGCGCCGGGCGAAGCGGCCGATCGGCGCATCGGGTGCCGTCGTCTCGCCGTGGCCGCGATGATCATGGGCATAGACATGATAACCGCGCGCCGCCATCGTCTCGGCAAAGACGCGGTATCGTTTCGAATGTTCGGCCAAGCCATGCGATATCAACAGAATGCCGCGTGGAGGGGTGATGGCCTCAGCATGGTGATAGGCCAGCGACGCCCCCGGCACGGCGAGCCTTTGTGTTTCAGAAAACATGTGGGTCCTCCCGGCGGCAACAGACCAGATCGCCGGGTAATTGCAACATGGGCATTTGATTATCTGATAACAATTTGCGGCCTTGTTGCGATTCAGGGTTGCGGCCTTTTAATTTTGATGCTTATTTGTTCCTGTATTGTTCTTTTTTGGGGGTTGAAATGAGCAGCATGCAGTTGCGTACCTTGACGTTTGCCGTGTCGATGGTTGTTGCCGGCGCCGGCGTGGCGCAGGAGGCCGGCGGGCGCACCCGCTTCATTCTGGCGGCAAGCTGGCAGCCGGCCTTTTGTCAGACGAACCAGAAGAAGGCCGAGTGTGCGAGCCAGACCGGCGAGCGCCCCGACGCGACGAACTTTTCGTTGCACGGACTTTGGCCGATGCGGCAGGATTATTGCGGCGTGAGCGCCGAGCAGAAGGCCGCCGACAAGGATGGCGACTGGAACAAGCTGCCGGAGGTCACGCTTGCGGCCGAGACAAAGACGGCGCTGGCAAAGGCGATGCCCGGCACGCAATCCGGCCTGGAACGGCATGAATGGGTGAAGCATGGCACCTGCACGAAGATGAGCGCCGACGACTATTTCGGCGTCGGTGTGCATCTCGTGGGCGCACTCAACGCTTCGGCCGTGCGCGATCTTTTCGCTGCCAATATTGGCAAGCCGGTGAAGGCCGACGCGATCAAGGCGGCTTTCGACAAGAGCTTCGGGCCGGGTGCCGGCGACCGCGTCAAGATGAGCTGCCGGCGGGCCGGCAATGTCAGGATGATCAGCGAGCTGACGATCGGGCTTTCGGAAGCCGCCGGGGCGGCATCGGCGAAGAGTGCCGGCCTCGCCGATCTGATCCAGGGTGCGGGAAAAACGTCGTTCGGCTGTGACGAGGGCGTCGTCGACGCTGCAGGCTTTTGACCGGAAATCCTGAGTAAACCGGGTTTCGGCGTTGCCCGCAGGCGCTGTTTCGCCTACATAGCGGCACAATCGAAGTTTCCCGCCCGGAGCAGCGCAGCATGGCACGTCAGTTCATCTATCATATGTCCGGCCTCAACAAGGCCTATGGCAACAAGAAGATCCTGGAGAATATCCACCTTTCGTTCTACCCGGATGCCAAGATCGGTATCCTTGGTCCGAACGGCGCGGGTAAATCCACCGTGCTGCGCATCATCGCAGGTCAGGACAAGGAGTATACCGGCGAAGCTTGGCTCGCCGAAGGTGCGACGGTCGGCTATCTGGAGCAGGAGCCGCATCTCGATCCCAACAAGACGGTGTTCGAGAATGTCATGGAAGGCGTTGCCTCGAAGACGGCCGTCCTCGATCGCTACAATGAATTGATGATGAACTATTCCGACGAGACGGCGGAAGAGGGCGCCAAGCTTCAGGACGTCATCGACAGCCAGAACCTCTGGGATCTGGAAAGCCAAGTCGAAATGGCGATGGAAGCCCTGCGCTGCCCGCCGCGCGACGCCGAAGTCACCAGCCTTTCCGGTGGTGAGCGCCGCCGTGTCGCGCTCTGCCGCCTGCTGCTTTCGCAGCCGGATCTGCTGCTGCTCGACGAACCGACCAACCACCTGGACGCCGAAACCATCGCCTGGCTCGAAAAACATCTGCGCGACTATCCTGGCGCCGTGATGATGATTACCCACGATCGCTACTTCCTGGACAACGTCACCGGATGGATCCTCGAACTCGACCGCGGCCGTGGCATCCCCTACGAAGGCAACTACTCGGCCTATCTGCAGGCGAAAGCCAAGCGCATGCTGCAGGAAAGCCGCGAAGACGCGTCGCGCCAGAAGGCGATCAGCCGCGAACAGGAATGGATCGCTTCCAGCCCGAAGGCCCGTCAGGCCAAGTCCAAGGCGCGTATCAAGTCCTACGAGCAGCTCGTGGATGCCGCCGAGAAGCAGCGTCCCGGCGACGCGCAGATCATCATCCCGGTCAGTGAGCGCCTCGGCCAGGTGGTCATCGAGATGGAAGGCATCACCAAGGGTTTCGAGGGCCGCACGCTGATCAACGACCTGTCGATCAAGCTGCCGCCGGGCGGCATCGTCGGCATCATCGGCCCGAACGGCGCCGGCAAGACGACATTGTTCAAGATGATCACCGGCCAGGAAAAGCCGGATGGCGGCTCGATCCGCATCGGCGAGACCGTGCATCTTGGTTATGTCGACCAGAGCCGCGACGCGCTTGCGGCTGACAAGACGGTCTGGGAGGAAATCTCCGGCGGCGCCGAAATCATCAAGCTCGGCAAGTTCGACATGAACTCCCGCGCCTATTGCGGCGCCTTCAACTTCAAGGGCGGCGACCAGCAGCAGAAGGTCGGCAATCTCTCTGGTGGTCAGCGCAACCGTGTTCACCTTGCCAAGATGCTGAAGGCCGGCGGCAACGTTCTGCTGCTCGACGAACCGACCAATGACCTCGATACGGAAACGCTGGGTGCCTTGGAAAACGCGCTGGAGAACTTCGCCGGCTGCGCCATCATCATCAGCCATGATCGCATGTTTCTCGACCGTCTGGCGACGCATATCCTCGCTTTCGAAGGCGACGGCCATGTCGAATGGTTCGAAGGCAACTTCGAGGATTATGAACAGGACAAGGTGCGCCGTCTCGGCCCCGACGCCCTTAACCCGGGCAGCCAGGCCCACAAGCGTCTGACGCGCTGATTTCACTCATTTTTGCTTGCGGAAGCCCCGGTTCGGCCGGGGCTTTTTCATGTCTGGCTCTGTCGCAATTTGAGCAGGCAATTTCGTGGAGAGAGCGAATTCTCGCTTGCCACCGCTCTTCAAATCACATAAAGATATCTTTATATCTTGATTGGATCGAAGATGAGCGAACCCTTGAAGCTTGGACTGGATGCGCTGGTGGACGTCTTGAAGGCGGCCGGCGAGCCCACGCGCCTGCGTCTGCTGGCACTTCTTGACGGCGGCGATCTGACGGTGACCGATCTTACCGAAATTCTCGGCCAATCCCAGCCCCGCATCTCGCGCCACTTGAAGCTGCTTGGCGAGGCCGAACTGATCGAACGCTACCAGGAGGGAGCCTGGGCCTATTTCCGCCTCAAGCAGGACGGTAAGGCAGCCATGCTGGTGCGGGCGTTGCTGAAGCATGTTTCCGAGAACGATCCGACCATCCTTCGCGACGGCGAGCGGCTTTCGCTGGTCAAGCGCCAGCGCGCCGAGCGCGCACAGGCCTATTTCAGCCGCAACGCGGCCGAATGGGACGAGCTTCGCCGCCTGCATGCGGCCGATGAGGAGGTCGACGCTGCCGTCATCCGGCTGCTCGGCAGCCAGCCGATCGACTCGCTGCTCGATCTCGGCACCGGCACCGGCCGCATCCTCGAACTCCTGTCCGGGCTCTACCGTCGGGCGACCGGCGTCGATGCCAGCCGCGACATGCTGAGCGTGGCGCGCGCCAATCTCGACAAGTCCCGCATCACCAAGGCCACAGTGCGTCACGCCGATATCCTGAACCTGCCGTTCGAGGGACAGGATTTCGATCTGGTGACGATCCATCAGGTGCTGCATTTCTTCGATCAGCCGGAGATTGCGATCGCGGAAGCGGCGCGCATGCTCCGGCCGGGCGGCCGGCTCGTGGTCATCGACCTTGCGCCGCACACGCTCGAATATCTCCGCGACGAGCATGCGCATGTCCGTCTCGGTTTTTCGCACCAGGCGATGTCCGACTGGTTGCGCAAGACCGGGCTCGACGTCGAGCAGGTCGTCGATCTTCATCCGGGTCAGCAAAGCGGGCAGGGGTTGACGGTCACCGTCTGGCTCGCGCGCGATCCGAGGCGCCTCATGGCTTCGCAACTAAGCGAAGGCGCCGAACCTACATTTGCCGGGAGGGTATGATATGGCTTTGAAAAACGAAGCGCGCGGCCGCAACGTCAGGGTCTCCTTCGAATTCTTCCCGCCGAAATCGGAGGAGATGGAAGGGCAGCTCTGGCATACCGTCAGCGAACTGAAGGACTGGGACCCGGATTTCGTCTCGGTGACTTATGGCGCCGGCGGCACCACCAAGGCGCCGACGCTGACCGCCGTTACGCGGTTCCTGTCGCAGACGCCGCTTGCCACCGCCTCGCATCTCACCTGCGTCGGCGCGACGAAGGAGGAGACGCATCAGGTGGTCGACACGTTCCGCAAGGCCGGCGTGACGCATTTCGTGGCGCTGCGCGGCGATGCGCCCGGTGGCGCCGGCGCACCCTACCAGCCGCATCCCGGCGGTTATGCCAATGCGGCGGAGCTGGTGGCCGGCCTGAAGGAAATCGGCGATTTCGAGATTTCGGTTTCCGCCTATCCGGAAAAACACCCGGAAAGCCGCGACACGGCGGCCGATATCGAGATGCTGAAGCGCAAGGCCGACAATGGCGCCGACAGAGCACTGACGCAGTTCTTCTTCGACAACGATAATTTCGAGCGCTACCTGGAACGGGTGCGCGGCGCCGGCATCTCGATCCCTATCGTGCCCGGCATCATGCCGATCCAGAACCTGACGCAGCTGAAGCGCTTCGCCGGGGCTTGCGGCACGATCATCCCCGCCTTCCTCGACGAGCGCTTCGCAGGCTTCGACGACAAGCCCGAGGAGCGGGCGAAGGTCGCCGCCGAAGTCGCTGCCGAACAGATCGACGATCTCGTCCGGCGCGGCATCCACGACTTCCATCTCTATACGATGAACCGTGCGCCGCTGGTTTCCGCCGTGCTCGACAATCTCGGCCTGTCCCGCCGGGCGCCAAAAAGTGCGGGCGCAGCCGCCTGATCTTTGCGCGTCTGAAAGACGTGCGGCGCTGTAAAAGTGAAAAGCGCATGTCGGGCGGGACATGCGCTTTTTCGTTGGCGGATTGATCAGCTATTCAGGAGTTTAGGCACTATCAGTCATTACACTTTCGTCGGCCAGCTCAGATGAAGAGCATGGACAAGACGAAAGCAAATGCTGCACTGACCAACAGAACATTCAAGGATTGCGTGAGTCCCATGTCTGTCTCCTCGCGTTAACCGGCCGATAATATGTCTGAAATATGTCGGTTGGGAAGCAGATCTTATGCTGCGCTGCAGAAGGGCTCGGTGGATAAGTCGAATAGTGTTTCAGCAAGTATTTGAAATTACTTCTTAATTTTCAGAAAATTTTTGTTCACAGATTTTAACATGCCGTTAAATCGGGCGATCGCGCATTTACCTATGCGCCCAAAACATGGCCGGCTCGCAACCGGTTGAAAACATATGGAATTCGCAACCGGTTTCAGGCGGCCTTGGCCAGCATGCGATAGGCGCGGCCGTCGAGAATGACGAGGCCGACACCGATCAGCGCCATGCCGGCAAACTCGCTCAGTGCGAGCCTTTCTCCGAGGAAGAGCACGCCGAGAAGGATGGCGCTCGGCGGCACCAGCAAGGTGACGAGCGAGGCATTGGTGGCGCCGGCCGCCGCCATGATCCGGAAATAGAGGATGTAGCCGAAGGCGGTAGACAGCAGCGCCAGTGCCAGGATGGCGAGGAGGGCATCGAGCGGCGGTGCGGCAAGCGTCCAGGGACGATCGGCCAGCAGCGACAGCGGCAGCGCAATCAGCGAGGAGGCGGTCAACTGTCCGGCTGCGGTGACAGGGGCGGGAACATTCTTGAAACGTTTTCCGTAAGTGGCGGCGAAACCATAGGAGATCGCGGCAAGCACGGGAAGAAGCAGCGCCCAGAGCGGGGCTTGGCCACCTGCCGACATGCCGGGGCCGATCAGCACGATCGTTCCGGCCAGCCCGACCAGGCAGCCGGCGATCTTTACCGGCGACAGCTTCTCGTCTGAGGTGAAGTAGTTGGCGATCAACACGGTCCAGATCGGCGTCGTCGCATTCAGGATCGCCGCCAGACCCGCGCCGATGCGGGTCTGGCCGAAGAAGATCAGCGTATGTGGCAGGGCATTGTTGATGAGCCCCAGGATCAGGAATTCGCGCCAGCGGGCCGTGAGGATCGCATGGAAGTCGAAACGGCCGGCGATATAGATATGCAGTGCCAGCGCTGCGAGCAGCAGCCTGAAGAAGACGAGGGTCAGCGGTGGCACGTCCTGGACGGCGATGCGGGCAAAGAAGAAGGAGCCGCCCCAGATCAGGCCGAGCAGGACCAGCAGCCCCCAGGTCCAGGCATTCATTCTGCTGTCCATGCCGCTTCCTCCAGCGCAAGCCGTTTTGCCGAAAAAACGGTTTTCGGTTTCATGCTTTAGCGCAGGCGGCGGATCGCGCCACCCGTTTCTTGCGAAGCGGTTGGCGGCAAGATGTCAGCTGGGATCAGAGGGCGTTGAGAAGGGCAGGCGTCGCCCAGCCGTCGGCCGGCATGCCGAGGCGCTGCTGTTCCTTCTGGATCGCGACACGCGTGCCGGAGCCCAGGATGCCATCGATCTCACCGACATCATGGCCGAGCGACTGCAGCTTGGTCTGCAGCGCCTTCATCTGGTCGCTGGCAAGCCCCTGTTCCGGCACCCCCTTGAGATAGGGTTCGGCGCCCGAAAGGCGCGTCCCGAAATACGCGGCCGAGGTCGTGTAGATGAACGACTTGTTCCATTCGAGATAGATCTTGAAATTGGGATAGGCGATGAAGGCCGGTCCCATGCGGCCCTGCGGCAGCACGAGGTCGCCTTCGAGGTTACCGAAGGCGGTATTGCCGTCGCGCGGCTTGACGCCGAGCGCAAACCATTCGGCGGCCTTCATCGTGCCGCCAAGACCGGATTTCTCGAAGGGCAGGTTATCGGGCACGGTCACTTCCTGCAGCCAGGGCTGGCCGCGCTCGAAGCCGAGGTGCTGGATGAATTTCGCCGCCGTCAGGATGGCGTCGGGGCTACTCTGTTTCAGGCGGACATGGCCGTCACCATCGCCATCCATGCCATAGGCGATGATGTCGCGCGGCAGCATCTGCACCTGGCCGATCTCGCCGGCCCAGGCGCCGGTATTGGTGGCAGGGTCGAGGTCGCCGTGCTGAACCATCTCGACGAGGGCGATCAGCTGCGGACGGAAGAGTTCCGGGCGGCGGCAGTCATGCGATAGCGTCACCAGGGCGTTGCGGGTGTTGAAATCGCCCTGGACGGCGCCGAAATCGGTTTCCATCGCCCAGAAGGCGGTGATGACGCCCGGGGGGACGCCGAATTCCTGCTCGGCGCGGGCAAAGACGTCGGCATATTGCTTCATCTTCTGGCGGCCGATGTCGAGGCGGGCTTGGTTGACGGTGCGCTGGGAGAATTCGAGGAAGGTCTGCTTGAAGACGCCTTGGGCGCGATCCCGGCTCAGGACCTTGGGGTCGATATCGGCGCCGGCGAAGGCCTCGTCGGCGGCTGCTGCACTGGCGCCGGCTGCGACAGCATCTTTCTTCACGCCTTCGAGGAAAGCGGACAGATCGCCGCCGCAGGGCGCTGCCGGGGCTGCGCCCGGCGCCTGCTGGGCGACCGCGCCGCCTGCGAGGGCGAGGGCAAACAGAAGAGCGAGTGCAGAGCGGCTTGCGAGCGAGCGGTGCATGGATGCGGTCCTTATATCAAACAGATTGCCGTCGCTTTCACAGACGAATGTGACGGAAGCAAGAAACATCGCAAGACGTTACTAAGAATTTCTATCCTTGGAAACGGCCGCGACCCAATTGTTCCAGTTCTTTGCGCTGCCGGCAAAGACATTGATATCGGTCGGCCCACTGATGCCGGGAATAACGCCGGTCGAGGTATATTGCCAGAAGGCCCAGCGGCGGTCGGAATAGGTCACCTCGGGGTGTTTTGCCACCGAACGGACCCAGAAATGATAATCCCGGAAGTAGCCGGCGAGATTTTCGCGGTGGAAATCGACCGAGGTATAGATGATCGGGCGCTTGCCGTAATAGGCTTCCAACCGGTCCATGAAACGCTGCATTTCGGCGCGCACGGTTTCGGCGTCGGGACGGTAGCGGCAGGTCTTCGATTCGGCGTTCCATTCGACGTCGAGCACCGGCGGCAGGCGCATGGCCTCCTTCGGCACGTTGCGGATGAACCAGTCGGCTTGCTGATCGGCGGAGGAGCAGAAATAGTAGAAATGATAGGGAGCGTGCGGTATGCCGGCGGCGCGGGCCTCTCGCCAGTATTCGTCGAAGCGCGGATCGACCCTGTCCTTGCCTTCGGTGGCCTTGATGAAGGCGAAGGCGACGCCGGAATTCTTCACCGTGCCCCAGTCGATATCGCCTTGCCATTTGGAAATATCGATGCCGTGCACCGGATTCTGCTGCGGATGCTTCGCTCCGAAATCCTGGGGATCGGTATCCTTGAAGCGCGTCTTCGGCTTGATCGAGGCCGTTTCGAGGTAGTCATAACCGGAGGAACTGCAGCCGGCCAAAAGGACGGCCAAGGGCAAAACGCAAAACAAAAGCCGGCGCATGGGCGTCCCGTCGTAGCTCGAATTATCTCTTTGCCCCACAACCTGACCTTCGAAAAAGACGAGTCAGCAGAGGATAACCCTCTTTTCATCATATCAACGTAAAAAATCGGTTAGTTTCAAGCGAATTATGAGCGCTTACTGATAATAGCTGCCCGCCAGGCATAACCGCCGCCGACGCTATCGAACAACAATGTCGCGTTGTTTTCATGGGCTTGCGCTTCCAGGACCTCGCGCAGATCGGGGCGCGGGGTGACGTGGAATTTCGCAAGCCAGGACTGCAGCATGCGCCGGAACCAGCCCGGCAAGCCTTCCTGCTGGCCGAAATCGACGATGTGCAGCTGGCCGCCGGGATTGAGGGCGGCGATCGATGCATCGACGGCGCGCTCCCAGTCCGGAATCATCGACAGGGCATAGGAAATCAGGATGCGGTCGAAGCCGCTGACGCCGAATTCGCGCGGTGTGAACGCCGTGGCGTCGGCGACGCGGAATTCCGGGATCGTCGCCTTGGTGGCGAAGGTCTTGCGCGCCGAAATCAGCATTTCCTGGGAAATGTCGAGGCCGAACAGCTTGGCGGTGGGGAAATGCCGGTGGGCGAAAGCCATGTTGCGCCCCGTGCCGCAGCCGACTTCGAGCAGCGTGCCGCCTTCGGGCACGTCGAGGTTGCGGATCGTGCTGTCGCGGCCGAGAAGGTAATATTTGCGGGTCAGGTCGTAGATATGGCGCTGGTAGCGGTACATGCCATCCATGAGGCTGGCATGTTCATCGCTCTGTCCTGCCGTCTCCGTGCCGACCTTGCTCACGCTTTCTTCCCATAAATATGGAAGCCGCCGTAGATTGCCGAGCGATCAAGCGCAGTCAGTTCACGCGACTTCTCTTCGAAGTAATCCCATTGGTCACGGATCGCCGGAGCCAGACGGCCTTCGATGATGCTTTTTTCGGCAGCGGTGCGGAAGATCACGCGGGCGCCTTCGCGCGCCGTGCGGGTGATCTCCGTCCAGACGTCGTTCAGCTGCTCGTCCGTCATCCAGTCCTGCGCGTCGAGCAGGATGTAGCGGTCGCGTGAGGCGGCCGGCTCGCCGGCCAGAAGCTCGGTGAAGCTTGCGTGGTGGACATTGACGCGGTCGACATTGGCGCGGATCACCTGATAGTGCTCCGACTTCAGATAGGTCGGCAACGGGCCCTCCGCTTCGGTGCCGTAGCGGCGGCCGAAGGCCTGCCAGGCGAAATAGTTGTCGCTCATGGGGAAATGACAGGCAAGCTTTTCCAGGCGGTGCTTCAGCACCGGCGCGATCGAATGATCGGCGGCAAGGCTTGCAAGTTCGTCATATTGCTGCGGCGGAATGCCGAGGCCGAAGAGCGAACTCTTGCGGCCGGTGATCCAGCGCACGACCGGCTTCTCGAAGAGCGGCGCGATCTGTTCGTCGAAGAACTGGCGCTGTTCGCGGATCGAGCGGGTCTTGGTCATCTCGCGCAGCTTGACGCCATGCAAGCGGGCAAGAAGATGGGCGGCGCCGATGAAGCGGCCGAGCAGGCCCGTCTCGTAAATGTTGCGGTCGAAGACGGTGACGCGGCGACGGCCGAACTTGCGACCGTTCCAGTAGCTGCGAGTCGCCTCATCGAGGTTGGCGGCAAGATGCTGGTCATAGGCGCGGCTGTTCGACTTCTCGTTCGGCATTGCCAGGAAGCGGACGAGATCGGCATGGCCGGGAAGATGCTTGAAGGCGGCAAGCTTCAGGCGGTTCAGCGCGATGTGGTGCGGGTTGAGATCGACGACGTCGATCGAGGCCGGCGCCTTGGAGAGATAGGCGAGCATGTTACAGCCGCCGGAGCCGATGGTGACGATGCGATGGTTGGGCTTCAGCTCCATCGCCTGCATGTCGAGATCCGGATCCTCCCAGATCTGCGGATAGACGAGGCCGGAGAAGAGAAGGCCGAAGAGACGCTCGGAAAAGCCGTCCTTCGAAAAAGCCTTGTGGCGGAGAAGGGCGTCCTTGAGTTTCCGGTTCTTGCGGAAGCCGGCATCCGGTGCAAATTCTGACATGAGTCTGTCACCTTTTTAGCGTTCAGGGCGTGTAGCGCGCCTCTGCTACAGTTTGATGACGTGGGCTGTGGGGCGCCGCTCTTCGGAGACTTCCGCCTCCTCGGGAGAGCGACCGGGATGCCTCTCCTGGGAAAGTGATCGGGACGACGGACCTTCTTCGCTCCGACCCCTTTTCGGCGCGTGCGATTCCTGCTTCTCTCCCGGCATGGAGGAATGTCATGCGATTTGTCCTGCGTATCCTGAAAGCGCTTGCTCTCCTTGTCGTTCTCGTCGTCTTCGTCGCCGGCGGCTGGCTTTTCATCCAGCCGCCGGAACTGCTGCGTGTCGGCGACGGTTATGCCGCCAAGATCGTCTGTTCGAATGTCTTCATCGCCGGCCGGCAGGCCGAGGATGTGCTCTATGACGATGTCCAGGCGCCCGGAAATCCGCTGTTGCGGCTGATGCGCGTCAACGTCGACCGCGACAACGACCGTGTGACGGCGCGCTTCATGGGGCTGTTTGCGCCGAGTTACGCGCTCTATCGCGGTGCTTTCGGCTGCACGAGCGTGCCGGACGGCAATTTCGAGGCGGCGGCGAAGGCGGTGCCCTTCGATGCGCCGGCCAAAATGGAAGTAAGCGACGCCTTGTGGCCGGAGGGCGAGGGGACCGGCAATCCGGCGGACGGGAAGATCGCCGCGCTGCTGGCCGATCCTGGTCTTGCCGGCCCGGCAATGCGGGCCATCGTGGTGGTGCGCAATGGCCGCATCGTCGCCGAAGCCTACGGCCGCGGCTTCTCGGCGAAGACACCGCTGATCGGCTGGTCGATGACGAAGACAGTGAATGCGACGATCCTCGGCCGGCTGATGCTCGGCGGCAAGATCTCCTTCGACGATGATAACCTGCTGGCGCAGTGGAAGAACGATGCGCGTGCCAAGATCAAGGTTTCCGATCTGCTCGGCATGGAGAGCGGCCTTGCCTTCAACGAGAACTATGGCGACGTCGCCGATGTGACGCGCATGCTCTATCTCGATCCCGACATGGTATCGCTGCCGGCCAATGCGCCGATGGAGGCAGCACCCGGCCAGCGCTTCCGCTATTCGAGCGGCACGGCCATGCTGCTCTCGCGCATCTGGATGGACAGGGTCGGCAATGCCCAGGCGGCTTTTTCCTATCCGCACGATGCGTTGTTTTCGCCGCTCGGCATGACGAGCGCCGTGTTCGAACTCGATGCGCGCGGCACGTTCGCCGGAAGCTCGTATCTTTATGCGACGGCGCATGACTGGGCGCGCTTCGGGCAGTTCCTGCTGCAGGATGGCGTGTGGAACGGCCAGCGTCTGTTGCCGGAGGGTTTCGTCGGCGCCATGCGTACGCCGACGGCGGCTTCGAACGGGCGGTATTCGCAGGGCCAGGCCTGGCTGGCTCCCGGCCGCGGCTCGAGCGCTGGGGCCGGGCTGCCTGAGGATACGTTCTGGCTGACGGGGCACGACGGGCAGAGCGTGGCGATCGTGCCTTCGGCCAATCTGGTGGTCGTCAGGCTTGGCCTGACGCCGAGCTGGTTCGACTACCAGCCGCAGGTGCTTCTTAAGGCGATCCTGGCGGCATTGCCGCAACCGGGAGAGCAGCAACAGCAAGCCGGATCGCAGGGGCAGACCCAGCCGCAGCCATAGGCCGAGGCTTGTTCAGCCGTTATCACTACTGCATATTCAACGGACGCTGTAGTCTCAGCAATGACCGGGTTTCAATAGTTACCTTGGGCGATGTCGGTCATGCCCTTGCGCTTGGCGTCGTAATAATAGCCGCGCGCATAGAGGCGGACGGCATCGTCTTCCTTGCTGTCGGAGACGAGCCAGGCGCCGCGCAGATATTTCGCGGCATATTTGATGTTGGTTTCGGCATCGAAGAGGCCGCCCGGAGCACCATCATAGCCCATCGACTTGGCGGTGTTATACTTGATCTGCATGAGGCCGAAATAACCGCGCTTGTTGTAAGCCTTCGCATTGTAGCGGCTCTCGCGGTGGACGACGCGATGGAGCAGGGTCTCGGGAATTTCGTAGATTTTCGAATATTTCTGGATGAGCTTGGTGACAAAGCTCTTCTCGACGGTCGGCGCATCGTCTTTGTCGTCGTCGCTGAACATCGGGGGCGCGGTCGGCGGATCGATCGGCCCGGATTCGTCGAAACCATAGTCCATGCTGGCGCGCGGCGTGGTGTCGACGGCGGCAAGTGCTGCAAGCGCGCTGTTTTGCGGTGTCGCGGCAAAGGCAAGCTGCGTCGTCGGCTGTGCCGGCGTTCCCGGACGCGGCGTCGGCACGACGGACTGGATCGCCGTCATCTCGGGCGTCAGCGGGATCTGCGCATAGGCTGCCGGCTGCATGCCTGCCTGCATGGTAAGATCGCCAGGCTGAGAAGCTGTCACGGCCGGCATCGCCGCTGCGGTCAGGGAGGGGGATGCCTGGGGAATGATGGCGCCTGCAACCACCTGACCGGCCGCGCCTTCGGCTGTCGGAATCGCGGCGAGTGTTGCATCTTCGCCGGGTTTCGGCATGGGCACGACGGTCTGGGCGGCTGTCAGTTCGGCCTGCGATGTGTATTCGACGCTCGTACATCCCGTCATCACGCCGCAGAGTATCGTCGAGACGACAAGACTGCGTTTCAGGCCGGATAATCCGATCGCTACCATTCCGCCACTTTCGTGAAATCGCGCCGCCCCGGCAGCGTATAAAAGTTACCAAAAGCCTTAAGCCCTGGTGACCCCATTAACCTATTCGTGGCATTCCGGCAACCACGGAATATTTCGGAATATTTCTACGCGGCAATACGGCGATATCCCGCCGTTACGGTCCCTGCAGCAATCAGCAGAGTGCCTCCGGTTCGGTTTACGGCGCGTTGGATGCTCGCCTTGCGAATCATTCCGCGCGCGCTATGGGCGAGAAAGGCGTAGGTGGAAGCGTTGAGGATCGCCAGCACGAGGAAGGTCGCTTCCATGATCGCCATCTGCCCGACGAAGGGCAGGGCCGGATTGAGGAACTGCGGCACGAAGGCGACGAAGAAGATGATGCTCTTCGGATTGAGGGCGGTGACGACATAGGCGTGGAGGAAGATCTTGAGCGACTTCTCCTCCGGCAGGTTGTCGTTGTCGGCAACCGGTTCGCCGATGATGGGAGCCCGCCAGAGCTTGATTCCCAGCCAGATCAGGTAGGCGCCGCCGATCCACTTCAAGACGGTGAAGAGGGTCGCGGAAGCCGCCAGGACGGCGCCGAGACCGAAGAGAGAAGCCGTCATCGCCGTGAAGTCACCAAGGGCCACGCCGCCCACCGTCGCGAACGCCGTCCTGCGCCCATGACCGAGCGCATAGGAAACGACGAGCAGTATCGTCGGCCCCGGTATGGCCAGCATGATGGCGGATGCGGCCGCAAAAGCGAGCCAAGCTTCAAGTGACATGGTGTCTCCTCCTATTCCTCAGGAACAAGCAAAGACACCATATTAACCATCCGTCAATCACGCTTCTTTGTATTTCTGGCCTATATTGTCCATGACTTCGGCAAACCATGCCGTCGAAAGGTCAAAAGCCTTGCCGCCCTTGATGCGCGGGAATTCTATAGTGCGCAATTTACCGTTCTGGCCTTCATCATGGCCGGTGACGCCGGAGACCTTATTGAGCGCGCTTTCGACGGCGAGATCGACCATGCTCTGGATCAGCCTGAGATCGTCGCCGTTGGCCGGCGCCGAGCGGGCGAAATAGCCTGATTTCTGCACCAGGGAACGCTCGGCGCCGAGCAGATTGGCGAACTGCTTCTGGAACCAGGCGCCGACATTGATCGTGTCGATCTTCACATGGCCGAAAGCATCGCGCTTGACGGTCTCGCCGGCGGCTTCGCGCTCGGCGACGATGGCATCGAGGCAGGCGCCTTCCGAGACGAAGACCGTGGCGTGGCCGTTGCGGTCCATGCTTTCCTTCAGGCGGGCTGCCTCGGCGTCGAGGTCGAAGGCCATCTCAGGCAGGTAGACGGCGTCGATACTCTTCAGGTGCGCGTCCATCATCAGGCCGTCGACATACTGGTTGCGGCTGGTGCGCTGCAGATAGGCGCGGGCGGTGGCGGCCGTCAGCCAGCCGCAATGGCGGCCCATGACTTCATGGATGACGAGGGTGCGGGGGGCGGCCGTCTGCTCGTTGCCGACATTGTCGAAGAAATGCGCGCCGACTTCGGCGGCCGTCCAGGCGCCGAGCGACTGGCGGATCGGCACGACGTCATTGTCGACAGTCTTCGGCAGGCCGACGACGGTGAGATCGTAGCCGTTGGCGGCAAGGTAGGCGGCAAGGTCGGCGGCCGTGGTATTGGTGTCGTCGCCGCCGATCGTGTGGAGAATGGTGATGCCGTCATTGGCAAGGCGTTCGGCGGCGACCCGCAGCGGGTTCTCGCCTTCCTTGACCAGGCCGCGCTTGACGCAGTCGGCGGCATTGGTGAGCTTGACGCGGCTGTTGCCGATCGGCGAGCCACCGTAACGGTGCAGCAGCGGCGCCTTTTCGCGCATCGCGCGGGTGATCTCGATGCTGTCGCCGAGGAGCACACCCTGGTAGCCCGACTTATAGGCGACGATTTCGAGCTCGGGCGCGACGTCGCTATAGCGTTCGATGAGGCCGCCGACGGCGGACGAAAGACAGGGCGCCAGGCCTCCGGCGGTCAGCATTGCGACTTTCTGTTTGGCCATGATCCCTCCTACGGTGTTTCGGTGCGGCAGCGTTAGCTAGCGCATGGATGCGGCAGGGAAAGGGCCCTGTAAAGTAAAGAATTTACGAAAAATGCGCGTTTCTGCCGTGTTGGACCGCAAAGGCGACCCGAAGTGCTGATATAATCGTTTCAACCCGGGTCTGCTTGTCGGGAACTGCCGTGGAAATTTCCGCAGCGCGCACCAGAATCCATTGCCCGAGCAATGCCGGTGACCGCCGGCCATGTGCTCACGCGAGATGAAAGCGGGTGTGATGAATCGTTTGCTGCGGTGCGACAATTACCAAATCGTGAAAACTGTGTTCGGCTCTACGACGAATAGTCGCCTTGCAAACGCTGCGATTCTTTGGTCAAGCTGTTTCTCTATAAGTTGACACGTGTGAGATTTTCGATGTCCTTCTGGGAAAAACTGTTGAATGCCATTGGCAATACCGCAGGCAATGCGCTGTCTGCGGTGGTCGAGGCTATCCGGACGGTTTTTGAAGGCGATCCCGAGACCCGGCGTAAGGTGGCTTTCTCGGTCGCGATCATCGCGCTGTCGGCCAAGATGGCCAAGGCCGATGGCATCGTCAGCGAGAAGGAGGTCCAAGCCTTCCGCGAAATCTTCGAATTCCCTGAGGATCAGGCCAAGAATGTCGCCAGGCTTTACAACCTCGCGCGGCAGGACGTCGCCGGCTACGAAGCCTATGCCGAACGGCTCTCCACGCTCTGCGTTACCTGTGCGGCCAATTGCCCGGTGCTGGAAGACGTGCTCGACGGGCTCTTCCACATCGCCAAGGCCGACGGGCTGATCCACGAGAAGGAACTGAATTTCCTGGGCCATATCGGCGAGATCTTCCAGATGAGCGAGACCCGCTTCGAGCAGATCGCCGCCCGCCATGTCTCGTCCGGCGGCGATCCCTACAAGGTGCTCGGCGTCTCGCCTTCGGATGATTTCCCGACCATCCGCCGCCGCTACCACGGCCTCGTCAGCGAACATCATCCCGACCGGCTGATCTCGCGCGGCGTGCCGAAGGAATTCCATGTGATCGCCAATGAGCGCATGGCGGCGCTGAACGCGGCCTACGAGGCGATCGAGAAGGAACGCCGCGCCGCATGACCTCTTTCGAGGCCGACTGCAGAAGCGCCCGTGTGCAGCCTTCGCCGAACCATGGCGAGCGGGCGGACGGGCGCCGTCCCGACATGATCCTGCTGCACTATACCGGCATGCCGACGGCAGATGGCGCGCTCGACTGGCTCTGTCGCGCCGAGAGCCAGGTTTCCAGCCATTATTTCGTGCATGAGAATGGCGAGGTCGTGCAACTCGTGCCGGAAATGCGGCGTGCCTGGCATGCGGGAAAAAGCAGCTGGCACGGCGAGACCGATATCAATTCGCTGTCGATCGGCATCGAGATCGCCAATGCCGGCCATCCCGGCGGGCTTCCTGATTATCCGAAAGAGCAGATCGCCGCGGTGATCGAATTGTGTCGCGACTGTGTCAAACGTTGGTCGATCACGCCGGAACGGGTGCTTGGGCATTCCGATGTTGCCCCGATCCGCAAGGTCGATCCGGGCGAGAAATTCCCCTGGGCCGCGCTCCACCAAGCAGGCATCGGGCACTGGGTCGAGCCGGCAACGATCACCGGCGGGCGCTTCTTCCAGCGCGGCGATACCGGCCAACCTGTGGAAGCGCTGCAGTCGATGCTGTCGCTTTATGGTTACGCCACTGAAATCACAGGCGAATTCTCGGAAAAAACGGCGGGCGACGTCGAAGCTTTCCAGCGCCATTTTCGGCCCGAACGGATAGATGGCATCGCCGATTTCTCGACGATCGACACGTTGCACCGGCTGCTGTCGGCTTTGCCGCGTTATTCCTGATTCCTCGGCAATTACTGAAACGCCGAATTTCGCACTGCAGCGCGAAATTCGGCCTGCCACATCATTTCCCTATTATCTCCTCATTGCGATGGTCTAAGAACGTCGCCAAGCGGGGCTCGGGGTTGTTTTCGAGTTAAACCACGGGCGTTATGTGAAACGATAAGAATTACCGAGAATCCTGATCTATCCTTGATCTGGTATTCATTATGACAGCGAGGCGCGCGGTCCGGTAATGCTTTGGGTCGGAGTGTTCAAGACTACATGAGAAAACTGATTGTTGTTGCTGCAACATGCGTTGGCATGGTGCTGGCCGGAAATAGCTTTGCCTTTGCGAATGATTGGGGTGTGCGAGCTGATGTGCCGGTGAAGAAAGTCGAGCGTCCTGCGAAGAAGACAGAGCGTCCGTTGAAGAAAGCGGAGCGTGCGGTCAAGCCGGCTAAGCGTCCGCTCAAGACGGCGGAACGCCCGCTGAAGACAGTCGAGCGCCAGAGCGGTTATCCCGTCGCCAATGCTTCCGGCAATTCCTATTCCGCACTGATCAGCAAATATGCGAGCCAATATGATGTACCGGTTGCGCTTGCGACCGCGGTCATCCGCATCGAAAGCAATTTCAATCCGAATGCACGCGGCAGCCACGGTGAAATCGGCCTGATGCAAATAAAGCCTGCAACCGCCCGCATGATGGGCTATTCCGGCAGCGCCAAGGGCCTGTTCGATCCGGAAACCAACATCAAGTACGGCATGAAATATCTGGCCGCCGCCCATGATCTCGGTGGTGGCGAGACCTGCAACACCATCCTCAAATACAATGCCGGTCATGGCGCCAAGCGCATGAACCCGGTGTCCAAGTCCTATTGCGGCAAGGTTCTGGCAATGCTCTGAGCCTGAAGCGCTTATCCCTGACAAGAGCTGGATGATTCAAGATGATTGCCATGGTATCGCTGGAATTTAGCGAGGTGGGATATGGCAGTCGATTTCAGGTTCATCATCATCGGACGCGGCATGATGGGTGCAGCCGCCGCACGGCATCTCTCCTCGATGGCCGACGGCATCGCGCTGATCGGCCCGCGCGAGCCGGAAGAGCGCAAGGCCCATCACGACGTCTTCGCCAGCCACTACGACGAAGCGCGCATCACCCGCACCTTCGATGGCAGTCTTGGCTGGGGGACCTTCGCCGCTCGCGCGCTCGACCGCTATCGCGAGATCGAGGCAAAGAGCGGCATCTCCTTCTATTCGGAGGTCGGCTGCCTCTTTGCCGGTCCTGAGAAGGACGAGCAGGACTATATCGAAAGGGCGCTGACCGTCAGCCGGACCCTCGGCAGCGATATCGAGACCATCGCACCGTCGGAACTCGGCGGACGCTTTCCCTATGTTCACGTCGATCCTGATTTCACAGGATATTTCGAACGCACGCGCGCCGGCTACATAAACCCGCGGGCGCTGGTGCGGGCGCAGGCCAAGCTTGCCGAACAGGGCGGCGTCTCGCTGGTCGAGGCGACCGCGACATCGGTGCGCGATGCGGGCTCCCATGTCGAGGTGATGGCTGGCGACAAAATCTACAGTGCCGAGCGCGTGCTGGTCGCCGCCGGCGGTTTCAGTAATTTCCATGCCCTGCTGCCGCGTCCCGTCGATATCAGGGTCATGGCGCGCACGGTCGCCTTCTATGAGATCGGCGAACGCGAGATGGCGATCTTCGGCGATATGCCGTCGACGATCGTGCTCGGTGACCGGGAAGAGGATCACATCTATATCCTGCCGCCGGTGCGTTATCCCGACGGCAAGACCTATCTGAAACTCGGTGGCGACACCGAGGCGCTTTCCTTCGGCAGGCTTGAGGATGCCGGGGCGTGGTTCCGTTCCGACGGCAATGCTGCCGAGCGCGATCATCTCTCGCGCGTCGCCCTGCAGCTGATGCCGGGGCTTGCCGGCTGCCCGGTCACCTCGGCGCCCTGCGTGGCGAATTTCACGCCGACCGGTTATCCCTATGCCGGATTTACGCAGTCGCCGCGCATCGCGGTGCTGACCGGCGGCAATTTCGTCGCAGCCAAATCCTCAGACGAACTCGGCCGCTTAGGGGCCGTGCTTCTGGCGGAAGGACGGCTCGGTGATCAGGATTTCGGCCGTGAACTGACACCCGTTTTCGCTTGAGAGGACACTATGGCAGTCGATTTCAAATATATCGTCGTCGGCCGCGGGCTGATGGGGGCAGCGGCGGCGCGGCATCTGGCGCGCCAAGCGGACGGTGTCGCGGTGATCGGTCCGGACGAGCCTGATGACCGCAAGGCGCATCAGGGCGTCTTCGCCAGCCATTATGACGAGGGGCGCATCACTCGCACCATCGATCCCGACCGCAATTGGGCACTGCTCGCCAACCGCTCGATCGACCGCTATGGCGAGATCGCCCGCGACAGCGGCATCGATTTCTATCGCGAGGTCGGCTGCGTCGTCGTCGCGCCGACCGGGGGCGATTATCTCGAGAGAACCCGAGAGGCCGCCGTTTCGCTCGGCGTCGAGACCAGCCTGCTCGACGAGCAGGGGCTGAAAGCCGCCTTTCCCTTCTTCGCCTTTCCCAATGGGGGCGCGGGCGTCTTCGAGGCGAGGGGGGCCGGCCACATCAGTCCGCGCAAGCTTGTGAAAGCCCAATCGCTGCTGGCGGAAAAGGCAGGCGCCACAGTCATCCGCGATCATGTCGTCTCGATCCGCAGCGAAGGTGGATCGGCCGTCGTCGAGACGGCCGGTGGCCTGACCCATCGTGCTGAAAAGGTGCTGCTGGCAGCAGGCGGATTTTCCATTGCGAAGAATCTGTTGCCACAGCCCGTTGCCATGACGGTTTATGCCCGGACCGTGACGCTTTTCGAGGTAAGCGAGGCCGACGCGGCGCGGCTGGCCGCGATGCCGTCGCTCATTCTCCGGGCACCCGGCATCGATATCTATCTGCTACCGCCGATCCGGTATCCCGACGGCAAATTCTACCTGAAGATCGGCGGCGATCCTGACGATCTGGCGCTCAGCGACGACACGGAAATGCGCGCCTGGTTCAAGACCGAGGGGCGCGATACGGTGCGCGCGCATCTCAAACGCATCGTTGAAGGTCTTGTGCCCAATATGGTGCCGCTTTCGATTTCGACGGCCGCCTGCGTCGTGTCGCATACGGAAAGCGGCTATCCGATGATCGGCTATAGCTCATCGCCCGAGATCGCGGTGCTGACGGGCTGCGCCGGGACGTCGGCCAAGAGCTCGGACGAAATCGGTCGGCTTGGGGCCGAGCTGCTTTTGTCGGGCGGAATCAGCGAACAGGGCTACTCGACGGATTTCACACCGCAATTCCGCTAGAGCATTTCCGTTTTTCTCCGAATCACGGAGGTGCTCCCTGTGTTTGTTCTTGCGCAATTCCGGACACAAAACCGCTGCGCAGCTTTGCTGGAATTACTCTGAGCGATATCATTTATTTCGATAGCAATTGCGATCTCTCTCGTTTATGGGAGCCCTGCCAGTTGGCTGGGCAGCCGCGCTTTACCAATGCCGAAAGGCGGTAGGGTGAGGAAAGTCCGGGCTCCACGGAAACACGGTGCCGGATAACGTCCGGCGAGGGCGACCTCAGGGAAAGTGCCACAGAAAGCAAACCGCCTGTCATGACAGGTAAGGGTGAAAGGGTGGGGTAAGAGCCCACCGCATCTCCGGCAACGGAAATGGCACGGTAAACCCCACCGGGAGCAAGACCGAATAGGGATGACGCGGTAGGCCGAAAGGCCTTCCGGCTGGTTTCCAGGCCAGTCATCCGGGTGGGTTGCGTGAGGCAGCGTGCGAACGCTGTCCCAGAGGAATGGCTGCCACGTTCCGGTTCACGCCGGAGCCATACAGAACCCGGCTTACAGGCCAACTGGCGATTATCATCTTGACGACGCGGCAGCCGGATTTTCAGCGTAAGTCGCTGAAACAGGCTGTTTTCAAGCAGATGTTTATGCATCCACCGGATGGATTTTTCATGCAGGGATACCAATGCGTGTCATTCGTAAAATGACGACGCTAACCCTTTGTTAAACTTAACGGCTTATAAATTTTTGATCATGCGTCCGTTGCAAGATGGGCGTATCCCATTGACGCCCATATGGTCCCATGCTATCCCAAATGCGCACTGCACCAGGGCAATCACCTGCCCATTCATCGCAAAGCAAAGGCGTCTTCCTCTCCGGAAGCGTCGGAGGGGTTTTCGCTCATCCGGCTTGCGAAGCTGTGCCTGATATAGGGAGTTTCGGGCGTGTTTTTGTCGTCCGGATCCCTGCGGGAACGGATGTTTCGTGTCATGAGCCGCTTCCTTTCGAACGCGACCAACAGGATCGACGCCAAGGGCAGGGTTTCCGTGCCTTCGGCTTTCCGTTCCGTGCTGGCGCAGCGCAACGTCCAGGAGCTCTATTGCTTCCAGGACTTTGTGTTTCCGGCGATCAGCATCGGCGGTCCGGATCTTCTCGAAAGATTCGAACGGCAGATTGCTGCGGAGGATCCGTTTTCGCCGGATGCGAACGAGATGTCGCTTCTCATTCATGGAGGCGGGGTCTTCATGAAGCTCGACGCCGAGGGGCGGCTGATGGTCACGGATTTCATTCGCGGCTTTACCGGCATCTCGGACGAAGTGACCTTCGTCGGTCGGGCGGATCATTTTCAGCTCTGGCAGCCGCAGGCTTTTGTGGCCGCACAGGCGCAGGCACGAGGGGAGCGCAAGCTGGCGGGCAAGCGTTCCTGAAAGAACGAGGGAACGGAATGGTGGCGAATCCTGGCGGAGGTTCAACTGATGCCGGTGGCGGACCGGTTCGTCACATTCCTGTTCTTCTCGACGAAGTCCTTGCGGCATTGGCGCCCGCGCCCGGCAAACTCATTCTCGACGGTACATTCGGTGCGGGCGGTTACAGCGCAGCCATCCTGGCGGCAGGCGCCGAGGTGATCGCGCTCGACCGCGACCCCACGGCGATTGCGGCTGGTCAAGCAATGGTCGCCGCCCACGGCGGTCGTCTCAAGCTCGTTCACTCGCAATTCTCGCATCTCGCCGATCATGCGCCGCAGGGCGGGCTCGATGGTGTCGTGCTCGATATCGGCGTCTCCTCCATGCAGATCGATGAGGCCGAGCGCGGCTTCTCCTTCCAGAAGAGCGGGCCGCTCGACATGCGCATGTCGGCCGAAGGCGTTTCGGCCGCCGATGTCGTCAATCGCGCCAAGGTCGCCGATCTCATCCGCATCTTCCATTTTCTCGGCGAAGAAAGCCAGGCGCCGCGCATCGCCCATGCGATCGAGAAGCGCCGCGCCGAAAAGCCATTTGAAACGACACGCGATCTCGCCGGTCTTATCGAGCTCGTCACGCCGCGCAAGATGAAGGACAAGATCCATCCGGCAACGCGGGTCTTCCAGGCCTTGCGCATCTTCGTCAACGACGAGCTCGGTGAACTGGCGCAGGCGCTGTTTGCGGCGGAAACGGCGCTGAAGCCCGGCGGTCGGCTTGTCGTAGTCACCTTTCATTCGCTCGAAGACCGCATCGTCAAGAAATTCTTCTCCGACCGCGCCGGCAAGGCGTCGGGTTCGCGGCATCTGCCGATCGCGCATGAGCGGGCGGCAACCTTTGCGGCGATCGGCAAGCCGATGGTTTCGGCAAGCGAGGCGGAGGCGGAGATCAATCCGCGCGCCCGCTCCGCCAAGCTGCGCGCTGGTCTGAGGACGGACGCCGCCGCCGAAGCAGCGGATATGTCGCTCTTCGGGTTTCCCAATCTTGCCAATCTCGGAAAGCTTGGAGGTTGATATGCTGAAAACGTTCGATCTCGTGCTCATCGGCGTCATGACGGCCACCGCCGCCGTGACCTACACGATCAAGCACCGCGCCGAATTGAAGCTCGAGGAAGTTCGCCGCCTCGAGGCTGAGATCAAGCTCGAGAAGGACACGATCGACCTTCTTAAGGCTGACTGGGCGCTGCAATCGCAGCCGAACCGGCTGGAGCGGCTGGTCAAGGCCTATAATGAAGAATTGAAGCTGCAGCCGACGGAATCGACGGCGCTCGTGCATGCCAAGGAATTGCCGATGCTGAAATCCGAGGTTCCCGTGCCGGACGTGACGGAGGCCAAGGTCAGCGCGAAGAGCGCGACCGTGGCCAGCGCCAAAGGCGCGACCGAGGCCAGTGCGAAGAGCGCGACCGTTGCCAACGCCAAGGGCGCGCAGGCCACCGCCAAGGTGCAGCCCATCCCGATGCCTGCGCCACGTGGTGAGGCAGAAGACGCAGACCAGATTGAAACCGGCTCGGTGGAGGAATAATGTCGTTTCTTTCCCGCATCATGGTTTTGAAGAGCCAGGCGCATTTCTCCGCCGGCGTCTATAACCGGTTCGGCGGTCCTTCCCCCGCCGGCCTGGCGATCGAGGGGTCGCGCAAGAAGAAATCAGGGCAGGCAAAAAGCCGCGTCGGCCTGCTGATCCTTGGCTTCATGGGTGTCTACGCCGTCATCGGCGGCCGTCTCGTCGAATATGCGATGAAGGATCAGGAGGTCGTCTCCAGCATCCTGCCGCCCGACCGGCTGATGGCCTCCCGCCCCGACATTCTAGACCGTAACGGCGAGGTGCTGGCGACCGACATCCGCACCGTCTCGCTGTTTGCCGAGCCGAACAAGATCGTCGATGCCGACGAGGCGGTCGAGAAGCTTGCAACGGTGCTGCCCGAGCTCGACGTCAGGGACACTTATAAGAAGCTCTCGGTCAAAACCTCGCATTTCGCCTGGCTGCGCCGGCAACTGACGCCGAAGCAGCAGAGCCAGATCCTGGCGCTCGGCATTCCCGGCATCGGCTTCCGGCCGGAGAAGCGCCGCTTCTATCCGGGCGGGGCGACCGCCGCGCATATCCTCGGTTACGTCAACATCGACAACCGCGGTGTCGCCGGCATGGAGAAATTTATCGACGACCAGGGGCTTGCCGATCTCGCCTCCGTCGGCATGACCAGCGACCAGCCGCTCGAGCCGGTGCGCCTTTCGATCGACCTGCGCGTGCAGAACATCGTTCGGGACGCGGTCGTCAACGCCGTCAACAACTTCCAGGCCAAGGGCGCCGGTGCCGCGGTCATTGACGTGCATACGGGAGAAGTGCTGGCGATGGCATCGGCGCCTGATTTCGATCCGAACGATCCGCAGGAAGGCGCCAAGGAGGGTTGGCTCAACCGGATGACCAACGGCACCTTCGAAATGGGCTCGACCTTCAAGACCTTTTCGCTTGCCATGGCGCTCGATAGCGGCAAGGTGAAGATGACCGACAGTTTCGATGCCAGCAAATCGATCTATATCGGCGGCTTCACCATCCACGATTTTCACGGGCAGCGCCGCTGGCTGACCGTTCCCGAGATTTTTCAGTATTCTTCGAATATCGGTACGGCGCGTGTCATCGACATCGTCGGCATCGATTCGCAGAAGGACTATCTGACCAAGCTCGGCCTGTTGACGAAGATGCAGACCGAGCTTCCGGAAGTGAAGATGCCGAGCCAGCCGCGCGTCTGGAAGAAGATCAATTCGATCACGATTTCCTTCGGCCACGGTGTTTCGACGACGGCGCTGCAGACGGGCGTGGCGGCGGCCGCCCTCGTCAATGGCGGCAAGCTGATCGAGCCGACATTCCTGCCGCGCACGCGCGAACAGGCCGATCAGATCGCCAAGCAGGTCCTCAAGAAGTCGACCAGCGACGAGGTCCGCTATCTCCTTGACTTCAACGGGTACAAGGGTTCCGGACGCGTGGCCCGCGTACCGGGCTTCGGCGTCGGCAGCAAGACCGGTACGGCCGACAAGGTGGTGAACGGTCGGTATTCCTCGACGCTGAATTTCAATTCCTTCATTGCCGCCTTCCCGATCGACAATCCCCGATATGCGGTAATCACCTTCTGCGACGAGCCGAAGACCGGCGAAAAGCAATATGGCGGAACGCTCTCCGCCGGTACGGCCGGCCCGATCGCCCGTGATATCATCAGGCGCGCGGCTCCCATTCTCGGCATCGAGCCGAAATTCGGGGAGGCCGGATCGGCCTTGCTGGTGTCTTATTGAGTGTGAATGAATATCGACGCCGATTCGCGAGGGGTGAACCGGCTTCAAGAGAGAAAAGTGCATTCGATGAAATTGCGAGACTTGGCCGGAGATCAGTTTCCGGAACTTGAAGCACAGCTCGAAGGCCCGGCAGGCCTGCTCGATATTTCAGGCCTGTCTTCGGATAGCCGCAAGGTGGCGCCGGGCAATGTCTTCGTCGCGGTCGCCGGCACCAAGGCGGACGGCGCAGGCTTCATCGCGGATGCCGCCGGCCGCGGCGCTGCCGTCGCGATTGCCTCCCAAGCCGTCGATGCTTCGATCCCCGTGCTTGCGGTCAAGGAGCCGCGCCGTTTCCTTTCCATCGCCGCCGCGCGTTTCCACGGCAGGCAGCCCGACACTATGGTCGCCGTCACCGGCACGGCCGGCAAAACCTCCGTGGCTTCTTTCACCCGGCAGATATGGGCGTATGCGGGCCACGTGGCCGCAATGATCGGCACGACGGGCGTCGTCTCGCCGACGCGCAACGAATATGGCTCGCTGACGACGCCCGATCCGGTGTCTCTGCACCAACTGCTGGCGGAACTCGCCGGAGAAGGCGTGACGCATGCCGCGATGGAAGCCTCCAGCCACGGTCTCGACCAGTTCCGGCTCGACGGTGTTAGACTTGCCGCCGCCGCCTTCACCAATCTCGGCCGAGACCACATGGATTATCATCCGACCGTCGAGGCCTACATGGCCGCCAAGATGCGGCTTTTCGATACGCTGTTGCCGAAGGGCTCGCCGGCGGTGATCTTCGCCGACGATCCGTGGTCGGCGCAGGCGACCAAGGCCGCGACCGATGCCGGTCACGATGTTCGTACCGTCGGGCGAAAGGGCGATTACCTTACGCTGAAGCGAGTCGAGCACTTCCGCCACAAGCAGATGGCCGAGATCCACATCGGCGGCGAGATCTTCGAGGTGGACATTCCGTTGGCCGGCGATTTTCAGGTGGCCAACGCGCTGGTCGCCGCAGGGCTTGCCATGTCGACCGGCGTTGAGGCGAAGGTTGCAATGGCCGCGCTCGAGAAGCTCGTCGGCGCGTCCGGCCGTCTCGAACTCGTCGGCCATACGAAAGACGGCGCGCTCGCCTATGTCGACTACGCCCACAAGCCGGATGCGCTGGAAAACGTGCTGGGCTCGGTCAGACCTTTCACCACCGGCCGCGTCATCGTCGTTTTCGGCTGCGGCGGCGACCGTGACCGCGGCAAACGGCCGATCATGGGCGAAATCGCCTGCCGTCTTGCCGACGTCGTTATCGTCACCGACGATAATCCGCGTTCTGAGGAACCGGCCTCGATCCGGGCGGAGATCATGGCGGCGGCAAGCTGCGCCGCGGAAATCGCCGATCGCGCCATGGCGATCCGCGAGGCGGTCGGCATGCTGAGATCCGGCGATACGCTGATCGTCGCCGGCAAGGGGCATGAGGAAGGGCAGACGGTCGGCGGCGTCACCCTGCCGTTCTCCGATCATGCGGAGGTGCGCAAGGCCTTGGAGGAGTTGAAATCTTGAGCTGGCTCTGGACGACGGAAGACATGATCGCAGCGATGGCAGGGCGCCCTTTCGGCACGCTGCCCGAAGGTATCACCGGCATTTCCATCGACAGCCGCTCGATTACTCCAGGCCAAGCCTTCTTCGCGATCAAGGGCGACCGCGTCGACGGTCACGACTACGCCTCGATGGCGATGGCGAACGGCGCTTCCCTTCTCGTTGTCAGCGAGGCGAGGCTTCCCGCCATGGGCCGCCTGACGGTGCCGATGATCGTTGTGGAAGACGTGCTCGCGGCACTTGGCCGGCTCGGCCTTGCCTCGCGCGAGCGTTCGCGGGCCCGAATCATCGCGGTGACGGGATCGGTCGGCAAGACGACTACCAAGGAAATGCTGCGGCATGTGCTGTCGCCCTCCGGCAAGGTGCACGCCTCCGTCGCCTCCTTCAACAATCATTGGGGCGTGCCGCTGACGCTGGCGCGCATGCCTGAGGATACGGATTACGGCGTCTTCGAAGTCGGGATGAACCACCCCGGCGAGATCCGGCCGCTGGTGGCGATGATCCGTCCCGATGTCGCCGTCATCACGACGATCGCGCCGGCGCATCTCGGCAATTTCAAGAACATCAAGGAAATTGCCGCCGCCAAGGCCGAGATCTTCGAGGGGCTCGAACCCGGCGGGCATGTCGTGCTCAACCGCGACAATGACCAGTTCAATTTCCTCGACCGCACGGCGCAGTCGCTCGGCATCGAGCATATCCACTCTTTCGGACAGCATGCCAAGGCCGAATTCCGGCTCGCAGAATTCAACGGCTCCGACGAGAATTCGACGCTGTGGCTGACGATCGACGGCGAGACGCTGGAGGTCGCGCTCGGCGCGCCTGGCCGCCATATCGCCGAGAATGCGCTCGCAGCGCTCGGCGTCGTCAGGATCGTCGACGCCGATATGCAGAAGGCGATCGAAGCGCTCGCGACGCTGAGGCCGGAAAAGGGTAGGGGCAAGCGCCACCGGCTTGTCATCGGCGGCGGCAGCTTCACGCTGATCGACGAGAGCTACAATGCCAATCCGGCTTCGATGCGCGCGGCGATCGCGCTGCTGGCAGCCTCCGAGCCGACCGGCCGCGGACGCCGTATCGCCGTGCTCGGCGACATGCTGGAAATGGGCGAGTATGCGCAAAAGGTCCATACCGACCTTGCCGTGCCGCTGCTTGCTGCCGGCATCGAGCATGTGTGGCTCGCAGGAGCCGAGATGGCTGCGCTCAAGGAATCGTTGCCGGAAAGCGTCCATGTCGAATATCGCGAGAACACGGACGAATTGACGGATTATGTATTGAACTCGGTCGCGCCGGGCGACGTGTTGATGGTGAAATCGTCTCTGGGCATCGCTTTCGGCAAGATCGTCGCCGCGCTCCTTGACAAGTTCCCGCCATTTGCCGACACGCAACGCGAATTTTGATCGGGTAAACAAGGGGCCCTGAATGCTGATCTGGCTTGTCGAACTGTCGGAATATTTCAAATTTCTGAACCTGTTCAGATATATTACCTTCCGCACGGGGGCCGCCCTCTTCACCTCAGCGCTGATCGTCTTCCTGTTCGGGCCGACGATCATCAATTCGCTGCGCATCCGGCAGGGCAAGGGCCAGCCGATCCGCGCCGACGGGCCGCAGACGCATTTCAAAAAGGCCGGCACGCCGACCATGGGCGGGCTGATGATCCTGGCCGGCATCGTCGGCGCGTCGCTGCTCTGGGCCGATCTTTCCAACGTCTATGTGGTCGCCACGCTGCTGGTGACGCTGGGCTTCGGCGCGATCGGCTTCTACGACGATTATCTCAAGGTCACGAAGCAGAGCCACATGGGCTTTTCCGGCAAGGCGCGTCTCGGTATCGAATTCGTCATCGCCGGCATCGCCGTCTATTTCATGATGCGCACCGCCCTTGCTTCGGGGATTGCCGGCTCGACCTTCGGCTCCTCGATCGCCTTTCCCTTCTTCAAAGACTTCATGATCAATATCGGCATCATGTTCGTCGTCTTCGGCGGCTTCGTGATCGTCGGCGCCGGCAATGCCGTCAACCTGACCGACGGTCTCGACGGGCTTGCCATCGTGCCTGTGATGATCGCCGCCGCCTCCTTCGGGGTCATCGCCTATCTCGCCGGCAACGTGGTGTTTGCGAATTACCTGCAGATCAATTTCGTGCCCGGCACCGGCGAACTCGCCGTCGTGCTTGGCGCCGTCATCGGCGCCGGTCTCGGCTTTCTCTGGTTCAACGCGCCGCCGGCCGCCATCTTCATGGGCGACACGGGGTCGCTGGCACTCGGCGGCACGATCGGGACCGTCGCCGTCGCCACCAAGCACGAGATCGTCATGGCAATCATCGGCGGCCTCTTCGTCATCGAGACGCTGTCGGTCATCATCCAGGTCGGTTTCTTCAAGATGACCGGCCGGCGTGTCTTCCTGATGGCGCCGATCCATCACCACTTCGAGAAGAAGGGCTGGACCGAGAGCCAGGTGGTGATCCGCTTCTGGATCGTCGCCGTCGGCCTTGCGATGCTCGGCCTTTCGACGCTGAAGCTCCGGTGAGGCAGCGATGATCCCGGTCACGACGCTCAAGGACAGGAAGGTCGCGCTCTTCGGGCTCGGCGGCTCCGGCTTTGCCACCGCCCGGGCGCTGATATCAGGCGGTGCCGAGGTGACCGCCTGGGACGACAATCCCGACAGTGTCGCCAAGGCCGTTGCCGAAGGCATCACGACGGAAGACCTGCACAACATCGACTGGAGCCAGCAGGCGCTGTTCGTGCTGTCGCCCGGCGTGCCGCTCACCCATCCGAAGCCGCACTGGACCGTCGATCTGGCGCGGGCGGCCGGCGTCGATATCGTCGGCGATGTCGAACTCTTCGTGCGCGAGCGCCGCGCCCATGCGCCGGATTGCCCTTTCATCGCCATAACCGGCACCAACGGCAAGTCGACCACGACGGCGCTGATCGCCCATATCCTGAAATCCGCCGGCTACGACACGCAGCTCGGCGGCAATATCGGCACGGCGGTGCTGACGCTCGATCCGCCGAAGGCCGAGCGTTATTACGTCGTCGAATGCTCCTCCTACCAGATCGATCTGGCGCCGACGCTGGACCCGTCTGCGGGCATTCTGCTCAACCTGACGCCGGATCATCTCGACCGTCACGGCACCATGCAGCATTATGCCGATATCAAGGAAAGGCTGGTCGCCGGCAGCGATGTTGCGATCGTCGGTGTCGACGACAGCCATTCAGCGCTGATTGTCGACCGTGTCGAGCGGGCGGGCGTCAAGGTGGTCCGTATCTCGCGCCGCAACGTGCTGGCCGACGGCATCTATGCCGAGGGCACCAAACTCATCCAGGCCGCCGGCGGCGCCATGCTGCCCTTCGCCGATCTCGACGGCATCCAGACGCTGCGCGGCAGCCATAATGCGCAGAACGCCGCTGCAGCCGTCGCCGCCTGCCTCGCCGTCGGGATTTCCGCCGACGACATCCGCGCCGGCCTTGCTTCCTTCCCTGGCCTCAAGCACCGCATGCAGCCGGTCGGCAGACGCGGCCGCGTCGTCTTCGTCAACGATTCCAAGGCGACCAACGCCGATGCGGCGGCGCCGGCCCTTTCGAGCTATGATCGCATCTACTGGATCGCCGGCGGCCTGCCGAAGGCCGGCGGCATTACGACGCTCGCGCCCTATTTCCCGCGCATCGCCAAGGCCTATCTGATCGGCGAGGCGGCGGCGGAGTTCGCGGCGACACTCGGCGAGGCCGTACCTTACGAAATCTCGGGCACGCTGGAGCGGGCGGTCGCGCATGCGGCAGCGGATGCGGAGCGCGACGAGGCCGCTGCTTCTACGGTGATGTTATCCCCGGCTTGCGCAAGCTTCGACCAGTATAAGAACTTCGAAGTCAGGGGCGAAGCCTTCGTCGGCCACGTGGCGGCGCTTGACGGGATTACGATGCTGATCGGTCCGGCAACAGGAGAGAAATGACATGGTAAGCCGCGCGGAACGTGGGCCTCTGGCCGATTGGTTCTGGACCATCGACCGCTTCTTCCTGGCGATGTTCATCTTCCTGATGGGCATTGGCTTCATGCTGTCGTTTGCGGCATCTCCCGCGGTTGCCGAGCGCATCGGGCTCGAACCTTTCCACTTCGTCAAGCGCCAGGCGGCCTTCATGATCCCCTCGATCGCCGTGATGCTCGGGCTTTCTTTCCTGACGCCGCGCCAGGTGCGGCGAACCGCAATCCTGATCCTGATCATCTCGCTCGCCATGATGGTGCTGGTGCTGTTCGTCGGGCAGGAGGTCAAGGGCGGCAGGCGCTGGATCTGGATCGCCGGCCTTTCCATTCAGCCGTCGGAATTCATGAAGCCCGCCTTCGTCGTGGTCTGCGCCTGGCTGTTTGCCGAACATGCGCGCCAGCCGGAGATCCCCGGCAATCTCTTTGCCATCATCCTGTTCGGCATCGTCGCGGCCCTTCTTATCGCGCAGCCGGACCTTGGCCAGACCATTCTGACGACCGCTGTCTGGGGCGGGATGTTCTTCATGGCCGGCATGCCGTGGATCTGGATCGTGCTGCTCGGTATCGGCGGCGCCGGCGGCCTGCTCAGCGCCTATTACGTCTTTCCGCACGTCGCCGGCCGCATAGACAAGTTCATGACCGGCGAGGGTGATACGTTCCAGATCGACACCGCGCGCGAGGCGATCATCCGCGGCAGCTGGTTCGGTCAGGGACCGGGCGAGGGCATCGTCAAGCGCATCATCCCGGATGCGCATACCGACTTCATCTTCTCGGTCGCGGCCGAGGAATTCGGCATCGTCTTCTGCATGGCGCTCGTCGCACTGTTTACCGTGCTGGTGCTGCGCGGCCTCTCGCACGCCTATCGCGAGCGCAACGACTTCAACCGATTCGCCGTCGCCGGCCTGGTGCTGCAGATGGGCATCCAGTCGATCATCAATATCGGCGTCAATCTCGAACTGCTGCCGGCAAAGGGCATGACTCTGCCGCTGATTTCCTATGGCGGCTCGTCTATGGTGGCGATCTGCGTCACCGCCGGCTTCATTCTGGCGCTGACGCGCCATCGACCGGAAAAACGCGCGCAGGACCGGAGCCTCTTCCGCGTCCCGCACGGCATGCCGGCGGAGTAGAAGACCATGAGTAAAGGCATCGTGCTGCTTGCCGCCGGGGGAACCGGCGGCCATGTGTTCCCGGCGGAGGCGCTGGCCTTCAAGCTGAAGGAGCGCGGCTATTCGGTGCATCTCGTCACGGACAGCCGGGCGGAGCGTTATGCCGGCAAGTTCCCGGCCGAGGAGATCCATGTCGTGCCGTCGGCGACGATCGGCTCGAAGAACCCGGTTGCGGTCGCCCGCTCGTTATGGACGCTCTGGAGCGGTATGCGGGCGGCAAAAAAGCTGATTCAGCGACTGCAGCCGGTCATCGTCGTCGGCTTCGGCGGTTATCCCACCGTGCCGCCGCTGCTTGCTGCCACCCGGCTCGGCGTGGCCACGATGATCCACGAGCAGAATGCAGTGATGGGGCGCGCCAACAAGGCCTTGGCAACTCGCGTGCAGGCCATCGCCGGCGGTTTCCTGCCGGAGGGAGGCGCTGCCTTTCCAGACAAGACGGTGACGACGGGCAATCCCGTCCGCCCGGCAATCATCGCCGCAGCCGAGGTGCCTTACACGCCGTCGCATGCGGGCGAGGCCTTCAACCTCGTCGTCTTCGGCGGTAGCCAGGGCGCGCAATATTTCTCCAAGGCGCTACCGACGGCGATCAGCCTGCTCGACGACGCGCTCCGCGTGCGCCTGCGCATCACCCAGCAGGTGCGTCCCGAGGACATGGAGATGGTCAGCGGCTGCGTCGCCAGGCTGGAGATGGGAGCCGATATCGCACCCTTCTTCACCGACATGGCCGAGAGGCTGGCAAGGGCGCATCTCGTCATCTGCCGTTCGGGTGCATCGACGGTTTCGGAAATCTCCGTCATCGGCCGGCCTGCCGTGCTCGTGCCTTACCCGCACGCTCTCGATCACGACCAGGCGGCGAATGCGGCGGCACTGGCTGCGACCGGCGGGGCGAAGGTGATCGCCCAGTCGGAGCTTTCGCCGGAGAAGATCGCGGCGATCCTGACGGCTGTGATGAACGATCCAGAAAAGCTTTCGCACATGGCAGCGGCGGCGAAACTCGCCGGGAAACCCGATGCGGCGAACTTGCTTGCCGACATGGTTGAGGCTATTGCCGCCGGACGGACAATTGCAGAATTCAAGAGGACACGCGCATGAAACTGCCGAAGGCGATCGGTCTCGTCCATTTCATCGGCATTGGCGGCATCGGCATGAGCGGCATTGCCGAGGTGCTGCACAATCTCGGCCACAAGGTGCAGGGATCGGACCAGGCCGACAGCGCCAATGTCCAGCGCCTGCGCGACAAGGGCATCGAGGTCTTCGTCGGCCACAGGGCGGAAAACCTGGGTGAGGCCGAAGTCGTCGTCGTCTCGACGGCAATCAAGAAGAGCAATCCGGAACTCATCGCCGCGCGCGAAAAGCTGCTGCCGGTGGTGCGCCGCGCCGAGATGCTCGCCGAGCTGATGCGCTTCCGCAATGCGATCGCCATCGGCGGCACGCATGGCAAGACGACGACCACCTCGTTGGTCGCCACGCTGCTCGAAGCTGGTGGGCTGGACCCGACCGTCATCAATGGTGGTATCATCAATGCCTACGGCACCAATGCCCGCATGGGCGAGGGTGAGTGGATGGTGGTGGAGGCCGACGAATCGGACGGCACCTTCCTGAAGCTTCCGGCCGATGTTGCCGTCATCACCAATATCGACCCGGAACATCTTGACCATTACGGCAATTTCGACGCCGTGCGTGCCGCCTTTCGGCAGTTCGTCGAGAACGTGCCGTTCTACGGCTTCGGCGTCATGTGTCTCGACCATCCCGAGGTGCAGTCGCTGGTCGGCCGCATCGAGGACCGCAAGATCATTACCTATGGCGAGAACCCGCAGGCCGACGTGCGCTTCAAGAATGTGCGCATCGACGGCACGCGCTCGATCTTCGACGTCGAAATCCGCCGCCGCCGCACCGGTCAGGTAATCGAGCTCAAGGGGCTGGTCATGCCGATGCCCGGCCGGCATAATATTTCCAACGCGACGGCGGCGATTGCCGTTGCCAACCGGCTCGGCATATCGAGCGCAGATATCGCCAAGGGGCTCGCCTCCTTCGGCGGCGTCAAGCGCCGCTTCACGCTGACCGGCGAGTGGAATGGCGTGCAGATCTTCGACGATTACGGCCATCACCCGGTCGAGATCAAGGCGGTGCTGCGCGCCGCCCGCGAATCCTGCAAGGGGCGTGTCATCGCGGTCCACCAGCCGCACCGCTATAGCCGTCTTGCGAGCCTGTTCGAGGAATTCGCCGCCTGCTTCAACGATGCCGACAGCATCTTCCTGGCACCGGTCTATGCGGCCGGCGAGGATCCGATCGAGGGTATCGATTCCGTGTCGCTGGTCTCGCGCATAAAATCCGGTGGCCATCGCGACGCCCGCTTTCTAACTTCGGCGGAGCTTCTGCCGCAGATGGTCGCGGAGGTTGCAAAGCCTGGCGATTTCGTGGTTCTGTTGGGGGCTGGAAGTATTACATCCTGGGCAGCGGCACTGCCCAAGCAACTGGAAGGCCTATCGGGAAAGTCCGTATGAAACAGGTGAATGGGGAAAAGCTTCTCGCGTCTCTCGGGGACGGTGTAAAGGATATCCGCGGTCGTATCACGCCGGATGCCCCCATGGACCGCGTCACTTGGTTCAGGGCTGGTGGCTTGGCCGAGCTGATGTTCCAGCCGCATGACGTCGACGATCTCATCGCCTTCCTGAAGATATTGCCGGAGGAGGTGCCGCTGACGGTGGTCGGCGTCGGCTCCAACATCCTGGTGCGCGACGGCGGCATTCCCGGCGTCGTGCTGCGCCTATCGGCCAAGGGATTCGGCTTCGTCGAGCTTGCCGGCGAAAACCGCATCCTGGCCGGCGCCATCTGCCCCGATAAACATGTGGCGGCGATGGCGATGGACAACGGCATCGGCGGCTTCCATTTCTTCTACGGGATTCCGGGCGGCATCGGTGGCGCGGCGCGCATGAATGCCGGGGCCAACGGCGTGGAGACGCGGGAGCGGCTGATCGAGGTCCATGCGGTCGACCGCAAGGGCGACAAGCATGTGCTTTCCAATGCCGAGATGGGCTATTCCTACCGGCATTCCATCGCATCGACAGATCTGATTTTCACCTCCGTGCTGTTCGAGGGCTATCCGGAAGAGCGCGCGCAGATCCGCGCCGAGATGGACGCCGTGCGCAACCATCGCGAGACTGTACAGCCAGTGCGCGAAAAGACCGGTGGCTCGACCTTCAAGAACCCGGCTGGTCATTCGGCCTGGAAACTGATTGACGAGGCAGGCTGCCGCGGTCTCGTCATCGGCGGAGCACAGATGTCGTCGCTGCACTGCAACTTCATGATCAACATGGGGCAGGCGACCGGTTACGATCTCGAATATCTCGGCGAACAGGTGCGTCGCGAGGTCTTCGAAAAAGACGGCATCAAGCTCGAATGGGAAATCAAACGCCTCGGCGTCTTCATGCCCGGCCGCGAAGTGCGTCCGTTCCACGGTGTGACGAGCGAATAACGGTTTACCTCACCGCAAGCTTCAGGCCTTCGCGCGGCGTGACGAGGGGCGACCAGCCGAGCACGCCGCGGGCATGAGATATATCGACCTGCAGGGAACCGCAAAGACGCTGGTAGACGGCGTCCTTTCCGGTGACTCTCGCCCCCATCTGCAACAGCGCGGGGGGGAAGGGGAGCAGCATCGGTTTGACACCCAGCCCTGCGGCAATCCCTTCAATAAGCCCGGGAGTCGAGAGATCTTCTCCATCGCCTGCGAGAAAGGTCTGGCTGGCAGCACCCGGATGCTTCATCCCGGCGATGATCAGGTCGACGAGATTTGGAAGCGCGACCAGTGTCCGGCGGTTCTTCAGCGAGGCGAAGGGGAGCGGTATCTTCTTCCGGACAAGTCCGACGAGCAGGGCGAAGTTGCCCCGCGCGCCGGGTCCATAGACGAGCGGCGGGCGAATGACGACGACTTCCATGCCTGTTCGGGCGGCGATTTCATGCAGCCCGATTTCAGTTTCCAGCTTCGAAATGCCATAGGGATCGATCGGCATTGGCGTATCGTCGTGCCGGAACGGCCGATCGTTCTCCTCACCGTTGACTTTGATGCTGCTGATGAAGACGAACCTTTTTACGCCCGCGCGAGTGGCCTGTTCGGCGAGGTTCAACGTGGCGGCGGTGTTGATCCGACGAAATGCCGCAAGCGGATCGGCTGCGCGGTCGTGCATGATGTGAACACGAGCGGCGAGATGGACGATGACATCAATGCCCTCGAGAACTGCCGCCCAATCGGTTTCGCTTGTTATCTCGATGGGAAAATGCCGCACAGATGTCGGGAAGCTGGCGGCTGCAGATCGCGTCGTCACCGCAAGCTCGCATATCCGCTCTCCATGAAGTCTTTCGACGAGAGGCCCACCGATAAAGCCGGCTGCGCCGGTAATGAGGCATCGCATGATCTGTTCCCGTTTTGCCGTGAGTGTTCCGGTTTACCGGAAGTGCTCACGGCATCAACTAAAAAGCCGCTTTGAATCTACGCATCGTGCTTTCCGAAAATCGATTCCGATTTTCGGCCGATGCGCTAGCCGTCGCGGCTTGTTGTTCATTTGCTGCTCGAGGCTCAGACTTCCTCGCGGCCCGACAGCCGACACAGCTCGGCGGAGAGACCGCAATATGGGGGCCCCGTCAGCAGCACAGCATCAGGCAAAATGGAGGTAGTCTGGAAATCACCGTCTACTTCCCAGCCCCTTCTTCAGTGAGCGGTATAGGCCCCGTCCACCAAATAGTGCACCCCAGTGATGAAACTGGCCTGCTCGGACAGGAGGAAACACACAAGAGTCGCGACCTCTTCCGGTTTTCCACGCCTGCCCATTGGTTGAAGCGATGCCATGCGTCGCGTACTCGCCACCTCAAGGTGCTCTGACAAGAGTGGTGTTTCGATCCAGCCGGGACCGACGGCATTTATGCGGATACCCAATCTCGCATACTCCATCGCAGCGACTTTCGTCAGTCCGACAACCCCGTGCTTGGCTGCGGTGTATGCCGCCGCGGTGGGTAATCCAACGGACCCGAGAGTGGAAGACATATTCACGATTGCGCCGCCGCCAAGCTTAAGCATCGCGCCAATTTCGGACTTCATGCAATAGAAAACGCTGTTCAGATTGACGTTCATCACCTCGTGCCAATTGTCGAGCGGATAGTCTGCGACCGCGGCGCGCACCCCATCAATTCCCGCATTATTGACCGCCAGATCCAAGCCGCCACATGTCTCGACGGTAAAATCGACAAGCCTCTGCACACTTCCACTGTCACTGACATCGACGACAAATTCACAGGCGCGGCCTCCCTCTGATCTGATTGCGGCGGCAATCGTGTGTGCTGCGTCAGCATTGATATCGGCGACAACAACCTCGGCACCCTCCTCAGCGAGTTGTCGGGAAACGGCGGCACCAATTCCGGAACCTGCGCCCGTTACGATCGCGATTTTTCCCTCCAGGCAAAGCTTCATCGTCTCTGTCCTTGTTGATATGCTAATATTCGATCGGCGCGAATATTGATGCAAGGGATTTCCCGGATAAATAGAAGCGCATGGTATTGCGCAGCTCCGGATGTTGCCAGTGTTGCGAACTCATCCTCCACAGCATTGAGTGTCTTTGTCAAAAGATGTCGCAATCTAATTTGGAATGAACGGGCCAATTTGGAATGAACGGGATTGACGGAATTACTTGGCAGGGGGAAATGGACAAACACCATATTACACGCCGGGGGCTGGTGCTGGGGAGCCTGGCTCTGATGCTTTCTGGATGTACTTCGGGCGATGGGCCGCCGCTGCGCTACCGGTTTGCGATGGATCCGGATTTCGATCCCCGCTATCGACGACAGGAGGTCGCTTATACGGGGAGTGAACCGCCCGGAACTATCGTCGTCGATACGGCGAGCCGCTACCTTTACTTCGTGGAGGCAGGCGGACTGGCGACTCGCTATGGCGTTGCCGTCGGAGAGGAAGGACTGAGTTTCAAGGGTGAGGCCACCATCGGCCATAAGGCAGAGTGGCCTTCGTGGAAGCCCACCAATGACATGATTCAGCGCAAACCCCGGCTGGCCCAATATGCCGACGGGATACCGGGAGGACCGCTCAACCCTCTCGGTGCAGCGGCCCTCTACCTCTACCAAGATGGACAAGATACCCTGTTCCGGTTGCACGGAACGAATGCCCCCTGGTCGATAGGCCGTGCAGTTTCGAATGGGTGTATTCGCTTGACGAACGCAAACATCGTCGACCTGTACTCTCGTACACGCGTAGGTACGCGCGTCATTGTCATCTGATGGTGTTTACCATTTAAAATCGCAGGGTTGGTCATAGCAATAGGTATCTGCTAATGTAGATTCGTTGCATGTTGCATCATATCTGCCCTATCCAGGGTGCTGATTGTCGCTAAACTTTAAGGTGTAGCCCTCAAAAAGCTATCCCATGATGAGGAGAGGACTTCATGATGAGCAGAATTCTAGTCGTGATCGTTGCAATGTTTGCGGTGGCCAATCTGAGTGCTTGCGGGTCGATTGGCAAAGGCAAGGGGAAGGCCCCACCGCCGGCAGAAGCAGTCTACAAGTAGCATATCGCGTTTGAAATTTAGGAAGGGTCACATAGACCCTTCCTCTTCTTACACCATAAACCGCCAGGCTTGCGCTCCTTCGCAACTCACAGCGCACGAGTGGCCTTTTATATGCTGACTTCGGGCTCCCATTCCTCAGGGCCTGCATATGGAGCTTAGTGATGGCGCTTGGAAGAGGCGGTGTGTCGCTAGTTATTACGTTGGCGGTCATGGCATCGTCATGCCAGACAGAAGACAAAAGGCCTCTACCGCATTATACGTCGAATGGCAGAGGCGTAGCTCCAACCAATGCGGCTGAAAACAAATCAAATCGGTATTTCATCGAATTCCGCTCACGCTATGCGCTGACCTACGGCCACACCTACGTCGTTTTTGGGCGGGCGGATAAGAACGGAAAGATGATCAATCCCGAAGTCGCCGGACTTGCGCCAGCTTCTGACAATGCCGCGCCCTATGTATTAGGCCATTTCATACCCGTTCCGGCCTCGACCGGAGCAACGGATGGTGACCTGGAAGAGCAGTACAGGTCGGCAAGCTGGCGTGTGATGCTGACTGATGATGAATATAGCGACACAGTTGCGTATATACGCAAACTGCAGGCAACCACTCATCTCTGGGAGGCAACGGTTTATAATTGCAACGCCTTTGTGGCGGATATCGCACGGCACATGGGTTATAAGGCGCCCGGCATTTGGCTAAGGCCGCAACAATTCATTGCAACCCTGCGGGAGATGAATACAGGTTGATGCGTGCGGGCATCCAAGACACGCGTTGGCGATCGCGGAAGGCCGATCATGGAAAGGTTCTGGTGACTTGATTTGAACTTATCAGCAGCCGTCGTCGGCGAGGTCGTCTGGGTTCTCGGAATTGTTGCATGGTGCATCATTCGATACCCATTTGAGCGCCGCGCAAAGCGAGTGCCGGTCGTCAGCAACCGCCGTACCGGTTCTGAGGCGGTCGGGCTTGCGGCAGCTCTCGCCGGACTTGCGATCGTGCCGGGATTCTACGTCGCGACCGGCATTCCCGAAGCCGCCGACTATACACCTCATTTGTGGGCCGTCGTGATCGGGGCAATACTGTTCTGTACCGCAATGTGGGTCTTTCGAAGAACCCACAAGCAATTAGGACGAAACTGGTCGATTACGCTGGAGATCCGTCAGCAGCACGAATTGATATGCGCTGGCCCATACTCTCTTGTCCGCCACCCCATGTACACGTCGTTCCTTCTGATGGGTCTTTCACAAGCGTTTTTGCTGTCGAACTGGGTGGCAGGCATGGCAGGCCTAATCGGCTTCACCGTTCTATTCTTCCTAAGGGTGGACAAGGAAGAACGTATGATGTTGGAAGTTTTCGGCCCGCAATACCACGCGTATATGGCGAAGACCAAGCGCATCATCCCTTATCTTTACTAGAGGTGGCAAGATGAGAGGCCGAACGATCAAGCTCTCGGCATCGCGACGACTTGTCGGAGATCTGATGAGATTCTCGATCGGGGTGCCACGTGTGACGGTCCAGCGGCAAATGAACCTTCGGCCTCTCCTCGATGCCAGAGACGGAACGGATGCCCGGCCGTCCTGGACGGTGCTTTTCTTGAAGGGATACGCCCTGCTCTCTCAAGAAATTCCCGAATTGCGGCGCGCTTATATCAAGTTTCCAAGGCCGCAGCTCTATGAATATCCGGCCAGTGTGGCCTCAATTGCCCATGAGCGCGAGCATGAGGGAGAGCGGGTCGTTCTGCTGAGCATCATCAAAGGTCCCGAGCAACGCTCCATTTCCCAGCTAGAAACGCTGATCCGCGCAGCGAGGTCACTTCCGGTTCTGGAGATCAAGGAGTTTCGGCGCTCTCTGAAGCTTGCTCGCGCACCTGCCCCTGTGAGGTGGCTGCTCATGTGGCTCGGGCTCAATATCGGGCGGAAGCGTGCGCGCTATTTCGGCACGTTCCAATTGTCTGTCTATTCAGGCCTGGGAGCGGAGTCCCTCAACCCGCTCACTCCACTGACCACACTTCTCAACTACGGTCCAATCGACGAGGACGGATCGGTTGCTGTCCGCATCCACTATGACCACAGGGTCATGGATGGAGCGAATGTCGCTCGGGCGTTAGAGCGGTTCGAAAGAATCTTGAACTGCGAGATCGCCGACGAAGTGAGAAACCTCGCCCAAAGCGGTATTCCTGCCATCATGTCGGCGGCAGGGACATCGAAATGACCCCGCACAGTGAGCCCCGTTTGGCTGTCGTCGTGGTCGGTGCTTCCCGTGGCATTGGACGAGCAATCGCAAAGGTTGCGGCACGTGAACGCAATGTCGTCGTACTCGTCGCGCGTTCGCCTGAGGGCCTCGCTGCGGCGGCGGTCGACGTACAGCAGGCCGGTGGTGAGGCGTTCACGTTCGAGCTGGATCTTCTCGCAGCCGATGCGTCAGCGCGTCTCGAGGCTTTTCTGACTGCCAACGATTTGGTTTGCGGCGTCCTGGTCAACAGTGCCGGGTATGGTCTGCGAGGCGCAGCAACGTTACTCCCCGTCAAAGATCAGATTGGGATCATCGATCTCAATATACGCGCCCTGACCGACATGACCCTTCGCTTCCTGCCTGGAATGCTGGCGCGCGGACGTGGCGGCGTGATCAATCTCGGCTCCATAGCAGGTCTCGTTCCCGGGCCGTACATGGCCTTGTATTACGCAAGCAAGGGTTTCGTGCACTCTTTTTCGGACGCGCTCCATCAGGAAGTGCGCCGCTTTGGCGTTACCGTGACATGTGTCGCGCCCGGACCGGTATCCACCGAATTCCTTGAAAAGGCGGGCGCGAATCGGGCGGCTCTCTTCAAGATATTGCCCAAGTTGGACGCTGAATATGTCGCTGAGCGGGCCTGGAGCGGTTTCAACTCCGGCCGTCGCCGCGTTGTCCCCGGCATTTCAGCCAAGTTGTTTACTCTTGTCGCCGAATTTTTGCCGACCGCGGCTATTCTCCCCCTGATCGGTCGCCTGCAGCGCAGGAGCAAAGATCCATGTCCTTGCGGTTCAGGGAAGAACCTCAAGGAATGTTGCGGTAGCCGCCCCTCTGCACGGAGCAAGCTGCAGAAATAGTGTCCGTCGACGAGGGTGAAGGCGACCTATTACTGCTGACAAACCCCCAGCCAAGGCCAGGGGTTTGTCAGCAGTCTGAAGCCGCGACAAGCATCGCGGCTTTTGCGTTTGTGTGGCCGGTGGCTCAGACTTCTTCGCGGCCCGATAGCAGGATGCAGATGAGCGATATCACTGCGGAGGCGGCGAGGTAGTAGCCGACATAGTCCAGGCTGTAGTGCGTGGCGAGCCAGGTGGCGATGTAAGGCGCCAGCGAAGCGCCGAAGATGCCGCCGAGGTTGAAGGTCATCGAGGCGCCGGTATAGCGCACCATAGTTGGGAAGGGGGCGGCGAGGGCCGCACCGATCGGACCATAGGTGAAGCCCATCAAGGCGAGGCCGATGATCGAGCACAGGTAGGCGCCGGTCAGGCCGCTCGTCAACAGCGTCGCGTAGAAGAAGCCGAAGATCGCAATGGCGATCGTCGTCAGCGTCAGGATGACGCGGCGCGAATAGATGTCGGAGAGCCAGCCGGAGAGCGGGATCGTCAGGCCGAAGAAGGCGACGCCGACGAGCTGGACGACCAGGAACTGCTCGCGGGAGTAACCGAGCCCACCCTTTTCCAGGGGTGTCGTACCCCAGGAGAGGGTGAAGACCGTCATCAGGTAGAACAGCACGAAGGTCGCAACGGCGATGAAGGTGCCGAGGATCAGGCTGCGCATATGGTTGCGGAAGACCACCTCGATCGGCACGGCGACGCGCTCGTGCTTTTCGACAGCTTTGCGGAATTCCGGCGTCTCGGCGATCTTCAAGCGGACATAGAGGCCGACGGCGACGAGGGCGAGGCTGGCGATGAAGGGAATGCGCCATCCGTAGTCGAGGAAATCCTCATTGCTCATCGTTTCCGCCAGGATGAGGAAGAAGCCGGAGGAGAGGATGAAGCCGATCGGAGCGCCGAGCTGTGGGAACATGGCATACCAGCTGCGCTTGCCGGGAGGAGCGTTTTCGGTGGCAAGCAGAACGGCGCCACCCCATTCGCCGCCGAGGCCGAGGCCCTGACCGAAGCGGCAAAGCGCCAGCAACAAGGGTGCTGCGATGCCGATCGCATCATAGCCCGGCAGCATGCCGATCAGGACGGTCGAAAGCCCCATCGTCATCAGCGCGGCGACGAGCGTCGCCTTGCGGCCGATGCGATCGCCGAAATGGCCGAAAACCACGGCGCCAATGGGGCGGGCGAAGAAGGCGATCGAGAAGGTGACGAGCGACTGCAGCGTTGCGGCGTTCGAATCGCTTGCCGGGAAGAAGAGATGCGGGAAGACGAGGACGGCTGCCGTCGCGTAGACGTAGAAGTCGAAGAATTCGATGGTGGTGCCGACGAGGCTGGCGATAAGGACGCGAGCCGGAGAATTGACTTGCGCGCTGTTCGAGGCAGGAGTCGGCGATGCGGAGATCGCGTCTGTCATTTTCATTCCAATCAATATTTTTATGAAGCGCCTTGGGAGGCTCGCGGGTCTTAACGCAATTTCAGATCCGAGAAAATGTCAAAACATGCAGTCGGTACAGGGGACGCGGCCCGCATGCGTTACCGGCCCGCATCCCCCGGTGTCATTTCAAATCCTTGGGTTTTCCTTCCTTGCGCGAGGCTTGCGACGGCGGCGCCCGGGTGCTTGACCGGAATCGAATTGTAACAGATTCATTGCTAACCCTCTGGTTGAGGGCAGAGGAGATATCCATGCAAAAGAGTCTTGTTGCCGAATTTCTCGGCACGTTCTGGCTGGTCTTCGGCGGATGCGGCAGTGCCGTGCTGGCCGCGGCCTATCCCGAGCTTGGAATAGGTTTTGTCGGCGTGGCCTTTGCGTTCGGTCTGACCGTGCTCACCATGGCTTATGCCGTGGGCGGCATTTCGGGCGGTCATTTCAATCCCGCGGTCTCGCTCGGCCTTACGGTTGCCGGACGGTTTCCGGCGGCGCGCCTCGTTCCCTATATCGTCACGCAGGTTGTCGGCGCCGTCGCCGCGGCGGCGCTGCTTTATCTCATCGCCAGCGGCAAGGCGGGTTTCGAACTCGGCGGCTTTGCCGCCAACGGATATGGCGATCATTCTCCGGGCGGTTATTCACTGCTTTCCGCGCTGCTGATCGAAGTGCTGCTCACCATGTTCTTCCTGATCATCATCTTGGGATCGACCAGCAGCCGGGTGCCTGCGGGCTTCGCGCCGCTTGCCATCGGCCTCGGGCTGACGCTGATCCATCTCGTTTCCATCCCCGTGACGAATACCTCGGTCAATCCGGCCCGTTCCACCGGCCAGGCGCTTTTCGTCGGCGGCTGGGCGCTGCAGCAGCTCTGGCTGTTCTGGATTGCGCCGCTCGCAGGTGGGGCGCTCGGTGGGCTCGTTTGGAAATTCCTCGACGACGCCGACTGACTGTAAGATACCGAGCTATCCCATTGAGCCCGCGCGGTTTTTTCGTGCGGGTTTTTCTGTTTTCGCGGATCGGCGGCATCTTCGATCTGGCAATCCCGAAGACGAGAGGGTTAAAAAATCAGGGGCGCGGCAATACGAAGTTAACGAAAGTAAACACTTCATTAACCATAATGATGCTCTAATGCACCCAGGTCGGACAAAGGCCTGAAACGGCGCAGACAGCTTCGCGCAAGCGTCGATTTCGAAAATGAAAGTTATTTTTGGGGGTGTTGATGAGTCGCAAGCATGTCGCTGTCCTGATGGGCGGATTTTCCTCGGAAAGGCCTGTCAGCCTTTCCTCGGGAAAGGCTTGCGCAGAAGCTCTCGAGGCAGAGGGCTTCGACGTGACGCGCATCGACGTGACGCGCGACGTTTCCGAGAAGCTTGCCGCGCTGAAGCCCGATGTCGTCTTCAATGCGCTTCACGGCCCGTTCGGCGAGGATGGCACCATTCAGGGCATCCTGGAATATCTCGAGATCCCCTATACGCATTCGGGCGTGCTTGCCTCGGCGCTTGCGATGGACAAGGATAAGGCGAAGCTCGTTGCCGCCGCTGCCGGTATTCCGGTCGCCGAATCGCAGGTGGTCAACCGTTTCGCCTTTCCCTCGACGCATCCGATGAAGCCGCCCTATGTGGTCAAGCCTGTCCGCGAGGGGTCGAGCTTCGGCGTCGTCATCGTCACGGAAGATCAGGCGCATCCGCCACAGATCGTCAGCTCGCCCGAGTGGCGTTACGGCGAGGAAGTGATCGTCGAGCGCTATATCTATGGTCGCGAACTCACCTGCGGCGTCATGGGTGAAACTCCGCTCGGCGTCACGGAAGTGGTGCCGCAGGGACACAATTTTTATGATTACGACTCCAAGTATGCGGCAGGCGGTTCAAAACACGTCATCCCCGCGAAAATTTCACCGAATATTTACCAAAAAATACAAACATTGTCCCTAAGGGCGCATCAGGCAATCGGTTGTCGCGGCGTCAGTCGGTCCGACTTTCGTTACGACGATCGTTTCTCCGAAGACGGCGAAATCATCTGGCTGGAGGTCAATACCCAGCCAGGTATGACTGCAACCTCGCTCGTGCCCGAAATGGCCGGTCATGCCGGCTATTCATTTGGTCAGTTTCTCCGGTGGATGGTGGAGGACGCGTCTTGTTTGCGTTGACGGTCAAGAGGATTGGGCGCCCCAGCCATCATGCCGTGCTTCCGATCATGGAAGCCGAAGAGCGGTTCGTGCTGCCGCGTCCGCTGCGCCGGATCACGCGCTTCCTGATCAGCCTCTGCGGCGGCCGCATCTATATTCCTGTTCATACGGGCACGGTCTCGGCGCTCGCTTTCTTGGGTGCGACGGGGCTTTACGGCATGTCGCTCGGCGGTCACACCGAAGCCGTCGCGCAGGCGACGACGACGGCCGCGGGTTTTGCGATCGAGGACGTGAATGTCTCCGGCAATGCGGAGACCTCCGAAATCGAGATCCTGCAGCTGATCGGCCTTGACGGCACGACCTCACTGGTCGCCCTCGACGTCGATGCCGCCCGCCGGAAGATCGCGCATCTTCCCTGGGTGGAAAATGTCGAAGTCCGAAAGATTTATCCGAAAACGATCGAGGTGAAGCTCAAGGAGCGCCAGGCCTATGCGATCTGGCAGCACGGGCAGGAGCTTTCCCTGATCGAGAAGAACGGCAGTGTTATTGCGCCGCTGCGCGACAACAAGTTTTCGGCGCTGCCGCTCGTCGTCGGCCGCGATGCCGAAACGGCGGCGGCTTCACTGGAGGACGCCTTCTCGAAGTGGCCCGACGTGAAGGCCCGCGTGAAGGCCTATGTCTGGATATCCGGTCGTCGCTGGGACCTGCATATGGATAACGGCGTCGTCGTCAAACTGCCGGAAGACGGTATCGACCAGGCACTGGCGACGCTTTCGAAGTTCGACAAGGAGCACCAGCTGCTGGAGCGAGATATTGCCGCAGTCGATCTCAGGCTGGCCGACAGAACCGCGATCCAGCTGACGCCGGAGGCGGCGATCCGCAGGCAGACGGCAGTGACGGAGCGTACGAAAGAATTGAAGAAGGCGGGGCAGAATATATGAGCTTGTTCGGTTCATCCCATTTCGGATTGCCGCGCCTGAAGCCGCTTTCGTCGAAGCGGTCGCATGTCGTTTCGGTGCTCGACATCGGCTCGACCAAGGTCGTCTGCATGATCGGCCGGTTGACGCCGCGCGAGGAAAGTCAGATCCTGCCGGGCCGCACACACAATATCGAGATCATCGGCATCGGCCACCAGCGTTCCCGTGGCATCAAGACCGGCGTTATCGCCGATCTCGACGCGCTGGAAGGCGTCATCCGTCTTGCCGTCGATGCGGCCGAGCGCATGGCGGGGCTGACCGTCGAGAGCCTGATCGTCAACCTGACGGCCGGCCGCCTCGGCAGCGACATCTACACAGCGACAATCGATCTTGGCGGCCAGGAAGTCGAGCTCAACGATCTGAAGAAGGTACTGTCGGCCGCCTGCCAGCAGTCGCTGCGCCAGGACCGTTCGGTGCTGCATTCGCTGGCGACCGGCTTCTCGCTCGACGGAGAGCGCGGCATCCGCGATCCGCTGGCGATGTATGGCGATGCGCTCGGCGTCGACATGCATGTCGTCACTGCGGAGCGCTCGGCACTGAAGAACCTCGAGCTTAGCGTCAATCGTGCGCATCTGTCGGTCGAGGGCATCGTTGCGACGCCCTATGCATCGGGCCTTGCTGCTCTCGTCGATGACGAGGTCGAGCTCGGCTGCGCGGCGATCGACATGGGCGGCGGCACGACGACGATCTCGGTCTTTGCCGAAGGCAAGCTCGTTCATACGGATGCCGTCGGCCTCGGCGGCCATCACGTCACCACCGACCTGGCGCGCGGCCTTTCGACCCGCATCGAGGATGCTGAGCGGCTGAAGGTCGTGCATGCGTCGGCCCTTTCGAATTCCTCCGACGAGCGCGAGTTGATCTCGATCCCGCCAATCGGCGAGGACGATCGCGACCAGCCGTCGCAAGTGCCGCGGGCGCTGGTTTCGCGCATCGTGTCGGCCCGAATCGAAGAGACGATGGAACTGATCCGCGACCGTATCCAGCGTTCGGGCTTCAGCCCGATCGTCGGCAAGCGCGTCGTGCTGACCGGCGGGGCGAGCCAGTTGACCGGCCTTGCCGACGTGGCGCGGCGCATCCTTGCCCGCAACGTCCGCATCGGCCGTCCGATGGGCGTCTCGGGGCTGCCGACGGCGGCCAAGGGCCCGGCCTTTTCGACGGCCGTCGGCCTGATGATTTATCCGCAGGTCGCGGACATGGAGACACATGCGTCACAGAGCGGTCTGCTCATGTCGCTTGGGGGAAATAACAGCCGCATTGCCCGGATGGGCCAGTGGCTGAAGGAAAGTTTCTGAAATTGAGTAATTGGCCGGCGTGGCGATGCGGCCAGAGAGAGAAGGAACAGGTACCATGACCATCAAGCTGCAAAAGCCTGACATCACAGAGCTGAAGCCGCGCATCACCGTGTTCGGCGTTGGCGGCGGCGGCGGCAATGCCGTCAACAACATGATCACCGCCGGCCTCCAGGGCGTCGACTTCGTCGTCGCCAACACGGATGCGCAGGCGCTGACGATGACGAAGGCTGAGCGCATCATCCAGCTCGGCGTCAATGTCACCGAAGGCCTCGGTGCCGGCTCGCAGCCGGAAGTCGGCCGCGCGGCCGCCGAGGAGTGCATCGACGAGATCGTCGATCACCTGAACGGCACGCATATGTGCTTCGTCACCGCCGGCATGGGCGGCGGCACCGGCACAGGTGCTGCTCCCGTTGTCGCACAGGCCGCCCGTAACAAGGGCATCCTGACCGTCGGCGTCGTCACCAAGCCGTTCCATTTCGAAGGCGGGCGCCGCATGCGTCTGGCCGAGATGGGCATCCAGGAACTGCAGAAGTCTGTCGATACGCTGATCGTCATTCCGAACCAGAACCTCTTCCGCATCGCCAACGACAAGACGACCTTCGCCGATGCCTTCGCCATGGCCGACCAGGTTCTCTATTCGGGCGTTGCCTGCATCACCGACCTGATGGTCAAGGAAGGCCTCATCAACCTCGACTTCGCCGACGTCCGCTCGGTGATGCGCGAAATGGGCCGCGCGATGATGGGCACTGGCGAAGCCTCCGGCTCCGGCCGCGCGCTGCAGGCCGCAGAGGCTGCTATCGCCAACCCGCTGCTCGACGAAACCTCGATGAAGGGCGCCCAGGGCCTGCTGATCTCCATCACCGGCGGTCGCGACCTCACCCTCTTCGAAGTCGACGAAGCCGCGACCCGCATCCGCGAGGAAGTCGATCCTGACGCCAACATCATCCTCGGCGCCACCTTCGACGAATCGCTCGAAGGCATCATCCGCGTCTCGGTCGTCGCAACCGGCATCGACCGGGCGATGAACGAAGCCGCCGAGCGCAACCTCCAGCCGGCCGCAAGGCCCGCTATCCGTCCTTCCGCGGCTGTTGCTCCGGCAGCGGCCGCAGTTCAGCCTGCCCCCGTGATGCAGGCACCGAAGGCCATGGATCCGATCGCGCAGACCATCCGCGAAGCCGAGATGGAACGCGAGCTCGAAATTCCGGCCCCGCGTGCTGCCGCACCGCTGCAGCAGCCAGCGGCACAGCAGGAAACCTTCCGTCCGCAGAGCAAGATCTTCGCGCCTGCGCCGGAAGCTCCGGCAATGCGTCCTCAGGTGCAGCAGCAGGCTCCGGCGCCCGTCATGAGCCAGCCGGTCATAAGTCAGCCGGTCCAGCAGCAGCCGGTCCGGCAGGAGCCGACCATCCGCCAGGCCGAACCGGTGCGCATGCCCAAGGTTGAGGATTTCCCGCCGGTCGTCCAGGCCGAACTCGACCACCGCACGCAGCCGGCTTCCGCGCACGCGGCGGACGAGCGCGGCCCGATGGGCCTGCTCAAGCGAATCACCAATTCGCTTGGCCGCCGCGACGACGACGCCGTTGCCGCCGATATGACCGCAGCACCGCCGGCCGCTTCGCAGCAGCGCCGTCCGCTGTCGCCCGAGGCAAGCCTCTACGCACCGCGCCGCGGCAACCTCGACGACCAGGGCCGGGCAGTTCCGCAGGCCCGGATGATGCAAGAAGACGACCAGCTGGAAATCCCGGCATTCCTGCGTCGCCAGTCGAACTGAGGCCGTGCTTCGGCACCGTTTATGCCCGGGATCAAGGTCCCGGGCATTGCTGTTTTTCAGCCTGCGATTCGCGAGCAATTTCAATCGCGTGACTTCGTAACAAAGCGAAAGAAACAGTGATTTGGATTGGCGCGCCGGCGCACGTAAGTATGGTGCAATGAAACTGCCCCAGGAGACCTTTCGGCTCCGGCTGCAGAATGAACGATGACCGTGCCGATCGGACAGACCGCCGGTACGGAAGAATAAAAGGCAGAATTTATGGCGATTGGCTTGCTGGGTTTTCAAACGACGGTATCGCGTCCCGTGACGCTTTCGGGCACCGGGGTCCATTCTGGCGCGGAAGTCTCGATCACCCTCAATCCGGCCGAATCGGACACCGGCGTCGTTTTCCAGCGCCTGCATGACAATGGCGACATCACCGAACTCAAGGCCGTCTCCTCGCAGGTCGGCAATACCGACCTCTGCACTGTGCTCGGATTCTCGCCGACCCATTCGGTCGCGACGATCGAGCATGTCATGGCCGCCGTCTATGCGCTCGGCCTCGACAATGTGGTGATCGAGGTGCAGGGCTCCGAAATGCCGATCATGGACGGCAGCTCGCTGCCCTTCGTCGAGGCGATCGAGCAGGTCGGTCTCGTCTCGCTCGGCGTCAAGCGCCGCTATATCCGTATCACCAAGCCGGTGCGAATCGAGCATGGCGGCTCCTGGAGCGAATTCCGCCCCTATGACGGCACGCGCTTCGAAGTCGAGATCGATTTCGATTGCCCGCTGATCGGCCGGCAGAAGTGGGCCGGCGACATGACCGCCGCCGTCTTCAAGACCGAGCTTTCCCGCGCCCGCACCTTCGGCTTCATGCGCGATGTCGAGCGTCTCTGGGCGTCGGGCCACGCGCTCGGCTCCTCACTCGAAAACTCCGTTGTCATCTCGGACGACAACACCGTCATCAACGTCGAAGGACTGCGTTACGCCAAGGACGAATTCGTCCGCCACAAGGCGCTCGATGCCGTCGGCGATCTCTCGCTTGCCGGCGCCCAGTTCATCGGCTGCTACCGTTCCTATCGCGGTGGTCACAAGATGAACGCCAATGCGCTGAAGGCGCTGCTCGCCGATCCCTCCGCCTACGAGGTGGTCGAAACGTCGACGCCGCGCCAGCGCGTCGCTGCCCGCGAACTGATCGCGGTCAGTGCTTCGGAATTCGCTCCCTGGTCGGCATGACCTCCAGCATATTCTCAAGACCAGGCCGCCTCTTTCCCGGAGGCGGTTTTTTTATGTCCGGCCGCGTCTGCGGCAATAGACCGATGCTCGGCCGCCACAGGTCGGGAAGAAGTTGAAAAGCCGGTCATTTCTGCGGCTGCTGCCACAAAAATGCGTTAATGCCTTATCATTGCGTTGCTCTTGATGCACATTTGTGGCTAGAAACGCCAGCGAGGCGTGGCTGCCGTGGAGCGAGCGGCGGCAGTGGGGTTTTTTCGAATGGGTTATGCAGGATCTGAAGGTATGATGAAGACAGCGCGTGCTTTGTTCGCATCGCTTCTGGTGCTCAGCGCAGGCGCCTTGATCTCCAGTTGCCAGTCGGACCCCGATATCGACATCACCAAGCTCGGCCTCGAAACCGATCCGCCCGACGTGCTCTACACGCAAGGCCTTGCCAATATGAAGGCCGGCAACATGGCGGAAGCGGGGCGCAAGTTCGACGCGATCGACCGCGAGAACCCGTTCTCCGAATGGGCGCGCAAGGCGCTTGTGATGAGCACCTTCGTCAAATACCGCCAAGGCCGCCTGGACGATGCGCTTGCTTCCGGCAACCGCTACATGTCGCAATATCCGAAGTCCCAGGATGCCGCCTATGTGCAGTATCTGATCGGTCTCACCTATTCCAAGCAGATCGTCGACGTGACGCAGGACCAGCGCGCCTCGGCCAAGACGATCGAGGCGATGCAGGCCGTCGTCGACAACTATCCGAACTCCGAATATGTCGACGACGCACAGGCCAAGATCCGTTTCGCGCGCGACCAGCTCGCCGGCAAGGAAATGCAGATCGGCCGGTATTACATGGAGCGGAAGGAATATCTCGCCGCGATCTCGCGCTTCCGCATCGTCGTCGAGAAATATCCGAATACGAACCAGATCGAAGAGGCCTTGGCGCGTCTCGTCGAAGCTTATTATGCCATGGGCATCGTCGACGAGGCGCAGACAGCCGCTGCCGTTCTCGGTCACAATTATCCCGACAGCCAGTGGTACGCTGATTCCTACAAGCTGCTGCAGAACGGCGGTGCCGAGCCGCGTGAAAACAAGGGCTCGTGGATCGCCGCAGCGGGCAAGAAACTTCTTCTCGGTTCCTGAGGCCAATGCTGATCCAGCTTTCGATCCGCGATATCGTCCTGATCGAGCGGCTGGATCTTGCCTTCGAGACCGGCCTCTCCGTGCTGACAGGCGAGACTGGGGCAGGCAAATCCATCCTGCTCGACAGTCTGTCGCTGGCGCTCGGCGGGCGCGGCGACGGCGGCCTGGTGCGCCATGGCGAGGACAAGGGCCAGGTGACGGCGGTGTTCGACGTCGGCATGGAACACAGCGCCCGCATGCTCCTGCGTGAAAACGGCATCGACGACGAGGGCGACCTGATCTTCCGCCGCCTGCAATCGGCGGACGGGCGCACCAAGGCCTATGTCAACGACCAGCCGGTCAGCGTGCAGCTGATGCGCCAGGCCGGTCAGATGCTGGTCGAAATCCACGGCCAGCACGACGATCGCGCCCTTGTCGACACCAATGCCCACCGCACGCTGCTCGATGCCTTTGCCGGCCTCACTGACGAGGTTTCGGAGGTCTCCAGGCTCTATCGCCTGTGGCGCGACAGCGAGCGGACGCTGAAGAAGCACCGCGAGAAGGTGGAAAGCGCGGCGCGCGAAGCCGATTACCTGCGCTCTTCCGTCGAGGAACTCGAGAAGCTCTCGCCGCAGGATGGCGAGGAGGAAGAGCTCGCCGATCGCCGGCAGAAGATGATGAAGGCCGAGCGAATCGCCGGCGATATCGCCGAGGCGTCCGAATTCCTGAACGGCAATGCCTCGCCGGTGCCCCATATCGCCTCGCTGGTGCGCCGGCTGGAGCGCAAGAGCCATGAGGCGCCGGGACTGCTCGAAGACACCGTGACGCTGCTCGATGCCGCGCTCGATCAGCTTTCCAACGCGCAGATGGAAGTCGAGGCGGCACTGCGCAAGACCGAATACGATCCGAGAGAGCTGGAGCGGGTGGAGGAGCGGCTTTTCGCGCTCAGGGCCGCCTCGCGCAAATATTCCGTGCCCGTCACCGAGCTGCCGGCGCTTGCCGTGCGCATGATCGCCGATCTTGCCGATCTCGACGCGGGCGAGGAGCGGCTTGCGCGGCTCGACGCCGAGGTCGGCCTGGCCCGGGAAAATTACGATGCGGCGGCGCGCTCGCTCTCCGACAAGCGCCATCATGCCGGCACCGCACTGGCTGGGGCCGTCATGGCCGAACTGCCGGCGCTGAAGCTCGAACGGGCCCGTTTCATGGTCGAGATCACCACGGATGCGCACGAGGCTCTGGCTGAAGGCATCGATGTGGTCGAGTTCCACGTCCAGACCAATCCCGGCACGCGGCCGGGCTCGATCATGAAGGTTGCCTCCGGCGGCGAACTCTCGCGTTTCCTGCTGGCGCTGAAGGTGGCGCTCGCCGATCGCGGATCGGCCCCGACGCTTGTCTTCGACGAAATCGATACCGGCGTCGGCGGTGCGGTGGCCGATGCGATCGGCCAGCGGCTGAAGCGGCTGTCGGAGCGGGTGCAGGTGCTGTCGGTCACGCATGCGCCGCAGGTCGCGGCGCGGGCGGCGACACATCTCTTGATCTCCAAGGGACCGTCGGCCGACGGTTCGGAAAAGATTGCCACGCGTGTGGCGACGATGGCGCAGAAGGACCGCACCGAGGAGATCGCCCGTATGCTGGCCGGGGCTTCGGTCACCGAAGAGGCGAGGGCGGCGGCGAAGCGGCTGCTGGCCGGCAACGGCTGATTTTTCTTCCGACGTTCTTTCGGCTCGGGCAGGCGGGATGACAATCATCGCGCATCGCGATATGCGCTGAAGCTTCCCGATCGGCGGCGAGCTCAAGCCATGCGACTTTTCCATTTCAGCGACGATCCCGGTATCGTAGCGTTCGAACCGCGCCCGGTTCGCATTCCCTCCGCCCGCGCGCCCGGCCGGGATTGGCTGAACGGTCCGCTCGTCTGGGCAATCGATGCCGATCATGATTTCATGTATCTCTTTCCGCGCGATTGCCCCCGCATCCTGCTCTGGGCGACAGCCGATACGTCGGAGGTCGAACGGCGGCACTGGCTCGGTGACTGGCGGGCCGTCGCCTACGTCGAGCGCCATTGGTCGGAAAGGCTCGAAGCGGAGACGATCCACCGTTACGAGATGCCGGCCGAGGGCTTCGAGGATCTGGGGGATGCTGGCATGTGGGTGTCCCGCAGAGGCGTCATTCCCGTGGAAAGGACTGCCATCTCGCGGCTCGAGCAGGAGTTTGGGCCGCGCGGGGTGGAGCTTCGGGTGGTCGATAGCCTGCGGCCGTTGAAGGGTCTCTGGAACAGCAGCCTGCATGTCAGCGGCATCCGGCTGCGCAATGCCGTGGATTGGGAATAGGCCAGGTAGACCGATCTTCCTTTCGAAGGACCGCAGCCTCTCTTTTCATCCGGCAATTTTGCTCTAAAAACAATCCAGATTTTCTGACCAGATTCTCTGGAGTGATGTTCCATGTCCACCGAAGGTTCCGCCGTCGACACGTTGACGATCGAAGAGGCTGCCGCCGAGCTTGAACGGCTGGCAAAGGAGATTGCTCATCACGATGCGCTCTACCACGGCAAGGACCGGCCGGAGATTTCGGATGCCGATTACGACGCGCTGAAGCGCCGCAACGATGCGCTGGAAGTGCGTTTTCCCGAGCTGATCCGCGAAGACAGCCCATCGCGGCACGTCGGCGCAGCACCCTCTGTCACTTTCTCGCCCGTTGTTCACGCACGGCCGATGCTGTCGCTCGACAACACCTTCTCGCAGGAGGACGTGCAGGATTTCGTCGCTGGCGTCTATCGCTTCCTCGGCCGGCTGCCGGACCAGTCGATCGCCTTTACCGCCGAGCCGAAGATCGACGGTCTCTCGATGTCGATCCGTTACGAGAACGGCAGGCTGGTGACAGCTGCAACGCGCGGCGACGGCACGACGGGCGAGAATGTCACCGCCAACATCCGAACCATCGCCGAGATCCCCAATGAGCTGCCGAAAGGGGTGCCCTCGGTCGTGGAGATCCGCGGCGAAGTCTATATGGCCAAGAGCGACTTCCTGGCGCTGAACCGGCAGATGGAGGCGGAGGGCAAGCAGACCTATGTCAATCCGCGCAATACGGCGGCCGGATCGCTGCGCCAGCTCGATGCCAAGGTGACGGCGAGCCGCAAGCTGAAATTCTTAGCCTACGCCTGGGGCGAGATGTCGGAAATGCCCGCCGACACGCAATTTGGGATGGTGCAGACCTTCAAGGGCTGGGGTTTTCCCGTCAATCCGCTGATGAAGCGATTGAACTCGGTCGCCGACATCCTGTCGCATTATGACGAGATCGGTCTCGAGCGCCCGGATCTCGACTACGATATCGACGGCGTCGTCTACAAGGTCGACAGTCTCGAGCTGCAGGCCCGTCTCGGCTTCCGCTCGCGTTCGCCGCGCTGGGCGACGGCGCACAAGTTTCCGGCGGAGCAGGCTTTCACGATCGTCGAGAATATCGACATCCAAGTCGGCCGCACCGGCGCCCTGACACCGGTCGCACGTTTGACGCCGATCACCGTCGGTGGCGTGGTCGTCACCAATGCGACGTTGCACAACGCGGATTACATCAGGGGCATCGGCAATGGCGGCGAGCGCATCCGCGACGACGAGCACGATATCCGCATCGGCGATACCGTCATCGTGCAGCGCGCCGGTGATGTGATCCCGCAGGTGCTCGACGTCGTCATGGAGAAGCGCCCGGCCGAGGCCAGGCCCTATGAATTTCCGAAGACCTGCCCGGTCTGCGGTTCGCATGCGGTGCGTGAAAGACATGAGAAGACCGGCAAGCTCGATTCGGTCACCCGCTGCACCGGCGGCTTCATCTGCCGGGCGCAGGCGACGGAGCATCTGAAGCACTTCGTTTCGCGCAACGCCTTCGATATAGAAGGGCTCGGTTCGAAGCAGATCGACTTCTTCTTCGAAAACGAGGACGCGTCCCTGCAGATCCGCACTGCGCCCGATATCTTCACGCTGGAGAAGCGTCAGCAGCAATCGCTGACCAAGCTGGAGAATATTGATGGCTTCGGCAAGGTCAGCGTCGGCAAGCTCTATGCGGCGATCACCGAACGGCGCAGCATTGCGCTCCACCGCTTCATCTACGCGCTCGGCATCCGCCATGTCGGCGAGACCACGGCGAAGCTCTTGGCGCGCTCCTACGGCACCTATGCGGCCTTTGAGACGGGCATGCGGGAGGCCGAAGCGCTTGCCGGCGACGCCTGGAACGATCTCAACGCCATCGAGGGTATCGGCGAGGTCGTGGCGCGCGCCATCGTCGAATTCTACAAGGAGCCGCGCAATGTCGAGGTGATCACCCGACTGCTAGAGGAAGTGACGCCCGAGGAGGCCGAACAACCGAAGACGGCAGGCAGCCCGGTTGCCGGCAAGACTGTGGTTTTCACTGGCTCGCTGGAAAAGTTTACCCGCGACGAGGCGAAGGCGAGGGCGGAAAGCCTCGGCGCCAAGGTGGCGGGATCGGTCTCGAAGAAGACCGACATCGTCGTTGCCGGCCCCGGCGCCGGCTCCAAGCTCGACAAGGCGCGCGAACTCGGCGTGCAGACGATGGACGAGGATGAATGGCTGGCACTGATTAGCGGGTGAAGGGCTGACGGCGAGCTGCCAGCCTCCCGCTCGCTCATAGCCTGAGCCGTGCCATCGTATAGGCGTCGACATACGCTCCTGATCGAAAGCCGAAGGCCTTCAGCAGGCCTTCCTGCTCGAAGCCGAATTTCCGGTAGAGGCCGATGGCGACATCGTTGTCGGTGTAGACGGTCAGTTCCAGCCGTTTGATATCGAGCCAGTCATCGGCAGCATCGACCATCGCGCCGAGCAGGATCCGTCCGAAGCCGCGGCCGGTGAAATCGTCATGCACGCCCATGCCGATGCTGGCGACGTGCTGCCGGCGGCCGGAAAGACGGTTGAGGCCGCCATTGCCGACGATTTTGCCGTCTTGGGTGACGACGAGGTTGAGCGCGCCTGGCGACGGATTTTCCATGTACTTGCGAACCTCTTCGACCCTCTGGTACGGCGGCCGCAAGGTGCCGGCCCGGTAGCCCGGCAGATTTATGAGATCGGTGATCTCCTCTGCATCGGACAGGCGGACGGCGCGCACGACGACGCCAACCGGCAGGCGCGCTCGGCCGCGAGGTTCATTCTCTTCGTTTTCGGACATTCATGCTCTCCATCAGTGTCGGGAGGAGAGCCGGTTTCCGAAAACCCTGCTCGCCTCGGCAGGGTTTTCGGGATGATCGGATCGCTGCTAACGCGCCATCGCTCCCGCGTACCCTTCAAGGGTCGTGGTGTGATGAATAAGCGCTGCCATGGTTACGGAACCGATCATGGCAGCAAGTTTCGATATGTGGGGTAAAAAGTCAACCTTGCGTCGTGTCGAATTTGCGCCGTGGGAAGCGGGGCGGTATTTCTGTGCCTCGAGAAACGATTCGGATTGCTGCATTGAAGACCATTGCGATTGACTTCGAGACGGCAAACGAACAGCGCGGCAGCGCCTGTTCCGTCGGCCTTGCCTGGATCGAGGACGGCAGGGTCACGCGCGTCGAGGAGCGGCTGATCCGGCCGCGGCAGATGCGCTTTTCCGGGATGAACATTGCAATCCATGGCATCCGGCCGGAGCATGTCGAGGACGCGCCCGAGTTTCCCGAGGTAATGGATGAGTTCGAGGAGGATTTTCGCGGCGCGACGATGATCGCGCACAATGCCGCCTTCGATTTCAGCGTCTGGCGGGCGAGCCTCGATCTCTACCGGCAATCCTATCCGGAGCTTACCTATCTCTGCAGCCTGAAGATGGCGCAGCGGATCTGGCCGCATTTCCTCTCGCACCGGCTGAACCTCATCGCAGAGCATCTGGGCCTGCGATTCGTGCACCACAACGCCGCCGAAGATGCCGCCGTCTGCGCAGCGGCCGCAATCGAGATGGCAAGGGCGGTCCAGGCCCATGCCGTCCACGCTATACCGACGTTGATCGGCATGAAGCCAGGTCGGCTGACGGCGCAGGCCTACGAGCCCTGCACCTGCCGAAAGGGCTGAGTGTTCTCACGTAACCGCATTTCTTGCAAAGCATGGGTCCATGCTTATCTAGAATGTGGATTATTCAGGGAGCCGCCATGTCCAGACAGCGCAATTTTCTCCTCGCCGCCTTCTCTTTCGCCGCCCTTTCCGCAGGTACTGCGTCGGCCGAAGTCGTCGGCAAGGTCGGGGTCGACTGGATCGGCAACGACATCATCGTCGATGCGGTCTCCGACCCTGACGTCAAGGGCGTCACCTGCCACGTCACCTATTTCGACCGCAGCCTGATCGACCGGTTCAAGAACGGCAACTGGTTCGAGGATCCGTCCAACAATTCCATTGCCTGCCGGCAGACGGGGCCGATCGAGATCGGCAATATCGACCTGTCCAAGGATGGCAGCGAGGTCTTCCGCCAGGGCATGTCGCTGATCTGGAAGACTCTGGTCGTCAACCGCATCTACGACAAGACCAACGACACGCTGATCTATCTTGCCCATTCGCGCGAACTGACGGACGGTTCGGCGAAGATGTCGATCTCGACCATCCCGCTCTACGGGCAGAACGTTGTGTGGAAGAACGGGAAGCCGCAGTAGGGCAAGCCGTCTCCCCCAACCCCCTAATCCCTGTGCTTGTCACAGGGATCTAGCGCGCCCAAGTCCTTGGGCGTAGGAAGCTCATTTCCCTAAATAGCTGGGTTGTTCACCGCGCAGACGCGCGGTGGCCGGATCCCTGTGACGAGCACAGGGATGAGGGTCGTGGAGGCTGTGCCATGTTGCCTGGCGAGATCAGGCCGCTTCATATCCTCTAAACATAAAGGCCCGGACGAGCCGGGCCTTCGAATTCCAGGATATGAGTATTCCTCAGGCCGCCTGTGTCAGCTCGTCGGCAATGACCGTGTCGAGGTTCAAGAAGCAGACCATGGTCTTTTCGAGCGCGACGATGCCGCGGCAGAAGGCGCGCTGGGCTTCCGGGATGATTTCCGGCGGCGGCTGCAGGTCTTCGCTCTTGATGGTCATCATGTCGGAAACCTGCTCGACCAGCAGGCCGACCAGCTTGCCGGCGATGTCGGTGACGATGATCGCCGAGCGCTCGGAGGGCTCGGTCATCTTCATGCCGAGGCGGCAGGCCATGTCGATAACGGGGATCACCGCACCGCGCAGGTTGATGAGACCCAAGACGTAGGGCGGGGTGTGCGGCATCGGCGTCACCGGCGCCCAGCCGCGGATTTCGCGGATGGCCATGATGTCGATGCAGAATTCCTGATCGCCCAGGTGGAACGAAACGATTTCGAGATAAGCGCCCGACTGCTTGATGGCGTTGTTGTTGTTCATGGTCAGAATTCTTCCCAGTTGTCCCCAGCGGGAGAGGCGATGCAGAACCGCCGTTAAATATAGATGTGACGGCTTAAGTCTTTCCTAACGATATGTATTTTCGGATTGCCCGTCGCTTTAGAGGTAAGCCATTCATACACATGCATTTTTGATCCATGCAGATTCCTGAGGGCGGATTTCGTTGCCGTGGCAGGTTCTGCCGGTGAGACAATTCAACACGGGTTCGAAAACATATTCTTGAATTGCGCGCCTCCGGTCGAGGCTATAATCACGCCAGCAGTGGCGGGCGGCACATCCGCCTGGATCGAGGATTATGCCAATGAAGACATTCCGCATCGCCGTCTGGGTAGGTGTCCTGATACTGGCCGGGTTTCTCGGCGGGTTCACGTACTATCTTAACAGATCGGGGAATGTGGTGGCGGAGGCTCCCTTCGGCGTGCCCTTTACCCTGGTCTCCCAGAGCGGGCAGCCGATCACCGAGGAGGCGCTGCGCGGCAAGCCGACGGCGCTGTTCTTTGGCTTCACCCATTGCCCGGAAGTCTGCCCGACGACGCTTTTCGAGCTGAACGGCTGGATGGAGAAGGTCGATCCGAAGGGCGATAAGCTGCAGGCCTATTTCGTCACCGTTGATCCGGAACGCGACACGCCTGAGATCATGAACGAATACGTCTCCAATGTTTCCAAGCGCATCACTGGCATTTCGGGCGCGCCCGATAAGATCGCCGAGGTCGTCAAAGGGTTCCGCGTCTACGCCAAGAAAGTGCCGGTCGACGAGAAGGATCCGAACGGCGACTATACGATGGACCACACCGCGTCGGTCTTCCTGCTCGATTCGGCCGGGCGATTTTCCGGAACGATCGCCTATGGCGAAAACCCGGACACGGCGGTAAAGAAGCTGGAGAATCTCGTCAGCAAGGGGTGACAGCTTCAGCGTGATGGGGCGTTGGCTCGATCGGTGGCGGGCAACGGAAACGGGAAAGACCGCCTATCGTGAGTGAAATCCGCCTTTACGTGACGACGACCGAAAGCAAGGCCGAGGAGATCCTCGACCTTCTGAGCGCGGTCTTCGGCGAAGAAGACTTTGCCATCGGCACCACCGAGATCGACGAGAAGAAGGATATCTGGGAAGCCTCGATCTATATGATGGCTGAGGACGAGGCAGAAGTGCGTTCCCGCGTCGAGACGGCACTGACGACTGCCTTTCCCCAAGCCGTGCTGGAGCGGGAAGTCATTCCCGAGGTCGACTGGGTCGTGAAATCGCTGGAGGGGCTGAAGCCCGTCAGGGCAGGGCGCTTCCTGGTGCATGGTTCGCATGACCGCGACAAGGTCCGTCCCGGCGACATAGCGATCGAGATCGATGCCGGCCAGGCCTTCGGCACCGGCCATCACGGCACGACGGCGGGCTGCCTCGAGGTGATCGATAGCGTGGTGCGCTCGCGCCCGGTCCGCAACGCGCTCGATCTCGGCACCGGCAGCGGCGTACTGGCGATTGCGGTGCGCAAGCTCAGGAACATACCGGTGCTGGCGACCGACATCGATCCGATCGCGACGAAGGTGGCGGCCGAGAACGTGCGCCGCAACGGTATCGCTTCGGGCATCGTCACCAGAACCGCGCCGGGCTTTCATTCGACGGCCTTTTCCGAGCATGGTCCCTTCGATCTCATCATCGCCAACATTCTCGCCCGGCCGCTGATTAAGATGGCGCCGAAGCTTGCGACGCATCTTGCGCCTGGCGGATCGGTGATTCTTTCAGGCATTCTCGCCGCGCAACGATGGAAGGTGATTGCCGCCTATAGCGGCGCGAGGCTTCGCCATGTCAGAACCATCTGGCGGAATGGCTGGGTGACCATCCATCTCGATCGGCCTTAATGTTTCAAGGCTGTGAGCAGGTGATTTCTCCTGCGACGCATACGTCGCTTGAGGCAACGCGCCTCCTCCCACCCTCTTCCCTGTGCTCGTCACAGGGATCCAGCCACCGTGCGTCTGCGCGGTGAATGACTCCATACGAGCTTGAAGAGAGTTTCCCGCGCCCAAGGACTTGGGCGCGCTGGATCCCTGTGACAAGCGCAGGGATGAGGGCGGTGGCAGGTGCCGGACCGCTTTGTCGAAAGGGAGCCGCTCCGTGAGCCTTTGTTGAAGACAACAAAAAAGGCGGTGCCGATGGCACCGCCTTGGACCGGTCTATCCGGTCAATGCCCGCGAGCTCAAGGGGAGGAGCGCTCGAGCGGGCTCTACTGCATTCCAATAGGCCGGTCCGGGAGGGAGGAGACGGACTGGCTTTCAGGCTTAGAACGCGTAGCTGGGGGCGCCCTTGTGGCGCGTGGCCCGCTGGCCGGCGCCGAGCAGCTTGAGGCTGTCCTCGTTCTGCGGGCGGCGGGCGCCGATCACGTGACGCACGGTCTGGCGTTCGCCAGCCTGCACCGGGCTGCTATATGCGAAGCGCGAGAGAGAGGCGGTCATTTCAAGAATTCCTTTGGTTACAGGTTCATCGCGAACCGTTCGATGACGCCTATATAGCTATTCTGAAATGCGGAGGCAGAGGGTTTCGCTCATGGGAGCCATGCGGCCAATGCATAAAGCGTGCCAAATTAACTTTTGGCGTCACAGTTCTGTCAAAATGTTGAGCGGCCCCAGGGGGTTCGACTCGTTTTGTCGCTTTTTCTCCCCATCGGTTGAAATTTCGCTAACATGGCCGGCATCCCATTAACCGGATTCGTCTCAATCATTCGGGTTTCCAGCATGTTCCAGTCTTTCGAGGTTACCTCCACGCCGCAATTCGGCAGGGATCGTGTATCGGCGCTGCGCGCTAGTTTCGATTCGCTCGGCATCGACGCCTTCCTCGTGCCGCGCGCCGATGAATTCAATGGCGAATATGTTCCAGCATGTTCGGAGCGCTTGGCATGGCTGACGGGCTTCACCGGCTCGGCCGGCATTGCGCTGATCCTGCGCACGCAGGCGATCGTCTTCGTCGACGGACGCTATGTGACGCAGCTTGCCGAACAGGTCGACGGCTCGGTCTTTTCGGGTGGCGATCTCGTCAACGAACCGCCGCATGTCTGGCTTGCCGCAAACGGAGCCAAGGGCCTGCGGCTCGGCATCGACCCCTGGCTGCATGCAGGGGCCGAGGTGCGCCGTCTGGAAAGGGCGCTGTCGGAGATCGGCGGCACGCTGGTCTTCCTGCCGTACAATCCGCTCGACAGGCTTTGGGCTGACCGGCCGGCCGAGCCGCTTGGCGCGGTCAGCGTCCAGAACGTCGCGCAGGCCGGCGTACTGGCGAGGGAGAAGATCGCGACGATCGCCGCGGATCTTTCTAAGAAGAACCTTGCGGCGGTGCTGATCGCCGATCCTTCTTCGGTCGCCTGGACCTTCAATATCCGCGGCGCCGACGTGCCGCACACGCCGCATCCGCTGGCGCGTGCCATCATTCATGCCGACGGCCGGGCCGAGATCTTCCTCGACAAGCGCAAGACCGGCATCGAGCCGGAGGCCTATCTCGCGCAGATCTGCACGCAGCTGCCGCCATCGGCGCTGGAAGAAAAGCTCGCTGCCGTTTCCAGGGATGGCGGCCGCGTGCTGATCGACCCTGACATCGCCGCCTATGCGCTGGCGGAGATCATCCGCAAGGCGGGCGGCGAAGTGGTGGAGGGCGCCGATCCCGCCAAGTTGCCGCGCGCAGTGAAGAACGACGTCGAGATCAACGGCTCGGCCGCCGCGCATCTGCAGGACGGGGCGGCGATGGTGGAATTCCTTTATTGGCTGTCGCAGACGAAGCCCGGCACGGTGAGCGAGATCGCTGCTGCCGAGCATCTCGAAGCGACGCGCGCCCGCGTCGGCCAGAGCATGCAGAACCCGCTGAAGGACATTTCCTTCGACACGATTTCGGGCGCCGGCGAACATGCGGCGATCATGCATTATCGCGTGACGACCGAGACCAACCGGATGATCGAGGCCGGCGAACTCTTCCTGATCGATTCGGGCGCGCAATATATCAACGGCACGACCGACATCACCCGCACCGTTGGCATCGGCACTGTTTCGGAAGAGCATCGGCGCTTCTTCACGCTGGTGCTGAAGGGGATGATAGAGATCAGCACGGCGCGTTTCCCGAAGGGCACGCGCGGCTGCGACCTCGATCCGCTGGCGCGCATCGCGCTGTGGCGGACAGGGGCCGATTTCGCCCATGGCACAGGCCACGGCGTCGGCTCCTATCTCTCGGTGCATGAGGGGCCGCAGCGCATCTCCAGGCTTTCGACGCAGGAACTGCTGCCCGGCATGATCCTTTCGAACGAGCCTGGCTATTACCGGCCGGGCAGCTTCGGCATCCGCATCGAGAACCTGATCTATGTGCGCGGGGCCGAAGAGATCGAGGGCGGCGATGCGCCGATGCTCGGATTCGAGACGCTGACTTTCTGCCCGATCGACCGCAGCCTCGTCATTCCGGAGCTTCTGACCCACGACCAGTTGCACTGGTTCAACGACTATCATCGCCGCACATGTGAGGCGCTGATGCCGCTGATCCATGATCACGATGTCAGGGCGTGGCTCGAAAACGCGACGCTGCCGCTGGAATATTGAGAAAACGGCATTACAGCGTCGGCGACGCTGTAATGCCTTAAATTGCGCCGGCTTTCGGGCCGGTGCTCAGGTGCCGATCGTGTGGCGCCAGGTCATCACGACGATCCAGGCGGCGACCAGCATCCATGTATGGCTGAAGCGCAGGCCGATGAAGAGGGCGACGATCAGCGCCAGCTTCGATTCCCAGCCGCCGATGAAGAAGGCGGGCGCGACCAGCGTCGTCAGCACGGCCGCCGGCACGGCGTTCAGCGCCGCCTCCATGCGCGGGGGGATGCTCTTCATTCGGGTGATGAGGATATAGCCGCCGATGCGGGTGGCGAAGGTGGCGGCGGCTGCGGCGAGGATGACGAGCGCCATGTGAAGGTCGAATTCCATGGCTCAGACCTCGTGCACTTCGGATTTAAGGGCGTCGGCTTCGAGATCGGTCTCTTGCGGCGGCAAAGGCAGCACGGCGGCGAGCAGGATGCCGACGGCAGCACCGAGGCTGACATGCCAGGGCGAGCCGACATAGCGGTAGGCGAGTACGGAAGCCACCGCGCTGACGAGCGCCACGGGCAGGAAATTGTCGCGCTTGCGGAAGCCGAGGACGATGCCGAGGAAATAGGCCGGCAGCAGGATGTCGAGGCCGATCGCATTGGAATCGCCGATGAAGCCGCCGAGCATGCCGCCGACGACGCTGATCAGCACCCAGGGAATGTAGATGATGATGCCGAAGCCGAGATACCAGGCGAAGGTGAGTTGCCGGCCGGACTCGCCACGCTTCACCGCTTCGGCGAATTGCGGATCGACGAGCAGGAAGAAGGTGAAGAATTTCTGCACCGGCGTGAAATGGCCGATGTAGCGCGCCAGCGCCGCCGAATAGAGCACGTGGCGGAAATTGACGGCGAGGATCGACAGCACGATCAGCCAGGCATGGACATTGTGACCGAAGAGTTCGATGCCGACCATCTGGCTGGCGCCGGCATAGACCGTGGCGCTCATGAAGGCGGCTTCGGAGAGCGACATGCCGTTTTCGACCGCAAGCGCCCCGAACAGGGCACCAAAGGGCGCCGATGCCAGCGCAACGGCGGAGCCGCCCCGCAAACCTTCAACAAAGTCGGCGCGATTCATGGGATATTTCCTGTTGGAATTCAGGTCTCCCCTTATGGTCTGCGGCTTGCAACGGCAATTGAATTTCATTGATTGACCAATCGATTTCGCTGAACCATCAAAGTCCTGATCGCATTCGGTAAAGAGGCAAACATGAAGAAGATCGAATTTTCGAAGGACGAAAAGGCTGAGATCGTTTCGCGCATCCGCGCTTATTTCGACCGGGAACTTGATCCCATCGGTGCATTGCCGGCTGAATTCCTGCTTGACTTCTTCGCCGAGGAGATCGGGCCGTACTTCTACAATCGAGGGCTAAGAGATGCCCAGGCCGCCTTATTGCAGAGAATGGACGACGTCGCCGAGGATATCCATCTTCTTGAGAGGGAGGAAAAATTCTAAAGCGCGCCGCGACCTTTCAGATTCGCTTGTCGCGTTTAAACCGCTGCACAGTTTTGCGCGACATGCTTCAGCGCCCCTGAAATCAAAACAGGGCCTTCACTTAACGCCAAATTATTTCTGCCCCGATATGGTCGAGACGCTTTCGTTCACAGGGTTGCGTGTTATTTGGCCGTGATTGTCTCTGCTATCGATGAACCTCGATCCGCGAAACTCGGCAAGGCGTTGATCTTTATGGTCTGGCTTGCGCTGGCGTCTGCGCTTTGCTGGTCCGAAACGGTCTGGCGTGACGAGGTTCGTGCTTTGTCACTCGCCCTCCAGGGGGATAGTTTCATCGATATGCTTCGCCAGATGCATGGCGAGGGTCATCCTGCTGTCTGGTATATCCTTCTGCGCGCCGCCTATATCGTCATCGGTTCGCCGGTCGTCCTGAAGATACTTGCGCTGACGATTGCGGCAGCAGCCGCCTATCTTCTTGTTTTCCGGCTCAAGCTGCCGCTTTCCATCATGCTGCTGTCGTTGTTTGGCGGCTTTTCGCTTTTCGAGTATGCCGCGATGTCGCGAAATTACGGCATCAGCATGCTGGTGATTTTCCTTATCGTCCTGAGCTGGGACAAAGGAACACGCAACGGTATACTGCTCGGCCTGCTTTTTGCATTGCTGGCCAATACCAACGTCCATTCGGTCGTCCTCGTCGGCGGCTTCCTTGCCTATTGGTTTTTCGATCTGGTCCTTGCGCGCCCGAGATCTCCTCCGACGGAATATCGGGCCTTTGCGACGGCCGCTGCCATTGCCGCGCTTGGAATTGTTCTCTGTTTCGCAACAGTCTATCCGACTTTCAACGATACGGGGCAGAACGATCTCAGCGGCGAGAATTTCGCCTTGCTTGCCCTTCGTGCTCTTGTCGCGCCCAGCTCGCATTTCATGGCGTTCTATCCCAACATCGTCCTTGAATTGGTCGTGGCGTATCCGTTGGCGTCCCATATTTTCGCAGCGTTGATGTCCGTGCTCATCTACGGCAGCCTGCTGGCGTTGGCGGACCGGCGACCGGCGATGATCGCAGCGGCACTCGTCCTTCTAGGGCTTTCGCTCCTTTTTACGCTTGTCTATCCCGGCGGATACAGACATCAGGCGCTCTGGCTGGTTTTCATGATCGCCATTACTGCTTTGAGCCCACGCTCTCAGCGCGAAGGGGCAGGCGTTGCGGACATCGAGGCTGCCGGCGGTATCGTAAGGTTCGCCCGTCTGTGCTTCCCGATATTGCTGGCGCTACAGGTCGTGTCCGGCATCGAAAAGGTCAATCAGGCCTTCGTCGCTGAAATACCCTTCAGCCGAAGCAAGGATTTCGGTGCGTTCATGCAATCGCGCCCTGATCTCAAGGACGCGGTCATCATGGCGGATCCCGACTATCTCGTGGAAGCCTTGCCCTATTACGTCTCCAATCGCACCTATCTTCTGCGGGAGGAGCGGTTCGGCGCCATCGTACGATACACAAAGAACGCGCGGCTTTCGCTCAGCCTTGCCGATATTCTGCTAACGGCACATCGATTGCAGCAGAGTGAGCATGTGCCTGTTGTCATTCTTCTTTCGCAGCGGCTTGATCAGATTACTGCGCCCGTCTCCCTGCGTGAAAGCTACGTTTGGCGGTTGTCTCTGACGCCGGAAGACATTTCTGCCTTCCAGAGCGCGACAAGCCTCATCAAGCGCTTCGGCGCGACCGCGGGAAGCGATGAGACGTACGACGTCTACGTATTGAAATAGGAGGCCCCGTCAGCAGGCTCTTCGGGCCTCCGCTCTCTCCACCGCCGCCTCAGCCCTCGCGCTTCATCCGTTCACGGCGCGCGATTTCGGCTTCCGAAGGCTCCGTCATTCCAAAACTGCCGGTTTTGACCTCGCCCGCGCGCTCGTAGACGCTCATGATGACGCCGGTCGTCGATACCGAGTTGGCCGTGAGCTTCAGCGCCTCCGGCCTGGCGCCATTGCCGAACAAGCGCTTCCCGGGGCCAAGGATGAGTGGGAAGGTCAGGAGCCGTAGTTCATCGATCAGGTCGTGCGCCAGCAGGGTTTGCAGCAGGCCACTGCTGCCCTGCGTCAGGAGGTCGGGACCGTCTACTTGCTTCAAGCGGGCGATTTCGGGGGCGACATCGCCGCGCAGCGCAAAGGAATTTTCCCAGGTGAGCGGCTCCTTCGAGGTGGTCGCGACATATTTTGTCGCGGCATTGAAGGCTTTTCCAATGGGATCGTCTGCGCCGACGAAGGGCCAGTGCGCGGCGAAGATCTCGTAGGTCTTGCGGCCGAGCAGCAAGGCGAAGCGGTCGTTGAAGATCCCGTCCATGAACTTGCCCATCGGTTCGTCCCAGTAATTGACGGTCCAGCCGCCAAGGGTGAAGCCGCCGGTCGGATCCTCCTGCGGCGCGCCCGGCGCCTGCATGACGCCATCCAAGCTCACGAAGGCGGCGGTAACAAGCTTTCTCATCTCTCAACTCCCATGATTCATCATTGGTGTGTTCAGAGCCAAGGACGGATGGACGTGTGCCGATCCGACATCCGCCACGTTGTCTTTTATCGCTGATCGCAATCAGCCTGCCAGGACCTTGGCGCTGTCGATGATGGCGATGCCATGCGTCCGCATTTCCTCGATGGCGGCGGCGACGCCTTCGGGCGTGATGCCGCGGCTTGCATCCTCGATGAAGCGCACGCGGACACCCGGCATCATCTCCAGCGCGTCGAGCGCGGAGAACTTGACGCAATAGTCGGTCGCCAGCCCGCAGACATCGAGATCGGTGACGCCCTGATCCTCGAGGAAATCGGAAAGCCCAGTCGAGGCATCGCGGTCATTGTCGCGGAAGGCCGAATAGCTGTCGATACCAGGATCCTCGCCCTTCTGCTGGATGAGGTCGATCTCTTCGGATTTGAGCTCGGGGTGCAGTTCGGCATCGAGCGTACCCTGAATGCAGTGATCGGGCCACATCATCTGCGGCTTGCCCGACAGTTCTCCCATCTCGAAGGGGGCGGCACCGGGATGGGCGGAGGCGAAGCTGCCGTGGCCCGGCGGATGCCAGTCCTGCGAGGCGACGATCAGATCGTATTTGCCGCTGTCGATCAGTCTGTTTGCGACGGGAACCACCTTGTCGCCCTCCCGCACCGGCAGATTGCCGCCCGGACAGAAGCCGTTCTGAATGTCGACGAGCAGCAGCGCTTTCATCAAGGCCAATCCCTTCGCTTTATTGCAGTGCAAGATGCCAGATGCACTCAATGCATCAACTAGTGAATTTCCAGGGGGCAGCATGCAAGTGCTAATTCTGGCACTAGCGGTAGCAGATGGCTGAGAAAAATAATCGAATGCAAGCGATGCCGGAGCTGGCGGGCTTTCGCGTCGAAAGAGAAGAAGGGGTAAGAGATTTTGCGCCTGGCGGATCGAGGCTCCCGGCAGAGTCTCCCCGGCCAGACTCTGCCACGTCGTTGGTGGTCGCGGTGGCCTAAGCGAGCGTACCGTCTCTATGCGATACGCTGGCTTTCGCCGCTGCGGCATTTCGTCCGTCCATCAAATGAAGGCCAGGCCACCGAGCTATCTTCTGCGCGGTTAAGGTTAATTATGTGGATTGCTAAAAGTATCTCTGATTGTGTTGTGTTGTATATTAGTTTTGAATTGGAGGCAGCAAATGACTTTAAGGGCTGAAGCAAGCGGACGGCGTCTATCCGACACGGATGCTGCGTTAGTTAAGGGGATGGGTGCTCGCAATGATCGTCATCACGATATAGCGGCGTGGTTCGGAGTTAATCAGGGGCGTATCGCCGAAGTACTATCCGGAAAAAAATTTCAACAGGTGGCCGCAGCGCCAGAGCATCAACTTCCTCCGCCCGGACCTTATTCGTCTGGTAGAGCAGCTCACCATTCACTTGTCGCGCTTGAAGAAGCTAAGTCCGCTCTTGAGCTGGCGTTGCAAAACATTGATCTGGCGCTCAAGGAAGTGAAGAAGCTGAAGTAGGGGAGCATACTCACTCGACAAATCTAATCAGCATCCGCTTCTGTCCCGCGCCGGTCGTAGCCATTGCCGAGGAGAGGTGAAACAAGCGGTTGCGGAGAGCAGAACGCAGCGGACATGCCAGGCCGATCTTGCTCCCGATCGCGATTTCTGCCTTTCTTGCCTGAGCGCCAGCCGGAACCCAAGCTATGTCGGAGCCTCAATCAGACGAAAAGATCGATGCGACGTTCCGCAACGGCTCGCTGACGGCGACCGGGATCATTCTCGGTTTCTCGCTCAATTTCATCAGTCTCTGGGTATCCAATCCGAATGACTGGAGCCGCATCGATCTGCTGCCGATGTCGTTCCTGACGGTCGGTATCGTCATTCAGGTGAAGGTGTTTGCCGATCTCTTGGCGCGCGACTCTCTGCTCGCCGCCAAATATGACCGGGCTCGGCGACTATTCCTAATCGGGCTGTCGATCGTCGCCTTAGGAATGGGGATCGCCCTGCTGAACGATATTCTCGGGCTCAGCAGTATGCGGATGTTCGGGTGAGGGTTCCCGCTCGCCGCAAGATCACACGCGCTCGACGAAGCCGTCCAGCACGCGCTTCTGTCCGGCCCGGTCGAACTCGATCGTCAGCTTGTTGCCTTCGATGCCGGTAATGTTGCCGTTGCCGAATTTCAGGTGGAACACGCGGTCGCCGAGCGTGAATCTCGATGGCTCCGACGCGGTCGATTTCGCCACCAGCTCGCCTTCGATGGTGCGCCCCTTCGGGCCGCTTTCGCCGTAGCCGATGCGTTCGACGGCGTGGCCGGAGCGGGTGCCCCAATTGTCGCGTGTAGCGTCCGTCTTGTTGGCCTGGGCGCGTTTCCAGCCGGGAGTGGAATAGGAATTGGCGAAGGGTTCGGCCTTGTCGAAGCGGGACTGGCCGTAGCCGCCGCGGCCATACCCGCCGTAGCTCTGCTCCATTTCGGCGACCTCGACATGGGTGATCGGCAGTTCGTCGAGGAAGCGCGAGGGCAGGGTCGATTGCCAGAGGCCATGGATGCGGCGGTTGGAGACGAACCAGATGTGGCAGCGGTGCTTGGCGCGGGTGATGCCGACATAGGCGAGGCGGCGTTCCTCCTCCAGGCCGGCGCGGCCGCTCTCATCCAGCGAGCGCTGGTGCGGAAAGAGGCCCTCCTCCCAGCCGGGCAGGAAGACGGTGTCGAATTCCAGGCCCTTGGCCGAGTGCAGCGTCATGATCGAGACGGCATCAAGGTTCTCGTTGGTCTCGGCATCCATCACCAGGGAGACGTGTTCGAGGAAGCCGCGCATCGACTCGAAGCTTTCCATCGAGCGGATCAGTTCCTTGAGGTTTTCGAGGCGGCCGGGTGCTTCGGCGCTCTTGTCGTTCTTCCACATGTCGGTATAGCCGGACTCTTCGAGGATCTGCTCGGCAAGTTCGGTATGCGGCGTGTTTTCAAGCAGTTCCTGCCATCGGCGGAAAGATTGAATCACGTCGAAGAGCGCCTTTCGCGCCTTCGGCTTCAACTCGTCGGTCTCGATGATGTCGGCGGCCGCCGCAAGCATTGGTATATCGCGGGCGCGCGCGTAGTCGTGCAGCGCGCGCACCGTCGTGTCGCCGAGGCCGCGCTTCGGCGTGTTGATGATGCGTTCGAAGGCGAGGTCGTCGGAGGCTTGAGCGACCAGGCGGAAATAGGCCATGGCATCGCGGATTTCCAGGCGCTCGTAGAAGCGCGGGCCGCCGATGACGCGGTAATTGAGGCCGAGGGTGACGAAGCGGTCTTCGAATTCGCGCATCTGGAAGGAGGCGCGCACGAGGATCGCCATGTCGTTCAAGAGATGCTTACCGCGCTGGAGCTGCTCGATCTCCTCGCCGATGGCGCGGGCTTCCTCCTCCGAATCCCAGGAGGCGTGCACCTGCACCTTGACGTCGTCCGGATCGGAGCGGTCGGTGAACAGCGTCTTGCCGAGCCGGCCTTCATTATGGGCGATCAGATGGGCGGCGGCTCCGAGGATATGCTCGGTCGAACGGTAGTTGCGCTCGAGCTTGATGACCTTGGCGCCGGGGAAATCCTTTTCGAAGCGCAGGATATTGTCGACCTCCGCGCCGCGCCAGCCATAGATCGACTGGTCGTCGTCGCCGACGCAGCAGACGTTCTGCGGCTCGCCCTTGGCGCGTTGGGCGAGGAGCCTCAACCACATATACTGGGCGGTGTTGGTGTCCTGGTACTCGTCGACGAGGATATAGCGGAAGCGGCCGTGATATTCCTTCAAGAGATCCGGGTTCTTGCGGAAGATCGCGATCGGATGCATCAGCAGGTCGCCGAAGTCGCAGGCGTTCAGCGTCGTCAGGCGTGCCTGATAGGCGAAATAAAGATCGCGGCCGCGGCCATTGGCGAAGGCGCGGGCGTCGCCCTCGGGGATATCGGCAGGGCCGAGACCCCTGTTCTTCCAGGTGTCGATCATGCCTGCGAACTGCTTGGCCGGCCAGCGCTTGTCGTCGAGGCCTTCGGCCTGGATCAACTGCTTGATCAGGCGGACGACGTCGTCAGTATCGAGAATGGTGAAATCGGAGCGCAGCCCGACGAGTTCCCCATGGCGGCGCAGCAGCTTGACGCCGATCGAGTGGAAGGTGCCGAGCCAGGGCATGCCTTCGACGGCGCCGCCGACGAGCAAAGCGATGCGCTCCTTCATCTCGCGGGCAGCCTTGTTGGTGAAGGTGACGGCGAGGATCTGAGAGGGGAAGGCGCGTCCGGTGTTGAGGATATGGGCGATGCGGGTCGTCAGTACGCGCGTCTTGCCGGTGCCGGCGCCGGCGAGCACGAGGACGGGGCCTTCCAACGTTTCGACGGCTTCGGTCTGCTCGGGGTTCAACCCGGCGAGGTAATCGGGCCGCTTGCCGCCGTCGCGAGCCGCCATGGCGCGGGCGGCGATGCCGCCACCGGCGGCGGGCGCCCTTTCGGCGGGTGCGGCAGGCGGCTGCGGCTTGCGCGCCATCTCGCCCGGCTCTTCGTCGAAGAAGGGCATATCGTCGAAACTATTGCTCATGGCGCGTAATGTAGTGATTCGGGAAGGAAAGGCCAGAAAAGATGTTCTGCTTTCATTCCCGAGCCGGCGCTATTCCAGGCGGCATGTTGCGGGCGGCAATACCGCCGCCGAGCCCGGCTGCCGTCGGCGTGCGTGTGTGCGGGGCTAAAAATTTCCGATCGCGACGTGTCGGATCGGGCGCCGGTGAGGCGTCCTTGGGTCATCGGACAGCAGTCCGGATCACACCCATCAACAAGGAGGCCGATTCATGCCGAAGGTCGTTTCAAATCTCTGGTTCGCCGAGGAAGCGCGCGAAGCCGTCGAATTCTACGTGTCTGTTATCCCGGACTCGAGGATCGGCCGCACCACCATACTTCAGGCGGAAACGCCGAGCGGGCCTCCCGGCAGCGTCGAGCTGATCGAGTTCACGCTCGCCGAACAGGCATTTCTGGCGATGAAGGCCGGCCCGCTCGATAGCTTCAACCACTCCTTCTCGATCGCGATTCTTGTGGAAAGCCAGGCCGAGATCGATCGGATATGGGAGGCCTTCCTCGCCAATGGCGGCACGCCGGAGGCCTGCGGCTGGCTGAAGGACCGCTGGGGCCTTTCCTGGCAGATCGTGCCGCGCGTGCTGTCCGAGATGATCTCCGACAGCAACAGTGAGCGGGCCAGACGGGTGACCGAAGTGATGCTCGGCATGGTCAAGATCGATGTCGCCGCTCTGGAGAAGGCATTCAACGGCTGAGTCGCGCGGGTAGGCGCATGATCGCGATGCGGGGCGCATGGCTGGGATAGGCCGTTTTCCAGCATGTCTGGAGCGGATCGGCACACGCTGTCCCGCATCGACTTTGGGCAGATTGACCGCCAAATCGTCGATTTCTCCAGTGCTCGAATCACGGGCGACATTGCACACCCTTTTCATCTTTCTGTCACGTCGCGAAATGTGCTGATATCGCAATGGCATCCTTCTCAACTACAATAAGAGACAGTTTCGTAGAGTAAAAAAATAACCGGTGCATGCACGTTTTTGTGCATTGCCAGAAACAGCCGGTGAGCGTGGAATATACCTGTGAAACTATTGATTCTTAGGAATGTCGTGTCCATCTCCTTGGTATGACGACCTAGAGCCTGTGGCATTAACCTTGAATGGAGGGCCCATGCTGAGCGAATCCGTATTTGATGCGTTCACCCGCAGCTATGATGCGCGTCGCGAAACCGATATGTCGATCGCGGAGTATCTCGACCTTTGTAAAAAAGAACCGCTTGCCTATGCCAATGCGACCGAGCGCCTGCTGGCCGCGATTGGCGAGCCGCAGATGGTCGATACCGCCAGGGACACGCGCCTCGGCCGGATATTCATGAACCGGACTATCCGGATCTATCCGGCCTTTGCCGGCTTCCATGGCATGGAAGAGACAATCGAACGCATCGTTTCCTTCTTCCGGCATGCGGCGCAGGGGCTCGAGGAGCGCAAACAGATCCTTTATCTTCTCGGCCCGGTCGGTGGCGGCAAGTCATCGCTGGCGGAGCGGCTGAAGCTGCTGATGGAGGTTCATCCGATCTACGTGCTGAAGGCGGGTGATGAGATCAGCCCCGTTTTCGAAAGTCCGCTCAACCTCTTCGACCCGGACACGATGGGATCGCTCCTGCAGGAGCAATATGGCATTCCCCTGCGCCGCCTGAATGGATTGATGAGCCCGTGGTGCCTGAAGCGGCTTGATGACTTCGGAGGAGATATTTCCCGCTTCCGTGTCGTCAGAGTACAGCCTTCGCGGTTGCGCCAGATCGCCATCGCCAAGACCGAGCCTGGAGACGAGAACAATCAGGATATTTCGTCGCTGGTCGGCAAGGTCGATATCCGCAAGCTGGAGACCTATTCCCAGAACGATCCCGATGCCTACAGCTATTCGGGCGGCCTCAACCGCGCCAACCAGGGCGTGCTCGAATTCGTCGAGATGTTCAAGGCGCCGATCAAGATGCTGCATCCGCTGCTGACGGCGACGCAGGAGGGGAACTATATCGGTTCCGAGAATATCGGCGCCATACCCTTCTCCGGCATCGTCCTTGCGCATTCGAACGAAGCGGAATGGCAAACCTTCAAGGCCAACAAGAACAACGAGGCCTTCATCGACCGTATCTGCGTGATCAAGGTGCCCTATTGCCTGCGCGTCACGGAAGAGCAGAAGATCTACGAAAAGCTGATCGAGGGATCGGAACTCGCCGATGCGCCATGCGCTCCGGCGACGCTCGAAATGCTGGCCCGCTTCTCCGTGCTTTCGCGTCTGCGCAAACATGAGAATTCGACGTACTTCTCGAAAATGCGTACCTATGACGGCGAAAGCCTGAAAGAGACGGACCCGCGCGCCCGCAGTGTCCAGGAATATCGGGATGCCGCCGGCATCGACGAAGGCATGGACGGCATATCGACCCGCTTCGCCTTCAAGGTGCTCGCTTCCACCTTCAATCACGACACCACGGATATCGGTGCCGATCCGGTTCACCTGATGTATGTGCTGGAGCAGTCGATCCGCCGCGAGCAGTTTTCCGACGATGTCGAGAAGCGTTATCTGGAGTTCATCAAGGCCGATCTTGCGCCGCGTTACGCAGAGTTCATTGGCAATGAGATTCAGAAGGCCTATCTTGAATCCTATGCGGACTACGGACAGAATCTGTTCGACCGCTACGTCGATTATGCCGATGCCTGGATCGAAGACGTGGACTTCAAGGATCCCGATACCGGCCAGCTTCTCGATCGCGAGCTCCTCAACCAGGAACTGACGAAAATCGAAAAGCCGGCGGGAATTGCCAATCCGAAGGATTTCCGCAACGAAATCGTCAAGTTCTCGTTGAGGTCGCGGGCAGCCAACGGCGGAAAGAATCCGTCATGGACGAGCTACGAGAAGATCCGGGAAGTTATCGAAAAGCGAATGTTCTCGCAGGTCGAGGATCTTTTGCCGGTCATTTCCTTCGGATCGAAGAAGGATTCGGAAACAGAAAAGAAGCACAGCGAATTCGTCTCGCGCATGGCTGCGCGGGGCTACACGGAGAGGCAGGTTCGGCGCCTCGTCGAATGGTACATGCGCGTCAAACAGGCAAGTTAATGTGGAGCCAATATGCACATTGTCGACCGTCGGCTAAATCCGCGCGGTAAAAGTCTGGAAAATCGGCAACGGTTTCTTCGGCGCATGAAAGGCGCCGTGCAGCAGGCGGTAAAGCGTTCTCTGCAAAACCGGAACATTCGCGATGTGCTCGACGGCGGTGAGATCAGCCTGCCGATCGATGGAATGGCCGAACCGAGCCTTCGAAGGGGCGGCGGCGGCATCGCCGATCACATCCTGCCGGGAAACAGAGCCTTCGTCGAAGGCGATATCATTCCGCGGCCGCCGGGCGGGAAAGGCGGAAAGCCAAAAGATGCAGGGGAAGGCGACGGCGAGGATGGCTTCCGTTTCGTGCTGACGCGTGAGGAATTCCTCGATGTGTTCCTCGACGACCTGGAACTGCCCGATCTTGCCAAGCGGCGTCTGGCCGAAACCGAGGAGGAAATTCCATCGCGGGCCGGCTATTCCGTGTCAGGGTCGCCGTCCAACATCGCCGTCGGCCGCACGACGAGGCTCGCGATGATGCGCCGCGTCGCGCTTCACCGTCCGCGCCGAGAAGAGATCGAAGCCCTGCAGCGGCAGATCGACGAATGCGAGGACGACGAGAGCCGCCTGGCGCTCGAGGCGAAACTCAAATCCCTGACGGAAAAAAGCCGGCGCATTCCCTATATCGATCCGCTCGACGTGCGGTATCGCCGCTTCGAAAACGAGCCGAAGCCTGTGGCGAAGGCGGTGATGTTCTGCCTGATGGACGTTTCCGGCTCCATGTCGGAGCACATGAAGGATCTGGCGAAGAGGTTCTACCTGCTGCTCTATCTCTTCCTGTCAAAGCGCTACAAGAAAGTGGAGATCGTCTTCATCCGTCACACAGACAAGGCGGAGGAGGTCGACGAGGAAACCTTCTTCTATGGTCCGGCGACGGGCGGCACGCTGGTATCCAGTGCGCTAGCGGCAATGCGCGGGATCATCGCGGCGCGTTTCGATCCGGCAGAGTGGAATATCTACGGCGCCCAGGCTTCGGACGGCGACAATGCCCATTCGGACGGAAACCTGACCGGACAGCTGCTGCGCGAGATTTTGCCGCTGTGCCAGTATTTCGCCTATATCGAGGTCGGCGAAGAAGGCGGCGACTCCTCGGTATCCCGTTCACCGCTTTGGATGCTCTATGACGGGATCCGTTCCGAGCTGCCGCTTTCGATGCGCAAGGTCTGCCGGCGAAGCGAAATATTCCCTGTTTTCCACGATCTGTTCCAGAAACGTGAAGCACAGTCGAGGGTGACGCCATGACCACGACGATGAGGCCAAGAGAGCGGCTGCTGTTCGAGGGGGCTGACTGGGATTTCGCAACGCTCCAGCGCATCCACGACGCCTGCGAGGAGATCGCGCTCGGCGAACTCGGCCTCGACGTCTACCCGAACCAGATCGAAGTCATCACCTCGGAGCAGATGCTCGATGCCTATTCCTCGACCGGCATGCCGCTCTTTTACCGCCATTGGTCCTTCGGCAAGCACTTCGCGCATCACGAAGCCTTCTACCGCCGCGGGATGCGCGATCTTGCCTACGAGATCGTCATCAACAGCTCTCCCTGCATCTCCTACCTGATGGAGGAGAACACGGCGACGATGCAGACGCTCGTCACCGCGCATGCGGCCTTCGGCCACAACCACTTCTTCAAGAACAACTATCTCTTCAAGCTCTGGACCGATGCGGAGGGCATCCTCGATTATCTCGACTTCGCTAAGGGTTACATCACCCGCTGCGAGGAGCGTTACGGCGAGACGGCCGTCGAGCGGACGCTCGATGCGGCGCATGCGCTGATGTCGCACGGCGTGCATCGATATGCGGGCAAGACCACGATCGACCTTCGCCAGGAGGAGAAGCGGCTGCAGGAGCGCCGCGCCCACGAGGAGCAGATGTTCAACGACCTGTGGCGCACGGTTCCCGTCGGCAAGGCCCGGAAGGCCGGCGACAGCGGCTTGGAAAAGCGCCGCGCCGCCCTCGGGCTCCCGCAGGACAACATCCTATACTTTCTGGAAAAGTCGGCGCCGCGGCTGCAGCCGTGGCAGCGCGAGATCCTTCGCATCGTCCGCCATGTCGCACAATATTTCCATCCCCAGCGGCAGACCAAGGTGATGAACGAGGGAACCGCCACCTTCGTCCACTACCAGATCATGAACCGGCTTCACGAACGAGGGCAGATCAGCGACGGAAACTTCCTCGAATTCCTGAAGTCGCACGCCAACGTCGTGTTCCAGCCGAGCTATGACGACCGGCGCTTCTCCGGCTTCAACCCCTATGCGCTTGGTTTTGCGATGATGCAGGATATCGAGCGGATCGTCACGAAACCGACGGATGAGGACCGCGCATGGTTTCCTGATATCGCGGGACGCGGCGATGCGATGGCCGTCCTGCGCGACATCTGGGCCAATTACCGGGACGAGAGCTTCATCAGCCAGTTTCTGAGCCCGAACCTGATCCGGCAGTTGCGGCTGTTCCATCTCTACGACGATCCGGAACAGACCGAGGGGGTGCTGGTTTCGGCGATCCACAATGAGCGCGGATACTTGCGCATCCGCCGCCAGCTCTCCCGCGAATACGATATCGGCTGGACCGATCCCGCCATCGATATCGTCGATGTCGATCTCGCCGGCGACCGCCGGCTGCTGCTGCAACATATCATGATGAATGGCTGCTATCTGCAGGAAGCCGATACGAAGCTCGTCCTGCAACATCTCGCCGATCTCTGGGGCTATGACGTTTTGCTCCAGGAAATCGACAGTTCCAGCACGGTGGCGAGAAAACACACGGCCAGCCCGCGCAAGATCGTTCAGTGATCCAGCATTTTTCTTGAGGCGCCGGGCTTAAAGGGCTAGGCGTGACTCTGGCGCCCCTCGATATGATGATTGCCGCTCATGCCGTCGCAACGGCCGCGACCCTCGTCACACGCGACGAGGCTTTTGCTCGTGTTTCGGAACCTTTGAAGATCGATGACTGGGCGAATGAAGGAAGCTGAATCGTCCACGCCGCCTCTCATGCCCGGAAAACGCGGGCCGACGATCAGCAATTATCGGTGGCAACGAACACAAAGGCTTAGTAACTTACCGCCGCTGCAATAGCCCATGATCTCAAATCGACCAATTTCAGCCTTTGCAGCGATCTTTCCTGGGGGCGGATAGCGCGGAGACGAGAGACCATGAGTGAAACGCGGCGCAAGCTGACGACGATCTTCTGTGCTGACGTGCAGGATTATACGCGGCTGATGGGGGTTGACGAGGAGGGGACGCTTGCGAGCCTGAAGCGCTGCCGGGAAGCGATGGCGCGCCTGATCGAAAGCCATGGTGGCCGCGTCATCAATACCTGGGGCGATGGGCTGATCGCCGATTTCCCGAGCGTCGTCGAGGCGGTGCGTGCGGCCGTCGACACCCAGAACGAACTCGCGGGCTTCAACGCCCGCCGCCCGGCTGACGGTCGCATGCTCTTCCGCATCGGCATCAATCTCGGCGACGTGATCGTCGAGGGCGACGACATCTATGGCGACGGCGTCAATATTGCGGCGCGGCTGCAGACGTCGGCTGCGGCCGGCGGCATCGTCATATCAAATACCGTTTACGATCAGGTCCGCAACAAAGTGGCGGTCGGCTTCGAGTTTCTCGGGCCGCTGATGGTGAAGAACGTCGACGAAGGCGTGCCGAGCTACGCGGTGAAGATCGGCGATGCCAAGGATGAGACGCCATCTGCAGAACGATCAGGCCCCGCTGGGCCGCAGCCGGCGCCGGTTATGGCGGCAGCCAAGGCCGAGACAATCCCAGCACCGGGCGGACACAGGCTGTATGGCGTGCTCGGCGTCATCGCCGCCGTCCTGATCGGTATCAATATCCTGTCGTGGCAGGGCGTCTTCTGGGCGCGTTTTCCGGTGCTCGCGCTTGCCGTCGTCGCGGCGCTCGCCTGGAACCGCGATCAGATCCTGTTCAACCGCAAGATCACCTCGCTGGCGATCCTGGCGCTTGGCCTTGCCGGCATCAACCTTTTCACCTGGACGGGGCAGTTCTGGGCGGTGTGGCCAATACTGGGGATTGCGGCCGTCATGGGCGTGCGGTGGTCGATGCGCCGATAGGCATCGAACCCGCATCTCCAGAAATCTGCCCGAAAATCGGCGGTGTCAAAGACACGGGCGAGTGTTCATTCAAGCAAAAGTGAGCGTCCGGGTTATTTCCATTCTTTGCTGATATTACAAATCGGTAATGCCGGCTGCTTATGCTTGCTGGTAAACTGTAAACGCGCGATATTGTCGCATCAGACGGGAATCTCGATCCCGCAGCGCCTCTTTCGACCGACCCTGGTCCAACCTCGAGTCCCTCCGGAGACGTGAATGGCATTTTGGAAGCAGTTTGTACTTTCGCTCATCGTCATTATTGCCGGCTTTGCCGCGTGGGTTTTCTTCGCGCCTGCCGCTGGCGATACGATGCGCGACGCAGGCATTCCAGACAGCATCGTTTCCAAGATCGCGCCGAAGGCCGAGGAGACGACCGATGCTCCGGCCCGGGCGCAAGGGCAGCAGCGGGGTGAGGGGCAGGCACAGGGGGGGCGCCGCAGTGGCGGTGGGCGCAACAACACTATTCTCGTCGCAACGCAGGCGGTCGTCCAGGGTATCGTCAATGACCGGCTCAACGCAATCGGCACGGGTGACGCGATCCGTTCGGTCGCGGTCACGCCCCAGGCATCGGGCACGATCCGCGAAATCCTCATCAAGTCGGGCGACAGGGTGAAGGCCGGCCAGGTGCTGGCCAAGCTCGACAGCGAGGAGCAGGTGATCGCCCGCGGCCAAGCTGATGTGGCGGTCAAGGCCGCCGTCGAGAAGTCCAATCTCTATCACAACATCAAATCCAGCGTGTCGCGCATGGACGTGTTCGATTCGGAGATCGCCGAGCAGGGGGCGCGGCTGCAGCTGCAGGCGGCCGAACTCAATCTCGCCCGGCGCAACATCACCGCACCGATTGACGGCATCGTCGGCATCGTGCCGGTCAATATCGGCGACAACGTCACGACGAGCATCCCGATCGTCACGCTCGACGACCGTTCGGAAATCCTGGTCGACTTTTGGGTACCGGAGCGCTTCGCCAACACCGTTGAGGTCGGCCAGCCGGTCGAGGCGATGTCGGTCGCAAGGCCCGGGCAAGTGTTCTCGGGGGTGATTGAGGCGGTCGACAATCGTATTGATGCGGCGAGCCGTACGTTGCGCCTGCGCGCCAAGATCGACAACTCTTCGGACGAGTTGCGTGCGGGCATGTCCTTCAGCGTCAGTATGAAATTCCCCGGAGACAAATATCCGGCGGTCGATCCACAGTCCGTACAGTGGGATTCGCAAGGGTCCTTCGTCTGGCAGGTGACGAACGATAAGTCGCACAAGGTGCGGGTGAGCGTCGTGCAGCGCAATCCCGACTTCATTCTCGTCAAGGCCGACCTCAAGGACGGCGACAACATCGTGACGCAGGGCCTCCAGCGCGTGCGTGAGGGTGGGGCGGTGCGCGTAAGCGGCGATGTCGCCGCGACTGCGGAGGTCGCCACCCAATGAACGTGACCGAGATTCATCAGGACAGGGCGTCGGGCAAGCAGAGCTTCACCGCACTTTTCGTTCGCCGGCCGATCCTGGCGCTGGTGTTCAATACGCTGATGGTCGTTGCCGGCCTTGCCGCCTATGTCGGCGTCGAGGTACGCGAACTGCCGGATGTCGACCGTCCCGTCGTCACCGTGCGCACCACATTCGATGGTGCATCACCGCAGACGATCGACCAGGAACTGACCAAGGTGATCGAGGGGGCAGTCGCGCGCGTCAGTGGCCTGAAATCGATTTCGTCGACCTCGTCCTTCGGCCAGAGCCGAGTGACGCTGGAATTCTCGGATGCGATCGATCTTTCGGTCGCCGCCAACGACGTGCGCGACGCGATCGGCCGCATTACCCAGAACCTGCCCGACGAAGCGGACGCGCCGCAGATCGTCAAGGCGGATTCGGATTCCTCGGCGATCATGCGCCTTGCCGTCACCTCCACCAATCTCAACATGGACGACCTGACCCAACTCGTCGAAAACGAGGTGATCGATCGCCTCGCCTCCGTCGACGGGGTTGCCGACGTCGAGGAATATGGCGACCAGGAGAAGGTGTTCCGCGTCGATGTCGACCAGGGGGCGCTTGCCAGCCGCGGGCTGACCATCGGCGACCTGACCAAGGCGCTCGACAATGCCGCACTCGACGTGCCGGCTGGCTCGCTGAAGAGCAATACGCAGGATATCGTGGTGCGCGCCACCGCCAACCTGCAGACCCCGGCGGATTTTTCCAACGTCATCCTGCAGGACCGCGTCAGGCTCGGCGACGTCGCGACGGTGATGCTTGGGCCACGCGACGGCGAAACGGCGCTGCGCTCCAACGGTAAGCCGGGTATCGGCCTCGGCATCATCCGCCAGGCGCAGTCGAATACGTTGAACATCTCGACCGGCATCAAGGTGGCCGTCGACCAGCTGTCGAAGACGCTGCCCGAGGGCACGACGATTGCCATCACCAGCGACGACGCCGTCTTCATCCAGGGTGCGATCCACGAAGTGGTGCTGGCGCTGGTGCTTGCCGCCGTCATCGTCACCGCCGTCATCTACCTCTTCCTGCGCGACTGGCGGGCGACGCTGATTCCGGCGGTCAGCATGCCTGTGGCGCTGATCGGCACGCTGGCGGCGATCTACATGGTCGGCTTCTCGATCAACATCCTGACGCTGCTCGCGATCGTGCTGGCGACCGGCCTCGTTGTCGACGATGCGATCGTGGTGCTCGAAAATATCGTACGCCGGCGCTCCGAAGGCATGGGGCCGCGCGCTGCTGCCGTGCTCGGAACGCGCGAGGTGTTCTTCGCCGTCATCGCCACGACGGCGACACTGGCGGCGGTGTTCATTCCGCTCTCCTTCCTGCCGGGACAGGTCGGTGGCCTCTTCCGCGAATTCGGCTTCGTGCTCGCCTTCTCGGTCGGGCTGTCGTCGATCGTGGCGCTGACGCTGTGTCCGATGCTTGCCTCGCGCATGCTGACCAAGCCGATGCTCGAAGATCACGGCATGCTCGGCCGCTTCGGCGAGGCGCTCGCCGATCTCTACAAATGGGCGCTGCGCGGCTGTCTCAATGCGCCTTTCGTCGTCATCCTGTTCTCGGTGATCTTTGCCGGTGCGGCACTCGTTGCTTTCTCGACGGTGAAGAGCGAGCTGACGCCCGAAGAGGACCGGTCGATGGTGATGATGCGGCTGACGACGCCGCAGGGATCGAGCCTCGAATATACCCGCGACAAGATGCAGCTCGTCGAGGAATATCTGCAGCCGCTGGTCGACAGCGGCGACATCCGCAATATCTTCTCGATCTCCGGCCAGGGCGGTTCGCTGAACAGCGGCTTCATGGTGCTGACGCTCGCCCCTTGGGGAGAGCGTGACAGGACGCAGACGGAGATCGTCGGCGATATCAACCAGGCAGCCTCCAGGGTGCCGGCCCTGCGCGGCAATGCCATTTCATCGAACAGCCTTCGTATCCGCGGCGCCGGCAGTGGTCTGCAGATGGCGCTGATCGGCAATGATCACGAGGCGCTGACGGCGGCCGCCGCCAAGCTGGTTCAGTCGCTTGAGGCCACCGGCCAGTACGATACGCCGCGCCTGACCAACGAGCCGAGCCAGGCGCAGGTATCGGTGGCGATCGATCGCGAGCGCGCCTCGGATCTCGGCATCGACATAACCGGGCTTTCGACGGCAATCCAATCACTGCTCGAAGGGCGATCGGTGGTCGACGTCTTCGTCGACGGCGAATCCTATCCCGTGCTTCTGACCTCGACGACGCGGCCGATCGACGATCCGACCGACCTTGAGAACGTGTTCCTGAAAACCGGCGACGGCAAGATCGTGCCGATGTCGGTTATCGCCACGATGAAGGAAGGTTCGGTCGCGCCGCAGCTGAACCGCGAGCAGCAGCTCGCCTCCGTCGCGATCACCGCCGGCCTCAGGAACGGCATGTCGCTCGGCGATGCCGTCAGCCAAGTTACGGCTCTTGCCGAGCCGCTGTTGCCGCCGGGCTCCCGCCTGTTGCCGCTCGCCGAGGCTGCGACGCTCGAAGAGAATTCGAGCGGCATGGCGCTGACCTTCGGTTTTGCCATCGTCATCATCTTCCTGGTGCTAGCCGCCCAGTTCGAAAGCGTGCTGTCCTCGCTGATCATCATGTCGACGGTGCCGCTTGGTCTTGCCTGCGCCGTCTTCGCACTTGTTATCACCGGCTCCAGTCTCAACATCTACAGCCAGATCGGCCTGGTGCTGCTCGTCGGCGTCATGGCGAAGAACGGTATCCTGATCGTCGAATTCGCCAATCAGCTGCGCGACCGGGGCGAGGATGTGAGGACCTCGATCGAGAAGGCCTGCGCGCTGCGACTTCGCCCCGTGATGATGACGATGATCGCCACCATTCTCGGCGGTGTGCCGCTGGTCTTTGCCCATGGCGCCGGTGCCGAAGCACGCGTTGCGCTCGGCTGGGTGATCGTCGGCGGTCTCGGTTTCGCGACGCTGGTGACGCTGTTAATCACGCCGGTCGCCTACCTACTGCTTGCCCGCTTCGCCAAGCCGCACGCCCACGAGGAAGCGCGACTGCACGAAGAGATGTCGATTGCCACACGGCCGCGCGCCGCACCCGACGACGAGCAGCTGCAGGCCGCCGAATAGGATTTTCATCCAATTTGAAAACGCCGCCGGATCTCCTCCTGCGGCGTTTCTTATGGTGTATGAAACCTTGCGAAATAAGATAAATTACTTCTGAAGTTTAGGCGTTTGTTAAGCATAAACGGCAATGATTGTTACCAGTAACCGACTGGTCTTCTTCGTTTCTTGAAGGCTGCGGTGCGCTGGAGTTTCAGCGACCCCGGACATGAATGTCCGTGCGGCACGGTTCATTTTTAGTGCAGTTTGCGTCTGTTGTGTTTTGGAGTTTAGTCCCGTGAGTCTTTATCAGCGCGTCTCCGTGGATGCGGCGCTTTATGTGCTGCGCGATATCAATCGGAATATGACGGTCACGCAGAACCACATCACGACGGGTATGCGTGTCGCAAAAGCCAGCGACAACGCCGTCTACTGGTCGATCGCCACCACCGCGCGGACCGACAATAAAGCGGTTTCGGCCATCCAGGATGCGCTCGGCATGGCCGCAGCGACGATGGGGACGGCCTATACCGGCGTTCAGAGCGTCATCGACGTCGTCTCCGAAATCAAGGCCAAGCTGGTCGCCGCGACCGAAGACGGCATCGACAAGAACAAGATCAACGAAGAGATCAAGCAACTGCAGGAGCAGCTGCGCAGCGTTTCGGAATCGGCGACCTTCAACAGCGACAACTGGGTGGTCCTCACCAACGACGCGACGCCGACGCAGCCGCGCCAGATCCCGGCCTCGTTCATCCGCAACGCCGACGGCACGATCTCGATCGGCATGCTGAGCTACCATATCGACAATACGCCGGTCGGGGCGACGACCTCCAAGGACGCGCGCTATCTGATCGACGACCGGGCCACCGGTTCCGGCGAATACGGGGTGCTGACATCGGCCTATTTCGCCACCGAACTTGGTGCTGCGCAAAATTACGTGCTGATGACGAGCAAGAATGGCACCACCACCGGGCAGGTGGTGATCTCGGTGACATCAAGCACGACGCAGGGCCAGATCGGCCAGATGATCGGCGTCGTCGATGCCGCGCTGACGCAACTGACGACGGTCGGTTCGGCCTTCGGCGCGCTGGAAAAGCGCATCAACCTGCAGAACGACTTCGCCACGAAACTGCACGACAACATCACCGCCGGCATCGGCCGGCTTGTCGATGCCGACATGGAGGAGGAGTCAAGCAGGCTGCGGGCGCTGCAGACGCAGCAGCAGCTCGGCCTGCAATCGCTGAACATCGCCAACGCCACCTACGACACCGTGCGGCAGCTGTTTCAGAATTTTTAAAGATGCGGGTCATCCAGACACTCGCCCTCGTGGTTCGAGACGGCCCTGGGCCTCCTCACCATAAGGGCTGATCGTCGTAGCCTGCGGCATCTTGCGGGATGTCGAGCGCTGCCAATTTGCGAAAACTGGTGATATCAACGCTTCGCTGCAACATGGCTGCTGTTTCGGCGTCTGAAATTCCCCTATCAAGGGAAAATCTTCATTTTCTTGCCGCAATCCTTGCCATTTGCTCGCATCAGCTTTGAACGGAGACCGTCCTGTCCATGATCAAGAAATTCATACTTCTGGCTGTCGCAGCAAGTTATCTCAGCGCTTGCACGACGACCGATCCTTACACCGGTGAACAGAAGGTTTCCAATACGGCCGGCGGCGCGGCGCTCGGCGCGCTGGGCGGTGCTCTCGTCGGCGTGGCTGTCGGCGGCGGTGGCCACGGCAAGCGTAATGCGGCGTTGATCGGCGCAGGCGTCGGAGCTCTCGCCGGCGGCGCGATCGGCAATTACATGGACCAGCAGGAATCCGAGCTTCGCGCCCAGCTCGAAGGCACCGGCATATCGGTGACCCGCAACGGAGACAACATCATCCTCAACATGCCGTCGAACATCACCTTCGACGTTGATCAGGACGCGGTGAAGCCCGGCTTCTATCCGACGCTGAATTCGGTGGCGATCGTGTTGCGCAAGTTCAACCGCACGCTGATCGACGTCAACGGCCATACGGATTCGACCGGCAGCCTGCAGCACAATCAGGACCTGTCGCAGCGCCGCGCACTTTCGGTCGCCGATTATCTCGGCGGCCAGGGCATCGACCAGCGCCGCGTCTCCGCCGTCGGTTTCGGCCCGTCGCAGCCCGTCGCTTCCAATGCGAGCGAGGCCGGCCGCGCGCAGAACCGCCGCGTCGAGATCCAGATCGCGCCGATCACGCAGGGCTGAACCAAATTTTCTGCCTGTGAAACGGCCGGGCTTAGCCCGGCCGTTTCTGTTAGTGCTGCATCGTTGCGCCCTTGGTGATCTTGTCGACGATCTTCTTTTCGGCGCGCAGCGCGATGCCGACCACCTTGGCGTCGTCGGGCGCAAATTCTGCGAAGACGGCGCGGTTGGCCGCGTCGTGGCCTGTCTCAAACATCTCCTCGATAAACAGCGAACTGGTGATATCGCGCTCCAGCGCGCGGCGGTGAACGGCTGACATCGTCGCCTCGTCGGCGGAGAGCACGATGATCGGCTGGATCGATAGGGGATTATAGAGATTGCCGGCGCGGTCCCTGTAGGCTTCGCCGATGATCTCGGGATGCCGGCCGGCGATGCCCGTCATCAGGAAGGCGGTGACGTTCAGCTTCTGCCAGCCGGCAAGATTGTTTCGCAGGACGACGGCAATTTTGGTATCAAACATCGGACGGTCTTTCACCTATCTACGGGTTATGGAGTATCGGGCGCGTTGAACCAGGACTTACATCCGCAGGTCTTCGAAGGTCTTGAACGTTTGTGCGCGGGACCATCCGGCAACGCCATCCTAGCTGCGCCGGCCTTTCCCGGCATCGAGCGCATCGAGGCGCAGTTCTCAGGCAATGCTTTCGAGCCGCACCGGCACGACACCTATGCGCTCGGCGTGACGCTGAAGGGGGTTCAGACCTTCCGCTATCGCGGCGAGCGGCGCTTCAGCCTGCCGGGTCAGGTGATCGTGCTGCACCCCGATGAGGAACATGACGGCGGGGCGGGGACGGAGGATGGGCTGCAGTACCGCATGCTCTATCTGGAGCCGTCGCTGCTTCTTGAATGCCTGAAGGCCGATGGCGTCGGCCTGCCTTTTGTCGATGAACCCGTGATCGGCGATCCGGCGCTGGCGGGCGTGCTGCTGGCAGCACTCGGCGAACTTAACCGCGAACTGGACGCGCTTTTCGTCGACGATTTCGTATCGCGGGTGACGGGCGGGCTGTCGCGGCATGCGCGCATGCCGCGACAGCCGCTGGGCCTTATCGCCTGGCGGCAGGCGCAGGCGGCACGGGATTATCTCGAGGCGCATGCGACCCGGGCTGTGAATTCCGGCGAGCTTGAGGCGGTGACGGGTCTCGACCGTTTTGCGCTGTCGCGGCATTTCCGGGCAGCCTTCGCCACCAGCCCGCATCGCTACCTCCTGATGCGTCGGCTGCAGCGAGCCCGGGCGATGATCGGCGCGGGCGAGGGGATTTCCGATGTGGCGGCGGCGACCGGCTTTGCCGACCAGAGCCATCTCAACCGCCATTTCAAGAAGGCCTATGGCATGACGCCCGGCCAATGGGTAGCACTCGCGCACAATCTCACGCAGGGCACTAGAGCAATTCCAGGAAAAGTGTGAAGCGGTTTTCCGTTCGGAATTGCGTAAAAACAAAAACTTAGAGCGGTTCTGCGTTTCCATGAAAAGCTGAACCGCTCTAGACAGGATTTTCCGCAAGGCCGGAACGGCGCGCGATGAAACGGGCGAGCATCGGGCCGATCATCAGGATCACGAGAAAACGGCCGGTCTGCATTGCCATGACGAATGGCACGTCGACATCACTGGAGGCGGCGATGATGGCGACGGAATCGGCGCCACCGGGGCTGGTGGCGAGATAGGCGGTCAGCGGGTCTATGCCGGCGAAGATGTGAAGCGCCACCGCCATGCAGCCACAGAGCGCCATCAGCAGCACGATGCAGGCCGATACCCTCGGCAGGGCGCGCGCCACGTGCTTGAGGATCGAGCGGGTGAAACGCAGGCCGATGCTCCAGCCGACCAGGGCATAGGCGATGGCGAGCAGCCACATCGGTAACTCAATTTTCAGGAGGCCCATGCCCTGCAGCAAGGCGCCGAGAAAGAGCGGCACGATGATCGTGCCGCCTTGGAGGCGCAGGCGCCGGACGCCATAAGCACAAAAGGCGGCAAAAGCCATCGTCGCTGCAAAGGCTGGCCAGTCGATCTCGGGAAAGAGGACGAGCGGCGGCGGCTCGGCGCCATCGGCTGCCACCCACAGGCGCGAGATCACAGACGCGCCGACAGCGACGAAGACGACGCGCAGATACTGCATGAAGGCGACGAGACGGGCATCGGCGCCATAGGCTTCCGACATGATGACCATGGCGGAGGCGCCGCCCGGCGAGGAACCCCAGACCGCGGTCGTCCCAGGCAGCACTTGCCAGCGCGTCAGCAGCCAGCCGAGGCCGGTGGCGATGGCGATGACCGAGAAGATGAACAGCAGGAAGAGCGGTGCGTCCTTCGCCATGGTTCCGAGAATGTCAGGGGTGATGGTGCGCGCCATCATCAGGCCGACCAGAACCTGGCCGAATTGCAGCGGCCAGAAGGGCACGCGTAGCTTTCCCTTGCCAACGGTCAGCGCCAGCGCAATTGCCGCGACCATCGGTCCGATCAGCAGCGAGGCCGGCAGGGCGAAGAGTTCGAAGAAGATGACGAGAGCGGTCGAAAGTGCCAGCAGCAGCGCCCATTTCGGCAGGCCGGCATCCCGCAGCAGGCGGCTCGCGTCGCTGAATGACATGATCCCCGTATCTTTCCTGGCCGGCGCCAAGCCTTGAGGCTGAAGTTGGGAGGGGCTCCGGCATGACGAAAAAAGGCCGGCTACGAGAGCCGGCTGCGCGGGTCCGCTATAGGCGGGGGAAGACGAGCGGTCAATTGCGAAATCTGGCGTCTCGGCGCCTTAGGTGCGAACTTGATTCATGCGGCCGCTCTAAGCCATTGTTTTTATCCATCTTACCTCCGAAGCCGCTGCACGGTTTAGGCGAGGTACCGTCAGAAACGTACATGGCCGGCGAGAAAATCAAGCAGGGCGCGTACACGCGCCGGCAGATGGCCGCCCTGGCCCATATAGAGGGCGTAGAACTCCTCGATGTCGCCGGGATTGGCCTCTTCGAGCACCGGCACCAGGCGGCCGGCATCGATATCGGCGCGCACGGTGAAGGCGGCGAGCCGGGCAAGGCCGGCACCTGACAAAGCGAGGTGGCGCATGGCTTCGCCGTCTCCCACCTGCAGGCCCGGGGTGATCGGGATCGTTACCGTTTCGCCACCTTCGCGCAGCGGCCAGCCCTCGATGGCCCGGGCGTAGGAAAAACCGATGCGGCAATGGTGGCTAAGATCGGCGATCGTGCGTGGTTTGCCATGACGCGAGAGATAATCCGGCGATGCGGCGATGATCTTGCCAGTAGCGCCGAGCTTGCGGGCGATCAGGCTGGAATTCTTCAAGGGGCCGGCGCGGATTGCGACATCGGCGCGCTCCTCCATCAGATCGACTATCTTGTCGGTATGGGAAATATCCAGCGTTATGGCCGGATGAAGCGCCATGAAGGCCGGCACGAGCGGCGCCAGCACATGGTTGCCGAAAGAACCGCTGGTGTTGATGCGGATGCGGCCTGAGGCCTGTTCGCCTGTCGATGCCTGACGTTCAGCCTCGGCGATATCGGCAAGGATGATGATGCAGCGCTCATAGAAAGCACAGCCTTCCGGCGTCAATTGCAGCCTGCGGGTGGAGCGGTTGACGAGGCGGGCGCCGAGGCGTGTCTCCAGCCGGGCGAGGAGTTTGCTGACAGCCGACGGCGTCATGCGCCGGGCCGTGGCCGCCGCAGAAAAGCCGCCGCGCTCGACGACGCTGACGAAGACTTCCATTTCGCCGGAGCGGTTGATGTCCTGACGGCTCATGATGAATTCAAGTCACAGATGATTTGCTGATAGGCAATCTATATCATCGAATGCCCGGGGTCTATCTCATAGGAAAGCTAAGGAGACAGATTCATGGACTATAGAAATCTCGGAGCCTCCGGGCTCAGAGTGCCGGTCTTGAGCTTCGGCACGGGCACATTCGGCGGCAGCGGGCCGCTATTCGGCGCCTGGGGCAATACCGATGTCGAGGAAGCGCGGCGGCTCGTCGACATCTGCCAGGAAGCCGGCGTCAATCTCTTCGACACGGCCGACGTCTATTCGGCCGGCGCGTCCGAACAGGTGCTCGGCCAGGCGATCCGTGGCCGGCGCGACGCTGTGCTGATCTCAACGAAGACGGCGCTGCCGATGGGCGAGGGGCCGCAGGACTGGGGAACGTCGCGGGCGCGGTTGATCCGCGCGACCGAGGATGCGCTCCGCCGGCTCGGGACCGACTATATCGACCTGCTGCAGCTTCATGCTTTCGATGCCTCGACGCCGGTCGAGGAGGTGCTCTCGACGCTCGATGGGCTCGTCGCGGCAGGCAAGATCCGCTATATCGGCGTTTCCAATTTTGCTGGCTGGGAACTGATGAAGTCGCTCGCCGCCGCCGAGCGCCACGGCTATCCCCGTTATGTCGCCCATCAGGTCTATTATTCGCTGGCAGGGCGCGATTACGAATGGGAGCTGATGCCGCTCGGCGCCGACCAGGGTGTGGGAGCCCTCGTCTGGAGCCCGCTTGCCTGGGGACGGCTGACCGGCAAGATCCGCCGCGGCCAGCCGTTGCCCAAGGCAAGCCGGCTGCACGAGACGGCGCAATACGGCCCGCCCGTCGACGACGAGAAGCTGTTCGACATCGTCGAGGTCCTGGACGCCATCGCAGGTGAGACCGGCCGGACGGTGCCGCAGATTGCCATCAACTGGCTGCTTGGCCGGCCGACAATATCGAGCGTTATCATCGGCGCCCGCAACGAGGAGCAGCTCAGGCAGAACCTCGGCGCGGTCGGCTGGAACCTCGCGAGGGAGCAGATCGAAAGGCTCGACGCGGTCAGCACTGTCACGGCGCCCTATCCCTATTTTCCCTATCGCAGGCAGGAGGGTTTTGCGCGGCTCAATCCGCCGATTGTCTGAGGTGCGAGGCGGCGACCTTGGCTATAGCAACCACCTATAACAAAAGGGGAATGAAATCTTCTGCCAATCTTAACTGGACAGCCGCTTTGACTTGCCGCATACCCAGCCTGCTGCATAATTCCTTAAATCGGAATCGATTTAAGGATGAAATTATGCAGCAATTCTAGAGTCCTACAGCGTCCTTTGCGCGGCTGAAAAGACGCGCGGCGCTGTAGCCTGCGGGACACGATATGGTTTCTGCGGAATGGCAGGGAGATCAAGGGATGGCGCTGAAGGACGCGAAGGCGGGCACACGCAACGAGGCGGGAATTGCCGCGGTGCTCGGCATTCTCAAGCAGAGCTTCGGCGAGCGTTTCCAGACCGGCCAGTCCTTCCGCGAACAGCATGCCCATACGACCACCTATATCCCGCCGCAACTGCCCGACGGGGTGCTTTTTGCTGAGAGCGCCGAGGATGTGAAGGCGGCGGTCAGAGCCTGTGCGACCCACAAGGTGCCGGTGATCGGTTTCGGTGTCGGTACCTCGCTGGAGGGGCAGGTGAACGCCGCCAATGGCGGCATTTCGATCGATTTCAGCCGCATGAACCGGGTGCTTGAGGTCAACCCCGAAGATCTCGATTGCACCGTCGAACCGGGTGTGACACGCGAGGCGCTGAACATCCACCTGCGCGATACCGGCCTGTTCTTCCCGATCGATCCCGGCGCTAACGCCTCAATCGGCGGCATGGTCTCGACGCGGGCCTCCGGCACCAATGCCGTGCGCTATGGAACGATGAAGGACAATGTGCTTGCCGTCACCGCCGTCACTGCCAATGGCGAGGAGATCCGCACGGCCCGGCGCGCCCGTAAATCCTCGGCGGGCTACGATCTGACGCGGCTTTTCGTCGGCGCCGAGGGCACGCTTGGCATTCTGACCTCGGTGACGCTGCGCCTGCAGGCGATCCCGCAGAAGATCGCCGGAGGGGCCTGTGCCTTTCCGAGCATCAAGGCCGCCTGCGATGCCGTCATCATGACGATCCAGATGGGCATTCCGGTGGCGCGCATCGAGCTGCTCGACACGGTGCAGATGCGGGCCTGCAACGCCTATTCAAAGCTTTCCTATGCCGAAAGCCCGACGCTGTTCCTCGAATTCCACGGCACCGACGAGACGGTGCCGCTGCAATCGGCAGCCTTTGCCGAGATCGCCGCCGAGTGCGGCGGCGGCGAATTTCTATGGACCGCCAATGCCGAGGAGCGGACGAAGCTCTGGAAGGCGCGCCACGACGCCTATTGGGCTGCAAGGGCGCTGGCGCCTGGGCTTGCCGCACTTTCGACCGATGTTTGTGTTCCGATATCCAGGCTCGCAGATTGTGTTTCCGAAACGCAGGTGGATATCGAGGAGCACGGGCTGTTGGGGCCGATCGTCGGCCATGCCGGCGACGGGAACTTCCATGTGCTGCTGTTGTTCGACGACAGAAGTGCCGAAGATATCGCCAGGGCTGAGAGCTTCGTGCAGCGACTCAACCAGCGGGCGCTCAACCTGGACGGGACATGCACCGGTGAACACGGGATCGGGCAAGGCAAGATGGCGTTTCTGGAACAGGAACTCGGCGGCGCGGTGGATCTGATGCGACAGGTGAAACAGGCGCTCGATCCGGACGATATCTTCAATCCCGGCAAGATTTTCCACCATGGCTGAAAACGGAACATTCTCATGAACTTGGGCCTTGCCCCCGGCATGAATAGCGCTAGAACAAGATGATGTTAGGCCGGCTCGCCCCGAAATCTGAAACCTGTTCTCAATTAAAGAGTTAGAGCATGATGTCGTCCGAAAACCGCTCACACTTTTCGGCATCATGCTCTAGTGTCGGCAACAGAATCCCGAATGGAGACGCTTTGCATTGGTAGGCCGGTTCCTCGTCTTTCTGGGGGGAGTGATCGTCGTAGTGCTGTTTGTGGCGCTGCTTGCGCCGCTGTTCATCGACTGGACGGATTTCCGCAAGAATTTCGAGGATCAGGCAAGCCGCATCATCGGCAAGAAGGTCACCGTCTACGGCACGGTGGATGCGCGCCTGCTGCCGTTCCCGTCGGTGACGCTGCATGACGTGCGCGTCGGCCAGGAAGCGGACGGCACGCCGATCGTCAGGGTCGAGCAGTTCTCCATGGATGCGGAGTTGGCACCTTTCCTGTCGGGCGAAGCGCTGATCTTCGACATGCGCGTCGTCAATCCGAATGTGCGCTTGAGATTGCTCAAGGACGGCACGCTCGACTGGATGCGTGGCAGCCGCGCGGAGATACCGGCAAGGACCGTCGTTCTCGAAAACGTGCATGTCAGCGGCGGCGAAGTCGAATTCATCGACGATCAGTCGGGTCGCTCGCGTCGCATCACCGGCCTCAACGCGGAAATGTCGGCAAAGTCGCTGGCCGGCCCCTGGCGCATCGAGGGCGACGCTGCGCTCGACGGCGAGCACGGCGGCTTCTCGATATCGAGCAGTCAGCCGGACGAGAAGGGCGTGCTGCGCATGCGCACAAGGCTTTCTCCGGACAAGCACCCTGTCAGCATCGATCTCGACGGCGAGCTGAAGCTCGTCGACAGCAAGCCGAACTATCAGGGCCAGCTTTCGGCAGCGATCGAGATCCGCAACAGCGCCAAGCCCGCCAATAAGAAAGAACAGCCGCCGCGCGTCAAGGGCCGCTTCGAGCTCACCAACGAACGCATCCGCATCCCGGAATACCGGATGGAGATCGGCCCGACGGACGATCCCTATGTCATAACCGGCGAGGCGACTCTCGATACCGGCAATGCGCCGGAATTCCTGCTGACCGCCGACGGGCAGCAGATCGACGTCAACCGCATCGGCAATCACGGCGCGGCGGGCAAGACGACACGGGATCCGGCGGTTTCGGCGCGCCAACGGCTGAATTCGCTGATCGATATCGTCGCGCAGGTGCCGATCCCGCAGGTGCCGGGCAAGGCGAGCGTCAAATTGCCGGCGATCGTCGCCGGCGATACGACGCTGCGCGACGTGCAGCTGGAGCTCGAACCGGCCGGCACCGGCTGGATGATCGACAGCGCCACCGGCACGCTGCCGGGGCGCACGCAAGTGGAAGGCAAGGGCAAGCTCCTGCTTCAGGGCGAACCTTCGTTCAACGGCCAGATCGTGGTGGCCTCCAGCCAGCCGACGGGGCTTGCCTCCTGGCTTGCCGGCTCGGTCGATCCGGCCATCCGGCAATTGCGGCAGGCGGGCTTTTCCGCCAATGTCAGCCTGACGCATGAATTGCAGCGTTTTGAAAACCTCGAGATTGCCATCGGACCGGCGACGCTGAAGGGTCGGCTGGAGCGCCAGGCAATCTCCGACCAGACGCCGACGCTATCGGTGGCGCTGAACGGCGATACGCTCGATCTCGACGCGCTGCAGGCGCTGAGCGGGCTCATGACCGGCCAGGATGCCGGCGACAATGTGCTTGACCACAAGATCGCCGCCCAGCTCAAGGCCGGCAAGTTCACTGCCTTCGGCGTCAGTGCCGAGGATGTCGAGACCACGTTTACCATCGCCGATGGGGCGCTTGCCGTCGATCGGCTGTCGATCAAGAATATCGCCGGCGCCGAGCTGACGGCGACGGGCAGGGCGGAAGGTTCGTTGCTCGATTACAAGGGCGCGGGCGAAATCACCTTCAAATCGGCCGATCCCGGCGGCTTCTTCACCATGCTGCGCGAGCACCTGCCGCATCACCCTGTGCTCGACCGGTTAGTGCGCAACGCCGGCTGGTACGGTAATACGGCACTCCGCGGCGCGCTGACGCTCGGCGGCGACGAGGGCGACGCGCTGACGGTGACGCTTGCCGGTGTGGCAAACGGCAGCCGCGTCAATCTCGACTACCGCATGTCCGACCTCTTGGCGCTGACCGGCAATGGCACGACGAGCCTGGAGGCGACGCTCGAAAACGCCGTGCCGTCCATCCTGTTCGGCCAGGCCGGGCTCGACCCGCTGCCGGTCGATGTCGGCGCCAACGGCCGTCTGACGCTCAAGGTGAAGGCATCCGGCAACGATCCCGCCGATGCGGCGCTGACCTTTGCGACCGACCGGACCTCGTTCATGGCCAACGGCAAGGTCGATGTCCGACCGGAGACCTTCATGAACGGCCAGATCGCGCTTTCTCTCGACAGCGCCGATATCGACCCCTATCTCATCATGAACGGCATCGCTCTGCCACAGACCGCAACCGGGCTGCCGTTCGGCCTCCAGGTCAATGCCGCCGTCGACAGCGACAAGATCGTCTTTTCCGATCTCAAGGGACATGCGGCCGACAACGAATTTTCCGGTGCGCTAACCTTCGACAGGAAGGCTGCGAAGACGACTGCGAGCGGCGGGCTGACACTCTCCAAGGCCGATGCCGGCTGGCTCGGCGAAGCGGTGTTCGGCCAGATCGTCGATCCCGCCAATGGTCAGCTGACGACGGCGCCGCTGGGGCTACCCATCTTCAAGGATCTCGACGTCAACGTGAAGCTGACGGCCAAGGAGTTCTGGCCCGGCCTGCCGGAAACGGCGGTGTCCGACTTCACCAGCAACGTCGCCTACAAGGGCGACGAGCTGCAGCTCAACGACATGGCCGGTAACTGGGATGGTGGAAAGCTCTCCGGCAACCTGCTCTTCACCAATGCCAACGGCACAGGTTTCCTGCAAACGAAGATTGCGCTTGCCGATTCCGATCTGTCCGGCGTCGTCTGGCTGCGCGACGGCGCGCCGATCGCCAACGGCAAGTTCGGGTTGTCGCTGTCGATGGAGGCCTCGGGCAAGACGATCGGCGAGATCGCCAGCTCGCTCAATGGTTCGGGCGAGTTGAGGCTCGGCGAAACCAGCATACGCGGGTTGAACCTTGCCGTCCTTCCGCCGCTGCTTGCCGCGACCGATACGATGCAGGAGCAGATCAATGCCGGCAAGGTGCATCCGATCGTCGAGACGCTGCTCAGCAACGGCGAGGCGAAGCTGCCGCCGCTCGGCATCCCCTTCAACATCGCCGACGGGACGCTGAGGGTGCAGAATGTCACCGTCGCCAACGATCTCGCCCGCATCACCGCCGATGCGCAGATCGCGCTGCCGGAAGAGCGGATCAGCGCGACGCTGGGTGTCGGGTTTAATCCTGGCACGGAAGCGCTTTCTGGCGCCGAGCCTGCGCTCCGGCTGAATTTTTCCGGCATGCTGCCGTCGCCCGGCAAGACGATGGATGTGACCGATATCACCAGCTATCTGTCGCTGCGCGCCTTCGAGCGCGAGCGCCGGCGTGTCGAGCGGCTGCAGGCGGTCGTGCTCGAAAAACAGCGGCTGCGCCGCGAGGTGGCGCTCTACCGGTTCAACGACGCCGAGCGCATCAAGGCGGCCGAGATTGAGCAGCAACGGCAGGCGGAGGAAGAGCGGCTGCGGGCGCTGGCGCAGAAAGCAGCCGCTGAGAAGGCTGCTGCCGAGGCGGAGGCCGCACGCGCGGCGGAAGCCAAAGCGAAGGCGGATGCAGATGCGCAGGCGAGGGCCGCAGCCGAGGCGGAAGCAGCACGGCGCAGTGGGCAAGCGCAGCCCGGTCCGCTCAATTTCGATCAGGTGCCGGGCGTTCAGGCGCAGTGAAAGCGCGTAGAATTTGATTCATGCAAGACGCTTCAGGTCTTTGTTTTCATTGATGTCGCCCCAAATCGCGACGCGATTTTGAGCAACATGCATCAAGGCTAGTGGCCGGCGCCCGCCTTCAGCCAGGAAAGCACATGCAGCCGCAGCGCCGAGGACAGGTTGCTGTCCGGTGGGCGGTGGTCGTCGATTTCGGAGATCAGGGCGGCGAGCGGTATCGAACGGGCTGCGGCAATCGTCTTCAGCTCGGTCCAGAACTCATCCTCCAGCGAGAAACTGGTGCGGTGGCCGTGCAAGGTCGCCGAATGCTTGCGGATCATGGAGCCTTCACATCCCAGGTAGAGCACAGCGCGCCCGAGACGACGCGTTCAGGACGTTCTATCAAATTAAGCGTGGGTTGGCAGATCGATTCAAGGAAAGGGCGCAAGTGGCTGATCGCAGAATCCATTCCGGCTTTTCACGCTTTGCGTGAAAGCGTCACGCGCCGTCGTCATCCGTCTCGATCCGGCCGTCGCGATGGGCTTTGTCGGCCTTGTCGTTCAGGCTGCGGGTCAGCTGTTTCTCGGTCTTGGTGCGGCCGAAGGAGATGCGGTTCTGCTCGGCCTGCTTCTCCTTTTCGGAGCGAGCCTGCTTCTTGCGGAACTGGCGCAGATTGATGATTTCGGCGCTCATGCGATTACCTGGATTCCCTATGAAGAAGGGAGGCTTGGCCTCCCTTCAAATCACTGCTTCTTGCGGAAGGAGTCGAGCGAGACGACGGAACCCGGTTTCTTCTCTTCACCGTCGGCGGGTTTTGCGCCTGCGGCGTCATCGGGCTTTCCAGCCGCATCCACCGGATAGGCGGTGATTTCGCCGGACGGCAATTCCTCGCCATCGGCGAGCGGCACGTCGAATTCGAGCTCGAAGTTGACGGAGGGATCGTAGAAGCCGCGGATCGCATTGAATGGGATGACCAGCTTTTCCGGAACGTCAGAGAAGGAAAGGCCGATCTCGAAATGCGTCTCGGTGATCTTCATGTCCCAGAACTGGTGCTGGATGACGATGGTCATCTGCTCGGGGTATTTCGACTTCAGGTGCTGGGAGATGCGCACGCCGGTGGCGCCCGTGAGGAAGGTGATGAAGAAGTGATGATCACCGGGCAGGCGGCCCGTCGCTGCGACTTCCGCCAAAACCTTGCGGATGACGCCGCGAAGTGCATCCTGTGCCAGAATGTCGTAGCGGATATGATCCTGCCCCATGCTTTTCCTGTCTTTCGTCGGTTCGGAAGTCTTTTCACAAGGTTATATGCCACGTCCGGGCGCCTTGGGAAAGACCGGAGCCGAGTCACGTTTTTAAGCAGCATACATGATTTCGGCGGCAGGGAGAAGGTGAAGGCTTCTGTTGCCAGGTGCCTTCGGACCCCGCCTAGAGGTGCGAACCACTAGGACTTTGATTGAAGTGTCACACCGCGATTAAGCAGCGAGACGAGCTTCCGCATAGTTGTCGTTTGCAACTACAATTTTAGCCCGATAACGGCGGTACAATGCCGAGCAAAAAGACGATCTTTACACCCTTGTCGATCCTGTTTCGCCCCCATCAAAAGCCGGCCTTTAAGACCGCCGGTTTTTGGTGGAGGCGCCGGGTACCGCCCCCGGGTCCAATAGGTTTATTACACCGCTCATTTATCGCCATAGCCGACCCGAAAGCCGGCAAGGCTGATATAGTGGTTTCCTCAGCCCAAGGAAAGGGCAAACGTCATAAAAGCGTTATGCGACCCATCAGAAACATTGGGAAAATGCCTGCCGGTGATTGGTTTCCCAGTTCCGAAGGCTTAAATTAGCCGAAACGGAATCAGCGCGACATGAAGCAATATCTCGATCTCTTGAATCATGTGATGGAAAAGGGCTCCGACCGGGGCGACCGCACCGGCACCGGCACGCGCTCGGTCTTCGGTTACCAGATGCGCTTCGATCTCGAAGAAGGCTTCCCCGTCCTTACCACGAAGAAGCTGCATCTGCGCTCGATCATTCACGAGCTTTTATGGTTCCTGAAGGGCGAGACAAATATCCGCTATCTCAAGGAGAACGGCGTTTCGATCTGGGACGAATGGGCGGATGCAAACGGCGATCTCGGGCCGGTCTACGGCGCCCAGTGGCGCTCTTGGCCAGCGCCCGACGGCGGCCATATCGACCAGATCGCCAATCTGGTCAAAGGCATCGTCAACAACCCGAATTCGCGCCGCCACATCGTTTCGGCCTGGAATCCGGCCGAAGTGGACGAAATGGCGCTGCCGCCCTGCCATTGCCTATTCCAGTTCTATGTGGCCGACGGCAGGCTTTCCTGCCAGCTCTACCAGCGCTCGGCCGATATCTTCCTCGGCGTGCCGTTCAATATCGCCTCCTATGCGCTACTGACGATGATGGTGGCTCAGGTGACCGGACTGAAGCCTGGCGACTTCGTGCACACGCTCGGCGACGCCCATCTCTATCACAACCATTTCGACCAGGCGAAGCTGCAGCTGGCGCGCCGGCCGAAGCCGCTGCCTTTCATGCGAATCAATCCTGATGTGAAGGATATTTTCGGCTTCACTTTCGACGATTTCGAGCTGATCGGCTACGAGGCCGATGCCAGCATCAAGGCGCCGATCGCCGTCTGATCCGGGATATTCCATGGCCGACATCCGCAGGACCATTATCGCCGCCGTTGCTCGCAACGGCATTATCGGCCGCGACGGCGATATGCCGTGGCGGCTTTCGAGCGATCTCAAGCGCTTCAGGGCGCTGACATTGGGAAAGCCTGTCGTGATGGGCCGCAAGACTTACGATTCGATCGGCAAGCCGCTGCCGGGACGGCCGAACGTCGTCATTTCGCGGCAAGCGGCGATAGACCATGCTGATGTCAGCATGGTCCATTCGCTGCCCGAGGCGATGACGGTGGCCGACAGGCTGGCGCTCGAAACCGGCGTCGACGAAATCTGCATTCTCGGCGGCGGGCAGGTCTATGCCCAGGCGATCGGTCTTGCCGACCGGATGTGCATCACGCATGTCGAGGCCGATCTCGACGGAGACGCTTCGTTTCCCGTGATCGATCCCGACATCTGGCAGGCGGGGGAGGCGATCGCGGTTCCGGCCGGCGAAAAGGACAGTTATCCCACGCGTTTCATCGTCTACGAACGCCGTCGCGCCTGAAAATGAACTATTTTCCAATTAAATTGACCAAGTTTCTCACGCTGCGTTGAAAGCCGATGCGGCGATACCTATAACGGTCACCAACGCGTCCGCCGGTCAGCCCCCACGGTTTCGGATGCGTCGCGACTTAACGAACAACGAGGTTTTGATGCCCTGGAGCAATCAGAATGGCGGCGGCGGCCCTTGGGGCGGCGGCGGCGGTAATAATCAGGGACCATGGGGACAGGGGCCGAACCGGCCGCGCGGTGGCGGCGGCAAGGGCGGACCGCCTGATCTGGAAGATATCATTCGGCGCGGCCAGGACCAGCTGCGCAACATCATTCCCGGCGGCTTCAACGGCGGCGTGGCGGTGATCGTCGTGGCGATTTTCGCCGTCTTCTGGCTGATCCAGTGCATTTACGTCGTGCAGCCGGACGAACGCGGCGTCGAACTGCGGTTCGGCCAGCCGAAGGACGAGATTTCCATGCCGGGCCTGCATTTCCACTTTTGGCCGATGGAAACCGTGGAGACGGTGAAGGTGACCGTACAGCAGCTGAACATCGGGGCGACTTCGGCCTCGTCTTCGAACGGCCTGATGCTGTCCAGCGACAAAAGCGTGATCAACGTGCAGTTCGCGGTCTTCTATACCGTCAGCGATCCCAAGGCCTATCTCTTCAACGTCGAAAATCCGGCGGAGACTCTGCAGCAGGTATCCGACAGTGCCATGCGTGAGATCGTTGGCCGTCGTCCGGCGCAGGACGCCTTCCGCAGCAATCGTCAGCCGATCGAAGTGGACGTGCTCAATATCCTGCAGGACACGATGAACCGATATGGCGCGGGTGTGACCGTGACCGGCGTGACGATCCAGAACGTGGCGCCGCCGCGGGAAGTCGCCGACGCTTTCGAAGAAGTGCAGCGTGCCGGCCGTGACCGCGACAGCACGATCGAAGAGGCCAATCGCTACACGAACCAGAAGCTCGGCCAGGCGCGAGGTGATGCGGCCAGAATCCGTGAAGATGCAGCCGCCTACAAGAACCGTGTCGTGAAGGAGGCGGAAGGTGAAGCGCAGCGATTCACAGCGATCAACGACGAATATTCCAAGGCGCCCGACGTGACCCGCAAGCGGCTGTATCTCGAAACGATGGAGCAGGTGCTGAAGAATTCCCGGAAGGTCATCATCGACGAGAAGCAGGGCGTTCTGCCCTATCTGCCGCTCAATGAGCTTGGCAAGCCGGCGCAGCAGGGAGGTTGAGTCATGACATCGAACAGACTTCCCATCATTCTCATCATCCTCGCCATCGTTTTGGTCGGGCTTTATTCGTCCATCTTCGTGGTGAATGCACGTGAGCAGGCCATCGTCGTCCGTTTCGGCCAGATCCAGTCGGTCAAGACCGAGCCTGGCATTTATTTCAAGCTGCCCTTCGGCTTCATGGATGCCGACCGCGTTCAGCTGGTCGAAAAGCAGGCGCTGAGGCTCGATCTCGACAATATTCGCGTTCAGGTCCAGGATGGCCAGACCTTCGACGTCGATGCCTTCGTGATATATAACATCTCGGATGTTCGCCGCTTCCGCGAAACGGTATCGGGCGATCGCGAAGCCGCGGAAGCGCGGTTGAGAGCGCAGCTCGATTCATCGCTTCGTCGCGTCTACGGTCTGCGTGACTACAATGCCGCGCTCTCGGAAGAGCGTGTCGCGATGATGCTGGAGATTCGCGACGACCTGCGCACCGATGCCGAAAATCTCGGCCTGCATATAGACGACGTTCGCATTCGCCGCACCGACCTTTCGCCGGAGGTTGCGCCCAACACCTATAATGCCATGCGTTCGGAACGCCTCGCCGAGGCCGAGCGTATCCGTGCGGAGGGCAATGAGGAAGGCCAGCGGCGGCGTGCCATCGCCGACCGTCAGGTCGTCGAGCTCACCGCAGGCGCCCAGCGCGATGCGGAGATCCTTCGAGGCCAGGGCGATGCGGAACGCAACCGCGTCTTCGCCGAAGTCTTCAGCAAGGATCCAGCCTTCTTCGAGTTCTATCGCTCGATGGCGGCCTATTCCTCCGCTCTCTCGTCGCAGGACACGACGCTGGTGCTGTCGCCGAATTCGGAATTCTTCCGCTATTTCGACAATGCCGCCGGCACACTGCAGCCGGCAAATCCGGCCGCACCAGTTCCGGCAGTTCCCGGCGCAGCTGCTCCCGCAGCACCGGCCCAGCCGACGAACTGACAGCAGGAAAACCACCCCGACAATCCTGGAAGGGCCGGCCCGAGCGCCGGCCCTTTTTTCGTGGAATGATTGAGACGATCCGGCTTTTGCGAGGCCACGTCGCATTGCACGGGGATTTCGCGAAAAGGTGATTTCACCCTCCATCATTCCGCCTTATGCTGGTGCTCAATGTGCGCATGTACCCCTTATGAGGAAGCTTGATGGCCCCCACGAATCGCTCGCCCTTCAGACGAACGCTCGCGCTTATGGCCAGCGCTGCAATTCTTGCGCATGCCGGCATGAACGGGGTCGCCTATGCGCAAACCGCGCCTGAGACGACCGCACCCGGGGCTACTGCACCCGCTCCGGCTACTCCGGAAACGGCTGCTCCCGCTCCTACGCCTCCCGCACCCGCCGCGCCGGAGCAGACCGCTCCGATCCAGGCCGCCGTCCCCAACACCGGCCCGGCTTCCGTCGCCGATCTCGCCGAAGGGCTGCTCGACGCCGTGGTCAACATCTCGACCTCGCAGAAGGTGAAGGACGATGAGGGCGCCGGTCCGGCGCCGCGCGCCCCCGACGGCTCGCCTTTCCAGGAATTCTTCAACGACTTCTTCAACAAGCAGCAGGGCAACAAGGGCGGCAACCACAATGTCAGCTCGCTTGGCTCCGGCTTCGTCATCGATCCGGCCGGCTATATCGTCACCAACAATCACGTGATCGAGGGCGCCGACGATATCGAGATCAATTTCGCCAATGGTTCGAAGCTCAAGGCGAAGCTGATCGGCACGGATACGAAGACCGATCTCTCGGTGCTGAAGGTCGAGCCGAAGACGCCGCTGAAATCCGTGAAATTCGGCGATTCCAGCGAGATGCGCATTGGCGACTGGGTGATGGCGATCGGCAATCCGTTCGGCTTCGGCGGTTCGGTGACGGTGGGCATCATTTCCGGGCGCGGCCGCAACATCAATGCCGGCCCCTACGATAACTTCATCCAGACGGATGCGGCGATCAACAAGGGCAATTCGGGCGGTCCGCTCTTCAACATGAAGGGTGAGGTGATCGGCATCAACACGGCGATTATCTCGCCGAGCGGCGGCTCGATCGGCATCGGCTTCTCGGTGCCCTCGGAGCTTGCTTCCGGTGTCGTCGAGCAGCTGCGCCAATATGGCGAGACGCGGCGCGGCTGGCTCGGCGTGCGCATCCAGCCGGTCACCGACGATATCGCCGACAGCCTCGGGCTTGACACGGCCAAGGGCGCACTGGTCGCCGGCGTCATCAAGGGCGGTCCCGTCGACGACGGCTCGATCAAAGCGGGCGACGTCATTTTGAAATTCGACGGCAAGACCGTCAGCGAAATGCGCGACCTGCCGCGCGTCGTGGCGGAAAGCACGGTCGGCAAGGAAGTCGACGTCGTGGTGCTGCGCGACGGCAAGGAACAGACTGTCAAGGTGAAGCTCGGCCGGCTCGAGGACAGCGATCAGGCGGCTGCATCCGGCGATTCAGCACCCGATGGCTCGCAGGACGATGGCGTGATCACTCCGGATCCCGGCGAGAACAATGACATGGACCAGCCGGATTCCGGCGATCAGGCAAAGCCTGCACCTGATACACCCGACCAGCACAAGGGCCAGGTGTCGCCGGATGCGGCCATGCCGAAGAACGTGCTCGGGCTGTCGCTGTCGCTGTTGAGCGCCGAGACCCGCAAGGCCTTCGGCATCGCCGAGAGCGTCGATGGTGTCGTCGTGACGGAAGTGACGCCCGGCTCGGCCTCGGCTGAAAAGGGGCTGAAGCCCGGCGACGTGATCGTCGAGGTGGCGCAGGAGTTCATGAAGTCGCCTGATGCGGTCGCCGCCAAGGTGCAGGCGCTGAAACAGGAAGGCCGCCGCAACGCCCAGCTGATGATCGCATCGGCGAATGGCGATCTGCGGTTCGTGGCGGTGCCGATGGAATGAGAAAAGCCATGGCGGTGATGGATGCCGCCGTGGTCTCCGATTCTCCCTCACACTTGTGGCATCGCAAAGCCCTGAGGGCACTGATAACGAGGAGGGGGTGTGCCGTGTGATACCCCCCTCTGCCCTGCCGGGCATCTCCCCCACAGGTGGGGAGATCGGCAGGAAGCCATGCCTCGCCCTAAATTTGCGGTTCACGCTACGGCCACTTGTCTGGGGAAGCCATTGCGCCCAGCTGATCTCCCTCCTTGTGGGGGAGATGCCCGGCAGGGCAGAGGGGGGTGCCGCAGGCGCTGCCACAGCGGAAAGCAGAGGGTGTGCCTGGCGCGGCATCGCTTCAAACCGTCACGAAATCCGTCTTCCGATAGCCCTGGATATAGAGCAGGGCGGTCAGGTCGCCGTGGTTGATGCGCATCTGCGCTTCGGCGGCAACAGTTGGCTTGGCGTGGAGCGCGACACCGGAGCCGGCAAGGTGCAGCATGCCGAGATCGTTGGCGCCGTCGCCGACGGCGATCGCCTCTTTCGGCGAAATGCCGAGGCGAGCCGCAATTTCGTTCAGCGCATCGACCTTCGCCTGTTTTCCGAGGATCGGTTCGGCGACGAAACCGGAGAGAATACCGCCGTCTTCGAGCAGCGTGTTGGCGCGGTTTTCATCGAAGCCGAGGGTGGCGGCGATGCGGCTGGTGAAGACGGTGAAGCCGCCGGAGACAAGCGCGGTGTAATGGCCTTTCGACTTCATGGTGGCAAGAAGTTCCGGGCCGCCCGGGGTCAGCGTGATGCGCTTGGCGATCACCTCGTCGACGACCGATATCGGCAACCCCTTCAGCAGGGCAACACGCTCACGCAGGGCAGGCTCGAAAGCGATCTCGCCGTTCATGGCGCGGGCGGTAATGGTGGCGACCTTCTCCTTCAGGCCGACTTCGGCGGCCAATTCATCGATGCATTCCTGACCGATCATCGTCGAATCCATGTCGGCGATCAGCAGCTTCTTGCGGCGGGTCTCTTGCTCCTGGATGACAAGGTCGATGGGCGCGCTTGCTATGATGGCAAGGATATTGGCCTCGGCCGCCTGTGCATCCGTGCCGTCGCGCAGCGCGATGTCGCAGGCGATGCCGTCGGCCAGCCAGTAGAGGCCGGAAGCGTTGACCGCCTCGGCCGCTTGTTCGGCGATCTTGGGTGTCAGCACGGGATTTGACGGATTGGCAACAAGCGTGGCAACGAGGGCCATGATGGAAAACCTTCTGAGCACAGTGAACGCGATCCTGATAACCGGGCCGACCGCCAGCGGCAAGTCCGCACTCGCCGTCGAATTGGCCAGACGCCATGACGGTGCGGTCGTCAACGCCGACAGCATGCAGGTCTACGACACGCTGCGGGTGCTGACTGCGCGGCCGTCAGAGGAGGAGATGCAGGGCGTGCCGCATCATCTTTACGGCCACGTGCCGGCAGGTGCGGCCTATTCTACAGGCGCCTGGCTGCGGGATGTCTCGGCACTACTGCCGGCGCTCAGGGACGCAGGACGGCTGCCGGTCTTCGTCGGCGGCACGGGACTTTACTTCAAGGCGTTGATCGGCGGGCTCTCCGATATGCCGGAGATACCGGAGGTGCTGCGGGAGAGACTCAGGACGCGGCTGCTGGAGGAGGGGCCGGACGGACTCCATGCCGAACTCGCCGAGGCCGATCCCGCCATGGCGGCAAGCCTCAACCGCCAGGACGGGCAGCGGATCGTCCGGGCGCTGGAGGTGATGAAGGCGACGGGACGGTCAATCGCCGATTTCCAGGGCCGGGCGGGGCCGGTGGTGATTGACGCCGATGAGGCCCGCAAGATCGTCGTGCTGCCGGACAGGGCTGTGCTGCATCAGCGCATCAACGGGCGTTTCGAAAAGATGCTGCAGCAAGGTGCCGAAGACGAGGTACGGGCTCTGCTTGCGCTCGATCTGCCGGGCGAGGCGCCTGTAATGAAGGCAATCGGCGTGTCGCAGATTACGGCGATGCTGAGGGGCGAGATGACGCGCGGCGAGGTGTTGGAGAAGGGTGCTGCGGCGACGCGGCAATATGCCAAGCGGCAAATGACATGGTTCCGCAACCAGATGGACGACAGCTGGGAACGGCTGACGGTTTAGGCTTCAGCTCGTTGCGGGCCTCCCGCTTGAAACATCTGCTGGCTCAGCAGTTTGACGAGTTCGCCGACCGCGGCCTGTAACTGGTCCGGCATAAATCCGCCGAAGCCCAGCATCAGGCCGCGACGCGCCGGCTGCGTGGCATACATCGGGGAAATCGCCCGCACGGCGAGGCCGGCCGAGAGGGCACGGGCTGCGAGTTGCACGTCGTCGACCTCTTCGGGCAGCCATAGAAGAATATGCATACCCTGGTCGCTCTCCTGGACGCGGCAGCCCTCAGGCAAGCCCCGCTCGAGCGCCGAGAGCAGAACAGCGCGGCGTTCGGCATAGAGGCCGCGGATGCGCCGGATATGCGCTTCGAAATAACCTTCCCGCATGTAGGCCGCCAGAACGTGCTGTTCGGCGATCGGCGAATGCCGGTCGAGAATGGCGCGGGCGCCGGCAAAGGCTTCTGCGAGCGGAGGAGGGGCGATGACGTAGCCGAGGCGCAGGGAAGGAAAGAGCACCTTGCTGAAGGTGCCGAGATAGACGACGCGTGACGGACGCAACCCTTGCATCGACGGAAACGGGTGTCCGGCATAACGCAGCTCGCTGTCGTAATCGTCCTCGACGATCCAGGCGCGATTTTGGTCGGCCCAGGCGATCAAGGCATTGCGCCGCGCCATGCTGAGCGGCATCCCGATCGGATATTGGTGCGACGGGGTGACGAATGCGGCGCGCGCCTGGGGACAGAGCTCGAGGCCCCGTTCCACGTTCATTCCCTGTGCATCGACTGGCAGGCGGTGCGTCCGGACGCCGAGATCGTCAAGCACTGCCGTCAGGCCGGGATAGGCCGGGTCCTCGGCCCATACCGGATCGTCACGCGAGAGAAGAACCCGGCCCGCCATATAGAGGCCTTGCTGGGTGCCTGACGTGACGATGATCTGTTCCGGCTCGCAATGAACGGCCCGCGCGCGCCGGACGTGGTCGGCAATGGCAAGCCTGAGTTCGAGCAAGCCCATGGGGTCGTGGTAACCCGAAGGTGCGGCCGGCCGCGACGCTCGCACGCGGTTGCCGAGACGGCGCCAGTTGTCGTCGGGCGCAATACCGCAAGCCGGGACGGCGATGGCGAAGGGAACGGGTGGGTGCGGGGTGAGCGCACGGGCGATGGCGATCAGCCGGCCAGCCTGGGAAGGCAGATCGACGGCATCCGCGGTAGACGGCACTGCCGGTGCAAGCGGGGGCGGGGGCGTGGTGTCCATCAGATCGGCGGCAACACGGGTTCCGGCTCCGACCCGCGCTTCGAGATAGCCTTCGGCAGTCAATTGATCGAACACCTCGACGACGGTGCCGCGCGCGATCTTCAGCGAATCCGCAAGGCTGCGCGTTGAAGGAAGGCGTTCGCCTGACCTCAGTTCACCACGGGCGATTGCATTCCGCAGGGCCTGCGCAAGCTGGCGGCCGACGTTAGCCGTTCGATCGATCGCGTTGAGCGATGGGATTTCGATGGTGCTGCGCCGTTTAGACATCGCAAAATGGTCCATAGAGATTCTTCAAAAATGGCGCTTTACGATGAACCAATTTCCGAGGAAAAGGAAGCAGATTGGCGGCTCTCCGATGGCGCATTCTTCGCCTTCGGGGTCGTGCCGTGCGCGGGCGCAAACTTCTGGAAAAACGCAAATGCAGGATCTTCTCGTCGTCTACATCGCCTACGCAATCGCTGCAGGCAGTCCCGGACCGAGCAACATGGCCATCATGAATGTGGCGATGCGGCAAGGGCGTCGACCGGCGCTCGCCCTTGCCGCCGGGGTCATAACGATGTCGACATGCTGGGGGCTGGTGGCGGTCACCGGCATCTCGACACTCCTGGTCCGCTATGCCCATGCCCTGCTGTTCCTTAAGATCGCAGGCGGATTGTACCTCCTCTGGCTCGCCTGGAGGGCGGCCCGCTCGGCAGTTGCCCCGGATGGGCCCGAAAGCGAGGCCGTCCGGCCTGCCGCGCAACTCGGCGCGCTCTATCGTCGCGGCGTTCTGATGCATCTCGGCAATCCGAAGGCGGTTCTGGCCTGGGTGGCGATCATGTCGCTCGGCCTCAAGCCCGGCGCTTCGCCGGAGATGGCCGTCACGGCCTTCGGCGGCTGCGTGTTCTTGGGGATCTCGATATTTGCCGGCTATGCCGTGCTCTTCTCGACGGCAACGATGGTGCGCGGCTACGCCCGTGCGCGGCGGTGGATCGAGGGCAGTCTCGCCGTCTTCTTCGCGGGCGCCGGATCGCGCCTTCTGTTCTCACATTGACCGGATTTTCAGGATCGCATCATGTCTGTCGCTTCTCCGTTTCATGGTCTTTCGGCCTTTCCGCCCACGCCCGCCGATAGGGATGGCCGGGTCGACACCGAAGCCCTCGGCCGTCTGCTGGAACGCCTGTGTGATGCAGGCGTGGCTTCGATAGGCCTTCTTGGCAGCACCGGGATCTATGCCTTTCTCACACGCGAGGAGCGACGGCGAGCCGTCGAGGCTGCGGTCGAGTGCGTTCGCGGTCGTATTCCGATCGTCGTCGGCGTCGGTGCTCTGAGGACAGACCATGCCCGGAGCCTGGCGAAGGATGCCGAGGCCGCCGGTGCAGATGCTCTTCTGCTTGCGCCGGTATCCTACACGCCGCTGACCCAGGACGAAGCCTACGAGCATTTCCTGGCGGTCACCGAGGCGGCGAAGCTGCCGCTTTGTATCTACAACAATCCCGGCACGACCCACTTCACCTTCAGCCGGGATCTTCTGCAGCGCCTCTCCGATATCGAGACGATCAGCGCCGTGAAGATGCCTCTGCCTGCTGACGGCGATTTCGCAGACGAGTTGGCGGCATTGCGAGAGAAGACCAGGCTTGCGATCGGCTACAGCGGCGACTGGGGCGCGACCGAAGCGCTGCTTTCAGGTGCCGACGCCTGGTACAGCGTCATCGGCGGCTTGCTTCCGCACGTCGCTCTTGCCCTGAGCAAGGCCGCGATTGCGGGCGAGGGCGGCGAAGTGCGTCGGCTCGATGGTCTCCTCGAGCCGCTCTGGCAAACGTTCAAGGCGTTCGGAAGCCTTCGTGTGATCTACACGCTGGTCGACCTTCTTTCGCTCGCCAGGGCAGAGCTCCCACGCCCCCTCTTGCCGCTCGGGCCGACGGACCGACAGCGTGTGCTCGAGGTCGTCGAGCCTCTGATCGCTCTGGAGAGCCAGCTGAAGCGTCAATCCTTGTTGTAGAGGCTGCTCAGCGGTTTTTTCAGGATGCTTTCGCGCAGCGACGTGCCGGGCTCCCGGCGAGCGATCGCGGGCTGGTCCGCCGGCGGTGCCGGCCGGGGAAAGACCGGCTCGTCGCGGCGCATCTCGCGGCGGAGCGCGTCCAGCCGGGGATCGATCGCAGGTGACGTGGCCGGGTCCAGCCGCGGTGTCTGCGGCAGGAGTTCGCGGCGGTAGGATTCAAGCGGCGCGGAGGCGGGCGGCGCGGCGGAAGAGGCGGGCGGCGTGTATGGCTTCGCGTCAAGATCCTCGTCGGCTGCGTCGGTCTCTTCGAAACCTGCCACGGACGCGGCATAATTCTGCTGAAAATTCGAAATGTCAGGTCCGACGGTCACCGCCCGCATGCGGGTGACGATCTTGCGCAAATCGACCGTATCGGGATCTTCCTCGCTTTGCTTGCTGTTGGCGCTGCTCGCCTTCGGCAGGAGGTTTTCGTCGACGCGGGAAAAACGCATACGCATGGGCACGCTGATCGCCTCGCCAAAGGCGATCGCCTCGCCGTTGCCGATCGAGGAGATGAAGCTCGTCGTCGAGATCGACGAATTCGGGATGGCCGAGCGGATGATTTCCTGGTCGCGGTCGTTGGCAAGGCGCATGGCAAACAGCGTCGAACACTGCGAGAGGATCGTCTGGTCGAGCTCGCCCGGCCGCTGGGTGATGATGCCGAGCGAGACGCCGTATTTGCGGCCCTCCTTGGCGATGCGGGCGATTGCCTGGCGTGTCGGCACGAAGCCGAGGCTCGGATCGGAGGGGATGTAGCGGTGAGCTTCCTCGCAGACGACAAGCATGTGGATGGCGCCGTCGCTCCACAGCGCCACCTCGAAGGCCATGCGGCAGAGCACGGAGGCGACCGAATTGACGACCTCGGAGGGAATGCCGGCCAGTTGGAAGGTGCAGATCGGCCTGCCATCGCCGGGGATGCGGAAGATCTGCGCTATGGTTTCGGTGATCGTGTCGCTGATCGTGTTGTTGGAGAACATGAAGTGATAGCGCGGATCGTTGATCGCGGCGATGAGGCGCATCTTCAACGACCGCAAAGAGGGTTTTTCCGAGCGGCCTTCCAGGCGGCCGATGCGCTCGTCGATCAGCGCCAACAGATCGGCCATGCGGTAGGGAACCGGCGTATCGGCGGTAATCGAGCTTTTTTCCGTCGTGCGGCGAACCAGCGAATTGTCGCTGCCGCGGAAGGCGCGTTTGGCCTCCGGCAGGATATCGCGCAGCATGTCGAGTTCTTCCGGCACCGGCGGGCGTCCGCGGAAGACGACCTCGGCAAATTCCTCCAGCCGCATCAGCCAGAAGGGCAGATCAAGCGTATCCGTATCGATGGTGACGGCATGCTTGGGAAAGGCTGCGGCGAATTCGTTGTGCGGATCGAGGATCAGCACGCGCAGCTTCGGGTTCGCGGCGATCGCCTTGTGCAGCAGCAGCGACACGGCCGTCGACTTGCCGACGCCGGTGGAGCCGACGACGGCGAAATGCTTGGAGAGCATCGAGGGGATGTGGATCGCCGCATCGATACTTTCGTCCTGCGTCAGCTTGCCGATGACGGCGGTGGTGCCTTCGCCGGCATCGTAGATACGGATCAGGTCGGCGGCGCGGATGCGGTGGGCGATGGCGCCGAGATAGGGATAACGCGAGATGCCGGTCGAGAATTCCTCGGTTCCATCTTCATCGACGCGGACTTCACCGAGAAGCTCGGTCTCGATCCTGAAGGTATTGTCTTCGCCTTCACCCCAGGCATGGCTGCCGGTGTTCATCTGATAGACGAGGGCGACGACGCGGTTGCGGCCGACACTTATCGAAATCAGCCGGCCGACGGACCAGAGTTCGGTAAGATCGGTGCCGCCCTGTTCGGCAACGGCGGCAATCGTCGCCCTGGAGCCGCTGCATGCAACGACCCGGCCGAGAAAGCGATTTCCCGGCGCATGGCCATCGCGGCGATCATGCTCGCCTGCCTTGCCAGACGTGCGCAAGTCGTTGTTGAGCAAAGGGCTACTCCATGCGGTAGCGTATAAGAATAAAGTCGATCCTTTAACAAATCCTTCATCCTATCGATTTTCGGGGATGCGGGCGTGGGGCAGTTTTTTATTGCGGCATGCGTTGACGCTGCGAAATTTTCTGTCTATCACTTCCGACCATGAAAATCGCAACGGCTCTTATCGTGGTGGGAAAGCGCATGGGCAGGATGGTGTAACCATCCGGCGGTAGCCACCCATGCGCTAGATGACAGGCTCCTCCGGGGCCTTTTTTTATGCCCGAAATCAGGGCTTCCGGCCACAAACGCAAATCCCAGCATAAACGGAACAGACAGATGAGCACGGACAATCAGGCGGCAGGCAATCGGATGACGGGAGCGGAGATCGTTCTCAAGGCGCTGAAGGACAATGGCGTCGAACATATCTTCGGCTATCCCGGCGGTGCGGTCCTGCCGATCTATGACGAGATCTTCCAGCAGGACGACGTCAAGCACATCCTTGTCCGCCATGAGCAGGGGGCTGGCCATGCGGCCGAAGGTTACGCGCGCTCCACCGGCAAGGTCGGCGTCATGCTGGTGACCTCAGGTCCGGGCGCCACCAATGCCGTCACGCCGCTGCAGGACGCGCTGATGGATTCGATCCCCCTCGTCTGCCTGACCGGTCAGGTTCCGACCCCACTGATCGGCTCCGACGCCTTCCAGGAGTGCGATACGGTCGGCATCACCCGGCCCTGCACCAAGCACAACTGGCTGGTCAAGGATGTGAACCAGCTCGCCGCCATCATTCATGAGGCCTTCCGCATCGCCCAGTCCGGTCGGCCGGGGCCTGTCGTCGTCGATATTCCGAAAGACGTGCAGTTTGCGACCGGCACCTACACGCCGCCCGCCGATTACGCGATCCAGAAGAGCTACCAGCCGAAGATCCAGGGCGACCTCAACCAGATCCATGCCGCGATCGAACTGATGGCGAATGCGCGCCGTCCGATCATCTATTCCGGCGGCGGCGTCATCAATTCCGGCCCCGAGGCTTCCAAGCTGCTGCGCGAGCTGGTCGAGCTCACCGGTTTCCCGATCACCTCGACGCTGATGGGCCTCGGCGCCTATCCTGCTTCCGGCAAAAACTGGCTGAAGATGCTCGGCATGCACGGCTCCTACGAGGCCAACATGGCGATGCACGACTGCGATGTCATGGTCTGCATCGGCGCCCGCTTCGATGACCGCATCACCGGCCGTCTCAATGCCTTTTCGCCGAATTCGAAGAAGATCCATATCGATATCGATCCGTCCTCGATCAATAAGAACGTCCGGGTCGATATCGGCATCCGCGGCGATGTCGGGCATGTGCTTGAAGACATGGTCCGCCTGTGGCGGGCGCTGCCGAAGAAACCGGAAAAGGGCCGCCTCGATGACTGGTGGACCGATATCGGCCGCTGGCGGGCGCGCAACTCCTTCGCCTATACGAAGAGCAATGATGTCATCATGCCGCAATATGCGTTGGAGCGGCTCTTCGCCCACACCAAGGACCGCGATACCTACATCACCACCGAGGTCGGCCAGCACCAGATGTGGGCGGCGCAGTTCTTCGGCTTCGAGCAGCCGAACCGCTGGATGACCTCGGGCGGCCTCGGCACGATGGGCTACGGCCTGCCGGCCGCGCTCGGCGTGCAGATCGCCCATCCCGACAGCCTCGTCATCGACATTGCCGGCGACGCCTCGATCCAGATGTGCATCCAGGAAATGTCGGCGGCAATCCAGCACGATGCGCCGATCAAGATCTTCATCATGAACAACCAGTATATGGGCATGGTGCGCCAGTGGCAGCAGCTGCTGCACGGCAACCGCCTGTCGAATTCCTATACGGAGGCGATGCCCGATTTCGTCAAGCTGGCGGAGGCCTATGGCGCCGTCGGCCTGCGCTGCGAAAAGCCGGATCAGCTCGACGACACCATTCTCGAGATGATCGAGGTCAGGAAGCCCGTCATCTTCGATTGCCGCGTCGCCAATCTCGCCAATTGTTTCCCGATGATCCCCTCGGGCAAGGCCCATAACGAAATGCTGTTGCCGGACGAAGCCACCGACGAAGCGGTCGCCAATGCGATCGACGCCAAGGGCCGCGCGCTCGTATAATAAGGGAAGGGACCAAGGACATGAACGCTCACCTACAGCCCACGGGCTCCGCTTACTTCATTTCGCCGGAAACGGCGGCTGTCGAAAGCCACACGCTTTCGGTTCTCGTCGACAACGAACCGGGGGTTCTTGCCCGGGTCATTGGCCTGTTTTCCGGCCGCGGATACAATATCGAGAGCCTGACGGTCTCCGAGACCGAGCACCAGGCGCATCTTTCCCGGATCACCGTCGTCACACGCGGCACGCCGCAGGTGCTGGAACAGATCAAGGCGCAGTTGGAACGCATCGTGCCGGTGCATCGCGTCGTTGACCTGACGGTGCGCGCCCGCGAACTCGGCCAGGATCGGCCGATCGAGCGCGAAGTGGCACTAATCAAGGTGATCGGCGAGGGCGAGATGCGCGCCGAGACCCTGCGCCTTGCCGATGCCTTCCATGCCAAGGTGGTGGATGCGACGGTTGGTCATTTCATTCTTGAAATCACCGGCAAGTCGTCGAAGATCGACCAGTTCGTGGCGATCATGAAGCCGCTTGGCCTGATCGAGGTCTGCCGTACCGGCATTGCCGCGATGAACCGCGGCGCGCAGGGGATGTGAGTTCGCATCGCCCTTTGCTTGGCGTCATCCTCGGCCTGTGCCGAGGGTCTGCTACATATCAACCGGTAGTAGATACTCGGGACAAGCCCGAGCATGACGAAAGAGGAGTCGGCGATCACAGCATTTCCAACGGCTTTTTCTTTGCCGGCGGCGGGAAGGCGGCGTCCAGTGCCTCCCAGTCGTCGTCGGTGATATCGAGCGAGATACAGTCGCGGTTTTCGCGAACTCGTTCGGCAGTCGACGTTTTCGGGATGACGATGACGCCGTCGCGTTCGAGCAGGAAGGCGAGCGCCAGCTGGGCGGGTGTCGCCTGATAGGCCTTGGCGATGCGGATCAGTTCGGGATGGTGCAGGATATGTCCCTGTTCGATCGGCGAATAGGCCATGATGGGAATGCCGCGGTTCTGGCACCAGGGCAGCAGGTCGAATTCGATGCCGCGGCGGGAGAGATTGTAGAGCACCTGGTTGGCGGCGACGTTGGCGCCGTCGGGCACGCGGAGCAGTTCCTCCATGTCGTCGGTGTCGAAGTTGGAGACGCCCCAGGCGCCGATCTTGCTTGATGCCTTCAGCGTTTCGAAAGCGGCGACGGTCTCGGCGAGCGGATAGTTGCCGCGCCAGTGCAAGAGATAGAGATCGATGCGGTCAGTGCCCAACCGTTCGAGACTGTGCTCGCAAGCCTCGATCGTGCCTTTCAGGCTGGCATTCCAAGGATAGACCTTGCTGACGATGAAGACCTCGTCGCGCCGGCCCCTGATCGCCTGGCCGACGATCTCTTCAGCGCCACCGTCACCGTACATTTCGGCGGTGTCGATTAGCGTCATGCCGAGATCGATGCCTGCCTTGAGGCTTTCGATCTCGGCCTTGGCATGGCCGGCATCCTCGCCCATGGCCCAGGTTCCCTGGCCGAGCGCCGGCACTTGCGCGCCGTTCGGGAAGGTGATCGTCGGGATCGGGTCGTCTTGCATGATCTTTTCCATTTGGGGGAGATTGCCGCCAATTCTTATCTTTCAAGTAATCCTGTCTCCATGACAATGATGTAATGGCATCAGCAATTTAGGACAGTTACATTGACCTAAATGAAATCGGCTGCGAAGGATGGCCGGTCCCGGGAGGTTTCATGCCGCTGGATACGTTTCTCGCCCTCGTTCTCTTCGCCTTCACGACCTCGATCACGCCGGGGCCGAACAATATGATGCTCTTCGCATCGGGCGTGAATTTCGGTTTCCGCAGGACGATCCCGCATATGTTCGGGATCGGTGCCGGCTTCTTCGTGCTGTTGCTCGGCGTCGGCCTCGGGCTTGGCGCGCTGCTGCAAACGATACCTGTGATCTATACGGCGCTGAAGTTTGCGGGCGGCGCCTATCTCGTCTGGATCGCCTGGAAGATCGCTTCCTCGCGCTCGCTCAGCGAAGGCAGAACCGGCGCTGAGCCGATGTCGTTCCTCGCCGCCGCCGCCTTCCAGTGGGTCAACCCGAAAGCCTGGGTGATGGCGGTGACCGCGATGGCGACCTATACCAATCCGCAACTCTACCTCGTCAGCGTGCTGATCGTGGGTCTCGCTTTCGCGGCAGTCAATGTGCCCAGCGTTTCGACCTGGGCCGGTTTCGGCTCGGCGCTGAGGGAATGGCTTTCCGATCCGGTGCGGTTGAAATGGTTCAATATCAGCATGGCAGTGCTGTTGGTGGCGAGCCTCTGGCCGATGCTAAAATAGAGTGATTGCCGGCTTCATGAGCATCAGCCAGAGAATGCCGATGACGGCGAAGAAGGCCGGAAAGCCGCAGGCGAACCAGATGTGGTAGAGGCTGAAATAGGCCGGCGGCAGGGCTTTTCCCGCCGCTGCTGCGGCGCGCGCAATATCGCGCAGCCGGATCTGGATCCAGACGACGGGCAGCCAGAACAGGCCGGTTACGACATAAAGCAGCAGCGACAGCGCAATCCAGCCCTCCGACAGTTCCCAGCCGATCGACCGGGCCAGCAGATAGCCGGTCACCGGCTGGAGAATGACTGCGGTGGCGGTAAAGAGGGTGTCGGCGACCACTACCGTTGCCGCAACATGGGCGATCAGCTTGGGATCGCGTGTCCGGTGCGCCATCACCATGAAAAAGGCGATGCCGGCGCCGGTGCCGAAGAGCACGGTCGCGCCGATGACATGGGCAAGCAGCAGCCATTCCTCAAGCATCAGCGTTCATCCAGGATGGCCAGTGCGGTGAACGTCAGCAGGATCGATGGCAGCACCTTGACGAGGGGGCCGAGCGGATCGAGCCAGAGCGCGGGTTCGAGCAGGCTGGCGCCGGCAAGATAGGCGAACGACACGGCCAGCATGCCGAGAAGGGCGCCTTTCGCCAGCGGACGAAGGAGGACGGCTACGCCCAGAGCGATGTCGATCAGACAGGTTGCAAGCGTCAGCACCGTTGCCGCGGCCTCAGGCATGAACGGCAGGAAGTGAGCGGACGTCTTCTCCAGCGCCAGCAGCGGGATCACACCTGAGAGCAGCCAGAAAGCGGATAGGCCCGATATGACGAGCGGCTTCAAAAGATAGAGCCTGGCAAACCAGAGATCCTGTACGCCGGAGGGATTGGCCGCGAGCGTTGCTGCCGCGGGTGTCGCGGCAAGGCCGCTCCCTTTTTTTGAGCTCCGCACGCCTTCGGACATGACGGTCATCGCCGTCGAGCGCAGCGGCGAACGCCAGCCGAGCAGTCCCGACAGATCGGCCAGCCACGTGACCGGGCCAGCAAGCCAGTTGGGAAGAGCGAACACGCGGGCGGGCGGCAGGCCGAGCCACTGGCGGTGAAGGCGGACGAGATCGGCGAGCGGCAGAACTTCGTCGGCGGCAAGATCGATATCGCCGGAGATGCCGCCGGAGACTGCCCGCGACACGGCTTCCGCCACATCGTCCACCGAAAGTGTTTCGACCGGACTTTCGGCATGGACCAGCGGCAGCACCAGGGGAAAGGCTGCAAGCGCCCGTAGCAGCGCCGAACCGCCATGGGCATTGCGGCCGAGAACGAGGGCAGGGCGCAGGATGAGGTAAGGCAGGCCGCTTGCCGCCAGCGCCTCGTCGGCTCGCCGCTTGGTGGCAAGGAAGGGCAGGTCGCCCGCCGCTCCCGCCGTCCTTGCCGATATCTGCACGATCAGCGGACGCGACGAGCTTTTTGCGGCGGAATAGAGCGCCAGCATCGCCTCTGCCTGGGTGGCCGACAGATCGTCCGACAGCCCGTCCTGCAGGGCGCCGGCGCAGTTGACGACGACATTCCGGTCCTTGAGGATATCGTCCCAATCCGCTGGTTTCGTCATGCGCGAGAGATCTGCGCGCCGCCAGTCTATCGCCTGCTGTTTCTGGCGCGCACGCGTCGTATTGCGGCCGAGCCCGGTCACCGCGTGGCCGTCGGCGGCAAGCCGGGCCGCGACGACGGAGCCTATGAAGCCGGTTGCGCCGAGAATCAGGATGTTCATGGCAGGAGATTAGCTGAAAAGTCTCCGGCGCATAGAAGGGCTTGGCGGACCTGCGGCATATGTTGACCCCCGTTGACAAAGTCCCAAGAACATCGGCGTCATGGTCGCAAGATGAAACTTCGGCAATCAGCGTCAAGGTTCAAAAAGTGTCTGAGTCTATCCCTATGGTTCTTCTGGACCAACGCATTCGCGAAGGCATCATCGATTACTTCGAATGGGTCGGGAATTACCAGCTGCAGCGGAAATACCAGGCAGATGTACCCCACGTGAATGTTCCTATCGAAGCGATCAATCAGTGGGAGAACTGGGTACGAGTAGAAGGATTCGACACATACCTCGAGCCCGTTTTCTCTCGTCAAGAGCAGATTGCCATCCGAGAGTTTCATAGAATTTGGGATGCAGTTGCGGACGAAATGCCTGAGGGTTATTCCAGGCTCGAGGATCTAATCGGAACCGCCCTATGGGAGCGATTGAGAAAAGCAGCGGAGCAGGCGCATGATATCTTCATTCTGCGCGGTCACTTCGATCGCAACGTCATTCAGTTCGCGGATCAGGATTAGAACTATGCCTTCGGCCCGACTCAAGGCTACCAACGCCGAGGCAGACTTTGTCAACAGGACCTAGAAATAGCGGGTAGTTTCGGGAGGGCTTCGCCTTGCACGACCATGACGACGAGCACGACCACAGTCATGCCCATGGGCACGATCACGACAATCACTATTCGGACATGCAGGCGCGCGTCAAAGCGCTGGAGACGTTGCTGACGGAGAAGGGGCTGATTGATCCGGGGGCGATCGATGCGATCGTCGAGACCTACGAGACGAAGGTGGGACCGAGAAACGGCGCGCATGTCGTCGCCAAGGCCTGGAGCGATGCCGATTTCGCCGACTGGCTGAAGCGTGATGCGACGGCGGCCATCGCCAGCCTCGGTTATACCGGCCGACAGGGCGAGCATATGCGCGCCGTCTTCAATACAGCAGAGACCCATAATCTCGTCGTCTGCACGCTCTGCTCTTGTTATCCCTGGTCGGTGCTTGGCCTGCCGCCGGTCTGGTACAAGGCGCCGGCCTATCGCTCGCGCGCCGTCATCGATCCGCGCGGCGTGCTGGCCGAATTCGGTCTGACCCTGCCGGAGGACAAGAAGATCCGCGTCTGGGATTCGACGGCGGAACTGCGTTACCTCGTCATTCCCGAACGGCCCGAAGGGACCGATGGAATGGATGAGCAGACGCTCGCCGGCCTCGTCAGTCGCGATGCGATGATCGGCACGGCCGTTGCCCGCAGGCCGGGGAGCGCCACATGAACGGACCGCACGATCTCGGCGGGCAGATGGGCTTTGGGCCGGTCGCGCCCGAAAAGGACGAGCCCTATTTCCATGCCGAATGGGAAAAGCGGGCGCTCGGCATTACGATTTCCTGCGGCGCTTTCGGCGCATGGACGATCGATGAAAGCCGGCATGCGCGCGAGAATATTCCGCCGGCCGATTACCTCGCCGCCAGCTATTACGAGATCTGGATCCGCGGCATCGATAAGCTGCTCGAACGGCATGGTTTTGCGACTCGTGAGGAGCTGCTGTCCGGCCATGCGCAGCAGCCAGGAGCCGTTCCGAAGCGGGTGCTGAAGGCGGACATGGTGCCCGGCGTTCTGGCGAAGGGCGGGCCTTGCGATCGTCCTGTTAAGACCGCGCCGCTCTTTGCGGTCGGCGAGACGGTGAGGACGAAGAATTTCAATCCGACGACGCATACGCGCCTGCCGCGTTATGCCAGGGCCAGGACCGGTGTGGTCGAGGCAGTGCAGGGCTCTTTCGTTTTCCCTGACGACAATGCACATGGCAAGGGCGAAAACCCGCAATGGCTCTATACGGTCGTTTTCGACGGCGAGGAGATTTGGGGCGGAGATGCCGATCCGACGCTGACGGTGTCGATCGATGCGTGGGAGAGCTACCTTGAGCCGGCATGAAATGTCGCCGCTGACGCAATCGCCCAGCCTGCCGAGGTCGCCGGAGGGCGAGCCGGTTTTTCCCGAGCCATGGGCGGCAGAGGCTTTTGCCATGACCGTGCACCTGCACGCACAAGGCCTGTTCAGCTGGAGCGAATGGGCTGAAACGCTTTCCGCGCAATTGCACAAGCCCGGCCGGGCCGAAGATGGCAGCGACTATTTCGACTGCTGGGTGGCGGCACTCTCCGACCTCATCGTCGACAACGGCATCGCCGATGCGGAAACGATCCTGGCGCTGCAGCAGAGCTGGCAGCGGGCGGCGGAAGCGACGCCGCACGGACGGCCGATCGAGCTTTGCAACGATCCCTCACGCTGATCCTCACGACGGGAACTGCTTGTAGCACTCCTCGGCCACCTGACGCAGCGTCTCGCGGGAGATTTCGCCGGTGACGGCATAACCGAGTTCGCCGTCGATCCAGTAGAAGGTTTCGAGATTGCCCGATGAGGCGAAGCGGAAGCTCGTCGTGCGGTTCTCCGTGTTGCGGCCGACCATGACGGTCAGGCGCTCGCCGGCCTGGTTTTCATACATGAACATGGCACCCGGCCTGCCGTCGACCGGCAGCAGGCGGCCGCCGACAAGCTTGAAGCCGAGCGGCTGCAGGTTCGGGATCTTGAGGTTCTGGATTGCCAGGCGCTTACCGAGCCAGGTGGCGAGGTGGACCTCCTCGTTTGCAAAGACCTCGACGGGATGGCGAACCTCGGCGGCATAGACCGTGAAAGCGGTCTGGGCCTGTTTCGGCAGGGTCTCGGAGCCGGCAAGCTGTAACTCCGGCTTTTCCAGAAGCGCGGGGCCATAATGGCCGCTGACGGCGCCGAGCGTGAAGACGAGGAGGGCTGATGCGGCAATCGCCCAGCGTTTCGGTCCCGATGAAACGGCGCGCGGGGGGACGACGAGCAGAGGATCGGTATCCTTCGCCTTCTCATAACCGGCAAACAGCGATCGGATGGCTGAATTCTGCGCCTGCCATTCGGCGACTATCACCGCCTCGTCGGGATTGTCGGCCAGGAAGGTCTCGATGCGGGCGCGCACCGTTTCCGGCAGCTGGCCGTCGGCATAGGCGTGAAGGTCGGCTTCGGTGACGCTCGGATTGGTCTCGTTCATTTCGGTCTCCGAAGCGTAATGATGTTGTCGGCTTTCAATCGCTCGGCGACGCGCCGGCGGGCGCGCGACAGGCGCGACATGACGGTGCCGATCGGGATATCGAGCGCGGCGGCGACCTCGCCATAGGTGTATCCCTCGATGACGACCAGCATCAGCACGGCGCGGTGTTCCTCTGAAAGGCTGTTCAGCGCATCGTCCAGCCGGGCACGTTCCAGCGGATCGGCGGGCGGTTCGGACGCGGCCAGATTTTCTGCGGCACCGAGCTCGACAAGGCCGTCGCGCGTCTTGCCGCGCCGGCCGTTGCGGTAGAGATTGGTCATGATAGTCAGGACCCAGCCGCGCAGGTTGAGGCCGCGCCATTGGCCGCGGCGCGTGAGAACCTTTTCGACACAATCCTGGAGCAGGTCCTCGCCATCGGCATCCGAGCGCGTCAGGCTGCGCGAATAACGCCTGAGCGAGGGCAGGAGGGCCAGGATCTGGCCCTCGAAACTTTCGGGTGCGGGTATCTTCATGCCGGCTCTCTTGGCATCAGGGCCCGACTATCAAGGTTTGGCGAGATCCCAGTTGCCGCCGACGCCGTCGCCGGTGATGTCGCCCGTCTTCTTGTCCTTGACCCAATAATAGAGCGGCATGCCGTCCTTGGCCCATTGCTTCGTGCCATCCTTACGGTCGATGATCGAATATGCACCATCAGCCTTGGCATCGGAAGCCGCCATCAGCGGAGGCCAATTCTTGGCGCAATCATCGTAGCAGTTGGAAACGCCCTTCACGTCCTTCTTGAAAGTGTAGAGCGTCATGCCGTTTTCGCCGGCAAGCACCTTGCCCTTGGCGGATTCCACGGTCGTGACAGGAGCGGCGGCGAAAGCAGCGGTCGCGGCAAGGGCGGCGGCCGCCAAGACGGACAGGAATTTCACGGATTTCATGATGTCTCTCCTCAGGTTGGGCACGCAATCTTGCGCTACCTGAGATAAGACACGAGGCGCGGTGGTTTTATTCCAGGCGCAGCAAAAGTTTTCATGGCGGGCGAGGTGGGCCGAAGCCCGTTTCGCCCGCCATGGCGTGTCGGCGCCTTACCGGCTATTCTCCGGTGGCGGTCGCCGCCGCCATGTCGACCCAGACCGCTTCAAAAATATGGCCATCGGGATCTTCGAAGGCACGGTTGTAGAGCCAGCCCATGTCCGTCGGCGCGCGCGGATCGGCTTTGCCCCCGGCGGCCGCGGCTGCCTCGACGATAGCGTCCACTTCTTCGCGGCTGTCCATCGTCAGGGCGATCAGCACTTCGCTCGCCTTTTGCGCTTCGGCGACAGGCTTTGGCGTGAAGGTCGCGAAAAAATCGCGCGTCAGCAGGTGGAAGAAGATGGCGTCGGACCAGACCATATTCGACGCCTGATGGTCGCTGAACTGTTCGTTCTTGCTGCAGCCGATCGCTTCGTAGAAGCGGGTCGCAGCAGCAAGGTCTTTTACCGGCAGGTTCACGAAGATCATCTTGGGCATTGCAGTTCTCTCCTCTTCTTTTGTCTTTCGGGCTTTGTTTTCCAGGCGGCGGCTCGGCTCACACAAATTCCTGCACGATCGTCTCGCTGGCATGAATACAGACGATTTCGAGTCGTCCGGTGCCGACATTCTCGAAGCGGTGGGGAATGTTGGCGGCCACGACGACGATATCGCCGGGAAAGGCGCGGGTCTTGGCGTCGCCTACGGTAAATTCGGCTTCGCCTTTCCTGACGGCCCACGTTTCGGAATAGGGGTGAACATGCAGGTCAGGCCCTTGGCCGGGCTCATTGTCGACCAGGAAAAGCGATATCTCGCCGCCATGGTCGCGGCCTTCGAAGCGGACCGTGCGGCTCTGATCGGGGCGCGGTTCCTGGTGGCGAAGAATACTGAACATCACGTGCCTCCTGCAGGTGCCATCTGCGATCACAAAACTATCTTCGCGAGAAGATATATCCTCAAAACTGTCTTCCTGTCAAGATATCTTCCTTGATATGGATGGAAGGTGTATGTCTCGGCTGTGGTGGCATATGAGGCAGAAAATGACGAATGGAACTAAAGGAGACGGCTCCTACGAGGATCATGTCGACCGGCTGCGCCGGCAATGGGCGCTGGAACTACCCGACCTCGACACCGAGCCGATGGCGATCCTGGGCCGGGCCTTTCGGCTGTCGAACCTGGTGCGCCCGAGCATTGAGGCGACCTTTGCCGATTTTGGCCTCGACCGCGGCGAATTCGACGTGATCGCAACGCTTCGCCGTTCCGGACCGCCTTACCGGCTGACCCCGACGGAGATGTATTCGGCGCTGATGATCTCCTCGGGAGGCCTGACCCACAGGCTCGACCGGCTGGAGAAGGCGGGACTGATCCGCCGGGAGAAATCGCCGCGCGATGGGCGCAGCGTATTGGTGGCATTGAGCGAGGCGGGTGCGGCACTCGCCGAAAAGGCCTTCCGCACCGACATGGCGAGCGAATCTTCGTTTCTGCAGGCTCTTGACGGAAAGGAGCGCGAGGCGCTCGCTGTGCTGCTGCGCAAGCTGATTGCGGGAATTGAAAACGAGCAGGCGCAGGGAGAGGACGAGAACGGGGGCTGAGCGGAGATCGGAGCCCGCATCGCCTTTCAGGCAGCAACACGCTGCTTTTGCAGTTCATTTACATCATGTCGATTTTCGGATATGATATGTCCTTAATTCCATTGGCAGAACCAGCCATCACACGAGTTGCTGAATGATCCTGAAAAGCCAGGTCGAGTGGGCGCTTCACTGCTGCGCCATTCTCGCGGGCCTGCCAGAGGGCAGGTATCTTTCCACCAAGGCGCTCGCCGAGCTCCACGGCCTGCCGAAGGAATATCTGTCCAAGGCGCTGCAGAACCTTTCGCAGGCATCGCTGGTCGAGACCACGCTCGGTCCGAGTGGCGGCTACAGGCTTGCCAAGACCCCCTCGGATATCAATTTTCTCGAGATCGTCGAGGCGGTCGAGGGGAAGGCCCGCAGCTTCACCTGTACGAATATCCGGGCGAACAATCCCTGCCGGCCGGAAGGGTATTGCGACAGCAAGCCATGCGCGGTGGCGCGCATCATGTGGGAGGCCGACGAGGCCTGGCGGGATACGCTGAGGCGCGTCCGGCTTTCCGATCTGGTCGGCACCTTGTCCGAGGAAGTGCCGGCCGACATTTGGCGCAGCACGTTCGAATGGGTGCTCAAGCGCGCCGGCTGAGCGGGGGGGCGCCGATCTCTACGCCTTGAAGATGGTCCTGATGGTCTTCAGGATGGCATGCGCGTTGCGGGCATGTTCCGGGGGCAAGGGGGCGCCGTTGCGGAAACGCTCGGCGCGGCTGGCGAGATGGTCGGCGATTTCTTCTGCCAGCGCCGGGCGTTCGCTTAGCAGCGGCGCGAAGGCCTCCTGATCGATCTCATAGGCGGTTACGGGGGTCAGAGCCTCCAGGGTGCAGACTTCCTGCATGCCGGCGAGGAGTCCGGTCTCTCCAAAAAAGTCGCCCGGCGCGAGCCGTCCGCGTTCCTCGCCTGCGTTCCGCGCTGCGATGATGCCGGCGCGCACCATCATCAGTGAGGGGAGCATTTCGTCCTCCCGCACGATCACATCGCCCTTGCGGAACTCCCGGACAGTCGTGGTTTCGGCGAGCCTGCGCTTCTCATCGGATGTCAGCGTCGTAAAGACCGGAATGGCCTCGATCAGGGCAAGCGGCGTTACGCTCGGCGGCTTTGCGCTTTCTTCCGTCGGCAGATCGGCGGTCAGCACCGTCGCCGACGGCGGAATGGCCAGCAGCAGGCCGGCGGATTTGCAATGGCGATAGACGAGATCGAGCACTTCGTTCCGCGCCGGCACCCGCTGGCTTGGGCTTGTCACCCGAAACTGCAGCTCGACCTCAAGCGCCGTGGCATCCAGCCCCTTGAGTGCTACGACCGGCGGCGGCTCGCGCACGATCGAATTGCAGCTCGCAAGCGCCGTTGCCATGACTTGGCGGACCGATGCCGGCATCCGCGTCGGGGCGATGCGGATGGTGAGGATCAAGAGATGGGTCTCGTCCGGCCGGCTTACATTCGTCAGGCCTAGCTTTGCCAGAAAACTGTTCGGCAGAACGACGATATTGTTTGCGCTGGTCAGGATATGCGTCGCGCGCCAGTTGCTTTCGACGACGCGCCCCTCTGTGCCGTCGCTCAAGAGGATCCAGTCACCGATGATGTATGGCCGGCCGAGCGTCAGGGCGATGCCGGAGAAGACGTCAGCGAGCGTGTTCTGCAGCGCCAGGCCGAGAATGATCGCGACCACGCCCGAGGTTGCAACGAGGGTTCCGATCGGCACGCCAAAGACGAAGGCCAGAACCGACAGGGCCATGCCGATATAGACGACGCCGATAACCAGATCCTGAAGCAGGCGGGCCTCTCGCGGGCTGCCCTCCAGCACCAGATAGAGCCTGATGAAACCGATGACGGCCCATGCCAGATGGATCCACCAGAGCGTTTTTGCGACGATGATGAGCGGGGCCTGCGGATCTTCCGAGCCATATCCCTGAAACCGGTGAGGTTCGATGCCGCTGCCGACGAGGATCAGCGTCATCACACCAAAGAACAGGATCTGCACCACCAGTCGCGTCGTCGGCCGCTGGCGGGAAAGCAGATGCCAGACGACGATGCCGGCGGAGCCGACTGCTATCACCGATATCAGAGGCTTGCCGAAGAACGCGTCGTAGATCATCTCTCTGTCTCCGGAAGGGGCGGGCGGCACATGATTCAGCATCTCGGCCGCCCACGCAAGCATTGGAGCTTCGCGCGGACGGCAGGAGTGAACTGTCACTTCTGGAGCGGATAGGTCAGCTCTTTCTGGTCGTTGTCGACGACGAAGACGGCGAGCAGGCGGGCGGGCTTGGTCTCGCTGTCATTGGCGCTGACGCCATGGCGGTCGCCCGGCATTTCGGAGAAGCTCTCCCCAGCCTTATAGACCTTGACCGGGTTGTCATTGACCTGGCTGCGGATCGACCCTTCGAGCACGGTGGCGTAGATGAAGGCCGAGTCCGGATGGGTGTGGCCTTCGGAGAAGCCGCCCGGACCATATTCGACGAGCACGCCCTTAATGCTCTTGTCGGGCACGTTCGGAAGTTGGTGCTCATAAACGAGCGTGACCTTCGCAGCCTTGCTGCTGTCATGTGCGGCCACGCCGGTGGCGGCCAGAAGGGCGAGGGCGGCGGCGAGGAATGATTTTTTGATCATCGGAATCTCCTTGGATCTGGATGCGGAGGACGCGCCCAAGCGGCCGCGTCCTGAGGACAAGTGAAATCACTTCGGCTGGGCGGACTTTGCGAACCATTGCTCGAAGGTGATCGAGCCGAGCCGCGGATTAGCGTCGGAGACGAGCGATTGGTCATTGAGCCTTGCGCCGAAATATCTCGCTTCGGCATCGACCTCGACGGTGCGCGGGTCTTTCATCGCCTTCAGATAACGGGCGACGAGCTCGCTGAGGCGGGCCTGCTCCGGACCAGCGATCTCGAGCGTCGCGTTGGCGGGAGCAGAGAGGGCCACGTCCGCCATGGCGTCCGCCACGTCGTCAGAAGCGATCGGCTGCACATAGGCCGGCGACAGGTGGACCGTCTGGCCGACGGTGCCCGATTGGGCGATGCCGTTCAGGAATTCCATGAACTGCGTCGAATGCACGATGGTATAGGGAATACCCGACGCCTTGATCAGCTTTTCCTGAGCAAGCTTGCCGCGGAAATAGCCGCTTTCCTGCAGGCGCTCGGTGCCGACGACGGAGAGGGCGATATGGTGCTTGACGCCGGCGAGTTTTTCGGCGGCGAGAAGATTGCGGCCCGAGGTCTCGAAAAATTCGAGCACGGCCTTATCCTCGAAGGACGGCGAATTGGCGAGGTCGAGCACGACTTCGGCGCCTGAGAGCGCCTCTGCCAGCCCTTCTCCGGTGATCGTGTTGACGCCGGAGTTCGGCGAGGCAGCGATCACGTCATGGCCGCGTTTGGCCAGGCGTTCGACAGTCTTCGAACCGATGAGGCCGGTTCCGCCGATGACAACGATTTTCATAATGGATCTCCGTTCGCTGCCGCGGTGCGGCAGCGTCAAAGGTGAATCTTCTCAATGAATTGCGCGGTTTAGTTCAGGCCGGCCTTGTCGAGGCCATAGGCCTTGTCGGCCGTGCCGGGCACGGTCTTGAAGCCGACATTGACACGGTTCCAAGCATTGATCGCCATGACGACGAAAGTCAGGTCCGAGATTTCCTTCTCGGAAAGCTGGCCGCGCACCCGTTCGTAAATCTCGTCGGGAATGCCGCCTTCGGGAAGCTTGGTTAGTGCTTCGGTCCAGGCAAGGGCTGCACGCTCGCGGGGGATGAACAGGTTCGATTCCCGCCAGATGGCGACGTGGTAGATCCGCAGTTCCGTCTCGCCGTGGATCTTGGCCTGCTTCACATGCATATCGAGGCAAAAGCCGCATCCATTGATCTGCGAGGCGCGGATTTCGACGAGGGCCTGCAGCTTCTCGTCGATCACGCTGCTCTTCAGCGCCATGCTGAATTCCATGAATTTCTTGAAAAGCTCGGGGGACTGTTGGGCGTAGTTCAATCGCTGGGTCATGTGCCTCTCCTTCAATTAAGGACACTCTATATCCTTATGGATAGAAAATATCCTTAATTGCTGGACTGTAAAGCCATTCTCGCTTAGTCTGGCTGCATAAAGCCTATGCGCAAAAGTATGAGGGGCAGGGGATGGATATCGTTTCGGCATTGCGGACCTTTCAGCGCGTCGTGGAGACGGGTTCGTTCTCGGCGGCGGCGCACGATCTCGACGTGACGCAGCCGGCGGTCTCGCGACAGGTCGCAGCCCTCGAGGGCCATTTCAACACCCGCCTCCTGCATCGCACGACGAGCGGCCTGTCGCTGACCGCGGAGGGGGAGCGGATGTTGCCGATGGCGCTGCGGATTCTCGAAGCGGTTGAGGAGCTTGGCGATGCGGCCGGATCGGACGGAGCCATGGCCTCGGGAAAGGTCAGGCTCAGCGTTCCAGCACCACTCGGCCTCTATCTCAGCGAGCGGCTCGGCGATCTTCTTGCCGCCCATCCGAAGCTCTCGGTCGAACTTATCTTCAGGGAGCTGGGCTCGGATATGATCGAGGAGCGCCTGGATCTCGAAGTGCGCTTGGGCCAGGTCGCCGACAGCAGCCTCGTCTGCCGACGGATCGGCTGGACGACCGCCTTCCTCGTTGCAGCTCCCGCCTATCTCGCGCGCAGGGCGGCTCCCCGCGCACCGAAGGAGATCAAGGATCATGAATGCCTGTGCTACAACAGGGCAGGCGAGGCCAATACCTGGTCCTTCTCGAACGGTTCGGAAGACATATCGGTCCGGATCTCACCGCGGCTGACCGCCTGCAATGCGGTCGCCATTCACCGGGCTGCCCTTGCCGGAGCGGGTCTTGCGGTGCTTTCGCACATCATCGCGATGCCCGATATCGCCGCCGGCCGGCTGGTCCCCGTGATGAAGGATTTCCAGCCGAGCCGGCTGCCGGTTACCGTCGTCTATCCCTCGCGGCGCAACATGCCGCTGCGCGTCAAGACGGTTCTGGATTTTCTCACCGAGGCTATGGGGCAGGACCCGTCGATGTGCGCCAGCGGCGCGGACCGGCAGTGGAACTGATGATCGTCCGGCCGGGCGATTTGCGGTTTTCCGCCTTGCCTAAAGCCCGCGAATCCTGCCAAGTCCTGCGATCATGCAATTTGCGCCGCAACAAGATGAAGCCCTGAAGGCTGTTTCGAAATGGCTGAAGGAAGGGCGCTCGCCGCTCTTTCGCCTGTTTGGCTATGCCGGAACGGGAAAGACGACGCTTGCCAAGCATTTTGCCGAAAATGTCGATGGCGACGTGCTGTTTGCCGCCTTCACCGGCAAGGCGGCACAGGTGCTGCGCTCGCGGGGCGCCTCCAACGCCCGGACGATCCATTCGCTGATCTACCGGCCGCGCGGCGAGGAGGCGGTGGAAGACGAGGAAACAGGCAAGACCTCGATCGCGCCGATGTTTTCGATCAACCGGCAAAGCCCGGTCGCGAAGGCGGCGCTGATCATCGTCGACGAATGCTCGATGGTGGACGAGGCTCTCGGCAAGGACCTGATGAGCTTCGGCACGCCGATCCTGGTGCTCGGCGATCCCGGCCAGCTGCCGCCGGTCACAGGCGGCGGCTACTTCACCAATCAGGATCCGGACTATCTGCTCACCGATATCCACCGCCAGGCGCGCGACAATCCGATCATCAAGCTCGCCATGCAGGTGCGCGAAGGCAATGAGGTGATGTACGGCGATTACGGCACGGCCAAGGTGATCTCGAAGAACGAGGTGACGCAGCAGCTGGTGCTCGATGCCGATCAGGTGCTCGTCGGCACCAACCGCACGCGGCGGCGCTACAATCAGCGCCTGCGGGAGTTGAAAGGCTTCAATGCCGATTATCCGCAGACCGGCGACAAGCTCGTCTGCCTCAGGAACGATCCGGCCAAAGGCTTGCTCAACGGCTCGCTCTGGCAGGTGATGACCTCGTCGAAGGAAACGACGAAGCCCGGCATCAATCTTCTCGTCCGTCCCGAAGACGATGACATGGACCGGGGGGCTGCCAAGATCAAGCTGCTGAAACAGGCCTTCGAGGATGTCGAGGGTGAGATCCCCTGGAACACCCGCAAACGCTACGACGAGTTCGACTATGGCTATGCGCTCACCGTTCACAAGGCGCAGGGTTCGCAATGGAACGATGTCGTGCTCTTCGACGAGAGCTGGGCGTTTCGCGATACCCGGGAACGCTGGCTCTATACCGCGATCACGCGCGCGGCGGAGACGCTGACGATCGTCCGCTAATCCCAGTCGCACCCGCGGCCCGGTCGCATTCGCGGTCTGGAGTGGTAAGGAAGAAACGGTGGCGGCCGTGTCTTAGGCGGATGGTACTAAGCCTGCACGATGCCGAGCAGAACCGCCTTGGCGATGGCCTGGAAGCGGTTGTTGGCGCGGAATTTCAAGATGATTCCGGCTTCGAGATCCTTGGTCTCGTCATGTTTCAGGTCGAGTGCCCGGGCGATGCGTTGTGTGGAATAGCCTTCCGCCATCAGTTCCAGGCAACGCCGTTCCTGCGGGGTCAGGCTGGCGCTGTCCTGATTGTCGTTCAACGGCGGCTCTTCGATGCTGCCGTCGAAATCCAGGAGGTCGCCGACCTGCTGGAGCTGGCGGTGCAGCGTCGACATCTCGGCCGTCAGTTCGCGCTTGCGCACCTGCAGGGCCTCGCGGAACATCGCCTCGGCCGATTCCTGCGAATCGGCGTTGCGGAGTTCGTCCATCAGTTCCTGGATGACGGCGATCGGCATGCCGGTTTCGCGGCAGACTGTAATGACGGCCATGCGCATCACGTCGTCCTGGCCGTAGACCCGCATCAGGCCGATACGGTTGGCTGAAATCAACCCTTTCTCTTCATAGAAATGCAGTGTCCTGTGCGTAACGCCGAATGCGTTTGCCATATCGGCAATGGGCACCGGACCGTCCGGTAGATCCGGCGGCAGCGCGGCCGAAGGCAGAAACCGGTATTTCGACCGGGCCTCCGAAGCGATACCGGCGGTGGCAAACAGGCGTTTGGAACCGTCTGGCATGAACCCTCCTGGGGCATGTTGTTGCACCTCATGCGGTTTTGCCAGTTGCTTCCCATGCGCGGCGAGTGGGGTTTCCTCTAGGCGTTCTTCTCAGTGGGAAAGAAGCAGTACGCGGCGTACTCTATGCGATACGATGTCCACGTTATGCGTGAACGATCTTTTTTATAAGTGCTAAAAATAATCTCTTTTAAATGGGATAGCAACTTTACCGGCATATTTTGCCGGGGTTCTTGGGTGTGTTGCACAAAAACATGTGCTGCACTGCGGGATCTCGCGGTCCTCTTTAAAGGTGACGGGATTTACTATCTGCGGTACGCGTGCTGCAAATGCTCAGCGTAATTTCGGCGCTCATCAGCGATTGGCATCGCACCCATTTGTGAATCTCGTTGGCCATCGCCGAGCACTTGGCTTAAAAGCATGGCCTCCCATTTCCGTGACCGATGGATCTCGCCATGCCCGCCAAGCTCTCCGTGAACCTCAACGCCGTCGCCATGCTGCGCAACCGGCGCGACCTGCCCTGGCCGAGCGTCGAAGCGCTCGGGCGTATCGCGCTGAAATCCGGTGCGAGCGGCTTGACAGTGCATCCGCGCCCCGACCAGCGCCACATCCGCTTTTCCGACCTGCCGGTGATCCGCAACCTGATCGACGACGAATTCCCCAAGGCCGAGTTTAATATCGAGGGTTATCCGACCGAGGAATTCTTCGAACTCTGCGCCGGGGCGGCCCCCGAGCAGGTGACGCTGGTGCCTGACGATCCCGCCCAGGCGACCTCCGATCACGGCTGGGATTTCCGCAAGCACCAGGCGTTCCTGACCGATGCCGTCGCGCGGTTGAAGACGATGGGATGCCGGGTGTCGCTGTTTGCCGATGGTGACGGGGACGCACAGGCGGTTGAGATCGCCAAGGCGGTCGGCGCCGACCGGATCGAGCTCTATACCGGTCCCTATGGTGGCTGCTTCGACGCGCCGGAGCGGGCCGCCCCGATCCTCGAAGCGCTCGGACGGACGGCCGATGCAGCCCTTGCAATTGGCCTCGCCGTCAATGCCGGCCATGATCTGACAGTGGAAAACCTGCCGGCGCTGGTGAAGCGCATTCCCGCTCTTGCCGAGGTTTCGATCGGTCACGGGCTGACCGCCGATGCGCTGGAATACGGCATGGCGGAAACCGTGCGGCGCTTCTGCCGGGCCTGCGGGCAGACGGTTTGAGGGGGCGTTGCCTTCAAGACTGGAAGCGGGTTCTTACGCTTCTGACTGTGAGTCACACAGCACGTCTGAAAGGAAGAGTCTCCCGCGCCCAAAGACTTGGGCGCGCTGGATTCCTGTGACAGGCACAGGAATGAGGGTGGGAGAGGTAGCGCTTCCCATAACCTTTGTCTCAATGCAGACGGGAAATCTTGGCGAAGGCGCTCAATTCATCCTCCCTCATTTCTGTGCCTGTCACGGGAATCCAGCCACGGCGCGTCGGCGCCGTGAATGACTCATCTGACGTGATCAGAGATCCAGAATCGGAGTATGCTGCATCCCCGCGGCAAACGCAGGAATGCAGCATACAGGCTCAATGGCCTCCGGCATTGCCTGAAGCCGTCAAAGCAGCTCTGTGCTCCGCGAAGAAATCCTTCAGCGGCTGCGGTTGTTTGCCGGTCAGCTTGGTGAAATCTTCGGTAATGATGGCGAATTTGCCGGCGCGAGTGTTGGCGTCGGCCGACACCAGCATGTCGGCGACGAAACCGGGAAGGCCGGCGCCGCGGATGCCCTGGCCGAGCTGTTCGTCATTGACGTCGACCACTTCGAGCGGCTTGCCGGCGACATCCGAGACGATGGCGGCGATCTGCCTGTTGGTCAGCTGTTGCGCGCCGGTCAGCGTATAGGTGGCGCTCTCGGAGGTGCCGGAGGCAAGGGCCGCGGCGATCGCCAGCGCGCAGTCATTGCGCGAAATGGTCGAGATCTTGCCGTCGCCGGTGGCGCTGTACCATTTGCCGCCCTGGAGATTGTGCGGCATGCCGTGCAGATAGTTGTCGTGATACCAGGCGTCACGAATGATCGTATAGGCGATGCCGCTGGCCTTGATGGCGTTTTCGCTGCCGAGGTGGTCGGGCGCGAAGGTGACGAGCGAATCGTCGGGCGCCGGCATCGAGGTATAGGCGATGTGCTTGACGCCTGACTTGACGGCGGCCGCAACGGCGCCTTTGTGCTGGGCGAGACGCTTGCCGGGAGTGTCGAGCGCGTCGGTGCTGATGATCAGCAAGCGGTCGACGCCGGCGAAAGCCTTCTCCAAGCCGGCGACGTCATCGAAATCGGCCTTGCGGGTAACGACGCCCTTCTTCTCGAGATCGGAAAGCTTTTCGGGGCTGCGCGTCGCTGCAACGATGTTGCCGGGGGCGACCTTGTAGGTCTCGATGAGGTGATGGATGACACGCTTGCCGAGCTGCCCGGCAGCGCCGGTGACCAGGATGATTTCGCTCATACGTCGTTTCCTTCTGTGCTGTATTGGCTGTGTTGTGCCGGTGGTCTCAAAAAGAGAGTAACACTAGAATAGGAATTGACTTGGCGGTGTAAAGGAGGCAGTTTTTCGGCTCTACGTTACCAAAAGGGAACCAGCAGATGAGCGGTGCGGTCGTCAGTCTGAAGAACAGGATGCCGGGCGCGCGGCGCGAGATCGATCTCGCCGGTCTCGATTTCGGCAATTGCCCGGTCAGAGACATGATGCAGCAGATTGGCGGCAAATGGTCGACGCTGCTGCTCGAGGTTCTGGCGGCCGAGCCCCATCGATTCGGCGAGCTGCGGCGTATGCTCCCCGATATCTCGCAGCGCATGCTGACGCAGACGCTGCGCGATCTGCAGAGGGACGGGTACATCCATCGCGAGGTCTTCCCGACCAAGCCGCCGAGCGTCGAATATTCGATGACCGAACTTGGACGTTCGCTCTACCAGCCGCTGTCGCAGCTTCTGAACTGGGCGGAAGCGAACCATGATGCCGTTCGCGCCGCCCGTTCGCGATTCGATTCCGCCGATAGTTAGGCTTCCTTGCCGCGCTCTTCCGTGAGGAAAAGCAGGAAGGCCAGCGCTGGAAGGGCGAAGCCGATCCAGGCGGTCATCGTCCAGCCGCCGGTCGCATAGGCCCAGCCGCCGACGGCCGAGCCGAGTGCGCCACCGGAAAAGAAGGTGGCCATGAACAGGCCGTTGAGCCGGCTGCGATGTTCCGGGTTCAAGCCATAGATGGCGCGCTGGCCGCAGACGAGATTGGTCGTCACCCCGAAATCGAGCATGATCGCGGCTACCGTCAGCAGGATCAAGGCGGCGAGCGAGCCATCGCTTGCGAAATGGCTGATCAAGAAGGACGCCATGCCGAGCAGCATGGCAAGCGTCGAGGCGATCCTCGTCATGCCGCGATCGGCAAGCCGGCCGGCGATCGGCGAGGCGACGGCGCCTGAAGCACCGGCAAGCGCGAAGAGGGCGATGCCGTTCTGCGTCAGGCCGAAGGCCGGGCTCGCGAGCAGCAGAGGCGTCGTCGTCCAGAACAGGCTGAAGGCGCCGAACATGCCTGCCTGATAGAGGGCGCGGCGCTGCAGCACCCGCGAGGTCAGCGCCAGCTGGGCCATAGAGGCGAGCAACTCGCTATAGCGCAGCTTCGTCTTCGGCAGGCGGACCGGCAGGTTGGCGCGCAGGACGACGGCGAGCACAATCATCAGCCCCGCGGTAACGTAGTAGACGACGTGCCAGGAAGAGGCTTCGGCGACGAAACTTGCGAAGGGGCGCGCCAGCATGATGCCGCAGAGCAGGCCGCTCATGACGTTGCCGACGACCTGGCCGCGCGTTGCATCGGGCGCCATGTTGGCGGCGAAGGGAACCAGGACCTGAACTGCGACCGAGGAAAGGCCGATAGAGAGCGAGGCGACGAGGAAGGCCGTGGGTGTCGAGGACAGCGCCGCGCCGATGAGCGCAACGGCCGAGACGGCGATCAGCATCAGCACCAGACGGCGGTTTTCGGTGAGGTCGCCGAGCGGCACGATCAGCAGCAGGCCGAGGCCGTAGCCGATCTGCGTCAGCGTGACGATCAGGCCGGTGGCGGCAGGCGTGAAGCCGAGATCGGCACTGATCGGGCCGGCAAGCGGCTGGCCGTAATAGAGATTGGCGGCCACCAACCCGCAGGCGGCAGCAAAAAGGAAGGTGAGCCAGGGGGATAGCGCCCGGGGAATGGACTCATCCGGCGTGGTGGCTGAAATGCTCATCGGAAGCTCCGGTCTTCAAGATTGAAAGGATTGAATGCAAAAATGCTAGCTGCGGCCACCCGATCCTTGACCGAATGCCGGTATTTCTCTCGTCCACGGTGTGGACTGTTCAAGTCACGAGCTTCATCGCGGCTTCGGCTGCGGCGACCATCTCCAGCCTGCTGCGTCCTGTCTTGCCAATCACGCGCAAGCCCTTGGTAAAGCAGAGAAAGGTAAGGGCGGCGGCATCAGGGTCCACCGTCGTCGGGACGGTGCCGTCGGCCTGGCCGATGCGGATGAGACCAGCCATCAGCTTTTCGTCTGCGGCGAAGGCAGTTGCAACGTGGGTGGCCGTTTCGTCGTCGAGCAGGGCGAAATCATTGGCGCCGCCGACGACGAGGCAGCCCTTACGACCAGCATCGCCATGGGATAGTTCCGTATAATACATCACCATCTGGAAGACTTTGTCGCGGCCTGTTTCCGCCGACGCAATCATCGCTTCGAGACGCCGCCGGCCGAGTTGGCGATAACGACCAAAAGCGGCGAGGAAGACGCCGCGCTTGTCCTTGAACGCCTTGTAGATACTGCCAGAGGCGAGGTCCATTGCCTCGGTCAGATCGCTGATCGACGTAGCGTGGTAGCCGCGTTCGGAAAAGACCCGTAGGGCCGAATCCAATGCGGCGTCCATATCGAACTCGCGCGGACGACCACGGCTGCGGGTTTTTTCATCTGATACGAGGCTGTCAACGGTCATGGCGCCTAATTAGGGAACGAACGTTTCCAAATCAAGTGAAATTTCTGCGGCGCAGCAAATTCAGAGATCGAGCACCCAGTTCTGGCCGTTCGCCTCGGGGCCGAACATGCGATGTCTCTCCTCGGAGACAAGACGGAAGCCCGCCTTGACGTAGATGGCGCGGGCGGTCTCCAGCATATCGTTGGTCCAGAGCGAGAGTTCGCGGTAGCCTTTCTCCCTGGAGAAGCGGATGCATTCGTCGACCAGCAGCTTGCCGAGCCCGAGGCCGCGGGCTGCCTTGTCGACATAGAGCAGGCGGAGCTTGGCGATGCCGTCGCCGCCATCGGTGACGAGGACGGAGCCGACATTGACGCCGCCGCGTTCGGCGATCCAGCAATATTCCTTGGCCGGGTCGAAGTTGGCGAGGAATTTTCCGGCGACCTCGGCGACCAGCGCCTCGAAGCGCAGATCCCAGCCATATTCTTCTGCGTAGAAGCGGCCCTGGCTCTGAACGATCCAGCCGATATCTCCGGCGCGGTGGGCGCGGATGATGGCCGGTGCGGGCTTTGCCGTGGGGTCGAGGAGGGCGCGGATGGTGTGCATCGCGGAGACCGCTGCCTCCGGCTCGCTGCTGGCAAGATTGTCGAACCGGGCGGCGATCTGCGCATTGGCGCGCCGGCCGAGTTCTTCGAACTGCTCTCGTCCCCGATCGGTGACAATGATGACCTGGCTGCGCAGGTCGGCTGGATCGGGGCTGGTTTCGATCAGCCCCTCGGCGCGGAAACGCTTGAGGATGCGGCTGAGATAAGCGGCGTCGAGATGCAGGTCGCGGGCTAACGCCACGGCGCTGACACCGTCATGCGAGCCGATCTCGAAGAGGACGCGGGCATCCGTCAGCGTGAACGAGGTGTCGAGATAGGCCTTGTTCAGCAGGCCGAGAAAGTTCGTATAGAAGCGGTTGAAATCGCGAGCGGTTTCGATAAGGGCGATATCGGTCATGATGATCTCCAAATGGAGATCCTGGTCAGACTGCTGACGAACCGTGCTCTTCACTCGGCGTCATCCTCGGCCTTGTGCCGAGGATCTGCTGCGCCCGTTGCAGATGCTCGGGACGAGCCCGAGCATGACGAAAGAGGTGTTGGCCGACTTTGTCAGCAGTCCGGCAAAGATCTCCAGATGGAGATCTTGTCCTGCATTTAGTGGACTGAGTCAACTAACATGGCAATATCAGGCGGCTTCCTCTTCTGCTGCCTCATCCATTCCCAGCGCGAAATCGACCGCCGCGCGCGCATGGATCGCGGTGGTGTCGAAGCCCGGCAACGGTAGATGGTCCGGATCGAGGATCAGGCAGATTTCGGTGCAGCCGAGGATGATGCTGTCGGCGCCGTTCTCGACGGCGCGAGCGATGACATCGAACAGTTTTTGACGCGAACTGTCGAGCACCTTGCCGGCGCAGAGTTCGTTGAAGATGATGTCGTGCACGGTCGTGCGGTCGCCAGCATCGGGCACCATGATATCGAGGCCAAGGCTCTTCATACGGTCGCTGTAGAAGCCGTGTTCCATCGTGTAGCGGGTCGCAAGCAGCAGCGGGCGCTTGTAACCGGCCGCATGCAGCGATTTCGCCGTCTCATCGATGATGTGGATCAGTGGCACGGAGATCTTGTCTGCAACCTTGCCGGCGATCAGATGCATGGTGTTGGTGCAGATGAGGATGCAGCCGGCGCCGGCAATCTGCAGGCGCAGAGCCACATCGGCGAGGCGGTGGGCAGCCATATCCCAGTCGCCGGCCTTCTGAAGGGCGACGATCTCCTCGAAGTTGATCGAATGCAGGATGAGTTCCGCCGAGGCGAGGCCACCCTTGCGGTCACGCACCATCTCGTTGACGAGGCGGTAGTAGACCGCCGAACTTTCGAAACTCATGCCGCCGATCAGGCCGATCGTTTCCATCTCTTCATGCTCTCCATGCTTCTGAACTTTCGAAAATGATGCCGCACTCTCGACGCGGCGTGTTTGCTTTGTTTGTCTCTCTCGTCATCTATGTGATGGAATTTTGCGCCATTTTATGAAATCATGCAAAAAATAGGCGAGAGGTAGATGTTCGACACATGCTTGATGATCGCGACAGACGCATTCTGGACATGCTGCAAAAGGATGCGGGCATATCCGTGACCGATCTCGCCGAGCGCGTGGCGCTTTCGATATCGGCCTGCTCGCGGCGAATCCAGCGGCTGGAGGAGAGCGGCCATATCGCCCGGCGCATCGTCGTGCTCGACCGGGAAAAGATGGGCGTGCCGACGACAGTTTTCGCGCTGGTCAAGACGGCGCACCATTCCGACGAATGGACGGAAAGCTTCCGCAGGATCATCAGTGACATTCCCGAGATCGTCGAGGCGCACCGTTTGACCGGCAATCACGACTATATCCTGAAGATCGTGCTGCCGCGGGTCGAGCACTACGACGTGATCTACAAGCAGATCGTCCGCAAGATCGAGCTTTTCGATGTTTCAGCGTCGATCTCGATGGAGCATCTGAAGGGCGGCACGGCGATCCCCGTCGGATATGCCGATTGAGCAAGCTCCACCGACCGGGATGCAGGGGAGCTATGCCGAAACGGCAGTTGCAACCTTCGCGGCGAAGGCCACATTGGCTTTGAGCGAAATGGCGCAAAGGGGTAGGTCATGAGCGATCATCATGTCGTCGTTGTCGGCGGCGGTTTCGGCGGGCTGCAGCTCGTCAACGGGTTGAAGGGGGCGGGCGTCAAGATCACGCTGGTCGACCGGCGCAATCACCATCTCTTCCAGCCGCTGCTCTATCAGGTGGCGACCACCATTCTTTCCACCTCGGAGATCGCCTGGCCGATCCGCCGCCTTTATGCCGACCGGCCTGACGTGACGGTGCTGCTCGGCGAGGTCACGGGCGTCGACAGCGGTGCGAAGACTGTTTCCTTACGCAACGGCATGACTCTTGGTTACGATACGCTGGTGTTGGCGACCGGAGCGACGCATGCCTATTTCGGCCATGACGAATGGGAGCCGGTGGCGCCCGGCCTGAAGACGTTGGAGGACGCGACGACGATCCGCCGGCGCGTGCTGCTCGCCTTCGAGAAGGCGGAGATGGAGGCCGATCCTGCCGTGCGCGATGCGCTGTTGACCTTCACCATCGTCGGGGCCGGGCCGACCGGTGTCGAGCTGGCCGGCATCATTGCCGAACTTGCGCATTTCACGCTGCCCAAGGAATTCCGCAACATCGATACGCGCAAGACCCGCGTCGTGCTGGTCGAGGCTGGCCCGCGGGTGCTGCCGACCTTCGCCGAAGAGCTTTCGGCCTATGCGCAGAAGGCGCTGGAGAAACTCGGGGTCGAGATCCATCTGGGCCAACCGGTGACCGAGTGCAACGCCGACGGCGTGAAGATCGGCGAGACCTTCGTTCCCAGCCGGACGATCGTTTGGGCAGCCGGAGTCACCGCCTCGCCGGCGGCGCGGTGGCTTGGTGTTGCAGCCGACCGGGCAGGGCGCGTCGTGGTCGAGAAGGATCTGAGCGCGCCTGGTCTGCCCGACGTCTTCGTCGTCGGCGATACCGCCTCCGTCATGCGCGAGGACGGCAAGCCGGTGCCCGGCATTGCGCCCGCCGCCAAGCAGCAGGGCGGTTACGTCGCCAAGGTCATCCGCGCCCGCATATCCGGCAAACCCGCGCCGGCGCCCTTCCGCTACTGGCATCAGGGCAGCCTGGCGACGATCGGCAAGAGTGCTGCGATCATCGATTTCGGCCGGATCAAACTGAAGGGCTGGATCGCCTGGTGGATCTGGGGCCTTGCCCATATCTACTTCCTGATCGGCACCCGCTCGCGCTTCTCCGTCGCCTGGAGCTGGCTGTGGATCTATCTGAGCGGCCAGCACAGTGCCCGGCTGATTACGCAGAAGGAGACGATGCGGGAGGAGGGGTAGGCTCCTTTTCGGTCAAGCCAGAGGACCGAAATGACGCAAGAGCATGCCGTGTAAGCCCCCTCTGGCCTGCCGGCCATCTCCCCCACAGGTGGGGAGATTTGCTAGACGCAATGGTTTCCCCAAACAATCAGCGCCCAGCGCAGCGAAACGATAGATGGGCAGGAAGCGTGCGCCACTTGTAGTCTCCCCATCTGTGGGGGAGATGCCCGGCAGGGCAGAGGGGGCCACGGCACGCCGGTCCAGGAAACCAGCCATGAGCGCGCCCACGCTTTAACGCCATACGCCCGCTTGACATATCTCCACACTCACCCTTAGCATTCCGCCCGCGTCTCCTAACCACCGGGAGTTACGCATCCAGCTGTCCTGTCATCAGGTAGAGGTTCCAATGCGCCGATTCACTTCTCACGAAAATCACATTCGAAATTCTGAGATGTTGGTGGTTCATGCGCACTTTGAATCTGAGCATCCTCGCCCATGTGGATGCAGGCAAGACTAGCCTTACCGAAAGATTGCTTTTTGATGCCGGCGTTATCGACAAGCTCGGCAGCGTCGATACCGGCAATACACAAACGGACACTCTCGAACTCGAACGGCAACGCGGCATCACGATCAGAGCCGCCGTGGTGTCGTTCACGATCGGCGACAGGATCGTCAATCTGATCGACACGCCCGGTCACCCGGATTTCATCGCCGAGGTCGAGCGGGTGCTCGGATTGCTGGATGCCGCGGTCGTCGTCGTTTCGGCGGTCGAAGGCGTACAGGCCCAAACGCGGGTGCTGGTGCGGGCGCTGCGGCGGCTTGGCGTTCCCTTCATCTTCTTCATCAACAAGGTCGATCGTCTCGGCGCGCAATATCAGGACGTACTGAAGGCTCTTGCCAGCCAATTGCTCGTTCGCCCCATCGCCATGTCTTCCGTGATCGATGCCGGCAGCAGGCTTGCCAGGGTCGAGGCGTTGGCTCCCGGATGCGAACCGCTTTTCACGCCGCTCTGCGAAGCACTCGCGGAGAATGACGAGGCGCTGCTGGACGATTACGTCTTGACGCCCGATCGCCTGACGGCGGATAGGCTTGAGTGCTGCCTGACCGATCAGATCGCCAGCGGTCTGGTGCATCCTGTCTTTGCAGGTGCGGCAACGACCGGCGTCGGCGTGCCGGCCCTGACATCGGCCATTGCGACGATATTGCCCGGCCGGCGCCTCGATCCGGACGGGCCGATTGCCGGAACAATCTTCAAGATCGAACGCGGCTGGGGCGGTGAAAAGCTGGCCTATATGTATATGACGTCAGGCACGGTCCGGCTGCGGCAATATCTGGATTTGCCCAAAGGCCCGCATAGAGTGACCGCGATCGAGGTTTTCGAGGCCGGCAGGGTTCATGGCGCGGCGAGCTTCCGCGCCGGGCAGATCGCGCGCGTAAGCGGCCTTGCCGGCGCGCGCATCGGCGATGCGGTGGGCGGCGACCTGCTCGCGGGCGGCCGGCCGCAGTTTGCCCCGCCCAGCCTCGAAACCCGCGTCCTTGCCCGGCGGCCCTCCGACAAGGCGGCGCTCTGGCTGGCGCTGAACCAGATGGCCGAACAGGACCCGTTGATCAATCTGCGCCGGAACGACGATGCCGACGAAATCTTCGTATCGCTCTATGGCGAGGTGCAGAAGGAGGTTGTCCAATCGACCCTGCTGACGGATTTTGGTCTCGAGGCTGGGTTCGAGGAAAGCACGGTTATCTTAGTGGAAAGGCTTGCGGGAACCGGGGAAGGGCTGCAGATCCTCTTCAAGGAGCCCAATCCGTTTCTCGCCACCGTCGGTCTACGGGTCGAACCGCGTAGAGAAGGGGCAGGCAACAGCTTTGCACTTGAAGTGGACGTGGGCCAGATGCCCGCCAGCTTTTACAGGGCGGTCGAAGAAACCGTGTTCGAGACGCTGAAGCAGGGCGTTTTCGGCTGGCAGGTCATCGATTGCCACGTGGCGATGACGGCAGCCCGGCACAGCTCGCCTGCAAGCACCGCCGCCGATTTCCGCCAGTTGACGCCTTGGGTGCTGGCAGATGCGCTGTCGGCCGCGCAAACCGTCCTATGCGAACCGATCGACCGCTTTCATCTCGAAGCGCCCGCGGAGAGCTTGAGCGGCTTGCTGACCCTGCTTGCGAAATCCGCCGCGACGACGACGGATTCGGCGATCGTCGATGGCGTCGCTCGGCTCGAAGGCACTATGGCGTCTCAGATGATCCAGAGCGTCCAGCAGCAATTGCCGGGCCTGACGAGCGGGGCGGGGACCATGGAAACCGCTTTCGATCATTATGCCCCGGCCGCCGGCCCGCCGCGCTTGCGTGGGCGTTCGGGGCCTGATCCGTTCAATGGTGCGGAATATCTGTTGCGTCTGCGGGGGAGTGTGTGAAGGGTGCGATGGGTGCCCGCAGAGCACGGGTATGCCGTGTGGTTACCCCCTCTGCCCGGCAGGGCAGAGGGGGTGCCACACGGAACGCCGGTACCGGATTCAGCTGTCGCGCGGCCGCACCTCAGCATGAGGGCGTGTGGAGAATGCCGGTATCAAAAAAGGCGGCCCTTGCGAGCCGCCTTCCATTTCCTCAAGCCGCCAGCGAGGCGATGTCGATAACGAAGCGGTAGCGGACGTCGCTTTTCAGGACGCGTTCATAGGCTTCGTTGACCTGCTGGATGTTGATCTTCTCGATCTCGGAGACGATGTTGTGCTCGCCGCAGAAGTCGAGCATTTCCTGGGTTTCCTTGATCGAGCCGATCATCGAGCCGGAAATGCTCTTGCGGCCGGGGATGACCGAGAACGCATGCACGGGGATCGGGTTTTCCGGGGCGCCAACCACCACGAATGAACCATCCACCTTCAGGAGGCCGAGATAGGCATTCCAGTCGATCTCGGCGCTGACTGTGCAGATGATCAGGTCGAAAGAGCCGGCGAGCTTCGTGAAGGTTTCGGGGTCGTTGGTGGCGTAGTATTCCTTGGCGCCGAGCTTCAGCCCATCTTCCTTCTTGGAAAGGCTCTGGGACAGAACGGTGATATCGGCGCCCATGGCGGCGCCAAGCTTGACGCCCATATGGCCGAGACCGCCCATGCCGACGATCGCGACCTTCTTGCCGGGACCGGCATTCCAGTGGCGCAGCGGCGAGTAGAGCGTGATGCCGGCGCAGAGCAGCGGCGCGGAGGCATCGAGCGGCAGATTGTCCGGAATGGACATAACATAGCCTTCCCTAACCACGATCGAGTCGGAATAGCCGCCCTGGGTGCGTGTCTTGCGGTCGGCTTCGAAGTCGTTGTAGGTGCCGGCGAGCCCGGGCATATACTGTTCCCGATCGAGGTCTCGCTCGGCGCAGCCGATGCAGGAATCGACGAAGCAGCCGACGCCGACGCGATCGCCGACCTTGAATTTGGTCACATCGGAACCGACAGCCGAGACGATGCCGGCGATCTCATGGCCCGGCACGATCGGATAGACGGCGTTCTTCCATTCGTTGCGGACAGTATGGATGTCCGAATGGCAGATGCCGGCAAACTTGATGTCGATAACGACGTCATCGGGGTTCGGGTTGCGGCGTTCGAAGGTGAAAGGGGTCAGCGGCTTGGAAGCGTCGGTCGCGGCGTAGCCTCTTGCAATAGGCATGGGAACCATCCTTTTCGATTGTGGTGGGGGTTGAAAGAGATGGTGGACTATCGCCCGGAACTGCGTCAGAGGGTTAGAGCGATCCTCTCAGCTTTTTGCACGATCCTGCAAAAGTGAGGCGCAGGCCTGTTTGCGAAATGGCCAAGGCACTCTAGATAAGAGCGGTATCGCCGGCGTCAGACAGTTGACAGAAAGAGTTGCCGCATGACTTTGCCCTTCAGCCCCTATCAGGAAATTGTCGATATCGCGATGCGCTTCGCGGCTGGTGACGGCGAGTTTACGACTGATATCGGCAATCTTCACATCAGCCGTCGGTCCAAGCCCAGCGATCCGCTGCACAGCAGCTACCGGCCCTGTTTTGCCTTTGTGCTGCAGGGGGCCAAGAGCCTGCGCCTCGGCACGGAACTTATCAGCTACGGGACCGGGGACTATCTGCTGACCTCGCTCGACCTGCCGGTCGCCTGGCGCGTCACGGAGGCAAGCCCTGAGATTCCGCATCTCTGCCTGGGGCTGGCAATCGACTCGGAAAAGCTGCTGGAGTTGCTCAGCCGCATCGATATTCCGCGCCCGGCCGCCCATACCGACGGGCAGCGCGGGATGGCGGTGAACGTCGCTCCGCCGGAGCTTCTGGATGCCGCCGTCCGCCTGCTGCGCTTGCTCGATCGTCCAGGCGACATTCCGGCGATGGCGCCGCTGATCGAGCAGGAAATCCTCTATCGGGTGCTGACTGGGCCGGATGGCGCGCGGCTGATCAACATCGCCACAGCCGACAGCCACAGCAACAGGATCGCCCGCGCCGTTGCCTGGCTGAAGGAGAATTACGCGCGGCCGCTGCGAATCGAAGATCTTGCCGAGCGCGTCAATATGAGCGTGTCATCCTTCCACCATCACTTCAAGTCGGTCACGGCGATGACGCCCGTTCAATATCAGAAGCAGCTTCGCCTGCACGAGGCGCGCCGGCTGATGCTGGTCGAGCGGCTCGACGCCGGCACGGCCGGCCATCGCGTCGGTTATCAGAGCCCGTCGCAGTTCAGCCGCGAATACAGCCGACTCTACGGCGCTTCGCCGGCCCGCGATGTCGACGGCGTGCGCGAGATGATCGCGGCGGAATAGCGCTGAGGACGCCAGCGATGCCGGCCGGCCATTAAAGGATGTTTGACCTTTCCGGGCTAGGCTGGCGCCAAACATCAAGCAGGCACCGACGTCAGCATGACGCAAGCACCGTTACTTTCAATCGTCGCGCCTTGTCACAACGAGGAGGAGGGGCTGCGTGAGTTCTGCCGCCGCGCCGCTGCTGCAGCGCAGAGTGTCACTGGTGATGCTTTCGAACTCATTCTCGTCGATGACGGCTCATCCGACCGCACCTGGGAGATTATTTCGGATCTGGCGGCTCATATACCGCAGGTGCTCGGTGTTCGTCTTCTGCGCAATCACGGCCACCAGCTGGCAGCGACGGCGGGTCTTTCCGCGTCGCGGGGCGAGCGCGTGCTTTTGATCGATGCCGATCTTCAGGATCCGCCCGAGCTGCTTTTGATGATGATGCCGATCATGGAGCGCGGCGCCGACGTCGTCTACGGTCAGCGTACGCGCCGTCAGGGCGAAAGCTGGTTCAAGCTGGCCTCCGCTTCGCTTTTCTACCGCGCTTTGTCCAAGCTCGCTTCCGTAACCATTCCGCGCGATACCGGCGATTTCCGGCTGATGCGCCGGCGCGTCGTCGATATCCTGCTGGCGATGCCGGAGCGCGATCGCTTCATCCGCGGCATGGTCAGCTGGATCGGTGGCAGGCAGGTGGCGCTCCCCTACGAGCGTGACGCCCGTTTTGCCGGCACGACGAAATATCCTCTGCGAAAGATGATCAATTTCGCTCTCGATGCGATCACCAGCTTCTCGACGACGCCGCTGCGCATCAGCACATGGCTTGGCATGATGAGCGCGGGTGTCGCGATCGCGTTGCTCGTCTACACCTTCATTCGCTGGCTGCAAAGCGAGACGGTGACCGGCTGGTCGTCGATCATGGCCGCGGTCAGCGCCTTCAGCGCTATCCAGCTGATCTGCATCGGCATCATCGGCGAGTATCTCGGCCGTCTGGTACAGGAGAGCAAGAAGCGGCCAATGTTCATGGTCGAGACGATCGTGCGCGGCAGTGAACAGGCAGAATTGTCGATCGCTTTCTCGGAGATGAGCGCCAGCGACAAGCGCGCCGCGCTGGGTGCGGCCTTTGCATCCGAAGAGCCGCCGCGCTCGCAAAAGAACAGCCGGATCGGATAATGGACCGGATTGCCGCGCCTGCTGTGGCCGCAGCCGGGCCTGAGGAATCGATCGCCAGGCAGGATTCCACCGTTGCGATCGTCGCTTTCGTCGGGCTTGCCGCGGCTTTGGTTCTCCTGTTTCCCTTTCCGCCGGTTCTCGATTACGCCAATCACTACGCCCGTATCTGGCTCCTTTCGGGCGGGATCGGCGAGCAGCCGTTTCCTGAGATCTATGCAGTCGATTGGAACCGCACCTTCACCAATGTCGGGATCGACGTTCTGGCCACCTGGCTGGGGCCGCTCGTCGGTGCCGACAGGCTTGCGCGGGCTTTGCTTTTCCTGGCGATCCTGCTGCCGCCGCTCGGGGCAATCGGCCTGCACCGCGCGCTTTTCGGCGGCCGTCACCATTGGCAGACCGCCATGCTGTCGCTTAGCTGGTGCGCCACCATGATCGGCGGCTTCATCAACTTCCAGATCGGCCTCGGCATGGCGCTCGCCTTCGCCTGCGTCGATCTGCAGCTGCAGCGCAGAAATCCCGCCCTGGTCTTTGCCTGGCGGCTCGCCGCCGCGCTGCTGCTGACGGTGATGCATCTCTTCGCGCTTGGCTTCTATATAGCGATTGTCTGCGGCCTCGAATTTTCCTGGCGCATCGATATCGTGCGATCGAAGGCGGCTCTGATCAGGCTCGCCGGCCGGTTGGCGCTGGCGCTCGGCGCCTGCGTCCTGCCGCCGCTCGCGCTCTATCTCCATACGGCGGCTTTGCCCAACGCCGGCGGCGACGGCCTTGGCCTTGCCTGGAACGACGGCATCGTCCTGATCGTCCTGAATCTGCTCTCCGCCATCACGACTTATGTGCCGGTGGTGGATGTCGTGCTGGTTCTGCCGTTGATCCTCATCTCCACGCGTGCCGTCCGCGCCGGTGACATCCGCATCCATGCGGGGCTTGCCGTCGCCGCCTGCGGCCTGCTGCTTCTGTCTTGTGTTTCGCCTCGCCACATGCTCGGCACCGGATGGATCAGTTGGCGCTTTCCGATCATGACTGCGCTCGTCGCCATGGCGATGGTGTGCCCCTTCGCCAATCTCACGCGCCGGCAGGTGCTGTTGCTGGCGCTCGTCATCAATCTTGCGGTCTTCGGCCGTACCGGCTGGGTCGGCTGGAACTGGTGGCTCGCACAGAAGGACGTTGCTGCCGTCGAAACTGTGCTCAAGAAAGTGCCGCCCAGTGCGGCCGTGCTGCCTCTTGGACATGAGCCTGAGACAGTGAGCGACCTTGCCCACTCCAACCGGCATTTCGCCTGGGGACTGGACACCTTTCGGCATCTGCCGACGCTTGCCGTGCCCTTCTCGCATGCTTTCGTGCCGACGCTCTTCACGGCAATAGGCAAGCAGCCGCTATCCGTTCTGTCGCCATGGTCCGAGATCGCGGTTCCCGAGGGCAATCTGCTGTCGATCGGCGTGCTTTCATGCCCGGCAATGATGCAGGAATATAGAAACTTTACGCCTTACCTGTCGGATTGGCGCAGACGTTTCGATTTCGTCCTCGTCGCCAATGCCGATATCCCCGACCGCTATGTCGACACCTTGATGCCGGCGGGCCTGACGCTGCTCGAAGATGCGGGTTTCGCAAAGCTTTACGCAATCGACAAGGCGATGCCGGCGGAGCCTCTCTCAATCCCCATCGGCTGCGCCAGGGCGTCGTAGGTCGGGGCTCTTCGTGGACCGATTTGCCTCTGGACGATTGGGTCATGATTGGGGCCGCCATCCGGCTTTCGGGTGAGGCGCTAGTCAGCCGGGGAATTTAAGCGCCTTGTCGGCACGGCATTTGGCGAGCTTTAGCTGGCGGAAGGAGAGGATGCGGGTGATGCGGTCCTTGCCATCCGTTTCCACATTCATGCAGGCGCATGCATAGCCGTAATTGCCGTTGGTTCTGACATAGTCATGTTCGGAGATGTCGGAGATCAGCTCCATGCCTTCCACTTCGCCGGCATCGTCGCCCTGGGTCATGATCGTCCAGGTGTTCTCCGCGTCCTCCAGCCACCAGTTGGCGGGCGTCGGATTCTCGATTCCAGCCGCAGCGCGTTTCGGCGGCCCGCGCATTGGCTGCGACGACAAGAGCTGCGATCATGACCGCGGCGGCTATCCGGTATCTCATTGCCTTTTCCCCTCGACAAACATCAGTTGTTGATCGCGATGATCGCCCAATGGCTCGCCTCGCAGGCGTTGTCCTCGCAGATCGCGCCCATCCAGACGGCGCCGCCGGCCAGCATGACGCCGTCGCTGTTGACGAATAGATCCTCGTATTGCTGGCGTCCTACGGCGCGGCGCGTTTCCGGCGTCACGAGATCATCGAAATTGTCGATGAAATCCTCAGCGCTCTCGACGTCGTAGCTCTCGCCATTGGCCTTGACCGTCAGCGGGTATTCGGCAAGGCCGGCGATGGTCTCGGCTTCGCCCGAGCGCATCGCCTTGACAAGCTGGCGCAGCGGCCGGTCGAAGCTTGCGGCATCGCCGTGCAGTTCCTCGATGCGGTTATAGACGTCGCTGTCGGACTGCGCGAGAGCGCTTGAGCCGGCAAGGAGAATTGCTCCGAGCAGGAGAAGATCTGCAGAAAGGCGTGACATCGAAGCCTCCGGGCAAATGGCGTAGCGCGACATTATGCGATCGCCGAGGATTCGCGCCTATCCAATTCTGGTCTTTCATCGCGGTTTCACGTATTAAAAAAATCTATCCAGGCTTCTTGACGACCTGATCGGTTTATCGCATAAACCTCACGAACCGTACCGTACGGTACGTATATGGGAGCTATGATCGTGTCCGTCGATACCGCAGAGCCGAGCGAATTTTCGCCGCGCCAGAACGCCGTTCTGGAGCAGGCGCTGCAGTTGCTCGTCGATGGCGGCGAGAAGGCGCTAACGACTTCGGGCGTGGCGCGTGCTGCCAATTGTTCGAAGGAAAGCCTCTACAAATGGTTCGGCGATCGCGACGGGCTACTATCGGCGATGATCGCCTATCAGGCGAGCAAGGTGCGTACCTTCGAGCGCAACGGCGAGCGGCTGACGGCGGCGAGCCTGCATGACCATGTGGTCATTTTCGCGCGTGACCTGCTGGAGGTGCTCGCCGGCGACGTCTCGCTGGCGCTCAACCGGCTGGCGATCGGGCAGTCGAACCGCGACGGCTCGAAACTCGGCAAGCTGCTGCTCGAGCGCGGCCGTCGCCAGATCGACCGGCGCGCCATGGCGCTGATCGACGCCGGCAAAAGGGCAGGGCTCCTGCGTTTTGCCGATGCCGACGAGGCTTATCACACGCTTTACGGCCTTGTTGTCTCCGACCTGCATGTGCGCATGCTGCTCGGCGAACCAGGCCTCAAGGATACCGCACGCCAGGCGGAGAGGGCGGTCACCGCCTTCCTCAGGCTTTATGGCACGGACAAGGTTCTGGCGGAGATGCCGGTTCTCGGCTGATTCCGCTTTAATGACAGTCAACAAGACAAGCAAAGGGAAGGAACTTCAAATGCGCGTCTATTACGATCGTGATGCCGATCTCAACCTCATCAAGGCCAAGAAGGTCGCCGTCATCGGCTATGGTTCGCAGGGCCGTGCCCATGCGCTGAACCTCAAGGACAGCGGCGCCCAGAACGTCGTCATCGCACTCAAGGCCGGTTCGCCGACCGTCAAGAAGGCCGAAGCCGATGGCTTCAAGGTCATGACGGTTGCCGAAGCTGCCGCCTGGGCGGACCTGATGATGATGGCGACCCCGGACGAACTGCAGGCCGACATCTACAAGGCCGACATCGCCGGCAACATCCGCGATGGCGCCGCCATCGCCTTCGCTCACGGCCTCAACGTTCATTTCGGCCTCATCGAGCCGAAGGCTTCGGTCGACGTCGTCATGATCGCACCGAAGGGCCCGGGCCACACGGTTCGCGGCGAATACCAGAAGGGCGGCGGCGTTCCCTGCCTCGTTGCCGTTCACCAGAACGCTTCCGGCAATGCGCTTGAACTCGCTCTCTCCTACGCCTGCGGCGTCGGCGGCGGCCGTTCGGGCATCATCGAAACCAACTTCCGCGAAGAGTGCGAAACCGACCTCTTCGGCGAACAGGTCGTTCTCTGCGGCGGTCTCGTCGAGCTCATCCGCGCCGGTTTCGAAACGCTCACCGAAGCCGGTTACGCGCCTGAGATGGCTTATTTCGAGTGCCTGCACGAAGTGAAGCTCATCGTCGACCTGATTTATGAAGGCGGCATCGCCAACATGAACTACTCGATCTCCAACACGGCCGAGTGGGGCGAATATGTCTCCGGTCCGCGCATCATCACTGCCGAGACCAAGGCCGAGATGAAGCGCGTCCTCAAGGACATCCAGACCGGCAAATTCACGTCCGATTGGATGCAGGAATACCGCGCCGGCGGCTCGCGCTTCAAGGGCATCCGCCGCCTGAACGACAGCCACCCGATCGAAGAAGTCGGCGCCAAGCTGCGCGGCATGATGCCCTGGATCGGCAAGAACAAGCTGGTCGACAAGTCGGTCAACTAAGCGGTTCTGGTGAAACAAAACTGGGAGGCCGGAGTGAATGCTCCGGCCTCTTTTGCTATTGTTGCTTCGGTTGTCGAAGCTGGCATTCGCGCTTTGTCCAGCATTTCTGAAATATTGATCCCATCTTCGCTGGACGCGAAGCGGAGCAAATTCTCGCTGCTCTCAAATCCGCGCTATTGCGGGCGATAGATGCGGCCAACTGTCGTTATCGAACTTGCCCTATACCGGCCTAACGCCGCTTGTGCGATCGTCGTCCAACGCCGCTGCTATCGGCGACTGTTTTCGGCCTTGAACGGACAAAATGGTAGACCTCAAGGGAGTGTGTCCCACCTTCCAAAACCTTGAAATGCACCAACGGCTAGTTGAAGGAAGACATGATTTTTCGCTTTTATATCACCAGAATTACACAAGGTAGCGCCACCTTCATCCGCAAGCGCTGACGGCGGAGGAAAGCGTGCTGATGTGCAACATTTCGCGACGAGTGGTATACTGAAGCTCTGATCGGTGCCGATTAAGCCGCCTTGCTGGATGAGCCTTCTTATAACTTTTCTTCAGGTTGTTGAATAATTTTTCTGCTATCGGCCAGAGCTAGCGATGAGTTAGTTCTTCCACATGACCACGCCCTGCACTATATCTTCTTCGAAGCAGAGGATGGGCACTGATTTGGAAAAGTTCTCTTGGATAGTCGAGCGCTCTGAGGCGTTGAGACCCAATTTCGATGTCCCCGTGCTCGAAACAGAAGATTTTGTTGTGTTGCCATCACTGGGCAGTTTGGTCGCAGGTTGGGTTTTAATCATCCCAAGACGGGCCATGCCAAATCTTTCGATGTTATCCCCGCGTGAACAGAGGGAGCTTACAGCACTGGAGGAGCGGCTGACCCAGGCTTTAACGCCGTTTGGAGGCAAGCTGTATGCTTTCGAACACGGCGGGCCATATGGAAGCGTTGTGAATTGCGGCGTAGACCAGGCACATTTGCATCTTGTCCCGCTGCAGTTTGATCTTTTCGCTGAGGCTCTGTCCTCAAAAGAGATTGAGTGGCAGACTCTGCCGCGATTTAGTTCGATTGTACCGGAGCCTCAGAGCGACGAATACCTTTCTGTCGCGAGCTTATACGATGGTCGAGTCGCGTTTGGCCGCCCAATAATGCCTCAATCGCAATGGTTCCGAAAGCTTATTGCTCAGACGCTTAATGTCGGTACGTGGGACTATAAGTCTTTTCCAGAAATCCCGGTGATTCATCAGACAGCGCATGTGTTGTCTGGGGCTGCGAATGACAGATAGCGCTTCGGGCGATTTGAAGCGTGATCCTGACGACGGACGCGACAAAGGCGAGTGGGTTAGTAGATACCCATTGGCTGCGTGGTTCCAGATCTTTGTCGAATTGATTTATCTCCTCGTCCTGTTAGTCGCACTAAGCAGCGCGCTTCTTTATATTGGTGTGTGCATTACCAACGCGGACAGAAAATCATCCTTTGTATCAATGTCATTGTTTGCGCTGGTTGTTCACCGCGAGATGTTGCAATGGGTCATTGTGACTATCGCTGGCGGCATCGGCGGCGTAGTTTTTGACTTGAAGTGGCTTTACCACTCTGTCGCACGAGGGCTCTGGACTAGAGATCGCGGGCTTTGGCGGCTGCTTGTGCCGATGATATCCGCAGTAGTTTCGGTATTCTTAGCATTTATTATAGTATCGGGACTTCTTCCTTTTTTCAAAAGCGAAGCGTTCCGAACGACCTATTTTGCCTTAGGGTTTGGCTTCATCTTCGGCTATTTTTCTGACAATGTTATCGCCGCGCTGCAGAATTTTGCACAGAAAAATATCGGCACCACAAACACAGAGCCCAGGCCTCACGATTAAATGCTTGAGACACCCTCCGACAGAGCCACAGGGATCGGCAGAGAGTACGAGAGATTTCAAGCTCATTGTCGGGAATTTGGGGCTAAGTCAGCCGGGTTGGCAATTGTTCCTGCTGCGTGGACACCACCATATATAAGCATTTGTTCTGCATTATATGAACTGTGGAAACAGAACAAATCATCAATCTCTCTTGACACGCTGAAATCTGGATTAAAAATTTGGATGGAGGACGCCCGAAAGGGCCTATGCGATGGTTTTATTGTTCGATCAAGCGGTGTGAACGAGCATATGTCAGATCGCGGTCAGTTCAAGTCAATTGAAATACCTATTAACGCGGATTCCGACCAAGTAATCGCCTCCGCCTACGAAATCTTTGAACACGCTGAATCCCGCGGCGCCGAACAAGCAGTGGCCATTGTCCTACAGGTTTTCCTTAAACCTGACGGCGCTGGGCACCTTTCAAACGAGATAAGGTTAACGCCAACACGAAATCAGTGGGTGTATGAAGCTGCGCTTCCAGCCTGGGCCGCTCCAAAAGGCCTAAATTCCAAGTTCGCGCCCCGCCCCGATCCTCATGCACCGCTTCGCGTGAGAGGCGTGGTAGCCCATGCAACAATGCGCTCAGTCGGCCAATGGATCAACGAAACCGTCGCTCCTCGTGCTCACGTGGAGTGGATTATCTCGAGAAAGCAGTTTTGGATAGTGCAGCTCGATCTTGAGTGGCATCAACTTGATACGGGTGTCGATCCAACGGTATTCAGAAAGGCGGCAAATCGAAGCTTGATCGATTGGGATGCGGCTCGCGTCTTCGAACACCATATCGTCGGAACAAAGACCCGGTGGAAGAAACTTCAAAATCTAGAAGAATTCGATTTCGATGGGGAAAGCAGCCCCAGGCTTTATCTTGCAACAGCGGATCGGGTGGACGCGGCTCTAAATTCAAATCCCATCGAGTTGGTAAAGGAAATCGACGCGCTCTCAGCGGGTAAGTGCGTCGTGCGAATGGAAGTTGTTTCAAAGAAAATCTCATCGTTCAATCTTCCGCGAACCGACACAGTAAATGGAACCCGTGCAATATCGTGGCTCCGAGAACGTATCGAACGGTATCGGAACGATGTTGATAGCCTAGAAGACATTGCGTTTATTCTTCACGCATTTTTGCCCGCGTTCGCGGGCGTCTGGGCGTATGCCAACCCCGGTGAGCCAATTGCGTTCGTTGATGCGCTGTGGGGTCTTCCCGACGGTCTTCAAGTTCTTCCGCATGACTCTTATCAAGTAGATGTGCATCATAGTGTAGTATCTGCGAAACGAATACGATACAAACCTCGTTTCCTCTGCGAAATGGATGATGGAACTTGGCGCTATGTCGACGTCCTGCGTTCTAAGAGTCGATCCTCCACCTTGAGTGATAAGGATGCCATTGAAATAGGTATACGGACTTCGGCTATAGCTTCTAAGCTTAACCAGCGGGCTCAGATTATGTGGTTTGCAGGGGTCGATTCGGAATATGGCGTCGGTCGGAACTTACCCTGGTTCAGAGCGCGGGAAACTGTCGATCCAGCACCGCGTCAGGCCACGAAATTTCCCTTATACAAGGTCTCCAATTTCAATGATTTGAAAAATATTCCAAATACTCCCGTGACGTTAAATCTTAATCCGGAAGCCGAGCTAATTCGTCAGGACAATTTCTTGGACGCTGTCATCGAAAAGGCAAGCGAACGGCGGCTACCTGTAGAAATTCATGGATCGACTCTGAGTCACACTTACTACCGCCTCTTTAATGCTGGCGTAGCAGTTAATCCCCCATCGTTCGGCGAGTATTCCAGAACACGCCGTCGCAAAGTATTCGGAAAGCTAGTGCGGGATAAAATTCCCGATCGAATCAGAGTTGGCGGCGAACTGGTTAAGCAAGCCTATCTGCCTAAATCGGAACTTTCGACTGCCTTGCTCGGCAAATTTATGGAAGAAGTGCGAGAACTCCATCTGGCAAATGGATCGATCAATGTTGCCGAAGAGCTCTCTGATATAGCGGAGATTTTGCGATCGTACGCCGCCAATGCCGGCATTGATTGGGAGGCAGTCGAAGAAGCGCGAGACAATAAAGCAAAGTCCAGAGGGAGCTTCACCGAACGTCGCGTCCTGATTGAGACGTCTTTTTCTAAGCCGAGAGCTCCAGTTGACCAACGGCAAGAAATCAGTCTTCAAGAAATGGAAACTCCTTACTCTGTTGGCAAAAACGGGGTAGTTTTCCCTTTTTGGTCTCTTTTTAGCACATTCTCAAGTGCTCGAGTTAATACTGACGACGGCGATATATTTGTTTCCGTACGGCTTGAGGCTCGCGGCCTTCTATTTACAGTCGAGCAAATCAGGAGAGTCGAGCCTACGGAGGAGCAATTAAGTCTCTTCTAATAAAGGTGTCAGTTGCTAAACCAATTCGCAGCCATCGCGTCAGCCGAAATTGGAGTCCCTCCCTTAGTTCACAGTCGACTGCATTGCGCGCGCCTATGCAAGCCCGGCGAGGAAGGCATCGAGCTGCTGCTTCGGCAGGCTGCGTGCCCGCTTGGCGTTTGTCTCATAGAAGGCGGAGGTGCAGTCAAGAGGCATGCTGTTCGGCCGATCGCGGGCGTCGGTTGGATTGAAGATGTCTTTCAGGAAGCCGGTCGGCGTCGATGATGTCAATGACGACAATCCCTTCCGATGTCACCCGGTAGAAGGCGACGTGGCGCATGTGGAGGAGGCGGCGGAGGCCAGCGCCGAGTTCGTCGCACTCTTCTCCCATGGAGGGAGCATGCGAAAGAAGCACGAAAATCCTGTCCCAGTCGAGAAGATAGGCGTCTGCCTGCGCCTCGCCGAAATTGAGGCAAGCATATTCGTCGATGCCTGATAGCACGGAGTACGCGGTTCGGGTCAGCCTATAGGTGGTTGTCACGCAGCTTTGCCTTCGTTTCCGACAGGATGTCGGGAATGCGTCGCTCGCTCGGGCCGCTTTCCTCAGCCTGTCTCAGAATGTTGCGCAGTTCCTCGTCGTCAAGTTTATGATGGAGCTGATCCTTCAGAATAAGCTCCGCCAGGAATGCGCCGGCACTGCTGTATCTGCCGCTTGCGACACGGTTTTCGACGTATTCCGCCAGATGATCCGGAAGCGAGATCGTCATTTTCGCCATTGGATTCGGTGCCGCCTGCATATGCCGGTTTTCAGCCATTCCAGATGCCAGATTATCATTTCCCAGTTTGTGATAGAAGCGTTGTGCCGCGCCGTCGAGGGCTTGGGTCACATGCGGATCAGTCTTTTTATCGATATGGATGACGCGTTCGAGATCCTTGAAATGGGCGTCGCAGGTCAGGATATCGGCAGCATGGCGTTCCGCGGTCGCAGAAATGATCGCGTCGGTGGTGGCGCGTTTATGGGCTGCCGCGACGAGGGCAATAGATCGCCAGTCCGGCGGCTTTGCGGGCGATGCGAAGAGCGGCGCCCCCCACCATGTCGGTGTTGACGCCGCCGTTGCGTGAAACGTCTGGAGTTCAGGCCGGGACAAGGCGCGTCCAGCCGCGCTCATCGTTCGTTACGCCTTTCTGCAGGCTGACGAGCTGCTGGCGCAGTTCGCTGGTCAATTTGCCGGTCTGTCCGTCTCCGACCAGAAACTCGCCGCCGGCATGTCGAACCAGGCCGATGCCCGCCAGGACCGCAGCAGTGCCGCAAGCGAAGGCTTCGACGAGCTTGCCGCTGGCAGCGTCGGCCTGCCATTCCGCGAAGGAGTAGGGACGCTGCTCGACGCGCAAGCCCTTTTCTCCAGCGAGCACGATCACCGAGGCCCGGGTGATGCCCGGCAGGATCGTGCCGCCAAGAGGCGGGGTCACCACCGATCCATCATTCATCACGAAGAAGACGTTCATGCCGCCGAGTTCCTCGACCCAGCGATGCTCTGCTGCGTCCAGGAAGACGACTTGATCGCAATCCTTCTTCGCGGCTTCCGCTTGCGCCACGAGGCTGGCTGCGTAGTTTCCGCCGCATTTTGCAGCACCGGTGCCGCCGGCGGCGGCACGGGTGTATTCGGTCTCGACCCATAGGGAGACCGCCTTCGCACCGCCTTTGAAGTAGGCGCCGACCGGAGAGGCGATGATGCAGAAGACATATTCCTGAGCCGGACGAACGCCCAGGAATGCTTCGTTGGCGAACATGAAGGGGCGCAGGTAGAGGCTGGCGTCGCCGGATGGAATCCAGGCCTTGTCAACGCGGACCAGCTCTTCGACCGCCTTCAGGAAGAGTTCTTCGGGCACAGGAGGCATAGCCATGCGGGTCGCCGACTGCGCGAAGCGGCGGGCGTTCTCTTCTGGCCGAAAGAGCAAAATCCGGCCATCGTCTGCCTTGTAGGCTTTCATGCCTTCGAAGATTTCCTGAGCGTAGTGCAGCACAGCGCTCGCAGGATCGAGCTCCAGAGGACGCCTCGGCGTAACCTTCGCATCGTGCCAGCCCTTGTCGGCAGTCCATCGTGCCAGGACCATATGATCGGTGAAGACCTTGCCGAAGCCGGGCGTCTCCAGCGCTTGGATGCGGTCGGCGTCGGAGACGGGAGACTTGTGCAATTCGATTTTGATTTCAGGAACGGTCGTCGTCGCGGTCATTGCTGGCACCTTGATAGTAAATTGAATAGTGGCGGCGACACTACTGCCGCCGGACCGGTCTTGGAAAGGTCTGAATCAGCCGGTTTCGGCATCGATCAGAGGAATAATCGCTTGGAGTGGCTGACGTCGAGCAGCAAATTCGGGATCGAGCGTCTTCGATATGGGATGGCGTCTACACTTGTCATCATGACAAGAAAATAGGTCAGCATTATTGACATAATTTCCGCCGCATGGTTTGTCGACGGTATAGAAAATACGAGGAAACCCCATGCTGAACTGGGACACCATGTTTGCGTCGCGCTCGTCGCGCATGCGCGCATCCGAGATTCGCGAACTCTTGAAGCTTCTCGACCGGCCCGACATTATCTCTTTCGCCGGCGGCATTCCGGATCCGGCGCTCTTTCCCGATCAGGAATTCAAGCAGGCCTATGCCGATATCTTCGACGGCGCCGCTGTCAACGCGGCGCTGCAATATTCGGTCAGCGAGGGCTACAAACCGCTGCGCGAATGGCTGGTCGGGCAGATGGCGACTCTCGGCATCCCCTGTGACCTCGACAATGTTTTCATCGTGTCCGGCTCGCAGCAGGGCCTCGATTATCTCGGCAAGCTCTTTCTGTCGCCTGGTGATACCGCGCTCGTGACGTGGCCGACCTATCTTGGCGCGCTGCAGGCCTTCAACGCCTATGAACCGGCCTACGACCAGCTGACGCCGAACGGCAACCGGACGCCCGAGTCCTACCGCGCGTCCGCTTCCGCTGCCGGCGGCAAGGTGAAGTTCGCCTATCTCTCCGCAGACTTTTCCAACCCGACCGGCGAGACCGTCGATCTTGACGGCCGCAACAAGGTGCTGGCGCTCGCCGAAGATCTCGACATCGCCGTCATCGAGGATGCGGCCTACCAGTCGCTGCGTTACGACGGCGAGCCGATTCCGCCGATCCTGGCGCTCGAAATCGCCGAGAAGGGCCATATCAACGATACGCGCACGATCTATTGCGGCAGCTTCTCGAAGACGCTGGCGCCCGGCCTTCGCGTCGGCTTCATCGTCGCCAATGCGTCCGTCATCCGCAAGCTGGTGCTGATGAAGCAGGCGGCCGACCTGCATTCTTCGACGATCAACCAGATGGCGATATCAGATGTCGCCGAGCGCGGCTTCGACGCGCAGGTCGCCAAGATCAAGGCTGCCTACATCAAGCGTCGCGACTGCATGCTGGCCGCCCTCGACAAATACATGCCTGAAGGCACCAGCTGGACGAAGCCGGAGGGCGGCATGTTCATCTGGATCACGCTGCCGGAGGGCATGGACGGCGCCAAGCTGCTGGCGAAATCGCTCGAAACCGCCAAGGTCGCCTTCGTGCCCGGCAAGGCGTTTTTCGCCGATGGTTCCGGCGCCAACACCTTCCGCGTCAGCTTCTCCTGCGCCAACGAGCAGATGATAGAGGATGGCATCGGCCGCCTGAGCGCGCTGATCTCGGCCGAAATCGGCGGCTGACTCCAGCCGCCCGGCTGACGGATCAAGGGCAGGGCGCCGATCAGAAGATTGTCGTCCAGCCTTCGTTCGCCGTCTCGCTCTTGCCGTAGCCGACCCGATCAGCAACGGCGCCGTCGGTATTGCGCAGAATGATGTCACCGCCCCGGTTGGCAAGCTGCGGGCCGCCGGCTGCGGCATCGAGCGCTATGGTGCGCAGCTCGCCTGCGCTCAGCGATCCCGACAGCGTCTGGGTCCTGCCGTTTTCGTCCTCCAGCTTCCAGCCTTCGAGCGATGCCTCCATGTCGGAGCGGTTGATGATCGTTACCGTTTCGGCCTCGGTGCCGCCTTCGCCGTTGACCGGGTTGATCAGCGCGGCGACGATGCGCAGCGACGAGGCGACGATCGGCTGCGGCCGGCGTGTGCCTTCGCCGCGGCCCTGGCCGCCACGGCTGTCGGAAACCGGATGGCCGGTCGCTGCATCGGTATTCCAGTTCTGCGACTGAAAGCAGAGGAAGATCGCCGCCCATTCGTCGGTATCGTTGAAATGGACGAGCAGCGCGCCGTCCTGGTTCGGCCCGTTGGTGGCCTTGAAGCTGCCGCCATCGCCCTGGTTCATGTGGATGTCGTGGATGCCGTTGCCCGGCTCGAAATCGAAATATTGGTCGGGCTTATTGTGCTCGGGGCCCCAGGCCTCGCCGAAGGCATAGAAATGGATGTCGGAATCGGCAATGCCTTCCTCGACGATCGGCTCGATGAATTCCCTGAGATCGTTCTTCGGGCCGGAGAGCTGGAAGGGCGCGACATTCATGTCCTCGCGCTCGATCAGCCCGCCGCGGACGTAGTCGATCGCAAGCTCCGGACGGTCCTTGCGGATGTCGGTCAGGCCCATCGGCAGGGCTTCGAGCGCGTCCGTCAGTGCCGGATGCTTGAAATCGACGATGTTGGCATAGAGCAGATCGTGCGGCGACATCTTCGAGCGGACATTCAGCGCGATCCGGTAGCTGACGCCGTCCGCCTCGATGCGGATCTCGATATGGGGATCGTTGTCGTCGTCGAGGGCGAGTGCGCTCGCCGTGCCCTTCAGGACCTTGTAATTCTTCAGCATGGAGAACCTCGCGGGGTGGCGGGATCTGACGGTAACACGGCGAAAGTGCATCTTTTGTGACGGCTAAAGTATGGCGCGATCTTTCAGATTCGCCTGCCACACTTTAGGTCTTTGATTTGAGCATGTCGTGGTCGCAAAACCGCTGCACACTTTTGCGCGACATGCTTTGTCTTTCGCCGTGCAATGCTTGATCCGCTATCGCCTATTGCTGCAGATGCGGACCGAAAAGCTCGAGATCGGCTTCACCAAGCCTGTCGCTAACCGTGTTCAACTGGTGCCAATAGGGATAGATCACCGGCGGCAGGCTGACCGCGTCGAGGCGCTTACGCTCCTCGCCCGTGAGTTTCAGCTCGGCGGCGGCGATGTTGTCGCGGAACTGGGCTTCGGTGCGACCGCCGATGATGACCGAGGTCACCGCCTTGCGGCCGATCAGCCAGGCGAGCGCCACCTGTGCGGCCGAGACGCCGCGTTCCTCACCGATCGCGACCAGCGTCTCGACGATATTCCAGAGGCGGTTCTCGTCGCGGATCGGCGGTTCGGTCCAGCCGGCGAACTGGCGCGTACCTTCGGGCGCTGCCTGGTTGCGGCGATGCTTGCCGGAGAGCAGACCGCCGGCGAGCGGGCTCCAGACCAGCACGCCGAGACCCTGGTCGATCGAGATCGGCAGCAGTTCATATTCGGCGTCGCGGGCTTCCAGCGTATAGTGGATCTGCTGGCTGACAAAGCGCTGGTACCTGTGCTCGTTGGCGATGCCAAGCGCCTTCATGATGTGCCAGCCGGAATAATTCGAGCAGCCGACATAACGCACCTTGCCCTGCCTGATCAGGGTGTCGAGGGCTTCCATCGTCTCTTCCAGCGGCGTCTGGCCGTCCCATTCATGTACTTGGTAAAGGTCGATGACATCGGTCTTCAGGCGCTTGAGGCTCGCCTCGCATTCGCGGATCAGGTGGTAGCGCGACAGACCCTGGTCGTTCGGGCCGTCGCCCATACTTAAGCGGGCCTTGGTGGCGAGCAACACGCCTTGCGGCCGCTTGCCGGAGAGCACGTCACCGATGATGTTTTCGCATTCGCCTGATGAATAGGCATTGGCGGTGTCAATCAGGTTGATGCCGGCATCGATGCACATATCGATCATTTTTTTCGCCTCGGTGATGCCGAGATCGCCGACCATCTTCGCCCAACCGACGCCGCCGAAGGTCATCGTGCCCATGGTCAATGTCGAAATCTTCAGGCCGGAACGGCCAAGCAGACGATATTCCATTGAAACTCCTCCTTTAAACGAGGCTGACGTACCTCAACGCTCAGAGATGGCAATGGCGGCGCGTTCACGGCTGCGTGAGACTTAGCAAGATTCTGAGCGCCGGCATCTTCCGGCCATGCGGCGGCTATGGCCGATCACGAGCCGAGCGGCAGATCGTACAATATGTCATCGGCTTGTCGACGGAAATCGTCCTGGCAGTCGACGCCTGGAGGCCACGTTAGCTCTCCTGCTTGTCCTTCTTGTGAATATTGTCACGAAGCGAAGCGATTGTGTTTCGAATCTTGCTGACAGCCTCGGCGTCGAGACCGACAGCCTTGCCGATGCAGTCGAACACATGGGAGGCACGGCTCTTGAGGGCCAGTCCCTTCTCCGTCAGGCGCAAGAGCACCTGGCGCTCATCGGCGGGATTTCGGTTGCGGGTGACGAGGCCGACATTTTCCAGCCGCTTCAGCAACGGAGTGAGGGTGCTGGAGTCCAGAAAAAGCGTCTCGCCGAGATCCTTCACCGTGCGGTCGTCCCGCGCCCACAAGGCGGTCATGACAAGGAATTGCGGATAGGTGAGTTCCAGCTCGTCGAGCAGGGGACGGTAAAGCTGGTTAAAGGCGTGGCTTGCCGAATAGATCGAAAAGCAAAGCATTTCATCGATCTTGGGCACGTCAGCGAGATCATTTGATGTGATGTCTTTCATGACGCTCTCCTTTCACCCCAATATAATTTGTGCGCGATCTGTTTGCAAGCTATTGACTCGGCAGCCGAGACGGCCTAGTTAGATTGTGTACAAAGAAATCGCGGACAAATTATATACCAAACACGGAAAACTGCAGAGGTTTGCTGCGTCAACAGATGCGCAAGCAGGTGAAGTCCCTTGTGGCTCCCAATTCGGCTCCTTTGAAACTCAACCGACGAAAGGAAATGACAAATGTTCAAGTTTGCTGCCGCTGTCGCCCTGGCGGGCGCTCTTCTTTCCGGTGCTGCCGTTGCCCAGCCGGCCAAGCCGACCGTGGTCCTCGTCCATGGCGCTTTTGCCGATTCATCTAGCTGGAACGGCGTCGTCGAAATCCTGCGCAAGGATGGCTTTTCTGTCGTGGCAGCCGCTAATCCGCTGCGCAGCGTTTCCAACGACGCTGGCTATGTCTCCGACGTGGTCGGCAGCATTGCCGGCCCTGTGGTCCTTGTCGGTCACTCCTATGGCGGCCAGGTCATTTCGACCGCGGCCAACGGCCACGACAACGTCAGGTCGCTGGTCTATGTCGCGGCCTTCGCCCCTGATGCAGGGGAATCGGTTGCCGATCTTGCCGGCAAGTTTCCGGGCGGCACGCTGAGCGGAGCGCTGGCGGCCCCGGTAAAGCTCAGCACCGGCGGTGTCGATCTCTATATCGACCAGGCGAAGTTCCATGATCAGTTCGCCAGCGACGTGCCGGCCGAGCAGGCGGCCCTGATGGCGGCTGCCCAACGTCCGGTCACCGAGGCTGCCCTGACCGAAAAATCCGGCGAGCCCGCCTGGAAGAGGTTGCCGTCGTGGTTTGTCTACGGCACCGGCGACAAGAACATCCCGGCCGCAGCCCTTGGCTTCATGGCCGAGCGGGCAGGCTCCAAGCGGACCGTGGTGGTCGATGGCGCTTCCCACGTCGTGATGGTGTCGCATCCCGAGAAGGTGGCGGAACTGATCGAAGAGGCTGCAAAGTAATATTCGATCCGAGGGGCGTGGCCCGGATGCTGTGAGCCTGATCATTCGGCTTGAAAATGCCGCCGTCGTTAAAGCCGGGCTCAGCCCGTTCCATTCGATGCCGACACAGCAGCCCTGGAGTGGTTACGACTGCTCGATGACAAAGCAGTGGTGCAGGGCTTGGACTAACCGACGCGCCCTGTCACATCTCTGTCAACGATCCCTAATAAGGGAGGGTGACGCAATTCCGAGGACCCCTCCCCATGAAAACGATCGTTTCCGCCGCAGCCCTTCTCGCCGCGAGCCTCTTTGCCATTCCGGCTTTTGCTGCAAACCTGGTTCTCTATACCAGCCAGCCGAACGAAGACGCGCAGGCGACGGTCGATGGCTTCATGGCCGCCAATCCCGATATCAAGGTCGACTGGGTGCGTGACGGCACGCCGAAGATCATCGCCAAGCTGCAGGCCGAGATCCAGGCCGGCAACCCGGTCGCCGACCTTCTCCTCATCGCCGACGTGGTGACGCTGGAGCGCCTCAAGGAAGAGGGCAAGCTGCTCGCCTACAAGTCGCCGGAGGCCGCAGGGTACGACGCCACCCTTTACGACGCCGACGGCTACTATTACTCGACCAAGCTGATTACCACGGGCATCATGTACAACACCTCGGCGGCGATGAAGCCGACGAGCTGGAAGGACCTGACCAAGCCGGAAGCCAAGGGCCTCGTCACCATGCCGAGCCCGCTTGCCTCGGGTGCGGCCCTCATCCACGCCCAGACGCTTGCCGCTGTTCCCGGCCTTGGCTGGGATTTCTACAAGTCGCTGCAGGCTAACGGCGCGATCGCCGCCGGCGGCAACGGCGCCGTGCTGAAGTCGGTCGCCTCAGGCGAAAAGGCCTACGGCGTGGTCGTCGACTACCTGCCGATCCGCGAGAAGGCCAAGGGCGCTCCCGTCGAATTCGTCTTCCCGAGCGAAGGCGTGTCCGCCGTCACCGAGCCGGTCGGCATCCTCGCCAGCAGCAAAAATGCCGATGCCGCCAAGAAGTTCGTCGATTACGTGCTCTCCGAAAAGGGCCAGGAAGGCTTCCTGAAGCTCGGCTACATCCCGGCCCGCAACGGCATGAAGCTGCCGGAAGGCTTTCCGGCGCGCGACACCATCAAGGTCCTGCCGATCAAGGCGGCCGAAGCATTGAAGAATACCGACCAGGATCTCAAGACCTTCTCGGGCATCTACGGCTCGAACTGATCCTTTCATGCACGGATACATCAAAACCGGAAACAGCCAGCCCGCCTGGCTGTTTCCTTTTGTCGTCATCATCGTCCTGATCCTCAGCGTGCTGCCGCTCGCCCGCCTCGCCATGGTCGGAATAGCGGCCTTCGCCGATGGCGGCGTGATCACGGTTTTGAGCGAGAGGTCGCTGTGGTCGGCGACCTATTACACGATCGTCACCGCCATTCTGGGCACGATTATCTCGCTCGCTATCGGCTGCCTCTTCGCCTTCCTGCTGACGCTGACCGATATTCGCGCCAAGGGGCCGCTGAGCTTCTTCTTCGTGCTGCCGATGATGATCCCGCCGCAGGTAACGGCGCTGGCCTGGGTGCAGATGTCCGGCCCCTCCAGCCCGCTGTTGAAGGCGCTGCACATCGCCCCGCCACTCGGCTCGCCGCAGCCGCTCTATTCGGTGGGCGGCATCGCGCTGCTTTATGGCGTCCAGCATGCGCCGCTGGTCTATCTGGCGCTTAGAGCCGGGCTGATGACGCTGCCGCGCGACGGCGTAGAGGCAGCACGGCTTTCCGGCGCCTTCAGCTTGCGGGTATTCCGCGACATCATCCTGCCGCTGTCGCTGCCCGGCATCATCGCTGGTGCGGCGATCTCCTTCGTCTCCTGCACCGGCAATTTCGGCATTCCGGCCATTCTCGGCATTCCGGCCTCGATCTTCACGCTGCCGACGCTGATCTTCACCAAGTTTTCCGCTTTCACCAGCCGCACCTTCGGTGATGTCGCCGTGCTCTCGGCGATCATCGCCATCATCTCGGTCGTCGGGCTGATGATCCAGGACCGGGCGCTGCGCGGCCGCGACTACCGCGTCATCGGGTTATCTGGGGTGAGTGCGGCCTTCGAGCTCGGCGCCTGGCGCCTTGCTTTCACATCGCTCGTCTGGGCGATTCTGTTCTTCATGCTGGCCGCACCTTTCTTCGCGCTTGTCGCCGGCGCGCTGGTGCCGGCCTATGGCGTGCCGCTCACTTTCAAGACGATGTCGCTGCATGCCTTTGAGGAGATCCTGTTCCGGCAGGCGGTGACGCGCACCGCCTTTATCAATTCGCTGTCGCTCGCCGGCGCGACTGCGCTTTGCCTCCTCGTTATAACGGTGCTCGCAGCCTACACGCTGACGCGGCGCAAGGATGCGGCTTCCCGCATCGTCTCCAGCCTGATCGAGATACCCTATTCGCTGCCCGGCATCGTCATGGCGGTTTGCTTCATCCTGGTGTTCGCAGCACCGATCCCGTTCCTGCACGTCTCGCTCTACGGCACGATCTGGATCATCCTGATCGCCTATTTCTCCTCCTTCTTCGCCGTCAGCCTGAAACCCGTGGTCAGCGCATTCCACCAGCTCGATCCGGCTCTGGAAGAGGCCGCACGGCTTTCCGGCGCCGGCTTCTTCCGCCGGCTTGCCGATATCATCGTGCCGCTGATTGCGCCGGCCGCCGGCGCCTCCGTCATCCTCGTCTTCCTGATCGCCTGCAACGAGCTGACGATCTCGGCGCTGCTCTGGTCGGCCGGCACCCAGACGCTCGGCGTCGCCATCTACAATCTCGATGACAGCGGCAGCTCGGACCTTGCTTCGGCGCTCTCGGTGCTCGTCGTGCTCATGGTCGTCGTGCTGATGCTGCTGCTCGAACTTCTGGCCAAACGACTGCCGAAAGGAGTGGTCCCATGGCGAGGCTGATCCTCAACCAGCTCGGCAAGGATTTCGGCACCGGGCGCGCGGCCGTCAGCGGTTTTTCGCTCGACGTGCGCGAGGGCGGCTTCCTGGCGTTGCTCGGGCCTTCCGGTTGCGGCAAGACGACAGTGCTGCGGATGATCGCCGGTTTCGAGACGCCGAGCGACGGCTCGATCCATCTCGGCGAGAGATTGCTTGCCGATGCCGCGCAGTCGCTGCCGCCGGAAAAGCGCAACATGGCGATGGTCTTTCAGTCCTACGCGCTGTGGCCGCATATGAGTGTTGCCGACAATGTCGGCTATCCTCTCAAAGTGCGCGGTATCTCGGGCGACGCCTACCGGGCGAAGGTGCGCGACGCGCTCGGCACCGTCCGGCTCGCCGACTACGCCGAACGACGCCCGGCCGATCTCTCCGGCGGCCAGCGCCAGCGCGTGGCGCTTGCCCGCTGCCTGGTGACATCGCCTGACGTGGTGCTGCTTGACGAGCCCCTTGCCAATCTCGACCGGCACCTGAAACAGGAAATGGAGGAGACTTTTCGCGAGTTCCACCAGCGCTCGGGCGCGACGATGATCTATGTCACCCACGACCAGAGCGAGGCGATGGCGCTCGCGACCGACGTCGCCGTCATGTCGGAAGGGCGGCTGCTGCAGGTGGCGCCGCCGGCCGAGATCTACGCGCGGCCGGAGGGGCGCATCGTCGGCGGGCTGATCGGGCGGGGTACGATCGTGACGCTGCCGCGTGCTGCTGGTGACAACAGGGCCTTTGACTGGCAGGCGCTGGAGCCGATGTTTGCCGGTGCCGCCGTTAGTACTGCCGACGACGACCGGATGGATGTCCTCGTTCGGCCGGAGGATGTCATCGTCTCTTGCGAGAATATTGCTGCCGGCGCTGGGATCGCGGCGACGGTCGAGTCCGTTCTCTTCGAGGGCGAGCGTTATGCGCTGAAGCTTATCCTCGCCGGCAGTCAGGTGCTGCGGGCCTATTCCCGCTTTCCCGTCCGGACGGGTGACAGCCTCAGGCTATCGGTGCGCGCGGCGTGGCGGCTTTGAGACACCGCGCCACGCCAGTGTCATTCGCTCTCCGAAAATTGCCAGCGGATGACACGGCAGTTGCCGGTTTGCTTTCTGCAGCTGCGGATCGCCTGGCGCTGGGCCTCGCGGCCATCATAAGCCCAGCCGGAGCCCCAGCCGCTGCGATGGCCGACGGCCACCGCGCCGCAGCCGTTTCGGAACCAGATAGCGATGCGACAATCGTTGGCGCTGCTGTCGCAATTGCGCCGGGCAACGGTTTCGGCGTCGCCGCGATTGTCATAAGCATAGGACCAGCCGATGGCGCGGGTCGACGGCGAGTAGGCAATGGCGCCGTAGGTGTCGGCAAGGGCCGCGCCGGCGAGGGACGTCAGAACCGCAAACGATGCAAGAACCCGCTTCATGAAATGCCCCCGCGCCGGAACGACGATTGTCCTCTACGGAGAACTATCCGAGGCTTGCGGCGGAATGTCTGCGGCCCAAGTCACAAGCAATCGCCTCTGGGGCTCCAAGAGGAGTGATTATTCGCATATTTCTTGGCCTGCCATCTTTTCCCGCGGCTATTGCCGGATAAGGTACTGTCCGCAACCGGATCCTTCCCATGTCGCTTCGCCTCGCCACCTTCAATGTCGAAAATCTTCTCACCCGTTTCGATTTCACCGGCTTCCGAAACCAGCTGCGCCAGGATCGCGTCATCAAGCTTTTCCAAGTGTCGAGCGAGGGTGTGTACCAGCAGCTCGAGCAGGCGCGGGTGATCGCTGCAACCGATGACACGCGGCAGATGTCGGCCCTTGCGATCGCCGACGCTGACGCCGATATCCTCTGCCTTCAGGAAATCGACAGCATGGCTGCCCTTCAGGCCTTCGAATACGGTTATCTCTTCCGCATGGTCGGAAACGGCTACCGGCAGAAATACCTGGTCGAGGGCAATGACAGCCGCGGCATTGATGTTGCCGTGCTGATGCGCGAGGAAACGCGCGACGGCCAGAAGATCGAACTCAGGGATATTAGAAGCCATGCGATGACGACCTATCGCGATCTCGATCTGTTCAATGAGGAGCTGGCGCTCACCAACCGCATCGACGACAAGATCTTCAAGCGCGACTGTCTGGAGCTCGACCTTCTGGTCGGCGGACGGCCGTTTTCGCTCTACGTCGTGCATTTCAAGTCGATGGGCAATCCGCGCGACGGGCTGGACGGGCGGCAATCGACGATGCCGATCCGCCGAGCCGAGGCGCGCGCCGTGCGCCGCATCATCGAGGATCGCTTCGGTGCGGAGCAAGCCGGTACGAAGAGCTTCGCCATCTGCGGAGACATGAACGATTATCAGGAGCGTGTCGATGTCATCGGCCGCCGGGGCACCGGTTATCGCTTCGAACATCAGACCGAGACCGAAAGCGCGCTCGACGTTTTCAGTAGCGACGGCTTTGCCGAAAATGTCGTGCGCCGCCGCGAACCCCTCGACCGCTGGACGCTCTATCACGCGCGCGGGCCGCAGGAGCAGTGGCTTTGCCAACTCGACTATCTCTGGCTTTCGCCAGCACTTGCCGCCCATAATGCCGGCCGCCTGCCCGAAATCATCCGCAGCGGCCAGCCCTACCGCACCATCTTCCCGCCGGGGCAGGAGGTGGAGCGTTATCCGCGCACCGGCTGGGACAGGCCGAAGGCGTCCGATCACTGCCCCGTCGTCATGACACTGGATCTCCCTTGAGAGCGAACATGAAAACCAATTTGAACGTGAATTTTCCGAACAGCGATTTTTCCGATGATTTCGCCGGCTGGCCGCCTGAGGCCACCGTCTTCCCGATCGCCGGCGTCGATCTGCGCGTCCTGCCCGGAACCCATCCCTTCGTCCTTGCCGAGGAAGCGGCGATCCGCGAGAACTGGGCCAAGGAAACGGCCGCCAACCCGGCGCTCTTCGATGGGCGCCTGGTGTTCCAGCAGCAGATATCGCTCGGTGAAGACGGGATTTCGGGCGAGGGTTACGTCACTCCCTTTTCCGCTTTCATGTGGTGGCGCCGCCAGCCGCAGCGCCAGGGCGGCTTGCACATCTTCGCCTATCCGGTGCTCGAAAGCGCCGATGGGGCGTTGGTGGCGATCCGCATGGGCGCCCATACCGCCAATCCCGGCCAGGTCTATTTCGCCGCCGGTTCGCTGGAGCCGGAGGATATCGTCGACGGGCGTTGCGACATCGAGGCCAATATGCGCCGCGAGGTCCATGAGGAAACCGGATTGGATCTGGCCCACGCGGTGGCGGGGCAGGGGCTCTACGCCAGTTATTCCAGGCGCACGGTAACGCTCATGCGGCTCTTCCGCTTCGACATGACGGCGGACGAGATGGTGAAGCGGATCGAGGCCCATATGCTGGTCGCCGAGGACAAGGAGATCGCCGGCGCGGTGGCGATCCGCTCGGCCGATGCCTCGGCCCATCCCTATAATGTCGCCATGCTGCCGGTGATTGAGTGGTATTTCGGCAAAGGTGGTGTGTGAGGGATAGAGGTCAAGATACCATGGGGTGAGCCTCTCGAACGCACCGTGTCCGGATTCCTGAGCGCCGGCGTGCCGTGGGACACCCCCCTCTGCCCTGCCGGGCATCTCCCCCACAGGTGGGGAGATCGGCTGGGCGCAGAGGTTTCCCCAAACAACTAAAGTATCGTGATTGTCGCTGCCTTCAGAGAGGGAGCAATGGTCAAGCCTCTTGCCAATCTCCACCCTTGTGGGGGAGATGCCCGGCAGGGCAGAGGGGGGTGCCACACGGCGTGCCCTCTCTATTCCTGTGACAGCCGCGCGTTCGCACACGCTCCAACGCCGCTCTCCCGAAAAACAAAATCGATTTTCATTAACGATCACGCATAAATCCGAGACTACCGGCGTCTCCTGCCGGGGATGGGTTGTTCTTAGCGGACTTAGCGCCTTGCACTCGCTCGCGTGGTCGGGCAGGTTGGCGGCGCGATGACGATTCAAGGAGGCCGATGTGGCGCGAAGCTACAGCGTCTATGACGTGTTCACTGATCGAAAGCTTGCGGGCAATCCGCTGGCGGTGATCTTCGACGGAGACGATCTCAGCGACGAGGCGATGCAGGCGATCACCCGGGAGATCAATCTCTCCGAGACCGTCTTCGTGCAGCCTTCGACCAATCCAGCCTATGCGGCACGGCTGAGGATATTCACGCCGGGGCGCGAGCTGCCCTTTGCCGGCCATCCGACGGTCGGCACGGCGGTGGCGCTGGCCGAACGGGCGCATGGTGATGCGACGCGCGATCTCGTCTCGGTGCTTGAGGAGAATGTCGGGCCGGTGCGCTGCGCGGTGCGGCTGAGAGAGGGAGAGGCGAGCTTTGCCGAATTCGACCTGCCGCGCAAATCGCAGCCGGCCACCATGCCGCTCGATAAGCTCGGCATCGCCGATGCGCTATCGCTGAAGGTGACCGAGATCGGCTTCGAAAATCACGTCCCGTCGATCTGGAGCGCCGGCGTTCCCTTCCTGCTCATTCCGGTGCACGACGTCGGAGCCACGCAGCGGGTGGAATTCGATCCGCAACTGTGGGAAAAAATCGTGCCCTTCGTCGATGGCGCGCTTGCCTCGGCCTATGTGTACTGCCGTGGCGGCGTCAACCACGTGGCGAAGTTCCATGCGCGCATGTTCGCAAGCGGCATGGGTATCGTCGAAGACCCGGCTACCGGCTCGGCGGCGGCCGCACTCTCCGGCGCGATCCACCATTTCGACCGGCTGACGGACGGGCATCATCCGATCATGATCGAGCAGGGGGTCGAGATGGGCCGGCCGTCCTTCATCCACCTGCATATCGATGTCGACGGCGGGGCGATCTCCAACGCCCGGATCGGCGGCCAGGCTGTGCGGCTGGCCAGCGGCACGCTCGACCTTTGATTTGATCAGCGCTAGGGACGCTCTATCACTTTGAATCCGCGCATAATCCTCTCCGAAAATTGATTCCGACTTTCGGGGTTATGCGCTGCATTTCAGCCATGCCGAAAAATCTTCGCGATTAACCAAAGAAATTTCGCCGATGCGCTGGACAAGCCTGCCGATCCTGTTTATACGCCCCGTCACACCGCGCAGCCAAGCGCGAACGGGTGATTAGCTCAGTTGGTAGAGCAGCTGACTCTTAATCAGCGGGTCGTAGGTTCGAGCCCTACATCACCCACCAAATCTCTTGAAAAATTGATGTTTTCGAATTCAGGCCGGATTTTCCGGCCTGCCGAAAACTATTCCGGAGCGGGCGGAATGGTTCAGGTCCTCGCAGACCTAGCCGCGTCGATCCTCGCGCTCTATTTCCTCTCTCGTAAATGGAAGGGGTCCATGAGAAGCATCATTTTTGCCGTCGCCTTGTCTCTCCCGTTGCCGGTCTTTGCCGCAGGCCCGATCGAGGTCAAAGCAGGCGATCACAGCTGCGGCGAGCTTGCCCAGATCATCCGTCAGAATAAAAAGGTTTTTGTCCGCATCGGTTTCGGTGGCCGCAGCTTCCGCTATCCGCCGGCCCAATGCAGCATGGGCGAAAAGCGCACCACGACCAGTTTTCGCGATGCCGAGGGAAAGCAGTGCATTCTCGATTATGCCTGCGTCTTTGACCCTGCGTCGCCTTATAATTTTCCCTAGCGCATTTTGCTTTGTGCGTCCGAAAGGGCGCATGGCGTTCTTGGCGCTTCCTGTTGACACAGGGATCGAGCGGGAAGTGCATGCGGCTGTGCTCAGACGTACAGTTCACAGGGTTCCCGCACTGGCGGCACGCGGTGCGATGCTCTAACTTCGCTCTCTCACATTCAGGAGTTTCCATGAAAAGCGTTGTTCTGGCCGTCGCACTGTTGTTTCCGTCCGTCGCTCTTGCCGTCGAGGCGGTGGAGGTCAATGCCAGGGATCACAGTTGCGAAGAGCTTGCGCAGATCATCCGCAAGGACAAGGCGGTTTTCGTACGCATGGGCTTTGGCGGCCGCAGCTTCCGCTATCCGCCGGCGAGGTGCAATCTCGGCGACAAGTACGACACCGCAAGAGTAAGGGATGCCAATGGCAAGCTTTGCCTCCTCGACTACGAGTGCGTGTACGATCCACAGTCCTTCTATAACAGGATCCCGAAATAATATCCCGATCCCGGCGTTTCCAATAGGGTCAAGAAAAAAGGCCGGGCGAAACTCGCACCGACCTTCCTCGATCAGTCTCGATAACGGCTGCCAGTACATCCGTGGTCAGCCGTTAGAGACAGATATGATATCCCTTAAGTAGGGTTTGCTTAAAATTCTTCAAGATCTCGCGGCAGAAAGGAAGCCGGCTGGGCCGGCTTCTTTCGGCCGAACAGCGGTTACTGCTGGGCAGGGGCAGCCGGCGGAGTGGCCGGTGCGGGTGCCGGTGCAGGCGTTGCGCTGTTGTCAGTCGGAGCGATCGGCTTGGCCGGCGCCGGCTCTGATTGGGTTGTGGAGGCTGTCGTGTCCGGGGATGTGCCGGGGGTGCTCCACTGCGAATAGGCGAATGCAGCGACAGCGATCACGGCCAATGCAGCGACCCAGACAACCCAGGTATTATTGCTGCGCGCGCTCGGCGTGGTGCGCAGATCCAGATTTGGGTTCAGCGGGCGGTTCGGGTCGTTGGCATTATTGGGGTCGTACGTCATGGTACTTTCTCCTCTTTCGGTGACAGAAGAATGCGGAAGCGGGCATTTTGTTCCGTTCTGGGCCGAAGCGCTTGTGCTGATTGGCTTTTCCTACGCATTATTCTCGCTTTACTGGCGCTCCGTGCATTCGCGGCTTTGCCGTTCACCCCTCATCTGCCGGGGGCGACCGGCAGAGACCCGGTGGTAGAGCTGCCGGGTGATCGGGTGCGTTCGTGGATGGCAGGCCGCCGGTGGACGGCAAGCCGCCATGGCGCAAGGCGCTTGACACCACGGGGTCTGTTTGCGAATGATTTCTGCATGGGGTCGCGATCACCCCACGAGGCGTCATGCTGAAGAATCGCGTCCAGTAAAACCGATCAACGGAGGGACGCGTCATGCCGTCATTTCTCGAAATTTCCCCTGACAAGCTCAATCGCCTTATCGGAACCCCCGGTGCGCCTTGCATTATAGACGTTCGCACCGAGGAGGATTTCGCGCTCGATCCCCGTCTGGTGCCTAGCTCGATCCGGCGGGGTCACGCCGAGGTCGGGTCCTGGGCGGGCAGCATCGATGCCGATGCCGTCGTCGTGGTCTGCCAGAAGGGCGCCAAGCTCAGCCATGGCGTCGCCGCCTACCTGCGCCATGCCGGGATCGACGCCGAGAGTCTCGAAGGCGGCTTCGAAGCCTGGGTCGCGGCGGGACCTGTCGTGCCCGAGGAGAAGCTGCCGCGCCGCGACGTGGAGGGACGCACCGTCTGGGTGACGCGGGCGCGACCGAAGATCGACCGCATCGCCTGTCCCTGGCTGATCCGGCGCTTCGTCGATCCGAGCGCCGTATTCCTGTTCGTGCCGGCGCCTGAGGTTTTAGCCGTCAGCGAGCGCTTCGGGGCGGTGCCCTTCGATATCGATGACGTGTTCTGGAGCCATCGCGGCGAACTCTGCACCTTTGATGTCATGGTCGAGGAGTTCGGGCTGGCATCGGAGCCGCTCCTGCGCCTGGCGCGGATCGTCAGGGCGGCGGATACAGCAAGGCTCGATCTCGCGCCCGAGGCGGCAGGCCTGCTGGCCGCCTCGCTCGGCCTCTCCAGGATGTATTCCGACGATCTGGAACAGCTCGAGGCCGGGATGCTTCTCTACGACGCCTTCTTCCGCTGGTGCCGCGATGCGACCGAGGAAACCCACAACTGGCCCGCGCCGAAGAAGAGGGCATGAGATGGTCGAGATGACGGATAATGCGCCCGACGGCAAAATGGCGGAGGAAGACGCGGGAGAGGGGCATCATCACGGCGTCTCGTTTGGCGAGGCCTTCAGGGTGTGGCTGCGCGTCGCCGCCCTGAGCTTCGGCGGCCCCGCCGGCCAGATTGCCGTCATGCACCGGATCATCGTCGACGAGAAGCGATGGATCGGTGAGCATCGTTTTCTGCATGCGCTGAATTATTGCATGCTGCTTCCCGGACCCGAGGCGCAGCAGCTCGCCATCTATATCGGCTGGCTGATGCATCGGACAGTGGGCGGTCTCGTCGCCGGCCTGCTCTTCGTACTGCCTGGGTTCCTGTCGATCCTCGGTCTTAGCTATATCTACGCGGCTTACGGCAATGTCGGCATCGTCGCCGGCCTGTTCTTCGGGCTGAAGGCGGCGGTGCTTGCCGTCGTCGTGCAGGCCGTCATCCGCATCGGCGGCCGTGCGCTCAAGAATCGCGTCATGGTCGGTATCGCGGCTGCGGCCTTCATCGCCATCTTCTTTCTCCATGTGCCGTTCCCGCTGATCGTGCTCGCGGCCGGCATTGCCGGCTTCCTCGGCGGCAGGTTCGGGCTTGCCGCCTTTCAGACGGGTGGCGGCCATAAGGCCGGAAGCGGCCCGGTGCTGTCGGATGCCGAGTCGGCGCTCGGCGAAGGCGTACCGGTGCATGCGCGCCCGAATCTCGCCTGGTCGCTACGCATCTCGGCCGTGCTGCTTGCCCTCTGGCTTGCTCCGCTGGCAGTGCTCTATGCAACCTTCGGTGCTGACAACGTTTTTACCGAAATCGGCCTTTTCTTCAGCAAAATGGCGGTCGTCACCTTCGGCGGGGCCTATGCAGTGCTCGCCTATGTCGCACAGGAGGCCGTGCAGCATTTCGGCTGGCTGAAACCCGGCGAGATGCTGGATGGTCTCGGCATGGCCGAGACGACGCCCGGGCCGCTGATCATGGTCGTCCAGTTCGTCGGCTTCATGGGCGCTTACCGCGATCCGGGAGCGTTGAACCCCATGCTTGCTGCAACCCTTGCGGCGATATTGACGAGCTGGGTCACCTTCGTGCCCTGTTTCCTCTGGATCTTCCTTGGCGCGCCGTTCATCGAAAAACTGCGCGGCAACATTGCGCTCGCCGGCGCGATGTCGGCCATAACAGCGGCGGTGGTCGGGGTTATCCTCAACCTCGCTATCTGGTTTGCCCTGCACACGCTGTTTGCCGAGGTTGCGACCGTCCAGCTTGGCGGCTTGCGGCTCGATATCCCGGTGCTGCAATCGGCCGTGCCGGCAGCAATGGCGCTGTCTGCCGCTGCGGCGATAGCGATCTTCCGCTTCAAGGCTTCCGTGATCGCGACGCTGCTAGCCTGCGCAGCCGCGGGAATGCTCTGGACGCTGGCGGTGAATTAGGCCTCTGCCCCATCCGCAGGAATGCGTGTCGCAAGCATCTTGTCGATACGCATGCCGTCCATGTCGAGAACTTCGAAGCGCCAGTTGTCGAAGACGAAGGTTTCGCCGGCTTCGGGTATGTGCTGGAGTTGATGCAGCGCGAAGCCCGCCAGCGTATGGAAATCGGCATCCGGACGATCGCGCAGGCCGAGCCGTTCGAAGGCGTCGAAGGCCGGCATCATCGCATCGATCAGGAGCGATCCGTCTTCCCTGACGACGATATCGGGTTCTTCGTTGGATCCCGGCAGGTCGCCGGCGATGGCTTCGAGCAGGTCGGTCTGGGTGACGATGCCTTCGAGGCTGCCATATTCGTCGATGACGATGGCGAGGCGAACGGGTGAGGCCTTGAAACTATCGAGCACGCGGACGACCGAGGTCCCCTCATGCAGCACCAACGGCTGCTTCATCACCTCCATCGGCCGGATCTTGCCGCCGTCGAGAACCTGGTCGAGAAGGTCCTTCTTCAACACCATGCCGATCGGCTCGTCGATCGAGCCGCGGGCGACCAGCAATTGCTCATGGCTGCATTCGCGGATGGTCTTCAGGATTTCGGCCTCGCTGTCGTCGGCATCGAACCATTCGATATCGAGACGCGGGGTCATGATGTCGGAGATCGGTCTGTCGCCGATGTTGAACACCCGCTCGACGAGCTGCTGCTGCACCTGGTTGAGAAGGCCGGCCTCCTGGCTCTCGGCGACCAGCAGCTTGAGCTCCTGCGGCGAATGGAACGACGATTCGCCGGTTCCGGCGCGAAGACCGACGCCCCGCAGCACCATGTTGCCCATGCCGTTCAGGACAAAGATCGCCGGCTTGAACAACACCAGGAACAGACCGAGCGGACGCACTACGGCAAGCGAAGTGGCCTCGCTACGCTGAAGCGCCAGGCTCTTCGGCGCGAGCTCGCCGAGCACGATATGCAGGGCTGTGATGATGACGAAGGCGATGACGACGGCAACAGTATGCGCGCCCGCCGTCGCCCATTGCCCGGGCAGCCAGGACAGCAGCGGCTCGATCAGGTGGGCAAGCGCTGGTTCTCCAACCCAGCCGAGGGCGAGCGACGAGATGGTGATGCCGAGCTGGGTGGCTGCAAGGTTGGAGTCGAGATTGTCGACGGCGCGCTGAAGTGCCGAGGCGTTCATGCGGCCTGCCGCAGCGAGTTCGGCGACGCGGCTACGCCTGACCGACACCAGGGCGAATTCGGCGGCAACGAAGAAGCCATTGGCGGCGACGAGAAGAAACACGGCTAGTATCCCAACATAGTCGGAGAGCCCGCCGGCGGAATCGGACATGTTTTCCCTGCCTTCGAATTGATGGGAATCCGAAACTACACGCTCGCACACCGGTGGCAAGGCGTTCCGGCTAGTCCTGGGGCGAGAGATGCCGAAGCCGGGCTGCCGTAATCGAAATACTGCGTCGATTTGCGATACTGGCCGAAAAATGCGTGGCAAACCGCGGGACCGGGATCATGCGTGCGGTTCACCGATGCGAAGCGTAAAACGCTTGGTGAACCGCATGACCGACGCCGCCCCATTCACCTCTTGGGCGCTTCGAAGAGTTCGATCGGGTTTCCGGCCGGATCATCGAGCAGGATCTGCTTGCCGCCGATGCCCTGCACGATCTCGTTGCGGAAGCGCGCACCGGCCTGGCGCAGCGTGGTGACTTTCGCCTCCAGGTCTCCGACCTCAATCTGGATACGATTCCATCCGCCAGGCTCCGGCTTTCGCCCGTCGGGCATTGCTTGAGATGCTCCGCCCGGTCCCGTCATGCCGCTGACGAACAGACGAAAACCGTCCCTGGTCAGGATGGCGAAACTCGGTGCGGGACGAAGCGCGACGGAGAAGCCGAGATGTCTTGTGTAGAATTCCACCGCGGCGTCGACGTCGTCGACGATGTAGCGCATGCTGATACCGGGCATGTTTTCCTCCATTGTGGTCTTCGTTGTCTCGATCTGATCGTCCCCTCGCGGGACATGCAGAATTCTCCTGTTCCCAAGATCGAAACTCGATTATGCGCCCGTTTCAATTTTTTTTATGTATCTCGTTATGCCAAACCGCTGAGCACCTTTAGGCGAGACTAGATCGAATCGAGAGCATGCCGCCTGCCGCCAGCAGTAGGACAACCCTCCACGGCCGCACCTTCTAGGCGATTAGCAGCAGAGGCCGAAGGGATTCAGAGGACGAAGCCAACCGGCCGCGCCAAAACCTCGATCACCGTGTATGAGTTTAATCTAAAGTATAAGCTTGGACCCGTAGCTATTGGATTCCATTACAAAAGTTTAATTTATACTTCAGTTTCGGTTCATCTTTTCGGCCCTAGTTTGGTTACGCGCCCAACACGAGGAACCCCACATGAAAAAGATTTTTGCAGCTCTTCTTTCCGCCTCCTTCCTTCTGTCCCCGATGGTTGTTTCCCAGGCCAGCGCCGACGATCATCGCCGTCCGCCTGTCGTCGTGCATAAGAAGGTGGTGGTCAAAAAGACGGTCGTCCGGTCGCATTGGAAGAGGGGATACCGCGTCAATGCCAGCGAACGTCGCCGGTTCTCCGATGTCAACGACTACCGCCGCTACCGGCTGGCGCCCCCGCCGCGCGGTTATCGCTGGGTGCGGGCCGATAACGACTACCTGCTGATCGGCGTCACCAGCGGCACCATCTCCAGCATTATTGCCGGTCGCTGATCGGTCGATAAATCAGGAAGGGCGGCTTCGGCCGCCTTTTTGACTATGGGAGGGCGCGCAGCCGTTTCGCGCCCTTCCTCCTCTTCTTGAACTGGCGGCGGTTATGACCCGCTTCAGGGTTGCCTGCGTGACGGCATGACCCGTTCAGCAATGATGCCGAGAAAACCTCTTGGTCTTCCGACTTCAGCGTCGGTATCCTCCTCATGCGTAAGCGGATGAAGCCCTTCGATCGGCGGCAGTGGTTCGCATTCGGTACAGACGCAGAGAGTGCGTTTGATTGCCTTCGCCTTCATGCCGCCTGCCTGTTCCAGCTGGCGAAAGGATCGGGCAGATCGCGCCAGCGCTCGGGCGCGAAGGCCTCTGTCCTGATAAGACAGGCGTCGAGTTCCTTTCTGATCCAGGCTTCGTCCATGGGATCGGCGCCGATGAAGACGATTTCCTGGCGGCGGTCGCCCCAGACGGGGTCGAGATAGGGGCCGATGGCGCGCATGAAGGCCGGTTCCTCAGGCCATTGTTCGCGGGGTACGGCTGCCCACCAGAGACCCATCTTGCCAGTGCGCACGATCGCGCCCGCCTGGCTGATCTCGCCGACATGATGCGGGCGGGTCGCCAGCCAGAAGAAGCCCTTGGCGCGCACCACGCCCGGCCAGCTTCGGTCGAGGAAGGCCTGCAGCTTTGCCGGGTGGAAGGGCCGCTTCTCGCGATAGACGAAGGAGCGAATGCCATATTCCTCAGTCTCCGGCACGTGATCGCGGAAGCCGTGCAGCTCCTTGTACCAGAGCGGATGGGTCTCGGCCTTGTCGATATCGAAGCGGCCGGTGCCGAGCACGTCTTTCAGGGCGACCTTGCCGAAATCCGCCTCGATCAGCTTTGCATCCGGGTTGAGGCCGGTGATGATCTTGCGCGCGGCGTCGCGCTCATCATTGGTTGCCGTGCCGATTTTGTTCAGCACCACGACGTCGGCGAATTCGATCTGCTCGACCAGCAGGTCGACGATGGTTCTGTTGTCGCCGTCGCCGGCCGTTTCTCCGCGGTCGGCGAGGAAATCGGCTGAGGCGTAGTCGGAAAGCAGGTTGGCGGCGTCGACAACGGTCGCCATGGTGTCGAGCCTTGCGACGTCGGAAAGGCTTTGGCCGTTCTCGTCGCGGAATTCGAAGGTGGTGGCGACGGGCAGGGGCTCTGCGATGCCTGTGGATTCGATCAAGAGGTAATCGAAGCGGCCCTGATCGGCGAGCTGGCGGACCTCCTTCAACAGGTCGTCGCGCAGCGTGCAGCAGATGCAGCCATTGGTCATCTCGACCAGCTGCTCCTCGGTGCGCGAGAGATTGGCGCCGCCGTCGCGCACCAGCGTGGCGTCGATATTCACTTCGCTCATGTCGTTGACGATGACGGCGACACGCAGGCCCTCGCGATTGGCGAGGACGTGGTTGAGCAGCGTCGTCTTGCCGGCGCCGAGAAAGCCTGAAAGCACCGTGACCGGAAGCCTGTTGTCCATGGGAACCTCATTGCTATTAATGTTATATCATTACATATGGAGTGCCGAAAAAAGGCGGAACGGGGTCATCCGCCTCTTTCCGCCTCAGCTCTCTCCGCGAGACCGCGCGGCAATCATGCGCCGGAGAGGCAAGCCTTCATGCTGTCGGCGATGCCGCGCATGAGGGTGAAGTAGAGATCGGGGCCGGCCTTCAGCGTCGCCGCTTCCGGGTCGAGCACGCCTGACTTGGCTTTCGTGCCTTCGGTGACGACTTTGACGAGGCGCGGCTCGAACTGCGGTTCGGCAAAGACGCAGGTTGCGCCGAGTTCGCCGACCTTGCGGTGGATTTCAGAGACGCGCTCGGCGCCGGGAATAGTTTCCGGACTGACGGTGATCGAGCCGGCGACGCGGATGCCGTAGCGGTGCTCGAAATATTGGTAGGCGTCATGGAAGACAACGAAGGGCTTGTCCTTGACGGGGGCGACGGTGGCGGCAATCTCCTTGTCCAGCGCCGTCAGCCTATCATCAAGCGCCTTGGCATTGGCCTGGTAGGTCAGGGCATTGGCGGGATCGGCGGCGACCAGCGTCGTGGTGATTACCGCGGCCATCGCCTTCGCATTCATCGGATCGAGCCAGAGGTGCGTGTCGAAGGCGCCGTGCCCGTGGTCATGTTCTTCATGATCATCATGATGGGCGTGGCCATCATCATGTCCGGGTTTGGCGGCATCGTGATCATGATCATGATCATCGGCGGAGGCGCTGTCGTGGTCGGCGTCGTCATGCGGCTCGAAGGCGCCGCCTTCGCGGAAGGGCAGCCTGGTCAGATCAGGCGCCTTGTCGAGCTCGACGACGCTGGCGTTCGAGCCTAGCGCCTCGAGCGGCTTTTCCAGGAAAGCCTCCAGGTTCGGGCCGACCCAGAAGACGACCTTCGCCTCCTGCAGGGCACGCGCGTTCGATGGCTTCATGCTGTAAGTATGCGGGGAGGCGGCGCCATCGACGATCAATTCAGGTTCGCCGACACCCTGCATGATCGCCGAAACCAGCGAATGGATCGGCTTGATCGAGGTGACGACGACGGGCGCATCGGCTGCCTGCATGGCGCCGGAAAAGAGCAGGGTGGGGATCGCCAGGACCGGGATTGCGAGGGCCGGCATTCTGAGGGCCAAGATTTTGAGGGCGGGCCCCAAGGCGCGTTTCATCAATATGCTCCGCTTGAATTGCAGTCGTTATGTTATTACATCAATTGCGTTATGCTATAACGTGTGCAATAGCAGGACGCAACAGCACTTTCGGAAAATTTGATGCTCTCTCCCGCAAAGACCTCCGCTGGTATCAGGGCCGAACCGCTGGTTTCGCTTGAAGATGTCGGCATTCTGCGCAACGGCCGCTGGCTGGTGCGCGGCGTCGATTTTTCCGTCGCGCGCGGCGAGATCGTCACGCTGATCGGGCCGAACGGCTCGGGCAAATCGACCAGCGCCAAGGCGGCGATCGGTGTGTTGAAGCCCGACGAGGGCAGGGTGGAGCGCAGGGCCGGCCTCAAGGTCGGCTATGTCCCGCAGAAGCTGTCGATCGACTGGACCCTGCCGCTTTCGGTGCGCCGGCTGATGACGCTGACCGGCCCGCTGCCGGAGCGCGACATGCTCTCGGCGCTCGAATCCGCCGGCATCGCTCACATGCTCGATGCCGAAGTGCAGCATCTTTCCGGTGGCGAATTCCAGCGGGCGCTGATGGCCCGGGCGATTGCCCGCAAGCCGGATCTGCTAGTGCTCGACGAGCCGGTGCAGGGTGTCGATTTCTCCGGCGAGATCGCCCTCTACGACCTCATCAAGTCGATCCGCAATGCGACGGGCTGCGGCATCCTGCTGATCTCGCACGACCTGCATGTCGTCATGGCCGAAACCGATACGGTCATCTGCCTCAACGGACATGTCTGCTGCCGCGGCACGCCTGAATCCGTCAGCCGCAGCCCGGAATATGTGCGCCTGTTCGGCAGCCGGGCGGCGCAGACGCTGGCCGTCTACAGCCATCACCACGATCATACGCATCTGCCGGACGGTCGGGTGCAACATGCTGACGGCACGGTGACCGATCATTGCCACCCCGACGACGGCCATCACGCGCATGAGCATGGGCATGCCGGTCATGAACATGGTCACGATCACACCGACCATGCCCATCCGCACGCGCATGTAGCGGGAGAGCGCCATGTTTGACGATTTCTTCGTGCGTGCCATCCTTGCCGGCGTCGGCCTGGCGGTGACGACGGGGCCGCTCGGCTGCTTCATCATCTGGCGGCGCATGGCTTATTTCGGCGATACGATCGCCCATTCGGCGCTGCTCGGCGTCGCATTGTCGCTGCTCTTCGAACTCAACCTGACACTGGCTGTCTTCGCCGTCGCCGCCCTCGTGTCGGTGCTGCTGCTCTTCCTGCAGAAACGCCAGGCGCTGTCGGCCGATGCGCTGCTCGGCATTCTCTCGCATGCCACACTCGCGATCGGCCTCGTCATGGTCGCCTTCATGAGCTGGGTGCGGATCGATCTCATCGCCTTCCTGTTCGGCGATATCCTTGCCGTTTCCACCACCGATATCGCGCTGATCTGGGGCGGCGGGCTGTTCGTGCTCGTGGCAATGGCCTGGCTCTGGCGGCCGCTCTTGGCTGCGACCGTCAATGCCGAGCTCGCCGAGGCCGAGGGGCTGAAGCCGGAGCGGGCGCGGCTGTTCTTCATGCTGCTGATGGCCGTCGTCATCGCCATTGCCATGAAGATCGTCGGCATCATGCTGATTACCTCGCTGCTGATCATTCCGGCGGCTGCGGCCCGGCGCTTCTCGCCGACGCCGGAGATCATGGCGGTGCTCGCCTCGCTGATCGGGGCGGCGGCCGTCGTCGGCGGGCTGTTCGGCTCGCTCACCTACGACACGCCCTCCGGCCCCTCGATCGTCGTCGCGGCACTGATCCTCTTCATTCTCAGCCTGCTTCCCGTCAGGCGCCACCGCGCGGTCATGCAAGGACAAGGCTCATGACGACACCGCAATTGACCAAGAACCAGTCGCTGGTCTTCGACGTGCTCGAAAAGGCCGAAGGGCCGCTCAGCGCCTATACCATCCTCGACAAGCTGCGCGACCACGGTTTTCGCGCGCCGCTGCAGGTCTACCGGGCGCTGGAGAAGCTGCTCGAATATGGCGTGGTGCACCGGCTCGAAAGCATCAACTCCTTCGTCGCCTGCGCCCATCCGGGCGACGACTGCCACAGCCACGGCATCGTCGCCTTCGCGATCTGCGAAAGCTGCGGCCAGGTGACGGAGTTCCACGACCACGAGGTCGACCACCGGCTGATGGAATGGGTGCGCGGGCAGAAGTTCAAGCCTGAAAAGACGACGATCGAGATCCGCGGATTGTGCGAGGCCTGCGCGGCGTAAGCTTCCTCGCATTCGCTAGACGATCGCCTCGCGCTCACCGAAAGGAGTGTCGTCATCAAAGTCGTGGGTGCCGATTTGGTTGTTCCGCCTTTTCTTCGGCGTCTTCCAGTTCTTACGATATTGCATTCCGCTATCTTTACCTGAGAATCCAAGCCAGGGGCGATCGCGTGACGAAAACAGAACTCGCGGAGATATACCGCGGCTACATCGCCTGCTTGAACAGACAGGACTGGCCCAATCTCGGGCAGTTCGTCGGCGACGATGCGGCTCATAACGGCCGGCGGCTCGGGCTGTCGGGTTACGTCGCCATGCTCGAGCAGGACTTCGATGAGATTCCCGATCTCTATTTCAAGGTGCTGATGCTGCTTTGCGATCCGCCATACATCGCCTGCCGGCTCGGCTTCGATTGCAGGCCGAAGGCAAAATTCCTCGGCCTCGATGTGAAGGGCAGGCGCCTTTCCTTCACCGAGAACGTCATTTACGAATTTCGCGGCGGTAAGATCGTCGAGGTCTGGTCGGTCATCGATAAGGCGGCGATCGAGTCCCAGCTTGCGGGCTCGAATTGATCGCGCGGATCAGATGATGGCGACGCGCTCGCCGAAGGGCGTATCGTCGTCGAAATTGCGGGTGCCGATTCGATCGCTTTCGCCTGACAAGACCGGCTGTTCCGCCTGTTCGCCGGCCTCTTCGCCGTCGTCCGATGTCGCATGCCCGTGCCGCTTTTGCGGGTGCTCCTCTTCTTCGACGATCAGATCCGCGTGCGGGATGAGACCGCTTGCGGATTCCTTCTCTATGGCCTTCTTCACCACCAGTTGATCGGCGGTGATCTGCGACTGGCGGGCGGCGACCCAGGCATTGTCGGGTTCGGAGCCGATCGAGGTGCTGGTGCCGACCTTGGTGGGTTCGGACGCGGCGGTGGCGGAGATGGGGTTGATCGCATCGACCATGAGATTCTCCTGCTGGAACAGGATGATTTTAGGCCGGATCGGTCTAAACCTGAATCCTGTTCTAAATTAAATAGTTAGAGCATGATGTTATCCGAAAACGGCTTACAGTTTTCGGCATCATGCTCATGGCGAAGCGGCGAACCAGCCGCCCGCTTCCCGGGATGAAAACGGCGCGGTCTTCGGGCCAATCAGGGAGACATATCGAGCCCGCGCCGAAAAACACAAGGGGACATTGACGTGACTGCCACCTCGGACAATGACGAAATCGGTAGCAGGTTGCGGAAAATTCGACGAAGAATTGTGTGCACAAGTGGGTGCTCGGCGCGTGGTTAATGTAAGAATCGGAAACACTTTGTGACTAAGTGTCTCCAAAAGCAGCGTTTTTTGACTTGCTGCGCGCGAAGACATGACGGATATTGTTTAAACGTTGAGGAAGCCGTCATGATCAGAATGATTGAAAACCCTGCCGAACTGGCTGGCGAAGATATCACCGGCAAATATATTCTCCGGAGGCTGAACTATCACTGGTTCGCCTACGGCAAGGCGGCTATCGTAACCGCCTGCAAGGGAACGATCCTGCATCTCGAGCGGGAAGAGACGGTCTATTCCGAGCGTTGGGGACGTCGCGCCTATACGGGCACCGGCAGACGTTATCCCGGCGGCATCTGTCCCATTTCTGCGGTCGCCTGCGTTTGCGACACGCCAGACGACGTCAACGCCGTCATTCAGCTGGATGTCGAAGCGCAGGACGAATTCTATCAGCTGATCGCAAAGGCCGAAGCCAGGGTTCAGGCTCTTGCCTCCTCTTCACGAAACAGCCAGTTTCTCGAAGCCGCCGAGTAAGGCTGCTCCTTTCCGAAACCCGCCTGAGCCGTCATTGCGGTGGCGCCGGCATGGCGCTGTCGCTCGGATCGCTCTATGCTCCAGGCGTGTGGTGAGCAGCACTAGGCAGGCGCCCAGCTACCCGCCCCGTCCTTCGAGGCTCCGGCCTTTGGCTTCCGCGCATCAGGATGAAGGCTGATCGGCGTGCCATACCGCGAAGACGACGATGTGCTTTGCCGCTAGGAAGGTTACCGGCGCGCCTTGCCGCGGCACCTCCCGTCGAACCGGGCTGCAACCTCTCTCCAGCCTCATCCTGAGGCGCCCCGAAGGGGCCTCGAAGGGCGGGGCTGGCCGCCACCTCTGAGTCGCCGGCGTCACCCGATCTGCCGGAGATCACGGGCGAAGCGTTGCCAGTTGGTGATGTAGCTCTCGGCCGAGCGGCGGATGGCTTCGACCGCCGCTTCGTCGAGCTGGCGCACGACCCGGGCAGGCGCCCCGACGATCAGCGAATTGTCAGGGAATTGCTTCCCCTCCGTCACCAGCGCATTGGCGCCGACGAGGCAGTTGTTGCCGATCTTCGCACCGTTCAGGATGGTGGCGCCCATGCCGATCAGCGTGTTGTTGCCGATGGTGCAGCCGTGAAGGATGGCATGGTGGCCGATGGTGCAGCCTTTGCCGATCGTCAGCGGGAAGCCCATGTCCGTATGGGCCATCACGCCTTCCTGGATGTTGGTGCCTTCGCCGACGCTGATCTTCTCGTTGTCGCCGCGCAGCACGGCGCCGAACCAGATGCCGACATTCTCGCCAAGCTCGATCTGGCCGATGATGTTGGCATCCGGGGCGATCCAATAGAGGCCGGCGGCGGGCAGTTTCGGCGTCGATCCGCCAAGCGCGTAGACGGGCATCGCTTCCTCCTCAGACGACCTCGACCGATAGGGTGGCGACGCCGTCGATGCCGCAATTGATGCGATCGCCCCTGGCCACCGCGCCGACGCCGGCGGGCGTGCCCGTCATGATGATATCGCCGGGTGCGAGAGTGAAGAGCTTCGACAGTTCGGCGATGATCTCCGGTACCTTCCAGATCATCTGGTTGAGATCGCCGTCCTGCACACGCTTGCCGTTCTGTTCCAGCCAGATCTTGCCTCCAGCGGGGTGGCCGAGGCGGCTTGCCGGAACGATCGGCGAGATAGGGGCGGAATGTTCGAAGGCTTTGCCGACCTCCCAGGGACGGCCAAGCTTCTTTGCCTCGCCCTGGAGGTCGCGGCGGGTGAAATCGATGCCGACGGCGTAGCCGTAGACGCAGTCGAGCGCGTCCGCTGCCTCGATGTTTGCGCCGCCTGATTTCAGCGCCAGCACGCATTCGACCTCGTAATGCACGTCGTTCGACAGCGACGGATAGGGAAAGGCCTTGCCCGCCGGCAGCAGGTTGTCGGCATTCTTCTGGAAGAAGAAGGGCGGCTCGCGACTGGGATCATGGCCCATCTCGATCGCATGGTCGGCATAGTTGCGCCCGACGCAATAGACGCGGCGCACCGGAAAACGCTCGGCGCTGCCGTCCACCGGCAGCAGTACCGGTGCTGGACGCGGAATGACGGTGGCGGGATGGGGCATTGGCGGGTTCTTCCTGTTTCGAGTCTTGCTTTGCGGGTCATATTAGACGGAAATCGGCGCGTCGGGGAAGCGTCCTTGGCCGGCGCATTGACGCTATCACTATCCAGCGGTAGCGTTACCGCCATGAGCAGGACTTTTGCAGTTTCGACGACGTCTACGACCACCGCATCGCGGTGGGTGGTAGACGCGTGAACTGAATTCCGTTCATTGCTGTTGAAGCCAACCCGCCGGATACGAGCGGGTTTTTTGTTACCGCTCGTCTCCCGTATTCGAGGACGAGATCGTGGACGACATCCAGAAACATGTTCTTGCGGAGCGGGCGCTGGCCGTCGCCCGCCACTGCATCGCCAGCCGCTATCCCGGGGGCCGCATTCGCCTATGTCGCCGGCTCCATCATGCGGGGCGAAGGCACCACTTTTTCGGATATCGATCTGGTCGTCGTGTTCTCGTCGCTCGAAAGAGCATGGCGGGAGTCGTTCACCGCGGATGGTTTTCCAGTCGAGGCCTTCGTCCACGATCCGCAGACGCTGGCGCATTATCTCCATCAGGACGCAGACAGCGGCTATCCCATTATGGCCAACATGGTCGCGACGGGCTGTATAGTGGGATCGGATATCGACAGCGCAGGTGTCATACAGGCAAAGGCGGCAAGCATGCTGGCGACGGGGCCGAAACCTCTTGCCGGCGAAAGCTACGACATGCCGCGCTATCAAGTCACCGATCTTGCTGACGATCTGCGCGGCGATCGCCCGCCCGCAGAAGTCGCCGCCATCGCCGCACTTCTATACCAGAAGCTCGCGGACCTGATCCTGATCGGACGCGGCGCCTGGACCGGCCGCGGCAAGTGGGCGCCGCGTCTTTTGAAGAAGCTCGACGCGCATTGGCAGCCGAATTCGACGCGGCGTTCGCGCTGGCGGGGCAGGGCGACGGCGCCCAATTCCTGGCTTTGGCCGACCGGGAGCTTGGCTTGCATGGCGGCCGTTATTTCGAGGGGTATAGGCAGAACGCGCCGCTGGAAGCGCGCCGCCTGGAATAATTGGTATCGGTCACGTTGCCGCGTTTTGAAAATTGGACGGAAGATGCTTGAGAACGAATTCAAAGGTGCCTTGCAGTCTGCCGTGAGGCGCACCGCCAGATTGCGCCTCAGGCCTCCTGTGGATGGGGATGCCGATTTCCTGACCCGACTTTTTTCGCGGTCGGAATTGGTCGCACACCGACCGGTGCCTCGTCCAGACTCGCCGGAGGAAAGTGCAGCGCGGCTTGCGCGCGATATCGGGCATTGGAAAGATCACGGGTTCGGGCGTTGGGCGGTCGAGTCAAACGGTGTGCTGATGGGGTTCGGCGGTGTGACCGTTTCCAAAGAATTCGACGGCCTCAACCTTTCATATCATCTGCAACCTGAAAGCTGGGGGCATGGCTATGCCACGGAATTGGTCAGGGAGTCCCTGACATTTGCCTTCGATGATCTGCAGGCGGATCGGGTGATCGGATTGGTTCGCACCGCCAACGCCGCTTCAAGACGCATTCTCGAAAAATGTGGCTTCGTCTTCGAGCGCGAGGTGATGTTGCACGGAGCGCCGACCAACATGTACGCCACCGGCAGTTTCCGGACTTAAGCGGCAAGCGCCAATCGCATCGGCACAAGCTTCACGCTCGCGAGGTCATCCAGACACCCACCAATGTCACTGCCAGTCCGATGAACATCGTTGCCGTCAACGGCTCGGAAAACAAGGCCCAGGCCCATAACATGGTGACGGGTGGGCTAAGGTAGATCGCGGCGCTGACCTGCGCCACCGGGAACAGTCGAAGACTGGTGTAATAGACCGAATAGGCGGTAAAGGTTGCGATCAGCACGAGCCATGTCATGCCAATGGCGAAATCGACGGTCTTCGGCGGGATCATGTTGCCCTGCATGACGGCGCAGAACGAAAACAAGGCCGAGCCGGTCAGGGTCTGGATGCAAAGGCTCTGATGGACAGGCATATGCTCCTCGCGCCGCCGTCTGTAGAGAACGGAGGCGAGGGCGAAAACCAGCATCGAGCCGGCCGTCAGCCCATAGGCCCAGAGCGGGGCCTCGCCGAAGCTGAGGCTTTCGAGCGAAACGAGCAGAACGCCCGCCACGGCAATCGCCGTTCCCAGCCATTGTCGCCGCGTCAGCCGCTCGCCGAGGAGAGGTTGCGACAGGCAGGCAATCGCCAGCGGCAAGAGGTCGGCAATCAGCGCGACCAGCCCCGTCGGCACGCGCTGCTCGATGGCGAGAGCGAATCCACCGAGATAGAGGAAGACCGACATCACGCCGAACAGCATTTGCCCCAGCACACTGCGCAGATGCATCCTCGGCCCGATGGTCAGCGCGAAGGGCAGCAGTATCAGTCCCGACAGAAGGGTGCGCCAGAACAAGACCAGGATGATGCTCGCCTCCTCGCTGGCATAGCGGATGCCGACGAAACCGGAACTCCAGCTGATCACCAGAAGCGTCGCCAGCGCGGGCCAGAGGAGAGGGTGTCGTCGCGGCTCGAGCAGAGCGATAGTTTGATCTGTCATGGCATACTCATTTCGATAACGATCTGCTCCGGCATAAATCAGGCAAGCCGCTATCACACATGACAAATTTCGATCATGACATGACAGAGCTATCGCATTATCGATGATGACTTGTCAGGCCGGCCAGCTCCATGCATAGGTTTTGCGACACAGTGAGCAGAGGGCGCCTCCGTGACCGAACTCAACAGCCGACGATTGGAAATAGACGCGTTGCGGGTCCTGTGGTCCGTTCGCCGTCACGGTGGAGTCACCCGCGCCGCCGAGGCGCTCGGTCTGTCGCAATCGGCCGTCAGCCATAAGATCAAGCGGCTCGAGGTCAGCCTTGATTGCGACTTGCTCAGCCGCAAGTCAGGCGCGGCCATGTTCACCGCGGCCGGCGAGGACTTGCTCGATTATGCCGAGCGTATCCTTGGCCTTCATGACGAAGCGCTTCTCAGCCTGACGAAAACGCCGCTCGCAGGGCGCATCGCGCTGGGGCTGACCGAGGACACGACCTGCACGGACCTTGCCCGCATATTGGGCCGGTTTCGTCATCTCCATCCCAATGTCGCGGTGCGCACCAAGGTCAGAATGAGTCTGGTCCTCAGGGCGATGCTGGAGCGGGGAGAGCTCGACGCTGCGATCGTCCAGATCTTTGCCCATGAGGTCCGCCCGACCGATATCGTCCTTTTCCGGGAGCAGCTCTACTGGGTGAAGCATGCTGACTTGCCTCTGCCGCCGAGTGGTCCCATTCCATTCCTGTCTTTCGACGACGAATGCTTCTATCGCCAATGGGCACTCGATATCGGCCAGGATGACGACACGCTTCTCGAGACGGTGTTTGAATGCGCCAGCGCCGCGGGAATCGTCTCGGCGGTCACCTCAGCCTTGGGTGTGGCGCTTCTGAACGGGCGCCACCTGCGCCCCGCGATGGATATCATCACCAACCGCCTGCCCACGCCTCCCGCCCTGGCCTATGTGGTGCGTCGGGCCCGTAAGGCGCGAAATCCTGCGCTCGATACGCTGGTCGCCGAAATCGAAAATGAAGTCAGTCGTTACGGCGGCCTGACCTTGGCGAGCTGATTTGCCGCATTAGGACGGAGAGCCGCCGGTGGCATTCGCTCTCTGAAAATGATGGTTATTCCTCACTGGACTCGGCCAACGCATCCCGCATGATCGCGTAATAGCCGGCAAGCTCGGGGATATCGACGGCCAGCCTGTCGAAGGCGGGGTCGGATGGCGCAAGCGTGCCGGCGTATTTCGCCTCGAGCAAGGCCCGATGGGCGGCAAGGGCTTCGGCTTCGGCCTTGTGCACGACGGTATAGACAGGTGAGGGGACGGTGCGGCCCTTGACGATGATGCGGTCGAGTTCGACGACGATGTAGGTCTCAGTGACCAGCCTTGCGGTCTCCTCGCCGAGCAATAGCGCCACGCCATAATTCTTCGAGGCGCCTTCAAGACGCGAGGCGAGGTTGACGCTGTCGCCGAGGCAGGAATAGTCGAAGCGGCGGGTCGAGCCCATATTGCCGACGATGCATTCGCCGGTGTTGATGCCGACGCCCATCTTCAACACATGCGGCCTGACGCCGCGCATCGCCGCCTCTCGCTCCAGCTCGCGGTTAAGACTCGATATCGCCGCCTGCATGGCAAGCGAGGCTTTGACGGCGTGCAGGGCATGGTCGGCATCGTCGAGCGGCGCGTTCCAGAAGGCCATGATGCAATCGCCCATATATTTGTCGATCGTCCCGCCATGATCCATCACCACGTCGGAAAGCGGCGTCAGCAAGCGGTTGATCAGGCCGGTCAGCTGCTCCGGATCGTCCTTCAGCGTTTCGGCGATGGTGGTGAAGCCACGTACGTCTGAGAACAGCACCGAGAGGGTGCGCCGCTCGCCGCCGAGCTTCAGTTGCGAGGGATCGCTCGACAGGCGCTTGACGAGATCGGGCGAGATATATTGGGCAAAGGCGCGGGTGATTTGGCGCTTGTTGCGGCGCTCCTCGGCAAAATCGAAGGCGGCCTGGCCGAAGACGACAGAGATATAGGCGACCGTCGGGCCAAGCGGCGAGACGAAGATATGGGCTAGCCGCATACCGGCGGCACTGACGGCGGCGAAGGCAAGGAGGGCCGCCGCGCTCGTCACGATCGTCAGCCATCCCGTCGAGCGCCAGACGGTGGTGGCGGCCAGCAGCACCGATATCAGGATGCAGGCAGCAACCGTCGGCAGCCGGGCTTCGGCGATCGACAGGCCGCTGCGGATATTGTCGTAGATCGTCGCCTGGATCTCGACGCCGGAGACGAGCTTGCCGGTATGAACGGTGTAGGGCGTCGCAAAAGCATCGACGCCACCCTTGTCGATCGCCGGCGCATTCTGCAGGCTGAGGCCGACCAGCACGACACGGTCCTTGAAATAATCCGGCGGCAGCAGGTTCTTCGGGTCGAGCGCCTGGTAGTAGGAGACGGTGGGATAGCTGCGGGCCGGGCCGAAGGACTGGATGAGCCGGCCGGCGGGCAAAGCCTCGGGGGCCACGCCGGCGACCTTGGCCAGCATGGCGGCAAAGCCGTCCTCATAGCCCGGAATGCGCCGGAAGGTGCCGTCGCCGCTGAGTTCGACGGAGGCGATGCCAGTCACGGCACCTGCCTCGGTCAGCTGCGGCAGCGGTGTCGCACGGATCAGTTGCGAGGCCTGCGGCGTCTCGATCAACGTCTCGTCGCCGGCCAGGACGACATCCGGGCCGACGGCCCTGACGATCGCCGCGTCATTATCGGGGTTCGAGGGCTCGGCCATGATGATGTCGAGGCCGATGACGCGGGCGCCGGCGGCGCGCAGCTGGCTGATGAGCTCGGCATGCAGGCTGCGCGGCCAGGGCCATTGCGCGTTGATATCGGCAAGCGAGGGTTCGTCGATCGCGACGATGACGGGTCCGCCGGGTGGCGGACGGGGATCGTCGACGGTCGAAAGATAGTCGAAGCTTCGGAGCTCCAGAAGTGACCAGGCGGGCAGGCGCGACAGCAGCGAGATGGCGATCAGCGTCGTCAGCGACAGCACTAGGAGCCTGAGATGGCGGCTCCTGATCTGCCTGGCCTGCCGAGACTTGTCCCGCACCCGCATCAGAAACGGACTTTGAGCGTGCCCTTGAAGGCGCGGCCCCAGCCGGGCACACCGGGGGTGATCTCGAAGTCCTCGTCGAGCAGGTTATAGGCGGCCGCCTCCAGCTCGACGCGCTTGTCGAACGGTTCCCAGACCAGATGGGCGTCGAGGCTCCAGTAATCGTCCAGTTTCGTGCCGAACCGATCGCCGTCACGCTCGCCGATGTAATTGGCGGCCACCGTCGCCTTGACCTTGGCTTCGTTGACCCAGGTCAGCGCAATCTGCCCTGAATTCTGCGGTATAAAGGGAAGGGGGCCGCCGTAGATCGGCTCAAGCGGATCCCTGTTTTCCGAATCCATATAGGCGTAGGTGGCCGAAAGACCGAAACCATGGCCGAGCGCGACGTTGGCAGTGACGGCAGCACGATCGATGCTGCTGCGCGAGATCGGCAGGCTGGTATCGGAAGGAAGCGAGATCAGCGGCATATTGACCGAGAAATCGTGCAACTCCTGATGCTGATACTCGACCGAAGTGAAGAAGCGGTCGGTCCATTCGGCATCCCACTGCAGCGCGACCGTATCCGTATAGCCTCGCGGATTGGTAGAAAACTGGTTGGCCTGCAGCCCGAGTACGCCGATCGGGGCAAGGGTCGGCACGGTGGTATCAAAACTTTGACGCATGAAGGCGGCACGCAGCCAGTGGTTTTGAACCGGCGCCCAGGCGACGCCGAAGCGTGGCTCCAGCCGGCTGATATCGATGCCGTCGCCCTCCAGACGTGTGACGAACAAGGCGTATTCGCCCTTGAGGTCCGGCGTGATCTCATGCAGCACATCGACATAGGCACGGCCGATATTGACGGTGTTGCTGGTGGTGGTCGGACCTTCGATGATTTCCGGGATGAGCGGAACGCGGGGAACGAGTTCATGAAGGCGAGAGGAGGTGGTCGTGCTTACATCGATCCAGCCGCCTTCGATACCATACCGCCAAGTCAGCGGCCCACTGCCGATGGAATGGCTGAGAGCCCCGATATAGGTTTTGGAGGAAGTGTCCTCGCTCCCGCTCAGGACAGGAATAATGTCCGGGTCGGGCAGGGGTAAAATCGGGGCATCGTCGACTTGAAGAAAAGTTGCCGTTCGCGACTTGGTCTCCGAATAGAGAACTGCACCGTTCAATATGTTTTCATAGGCAAAGGTGTGGCTCCAGCCGAGGCCAGCATTGGTTACCTCGTTGTCGACATCGCGGCCGACATATTCGGGCAATACCGTCGTCCTGATCGGAATGCCTGCCAAGTTGAACAGATCCGTCAGCGTCGTGCCCTGCGTCTCAGCGCTCAGTGTTCCATCATTCTTGCCGTGGTTGACGAAGGCTACCACGCGATCATCAGGCGTGACTGTTGCCGTCAGATAACCGTTGGCGCTCAGCAGCTTGTTATCCGTCTGGACTCCGCCGAAATCCCGGTAGTCGCGGTCGAGGGCCAGCTCTTCCCAGGTCAAGTTGCCATAGAAGCTGATCGGGATCGTCTCGTTGGAATAACCCTGGATATCGGCCTCGCCGATCCGCCTCGTATGCCCGTCGACGCTGTTGATACCGCCGCCGAGCGAACCTTCTATGAAGGGTACATCGAAGAGCGATGCCGAGCGCGAACGGCCAGAGAGCATGTGCGGAGAGATCAGCAAGCCCTGGATAAAGGATGAGTAGCTCGACGCGTTGCCGCGGTTTTGGATGATATTGTCGTCGCTAAAGTTGGTTGCGTTGACGAAAGGAAAGATGCTGCCCTTGATCGACTGGTCGATATAGCCGCTGCCTTTGAAGGGATCGAAAACCGCATCGCCGTAATAGCGGCCCCAGGCATCCAGACCCTGCAGGCGGAAGGCGTCGTTCAGCGTCGAGCCGGCGCTCGCATTGGCGCCGAGGCCGCTGTAATCGCCGCCGCGGGCGCGCGAGCGGCGCAGGAATTCCTGCGCGTTGCGGATCGCCCCATCCGAATCGTAATCGTCGATATCGATCGCGGTGCGGAAGGACGAGATGACGGGATCGTCGTCATCGAGACGGTCGGCGTTGTCGAGCGCCTGCTCGGAAGGGAGCCGGTCGCCCTTTTCGTAATGGGCGGCTGCGAGCATGAACTGCGATTGCGAATGCGCGGGATTGGCAGTGCTGGCGGCGAGCAGATCCGCCAGCGCCTTGTCCTTTTCGCCGATTTGCAGGTAGTAGCGGCCGCGGGCAAGCAGGGCGTGATCGAAGGAGGGGTCGAGAGCGATCGCGGTGTCGATTTCACGCTTGGCTTCCTTCATGCGCCCCTGGTCGAGATAGAGGATCGCGAGGTTCGAGCGCAGCAGCGGGTCCTGCGGATCGAGCTCGATCGCCTTCTTGAATGCCTTTTCCGCTTCGCCATTGGCATCGCGCGAACTCTGTAGAAGACCGAGCGAATTCAGCGTGCCCGATGCGCCGGGGGCGAGCGCGATGGCGCGGTTCAGGTCCGCGAGCGCGCCGTTGATATCGCTTTCATAGCTTGCCTTGTAACCCGCACGGGCGGAGAGCGCCATCGGATGATCAGGGTCGAGCGACAGCGAGCGTTCTATCGCTTCCTTCATCTGCTCACGGTCGCCGGTGAGCTCCGCCAACTGGGCGCGGACCGCCGGCAGGGTCGGATCATCGGGATAGCGCTGCTCCGCTTTCTTGATGATCTCGAGCGCTGCGCGCGGGTTTTTCAGGAAGCCTGTCGTATAGGCCTCCATGATCGCGCCATAGGGGCCAGTGGTGTTGGCCGGCGGCTGTTCGGCATGGGCGGGGTCTGCCAGCGAACGGGCGAAATAGCCGCCATATTGGGCCATGTTGCGGCGTGTGGGGTCGAGATGCGGCAGGGCCTTCTGGAAGAGCTTGGCGGCATCGCCATAACGCTTTTCCGAGCCGGCGATAGTGGCGTCGATCAGATCGACGCGCGCCTGCTGGGCTGTCGTCAGTTTGCGGTCGCGGACTTTCTTCAGCGTTGCGGCTGCGGCCTGGCGTCCGTCGAAGGCGCTTTGCACTTCGGCAAGTTCCAGCCAATCTTCGGTGGTGCGGCGCTCCGGCGGCAACGCCAACAGGCGGCGGCGCTCCGTCGCCATGCGGTCGGCCCGCAGCGGCGACGTCGGCATCAGGTCGAAGCCGTCTCGCAGGTCCAGATAGAAGAGCATCTGTTCGCGGTCATCGGGATTGACGCTGATGATCTTGGTCGGTGCCTGGCCGATGGTGGCGACCGCCCCTTCGCCCTCGTTCACCTCGACGCTGCCCTGCGGATTGCTGAGCGCCACGCGGCCTTCGAGCACAATCATCGAAGTCTTGTTGCCCTCGACCGTCATGGTCCAGTCGGTGCCGCGGATGGCGGCTGCGGCGGCCGGTGTTTCCACTGTCAGGCCCTGGCCGCCACGCTCGGCGCGTGCCCAGATGGTGCCGGATTGGAGATTGAGCACGGTATCGCCGCCGGCCGCCATCTTCTTCACCTGCAGCGAGGAATTCCTGCCGAGGCGGACCTGAGTGTGGTCGGAAAAGACGATGGCGAGCTGGCCGTTGGCATTGGTGCGCAGCACGTCGCCGGTCAGGAGATCCTGATTGATGTCGACGACACGCCAGTTCGACACGTCGATGAAGCGGACTTCCTCGCCGATCTTGCGTGCGATGACAGAGCCGGCGACCGGCGTAGCGCGCGGCACGGGATCGGCCATTGCCGGCAGCCCGAAACCGGGCACCGCAAACGCCAGCACCATCCCGATGCGACAGATGTTACTTGAATAACCCCGCATGTCCTCGACCCCATACCCCGCTTCCCCTTTGTCCGTGTAGAGTGGAAAAGTCAAGCATGTTGCACACGTGTTCTTGCTTTCGTTCCAAAGTGTACTATCAGGGATACACTTTAGGGGTGGAGTATTCACGTGAGCGAATTCGAAAATGCGACCGAGGTTATGCTGAGCAAGCCCTCAAGCGGCGATATCGGTGCCGAGTACTTCGATCATATCAAGAAAATCAACGACATATTTTATGATCAGATCAAGATATCGGACCAGAAGGCTGCCTATATCTTTACTTTCATGCTCGCCTTTCTGGTGAGTTCCAGCGAGGTGAGGGCAGTCTTCAGCCTGGCGCGGTATACCGGCGGCACCCCGGGCAGCATGCTGTTCTCCGGCCTGCTTGCCGCAGCCTCGGTCTTCTCCATCCTGTCGGCCATCCTCGTCGTGCTGCCGCGGCGTTTCGGCACTTCCACCTCGCTCTTTTGGGGCGCATGGCCCGATCATCGCGACATGTTCTTCGAGGCCGCCCTTCGCCGCGACGAGCGCTACCTCTTCGATCAGTACCTCGAAAACGCCAACACCCTTTCCGCCATCGCCCGCAGCAAATATCGCTGCGTCACCTTTGCGTTCCGGGGACTGATGGTAAGCGTGATCGCCTATGTGCTGTTGCTGGTGGCGGTGTGAGGGAGTAAGCGGCGAAGCCAGCGAATGCGCTAAGCGCAGGCGGCCAAGAATGCAGGGCGCGCCAAGGCGCGCCCGCCTGTTCAATCTTCGATTTCGAGAACGAGCTCGAGCTCGATCGGCACGCCTAACGGCAGGCTGGACACGCCGAGGACGATTCGGCCGGAGAGTTTGTCTTCGCCGAAGACCTGGAGCAGCATTTCGGATGCCCCGTCGGCGACCTTTGGGTGGTCGCGAAAATCGCCTTCGGTGGCGATGTAGACGCCGAGCTTGACGACCTTCGCCACCCTGTCCAACGAACCGAGATATTCCCTGGCGGCCGCAAGGGCGCTAAGAGTCGCTGTCTCGGCGGCCTTCCTGCTGTCTTCGGCCGTCAGCGCGCCGCCGACGCGGCCGACATAGCGGGGCTTGCGGTCGACGACCGGCAGCATGCCGCTGAGGAAGACCAGCTTGCCGGTTCTGACCGCCTCGACATACGCGCCCAAGGGCGTCGGCGGTGGGGGAAGGGCGATGCCGAGGTCCTGCAGCCGCCGTTCCGCGCCGGCTGCCTGCGCTTTCCGATGGTCTACCATTTGCCCAGATGTGCGCCGCCGTCGACGTGCAGCACCTCCCCGGTTACACGCGGCGCTTCGGTGAGGAAGACGACCGCATCGGCGATCTCCTCGACGTTGGAAATGCCTGCCATCGGCGACAGTGTCTTCAGGAAGTCCTTCGGATTGTCCTTGTGCAATGGCGTGTCCACCACACCGGGAGCGACGATATTGAAGCGAATTGCCTCGTCCGCATATTCCATCGCCAGGTTCTTGGAGATGGCGTTGATGCCACCCTTTGTCATCATTGAGACTGAGGCGGAGAAACCGGCGATCGGATGATCGGTCAAGGGGGTGGTGACACTGACGACGCTGCCGCCCGTTTTCTGAGCCAGCATCTGCCTGACGACCTGTTGGGTCAGGTGGATGAAGCCTTCGAGATTGGTCGAGGACAATTTCTGGAAGTCGGCCATCGTGAACTCGACGAACGGCTTGGCCAGAAAAATGCCGGCATTGTTGACGAGCGCGTCGATCGAGCCGAAGCGATCGATTGCGGTCCTTGCCACCCGCGCCGCGGTTTCGGCATCGCCGATGTCGCCATCGACGAGCGCCAGCCTGTCCGAGGCGTCAAAAGCCTCCGAGGCACTGACCTGGCGCGAGGTGGCGACGACATTATAGCCGCGCTGGATGAAGGCGTTGACGAGGCCGGCTCCGATACCCTGGGAGGCGCCCGTGACGATGACTGTTTTTCTCGTAGTCATGTTGAACTCCATAGATCTGGTTCGGGCAACGCGGGCCTTGCTGCTGCAAGGCGGGGGTCGCTCGAGATGGGGCTGCTGCGAATGCGCCTCCATCGGGTTGTGGTTGTTTTCGCAAGGTGAATATGGCGAAAACTCCATTCCCCGATTAGATGGAAATATCTGGATTCTCTTTTGCATCCATGCAAAAATACGCGCATGGCCGATCTGAACGACATCGCTGTTTTCGTGAAGGTAGCGCAGTATGGCAGCTTCAGCCGTGCTGCCCGCTCCCTCGGCATGCCGGTATCGACCGTCAGCCGGAAGGTGACGTCGCTGGAGGAGCAGCTCGGCGTGACGCTCATGCAGCGGACAACCCGCAAGCTGAGCTTGACCGCGCAGGGCCGGGCCTATTACGACAGGTGCAGCGAACCGCTCGCCCATCTCCTCGACGCCGAGCAAGCGCTCACCGAGACACAGAGAAAACCGGAAGGTCTGCTGAAGATCTCGGTGCCTGTCATCTTCGGGCAGGAGGTCTTCTACGAATTCATCTCATCCTTCCTGAAGACCTATCCCAATATCCAGGTCGATCTCTTCGTCACCAACCTGTTTCTCGATCTGATCGCCGAGAATGTCGATCTCGCCATCCGCTTCGGCGAACTCAAGGATTCCTCCATCGTGGCGCAGAGGCTCGGAAAGAGCGTGCGTTATCTGGTTGCCGCGCCGGACTATCTGAAGGGCAGGGCGCTTCCCTCAAAGCCGGAAGACTTGAGGGACCATCACTGCGTACTCTTGAACGGCCGCAACGGCGAGGCGGAATGGCATCTCGTCAGCGGCCGCAAATCGGTCGGCGTGCATGTCTCCGGGTCAATATCGAGCCGGGATTTCGACGCGGTCAGCGCTTTCACTTATCGCGGACACGGGATCGGATTGTTGCCCTCGACCTATTGCGACGAGCAGATCAGAAAAGGCGAACTCATCCGCCTGCTGCCGGACTGGTCGTCCGAGGAAATTTTCGTCCATACCGTCTATCCCACCCGCCGCTTCCTGCCCCTGCGCCTGCAGGTCTTTCTCGACGCGCTGAAGGCATGGAAAAGCCCCCTGTGGCTTCCCTTACACTGAGAACACCGGCTCTGCGCCACCAAGAGAGCCGGCGTCAGATGGATGCAAAAAGCAGCGTTGGGACGTGTCCTTCGAGGCTTCGCTTGCGGGCTACGCGCCGCAGGATGAGAGGCGTTGAAGGGTGCCGCGGTTGCCCTTCACGTCGCCTGAGCCAAGCCATCACCGAAAATTGAAGCTGCGCGGGTGGCGTGACGTCCTGCGTTGGTCAAGCTGTGCTAGAGTTCGCAGGCTTGGATGGCGCGGGGATTTGCCGATGCTGACGACGCTTGCGGTGCTCATGGGTCTTTCTGCCGTCGTTCCGGCCGCCGGAGCCGGCGCAAACGAGGTCGACGTGACGCTGGTGCTTGCCGTCGACACCTCGCGGTCGATGGACTTCGAGGAGATCGGCATCCAGCGCGAGGGTTATGTCGAAGCGCTCAAGCACAAGGAATTCATCGACGCGGTGAAGGGCGGGCTGACCGGGCGCATCGCCATCAGCTATTTCGAATGGGCGGGCTATGTCGTCCAGGATTCCGTGATCGACTGGCAGGTGATCGAGACGGAAGAGGATGCGATTGCTTTTGCCGATAAACTCGAAGCCCGGCCGATTGCCACGCAGCGGCGCACATCGATCTCCACCGCGATCGCCCAGGGCACCAGCATGATCATCGCCAGCCCCTTTCAGGGCCGGCGCGAGGTGATCGATGTTTCCGGCGACGGCCCGAACAATTCCGGCAATCCCGTGACGCCCGCCCGCGACAGGGCGGTGGAAGCCGGCATGATCATCAACGGCCTCGCCATCATGCTGCGGCCTTCCGATGCGCCTGACGGGCTCGACAAATATTACGCCGATTGCGTGATCGGCGGTCCCGGCGCCTTCGTGCTGCCGGTGCGTAAGATCGAGGATTTCGCCGTCGCCGTGCGCCGCAAGCTGGTGCTGGAGATCAGCGGCATTTCCCCGCCGGCGACGGTGCAGAAAACAGCCGGCGCCGAGACGGGTACCGACTGCCTGATCGGTGAGAAGCAATGGCGGGACATCTTCGACCGTTGATGCCAGAACAGGATGATTTTAGGCCGGGTCGGCCTAGAATCTCAATCCTGTCCTGAATTACATAGTTAGAGCATGATGTCGTCCGAAAACCGCGCACACTTTTCGGCATCATGCTCTACCGGGTCAACGCGCCGAAGTTATATCAGTCAGTATCTGGTAAGCGGCAGAGACGCGGTCGTCGTTGGGATAGTTTTTGTTGGCCAGAATGACGATGCCGAGCCGCTCTTTCGGGATGAATGCGACATATGCGCCGAAACCATTCGTGGAACCGGTTTTATTGATCCACACATCGTCGCGCGGTTCCATCGCCGGCGTCAGTTGCTTGGCGGATATGGTCTTGAGCATGGCGCCGGAATTGTTGTCCATCAACGTCGTCAACGTCGCGGGATAGGAATACTGTTCCCAAATAAGGTCTTGGGTCATCGCGCCGACGTCGACGTATCCCTTGTGCGTATTCGTGATCGCCCGCTGCAGCTTATCGTCCAGCTCGACCAGACCCATGTTCGCGTCGATGAACCGGATCATGTCGCTTGCTGTGGATTTCACTCCATAGGCCTCGGACGAAAGAATGGCAGGTGTCATCCGAGCCGGCTCACCGGTTCGCTTGTAGCCTTGGGCATAGTCGACCATCCGCGATTTCGGCACATCAATAAACGTGCTTTTCAATCCCAGGGAGGGAAACAATTGGTCTTCCATAAGAGCTGCGAAATCTTTGCCCATGCTTTTTGCCGTTATATATCCGAGCGCGCCGATGCTTGGATTGGCGTATGTTCGGTGCGTTCCGGCGGCATATGATGGTTTCCAGCTTGCGAGATACTCCATCAGCTGCTTTTCGGTTTTGACTTCGTCGGGAAATTGCAACGGAAATCCGCCAGCCGTATGGGTGCCCAAATCCTTCAGCACGATATCGCCGAACGGCTTTCCCTTCATCGACGGAAGATATTTGCTTGCCTTGTCCGACAGCGAGAGTCGGCCGGTCACGTCCGCGTAGGAAGTGAGGGTGACTGTAAAGGTTTTGCTGATCGATCCCAGTTCGAACATGGTCACCGGGGTGACGGGCCTGCCTGTCTCCTTCGACTCGACGCCGTAGTTGAAAATGTGGTCCTCTCCGTCAACGGCGATGGCAACGGCCATGCCCGGAATGCCGTATTTATCCATGATCGGCTTTACCGCTGCGTCAGAGATGGCTTTCAGTTTCAGTTCGTCAGCCGCAAAGCCACTTGTGGAAATGCATGTCGAGACCAATGCGGCCGATAGAATTCCTATCCAATCACGCGTCATTTCTTCATCCTCTAAAAGCAGCTTCATCAGCGCAAAGGCGCATGAGGACGGCATTTAATGGCACTGTTTTACGGCAGCAAACGATGATATCTCGGAGGAGATCCAAGAAAATCTAGGGCTAAGATGGTTCGGCAATTCCTCCCTTTAAATGGCTTGAGAGCCTTCGAAGCATCGGCAAGACATCTCAGCTTCACCCGGGCCGCGATCGAGCTTTGCGTTACTCAGGCCGCTGTAAGCCAACAGGTCAAAAGCCTGGAGAAACGATTGGGGGCTGCCCTTTTTCAGCGTCTCCCAAGAGGCTTGAAAATTACTGCAGAAGGCGAGGCTCTTTTGCCGACCCTGACCAATTCCTTCGATCAGATGGCGATCACGCTGGACCGGATTGAAGCCGGGCAGGTTCGGGAATTGCTGTTCCTGGGTGTGGTCGGGACGTTTGCCGTCGGCTGGTTGTTGCCAAGGCTTTCGGATTTTCAACAGCAGCACCCGTTTATCGATGTGCGCGTTTCGACAAACAATAATCGCGTCGATATGGCGGCCGAGGGACTGGACTTTGCCATTCGCTTCGGCAGCGGTTCCTGGCACGGCACAGAGGCGCTGCGTCTGTTCGACGCTCCGCTCTCTCCTTTGTGCACGCCCAAATTGGCCGAGCGTTTGAGGTCGCCTGCAGACCTGGTCGAGGCGACGCTTTTGCGGAGCTACAGGGCGGACGAATGGAGCACCTGGTTTGCGGCAGCGAACGTTCCTCCGGCGGCGCAGATAAACGCAGGTATCGTCTTCGACTCTTCCCTCGCCATGATGGAGGCGGCCCTGCAAGGACTGGGGATCGCTCTGGCGCCGCCGTCGATGTTTTTCAGACATCTATCCTCGGGGGCAATAAGACAACCTTTTCCTACGACCATATCGTTGGGGAGCTATTGGCTAACCCGACTGCAATCGAGGCCGCCAACAGCGGCCATGCTCGCATTTTCCGATTGGATAACGTCGCAGATGTCTTCCGCATCGCAATGACGGCTTCCGGCGAGCCTGGGAACTCCTCCGTCATGCTCCACCGCTACGCCACACAGATGCCCGGCACGGCGACCTTCTGGAAGAGATGCGGGGAGGCGACCGCCGAGGACGGATAGGCCGAGAGCTTCGCCCGAAACTCCGGATGCGAGAATGCCGCCCGGAAGTCGGCGGTCGATTCCCAGACGGCATAATTGAGATAAGCAGGGCTTTCACCGATGGCGCGGTGCATCTGGGTCGAGATAAAGCCCGGCTGCCGTTTCATGAAGGCCGCATCGGCCTGCCAGGTATCAAGGAAGGCTTGCTCATCGGCCTTGTCGAGCGTGAAGAGGTTGATGAGGATGATCGCGGAGGCATCGATCGCGATTTGGCGATCGATTGGGAAGGCAGGGTCCATCGGGCGCATGAGCGACATGGTCGACTCCATCTGGTTTGGTTACATGATGTCAATCTGGTGATACGGATATATTCACTTTGACACTATGATGTCAATATAGCTATATGGTGACAAATGGATGAACTTCAACGGACCCCGGCCGGAACAGCCTTGACCGACCTTATTCTGGATCTCTTCCGGCTCAACAACCGGATGATCAACGCGGGCGACAAGCTCGTCGACGGGCTCGGCCTAACCAGCGCCCGCTGGCATGTGCTTGGCACCGTCGTCACAGCAGGCCGGCCACAGCCGGTCGCTTGGTTGGCGCGCGACATGGGGGCCAATCGCCAGAACGTCCAGCGCATCGTCAACGATCTGGAGAAGGAAGGACTTCTGGCGTTCCAGCCCAACCCGCACCACCGACGGGCACAGCTCGTCGTGCTGACGGACAAGGGGGAACAGGCATACGAAACCGCCATGCGTCTGCAGGCCCCCTGGGTCGACATGCTCGCGGAAGGGCTTCAGGTCGAGGATCTCAAAACCACGCATGCCGTCATGAAGGCGCTGCGCAGCAAACTGGAAGGACATGGAGATGTTGAAGAGCAGGCCTGATCGCTATGGCGCAATAGCGGTCTCGATCCACTGGCTGAGTGCGGTTCTGATCCTGGCGCTGCTCGGCTCCGGCTTCCGGGCTGCCAATGCCATGGACGCCGCGACCAAGGCCGGGCTGTTGCGTTTCCACATTCCGATGGCCGTCGTCGTCCTGCTTCTCACGGCTCTTCGCATTGTCTGGTGGTGGCGTTTCGATCGCAAGCCTGCGCCGGCGCAGGCATTGCCTCGCTGGCAGGAGCGCCTGGCAGGCTTTGTCCACGTCGCCTTCTACATTTTCATTCTCGGCATGGTCGCCAGCGGTATCGGGATGATGATCCTCAGTGGCGCTGCTCCCGCCATCTTCGGGGCAGCCGGCGCCACGCTGCCTGATTTTACCGCCTATCCGCCGCGTGGCCCGCATGGGTTCGGCGCCTTCCTGCTTGTCGGCCTGCTGGTCTTCCATGCCGGTGCCGCGCTCTATCACCAGTTCGTCCGCGGCGATCACCTGTTGCGGCGGATGTGGTATGGCGGCTGAGATCCCGGCACCGTCGATCTCCAGTGGCTCGATGTCTGATGTCTGGCTTCTCGAAGATCTTTCGGACGGCCATGTTCGGGCCTGGCTCAGGAGACGCAGATCGCCAAGCCGAGCCGGCAAGGAGCTGGCCAGTGCCACGTCCAATTCGCTGATCAACGGTCAGCGGGACCGGCTCGACGGTTGGTGACCGCCGTGCACCAAGAAGGCGCGATGAAGCGCCGCGCCGATGCCGCCGAGACGCTTCTCAAATGATGTCACCGTCTGCGTGATGCCGCCGCCCTTGCCTACAAGGGCAGCTGCTTGCCGGCCTGTTCACTGACCATGTATTCGGCGTACCAGTCCGGCCAGTTCTCGTCGTGTTTGCCGCCGTTTCGCTTCTCGTGTTCGCCGTGCGCGGTCGCCGCACGGCGCATGGCTGACGCAAGATCGGTTGAGTTGGCGAATGTCGTCCCGTCGGCGTCGATGCGTCCTGGCAGGCGCGTGGTGACTTCCTGGAACAGCCAGCCGTTGCCATCGGGATCCTTGAAGGAGGCAAAAGAGCGGTAGCTGCGGTGATCGGGATCGCGGCCGGCAATGCGGAGCCGCCCGAACAGATAGGGTTCGTCCTTGCCGGCATAGACGCCGGCCGCGTCATGGAACACTTCGCTGACCTCGACGCCGCGGGCGATGAGATCGCGGCGGGCGGCCTCGATGTCGGAGACGATAAGATAGAGCCCCTGGGCGGAGCCGGGGGCTGCGGCGGTGACGTTCTTGCCGAAGATGATCGCGCAGCCGGAGCCGGGCGGGGTAAACTGGATCACACGGAAATCGGCATCATTGGCGAAGTCGGCGTCGAGCCGCCAGCCCAGGCCGTCGTAAAAACGTTTGGCGCGGTCGACGTCGGAAACGGGGATGACGACCACCTCGAGCTTGGTGTCGACGGGCCGTGTATTCGGGGTCTCAATGGGGGTTTCACTGCGCATTGCATTGCTCATCTTCAGCTCCTTGGGGTTTTGGATGCGTTAAGAATGGCGATACATGTCACCGCCAGTGGACCACAGCGCGGTGAGGGCGTCGAATCAATTATTCTATCGGTATTGAGTGGTCGACGGCGGGTTGACCCCGCCGTCTTCATCGGCTGTTGTTCTTCTGCTCGTCGAGCCGCTTTCACGCAGCGAGAGCGGCGCGGGTTTTGCCGATCGTCAAAGCCGCCTTTGCAGCCTCGCGCCCTTTCTCGACGAAATGTGCGCGGTAGATCTGTTTGTGGTGCTCGGTTTCTTGATACTGATGCGGCGTCAGCGAAACCGACAGCACCGGCACACCGGTATCCATGCCGGCGCGCATCAGCCCATCGACGACAGCCTGGGCGACGAATTCGTGACGGTAGATTCCGCCGTCGACGACGAAGGCGGCGGCAACGACAGCGGCATAGCGCCCGGTTGCCGCAAGATCGCGCGACAGCAGCGGCATCTCGAATGCGCCGGGAACATCGAACACATCGATCTGCTCGGGCGGAATAAGCTGATGGAACCCATCAAGGGCGCGGTCGACGATGTCGGCATGCCAGCTGGCTTTGACGAAGGCATAGCGGGTGGGTGTCACGGTAATCTCCTTTGGCGAACAGACACATCACCCAAGGCGATCACGAACGTCCCCGACAGCCGCAAGGGCGGCAGGAACGCACGTTCTCTTTCATCCGGACTATGACCGTCGGCTCAGGCATCTCACCTGATCTGCTGACCCTTCCGAAGAAGGCGCTCGCGGGCTCGCAATCTAAATTGCATACCGCCGGTAGGGACTTGCACCCCGCCCTGAGAACGGCGCGAACAATAGGGGGAAGGTGACGGGCTGGCAATAGGCCGAAATGCTTCGCGGCCAATGCAGGATCGGGGTCCCGACGCGGCGATTTCGTGTGTTGGTCGATCGCGACGGGCAAGCCCTCTTGCGGAGGATGGGCTTGCGCCTACATGCTGTGCGTGAGGACATTCACGTCAGAATAGCACGGCAGGACAGGCTGCGCCGTCTCCACCGGAGACGGGCAGGGCCGTGGAAACCACGGGAGAGTGAGATGCAAGACCCATTCGTCGTCCACCGTGAGGCGCATATCGCGGCGCCGCCGGCCGCGGTGTTCGCGTTGATGACCGACCCGGAAAAGATCCTGCGTTGGATGGGAACGGAGGCGCAGGTCGAGCCGCAGCCAGGCGGGCTCTATCTCGTCAACGTTACCGGCGCCCGCTTTGCGCGCGGCTCGTTTCGAGAGGTGGTGCCGGTTCATCGCCTTGCCTACAGCTTCGGCTGGGACGGCAGCGAGGTGGTGCCGCCGGGGTCGAGCCTGGTCGAGATCGATCTGATCGAACAGGGAGGCGGAACGCTGCTGCGGCTCACCCATAGCGGCCTGCCGAGCGCCGAGCAATGCGCCGGCCATGCGGAGGGCTGGGCACATTATCTCGGACGGCTGACCGAGGTCGCCGCCGGTCGCGATCCGGGTCCCGATCCTTTTTACGGCAGGACATGAACAATTTTTGCGGGCGGCGGGGCGGCTCTGAAGCGCTTGCCGTTGCGACAACAGCGGTCGGCGAGCGTTCGGACCGGCCGTGCGGAAGCGCTTCTTTTTCTCCCGCAAACATGAACGCGCAGTTCATCTCCAGTTCAATTTGGCGGTCATAAGGTATGGACGGCTGGATTGAAATGGAGTTCTCGATGAAGGCACTTTCTATCGCGGCTGCCTTGCTCGCTGGCAGCCTCTCGTTCGGCACAGCGCAGGCGATGCCGATTGGGACAATCAATGTCCAGAGCAATATCACAAAGGTCGACTACGCCTGCGGTCGCGGCTGGCATCTGACGCGCTGGGGCGAATGCCGGCGAAACTGGCGCCGCCCACCGCCGGTAGCTTTCTACGGTGGTCCGCCTCGCTGGGGCTGGGAGCGGCGTCACCGGGATTGGGATGGCCCGCGCTGGCGCCATGAGAGGCGCTGGGATCGCGACCGCCGTTGGCGGGATGATTACTAAACGTCTCGCTTAAAGCGCGTCGCGTCAAACCGGCGTCATGCGACGCGCTTTAAGTCTTTGATTTATGCATGTCGTTGTCCCAAAACCGCTGCACACTTTGGGCGACATGCATTAGATGGAGATGGACGAAGGCCGGAGCGATTTTCGCCCGGCCTTTTCTGATGAAACGCTTCGCCGACGCTGCCTGGCAACGTTCTCCGGATTGGTCCGATATGCTCAAATCTTGCTGACGAGCCAGTACTTGTCGTCGATCAGTTCTTCGAGCTCTATGGGATCCTTGACGCCGAATTCGAACCATTCGACGAGTTCCTTCGCCTTACGGCTGCTCTCGTCCGCCGTCAGCTCGACCTGATATCTTTCGCACCATCGCCGAAGGATCGACGTCAGCAGCGTCATGTCATTCCCATCCAGCGGATCTTTCGGCCAGAATATCGTACCCATCGCACCCCTCAATCACACGATGACGAACGACCTTATAATGGAATCAAAGCGGCGCAAGTTTAAAGTGTCCATTTTTCGTTTTCCACCGCGGTGAATGGTTTTCGACAGGGGCGTGCTGTCAATGTCGGGCGTCTGCGGGCGGACGCGCTCGAGACAACAGGCTGATCGATGGAAATGTCCTGACGAATGCCTCGAGAGGCGTCCTGACGGACGTGCGGGATGTCGGTTTGTCGACAACCCGGGGATGTCCTTGCGGCTGCACCGCAGGGCGTGCCATGATCACGGTATGGATTTGCCATCTCCCCTTGCCTGGCTGGTTGACGAGGCCGGAGCCTCGCCCGGTCCCGAACGGTTTCTGGCCGAACTCGGGCGCCGGCTGCTGGCCGACGGCCTGCCGCTTTCCGGCGGCACGTTGACGCTTTCGGTGCCACATCCGATCATTGCGCGGCGCACCTGGTTGTGGCGGGCCGAGACCGGTGCTGTCATCGAGGCGCTGGCCTTTGCCGCAGCTCCGCAGAGCAAGGCCGGGCGCGACTGGCTGACCGCGCTCGGGCCGGTATGGGAGGAGCGAAGAGGGCCTTCGCAGGATAGTCCTATGCTCGGCTGGGCGGGTATCGACAACGGGGCAGGGGCCGGCGGATTCGCTCCGGCCGAAGCCGACCGGCTGCGCGAGGTCGCGCGTTTTGCCGCCGCACCGCTCGCAGCGCTCGCGGCGCGGGAGGCGCGGGCAGCCCTGCTCGAAGCCTATCTCGGCCGGCGTAGTGCCGCCCGGGTGCAAGCCGGCGAGCTTGCCCGCGGCACCGGCGAGACCATCCGTGCCGCTCTTCTCTGCGCCGATCTGCGCGATTTCACCGCGCTTTCGGAGGTGACCGAGCCGCATGCGATGATCGCCACATTGGACGCTTGGTTCGATCGTGTGGCAGGCGCCGTGCACGCCTTCGGCGGCGAGGTGCTGAAATTCATGGGCGACGGTGTGTTGGCGATCTTTCCGGTCATGGGCGCTTCCGACGATGCGGGAAGGGTGGGCCACGGAGACCGGGAAGCCTGCGAGGCAGCCCTCAGGGCGGTTGCTGCCAGCCGTGCCGGCATGGCCCATCTCGACCAGATACGCCAGGCGCAGGGGCTGGCGCCGCTGCCCTTCGGCGCGGCGCTGCATTTCGGCGAGATCCTATGGGGCAATATCGGCGCAGCCGACCGGCTGGACTTTACCGCCATCGGCCCCGCCGTCAATCTCGTCAGCCGGCTGGAAGGACTTTGCAAGCCGCTCGGCCGAAGCGTGCTGATCTCGGGCGCGGTTGCAGCGAATACGGCGACGGCCCTGATGCCGCTCGGAGAGCACAGCTTGCGCGGCATTGCCCAGCCTTGCGCGGTCTTCACCCAGCCGGAAAATTGAGCCGCAAGGCAGACCGGGTGCCGCGTATGGGGCGTTTTCCTGCCGGCCGCAACTTTGTCCAATCCCGGAAGCGTGCAAGAGAATCATGATTGTGAAACTCCGCTTTTTTGGCTAAAGCCTGTCCGCACATTGGACGGGAGGTTTCACGCATGGCTCGATACGCACGCACATTTTTCTCTGCTCTGGGGCTGTCTGCAATTCTGATGGCAGGGGCCGCTCAGGCCGAAGAGGGCAAAAAAGTCTCGATCGTTGACGACCGCGGCGTCACCGTCGAAGTCCCGGCGCAGCCGCAGCGCATTGCCTCGATTTCCTATTTCGCCGATGACGTCGCCCTGGCGCTCGGCATCAAGCCGGTCGCAAGCACCTACATGACGGCGCGTCGCGAGCCAGACTTCCTGCTTGGTCTGACCTCTGAGATGAAGCAAATCGGCCAGCGCGCCAAGCCCAATCTCGAGCTTCTCTCCGAGGCGAAGCCGGATCTTATCATCGCGATCCGCCGTTATACGGTCGGCAACGCGGCGCAGCTACAGAACATCGCCCCCTATGTCGCTTACAATATGGAACTGCTCGAAGAGAGCTACGGCGAAACCGCCGCACTTTCGAAGCTGCTCGGCAAGCCTGAACGCGGCGAGCAGCTGAATACCGATTTCCGCAAGCATCTTGCAGAATTTGCCGCAAAGGCGCCGAAGGATATTCATCCGCGCTTCATGATCATGTGGGGCGGCGCAACGCCTTTCGCCTTTCACACGGAAAACACGTCGGCCTCGATCGTGGCGGCGATTGGCGGCGACAATATTCCTGGGCCGAAGACCCCGGGCGGCGAGTTCGGTATCGATCTCAGCCTCGAAACCATGCTGGAGAAGGACCCCGAGGTCATCTTTGTCTATGATTCCGGCCCGGATCGCCCGCATGAGAGCAATCCTATCTGGTCGCAGCTGTCGGCGGTCAAGAACAACCGGGTCTTCTATGTCGGCGACCAGTGGGTCGAGACCAATGGCCCGATTGCCCGCGAGATCGTTCTGCGCGAGGCGGCACATTATCTCTATCCCGACACGTTCCCGGCCGTTGATGTGAGGGCGGAAGCTGCCAAGTTGATTCCCGCCGAACTGCAGAATTAAGCTCAGGACAAGACCTGTGATGGGCCCCCGGCAATCGACTCTGGCTATAGGGCTCATCGTCGCCGCCTCCACGCTGGCGGTGATGTTTGGGTTACTGGTCGGTGCAAAGCCGCTTTCGATCGAGACTGCGGTCCGCGTGCTTCTGGTGCCTGACGGGAAAATCGAATCCATTCTGGTCTGGACGCTACGCCTGCCGCGCAGCCTGACGGCGGCAGCCGGCGGGGCGGGGCTCGCCGTCTCCGGCTACGTGCTGCAGACGTTGACGCGCAATCCTCTTGCCGACCCCGGCATCACCGGCGTGACATCGGGGGCGGTTGCGCCGATCGTCTGCTGTTTCGTGTTCGTCCCCTGGCTGTCGCCTGCCTATTATCCCTTCATCGGTCTTGCCGGCGGGCTTGCGGCTGCCTCGGTGACATTCTGGGTGTCGCGCGGCGGGCGGGGGCGGCCCTTGCAGCTTGCGCTCGGTGGCGTCAGCATCTCGCTCTTCCTCGGAGCGATCACCACCTATGTGCTGCTGCTGACCGGCCCGCAATCGGCATCGCTGCTCTTCTGGCTTGCGGGCGGCTTCCAAGGGCGCACCTGGTCGCACCTCTTCTACATGCTGCCCTGGACGATTGCCGGTGTCGTCGGTGCGCTCGTTTTCCGGCGCGTGATCGGCATGTTCATGCTGAGCGACCATGCGGCCGCCGGCATGGGGCTGCAGCTCAGCCTGTGGAAACCGCTCATCCTTGTTCTCGCTGTCATCCCGGTCGCGGGCGTGGCGCCTATCGCCGGGCCGATCGCTTTCGTGGGCCTTGCCGCTCCGCATATCGCCCGGCTCATCAAGCCTCGGGGCATCGGGTGGGAGATCGGATTATCCGCCGCCCTCGGTGCGCTGATCGTCACGGTCGCCGACGTTGTTGCCCGCAGCGTCGCCATTCCGCGCGAGCTGCCGGTTGGCATCATCACCGCGCTGCTTGGCGGTCCCGTCTTCATTTACCTCGTCCAGCGCGGACAGCTGACCCTTGCAGGTGAGACGCGATGAGCGCCCCGGCCTCCATGCCGGCTGCTTCCGCGGCTCTATGGATGTTTCCGGCGCTCGCTGCGTTGGCGATTCTGTCGCTTGCCGCCGCGATCTTCCTCGGTGTCGCCGACATTCCTCTGGGGGATGTCGCGGCCCTGCTGACGGGCGGTGGCTCATCCGAAGCGCGTTCCATTATCCTTGATATCCGGCTGCCGCGCATTGTCACCGGCATTCTGGCCGGCATTCATTTTTCGCTGGCGGGATATCTGCTGCAGACCATCACCCGCAATCCGCTTGCCGATCCGTCGTTGATGGGCGTGTCGCAGGGGGCGACGCTGTCGGTGACGATCTTCCTGCTGTTCACCGTCTATGTCTTCCAGCCCGGTTCGAACACGCTGGCCGAACTCCCGGTCGCTTGGCTGCCGGCTGCGGGCCTTGCCGGCGGTCTGCTCGCCGGCGGCGTCATCTATCTGCTTGCCTTTCGTCTCGGCTTGAGTGCCCTGCGCATCACGCTCTGCGGCGTGGCGGTCGGCGCGGTGCTGCATGCGTTGGCGACCGGCCTCATCGCGGGATGGGGGTCGGCCCGCATCGAGATCATTCTCGAATGGCTTTCGGGCAGCCTTTACGCCCGCAGCTGGGATCACGCGTTCTTCCTGCTGCCGTTCACGATCGCCGGACTGGCCATGTTGCCGGTCATCTACCGTCCGCTGATGCTGCTGCAGTTCGATGCGCCCGTCGCCCGGTCCTTCGGGCTTTCCTATCGCAGGCAGTTTTCGGTCGTTCTGATCGTTTCCTGCGTGCTTGCGGCGAGCGCCGTCGGTGCCGTGGGTCCGGTCGTCTTCGTCGGTCTCATCGTGCCGCATCTCGCCCGCTTCCTGGCGGGAAGGAATTTCATCCTGTCGCTTGCCCTGACGATCGTGCTCGGCGCCATCATCGTCACGCTCGGCGATCTCGCCGGCCGGCTGCTGGGGCAGGCGGAGGAAATCCCGATCGGGGTGGTCACTGCTGTTTTCGGCGTGCCGCTTCTGCTCGCGCTGCTGCGCAAAACCATGTGAGGCCGAAAATGCCATTGTCCTGCTCCGACCTGTCGGTGATGTACGGCCAACGAAAGGCTCTCAGCAGCTTCAGGCTTTCGCTTGAAAAGGGCGAGATACGGGCGCTGATCGGCCCGAACGGCTCGGGCAAGAGCACGGCGCTGCATGCGCTGGCAGGTCTGATCAAACCGGCGAAGGGCAAGGCGTCGCTGGACGGCGTTGCAGTCGCCTCGATGTCGCGCCGCATGCTGGCGAGAAGGCTCGCCTTCCTGCCGCAACAGCCAACCGCACCCGACGAGATGACCGTCGCCCAGCTCGCACGGCAAGGCCGCTATCCGCATGTCGGCCTGTTCCGCTCCTATGACAGTGGCGATGAGAAGGCGATCGAATGGGCGCTCGAAAGCACCGGACTTACAGGACTTGCCGATCGCAGCCTTCGGGAACTGTCCGGGGGCGAGCGGCAAAGGGCATGGATATCAGCCGCCCTTGCGCAGGAAGCGGAGATCCTGTTGCTCGATGAGCCGACGTCCTTCCTCGATATCGGCTACCAGGTCGAAGTGCTTGACCTGGTGCATCGTCTGAGCCGGGAAAAGGGCGTCACCGTCGTCATGGCGATCCACGATATCAACCAGGCAATCGCCGTCAGCGACCGCATCTCGCTGCTCGAAAAGGGGCAGCTCAGATTTGACGGCGCGCCGCGCGAACTCGCCGAAGGCGACCTCGTTCAGGAAATCTTCCGCGTCAGGGGCCGTTTCGTCCAGGTCTCGCCCGATAGCCCGCCGCATTTCGATGTCGAGCTGACGAGGCTTCAGCGGGCTGACGCCAGCCCTAGAGCCTTTCCGGGTTAGATTGAAGCATTCTGTTGGCTCAAACGGAGTCGGATGGTCGACCGGCCGGCGCGCGTCGTAGCCCGGCTCTACGGCCAAGCCGGCCGGTCGATCAGGCGGCCCGTTTCAGAGCCAACCCGAAGGGCCGGGCATCTTTCCGCCAGGATCAGAGGCGATCGGCTCGGACGTACCAAGGGGTATGCCCATCGCCAATCGCCTCTGCCCTGACGAAAACCTGCTACGGCAGAATGCTGCAATCTAACCCGGAAAGGCTCTAGCGCTTTACCAGCCTGAAGACGATCTTCGTCTGGGTATAGTAAGTCAGCGCATCGGCGAAGTTCGGCGTCCATCCGTCCGCGACGAAGGGGATGAAGCCGTCATATTCGAGCTTGCGGGCCGAAACCTGAAAGCCCGCCTTTTCGAAGGCGCGGCCATAATCGGTGATCGATCGATCCTGAACGACAGTGTTCGTACGGTTGGCGACGAGGGCGCGCCATTTTGGCCAGAGCGGGTTGTCGGTATGGCATCCCGTCACCGCATAATAGACGCCGCCTGATTTCAGCGCCCGCAAGATATCGGCGGCGTGGGCGTCGATATCGGGAACGAGGTAGATGACCTCGTGGCTGATGGCCAGATCGAATTCCTCAGCCCAGCCTTCCAGCCGGCCTCCGATCTGGTGCTGGATCGGCAGGTTGCCTTTCAGCGTCTCGGCCTTGGCGACGGAGGTTTCGGCGATATCGATGCCGAGCGCCTTGCGGAACGGACGTATCGCATAGAGGTGCCGCAGCAGGCGCCCTGATTGCAGCCGAAATCAAGCACGCTCTTGTCGGTGAGGTCCCGCTCGGGGATGAGCTCGATCAGGTGGCGCCAGATGGGTGCATGCCCATCGGCCATCCTGTCTTCGGCATCGGGATCGATATACCAGGTGTCGATGTTTTTCTGCGCTTCCTCAGCCATCCTCTTGCCCCTCGCGTCATGCCGATCACGGTGAGGGTCTTAAAATGCGTGGTCATGCTTGGCTAGATCAGAAGCCGGTTTTCGAGCGCCTTCCACAGCCGTCAAATTTTTTGCAAAGAAAAGTTTGCAAAGATATGTTTGCGATTATATGCTTCGCGCATGAAACATCCCCACACCAAACTCGCAGATGCCGCCGGTGCCCGCACCGTTAGCCGGGTCGTGCCCGAGCCGACCGCGCTGAAGGCGCTGGCGCATCCTGTCCGACTGCGCATGCTCGGCATGCTCAGGATCGATGGGCCTGCCACGGCGACGCAGCTTGCCGGGCGGCTCGGCCTGAACAGCGGCGCGACGAGCTATCATCTGCGCCAGCTTGCCCATTACGGCTTCATCGAGGAGGCGCCGCATGCTTCGCGGCGCGACCGCTGGTGGCGCGCCAGCCATGAGCTGACCTCGGTGCCGCCGAGTGAAGCCGAAGGGGAGGCGCTCGATCTCGACATCGCCTTCAACCAGGCCGCACTCTCGCTGCAGGTCGGCCAGATGCAGCAGGCGCTGGAGGAATATGCCGAGCTGCCGGCCGAATGGCGCAAGGCGACGGCTGCCGACGACATCATCATCCCGATGACGGCGGCACAGGCCGAGGCCCTGACGAAACGGCTGCGCGACATCATCCTGGAGGCCATGCGGGCGGCCCCGTCGCTCGGGGAGGCGGCGTCGCAGGAATCCGGCATGGTTCCCTTCTATGTCATGTTGCACGCCTTTCCCTATCCGGGCCGCGTTCCGCATCGCGAAGGGGAGGATAAGCAATGAGACGGCGCGGGCCGTTCCTGGCGCTCGCGGCTGCCGAGACATTCTCGCTCTCCGGCACGCGGCTTTCGACGATCGCAATTCCCTGGCTGGTGCTGAGCACGACGGGCAGCCCGGTGCTGACAGGCCTGACGGCAATGATGGAGATGCTGCCCTGTGTCATCGCCAAGGCGCTCGGCGGACCGCTGATCGACCGCGCCGGTGCCAAGAGCATCGCCATCATCTGCGACACCGCCTCGGTGCTCGTGGTCGCTCTGGTGCCGCTTCTCGATCTCTTCGGCATGCTCGGCATGCCGGTGCTGCTGCCGCTCGTCTTTGCCATGGGCGTGCTGCGCGGCCCCTCGGATGCGGCCAAGCAGGCGATGGTTCCCGATATCGCCACACTCGCCAATGTACCACTCGAACGAGTGACCGGCGTTGCGAGCGCCATCGAGCGGCTGGCCTCGACGGCGGGTGCGGCCGGCGCCGGTGCTTTGATCGGGCTGGTCGGCCCCGGCCAGGCGCTGCTCGTCAATGCCGCGACCTTCGCCGCGGCCGCGCTGATCGTTGCCGCGGGCATACCCGGGACGCGACGCACGCCTGCGCCCGAGACTCGACCGGTCGAACGGGCTTCCTATATCGAGGATCTGCGCGAAGGCTGGCGCTTTCTGCGAGGCGATGCCGTGCTCGTCAGTATCGTCGCCATGGTGGCGGTTACCAATCTCTTCGACCAGGCCTATCATGCCGTGCTGCTGCCGGTGTGGACAAAAGATGCCGGCCATGGCCCGGAGCTGCTCGGTGCGATGTTCGCCGCCTTCGCCGGCGCCTCGATCGCAGGCGCGGCGATTGCCGCGGCGATCGGCGAGCGCATGCCGCGATTGATGGTCTATACGGTGGCCTTCCTCCTGACCGGTTTTCCGCGCTTTCTCGTTCCGGCGCTGGACGCGCCCATCGGCCTCGTCTTTGCGACGCTCGCCATCGCAGGATTCGCGTCGGGCTTCCTCAACCCGATCCTGTCGGCCGTCATCTTCGAGCGCATCCCCAAGCCGCTGACTGGTCGCGTTACCGCATTGAACACCGCCCTCTGCTTCGCCCTCATCCCTTTCGGCGGCCTCGCCGGCGGCGCGCTGATCAGTACGCTCGGCCTTGCCGCGGCGCTGTTCCTGATGGGGATTGCCTATCTCGCGGCAACGCTTGCGCCGCTGGCACTGAAGAGCTTTCGCGGGTTTGACAGGGGCCTCGCCTGAAGCGTCCAGCTCTAGCCGCGCCCAAGCTCCTCGACCATCAGATCGATGAAGCGGCGGACACGCGGTTCCAGCAGGCGCTTGTCGCGATAGAGCGTGACGATCTTTGCGTCGTCGGTTTCGAGGTCGGCCAGGATCTGCCGGAGGCGGCCGGCAGCGAGATCGTCGGCGACGAGAAAATCGGGAAGCAGCGCGATGCCCAGTCCCGCCAGGGCGGCGTCGCGGATCGCCTCTCCGCTGTCGAGCCTCAGGCGGCTACGGCCCTGCGCCTTGATCCAGGAACCGCCTTCCCCGCGAAAGCGCCAGCCCTGCCTTTGATTGCGGCCGGCGAAGATCAGGCAGTCATGGACCGCGAGATCGTCGATGCCGCGCGGCTCGCCGCGCTCAGTGAGGTAGGACGGCGAGGCGCAGAGCCGCGCCTTATAGGTGGCGATCACGCGCGAGACCAGGCGGGTGTCCGACACCGTTGCCGTCGCGCCGATCCGGATCGCCAGATCGAAGCCTTCCTCGATGATGTCGGCCGGGCGATCGGTGAAGCTCACTTCGACCTGGATGTCGGGCCAGGCCCGAAGATATTTTTCAAGCAAAGGCAGCACGACGAGCCGCCCGAAGGCATCGGGAACGGTAAGCCTGAGAACGCCTCGCGGCGTGCTGTTCTGCCCCGCCACGCTCGCCTCCGCCTCGTCGACCGATGCCAGAATCTGCAGCCCGCGTTCGTAGAACATCCGGCCTTCGTCGGTCAGGCTCAACGTCCTCGTCGTGCGGTTGAGCAAACGCGCGCCGAGCCGGTCTTCAAGACGGATGACGGCCTTTCCTGCCGCCGAACGGGACAGGCCCATGGCCTGGCCGCCGGCGATAAAGCTTCCGGTATCGACGACGGCCATGAAGATCAGAATATCGTTCAGGTTCGTACGCGGCATCAGGCAACTCGAGCGGTTCGGCTACAGCCATAAGTCGGTCAGTCATGGGATCGATTCAAGGTTCCGACCATCAACGTCCAACGCGGCAGTAAGGTTCGACCGCTTCGCTTCTGTGTCGACATCCATTCGTCAAACAACCTGCTGTAGCAGCCATCGCACCGGATCGCCGGTCAACAAGGGTGGCCGGGGCACGACAAACAGGCAGGAAACGGACATGGCCGCCAATGCCGGCTCACGCGCGGCCGGCATCGACGTCAGACGATCCGGGTTCTGCCGAATAGGCCCTGGAAAGCCGGACTACAGCATATCGCCGAGACTCCAATGGTTATTCCATCGGACGTCGATCTCGTCGTCGACATTCTGATATCTTATGTCGGTGGAGAGGCGCAGCCGCCGGCTGCGGTCCTGGTTGGTGGTCGAGGCGTGGATCATGTAGGGCGAGTGGAGCACCACGTCGCCGGCCTCATAATCGGCGGCGAGCCAGCGGGTGTCGAAGCGCTCCGCCATATCGGGCAGATCCTTCGAGATCCAGCCGCCTTCCGCCATGTGGCGGTTATAGGCGCTGATCCGCTCTTCCGCAGAAAGATCGCCGCTTGCGGCCCGGAACTCGGCCTCCATCCTGACGCCCAGCGCGTGCGAGCCTTCGAGATAGACCAGGCCGCCCATCTCGGTGGGGATGTCGCCGATCGGAATCCAGGCCGTCACCAGGCGGCTGGTGCCGCCGCGGAGATAGACGAGATCGTAGTGAGCCGGTGTGGCCATCGGCGTTCCCGGCTGGACGAAACGCATGATCTTGCGCTTGTGGAGATAGGAGATGCCCTGCAGCAAATCGTCCATGAAGCGGGTGAGTGGCGGTTGCGCGCAGAAGCCTTCATAGGCGGCGGAGCGGACGAGCGACATCAGGCGCCTGTCCGCCAGGCTTTTGTCGAAGCCACCGGCAGACGCCAAGCCCAGCGAAAAATCGCTTCCGGGCTCGACCAACCCGGTTTCGGCGAGGCGTTCGAAGACCCAGCGGCGGAAATCGATCACATCGGCCCGCGGCAGAAGGCCTTTCAGCCAGACATAACCATCATCCTGATAGCGGCGCCGGATGGCATCGATGCCGATGCCGGGATCGGTCGGCGCGAGCCAACCGATCCGCTCCGCGGGCAAGGTTCTGCCATTTGCGGCAAGAGGAAATTCCATCTTGCGAGATTGTATGACCTCCGCAGCAATTGACATTTCACTCCTCCGTCGCTTGAGTTGACTTGTCATCAATTACCTGATCCGGCATGCCAACCGACATAGAGAAAATTCATAGCTGGACTTTTCGCTCACCATGAGAGACGCCGAGGCCGTCTATAGAACGCCGCTCGGCGCGGCCGGCGGACTGGCAGTCACCGGCAGCGGCAGGCAGCATGCCCGCCGTGCGGTGACGGATCGGAAACTACCGAGTTTTGCCGTCGTGCTGGTGGAGCGCGGGCAGGGTTGGCTGGAAACCGCCGCCACCGGCCGCATGAGCCTGACCGGACCTGCACTGTTCTGGCTGTTTCCCAACCGCGTGCATTCCTATGGCCCCGACGAAGACGGCTGGGACGAGCGCTGGGCGCTTTTCGAAGGGTCGTTCACGCGGGACTTCGTGAGGCTGAGGATCATCGCGGAGCGACATCCCGTCGTGGCCCTGCACCATCTCGACGAGGTGGTGCGGCTCTTCGGCAAGCTTCACGCCGATCTGCTTGACGACACCAACCTCGGGCAGGCGTCGGCGGCATTGATGCTGCATCGCATCGTCATATCAGCCGCCAGACAGGCAAGCGGCGCGGCTGATCGACGCCAGGAAAGGCGGGACATGGCCGACATTGTGGAAACGCTACGGCGGCGGGCGATGCAACCGTTGGACCTCGCAGCCTTTGCCGCCGAGCACGGCATGTCTCCGGCCACGCTGCGCAGGCGGTTCACGCTCGAGACCGGACTGCCTCCCAAGGCATTTCAGCTTCGGGCGCGCATGGACCATGCCAAACAACTATTGGCAACCACCGACGAAAAGATCGAAACGGTGGCTGCCATGATCGGCCTGGATGACCCGTTTTATTTTTCGCGTGTCTTTCACGAACGAGAGGGCTGCAGTCCTCGCGAATTCCGTGCGAGATATCCGCAGGTTTGAGAGCCGACAACCGTGGCCGGGGCGTCAGCGCCAGCCGAACGCCGAGGCAATTTGGGTCAGGATCGCTTCGATGAGTCTTCTCGTCGATGAAACCGATCTTGTCACCCTCGTCATTGCCGTGCCGAAATAGGCACGGTCGCGGTCGTCGACCAGCGCGAAGATGGCGGCTGACCCAGGAGCCCGGCTGCCGTATCCCGTGTTCACGAAGTCATGTATGATGACGGAGGGTTGGAGACGGTCTTTGATCGCCTAGGAAAAATTTTCGCCGCACCATTAAGTGCAGGCCCGATACCGGGTGGAAGGTTTCGTTGTCCGATCCGTGAACGTCCGGCTTCGCTCTATCGCGGAGGTTCCGGACCGGGAGGGGAAAATGACTTCCAGCGCATCGAATGTCGATCTTGCGCCGTCGAGACCGTCCATTGTCCATGCGGCGGTTCAACTGGGACTGGTCGCCCTTCTGGTCTATGTCTGTGCCAGGATCATATTGCCGTTCGTGGGCATTCTGCTTTGGTCGGTGATCCTGGCGGTCATGCTTCATCCCTTGCATCGGCGCCTGTCCGGCCGGATCGGCAATCGCTGGTCGGCATTTCTCATCGGGATTGTCGGCGTTGCCGTCGTGCTGGTGCCCATGTTCGTCGTGGTCACATCGCTTGGGTCTTCCATTTATTGGCTTGTTTCCGGCTTGCAGAACCACAGCTTGACAATTCCGCCGCCTCCGACGTGGCTTGCCGACCTGCCGGTGGTCGGAACGAAGCTCTCGGAGAGCTGGTCGCTCACTGTCGCCAACTTGCCCCAGGCACTGCGTCAATATGGTGAGATGCTGAGCAAGCCCGCCGCGTGGCTTGCATCTTTCGCTGGAGGCCTGGCCGCCGGTGGGCTGTCCTTCGTTCTTTCCATCACGATCGCTGCCGTGCTTGTCGCTTATGCCAGGGGGGCTGCGGCATTCGCCCTCAGTCTGCTGGAGCTCGTCACCAACAGCAAGGCGCGGGGTGCCCGGCTCATCCATCTGACTGCCACAACGATCCGGGGCGTGGCGGTCGGCGTCGTCGGCGTGGCGGTGATCCAGTCGATGCTCGTTGGCGTCGGCTTCTTCGCCATCGGCGTTCCGGCGGCCGGCGCTCTGACGCTCGTCACGTTTCTCCTGGCAGTCGTACAGATACCGCCGCTGCTGCTGACGCTGCCCGTCATGGCTTATGTCTTTGCCACGGAAGCGACAACACCGGCAATCATCTTCGCCATATGGTCCTTGGTCGCCGGGCTGAGCGACAATTTGCTCAAACCACTGATGCTCGGCCGTGGATCGGATGTGCCGATGCCGGTCATTTTGGTCGGCGTCATCGGAGGGATGCTGGCCGACGGCCTTCTCGGCATATTTGTCGGCCCCGTGCTGCTGGCCGTCGGCTACGTGTTGCTGATGGAATGGCTGCAGCAGCGCTCGCTCGAGGACGGACGCCAGATCGAAGGTCCGGCCCCATGATTACAGTTATCGGTCTCGGCCTGCTTGCGATGTCGATCTGCCTCGCACTCCAGGCGTTGGCTTCAGTGTTGGCCGTGCGTTATTTTGTTTACGCTCGCGCACAGCCCATCGGCCGAAAGCCCAGGCGGATGATCTTCCTGCAATTTTCGGTTCTGATGATCGTGCTCATGCTGGGCAATATCTTCCAGGTCGCTTTTTGGGCACTGCTCTATCGTGTGCTCGGTGCCTTCGAGGACTTCGAAACGGCAATGTATTTTTCGGGCGTCACCTTCACGTCGCTTGGTTATGGCGACGTGGTGCTTGACGGCCGTATCCGGCTGCTTGGGCCGCTGCAGGCAGCCAATGGGCTCATGATGTTCGGGATCACAACGGCCCTGTTTTTCTCGGCTATCCAGCACGCCACGGGGAAACTGACAGCGACAAATCGAACCGCGCATGAGCCCTAATGCAGGTCGCCTAAAAGTGTGCAGCGGTTTTGGGACAACGACATGCAGAAAAATAAAGATCTAAAGCGCGTCGCATGAATCCGGTCGAACGCGACGCGCTTTAGAGTGCTGGAGCCTTGCCGACGAAGACGGCTTGCCCGGGACATTAGCGCCAACCCATCGCAGGCGCGACATGGGTCAGGATCGCTTCTATGACATGGGCGTTGTATTCGACGCCGAGCTGGTTGGGGACGGTCAGCAGCAGCGTGTCGGCCTCGGCGATCGCCTCGTCTTCGGCGAGCTGCTTGATCAGGGCATCGGGTTCGGCGGCATAGCTGCGACCGAAGATCGCCCGGGTTTTCTCGTCGATGAAGCCGATCTTGTCGCCCTCGTCGTTGCCGTAGCCGAAATAGGCGCGGTCGCGGTCGTCGACCAGCGCGAAGATGCTGCGGCTGACTGAGACGCGCGGCTGGCGCGTGTGGCCGGCTTCCTTCCAGGCCGCGCGGTATGCCCGGATCTGGTCGGCCTGCTGGACATGGAACGGCTCGCCCGTCTCATCGTCCTTCAGCGTCGAACTCTGCAGGTTCATGCCGAGCTTGGCCGCCCAGACGGCGGTGGCATTCGAGCTCGCGCCCCACCAGATGCGCTCGAGCAGGCCCTCGGAATGCGGCTCGAGGCGCAAGAGGCCGGGCGGATTGGGAAACATCGGCCGCGGGTTCGGCTTGGCAAACCCGTCGCCGCGCAGCACTTCGAGGAAGACTTCGGCATGGTGGCGGGCCATGTCGGCGTCGCTTTGGCCTTCGGGTGGGGCGTAGCCGAAATGGCGCCAGCCATCGATCACCTGTTCGGGCGAACCGCGGCTGATGCCGAGCTGCAGGCGGCCGCCGGCAATGAGGTCGGCGGCACCGGCATCCTCGGCCATATAAAGCGGGTTCTCGTAGCGCATATCGATGACGGCAGTGCCGATCTCGATCCGGTTGGTTCTAGCACCGACGGCTGATAGCAGCGGGAAGGGTGCGGCCAGCTGTCGGGCGAAATGATGCACGCGAAAATACGCCCCGTCAGCCCCGAGCTCCTCGGCCGCCACCGCAAGCTCGATCGACTGCAGCAGCGCATCGCCGGCGGAGCGTGTCTGCGACTGGGGTGAGGGCGTCCAGTGCCCGAACGAGAGGAAACCGATCTTCTTCATGCTGATGCCGCACCTTGATCCGTTGTGTCTGGGGTTGATGGGTCATGGCATAATTTCGGCCCGAAAGACAATCGGAACCGGATGAGTTCGGCGTATCACTTCTGCGGCATTGGCCTGCCATCCGCCGCTATAACCGACAGAGAGATTGTTACGCCGCGCTAAACCCCTGACATAAACGCGTGTTACAGCCCCCGCCGGCTGCGGCGTGAGCATGGAGTTTTGATGGACCAGCGCAGGGGCTCCTCCTTCGAGGAAATCGACGTCGTAGCAAATTACCGGTATCGTCCGCCTTATCCCGATGCCGTCTTTCGAAAGCTTCTGGCGATCGCTCCGCGGTCGGAGCATCTGCCGGATATCGGTTGCGGGCCGGGGAAAATCTCCCGCCCGCTGTCAAGTTCGTTTGGGAGTGTCACGGCGGTCGATCCTTCCGTGCATATGATTGCGCTGGGCAGATCGCTGCCGGGCGGCGGGGCTGAGAATATCCGCTGGATCGAAAGTTTCGCCGAGGATTTCCCGACCGATGGCCAACGCTTCGATCTGACTGTCGCAGCAGCCAGTATTCACTGGATGGATCATGCCAGGCTGTTTCCGCATCTTCTGGCGAATGCCGCGCCAGGCCATGTCATGGCGGTGGTTTCCGGCGACGACCCGTTCGAGCCTGCTTGGCAATCGGATTGGCATTCATTCCTGGGGAAGTGGGTTCCTGAGGTGACCGGCCAGCCTTTCGATCACGGCAGACGGTCCGAGGGCATGCGCAGCTACCAGAGCTATCTTGACCCGCATGGCAGCGAGGACTTCATATCGAAGCATCCCTTCGAGCAATGCGTCCAGGATTTCGTATCCTGCCAGCATTCGCGCGACACCTTCGCACCTTCGAAACTCGGCGATCGTATCGCAACCTTCGACGCGGAACTCTCTGAATTGCTACGCGCCTATTCGAATCATGATCGGTTGAGCTTTGTCGTACGCACCAGGATTGTCTGGGGCGAAATCAAGCTGATCTGACAAGAGAAGATGTTTGGATTGGGCGTACGGCTTGCTCCCTCTTCTCCCCAGCGGGGAGAAGGTGGCCCGAAGGGTCGGATGAGGGGGGCCGCACGGCACGCCAGTCATTATTGCCCTTCGCTTACGCTCCGCGCATTCACGGCTTCGCCGCTCACCCCTCATCGCCTCGCTATCGCTCCGGCACTTCTCCCCGCTGGGTAGAAGAGATTCGTCGCAGTGCTGCGCCCTCTCTCATCCCCGGTCGCGGGCCATGTGTGAGGCCTGCGACCGGATTCTAATCGGCGTCCCTAACGCGCAGCCTGAAACGCCACCTGGCCGTTGTTCAGGAAGCACGTCTTGTCGAACAGTTTCAAGTCGAGCGGGTTCGGCAATCTGATATCGGCGATATCAGGCAGGGGCTTTTGCGATCGCTCGTAGGATCGGTCGATCTGGGAGATGAAAACCACGATCAGGCCGCGCTCGCGGGCGAAAGCCTTTAGAGTGCGGACCTGGACGGAGAGTTCGGGGTTCTCCCGCTTCTGGTCGAGCAGCTGAAGATAGTCGATGACGACGAGCGTGCCGCGCGGTGCGGACGCCAGTCTCTCGGCGATGTAGGCGGAGCTGATAGCGTCGGAGCCGTCGAATTCGAACAGACGCTCGAATTGCGCCCGGTCGACGCCGATGGCGCGGAAGCGATCGACAATATCCTCCTCCGTATATTCCAGCGAGAAGAACACACCGGGACGGCCTGATTTCATCGCCTCGACGGCGAGTTCGAGGCCCATCAGGGTCTTGCCGTGACCGGGCCGGGCGCCGACGAGCAGGAGATCGCCAGGCAGCAATTGCTGAAACAGCTTGCCGGCGGGTGCTTCCGCCGCTGCTTTTGCCGCAAGCAGGCTCCAGCCGCTGTAGCCTTCGTCCTGGGCCATGCGGTCGAGTGCCTGGTGCAGCGGTATGCCCTCGGCGCGCGACAACGCCTTGGCTTTACGTTTGAGGTGATAAATAGGCGCAGACATCTTCATTCACAAACCTCCTATTGCGAGCGGTTTCCGCAATCCCTCCTTATGCAAGATGCTCGAACAGTCGGTTCGGTTTCAGGTGGCCCCGCATGAAATCTGCTTTCCCGGTGGAGGGAGGAGGCGTGGGCTGCGCCAGAATCAGATCATAGCGCAGGACCGGCCGGGCGAAAATCGCCTGCGTCGAGTGAGGGCGAAAAACTGTGCTTCCCGCCCACCGCCGCTTGCTCATCGATTTCCTCAAGCAAAAGCAGAGGGAATTGCCGTAAGCGGCTGGGCGGGAGTCGGTTTCGGATGCCGAGGAAGCGGCGGGTTCAATAGTAGGCCGATTTGAACGGGGTCACTGCGGCACCCATGGCCGAGGCGTCGCTTGCGATTTCGGAGATGACAAGCTTCGGGCGGGGGCGCGGCACGCCGTAGCGGGGGCGGTCGTAGATCTCGGTCCGGTCGATCAGCATCTGCGCCAGAGCGTAAGGGACCTGACCGCCGAAGATGATCGCCTGCGGGTCGTAGATCGCCCAGATCGCATTGATGAGGCGGTTATAGGCCGGCGTCACTTCATCAACCCATTCTGTCACTCCCGGCCATTTCGGATCGAAATGCTTGCGCATATAGCTGATCGAGGGAACGTCGACGCCGTTGCGGTTGAGTTTTTCGATCAGGTACTGCAAGGCCGGCCGGCGTTTGTTTTCCTCGGCGTCGTAGATGCCTGAGAATTCGCCGGCATTGCCGATGCCGTTATGCAGCAGTTCGCCGTTGGTGATCAGGCCGCCGCCGAAGCCGTAATTGAAGCTGAGATAGGCGAAGTGCTTCATGTAACGGCCGACGCCGAACATGGATTCGGCGATGGCTCCCGTCTTGGCGCCGTTGTGCACCCAGACCGGCTTGTTGAAAAATTCCGACAACAGCGGCCCGAGCTCGATCAGCGACCATTCATGCAGCGGCAGCGGCGCATTGAAGCGTGTGCCGCTGACGTGAAAGCCGGCAATGGCAAAGCCGATGCCGAAGAAGGCCTCTTCGGAAAGATTGTTCGCCCTCTGGTGTTCGATCAGCTGCTCGCGAACGAGGTCGAGCGCCTGGGCCATGGTGCGTTCGCGTAGGGCGATGCTGCTTTCGGCCAGCACATTGCCCGATATATCCATCAGGCAGATGCCGATCACGTCGGTGTTGACAGAGATGCCGCAGGAATAGGCGTAGCGGCCGTCGAGCCTTAGCGTCGGGCTCGGCTGGCCGCGGCCGGCGCCGGGCTTCGGCGAGCCGAAGGAAACGATGCCGCGCTCCTCCAGCTGGTCGATGATGCGGTAGACGGATTGCTGGGTGAGATTGGTGTGGGCGGTGACTTCCGACCGGGAAAGGCCGGGATTGCGCCAGATCAGCTTCAGCAGGTCGCGCTCGTTCGAGGAGACGACGCCGCCGCCTTCGCGCAGGAAGTGCGGCGCGATCAGCGGCTCCGGAAAATAGGCCATATCAAACACCTCCTTCGTCAAAAAATTACTATCGAGGTGTAGTAATTATTGTTGTATTCCTGGCCACTTAGCTCATTCACCCTATAGCAGCAGCATCGTTCCGCGACAAGTGTCTTGTAGGCGTCACTAAATTGTTACACGCTGCTTGTAATAAAGTTCCGTCACGGTGCCGGGCATGAACCCGGCTATCAAAACAGGCGAGGGCAAGATGAAGATTTCCATTCTGGCGGCTGCGGCCGCGCTGATGGCGGGCGCGTGTTCTGCGCAGGCCGCCAATATCGAATTCTGGTACGGCAATACCGGCGCCGCCGAAAAGGCGATCCAGGATCAGTGCGCCGCTTTCAATGCCGCGCAATCTGCGCATCACGTCACCTGCGTCGGCCAGGGCAGCTATGAAGTGTCGATGCAGAAGGCGATCGCCGCCTTCCGCGCCCATAACCATCCCGTCCTCATCCAGTTTTTCGATGCCGGCACGCTCGACCTGATGCTGTCGGATGCCGTCGTGCCGGTCCAGGATGTGCTGCCGGACGTCAAGTGGGACAATTACATCGCCGGCGCACGCGCCTATTACGAAACATCAGGCGGCAAGCTTTTCGCGCAGCCCTATAATTCCTCGACGCTGCTCTTCTACACCAACAAGACCGAGCTTGAGAAAGCCGGCGTCACCACGACGCCAACGACCTGGGAAGAGGTCATCGAGGCCGCCCGCAAGCTGAAGGCTGCAGGTCATGAATGCCCCTTCACCACCGACGGCGATACATGGCGCGTGCTCGAGCAGTTTTCCGCCCGCCACGGCCTGCCGATCGCCTCAAAGCATAACGGCTTTGACGGCCTTGACGGCGAATATGTGTTCAACACCACCTTCGCCGCCAAGCATCTGCAGAACCTTGTGGATTGGCGCAAGGAAGGGCTCGTCAAGCTCAATGCCGATACCAAGGCCGGCAACTTCACCGCCGCCTTCAACACCGGCGAATGCGCGATGATGGAGAATTCTTCGGGTTCCTATACCGCCTCGGCCAAGGCTTTCGAAGGCAAGTACGAGATCACCGTCGGCCTGGCGCCGATGTACAAGGGCTATGAGCGCCACAACACGCTTGTCGGCGGCGCCTCGATCTACATCATGAAGGATCACGATAAGGCCGAAGTCGAAGGCGCCAAGGCCTTTCTCGACTTCGTGCGCCGTCCCGAGCAGCAGATGTTTCTGACCGCCGCCACCGGCTACGTCCCCGTCACCAACGACGTGATGGATGCGATCGCCAAGAGCGGCGAGGCGAATTCGCCGAAATATGCGACGGCCGCCCTCGGCATCCAATCGATGAACCAGCCGCGCACGCCGGATACGCGCGGCATCCGCCTCGGCTTCTACGTGCAGTTCCGCCAGGTGTTCATGGAAGAAACCCAGAAGGCATTCGCCGGTGGTGAGACCATGCAGGTGGCGCTCGACAATGCCAAGAAACGCGGCGACGAGCTGCTGCGCCGCTTCGAGCAGACCTACAAGGGCGTGAAGCTGCAGTGATCCCGACATCCCACGCACGGGTGTGCGCCCCAAGCGCTCCCGTGCGTCAGGCACGGGGCATACGCCCGTGCCGGTCTTCCAATGCAGGGTTTTCCATGACGTCGGAATCTTCTCTCTTCAGCCATCGCTGGCTGCCGCTTCTGCTGGTGGCGCCGCTCATGCTGCTGATCGCGCTCTTTTTCTACGTGCCGGTTTTTCAGGCCTTCTACTGGTCGTTCTTCCTCGAGCGCCCGTTCGGCGGCGGCTCGATGTTCGTCGGCTGGGATAATTTCGCGCGGGTACTCGCAGATCCCGAATTCTGGGAGGCCGGCTGGCGCACAATCATCTTCATGGTCACGGCATCCACGCTTGCGGTGCTGATCCCGCTGATCCTTGCGCTCGCGGCCGACCGGAAGATCCGCCTGGCGCTGCCGGCGCGCAACGTGCTGATCTGGCCGAAGGGGGTGGCGGGCGCTTCGATCGGCGTCGTCTTCGCCTTCATCTTCAATCCCTTCGTCGGCATGCTGGCGCCGCTCAACAGCGCTTTTCCCGGCATATGGGCGCCTGGCATCGACGGCACGGATGCCTTCATCACGCTGATTGCAGCCCATGTCTGGGGCGGCATCCCGTTCAATTTCGTCATCCTGCTCGCCGGCCTGCAATCCATCCCGAAGACCATGCAGCAGGCAGCGGCGATGGATGGGGCAGGGCCGTGGCGGCGCATCTTCGATGTGCAACTGCCCCTCATTATGCCGCAACTCTTCCTGACGCTGGTGCTCGAATTCACCGAAAGCGTTACCTCGGCCTTCGCGCTGATCGATACGATCACCGATGGCGGCCCGGGCGGGGCGACGACGCTGCTTGTCTACAAGATCTACACCGACGGCTTCAGCGGATACGACCTCTCCGGCGCCTCGACCCAGACGGCGATCCTGATGGTCTTCGTCGTCCTTCTCACCGCCGCCCAGTTCCTGCTGCTTGGCCGGCGCATCAACTACGAGCGGTGACCCATGATCGAAAACGCACGTTCCCTCAACATCGCAGCCAGCCTCGTCCTTATCGTCGGCATCGTCTATATCCTCGGGCCGCTCTATCTGACGCTCGCCACCGCCTCGCAATCCTACGAATTCATGCTGCGTAACGGGCTTGCCTGGTATCCCGGCGACCAGCTCCTTTCCAACATGGCGCGGGTCTTCACCGAGACATCAATCCCGGTCCAGATGCTCAACAGTCTGGTGGTCGCCTCTGGCGATGCACTCGCGACCTGCGTCCTGTCTTTCCTGTCGGCCTATGCCATCGTCTATTTCCGCGTCCGCTGGGCGGGCGTGGCTTTTGCGCTGATCCTCGCGACCATCATGTTGCCGATCGAGATCCGCGTCATTACCACCTACCAAGTGGCGTCGAATGTGTTTTCGCCGGTCAATGCGCTGCTTGATGTCACCGGGCTTAACGGCTTGATAACAGGAGTCTTCGGCGCGCCGGTCCATCTCGAATTGAGCGTGCTGAACACGCATTTCGGCCTGATCGCGCCGCTTGTGGCGCATGGCACCGGCACTTTCCTGTTCCGCCAGTTCTTCCTCACGCTGCCCAAGGATCTGTTCAAGGCGGCGCGGATGGATGGGGCAGGGCCGATCCGCTTCCTCTTCGACATCCTGCTGCCGCTGTCGCGCACCAGTTTCGCCGCGCTCTTCATACTGACCTTCCTCGGCGGCTGGACGCAATATCTCTGGCCGCTGGTCGCCGCCTCGACGCCCGATATGCAGACCGCCGTCGTCGGCCTGGCGCGGCTCGTTCCAGATGCCGAAGGAGAAATCCCCGATTTCCCGATGATCATGGCCGGCGCCGTCATCATCTCCATCATTCCGCTGGCGATGATCGCGCTCCTGCAGCGCTACCTCGTCCAGGGCCTGGTTCTCACGGAGAAATAGCCATGAACGCCATCGACATGGCCATCCGCGCCGCTGCGGCAAACATCACGCTCTCAGGCGTCAGCAAGGCCTATGACGCCGAGACCGTCGTCATTCCGCCGATGGATGTCGAGCTCAGGGCCGGCGAATTCACCGTCGTGCTCGGTCCCTCCGGCTGCGGCAAGTCCACGCTGTTGCAGATGATCGCCGGGCTGGAGCGGGTGAGCGGCGGCACAATCGTCATCGGCGGCCGGCAGGTGCAGGATCTGGAGCCGAAACATCGCGGCTGCGCCATGGTGTTCCAGAACTATGCGCTCTATCCGCATATGAGCGTCTTCGACAACATCGCCTACAGCCTCAAGGTATCAGGCATGCAGAAGGCCGAGCGCATCGAGCGGGTCGGGGCGGTGGCGAAGATGCTCGGCCTTTCCGATTATCTCGGCCGCAAGCCCGGGCATCTCTCCGGCGGCCAGCGCCAGCGCGTCGCGATCGGCCGCGCCATCGTGCGCGAACCCGGCGTGCTTCTATTCGACGAGCCGCTTTCCAACCTCGACGCCCAACTCAGGCACGACATGCGCGTCGAACTGGCCGATCTGCACCGGCGCATCGGCGCCACCACCGTCTTCGTCACCCATGACCAGGTGGAGGCGATGACGCTTGCTGATCGCATCCTCATTCTCAACAAGGGCCGGATCGAACAATTCGACACGCCGAAGGCGATCTATCACCATCCGGCCTCGGTCTTCGTCGCCAGATTCATCGGCGCACCGCCGATGAACATCCTGCCGGTCACCGGCGACGGCGCCGTCCTCCGGCTCGCCGACGGGCAGGTGGTGGCGCAAGCGCGGCTCACCGGCGCCTATCAGCTCGGCATCCGCCCCGAGGATATTCTGATCGACGGCGGGGCCAACGGACATGTGGTCACGTCAGCTTTGCGTTTTCGCGAGGATCTCGGCTCGCATTCGATCCTGGCAGCCGAGCTCGGCGGCTCGGTAGTCAGGATCGCCACGCCCTTCGGCGCTGAAATACCGGATCATAGCCAACTCTTTCTCAATCTCCCTGCCTCCCGCCTGCATCTCTTCGATGCGGAGAGCGGCAAGGCCATGCCAGGCGCATTCGGCGCAAACTAAAGGACATCCCCATGAAATATATCGACCACATTGCCGACCCGTCGCGCCCCTGCGCCATTGTCGCCCATCGGGGTGCCTGGCATCAGGCTCCCGAAAACAGCCTTGCCGCGATCGAGAATGCGATTGCCGGCGGCTATGACATCGTCGAGGTGGATATCCGCCAGAGCGCCGATGGCGTGCTGTTCATCCTGCACGACGACACGCTCGAACGCATGGGCGGCATCGACCGCGTCCCCAAGGAGATGACGATCGCCGAGATCACCAGCCTGCGGCTGCGCATGGCCGATGGCGGGCCGGACCAGCCGTTCACGACGCAGACCATTCCAACGCTGGAACAGGTGCTCGAAACCGTGCGTGGCCGCATCTTCGTCGATCTCGATCTCAAGGACCTCGAGATGATGAGCATCGTCGCCGCCAAGGTCAAAGAGATGGGCATGGCCGATCAGGTCGATCTCAAGGCTCGCGCCGACACGCCGGAGGCGCTGGCTTGGCTCGCCAGGCAGTCCGGCATCGACGGCATTCCGTTCATGGGCCAGGCGTTCTTCAGGCTCGGGAGCGCCGAAGAGACCGCCAAGGCAGTCATCGCGGCGCGCCCCTTCATGTGCGAAGCCAAATTCGATGAGTTGGAGACGTTGGCCGGCCAGCACGAGCGCCTGCGCAACGCCGGAATCTCGCTTTGGGTCAACACGCTCGATCCGGTCTCCTGCTGCGGCCTGACCGACAGTGCGGCACTTGAAGATCCCGATGCGATCTGGGGGCGGATGATGGCGGCCGGCATCAGCGTCATCCAGACCGACCAGCCGGCGGCGCTCAAGGCCTATATCGAGGCGCGCCGCGGATGAGGAATGTGTCGGACGACATATTCTCCGCCGTGATGGAGGATATGCGCCGGGCGGCGGAGGCAGAGATCCTGCCCCGCTTCCTCGGCGTCACCGCCGAGGGTATTCGCACCAAGACGGCGCCCGACGATCTGGTGACCGATGCCGATCTCGGCGCCGAGCGGCGGCTCACCGAAGCGCTGTCGGCGCACTTTCCCGAGGCGCTGCTGGTCGGCGAGGAAGCGGTTTCGGCCGATCCCGCCATTTTGACGCGGCTTGGCGACGCCGATCTCGCCATCATCATCGATCCTGTCGACGGCACCTGGAATTTTGCCCACGGCCTGCCGCTGTTCGGCATGATCGTGGCGATCGTCTCCGGCGGCGAGACGGTGGCCGGGCTGATCCACTATCCCGTGACGGGCGATTTCCTTGCCGCACGGCCGGGGCAGGGCGCTTGGCATATCGCCCGTGATGGCACCAGGACCCGGCTCAGCGTCGCGCCGCCAGGGCCGATCGGGGAAATGCACGGCTTCGTGCCGCTGCATATGTTCCCCGCCGAGGCGCAGCCGGTCTACGCTCGGAGCCTGTTGCACTTTTCCCGCACCACCACATGGCGCTGCTCGGCCTATGAATACCGGGCGGTGGCATCAGGGGCGATGAGCTTTTCGCTCAACGCCGAGCTCAAACCCTGGGACCACGCCGCCGGCGTGCTGATCCATCACGAAGCTGGCGGCTACGGGGCATTGCTCAGCGGCGAAGCCTATCGTCCTGCGATGGCCAGGGGCCGGCTGCTGCTGGCGCCGGATGTGGAAAGCTGGGAGGCGATCCGGCGGGGTTTTGTCGAGGGGTGATAGCTCGGCGCGCTGGCGGAAAGTCTGGCAAGGGCACTCACTCAAAGCAGACGAGCCGCAAGACACTACCCCTCACCTAACGGGGCGGGGGACTTGCCATGCGACACGTGAATGGAAGGAGCGAGGTCACGGCAGGCGGATGAGGGATTTTATTTTGTGCCGATAGCGGTCGCTCGAACGTCGTAACGACTAGCGGAAACCTGAGCGGATTAGTATCGTCGCTTAGCGGCGTTACGCCACTCGCATGACAGGGTGATCGTATCAAGGCGCTTCACTACTCGCCAGAGGCGGCATGAAAATCATAGATAATACAACGACGTCCCGTGCAATCGGCTGTATTCTCGGTCAACTGGCAGGAGATGCGCTTGGCTCCCTGGTGGAGTTTCAGGCACCCCAAGAAATACGCCAGAAGTATCCCCATGGCGTTCGCGAAATTCATGATGGCGGCACATGGAACACCATTGCCGGTCAGCCAACTGATGACTCCGAGATGGCGCTGGCTTTGGCCAGATCGATTGTCGCGGAAGGCGCATACGTTCAAGACGCTGCCCGAAGGGCCTATGAAGACTGGCTAGCATCCAAGCCTTTCGACATTGGCCGGACGGTATATAATGGAATTCGCTACGAGCCTGACCACCAAAGCCAAGCCAACCGTGCGCTCATGCGCGTGTCACCTCTCGGCATTTTTGGATCTCAGTTTCCAACCGAACAGGTCGGTTTGTGGGCGGAACAGGACGCCATCATCACACATCCGAACCTCGTGTGCCGGCAGATCAACAATCTCTTCGCTCGCGCGCTATCGTACGCAATTGCCGAAGGCCCGACGCCTCGAGATGTTTATCAGACGATCAGAAAATGGTCCGATGAACTTGGTGTTGATCACAGCATTCGTGATGCAATCGCCGCCGCCGAAAAGGAACCGCCAAAGGACTTCGTGAATCAGCAAGGCTGGGTCCTGACCGCGTTTCAGAATGCCATTTTTCAATTGCTGCATTCGAATTCCTTGGAGGACGGCGTAGTGAGCACCGTCTCAAATGGTGGCGATACCGATACGAACGCAGCGATTGCCGGAGCTCTGCTCGGTGCGATTCATGGAGAGTGTGCAATTCCCAGGCGATGGCGTGAATCGATACTTTCCTGCCGACCATACGAGGGAAACCCAAAGGTCGCGCATCCAAGGCCTGAACTATATTGGCCGGTTGATTGCATCGAGCTGGCCAGCCAGTTGTTGAAGAGAGCTGGCTAGCAATGCTGACCCATCCGCGGATCGGCTCCTCGACGGCCGATGCGGCGATCAATATGTGAACTCAAGCCAAAGGCGAGGCAATTGCCGTAAGTGCCGGGAAATGAGTCGGATTTTCTGTCGGCAGTATTGAGATCCGCCGCACGATCCGGACTTCACCTGGCCCCCGACAGGCGCTAAAAATTAAGCATGCGCTACACGTTCGCCATAGGAGATATCCACGGCTGTATCGATCCGCTGAACAGGATGATCGATCGGATCGAGGCTTATGCGTCTGAAGGGACCGTCGTCTTCGTTGGCGACTATATTGATCGCGGGCCTGACAGCAAAAGCGTCCTCGACCGGATCATCGCCGGTCCATCGGACCCGTGGAGATGGATCTGCCTGAAAGGCAATCATGAGGATATGATGGTCGCTGCCTATGCCGACGGTCAGAGCAGAGCCGTGTGGCTCGGCAACGGCGGGCTGGAGACCGAAATATCCTATGGCGGCAGAGTTCAGCCCCAGCATTTGCAATGGGCGGCTGGTCGTTCGCTCATGCATGTCGACCGGCATCGCATCTTCGTCCATGCCGGCGTCGATCCGGCGTTTCCGCTGGAACAGCAGAGCGAGGACGATCTTCTCTGGCTACGGTTCCCTCCCGGTTGGTCCAGCGACTATTGGGGCAAGCATCTGGTCCACGGCCACACGCCGTCGCTGTCCAACCCGGTGACAACAGGAAACCGCACCAACATCGACAGCGGCTGCGTCTTCGGCGGCAAGCTCTCCTGCGCGGTCTTCGACGACGGTGTTGCCGGCGGGCCGATCGACTTTATCGAGGTGAGGGCATGAACTTGGTCGCTTTGGTAAGGGGGTAAGGCCGGACGCGGTTGAGCGGAAGTGAGGCTTGCTCCCTCTTCTCCCCGCTGGGGAGAAGAGATACCGGCGCCGTCGCGGCGCGTGATCGGTGGCTTATGCCCGCCAGCCGGCGGCGAGCCGTAGCCAGGGCGCCAGGTGGAAGCCGCTCATCAGCAGGTACATCGGCACCATTCCGCCCATCGCGAAGGTATCCGGCGTCGTCGTGCAGATCATGTCGGCGCTGCCAGTGGTGGCCGTCAGCAGCGCCATGACCGCGAATGTCGGGGCGGCGGCGAGCGACAGCCAGTTGGCGCTGTGGGCGGCGATCCGGCCGCCCGGGCTTGCCATGCCACTGCTCGGCTTAGCAGCTGATCCGTCTGCTGAGGCGGCCAGCGAGAGCCATTCGGCGGCGTTGAGAGCGGCGTTGCCGTCGCCTCGCTCTGGAGTGTGGGCGGAGAGCAGCATCGGCGTCATTCCTTGCCGTAGCGATCGTGATGGCGCCACCAGATGCCGGTTTCGTTGCGGCCCTTGGGTGCGCGGTCGAGCCATTGATACATGCCCCATAACCCGTCCAGCCCGCGCGCATAGCTGGAATAGCTGTGGTAGACGGCGCCGTCGATAAGCTCGAAGGCGCTGACGCCCGGCCGGTCGCGGGTATAGGTGGGAACGTCGGTGCCGGTCATGGCGGCGATCTGAGCGATCGGGGCTTCGCTGTCGCGGGGCTGCCACTCCTGGACAGTCCTGCCTGGGAGCGGTTCGGGAGCGGGCGGTTCGCGGCGGTAATTATAGTCTACCTCGCCCTGGTGCTGCTGCTCGGCAGAGAACCAGACGCTGAAATCGCCGTTGAAGTCGCTGCCGAAGGAGGAGGCCCAGGGAAAGCTCCAGTCCATCCGCCGCTTGAACGCTTCGAGCTTTGCGAGCGGCGCGCGCGAGACCGCCCAAAAGGCGACATCGTGGTTTTCAAGATGGACGAAAAAGCCGTTGAAACCGTCGGCGATCGACGAGCAGGACGGGCATCCCGCTGTATAATCCGGCCCGAACATGAAGTGATAGACGAGAAGCTGTGAGCGGCCGCCGAAGAGATCCTTTAGCGAGATGTTGCCGTCGTCGGTGTCGAAGCGGTATTGCTTGTCGATCCTGACACGCGGCAATTGCTGGCGCTTGATCGCCAGCGCGTCGCTCTGCCGGGTCAGTTCCTTCTCCTCTTCGAGCAGATCGAGCCTTGCTGCCAGCCACTGCTGGCGTGTTGCGTTCAGCTGTGCCGTCATGGGTCTTCTCCTTTGCCTGTCTCTCGTCGTAGCATCCGGCGCAGGCTTGCTTGCCGGTCGACGACAAATCTAAGGCCGAGTGGGGAAATGGCGGGAGTGACAAGTGTGACGGGATTTGAATGGACTCGCTGATCACGGCGGCGGCGCGAGCGCTGGCAACAGGCGATGCGCTCGGCGCGCTGAAGCGGGTGGCGCTGCGCGACGATGCGCCCGCGCTGGCGCTGCGTGGCATTGCGATGGCGCAGCTCGGTGATCTGGTCCGTGCCAAGGCGCTGTTGAAGAGTGCGGCGCGTGCTTTCGGCCCAAGGGAGGCGATGGCGCGAGCCCGCTGCGTAGTCGCCGAGGCCGAGATCGCGCTGGTCTCGCGCGATCTCACCTGGCCGCCCAAGGCGCTGGAGGCGGCGCGCAAGGTGCTCGAAGCGCATGGCGACAGGGTCAATGCCGCCCATGCCAGGAATGTCGAGCTTCGCCGGTTGGTGCTGATCGGCCGGCTCGACGAGGCTGAGCGGGCGCTGGAAACACTTGACCCGACGCCGCTGCCGCCGGCGGCAAGGGCTGCCCATGAGCTGGTGGTTGCGGGCATCGCGATCCGGCGCCTGCAGACGAAAGCGGCGCGAGCGGCGCTTGACCGGGCGAGACAGGCGGCGCGCGAGGCCGACATGCCGGTGCTGACGGCGGAGGTGGAGAATGCCGCCCGCGTGCTCAGCGCGCCGGTGGCGCGGCTGATCTCGCGCTGGCGGGAAAGCCCGCTGCTGCTCGAGGAGGTGGAAGAGCTGCTTGGTTCGGGCACGCTCGTCGTCGATGCCTGCCGCCATGTCGTGCGCGACGATCAGCTTTCGGTGTCGCTGGCAACGCGGCCGGTGCTTTTCACGCTCGCCCGGACGCTTGCCGAAGCTTGGCCGGGGGATATGGCCAGGGGTACGCTCATCGCGCGCGCCTTCCGCGGCAAACATGCCGATGAATCGCATCGTGCCCGGCTACGCGTCGAGATCGGCCGGCTGCGTGCCGAGCTGCGGGCGCTCGCCGAGGTCTCGGCGACGAAACGCGGCTTTGCGCTTTCGCCGCGCCGTGCCGGAGAGATCGCCGTGCTGGCGCCGTTGGTCGAAGGACAGCATGGGGCGGTGCTCGCCTTTCTCGCCGATGGCGAGGCGTGGTCGAGTTCGGCGCTGGCGATCGCGCTCGGCGCCAGCCCGCGCACCGTGCAGCGGGCACTGGATTCACTTGCGGAGGAGGGCAAGGTGCAATCCTTCGGTCGCGGGCGGGCGCGGCGCTGGATGAGCCCGCCGCTTCCCGGTTTCCCGACGATCTTGTTACTCCCGGGACCTCTGCCAAGCGACTAGTATGGCCTGACTGACGAAGATGGCCCTGGTCAACGGGCAAACAGGATGGAAGAGATGAAAAAATCGGCTGCGACGATCATCCGTGAATATGGACCCTTTCCCGGCGCCGAGCGCGTCAACGGCGTCACCTTCGATGGTGAGCATGTCTGGTTCGCCTCCGGCGACAGGCTGAACGCGCTCGATCCTGCAAGCGGCGAGGTGGTGCGCTCGATCGAGGTTGCGTCCCATGCCGGTACGGCTTTCGATGGAGAGTTCCTCTATCAGATCGCCGAGGATGTCATTCACAAGATCGACCCGAAGTCCGGTCGTATCCTTTCCACCATCCCGGCGCCCGGCAATGGCGGCGATTCCGGCCTTGCCTGGGCCGAAGGCTCGCTCTGGGTCGGCCAGCACCGCGGCCGCAGGATCCATCAGATCGACCCGGAAACTGGCAAGATCCTCCGCACGATCGAATCCAACCGCGTCGTGACAGGCGTCACCTGGGTCGACGGCCAGCTTTGGCACGGAACCTGGGAGGGCGATGACAGCGACGTCAGACGCATCGACCCCGAAACCGGCGAGGTCCTGGAGCGGCTGGAGATGCCCGAGGGCACCGGCGTCTCCGGCCTCGAATCCGACGGTGCCGACTGCTTCTTTTGCGGTGGCGGCGCCAGCGGCAAGGTCCGCGCGATCAGCCGGCCGAAGTGAGCGCCCGCGCCACCGGGGTGAGCGCGATGCGCCACTGTGGTGAGGCCCGGTCCCGCAAAGCGGGCCGAACGCCCTGAGCTATGCGAAGGGCCGGGAGAGGCAAAAAGGAGACAAGGCGAGTTGTCGATGCGGCGTGGGCAGCGGGCGGCCAGCCGCTGCAGGGAAAGCAAGTGCTGCGATGTTTCGGCTACCGTCAGTCGGATGGCCGATCCACGGCTTTGCCTTCATGGCCATTTTCAGCGCCCAAAGACCATCATAATTCCTTAACATTCGTCAATTGTAATCGCGATTTAGTTGCGGATTCGACAAAACGTGTTTTAAATCAATCTAAAAGAGCATTTTTGTGAGGCGGCATTATGCGGGCGGGCGATGTGTTTCATAGGACCAGCCAGCAGAAGCGCCTGTCAGCGATCTGCCTGGCGGCACTGAGCCTTGGCTGCTCGTTCGCAGCGCCCACTTCAAGAAGCGCGGGAAAGCATCGGGAGTTCAAAGGGCGGCACCTTGTCCTCCTGACAGCATGTGGGGTGGTGCTTATGGCCCTATCCGCCGGAACGGCCTCGGCCCAAAATTGGATCGGAGCAACAAGCAGTGACTGGACTGACGGGAGCAATTGGGCGGGCGGTATAGCTCCCAGTGCCGGTACAACCGTCAATCAGTACGATTGGCGTACCGTCCTAGGGGCCTGCCATCCTCGGTGTCACTGGGCCGGTCAGCGTCTCGGTAGGGGCAACACAAGTCGGCCAAGGGGGACCAGCGCACGGCATTTTGACGATACAGAATAGCAGCACCCTGACAAGCACGGGCTCGTCGCGGCTCGCAGCTGCGGCTGGGACCACCGGCATCGTCACCGTCACCGGCCCAGGATCGCAGTGGAACATACCCGCGGGGACTTTTTTTGTTGGTTTTTCGGGTACTGGCACACTCAACATTGAGAACGGCGGGCAAGTTACGGCGGGAGGGGGCACGACCTTGGGCAACCTCGCTGCAGGGTCCGGCACGCTCAACATCACAGCCGGTGGCACATTGCAGACCCTATCCTTGCGGGGCGGCTCCGGCGCGAGCCAGGCCAATTTCAACAATGGCATCCTGCGCGCTACCGCCGCTAACGCGACCTTCATCAACGGATTTTCCGGCAGCGAGCTCAATCTGCTCGCCGGCGGGCTGACACTCGATACCAACGGCTTCACCGTAGGCACCGACGCCGCGTCCGGGTTCACCGGCGTCGGTGGCCTGACCGTCACCGGTGGCGGTGTCTTCAGCCTGCTGGCGAGCAGCATTTATACCGGCGAGACGCAGATCGATTTCGGCAGCAGCCTCGCCCTTTCCGGCGCCGGCGCCGTCGCCAATTCCAGCCGGGTTGTCGCCGACGGCGCTCTTGACGTTTCCGGGGCAGCAGCCCCGACCATCCAGAGCCTGGCCGGCAGCGGCACCGTGCTGCTCGGGCCCCAAACCCTGACGATCGCTAATGCCAACGACACCTTCGCGGGCGTGATCGGCGGCACGGGTGGGCTGACCGTCACCGGCGGCAGCCAGACGCTTTCGGGCGTCAACACCTATACTGGCGCCACGACGGTGAGCGGCGGCCGGCTCGCCGTCAATGGCTCGATCGCCAGCCCGGTCACGACATCGGGCGTCGGTATTCTCGGCGGCACCGGCACGATCTTCGGCGATGTGACCAATGCCGGCGTGGTGGCGCCGGGCAATTCCATCGGCACGCTGACGATATCAGGTAACTATATTGGCAGCGGCGGCACTCTGGAGATCGAGAGCGTGCTCGGCGACGATACTTCCGCGACCGACCGCCTCGTCGTCACCGGCAACACATCAGGCACCACCGATGTTAAGGTGACCAACCTCGGGGGCGGTGGCGGACAAACCGTCGAAGGCATCAAGATCGTCGATGTCGGCGGTACGTCGGCCGGCACCTTCTCGCTGCTCGGCGACTATGTGTTCGAGGGCGATCAGGCCGTGGTCGGCGGCGCCTATGCCTATCGACTTTACCAAGGTGGCGTCAGCACGCCTGCCGATGGCGACTGGTATCTGCGCTCAGCCATTATCGATGCCGCAGGCACCGCGACCGGGCCGCTATACGCGCCGAGCGTGCCGCTCTACGAGGCCTATGCCGGCGTGCTGCAGAACCTCAACGAATTCGGCACGCTGCGCCAGCGCACCGGCGGCCGCGAAGTGGACGGTGGCCAATCCGCCGCCCAGAACGACCCTTCCAAGGCGATCTGGACCCGCATCGACGGGACGCATTCGCATTTCGAACCGGAGACTTCGACGACGGGCACCGAATATGACGTCGACAGCTGGACGCTGCAGGCGGGCGTCGACGGAATGCTGCACGAAAGCGGGGCAGGCATGCTGATCGGCGGGCTCAGCTTTCATGTCGATACGGCCTCGGCAGACGTCTCTTCGCGCTTCGGCAAGGGCGACATCGACACCACAGGCTACGGCTTCGACGGCACCTTGACCTGGTACGGCAACAGCGGCTTCTACATCGATACGCAGGCTGGCGTGACCTGGTACAGCAGTGATCTCAAATCCTCGACGCTTCACACCACGCTTGCAGACGACAATGACGGCTTCGGCTATGGGTTCAGCGTCGAAGCCGGCCAGAGGATCGCGCTGACCAACCAGTGGTCGCTGACGCCGCAGGCGCAGCTTGCTTATTCCTCCGTGCGTTTCGATGACTTCACCGATGCCTATGGCGCCGCCACATCGCTCGACGACGGCGACAGCCTGACCGGCCGTCTCGGCATCTCAGCCGATTATGACAGCGACTGGAAGGATGGCTACGGAAAGATCAGTCGCTCGAAGCTCTACGGCATCGCCAATCTCTATTATGACTTCCTCGACGGCTCGGATATCGATGTCTCGGGGACCAAGCTTATCAGTGAGAACCAGGCGCTCTGGGCCGGCCTTGGCATGGGCGGCTCGCTCAGCTGGGCGGACGACCGTTATGCCGTCAACGGCGAAGCCTTTGCCCGCACCAGCCTCAAGGATTTTGGCGACAGCAACGCCGTCGGCGCCAAGGTTGGGTTCAGCGTGAAGTGGTAGCGGGATGGCTACCGGAGGGCCTAGGTTGGAAGTCGACATCAAGGGGCAGGTTGTCAGAATTTCCATCGAGCGAGCAATTGATTTCATCATGTAACGATCTACTTTCGCGGCAGTGTCGACGCTTCGGTGTCGGTCGAGGGCTGTACGCAAAGCCGGTGCAACTGTGGGGGAGAGACCTTGAAACATCTGCGCACGACGCTCGGGCCCAAGAGCAAATCCGAACTTGGGATGATCCTCCCGCACGAGCACGTCTTCGTCGACCTCAGGACGCCCGACCAACCCGGTTATGCCGAAGCTAAGATCGAAGACGTCGTTCGGCTGATGGCCCCCGAGATCGAGCGGATCAAAAAGCTCGGGGTGACGGCACTGGTCGAATGTTCGACGGGCGGCGTCGGACGCCGTGCGGATATCGATCTTGCCGTGTCACTTGCGACGGATTTTCCGATCGTCGTTCCCACCGGCAATTACCGCGAGCCCTGGATCCCCGAATGGGTCCGCCATGCTTCCGAGAAGGAGCTGGAGGCGTGGATGCTTCGCGAGCTGACGGAGCAGATCGACGAGACCGGGTTCCAGGCAGGCTGGATCAAGCTCAGTGCCGGCGATGATGGGATGACGGCGCTCGAGACGAAAATCCTGCGGGCAGCCGCGCGCGCGGCGGCGCAGACAGACGCCGTCATCGGCAGTCATACGATCATGGGACGGGTGGTCATGGATCAGCTCGATGTCATCGAGGCGGAAGGCTATCGGGCCGACAGGTTCATCTCGATCCACACGCAGGAAGAAAAGGACTTCGGCTATAATGTCGCCGTTGCCGATCGGGGCGCCTGGATCGAGTATGACCATGTCGGCCGGGCCGGGGACAACGAGGTGGCGGAGCTGGTGATCAAGGCGCTGGATGCTGGCTGCGGCGACCGCCTGTTGCTAAGCCATGACCGGGGCTGGTTCGATCCGGCGCTGCCGATGGGCGGGACACCCAAGCCTTACACCCATCTTTCCACGGTCTTGCTGCCCGAGTTGAAACGGCGGGGCATAGATGACGGCACACTGGTGCGCCTGACCCACGACAATCCGTTCGAGGCTTTCGCCCGATAGGGAAGTGGCCGGGCACGATCCGATATCATCTACCCCAATTGGCTTGTCTCTGTTACTAGACGCACATCGATCTTGCGACATGTTCGTCGATGGCGGAAATGATCTCTTCCCAATCTCCGGGATGAAGTTCGTGGCCGCCACCTTCGATCTTCACGAACTTCGCATCTTTCACAGTCCGCGCCAGTGTCTCTCCGTGCGTCGGCGGAAAGACCGGATCAGCGGTGCCGTGAAGGACGAGAAGCGGCACGTTCATCTCGTCGAGCCGGCCCCGCCATGTCTCGCCGATCTCAAAGAGGACGCTGTGGTTGGTGGCGCTCAGATAGCCTCCGGAGCGGTCGAAGTCCCGTTCGAGGAAGGCTCGAGTTCCGGCTTCGTCGAATGGACGTGCCATTCCGGCGGTCAGGCGCAAATCCTCGACCAGGTACGCGACCGCGTCCGCCCGGTCCGACCAGTCCGCCTCCACGGCCATATGTTCCAGCCAGGCCTCGCCGCTCGGAGGGAAATGGGATGTGTCCACACCGACAGGCGAGGTACTGATCGCCGTTAGGGAAAGCACGCGTTCCGGGCTCTTCAGTGCGGCCACCTGCCCGACCATGCCGCCGAGGGAAAAGCCGACGATATGAGCGTTCGGGATTCCGTAACCGTCGAGCACGCGGAAGACGTCATCGGCGGCGTCCTCGAAAGTGTAGCCGGGCCGACCGGGCGGATATTTGGTCGAAAGGCCGGCATCGCGCTGGTCGTAGCGGATCACGAAGCGACCCGGTTCGGCGAGCCGGCGGCAGAATTCCTCCGGCCACCACAGCATCGACGCCATTCCGCCCATGATCAGAAGTAACGGCGGGTGGTTCGGATTGCCGAAGCTCTGCGTCGCGAGCTCGACCCCGTCCGTGCGGATCATCAGCGCACTCATGCCAGGCCCTCGCGGTGCAGCGCGGCTTGCACCGCCGGCCGTTGTTCGATCCGTGCGATGTATTCGCCTAGCGGCTCGGGCAGAGTGAATCCGAGTTGAGCTGCGCCCCACGCGAGTTGGAAAAGATAGGCATCGGCGACCGTGAAGGTCTCTGCGAACAGATAGCCCCGCTCAAGTCGGCCGGCGACGAAGCCGAACCAGTGCACTATTTGCTGGCCCGTCGGCTCCCTGACTTCCTCCGGAAGCGATAGATAGGTGGGAAAGCGCTTGTGAATCTCGGTCGCGATAAAGCTCAGCATCTCGAGCAGGCGGACGCGGCCCAGATGACCCCGCGGTGCAAGCTCCGGTGCGCGGTCGGCGATCCAAGCCAGGATGGCAACATTTTCGGTCAGCACCTCACCATCGTCGAACATAAGGGCGGGCACGTAGCCCGTCGGATTGATGTCCATGTATCGGCCGCCCCCTTCAATCAGCTTCGTCTCTAGGTCGACCTTGACCAGGTCGAATTGAATTCCAGCCTCCAACATGGCGATGTGGTCCGCCAAGCTGGAGAATCCGGGCGCAGAGTAAAGTTTCATCCAACCGTTCCTTCCTTCGTTTCATCTGCCCATGGTCCAAGAAGAGGTGGTCAGGCGGTTACCCGATCAGATGTCCTCTTCATGTCCGCATCTGTGGCTAAGGTGGGGGGTGCCGCATCGGGCATATTGAGTAGGACCGGTTTGAAATGCACGTCCGGGGGCAGAAAAATCCAGTCGAACCGACTGAGTGCGTCTAGTCGGCGGCGCTCTGCATCAACCGCAACTCTGCCTTTGGAAGGCCAGCCTGCTGGTGTTTACTAACCGTCGGGATCGGGCAGCCTGCTGCCGGTTGTACACATGGGATGATTATGGCTTCATCTCTGCAATCTCGAATTCCAGATATCGGAGCATTTTGTGTCGACTTGCCGTAAAAGGGCGCGGTTTTCGGGCAGAACCGCAGAACTCAATTCCATGGAAAGCGCTTTCCGAGATGTCTGGCGGTCGGCAATGTTGCACTCTTCTCGGGGCGGAAGCAGGCGGCGGAAAAAGCCGGCCGGTCGACGAGTTCGCCGACCGACTCTCAGGCCGGGCCTTGATCCTAAAAGGTGGGTGCATTGAGCAACGGGAATCGGCCTTACCTTACGCGCCTATTACAGCTCTATTGCATGAATTGGTTCGTCTGCTGGAGCTTTTCAGAAATCGACGGCGATACCAGAATCTATCAGAAGCCGCGCTCATCGAACAGAAGCGCCATGCTGATCGCATCGATGAACCGGCCATCGATGCGCGCCGCACGCCGGACGATGCCTTCGCGGGCAAATCCCATCTTTTCGTAGAGAGCGATAGCACGGGCGTTGTCTTCGTAAACATCGAGTTCAACCCTGGCGAAACCGCCTTTCCGTGCGGCTCTCAATGTCGTCTCGATGAGCCTTCGTCCGAGACCCTTGCCCCGATAGGCGGGAAGGATCCCCATTCCGAGGTTTCCGCGATGGGCGTGCGACGGGAAAAAATGCCGGCTGATGTCGCACCAACCGACGACCTGGTTCTGCGCGACGGCACCGAATTGCGGATTGCCCTTCGCAATCATGCCCATCACGAACTCACGCGTTTGCGGCAGGGGAGTTGCTTCCAGCATGGACAGGTATTTTTTCTCCCGCGCGACCACGTCGAGCGCATGATGAAAGCTGTCGATATGGGCGGCAGCGATCGGCTCGATCCTGATGCCTGACGTATCCGACGATGCTGCTGCATCCATGTGCTTCTCCTTCAAGGTCGCGAAATGCCTATAGGAGACATGCCGCAGACCCGCACGGGAGCGCATAATTCACGGTCCGTCAACCTTTGCGTGTCAATTTCCAGGTAAGGGGCGCCATCAAAAGGTTGCAGGTGTTGAAGGTCAGGCTCACATCCCACATTACGTTCGTCTTGGTAACGCTCACCTGCGCTGCGGCTGTGTTGCTGTGCGGATTTGCATGGCTCGCGGCGGTGAAGGTCGATGATCTCTCGTTGCGCCGGCAGGCCGACTTCGTCGGCCAAGGATTGGAAGAGCAGATCGCGGCACTTCCCCGGGAGCAGGAAAGCGTCACCAAATGGGATGACGCCTTCCTTTATGCCAAGCAACGGAACCATGAATGGCTGCTCGACAATGTCGGGCGGTGGACGAGCCGGTATTTCGGGCACGACAGGACCTATATCTTCGACGATACCAATCGCCTGATGTTTGCGTTCCGCGACGGCGCGGATGCCATGCCGCCGCGGCTCGGTGACGACGACGGCCGAGACGTGACCGCTCTCGCCGGTGAGATGCGCGCCGTTCTCGTTGAGCGGGCTGCAAAGCCCAGCGCCGAAGCGCTCGGTCAACTGGCCGCGGTTCGGACGATCATAATCGGCAACAGACCGGCGATAGCAAGCGTGCGTCCCATTCTGCCGAGCTCGGCCAGGATGCAGATCGAGGCGGGCCAGGAGTTCATCGCCATCTCGGTCAAGTTCCTCGATGGAAAGGCTGCCGAAAGCATCGCCCATTATGCGCGGCTCGAAGGCCTACATTTCGCGCCTTCGAAAAGTGAAGACGAACGGGCGCAAGTGCCTGTGTCGTCCCATGACGGCGGCACGATCGGCTATCTCGTGTGGCCGCCTATCCTGCCGGGATTCATGCTGCTTCGGCAGATTGCGCCGGCGGGGCTCGGCTGCCTGGCGCTGTTGATCGCCGTCGTTTTCTGGCTCGGACGAGGTCTGCATCGCACTTCGCTGACCCTGCTGGATAGCCAGGCGCAGCTCACCCATCACCGCAACCATCTGGAAGAGATGGTGGCCGATCGAACGGCCGAGATCGAAAGGCAGAGAGAGGAACTGGACCGCCTGCTGGTGCACGAACGCCAGGTGAATGCGCTCCAGCGCCAGTTCGTCGCCATGGCTTCGCACGAGTTTCGCACGCCGCTCGCCATCATCGACGCCGCCGCCCAGCGGCTTTGCCGCTCGACGACCAACGTCAGCGGCGATTACGTTCACGAAAAAGCCGGCGTGATCCGAAGCGCCGTCGTGCGCATGGTCGATCTGATGGAGAGCATCCTCGCCAGCGGTCGGCTCGAAACCGGACAGATCACACTGAAGCGCAGCGAAGGCGATCTGAAAGCCCTGCTCGTCACCTGCTGCGACAGGCAGCGCCATCTCAGCCGCACGCATGTGTTCCATCTCGATCTCGAGCCCATACCGGATGTATTGACGTTCGACCGCAGCGCGATGGAACAGGTCTTCACCAACCTGGTTTCGAACGCCGTCAAATATTCGCCCAACGCGCCTGACATTCATGTTCGCGCCCGGGTCGACGAGAAGACGGTGGAGATCGCCATCTCCGACAGCGGCATCGGCATGGATGCGGAGGATCTGCCGAAGCTGTTCCAGCCCTATTACCGCGCCCGCAGCGCGACGGGCATTGCCGGAACCGGCATCGGCCTCAACGTCGTCAAGCAGGTCGTCGAACTGCATGGCGGCACCGTCGAGGTGACGAGCGAGCTCGGCAAAGGCACAACATTCACCATTCTTCTGCCAATAGAGTTTCTGTTGTCGGATCAACAAGTCGCAGCTTAAGGAAGAGCTCATGGTTACAGTCCTGTGCATAGAAGACGAAGTCGAGATCCGGAACCTCCTCGTCGAAGAATTGAGCGAAGCCGGCTACAAGACGCTCGAGGCCTCGAACGGCGCCGAGGGACTGGAAGTGATCCTGTCGAAATGGCCCGATATCGTCATCAGCGACATTTCGATGCCTGTGATGGACGGGCACCAGCTTCTGGCGGAAATACAGATCAATCACCCGGAGCTTTCCAACATTCCGTTCATCCTGTTGACGGCGCTGACCGACCGGGAAAACACGCTGGCCGGCCTGCGTGGCGGAGCGGCGGATTATCTGACGAAGCCGCTCGACTTCGATCTGCTGCTCGCCAAGCTCGAAGGCTGCGTGACGCGCCTTGCCAACGACAAGGCGGTTCACCGGTCATTCTGACGTTTGACGGTGGGACGTGCGTGCGGGCTGCGCGACATATCCCCGTTCCACGCCTTGCGCGATTTTGCCATTGCCGGTTCAGCCGGCAATGGTTTTCCTGATGGAAGACGATCTTTCAGCAGATGGTTGTTCTCAATGGGCCGGCATCGAAGATCGCGCAATGGCGCTGCGGCCGCATTCCTATTCGAGAAGCCGGTAGACCCCGTGCTCCGTGTGGCCGGCCGATCGTTCCTCCGGCTCAAGCCGTTCTGCGAAGGGCGTAGGCGCTTTGCTGCGCGGTCTCGTTCAGATTGAACTGCCTGATCAACTGGCGAAGCGTGGCGCCTTCGTCGGCAAGCGATGCGGAAGCGGCGCTTGCCTCCTCGACCATGGCGGCGTTTTGCTGCGTGGTCTGGTCGAGACTGTTGACTGCCGTATTGATTTCCGCCAGCCCGACGGATTGTTCCCGGGCGGAGACGGCGATTGCCTCGACATGGTGGTTCATGGCAACGATCAGCTCGCCGATGGTTTTCAACGCTTCGCCGGTTTTCGAGACCAGTCCGACGCCGGCCGCGACTTCTCCCGCCGATGCCTGGATCAGCGTTTTGATTTCCTTGGCCGCCTGCGCGGAGCGCTGTGCCAGTTCGCGGACCTCCTGGGCCACCACGGCAAATCCCTTGCCTGCCTCGCCGGCGCGCGCGGCCTCGACACCGGCATTGAGGGCCAAGAGATTGGTCTGGAACGCGATCTCGTCGATCACGCCGATGATGTTGGAAATCTGGCTGGAGGATTGCTCGATCCGGCTCATAGCCCGGACCGCCTGGCTGACGATCTCACCTGATGTCGTCGCACCGGCGTTCGCCTGCGCGGCCACCTCGCGCGCTTCCTCGGCGCGCTTGGAGGCGGATGCGACATTGGCTGTGATTTCATCGAGAGCAGCGGCTGTCTGTTCCAGTGCCGCTGCTTGTTGTTCGGTTCGTTTCGCCAGGTCGTTTGCGCTATTGGCGATTTCATTCGAGCCGCCGTCGATACTGACGGCTGATCCCGCCACTTTGGCGAGGGTCTGGCAGAGCTTTGCCACGGCGCCGTTGAAATCCCGGCGCAGGCCCTCGAAATCCGCATCGAAAGGCTCGCTGATCTGAACGGTGAGATCGCCGCCGGCAAGTTGTTTCAGGCTCTCTGCCAATCCATTGGTGGCTTGTGCCATGGCCGCAGCCCGCGCGCGCTCGGTTTGCTCGCGGCGCTGCCGCTCGGATTCCGTCAGCGCCCGGTTCGTTTCGATATTTTCATCGGCTCTGATCTTGGCAAGCGCCGTCTGCCGAAAGACCTCCACCGCGCCCGCCATCGCGCCGATTTCGTCCGTGCGGCTGGAATAGGGGATCTGCGTGCTGGTGTCGCCGGCGGCCAGGCCGGTCATCGATTGCGTGATCTTCTTGATCGGACGCGAGATCTGGATTGCTACATAGGAGATCGCGCCCGCGACGACCGCAAACACCAATGCCGTCAATGCCCAGGTCGTCCAGAGAATGTTCGAGTAGGTCGATTGGCTGCTTTCGTAGGACGCCTCGGAGCCATTGACGTTGATCGTCAGCAATTCATCGGCCAGCTCTTCCGCGCGGTCGACGAATGGCTCCATGTCGGAATAGAAGATCACCTTGGCGGCATCGTTGTCGTTCTTGCGGGATTTTTCCAGCATAGGCTCGGACGATTTCTGGTAGCCGGCGGCCTGCTCTTCGATCTGCTGCAGCAGTTGGGCTTCGCGCGGCGAGGATATAAGCGGCCGGTAGGCTGCAATCGCGTCGACAAGCTCGGTGCGCTGAGAGGAAATCTGTGTTTCTGCGGCGGCGATGGCCTGGTCGCTGATCGACATGATATGGTTGGCGTAGTCGAACTTCATGCGTTCCAGCTCGAAGCCGATATTGCGGGCTACCGAAACACTCGGCAGCCAGTTCTTGGCGATTGCCGTCGTATCCTGGTTAACCTGCTGCACGCTCCTGAGAGAAAACAGCGCGAAAATCAGGAAGATCAATGCAAACGCTACATTGATGATTATCAGCGAGGTTCGAACCTGCGGCTTGCGCATGCAACACCTTCCTGGAAACAATGATCAGGCCCAAGTTTTTAGACTTGTCGATCGTTTAGGGTGTGCGAATTCTAACATTCTGTATTTAAAGAAAAATGAATGTATGTATGAGGCGCGGCGGGTCAGGCGGTGCGTCCGCTGCGCCTTAGCGGATGGCGCTGGTACGAGGACGGTTGTCGCCGAAGAGGGCCCTTTGCGTCTAATTCCTCTCTTGCGTCAAGATATCGCCGAGCACCTCGAAGACACGAGGATCGAGCGTCTGAGATATGTTGAAGCGCATGAAATTCGTTGCCGATTGCGACAGGCTGAATGCGTTTCCGGGAGCCAGAACGATCCTCTTTTCTAAGGCGGCCCGCGCCACATCAGCCGCATCGATGCCATCGGGCAGCCGGCACCAGAGGAACATTCCGGCCTGCGGCTCCAGCCAGGGCTCTATGCCGAGATTCTTCAGCCGGGCCGAGACCTCGCTCATTGCCCGGGAGAGCCGGTGTCTCAGCGTCTCCATATGTTTGCGATAGCTGCCGTCGCTCAAGACGTTCAGCACTAGTTCCGCCGTCAGCCGGCCGCCGCCGAAGGAGGTGGCGATCTTGAGGTCTGTCAGGCCGTCGATCCATTCGGGCTTCGCCACGACGAAACCGCAGCGGGCCGAGGCCGACAGGGTTTTCGAGAAGCTGCCGATGTGGATGACCCGCTCGAGCCCATCGAAGGCGGCAAGGCGGGGCGCCGGCGTGTACTCGAAATCGGAAAAGATATCGTCCTCGATGATGGTCAGGTCGAACTGGTCGGCGAGTTTTAAAACCCGGTGAGCCGTAACGGGAGACAAGGTTGCGCCGGTCGGATTGTGGATGGCGGAGTTGGTGATGTAGAGCCGCGGCCGCTCATCGGCGACGACTTGTGCAAACAGCTCTATATCGGGACCGGATGGTGTGTAGGGCACGCCGACGATCTTTGCCCGATGGGCGCGCAACAGCGCATGGAAATTGAAATAGCAGGGATCGTCGACCAGCACCGTGTCGCCGGGTTCCAGCAGGAAACGGCAGAGCAGATCGATTGCCTGCGTGCCGGAATCGGCCAGCATGATTTGGTCCGGGGAGGCTTCGATCCCCCGTTCCCCCATGCGCCGCGAAATCAGCTGACGCAGTTGCGACAAGCCGAGCGGCGAGCCGTAATCGGCAAGTGCTGCCCCGTCGGCGCGGGCAAGCGTTCTGAGCCCGCGGCGCATGCCGTCCCCCGGCAGCCAGGAAGGCGGGAGCCAGCCGCATCCCGGCTTCAGGTCCGCTTCTCCCGCCTCCAGCGATTGCCGCGATATCCAGAACGGGTCGACGGCGCGGTCGAGCTTCGGCCCGGCCTCGGCAAGCGCAAAGGGGGCTGCCTGATTGGCGACGTAGAATCCCGAGCCCGGTCTTGCCAAGATCGCGCCTTCGGCAACCAACCGCTCATAGGCGTCGACGACGGTCGATGTCGACAGCTTCAACGTCGCGGCCAGCCCCCGCACAGATGGTAGCTTTGCGCCCGGCGTCAGGCTGCGCCCGGCGATGCGCTGCCTGATCGTCGCGGCGACCATCTCCGCGCGTGTGCGTCCTTCGTTCATCCGTATTGCTTCCTGCACCATTACAGTTTCGCGAAATTGTAGCAGACTGTGACTGTCCTAACCATCCGTGTTGGCCGATAAGAGCTAGAGAATGAAGGAGTGCAGCGCATCATGGAGCGCGAGATGGACCGCATGGCATCGGGATGGATCAATGGTTTTATCGGGGTGGTGATCTTCAGCGGATCGCTGCCGGCGACGCGCGTGGCGGTGATGCAGTTCGATCCGGTCTTCCTCACCGTGGCGCGCGCGGCGATCGCCGGCTTTCTTGCGCTCGGCCTGCTGATCGCTTTTAGAGAGAAGCGGCCGAGCCGGCGCGACATTCTCTCCCTGGCGGTCGTGGCGCTCGGCGTCGTGGTCGGCTTTCCCCTATTGACGGCACTGGCGCTGCAGCACGTCACCTCCGCTCATTCGATCGTCTTCATCGGCCTGCTGCCGCTCGCGACCGCGACCTTCGGTGTGATCCGCGGTGGAGAACGGCCAAAGCCGGCATTCTGGCTGTTCTCCGTCCTCGGCAGTGCGCTGGTGGCGGGATTCGCATTGGTGCAGGGCCTGACGGCGTCGCCGGTCGGCGATCTGCTGATGCTGGCGGCTGTCGTCGTCTGCGGCCTCGGCTATGCCGAAGGCGGCAGGCTTTCGCGCACGCTCGGCGGATGGCAGGTGATTTCCTGGGCGCTCGTGCTGTCGCTGCCGGTGACGGTCGCAGTCGCGCTTTTGCATCGGCCGGCGACCTTCTCCGGCATCGAAACGCCGGCGCTGCTTGGCCTGGCCTATGTCTCGCTGTTTTCCATGCTGATCGGCTTCATCTTCTGGTATCGCGGCCTGTCGCAGGGCGGCATCGCCGCCGTCGGCCAACTGCAGCTGCTGCAGCCGTTCTTCGGCTTGGCGCTCGCCGCAACCCTGCTGCACGAGCCCGTGACCTGGGCCATGCTCGCCGTCACCGTCGCCGTCATCCTCTGCGTGGCCGGTGCCCGCAGGTTTGCGCGGTAGGCCTGTCAGTCGCTTTGCAGAGGATAAGTTTAGGAGGGCGAGACCGCTACCGCTTCGCCAATTCGGCCGTGAAGTCACTCAGCATCTGAGCATGACGAGATCGAATCTGGTTTTGGGCTGTCGTAGAACTCCCCTCCAACAAACCAACTCATGTCTCTTCAATATTGAATCCATAGGCTCGCTCGACGAGCGCAATACGGATTTCATACCGAGTATACCAATCTGACCGACCGCGATTTTGCGCCTCAACGTGATCGACGACGGATTTCCAGGCTCGAATGCTATCCTCATCCTTCCAATACGAAATCAGTATGCCGAAACCATCTGCCCCGCGAGCACTTTCGAAGCCGAGATAGCCGGGCTGCTGTTTTGCAAGTTCCGTCATCGCATAACCCATCTCGCCATAGCCGTTGTCGACCTTTGTTCGTTGAGATGAAAAACTGACCATATAGTATGGCGGTTCAGGCAAAGTGGCGGTGGACATTTGAGCTCCGATCCGTTGCTATGAACGTCATCATGCGCGGCTCAGCACCGCAATGCTCTCGGCATACTGCGAAAGCGAGTAATCTTGGACGCGGCGGATTGCCGTTCATCGTGAGGTAATCCGCCATGGCTGCCCTGATATCGGAGCGCGGCCGCCGCCCAAGATATGCGGCGGGCTGATGCGCGACAAGGGAATGACACGTCCAACTGACGGGTTTTGTTTTGGCTTGGCGGGATGATCGTGTCAGCCTGCGCGATCGGCACACGCCGACATGGCAAACTGCAATGACAGTGATCGCGACAATTCCGCGAGCTGTCCTGAATTCAGACGGAGGCACCGCAATGACCGAAACGGGTCGGCTCCTTGGTTCGGGTAAAGAGGCAGAGGTCTTCGAATATGGGGCCTTGGCGCTGAAGCTGTACAGGCAAGCCGCCTCCAAGGCGTCGTCATTCAGGGAAGCCGCGAACCTGTCGATCCTTGAGAGGCTCGCGCTGCCGGCGCCAAAGGTCCACGCGGTCGGCGAATTCGATGGGCGCTGGGGCGTGTTGATGGATCGCGCGCCCAGCTTCTGTTTTGCCGACCAATTCGTCTCGACGGCAGGAAGAGCGCCGCTTGAAGACATGGCGCAACTGCATCGAAGCATTCACGAAAAACCCGGCGACGGGTTGCCGTCTCTCATGGCCAGGCTTTCCGCCAGGATCCGGCGAGCCGAGGGGCTGGATCCTGCGTCCAGAAAGCGGCTCCTGTTGGAACTCGATTCCCTTCCGGATGGCGACAGGGTGTGTCATGGCGATTTTCACCCCTGGAATATTCACGGGTCGGGGCAGGGGTTTATGATCGTCGACTGGCTCGACGCCTGCTGTGGCAATCCTCTGGCCGATGTCTGCCGAACATACCTCCTGTTGCACCATGCGGTGCCGGACAGGGCGATGGGCTATGTCGAAGCTTACGCCTCTGTCACCGGATCGGAGGTCAGCAGCATTCTGGCCTGGCTTCCCGCGATTGCCGCCGCCCGGCTGACGGAAGGCGTTGCAAACGAAAATGACGAGCTATTGCGGTTGGCTGGCCTGAGCCCATAACTGTCGAAGCTCCAGCCAAGCGTTGGTCTCCGCTTTGCGCGAAGCCGCCATTGCGGCCGACTATCGGCCTGGCTGATCTATTCGCTGTTTCCTCGGCCCTTTGCTTCCCTCACCAGGTCCGGCATTCCATCGTGCGGACCGAGGGCATGGGTTGGATGGTCATCCCACCAATCATTATGCAGTGGTCGACGGTGAGGGTGGAGTGGATAGAAGATCCGGTTTTCGGCCTTGTGGCGCTCGCCGACGACGAGGAGATGCACTTCGGCTTGCGTGTTGTTGAGGAAACTATGGGCGATCCCGGTGCCGGCAGGAAATCCGACGGCGTCGCCGGGCTTCAGCCGATGCAGATGGCCATCGAGCCAGACGTCGGGCTCGCCTTCGATGACATAGACGAATTCTTCCTCGGCGCTCTCGGCATGCGGAAAGGATGTACGCCGGCCGGGCGGCAAGCGCTCATGATGAATGCCCAATTTTGCCAGGCCAAAATAGCGTCCGAAGGGCGCACCGATGCTCATCAACTCGTCGTCTTCGTCATAGTGCGAGTCGTCAGGCCGTTCGATCTCGCTCCAGTGGACGACAAAGGAGGGGCGCTCCGACGTTGCCATGGTAATCCTCCTGATGTGAGAGGTTCAGATGATTGAGGACACGGACATGCTGCCGTGAATGGAAGGCGACCGCAAGGGCAAAACGGTGGCTCCAACGCAAGCGGCGTGGCCGTCCGTCGGCATTCGGCCCGGGGCGCCCTTCGCGCTAACCCCGTCTCGGTAAACGGGTCGAAGGGAGTTGCCATGCGAGGGCGGAAGCTTGATCCGAGGATCCCTGCCACGGCAGCTCCCGATCCGGACGAAAATTTCTACAAACGGCTCACTTGGCGGGCACGACGAGCGGCGCCCCTTTGCGAACGATGTAGGTTGCCAATTCCGACGCCTTGCCGCTACCGACGTTCTTTGCCGAGTGAACGACGCCGGAGGGAATGAACAGGGATTGGCCGGCCTTCAGGGTCACCGGCTCACTGCCTTCGAGCTGGTATTCCAGCGTGCCCTCGAGGACGAACGCGACTTCCTCGCCGGGATGCGAGTGGTTCGGCGCGAGAACGCCCGGGGCGATATCGACGCGGACCTGAACGACCTCGTGGCCGGGCACGTCGATATCGTTCTTGATGAGATCGGTGCGCTGGATCGGCTGTTCCGCATGTGCCGCTGCCGCGCCGCCGAGAACAAGGGCAAGCGCCATAGCCTGGATCATTTTCATGTCGTCATCCTTCCTGAATTGACCATTTGTCGGCTCATTGGCCGCATCGGGATTTAAGTCGATGATTGAACCAGGGATGTGTCGGCAAACCCGCATTTTTGTAAGCCAGTGTATCTGCGGCGCGGCGGCGTTGGTCTGCTCTGACATGGTCCTGTTTGGAGGCGGTGCGGGGTTGGCGAGACCGCCAACCCAATCTCCCTCATCTCTGTGCTCGTCACAGAGATCCAGTGCGCCCAGGTCCCTGGGCGCGGGAGACTTGTTCTTGCAGCAGAGTCAATCACGGCGCGGGCGCGCCGTGGCCGGATTCCTGTGACGAGCACAGGAACGTGGGTGACGCCGTTGCCTGAATTACGCCGCCGACGACGAACCTGCGGTCATGACACTCGCCAAGCTGGCAATGTCCGTAATGCCGCCGGAGGATTCGAAGTCGAAGATTTTTTGGGTGACGAGGGCGGCCGCCCCCCGAGCCCAGGAATTGTCCTCCCAGTCGGGCAAGAGCGGCGGGGCGGTTCGGAAGGTCCGGGCGGAAAGCGCTTCGCGTAGCGGCGTGAGGAAAGGGTCGCCGAGGGAGACGGCTTCGCCGCCGGCGACGATGACTTCGGGATCGGTAATGTTGACGAGATTGGCAAGAGCGGTGCCGATGCCGCGGCCGGAATCGGCGACGAGGGCGAGGGCGGCGGCATCGCCTGATGCGAGCGCAGCCGACAATTCCGGCAGTCCCAGTTCCTCGCGGCCGGTCGCTTCCCGCCAGCGTCGGAGCATCGAGATTTCGGAGTGATAGGCCATCAAGCAGCCGCGCTTGCCGCATTCGCAGAGGCGGCCACCTTCCTCGAACAGCGTGTGGCCGAACTTGCCGGCGGCACCATTGGCGCCGCGATAGAGCTTGCCGTCGATGACGAGCGCGCAGCTGATGCCGACGCCGACGGCGAGAACGGCCATGTTGCGATGCTGGCGGCCGAGCCCGAAGAGCTGCTGGGCGATGGCATAGGCATTGGTGTCGTCCTCCAGCCAGACCGGGACATGGACGCGGCTGGCGACTAGCGAGGCGAGGGGGACGTTATCCCAGCTGAAGCGGTGGCTGCGCACGCAGGCCGTCTGTTCATGATTGATGACGCCCGGCATGGAGATGCCGATGCCGGCGAGCTTCGCGTTCGGCCGGCCGGCGAGTTTCACCAGTTCGGGCACGGTACCGGCCAGCAGGTCGGCGACCTTATCGGGGTCGTGGCCGTCGAGGCTTACCCGCATGGCGGCGACGGGGTTGGTGGCAAGGTCGGTTGCCACGCACTCCACCGAATCGATCATCAGCTTAAAGCCGACAGCGAGCGCGTGCTCGTAGTTGATATCCACCGGGATCGGACGGCGGCCGGTGAGGCCGGGTACGGTCTTCCCTTCGATGACGATGCCTTCTTCCAGAAGATCGGCGACGACGAAGGTGACTGCGGCCGGGCTCAAGCCAATGACGGTGGCGATATCGGCGCGGCTCCTCGGCCCCTCGCGGCGGAGGAGGTTGAGGATGAGGCGTCGGTTCATGGCTCTCGCCGTGGTCTGGTCGCCTTTCAGCTTCACGATGCATTCCTTAATTTTGTAAATTAATTATTGCGGGCTGGTTCGATCTATGCATAAGTTTGGCCGCCGATCAACTGAGCCAAGCGGATTATACGCCTTGGGATGACGGATGGATCGGCGCGTTGAATGCCTGATCGAGCGCTTCAAGGAGGAGGCCGCTTGGGCCAGGCGGTGTCGATCGATCAACTGGGAGGAATTCAATGGCATTTTCGAAGCAATTTCCGTCAACCACCCGCAGGAGCTTCCTGAAGGGTGCGGGCATGATGTCTGCCACGGCGGTCACCGGCAGTTTTCCGATCCCGGCGATCGCACAGGCCCAAGAGGTCACGATGATCTCGGCCGAAAACAATGGCGCTGCGCTCGACGCGCTGAAGGCGATTGCCGCGGGCTTCAGCAAGGAAGCCGGCGTCAACGTCGTCATCAACAATATGGACCACGAGGCCCACAAGACGGCCATTCGCAACTATCTCGTCGCCGGCGCGCCCGACGTCTGCTCCTGGTTTTCGGGCAACCGCATGCGGGCCTTCGTCAAGCGCGGTCTGTTCGACGATATCTCCGACCTTTTCGATAAGGAAAAATACAAGGACGTGCTCGGCGCGACGGCAGGGGCCGTCACCGAAAACGGCAAGCAGTACGGCCTTCCCACAGGCGGCACGCTCTGGGGCATGTTCTATCGCAAGGATGTGTTCGAGCAGCATGGCCTGACCGTGCCGAAGACGGCCGAAGAGTTCATGGCCTATGGCGACAAGTGCAAGGCCGCGGGCATCACGCCGGTCGCGATCGGCACCAAGGAATTGTGGCCGGCGGCCGGCTGGTTCGACCAGATGAACCTTCGCGTCAACGGCCTCGACAAGCATATGGCGCTGATGAACGGCGAGATGAGCTATCTCGATCCCGCGCTGACGGCGGTTTTCGACCAGTGGGAGGCGATGATTTCGAAGGGGTTCTTCACGGAAAACCACACCTCTTTCGGCTGGCAGGAGGCCGCGGCGCTCCTGGCGCAGAAGAAGGCCGGCATGATGAACCTCGGCGCTTTCCTGCGCTCGGCTTTCACCGCCGAAGATCTGCCGCAGCTCTCCTATGCGACCTTCCCGGTGCTCGACGCCAAGGTCGGCCACTACGAGGAGTTCTCGGTCAACTCGATCCACATTCCCGCCAAGGCCAAGAACAAGCAGGGCGCGCGCGAATTCCTCGCCTATTTCTACAAGCCGGAGAATCTGGCGGCCTATCTGGAGCCGGCCGGCAACGTGCCGCCGCGCAGCGATCTGCCGCCGAGCAAGGATCCGCTCGTCAATATCGCCGTCGAGACGATGAAGACGGTGCAGGGCACGTCGCAATATTACGACCGCGACAGCGACCCCGACATGGCGCAGGCGGGGCTCGTTGGCTTCCAGGAGTTCATGGCCAAACCCGACCGGCGCAAGGCCATCCTGACCCGCCTCGAGGGGACGCGCAAGCGGATTTATAAGATTTAAGGGGCGGCTCTCGGCCGCTCTGTCTGTTGGTAAGCCGCGCCCCTCACTCGACGTCATCCTCGGCCTTGTGCCGAGGATCTACTGCCCCATCGAACGGAGGCAGATGCTCGGGACAAGCCCGAGCATGACGGAAGAGAGGTTGGCGGCCTTTGTCATCAGACCGAGGGCGTCACTCCGCTCCTAGCGATGCCCGCCCTTCACTCGACGTCATACTCGGCCTTGTGCCGAGGATCTGCTGCCCTATCGACGGGGAGGTAGATGCTCGGGACAAGCCCGAGCATGACGAAAGGAGGGGTTGGCGGGCTTTGACAGCGGCTTGAGGGGCGGCAAAGCCCATACGAATAAAATGAGGCTCCTGAAATGCAGACATTATGGCGCCGCCAGCGTTGGTGGCTGACCCCGACTTTGCTCATCGCGCCCGCGATCGTGCTGTTCTTCACGGTCATCCTGCTGTCGGCCGTCAGGAGCCTCTGGATCAGCCTGCACGACTGGGATGGCTTTGGCCCGATGGTGTGGATCGGCTTTGGCAATTACGTCGAGCTTTACAACGATCCGCAATTCTACGTGTCGCTGAAGAACAACCTGATCTGGCTGGTGATGTTCATGGCGGCACCCCCTCTCGGGCTCGCCATCGCGCTGCTGGTCAACCAGAAAATCCGCGGCATGCGCTTCCTGAAGTCGCTGTTCTTCATTCCGCTGGTGCTCGCCTCGGTGACGGTCGGTGTCGTCTTCACATGGGTCTATACGCCGGAGTTCGGCTTGCTCGCACTGATCTTCAGGGCGTTCGGGGCGACGGCGCCGGCGGTTCTCTCCGACGAGCATTTCGTCACTTTCGCCATCGTGATTGCCGCGCTCTGGCCGCAGATCACCTTCTGCATGGTGCTCTATCTCGCCGGCCTCAACAATTTGAGCGAAGAGCTGATCGGGGCAGGGCGCGTCGATGGGGCGAGGGGCTTGAACATGTTGTGGCACATCGTGCTGCCGCAGCTGACCCAGGTCACCTTCATCGCCATTGCCGTCACCGTTGTCGGGGCGCTCAGGTCCTTCGACATGGTGTCGGTGATGACGAACGGCGGCCCGTTCGGTTCGTCCTCGGTTCTCGCCTACCAGATGTTCGAACAGTCGATCTTCTCCTACCGCTTCGGTTACGGCGCGGCGATCGCCTCGGTGCTGTTCGTGATCATGGCCGCCTTCATCGTCTGGTACCTCAGCCGCATCATCCATACCGAAGAAAGGGGAGGCTGATGTATCCTCGTCCCATTTCCGATGCCGCCATCTGGCAGCGCCGCCTCTACGTGCTCGCTGTCGTCATCATCCTTCTGCTCTGGCTCTGCCCGCTGTTTGCGATCATCCTCACCTCGTTCCGCTCGACCGAGGATGTGATGGGCGGCAATCTGTGGGGATGGCCGACCGGCATCGGCGTCATCGACAATTATACTGATGTTTTCACTCAGACGCCGATGGCCCGCTACTTCCTCAACAGCCTGACGATCACCATTCCCTCGGTGATCGGAGTGCTGGTGCTCTCCACGCTCGCCGGCTATGTGCTATCGCGCTACCGCTTTCCCGGCAACATGCTGATCTTCGCGCTGTTCGTCGGCGGCAATTTCCTGCCGCACCAGATCATGATGATCCCGGTGCGCGACCTGATGGTCCGGCTCGATCTGATCGATACGACCGCAGCGCTGATCATCTTCCATGTCGCCTTCCAGACCGGCTTTGCGACGCTGTTCATGCGCAATTTTATCGCGGCATTGCCCGATGAACTGTTCCAGGCGGCCCGGGCGGAAGGGGCGTCTCCCTTCCAGACGCTATGGCATGTGGCGATCCCGCTGGTGCGGCCGGCGCTTGCCGCACTCGCCATCCTGATCTTCACCTTCATCTGGAACGATTACTTCTGGGCCGTGGTGCTGACCGTCAGCGACAGCGTCAAGCCTGTGACCGCCGGCCTTGCCAATCTTCGCGGCGAGTGGGTCTCGGCCTGGAACCTGATTTCCGCCGGCACGATCGTCGTCGCCGTGCCGCCCGTCGTCATGTTCTTCCTGATGCAGCGGCACTTCATCGCCGGCCTGACGATGGGGGCGGTGAAGGGATGAGCGATCTCCTAAAGTTCCAAGTTTCAACAGCAGAGAGCCAGGACGCATGACCAGTCTCGAACTCCGACAGATCAACAAGAATTACGGCGCCTATCATGCGCTGCGCGGCATCGATCTTTCCGTAGCGCAAGGCGAGTTCATCGTCATGGTCGGCCCCTCCGGCTGCGGCAAGTCCACTCTTTTGAAGACGATCGCCGGCCTGGAGGAGATCTCCTCCGGCCAAATCCTGATCAACGGCCGCGACGTCAGCAAACAGGAGCCTGGGGACCGCGGCATCGCCATGGTCTTCCAGTCCTACGCGCTCTATCCGCATATGACGGTGGCGGAGAACATGGGCTTCGGCTTGCGCATGGCCAAGCGGCCGAAGGCCGAGATCGAGGCGGCGGTGGCGCGCGCAGCCAGGATCCTGAGGATCACCGACCAGCTGGAGAAACGGCCGAAGCAGCTTTCCGGCGGCCAGCGACAGCGCGTGGCGATCGGCCGGGCGATCACCCGTTCGCCCGACGTTTTCCTATTCGACGAGCCGCTGTCGAACCTCGATGCAGCACTCAGAACCCAGATGCGTGTCGAGCTCAGCAGCCTGCACGCCGAGCTCGGCGCCACCATGGTCTATGTTACCCACGACCAGGTGGAGGCCATGACCATGGCAAGCCGGATCGTCGTCTTGAACCAAGGGGTGATCGAGCAGGTCGGCTCGCCGCTCGAACTCTACCGCAACCCAGACAATCTCTTCGTCGCAGGCTTTCTCGGCGCCCCGCGGATGAACTTCCTCGGCGTTACCGTCGACGACGTGTCCGGCCGCAATGTCACGGTTTCGGCGCCGGGCCTCGTGCCGGTGACGGTGGAACTGGCGGAGGCGACGGTGCTGGCGAAGGGCGCCAGCCTGACGCTCGGTGTGAGGCCGGAAAACATATCGGTGGTCGCCGACGCGGCCCAAGGCGGGGCGATCAGCGGTGCGGTCCGACTGGTCGAGCATCTCGGGCGCGAAACCATTCTCTATGTCGACGCCGGAAACCTCAGGACCATCGCCTCGGAGAGCGGCACCGGCAATATCACGGTGCAGCTGAGTTACGTGGCGCCCTTTGCCGCCGAGCAGAAAGTGGCGCTGAAGCTCGACGCCCGGGAACTCTATCTCTTTTCATCCGATGGCGGACGCACGATCAGCGCCCGCAAAACCATCCTCGACAGATAATCACAGGAAACATCACCGTGTCCGACAAGACCCTCTCCGTATGGAACCCCGTCAAGACCGACCGCTTCCTCGTCGGCGCGCCGCACTATCCCGAGCATGTCGACGAAAGTTACTGGGAGCGCGACGCCGAGCGCATGGCGAAGGCCGGCTTCAACGTGGTCAGAATGGCCGAATTCGCCTGGCACATTCTCGAGCCGAAGCTCGGCACCTACAATTTCGATCTCTTCGACCGCGCCATATCAATGCTCGGCCGCTACGGCATCGACACCATCATGTGCACGCCGACCGCCACGCCACCGCGCTGGCTGACCGTGGCCCATCCTGAAATTTTACGGGTCGACGGCAAGGGCAGGCCGATGAGCCACGGCTCGCGCCAGCATTGCGACACGGCAAGCCCTGTCTTTCGCGAGCACAGCCGGCGTATCACCAAAGCGATGGCCGAGCACTATCGCGACAATCCTTTTGTCGTCGGTTGGCAGACCGACAATGAGCTGAACACCAGCATGCCGGAGAGCTTTTCCCAGGCGACGCTCACCGAATTCCAGGCCTTCCTCGCCGGCAAATACGGCGAGATCGGCAAACTCAACGCGGCCTGGGGCGGCGATTTCTGGGCGACGGCCTATGACAGTTTCGATCAGGTGGTGCTGCCGATCGAATTCGGCCCGACCTTCCCAAGCCCCGGCCATCTGCAGGATTACCACCGCTTCCTCGCCTTCTCGACGGCGCGTTTTCAGCACGACCAGGTCGAGATCCTGCGCGATGTGAAGCCTTCCTGGTTCGTCTTCCACAATCTCGGGGGCTTGAGGGATATCGATTTCCGCGGCCAGTTCAGCAAGGATCTCGATTTCGTCGGCTACGATATCTATCCGCTGCTCTATGACGAGTTCCAGCGGCTTGGAAACCACGCCAAGGTCCAGGCATTGCATCTCGATATCTGCCGCGGTTTTTCCGGCAACTACATCGTTCCCGAGCAGCAATCGGGCTTCGGCAGCCAGCCGGGTTTCTGCACGCTGACGCCGGAGCCGGGCGAACTGCGCCGCATGGCGCTTTCCTCGGTCGCGCATGGCGCTGACGGGTTGATGTTCTTCCGCTGGCGCCCCGCGCATTTCGGCGCCGAGATCTATTGGATGGGCATTATCGACCATGACGACGTCGCCCGCCATCGCTATGACGAGGCGAAGCGCTTCGCAACGGAGATGACCGCGCTGGCGCCCAAGATCCTCGGCACCTATGTGCGCATGGATGTCGGCATCGCCGGCTCCGATTTCGACAATCAGGAAGCGCACAAGACCTATCCGATCGGCCTGCCGAGCCCGCAGGACGATGCGATTCTGCTGCATCAATATTGCTATGACCGCGGCATCGCCTGCGGCTTCATCCATCCCGAGGACGATCTTTCCAAGCTGAAGCTCTTTTATGTCCCCCATTGGGTGATGTGGAAGGACGAATGGACGGCGAGGCTCGAAGCCTTCGCTGAAGCAGGCGGCACCGTCGTCATAGGCGCACGCACCGGCACCCGCAACGAGGACAACCACGTCATCCGAGAGACCGCGCCGGGCACTGCGCTTTCGAAGCTGACGGGCGTGCGCGTCGAAGATTTCGGCCGCCTCACCGCCCCTGGGGCCAACGGCCTCTTCGACGTGATGGAGCGCTCCGGCGGCCTTGTCATTCCGCCGAACAAACCGGCCGAGAGCAACCGCCGCCAGCGCCGCTTCAAGATCGGCAACCGCGAAATGACAGCCGGCCATTTCTACGAAAACCTCACCATCGACCCCGACGTCGAAGTGATCGCCGCCTGGTCCAACCGCTACGCCGAAGGCCAGCCGATGGCGACCTCCCGTAAGGTGGGCAAGGGGCAGGTGGTCTATCTCGGCACCTATCTCACGCCTGAACTGACCGAGGCGCTGACCGAACGCCTGTTTGCACCTGCTGGCATCGAACCCCTGGTCGGCGGGCTGCCGGAGGGCGTAGAGGTGACGATGCGGATGAACGACGAGCGGCGGCTGCTGTTTGTGCAGAATTATATGGATCAGGCGGTGACGGTGGGCGGGGTGCCGGCGGGGCGGGATCTGCTGGATGGGGAGAAGATGGTGGCGGGGAGGCTGGAGCTTGAGGGGTATGGGTGTGCGATTTTGGAGTTGGAGGGTTGAGGGGATGACGGCAGGCGAACGGTCGATAGAGGAGGGAGCGGGGAGGCGAGCTTTCCGCGACCGCGAGAGCCGTGATTTCGCTGCGTCGCAAAGCTGACGAGACAAACTGCTCTGGACGGCGGTGAAAGGATTTGCAATCCACGTCGATTAGGCCTCCTCGTGCTCTTCCTCCTCGCCCGATTTGATACCCCAGATAATATCGAAAAGACTTTTCGCCTTCGTCTTACCGTGAATGAGTTCGCCAATTTGGCGACTCCAATCACGATCGTTAACCTTCTGGGAGAACACCGCCCAAGCACCTTGTAGCTTTTCCTTCGTGCTATCAGCAGCATTGCGGATGAAATCCCCGAGCTTCTTCCTCCCGAGATCCTGAAAGGCTTCTAGCGCAACGAGATTGTTGCCCTCGACGGCTGAGCAGAGGAGATGCCGAACAAGGTTGTCTTTCTCCGCACTAGTGAAACGATCTCCAGTGCTCAGCATTTGCGCAAGGATCTTGGGGAAGCTGCGAGTAGCAATCCCGAGTGTGTCAACGCTGACATCCTTTAAATTTTCGCGCAACGTTCGGAAAAAGTCCGGTTGGAACCTCTTGTCTATCGCGTCCAGCAAAAGATCATAGTTGACAGTGGAATCAGACGGTGAAATTCGGCCGCCAAGAATGGACAACAAGAACTCACCAAGCATCGACCTGAAGTTTGTATCCGTGAACTCCATACCAGATGTATTGATCTTCGCGGACAGGATTTGGTATGTCGCGTCACCCATCGAGAAGTGTTGGGGCCACTCGCTTGCCGGGATCTCATACAGTAGTTTGGCTACTCGAACGTGGAATTTGTCCCAGCGATCTTCCTCAAGTCCGAACGAGTCTTTAATAAGCTCAACAGGGCAGGCGTCGAGCTTGATCTCGGCCAAGTTCGAATCGGATATTTTCGTGTGAAACCGCTTCAAAAACAGCAGGAAATCTTTACCGAGCAAATCGCGGAGATAGATGTAGCTTTCCGACAAGATGGAGAAATTAAACCTTGGGAGTTCACCCTCGGTTAGAGCTGCTACTATAATCGGGGGCAAGAGCGTGTTGCCTGGAGTGGTTTTGGAGACGGTAATAAGCCCAGTTACAATAGCTGCCCCTTTCGCGAGCGACGCAATCGTTGAATTCTGCTCTGGAGACAGCGCCAGCGATCCCTCAAAGAACTGCTCGAACCAATCGTATTCAGCCGAACTGACAGCTGTACGCGTCCCGTTCGGTGTGGCTTTGGTCGGTGTAGGCAGGCCGTCAGAAACAAACCATTGCAGGGCTAGGAACATTGTCGACGCGACAAGAAGATCGTCATTCTTCTGCGCCACGCTCCGCAGGTTGATGTAGAACTGCACTTCGCCGAAAAGCTCCGCCATCGCCCCGACGCCTCGTGCGGCCTTTGGCAAGAAGGCGTTGAGTTCAGCCAGCAACGCCAATCGTGAGCGAAAGTGGTCCCCGTCGATCTCGTCTTCGACCAAGTGGGCTCCAATCGCCCTAATAACCCCCACCCACTGTTCATTCGTGACCAGGCCGGTCCTGATAAAAAACTTCGAGCGCCTTTCTGGATGCCTCTGGATATTCTGTTGTTAGTGACTGAAGGACTTCAGGTTCCTTGGATACATCTGGCCGCTGGTATTTTAGCCCGAAATCGACCCCCTGAGCGCCGGCACTTGCTGCCACTCCGAACATAAACCGCGGATCTCTTGACATAGAGCTATTACCGATGGCTCCGTCAAAAACGTCGGACGCGCTGCGAGAACTGAGAGCGGCCTTCAAATGCCCCAGATACGCTGCCCAATTCTGACCGTGCTCGACAGTGAACGGCGTGGGGTCTGCGGAGGGTTTGCTCACTGCCGCTAACAGGTTTGCGGTAAGTGCCGGAAGCTGGTCTTTCTCGGCAAGTTCATAGATCCTGAGTAGCGGCTTGTATTCCTGCTCGATCAGTGAAATTGGCGGACTATCACGGAAAGCGTCGACGAGGGTCTTCGATGTGTGCTTCGTCGAATCCCCGTCATGGGTAGCCACGAGATCCGCGAAATTGCTGAGCACAAAACCGAATTCCTTGCTACTACGCCAACCTTCGATATTGTCCTGCAAGACGTCGTTTACCCGGATATCGAAGCCCGGGGCCTTGGAGATCGCAAGAAGTTCCGCGTTTGATTTCGCGGCTGCAGCTTCCCGGATCTTGTCATCCAGCAATAGCTGCAATGCCAGCTGCGGCTCCACATTAAAGATCATCGCAGCGAGATTTAGGTCGAGCTCTATATCGGCCGCTATCGCCCTAACCCTCGTGTCGATCGAATTAGACTTCGTGACAAGCTGAGGGTTCTTCTCGAGATCATCCTGATAGGCGATATACACCGCCACGGTCGGCAGCTTGAACCTTCTATCATGAAGAACATAAATGCCCGTAAGCTCGTTGATAAAGGAGATGATCTGTCTCGGGGTGGCGTAGCCTGCTTCGCTTTTGAGAATTCGGTCGAAGATCAGGTAAACGCGAAACAGGTCATCGGGCGATGTGAAGTCCGGAAGCGCCTGGCTGATTTTATCCATGAAGAACTCGCGGGAGTTCGACATGACGGGCGGGGAAACTGTAAGTATTTCATCGAACGTCTTGGAGAATATCTCTCGGGACGCGAGCGATGAAATGGACGCCCGCTCGATATTCATATCCGTTTGCGCAGAACCCTTCTTGTCAGATGTGGGTTCTTTGTATCCCTCTTCGATCATACGACGGTCGTAAGGTACGATAGCAGTAACAGGATTCGAGCTGCCTGACTTTCTTGCCAGCGGCCCGCTCGAGAATACAGCGCGGACCTGGGCCCAATACTCATTTATCTCCTTCCGGGGAAGTCGATCGATGTTGTCCAGCACAAGCACGACACGCGACTTCTCGGACTGGATCTGGCTTAGGATCTCTCGAAGAATGCTCTGGAACTCGAAATCGTTGGGATCGGTCTCACGAATATACTGCGTAACCTTCTGATCCTCGTACTGTTTGGAGCTGATGAGAAGGACCCGCGAAAGCTGCTCCCGGTATTTTGATAGTCCGGATCGCCAATGACTCCAGTCCCAAGTTCCCGAAGAACGGACCGCGCGCCAGAGTGCCAGGAGGAATGGAATGACCACCAGCGCACCTAGCAGCTGAGCTGGCTTCGTCCAGATAAACGCGGAGCGAGGTTTCACTTCATCGAAGACCTGCTTTGCCCAGATGTAAAATAGTGGGAGGAGCGGAACCAGCACCACCACGATGACACCCCACCAGTCCAGGATCGACTGATTGTTCGACTGAACCTGTCGGATCTTTCCTTTGACCTTCCGCTCGATCTCCTCGAGCGGTTTCTCTTCCTTTGGAAAGGTTACCTTGGCCCAGTCCAGGAAGTGTTCGAGAAAAGACCGCCGGAATGAAGAGCCTTGAGATTGCCAGATGTCGAAGGCAAAGAAGCTGAAAGTGACACCCGTTTTCTTACCTTCGAGCTCGAGTTTTTTCCGTGCGATCTCGACAACCGTCGATTTGCCACTACCCCATGGCCCGTCCAGTCCGATAGCGCGGTCCTTGCCGCCGAAACGCTTGATCGCACTGACGAGGGCCTCAGCCGTCCGGTCGTGGCCCTTCCCCCGAAACATATCCTGCCCCGCAGGCTCATCGTAAATAATATTCCGGGTTGCGGGCTTCGTGGTCATTTCGAGTTTTCCAAAAATAAAGTTGGGTAGGTGCAAAATGAAAATAGAAGTTGCTTCGAGTTCCGACAATAATTCACGCAGGGGTTACGGCGGATAATCACAGTTTTCGTCGTTGTCAGTGCGTCACGAGCAATTGCGGATTTCTTCCTCGTGGCGGGCAGTGTGCATGGTCGCAAGATGTATGAGATCATGCGTTACTGGGATGACAATCTTCCTGAATGGAGTGCGGAGGAGCAGGCCTTCGCGGCGGCGTGGCGTGCCGGCCGGGCGGGATTTGCTGGATGGGAAGAAGCCGGTGAGAGGGAGGCTGGAGCTGGAGGGTGAGGTTGCGGCGTGCCTAAGGGCGATATGTGACAGTGTGTCGAGTGTGCTGGCAACGGGATCTCACGATCAATCAGTTGCCCCAGCCAACTTCGAACCGATCAAATCGAACTTCGCTCAACGGCTGGTTGGAGGGGCTCAGCCTTACCGAACGAAGAACGAGATGAAGCTCGGGGGAATAGTATTGTTCGAAAATAATCGGAGGCAATCCTGTCAGTTCCAGACGGCTGTTAATGGCCCAAACCTTGTAGGAACAAGATGAAATCGGTTCCTCTCCCAAGCCGTCGAACCGAATAACAGTCGTGCCCGAAACGGATTTTTTGCCATTGATGAAAAGCGTCGTGTCGGATTGCCAGTTCTTCTTCTGTGGCAGATCGTCCAACGCAATCGCATTCGCGTATTTCAGCTCATGCTTCCCGTTGGGACCAACTCTCTTTTCGACGAGCAAGGGGTGCAGATATACAGCCGACACCGGCTGCAGTGAACGGTTACGCTCCACCAGCTTTTGTTCGGTGAGACGCGGACCGTCCGGCTTGTAGAATAGGGAAAGGAAAGGCACTTCTCTGGTCAGCAGCACGCCCTGTTTGGTCTCATTGGCGGTTAAGCAATTGCCAAAGGCTGGCACCGCTAAAGTTATTCCGACCAGTAGCGACAAACTTCTTAGCAAGATTGACATTCGAGGTACCCCCTTATCCAAATCCGCTACCATGCTGGGATGAAATTGCTCCATCTTGGTCAAGCCGTCCCGGCATCGCCACGGCGTAGTGTTTCATGAGGCTTCAGCACAAATGTGTTTTGGGGATAGGATTGTGGAATGAAACAGCTGCTTACGACAACCTTGCTGTTCATTTTCACTGCTCTGGCGAGTGCGCATGCTTGCGCGGTGCCCCGGCTAGTTTTCTCTGGTCTGTTCGAGGCTGATGTCATCATCCGCGGGACTTTCATCAACTATGAAGTCCTGAAGATGCATTCGAAGGCGCGGGTGACGTTCGAGGTAAGGGAGATTTTGAAGGGCAGTGCCGGACATGGGGAACTCTCTGCCATCTGGGAGCATTCGAATGTCCCTGATCGCTGGAATGGCCCCAAAGATGCTATCGTCGCCTTGCGGCGGAGTGGATCTGCCGAAGCGGACTATGTGATCGTACAGCCAAGATGCGGCTTAGCAGAGATATCTGGAGCGAAGGATAAACGCACCATCGTGAGAGTCATCGGCAGAATGAGCAAATAAAGGCTAGCAGTATGATGCTGAACCAGGCCGGCGCTGACCATGTGAAAGAGGCGTTTGCCGATCTGAAAGCTGAGCTGGCCGATGCGTAAAGGCCGATGAGGAAGGCTGGGGTCGCCGAGGGAATTAGAGCCGCCGGGGCAATTGGGACTGTGGGGAAATTGCAAAAAAAGAGCATTTCCGCACTCAAACAAAACGGAAATGCTCTCTTAGTTTAGTGCGGAGCTATACTTGTCAGCTCCACACTGCTCGCACCTGAATTCGCGGCTATTCGTCTGATGTCGCCGGCGCGGCGTTCTCCAGCGAGGTGCGAATTTGATCGATCTTCCCATTTGCGTCGCCAACCCCGAGAATGGTTTTGGCCTGGTTCAGAACCGCCGGACTGACTTCACCGGTTTTCGTTGCGGAAGCCAATGCGTCCTCCAGCGCCTCGTCCCCCAACAGAGGGTCATCGGGTGCGGGCTCGGTTCCATTGTCGAGTTCGTATTGGGCATAAGCCACGGCATAGGCCGCGATGGCGGTCATGCGTGGGTCCGACGTATGCATCAACGCCTTGTAATTCCGCTTCAGAGAGTTCAGGCCCGCAAGTTGCGCCGACAGGTTTTTCTCTTTCGTGACGGTTTTGGTCTTGTCAGCCTTGGACTTGCTGCCTGCTTCGGTGGATTTGCCTTTCACGCCTGAGGATTTGGCGCTGCCATGGGTTGCACCGCTGCGATGGTTTGAACCACTGCCCTGGTTGCTGCTGCCGTGGCTGCCGCTGTTTCCGTTGCCGCCGCCGTTGCCACCACCATTTCCGCCGCTGTTGCCGCCGTCCTTTGCGAGCACTGTTATGTCGAAGCCTGCAATGGTTGCCGGGCTTGCTGCAAGGGCCAGCGAGAGTGCGGCCAAGGACGCCAAAGTTGCTATCCGCATCATTTTCCTCCGGATCGGATCATCAAACGCGGTGTCGGTGCATCGCGCTTGAGAGGTCAGAGGTTAGACCTTGATTGCATCTTCCACATCGGTCCGAGGTCCGATGTCGGTCGGACTATGGTCCTAAACAAATTGAAATACTTAACAAATCCACATCATCAGCCGGGCGCCGGCGTGAGGCGATATCTGTGCGGTAAGCGAAGACTGATGCTTTCACGCAAGCGTCCCGATTGGGCCGAAGGAGAAATTACGCCAAGCGCAGATCGACAAGCGGGTGTAATTTCTTGAGATTCGGCAGGGATTTCGCTTGCCAAGGATATTGGCTGGTGCCTTTGACGACGAGCAGGAGGTCGCCCATCTTTCTGGCTTCGATCGTCAGCTTGGCCAGGAGATTTATGCCAGAGGAATTGAGGAACTCGAGACCCGTCAGGTTGAACGTCACCTGTTTGTGCCCCTCATGGAGCAGGCCTGATATCAATGAGTAAATGGGCGCATAGGCGTCCGGTCCCGCCAGCCGGAACACGCCATCGAAATAGACCTCGTTTTTCTCAGCCCATACACGGAAGTTTTCGTCGCTGATTTCCATTCTTCGCTCACAGATTGGAGGAGGGCGGCATCGCCACAGCTGCAGTCGTCGTCAGTATGATACGCTCGTCATTATTGCCTTCGAATGCCCATGCCATTTTTGCGTCGTAGTCGCTCAGAAGGGTAAGCAACCCCAAGCCCGAACCGCTTTCTGCCGATATGGCATTGGTTTCGATTTGCTCAAGAAGAAGTTCCCCGGGGTCCCTCGATTGAAGGCGATGCAGCAGTTGCTGAAAGCGAAAGGATGTCACGCCATCGATCGTGTTCTTCACCCTAATGAAAAAAGTACCGTCGAATATGCCGGCTTCAATGAGGATCTCCCCAGGCTGTCGAAACTTAACGGCATTTTCGATCAACTCATTGCTGAGATATCCGATGTCATGATGCGCCTGCACATAGTCTTTTCTTGAACGAGAATATCGCAGAGCCATGACCTCCGCTATAAAGTCCGAAGTCATTCCTGAATGCTTCCATCCAAGCTGAAGCGGTCCGTCGCTTAAGGTGAGGCGAGTACTTGAATCCAAGCTTATGCCCGCCAGAGATTCGATACCATATACCGTTGGCGTCATGTCTCACCTATGTCGCACTGCGAGAAGCGTGATGTCGTCGTAAATCTTCTGCGATCCGATGAAGAGCATCAATGTCGCTACAATTCCGGAAACGACTTTCTCGGCGCTTTGATCCTTCAGGCGCAGTGCTTCGCGGCACAGACGTTCGATGCCAAAGAGTTCTCCAGCGTCGTTTTCGGCTTCTGTCACACCATCCGTATGCAGGAGTATGAGGTCCCCCTTCTCGAACGCTATTTCGCGGGTTTTAATGAACGCGGAAATATCGGCTTCCAGCCCGATCGGTATCCCCAGATCCATGGTGTCTATGCGTTCGATCTCACCGTTTGCCCGCACGACGACAACTTCCTCGTGTTGTCCCGACAGGATCATCTCTTTTCCGTCGTAGTCAAGAAACGCCAGAGTGAGATGTTTGTCGATTTTCGTCCTCACTATATTTTTGAACAAGGCGCTGTTCAGGTTCGTGAGAAATTTGACGGCATCGGTGTTTCCCGCTTCCTGCAGGGCACGGGCGACGGACTGAACCATCAACATCAACACGCCGCTTTCGAGCCCATGTCCGGTGACGTCGCCGATGCCGATCTTCAACCGGCTTCCGTTCTTCAATACGTCATAATAATCGCCGCCGACTTCTTCCGCAGGTCTCATATAGGCGGCGATCTCGAGCGCCTGAAAGTCCTCAAGCTCCTGATGCAGCGGAAGAACCATGAGCTGGATTCTCTCGGCGACGGCCAGCTCTGTTCCAAGACGTCTATTTTCTCGCTGGAGCTGTGCGTTCAGGGTCGAAATCTCTTCCTTGGCATCCTCGATCTGAGCGGTTCGCTCCTCGACGAGCTGTTCGAGATTTTCCGTGTGATAGCTGATCTCCTCGGCCATCCGATTGAATGCTTCACCGGCCTCTCCGACCTCATCTTTGCTGGCGATGGCCACCCTGACCGAATAATCCTTCGCCTGAATCCGCTTGGCGGCATCTGCAAGTGCACTGATTCCGCTCGTTATTCGTTTCGAAACCGCAATTACTGCTATAGCCACAACAAGCAGTGACATTAGGATCGCCAGGATTTGGTAGATCACGATCCGGTTGGTAGCTTCCGAAATTTTGGCTTGGGCCGCATAGAGGGAGGCCTGGATTTCTCGTTCAGGCACAACTACTCCAAGAGACATCGCCTCCTGCCGAACCGGGCCGCTGGACCAGAGATTGGTCGCGGGGAGTTTCTTGACGATAACGATATAGGGGACCTCGTTACCCTCCTGCTGCAACAACAAATGTTGGATGCCCAGTTCGCGATCAAGGGCCAGTTTTGCTATCGCAGGCTGGGAGCTTCCCTTCAGGGAGCGCTCCAGGCCGGTCAAGGCGCTGGCTCCGCTCGCATCGCTCGCAGAACGCAGACCGAGGGTTTTTTCTCCTGTGCTGTTGATCGCCACAACGTTTCCGTCGGACATTGCGAGAAATCCAAAGCCGGACTGGGCCACTTTCACATTCTCAACAATCTGCGCGAGCTGGTCGAGTGTGATGTCCGCGCCAGCCGTCCCGGCGACATCCTGCCGGTCGGCTGTCCACAATGGATGAAAGAAACTGACGATCAGCTTTCCGGTAATGGCATCGGTATATGGAGCGGTCTGCGTGATATCGTCGGCGACCGGCCGCGTTTTCGCGTCCTTGGCCCAGCTCTGCCAGGACTCGTAAAGCCCGGGGAAAAAGAAGTCCCAGAAATCGGCTTCGTTGTGCCCCGAATAAAGGCGATCGAAGGTTTGAGCCTGGTCTGTGTAAGGCGCCGTCCTGAAGATTGGCCGTTCTTTCGGTCCGATGTAGTACATCTGCAGCTTGGAAGCGCCGTGCTGCAGCAGGCTCGGCGCAACGATGTCGAGAACCGCGCTCGTCTCTAGATCGCGCTGGATGTCGGGTTTCGGCCGATGGTCAGGTCCGAGCAAGTAACCCCAGACGCTCACAACCGAAGCGGAGCCGGGCAGGTTCTGAGACCATTTTCCCTTCTCGTCGTAAACAAGGCTGACGCTGCCGGGAGATGTGCGGGCGATCGCCGCGCCGACGTCGGAATTGCGCTCGGGATCGTCGATCTGCGCCTGGAGCACACCCGCCAAGGTGCCGACATCGTTATGAACCTGCCTCAGGAGCAGACTCACCTGTGCCGCGGTGGAATCGGCATATGTGCGGATGTATTCCTGGCTTGCTGCTTCAAGACCCTGCCCGACTTCGAGGGTCGCGTCGCGCGACAACCTCTGAACGTTCCAAAGCGCCAGTCCACCGCTGACCAGCAAGTCAAAGAGAACGGCTCCACCGACGACCAAGATGAACTTCGCCCGAAACGAGCCTAGTCTTGCCGGTCTTTTCGAGGAGCTCCCGTCCATCACAGCGGCTTTCGGCCGGAAGCTGCCCAGATCGGCCAGCCTGCATAACCCTTGGGGTGAAGCGCAGCAAAGACATGATCTTTGAATCCTTGCCGGAACCTGCGAATGAAATCTGACGAGTCGCCCCGTCGAACGGCCATCTCACCCGCGTAGACATTTTCCCAAGCTTCGATGATGTCTGCGAAGTCCTGGGGATCTCCGTCAAGATTCGTGACCATAAAGGAATCAACCTTGATGTTATCGAACCCTGCATCGGCGAGGAGGTGGCGGCTTTTCGGCCCCATCTCGACATCCATGTCGAAGTGCTTGAACAGTTTGGCGACTTCTTCGTAAGTCCATTTTATGGAATCAGCATGCGGCTCGCCGAGACAATGCGAGTTTTTTTCGTTCGTGATGTAGACACGGCCGCCAGGCTTGCAGATGCGGTAAAGCTCCCGCAGGAGCATCTCGGGACGGTTGAAAATCTGCAGCGAATGACGGCAGGTCACAAAGTCGAATTGATTGTCTCGCAGCAGCATTTGGGAAGCGTCACCATAGGTGTATTCGATTCCCTGCAGATCGAAGTCGGTGGCGACCCTGCGCGCATATTCGAGGCTGCGCACCGAATGATCCAGTGCGACAAGGCGTGCCGGTTTAAATTCCCGTTGAACCAAGGCCGCGAAATCACCTATTCCGCAACAGATATCGGCGATGACAAGACCGCTGCGCAGGCCGTGGCGCGGCAGCAATTCGCGTTCGTGCCTCCATGTCATTTTCGTCTGGGTACGGAGAATGGGAATGAAAGTCTCATCCTCGACAAAGCTCTGGCCCGGATAGAATGCCGAATCGTAGACCTCGACCGACAAGTTTGGTTGTGATGCCGCAAGCGTTTGGAATAACGAGGTCGACCATGCCACCACGCTCGACGTAATGATGACGATCTTCCGCTCCGGTCTGGTCCGGCAGCTTGCCGCGAGAACATCGGACAGGGCGGCGAAGGCGGTCATGTTGATGTGCGTCAGACGTTTGACGTTGAGGTAAACGACCCCGCCGTATTTTCCCAAACTTTGCTGCACCAGCTCGAGCGCATCGCCAATCTCGGCGGGACTTTCGGGCCGCATCTTGCCAGACAGCACCAGCTCCTGATTTGTCGGATCAAAATAAACCGTAAAGGGTCGCAGCAGCAGGTTCATCGGAAGTCCTCGGCCGAGGGGAAATCCGCAATGATCTGAATCCCTTGTCCGCCGTCTTTCTCAATTCGGATAGCGGCGCGGAATATTGTTGCCAAATCGCTGAGCAAAACCGTCCCATCGGATTTCATGACCAAGTATCCAGACTCGGTATCGGGGACAGGCAGGTATTCGGCTGATCTCGCATTCGTGTGTTTGCGGCCAAATGCTTCCTCGCCGGGGAACGCAATTCTCAGCCGATTGAATGCCGCGCTCCGATAGAGACTGAAACGTATCCTTCCCAGGTCACTTGTTGAACGGAAAGCGAGCTCAATGAGCTCGTTGGCCGCGACGGAAAGAAAATTCGAATATCGAGCGGGATCGTGGTGACCCTGGCCGAGAATGTCCGAGAGATATTCCGTAATCCGGTCGCAAAACTGCCATCGAGATTTGAACATCGCAACGTTCATTTCCAGCGATACCATCGGCGCAAATGCATGGTCATCGAAGCCAGGTGCTTCCTCTTCCAATAGACCCTCCATTCGTTTGCCTGCGGCGTCAGGTTGATGCATGCCAATCACGAAAAACACGGCGAAATCGGTTGTTCACTGCTGTAGGGCGTGGCTTAGGGATGTTTCCGCCCGGGTGATGAACTCGTCAATGGCTTCGACTGGAAGCGGCCTGCTCACCAAATAGCCTTGAAGCCTGTCGCAGCCCACACCGCGCAACCATTCCGCCTGGCCTGGCGTCTCAACTCCTTCGGCTGTCACCTGCATGTCGAGGTCATGTGCGAGGTTAACGATGCAGCGGACGATTGCCTGGCTTTTCAGATCGCTTTCGAGGTCGGTGATAAAATATTTGTCGATTTTGATCGTGTCGAAAGGGAATGTCTTCAGATAGCTGAGCGAAGAATATTCGGTCCCGAAATCATCAAGCGAGATTCTTATCCCCAGCACGTTGAGAGTATTCAGGGTGTCGATGTTGTTGACGGTGCGCTCAAGCAGCACGCTTTCGGTTATCTCAAGCTCCAGACGGTCGGGTGGCAAGCCGACTAGGTCGAGCGTCTGGGATACCCGATCGGTGAGGCCGCTTGTCAGGAATTCAGCCGCGGACAAATTGACCGCAACTAGGTAGTTCTGCGGCCACTTCATCGCCTCGCGGCAGGCCTGCTCTAAAACCCACGCACCTATTTCCGGCATCATTCCATCGGCCTCGGCCATCGGGATAAATGCCGCTGGCGGAATTTTTCCAAGCAGGGGGTGGTGCCATCTCAGCAATGCTTCGAAGCCGACAACGCAGCCGCTCTCGGCGATGGGTTGGTACTCGACAGAGAACTGCTGTTGGGCCAAGGCCATGCGAAGGCTGCGGCGCAGCAGTTCGCGTTGCTCCAGCGATTCAAGCATCGAGGGATCAAATGCTTTTGCCCGGCCGCGTCCGTCTTTCTTGGCGGCATAGAGTGCGAGGTCGGACGCTTTCATAAGCTGCTCTGGACTTGTACCGTCCGATGGAGCGGCAGATATGCCGATGCTGGTGCCGACGAATACCGCAATGCCATCTATCGTGAAGGGCTTTTTGAATGCAGCAACCAAATCTTCTGCTAGTTGGTGCCCTTTGGCCGGATGTCCCGAGCCCAAGGAAATGACGGTGAATTCGTCACCCGCCAGTCGATAGGCTCTGTCATCGCTGGTTAGGCAGCCTTGAATACGCCTTGCAGCAGATTGAAGAACCTTGTCGCCAGCCGGGTGCCCAAGCGTGTCGTTCACGGGCTTGAAATCGTCAAGGTCGAGTTGCATCAGAGACAGGATCTCATCAGAGCCTGCGGTCTCCCGTAGCAACACAGTCAGGTCTTCGCCGAACTGGCGTCGGTTCGGCAGTCCGGTCAGCGGATCGTGGGTGGCCAGATGCAAAAGGGTTGCACGCTCATCGTCAAGACTTTCCTCGGACCGAACCACGGCAAACAGATCTCCGATCCGATAGATCGTCAGTCCGTGCGACACTGGCGTGCCAAGATCACCCGATATTCGCAAAGGCTGGGCACTGTCGCCCAATGAACGGAGGGCGAGCGTAATCGCCGATTTGTCCAAATCTGGAAAATGCTCCCAAAACGACGCTGCTGGTTTGACAGAAGCAGGCAACTCGTTGCCCAGCAAATTCTCGACGGGATTGAAGTCGCGGTCAAAGAACAAAAGCCGATCGATCGAGCTCAAAGCTTTTGCCTCCGTTTGTCCGAGGGCCGAGGGGGCCGCACGAATTTTCCGCATGTTTGAGGCTCTCCCTAGGCCAAATGTCCTAACCAGATATCGTAGCAGTTCGACTCCCACACAACTTGCGCACGCTGAAATTTACATTAGGCATTTCTGATTAACAACCCCCAAACCGCTGCGCAATTCGCTCACGGATGGCTCATAATGCCTCTCTATCATCGCTGCCTATCTGCATCCATCATCTCGGCGGCGACCCTTCGATGGGCTGCGGACACGAGATCTCACACACCCGATCCGCACTCCGTCATGAACCAGTCGATGAAGCGGCGGACCGGTTTTTTCGCCCAGCTGTTCGATATGACGTAATAACCTTGGTTTTCTGCCGTCGCGATATCGGAAAGCACCAGCAGGTCGCCGCGTTCGATCTCGCGGCGGAACACTTCGACAGGGCAGAGCGCCACGCCGTGGGCGGCGATCGCGGCAGTCGCCAGCATGTTGAAATCCTGGAATATCGGGCCGCGGAGCAGCTCCGGCGCTTTCTGGCCGGCCTTGCGGAACCATTCCTTCCAGCCGTCGACGGATTCGTCGTGCAGCAGGTCGGCGCCGGCGAGCGAGACGTCGTCGATCGCCCAGTTGCGTTTGGCGAGGTAATGGGGGCTGGCGACAGGCTGGTTGCGGCGGGAGAAGAGCAAGCGGCTTTCCCTGCCGCCGCTCAGATCCTCGCCCATGGTGATCAGCACGTCGAGGCTCTCGTCGTCGAAGCGTTCTTCGGCGCGGGCATAGACGATCCTGACGTCGAGATCGGGGTCGCTTTCCTGGAAGGCGGGCAGGGCAGGGACGAGCCAGCGCGATGCGATCGAGGGAATGCAGCCGACGGTGATGGTGCGCATGTCGTGATCGCGCCGCATACTGCCGGTCGCATGCGCGATCGCCGCCAGCGGTCCGGAGACGGCCCGGTAATATTCGCCGCCGGCTGCGGTCAGCGTAATGCCGCGGCCCGATTTCTGCATCAGCTTGCGGCCGAGCCAGGTTTCCAGATGCTTGATCTGATGGCTGATCGCCGCGTGAGTGACGTGCAGCTCGTCGCCCGCCTTCGAAAGGCTCATCAGGCGGGCCGTGGCTTCGAAAGCGCGCAAAGCGTTTAACGGCGGCAACTGCATTTGTAAAATTTCCTCACAGATGACGCAGAAATCATCATTTGAAAATGCCAGTTATTTCAATAGCTAATTGGTGGGGGCGATGAAAATGAATCATCGCTGCATCTTTAATAAATTATCAGGGGAATCGACGATGTTCGTCAGAAATCTGAAAGAGGTGGAGCTCACCGAGCGTTTCGTCGACTGGGGAAACGGCACGAGCCATCGGCTGCTGACCAAGGACGACGGCATGGGCTTTACGGTGTGCCATACCGTCGTTCGCGCCAATAGCGAGGCCCTGCTTCAATACCGCAATCACCTGGAGGCCTGCTATTGCATCAGAGGCGAGGGCGAAGTGGAGGATATGGACGGCAACGTCTTTCCGATCCGCGCCGGCGATATCTACGTGCTCGACAAGCACGACCGGCATTATCTGCGCGGCGGCAAGGATCAGGATCTCGTTCTCGTCAGCATCTTCAACCCGCCGCTGACGGGCACCGAACGGCACGACCTGAACAATAAGAGCGGATCGCAATACTGAACGAGAGCATGATGCCGAAAAGTGTGAGCGGTTTTCGGACGACATCCTCTTCTAGCCGATCTCTTCGTCGACTGCCGAGATGGAAAGCAGGGCCCGGCAAATGGCGGGCGCTGCTTCCGGCGCGAACGGCAAGGCATCCGCACCCTATTCGTGGCGACTTAAGCGCTGCGCGCAGCCTATTGCTGCGGCTGTTGTTGTTGCTGGCCCGGCGGCGGCGTGCCGATCTTTTCCAGAACCTTCTTGGCCAGAGCAGGGTCGCTCTGGGCGGCCGTCAGGATCGACGAGTATTCCTCGACGGAGATGTCGGGAGAAGCTTGGACGGTATCGACCATCTGCTTCTTGGCCTCCTCCTGCAGCTGTTGCTTGGCAGCCTCGTCCTTGGTCGCGCCGATCTTGGCTGAATATTCCTGTCTCACCTTGTCGACCTGCAGATAGGCAACGGCGAAGGCTTCGATTTTCTGATCGCTGACGGGGGCGGCCGCACCGTTGCCGCCGGGCTGTCCCTGCATCGGTGTCTGGCCTTGCGCCGGCGGCTGCGCCTGTGCCGGCTGCTGTTGCGCCTGGGCCATGTCGACAGCGGATGCCGGGCTGAAAGCAAGCAGACTGAAGACTGTCGCGCTCAATGCTGCGACAGATGTGTAACGAGTGATCATATTCATTCCTCTTCAAGTGCATGATTTGATTGGCAGCAAGACCGCCTCGGTCGATCGCTCAGCCACTCAAAGGCTGGGCGAGGTCGCGACGATGGAACCTTTAAGAGGGCACGGTGCGGCGGTAACGGGGCGATTTGCTGACGATTGAGCGGCGGCTTTGTGGCCGTCGGCATTCGACTGATACGGGAAATTCCAACGCGAGCCGGTCAGCCTGGGGTTCTCAGACCGTCCTTTGCAAGCGCGGTGCGCCTTTGCGAGGGGGCGGGGGAGCCAATGCCGGTGTCACGGCAACTGCCCAATCTTGTCTGCGTCTGCTGCGGAGAATAAGCTGATGGGATGATCAAACAGGTTCTCTTCGTCCAAGGCGCCGGCGAAGGTGTCCATGACCACTGGGATGACAAGCTCGTGGCGAGCCTTAAGCGCGAGCTCGGCGGAAACTATGTTGTCCGCTATCCCCGAATGCCCGGCGAAGACAATCCCAGCTTCTCTGCCTGGAAGGCTGCGCTGATGAAGGAATTTGCCTCATTGGAAGACGGAGCAATGCTCGTCGGCCATTCGTTCGGCGGCACCATCTTGATCCATGCGCTTGCCGAGCAGCCGCCGACACCGAGGTTGGGCGGGCTATTTCTCATCGCCGCACCCTTCATCGGCGAAGGCGGATGGCCGAGCGATGACATCGGCGATGCCGAGGATTTCTCGGGGTCCCTTCCGCCCGGCCTTCCCGTCCGTCTCTATCATGGGACTGATGACGACGAGGTGCCCACGGCTCACGTCCATCTGTACGCGAAAGCGATTCCGCACGCCGTGGTCCGCACGCTAGACGGCAGGGATCACCAGTTCAATGATGACATGAGCGAGGTCGCCCGAGATATCGTTTCGTTTTGTTAGGCTTTCACTTAAGCAATTCTATCAAACATCACGCGAGAAAGCTTGTTTCCCAGCGGAGCCGCTCTATGTGCTCACCCGTTTCAGCATGAGATCTGCAGGCAGTATTCACCGTAAAACCGGATGCCGACGGCGTTGTCCGCCGGCCGGCTTTGAAGGAGCTGAGCAATGAAAATTCTCATGGTTCTCACATCGCATGATCAACTGGGAAACACCGGCAGGAAGACGGGTTTCTGGCTCGAGGAACTCGCCGCCCCTTACTTTGTTTTCCGTGGCGCCGGGGCCGACATCACGCTCGCTTCGCCGAAGGGCGGCCAGCCTCCACTCGATCCGAAGAGCAACGAATCGGCATTCCAGACGGAAGACACGCGACGGTTCGAGCGAGACCAGGCGGCAACTGCTGCGCTCGCCAACACCCTGAGGCTGTCCGACATCAAGCAGGCGGACTATGACAGCGTGTTCTTCCCCGGCGGGCACGGCCCGCTTTGGGATCTGACGAACGACCGCAATGCGCTGTCGCTCATCGAGGATATGCTTGCGGCGGGAAAACCCGTGGCGCTCGTTTGCCACGCACCGGGAATCCTGACGAATGTGAAGGCAGCGGATGGAAAGCCCATCGCCAAGGGTCGTGCCGTCACGGGATTCACCGATTCCGAAGAAGAAGCCATGCACCTCGTCGAGGTCGTTCCCTATCTGCTCGAGGACGTGCTGAAGGAGCAGGGCGCAAAGTTTTCGAAGACGGGGGATTGGGGCGTGCATGTCGTCCAGGATGGCCTGCTGATCACCGGCCAAAACCCGGCTTCGTCAAAACAGGGCGCCCGGACGCTGCTCGACACCTTGAGAAAGCAGGCCGCGGCTTAAGGGCTTCGGCCTTGGGCACGATGGCCACCCACGGGGAGGCGAGATTTCCTCACTCGGCTCGTGCCCACGTGTCGATTCAAAGAGTTAGAGCGTCCTTGTGCGTCCGCAGGGACGCTCGGCGATCTAAGGCCGTGGAGAGCCAACGCAAAAGTTCGAACATGGGATGAGAGGCGCCTGACATGACGGGGAAATATACGGGACAATGCGCTTGCGGCGCAGTGAGATTTGCCTTCGACACGGACCCGAACTTCGTCGCCAACTGCCATTGCCTGGACTGTAAGAGGGCGACGGGCGGCGAGGCCGCGACGTTCTTCGCCGTGCCGCAGGAAGATTTCACCGTGATCGGCGGCAGCCCGAAGGCGTTTCATTATATCGCCGATTCAGGCAAGGGGCTCGACCGCAACTTTTGCCCCGATTGCGGCGCCCGATTGTTCAGCAGCAACCTGGAGAGCTTCCCGGGCCTCGTCTTCGTGACGCTCGGCAGCCTGGACCGGCCCGAACTGATCAAACCGGGGGTCGAGATGTTCACCAGGCGGCGGCTGGCCTGGGCAAGACCGCTCGATGTTCCGCAGTTCGATGGCATGCCCGGCTGAGCCGCCATAGCCCGAGCAATTTTTCTTGAAGAAAAATTCGATCCGGTGTCGGATCAGCCAAGCCACGCCCGTCCTAGGTTCGTCCATTCCATAAATCCAGAAAGGATCACGACCATGCCGAGTACCATACGCTTGCACCGCGTTCTGGCGACCAGCCCGGAGAAAGTCTACCGCGCATTCCTGGAGGCCGACGCGCTTGCCAAGTGGCTTCCGCCGAACGGCTTTCTCTGCACCGTGCATCATTCGGAGCCGGTCGTCGGCGGCACGTTCAGAATGTCTTTCCGCAACTTCACGACGGGCAATAGCCACGCCTTCGGCGGCGAGTATCTCGAGCTCGTCCCCGGCGAACGCCTGCGCTACACCGACAGGTTCGACGACCCCAACCTGCCGGGCGAAATGGAAGTCACCGTGACGCTGAAGAAGGTTTCGGTCGGCACCGAGGTGGATATCGTACAGGCAGGCGTGCCTGACGTCATTCCGCCCGAGGCTTGCTATCTCGGCTGGCAGGAGTCACTGCAAAACCTCGCCAGGGTCGTCGAACCCGACATCCAGGAATAGCGTGAGGACCGCGCCGGCCGGGCGATAATTGCCCGGCATTGGCGCCGGCATCGGCGACATCAATCAATCCTCATGCCGCGTTTGGCGAGCGCGTTGCGGGCGGCCGCAGCGCCCCAGTCGTCGGAAAGGTCCTGCCCGTCGATTTCGGTTTCGGCGATCGGCGTTGCCCGGATCAGCGGCACGGAGCCGAAAGGCAGGCCGTCGATGCGCCCGGCGTCGCGGCTCAGCATGATGCGGGTCATCGGGCGGTAATCCTCGGTCAGCCGGCAGAACAGGATGGCCCCGTGCTTCTCGACATCGCGGGCTACACGATAACCGTCTGCCACGAGGTCTCCGATGTTGATCAGCAGGTTCGCCCAGTTTTCGATCCCGGCCGCATCCAGTGTCTCGGCATCGAATTCCATGAAAAGCTCGCATTCGACGCCGTTCTCCGGCTCGGATATGCCGGCCCAAGGGGTCGACAGCCCGTCGGTGACCAGCGTCAGCCTTCCCGGCGCATGGATGGTGAGGATGCGGCGATGCGGGCCGAACCATTTTGTCTGGGCATAGATATTGGTCGTTGCGCGCTCGACGGCAAAGTCCTCCTGCAGCGTGCCACGGCTCTGCCAGAAGACGCGCCGGACAGCTGCAGCGGTCTCGTAGATCGGGTCGTCGGGGCCGCGCGGCACGATCGTCTGGTCATAGCTGGTTTCGAGCGTGATCTTCGCCTGCATGAACGGAAATTTCGGCTTCTTCCAGCGGATCACCACCTTGTTGAAACGCGGCACCTCTGAGGCTTCGAGCTTTTCGACGACATCCGCGATGATGTCGAGCGGATGCCTGGAATCCTCCGGGACATGCTTTCCCTCGGCATCGAGGTAGCCGCCCGTCCGGGAGGAGTGCCCCGCCTGCATCGTGGTGGCGGTCCAATCGCCGCTGACCGCGCCGGCCGGCGCCTTGCCGAGAGCCGGGGCAAGTTCCCGGATTGCCTCGTCAATCGAATAGGATGCCACGTCCCCCTCCGCCTTCGCCCAAAGATCATATCCCCAGCGGCCGATCGGCCGCGAGCAGAAGCTAGCGCGGAGGCGTCGACGATCAATAGCGGCAGCATCGATCGACGCAGTACTTTGCCGGGATTGCTCTATGCGCCGCAGAGCCTTCTGAATGCGCTCATGGCGGCGGCTGCTCGCGCGCGGATATTCTCGTCCGACGGTTCCGGCAGCGTGCGGTTCACCCGCCTGATCTGCAGATCGCCGATGAGCAGGCTCAGAAACCATTCGGCCGCCACACCTGCCGATGGCGCCGCCAGCGCTGCCGTTTCAAGGCCGCGGCCGATCAGCTTCTCGATCAGCGGAAAGACGCTATCGCGGCCGGCGGCGGCGATCGTCGCTCCCAGTTCGCCGCTTTCGTCGGCGGCGGCGGCCCGGTTCAGGGAGATTGCCTTGTCGCCGAGCAGCATCGAAAGCAGGATCGGCGCGACATGCGCGAGGGTTTCCAGGGGATCCACGTCGCCCCTTATCGCCGCATCGAGGGCCGCTTTCGTCGCCCCGGCATTGCTTTCGACCATCGTCTTGAACAGGCCATTCTTGTCGCCGTACCAGCGATAGAGTGTTTCATTGGAGGCTTTCGCCGCCTTGGCGATGTCGAGCATCGACGTGCTGCGATAGCCTCTTTCCTTCAGAAGCTCGTAGGCCGCCGTCTCGATCTCGGCTTGACGCCTGGTCTTCGTGTCTTCCCGCATTCCGGCCACTCGCATCGTCTTGACGGTAACCGTACAATCTTATACGCCTAAGTAAAGGCGTATAAGATTGTACGGATTTGGAAGAAAAGCGATGCGCAGCACGGTTCTGGGACTGTCGGTAACATCGGTCGTCTTCTCAGGGGCGATCTTCGGCTTCTTCTACGCCTGGGTCTGTTCGACGATGTGGGGGCTCGACCGAGCCGATCCGCGGGTTGCGATCGCGGCCATGCAGGCGATGAATGCCTCGGTCCGCAACGCGGTGTTTTTCCCGGCCTTCTTCCTGACGCCCGTTATTCTCGGGCTGACTGCTGCAGCCGCGCATTTTAGCGGCCGCGGAGCGGCGGCTTTCTGGTTCGGCGCGGCGGCGGCCGTCTATCTGGTTTTCGGGCTGATGCTCACATTCACGGTGAACGTACCGATGAACGAGGCACTGGCCGCCACTACCGTCCCTGGTGACATCGCGGCGGCGCGGGAGATCTGGCGGGACTATTCGCCGCGATGGCAGGTCTGGAACCAGGCGAGGGCGCTGGCTTCCGGAATAGCCCTGGCTTTTGCAGCTTTGGGAGTGGCAAGGCTGTGACCGCTTCGCCCCGATCACACCGAAGACGCTCGGCGGTCAGCGGATTCGAGAGGCGAGGCTTGCATCGATAGGCGCGATCTCGGAAAAGAACGTCAAGCCTCGTTCCTTCAGCACTTTGACCGTCTCGGCGGCGGCGGTGCTCGGATGTCCTGCGAAGGGAGGCTCTGGTGCATATTCCATCTGCAGCTGGACTTCCTTGGCCAGCTCAACGCCGCCAAGCTCGGCCAGCAGGCGAAAGCCGAAATCGATACCAGCGGTAACGCCGCCGCCCGTCAGCCGGTTTCTGTCCAGGACCACCCTGTCTTCCGCGGCGAGCGCACCAAAAACCGGCAGCCGGTGGAGCGAGGCCCAATGAGTTGTGGCCCTGTATCCGATCAGCAAGCCTGCCGCCGCAAGCACCAACGTACCGGTGCAGACGGCGGTCAGGAACCTGCATTGCGGCGCCTGCTGCCGCAGGAACTCCAGGAGACCTGGATCCTGCATGGCATCCACATGTCCCGGTCCGCCTGGCACGACGATGATGTCAAGCTGAGGACAATCCATATAGGTCAGGGTGGGAAGGATACTGAGGCCGCTCGCACTTTTGACAGGCCGGAGCTCATGACTGAGGAGTTGGCAATCGGCGCCGGGCAGGCGCGTCAGAACCTCCCACGGCCCGGTGAGATCCAGCTGGGTCAGGTCAGGGAATAAGACGAACCCGATGCGGGTGACTTCCATTGCGCGGCTCACCGAAATCTCCCATCTGCAATGCGGTCGCCCAAGGCGACTCCTTCGACCGGAGTATTTCCGTTTTTCTCCCAGTCACGCAAAGTTTGTCTTCTGTTTTGCGCAATCCCGGAGGCAAAGCAGCTTCCAAGCACGCGCTCCTGTCGCTCATGTGCCCTTGATCATGGGGGCATTTCCCTTTCACGATGTCATGCGCCCAGGTTTCTGGGCGCAAAGGAAGTTTAATGCTTGGAGAAAATGAGGCGCGCCTGCGGCGCTTATTTGCTTCCGTCGTTCGGCCGCGCCTTGGCGCTGTCGTTGTTGGTCGACGAGGCGGTTTTTCCGTCCGGTTGCTGCCCGAAATATGTGCCGCCGAGATGGCTGAAGTTCACGGACGTTGGTCTTGCTCATTTTCGGCTCCCTTTCGAGGTTCACGACCTCTGGACAACCGATCACGGGCGACACTGTTCCATATTTTCCGGGAACCCTTCGTCCGGCCGCGTTCCTCCACTATGAGATTCCTCGCCGTCATCGCTGCCGCCGCTGCGTCACGCTTGCCTCGATCCGGTAATGGCGGGAACACTTGGCGATCTTTCCGGTTTTCCCTTCTCAACAAGGAGAAACGAAGATGGGCATGACGACCCCCAAGGACGGTGCACCCGGCACCACCGATCAATCCCCCCGCTGGGAAGGGCCGAAGGAAAACACCCCGCGCGGCTATCTCAAACCCAAGGACGATCCGGACAAAAACCGCGATGCCAACGGCGAGAACAATAGCGACCCCGAGATGAACGACATCTCCGACGCGCTGAAGCAGAAAGGCGAGTGACATGGGCAATCCGAAAAAGGACGCCGCCGGCCAGTTCGCCAAGTCCCAGGCCGATAGGAAGAGCACTGGTGTTGCCAGCGCCAAGCCGACCGTGATCACCGGCTCGGAGGATGCCACGGTGAACAAGAACCCGCCGGGCAAGAAGGCGGGGAAGGACTGGGACATCAACTACGATCCCGCCGATATGAACGAGGGGCGCATGCGCTGAGTGCTCCCGACTTGCGGCATGCTGATGTCGGCGCGCCCGCCTCGTCCTTCGAGGGGGGCCTCAAGGATGGCTCTCTTGGGCTGGTGACCAAGACAAGGCTACCCACCAAAATAAGCCGGGTGGTCGATATCGGCGAGCAGGCCGGGCTCTGCCGGCTGCCAGCCGAGGAGGGCGCGGGTGTGGGCGCTTGATGTCGGCACGTCGAAACCTGCAAACATTCCGAACCAGCCGAAATGCTCTGCCGCCTCTTCCCGCGACAGCGAGACGGTCGGCACGTTGAGCCGCTGGGCGATGAGCTCGGCGATCTCCCGGAATACCACACCTTCTTCCGCCACCGCCAGGAACGGACCGCCGACAGCGCCGCGCTCCAGCGCCAGGCGATAGACGCGGGCGGCATCGAGCCTGTGCACGGCCGGCCAGCGACTGGCCCCGTCGTCGATATAGGCGGAGACGCCCTTCCGCCGGGCGGTATCGATCAGGATCGGCACGAAGCCGTGGTCGCCGTGGCCGTGCACCGAGGGCGGGAGCCGGACGGTGGAGGCGCGCACGCCGCGGGCGACAAGCGATACTGCGGTGATTTCGGAGGCACGGGGATAGGTTTCGGTCGAAGGCATCGGCGGGTCCTTCTCGGTGCCGATGCGGCCCGGCGCGTGGCCGAGGCCTGCCGTCACCAGCAGCGGACGGCTGGAACCGCGCAGCGCTTCGCCGAGCGCTTCGATGGCGCGCCGGTCGGCGGCGCAGTTTTCGGCGAATTTCGAGAGATCATGGTTGAAGGCCGTGTGGATGACGCCGTCCGCCCCGACCGCGCCGCGTTGCAGACCCTCCAGGTCGTCGAGCGTGCCGCGCTGGACTTCTGCGCCCGATGCCGCCAGTTCGGCCGCTCCCTTGTCCGAGCGGGCAAGACCAAGCACCTGGTGGCCGCCGGCGATCAATTCATTGACGACGGCCGAGCCGACCCAGCCGGTCGCTCCAGTGACGAATACGCGCATGTCGATGTCTCCTGATTTGAGGCGACAGATATCGGACGGGCTGCTATCATGGTAAAGTAGTGATCTTATCATGGTATAAAAGCTAACAGGATGAGCGCATTCACCACCTCGGACAATCGGCTAGGCGCCTATCTCAAGGACCGTCGCACCAGGCTCGATCCCGCCGCCCTCGGCTTTGCGGCTGAGCGCCGCCGCACGCCCGGGCTTCGCCGCGAGGAGGTGGCGAGCCGCGCCAGTATCAGCCCGACCTGGTACACCTGGCTGGAGCAGGGGCGCGGCGGCGCGCCATCGGCCGACGTGCTCGACCGGATCGCCCGCGCCCTGATGCTGACCGATATCGAGCGCGAGCACCTCTTCCTCATCGGCCTCGGCCGGCCGCCCGAGGTGCGCTACCGCAAGGAGGAGGGCATCACGCCGCGATTGCAGGGCGTGCTCGACGCGCTGGACCCGAGCCCGGCGCTGATCCGCACCGCGATCTGGGACGTGGTCGGCTGGAACCGGGCGGCGACCGTGCTGCTCACCGATTACGGCGCCCTGCCGCCGGAAGAGCGCAACGTGCTGCGCTTCATCTTTCTCGATCCGCGCGTGCGCGCCGCCCAATACGACTGGGAGAGCGTCGCCCGCTTCGTCGTCGCCGCCTTCCGGGTGGATGCGGCGCGCGCGGGCGCGGCCACCGAAGTGGAGCCGCTGATCGACGAACTTTGCCACAAGAGTCCGGAATTCCTCGCCATGTGGCGCGACAACGACGTGCGCACCCACGGCGAGGGCGCCAAACACATAAAACATCCCGTGCTCGGCCTGCTCTCCTTCGAATATTCCGCCTTCCAGGTGGACGGCCGGCCCGATCTCAGCATGGTGGTGTACAATCCGGCGACGGCGGAGGATGTGGAGAAGATCAAGGGGTTGGTGGGCGTGAGCTGAGCGGGTGTGTGAAGGGCAGTTTGGTTGCGTTATCGCTCTGTTGCAGTGGAGCTTCTTGGCTCTCACTCCCGCCGTGCCTGAAACGGTTGCGACGCCACTCGAGCGCAACGAGTAACCAAAAGGTCAGGAAAACATAAAAGAGGAACATCCGGATGATCGACTTCCAGATAAGCGAATGAATAGAGTCATATATCCGGTACGCTATCGCCGAATAACGTCCGTGAGATTGATCGTTGAAGCCGTCGAAAAAATCTGGTTGCCAATGAGGAAAACGGTGATGAAGGCCATCCCTAGCCAGGCCCTGGAAGCCGTTCGCTCTTCCCACGGGCTATAGATCAGGGCCACACATGCGAAGGTCGCAAAATATAAGGACAGCATGGATCGTGTGGCAAAAAATACGCATTGCTGGCTGTTCGAATGCCCAAGCTTTATGAGTTGCTCATAGACCGTAATGTTCTGGTGCCAGAGAGCTCTCAAAAACCAGATGTCCCGAAAATAGCAAACGCCTTGTGTGGGGAAGCGCGACGTCAGCACCCAGGTCGTCACCGACAAAAGTACCAGCGACCAGAACCAAATGCCGATTACCTTTCTTCTGCGTGCAATTTCTGGGTTGCCCTGCTCAGGCATGATGTTTTCCTCAATCAAAGCGAGTGGTAAGTTCTGAATATCCGGTTGTCAATGAGGTTACGACGTCGCCCTCAATCCGGACAAATCTGCAGTCATGCTGTGAATCGACGCGCGCAAGATTTGAGCCGCGCGGATAGGGATTTCAATGAATTAATATCGTGCCGCGTGGTGTTATCGGCTTCGGCGGCATAATGTCCGATAAGGAGAAGTTTGCCAGTTCTGATCTGGTCGTAAGGGGCCGCATGAAATCGGTGACAATTGTCGTCTTTGAACCTCCTTAGAAATTGTCCTGCTTCATCCTCTGCCGTCCCCTAATGCTTTAGGTGTGCAGCCTGTGGCGGAGCCTCCACGCATGACAAAGCTGTGAGAAGCTAAAATACTACTCCTACTAGAAAATTCATTGACCTGCCCGGTCTCGGCTGCTTTCTTTCCGATAGACCAAGGCGAATGGATCTTGAAGGAGATATCCAATGACAGTGTTTGCAAAACCTGTGGCGGTCGACGATGTCAGGAGCGCTTCCGAGAATGAGGTGATCTCAGGCAATCTGCTGGAAAATGATCTGGCCGGGGGCTCCGGCAACATGTTTCTCAACTTCTTCGACGGCGAGAGGGTGCTTGCCAAGAAGGATGGTGCGATCACCGATATCGAGGGTGAATACGGCACGTTCCACGTCAAGGCCGACGGCTCTTACACCTATACCCTGAACGAGGCCGCCACGGCGGGCTTCGTTGAGGGAATGATGCTGACGGAGACGATCGGCTACAAGATTTCCGACGGCTCCGGCAATACCGATGTCGGTCATTTCACGCTCGACATTCACGGGGTCACGAGCCCGCCGGTCGCGGTCGATGACGCCTTCTCCTTCCGCGAAGGAAGCGAGATGGCGCGCAACGTGCTTGCCAATGATCACGCGGGAGAGGCGGGCACGCTCTTCCTGCGTTCGGTCGAGGGCACGAGCATTCCTGCCGGTCAGGGGCAAGGGCAGACGACCGACGTGGCGGGTGAATTCGGCACCTTCCATTTCGCAGGCGATGGAAGCTTCACCTACGATCTCGATCCGGCCGTGAAGGCGGGTCTCAACGACGGTGAGCACGTCACGGAGAAACTCCAATATTACAAGGTCTCCGACGGCGCCGGTCACGCCGATGCCGGCGTGATCACCCTGACCGTTGACGGCGTGACGGACGGGAAGTCGTTGAACACCAATCGTGTCGAGGTCCAGGCGGATGTGGTGCGCCCGTTCCTGGACCATTACGAACTCCAGGGGGTCGCGGTCGATCCGCTAACGGGCAAGTATTACGTCAGCTCCGGCAATGGTTTCCCAGACGATTCCATGGTGAGCATTTACGACAACGCCTCCGCATTCGAGGCCGGCAACGCCAGCGGCGCCATCTCTCTCGGCGACTATGACAAGGGCGAATATGACATCGGCGGAACCTATTTTTCGGTCCGCAGCGGCGAGATCATCGGAAGAACCAACGAGGCTAGAGGCGAGGAGGACCCTTTCCCCGATCAGACCTATCTCGCAAAGTGGGATGCTGCCGACGGATCGCTCGATCAGAAGGGCGACCCGATCCACGGCCTTGTCGGCAAGAACGGGGCGGGTACGTTCGACTGGGGCGGATTCACGGCCGTCAATACGATGCAGGATTCGACCGGCATTTACGTCGTCGGCCGCATCGATGATTCCACCTGGCAAGTCTCCAAGATCGATCCCGACACGCTGAACCCGATCGAATCCAAGACCTTTTCGGCCGGCGGGCTCGGATACGGCTTTGCCGTCAACGGCACGTTCTTCTTCGGCGATTCCTCCAGCAGCGAGCATATCGGCACGGCATTCGACTTTGCGACCGGGGTCAAGACAACGGTCGATGTCAACATCGCCATACCGGGAGACGACTCCACCACCAACGTGGTCTATGACTCAGCGGCGGATAATCTCTACCTCACCAACAGCATGACCGACGAAATCGCCGTGGTGCACAACGTCTTGGACAGCCTGTTCGTCTAGCGCATCGGCCCGAAAATCGGAATCGGTTTTCGGAAAGCACGATGCGAGCATTGAAAGCGGTAGAGCGTCCTTTGTGCGTTCAAAAGGACGCACGGCGCTCTAGAGCGGTTTAGCTTTTAACGAAAGCGTAGGACGCTCTAGCCTTTGTTTTTACGCAATTCCGGACGGAAAACCGCTTCGCACTTTTCCTGGAATTGCTCTAGTGGGCCTTAACCGCTCGAATGCCGACGCCGCCCCGCCCGTTCTCTTCACGGCGGGGCGTTTAATCGGCCGGAGCCTCGGAAACGAAAATCAGCAGAGTATTGCAGCCGCGCTATTGCAGTGTGCGCGTCTGAAGCTGCTCGGCGGCGTGAGGCGCGGATGCGGGCAGGGGGCTGCCTTCCAGGCCGGTCGCCACGACCGAGACGCGGAACTTGCCGTCGAGGCTGCGGTCGAAGATCGCGCCGACGACGATATCGGCGTCTTCCTGCACTTCGTCACGAATGCGGCTTGCCGCCTCGTCCACTTCGAACAGCGTCATATCCGAACCGCCGGAGATCGAGATCAGCACGCCCCTGGCGCCCCGCATCGAGATATCGTCGAGAAGCGGGTTGGCAATCGCCGCTTCCGCCGCTTTCATTGCGCGGCTCTCGCCGGAGGCTTCGCCAGTGCCCATCATCGCACGGCCCATGCCGCGCATGACCGACTTCACGTCGGCGAAATCGAGGTTGATCAGGCCTTCCTTGACGATCAGATCGGTAATGCAGCCGACGCCGGCATAGAGCACACGGTCGGCCGTCATGAAGGCATCGGCGAAGGTGGTTTTTGCATCGGCGATGCGGAAAAGGTTCTGATTGGGAATGACAATCACCGTATCGGCTGCCTGGCGAAGCGCCTCGATGCCGACTTCCGCAGTCCTCATGCGGCGGTTGCCTTCGAAGGTAAAGGGCTTGGTGACGACGCCGACCGTCAGGATGCCGGCCGCACGCGCGGCGCGGGCGATGACAGGTGCAGCACCCGTACCGGTGCCGCCGCCCATGCCGGCGGTGACGAAGCACATGTGCGATCCGGCCAGGTGATCCATGATCTCATCGAGCGACTCTTCGGCAGCCGCATGGCCGATCTCCGGCAGCGAACCGGCGCCGAGACCCTCAGTCACATTCGCGCCAAGCTGGATGCGGCGCGTCGCCTTGGAGGTGGCCAGCACCTGAGCATCCGTGTTTGCGGCGACGAATTCGACGCCTGCCAGGTTTTCCGCGATCATATTGTTGATCGCATTGCCGCCACCGCCACCGACGCCAATGACTGTAATATGCGGCCGTAGTCCAGAAATGCCGCTCTTGGCGTCCGTCATCGCGCTCTCCTTTGACGCTTCGTTCATGCCCACCCTCGTTTGCGGACGGCGAATCGTACGTCACGATACGCGAGCAACAAGGCAGAGGCGAGGCGAAAGACGTCTCGGCGAGAGCGATGATGATCGGCACGGGGGCTTGGTGCTGGTTTGAGGGACGGCGCCGTGGCAGCCACTCCTTCAGTTGGATGCGTGGACCGGTTTCGGCCTATGAATTGGAACCAGGATCGCACCCGTGCTGTTTAATTGTAAGACGCGCGGAAGCGCCGATAACAGGGACGCCGATCGCGGGAGAGCCGGCCTATCTCGGCAGTGGAGGAGCACGACATGCAAACGACCCGATCGAAAGAACTGGCGGATGAATATCTGCGGCTTGGCGGCAAACGGCTGGCCAAGATCGATGACAATATCGTCAAGATCCGCCACTGGGAGGATGACACGCCGGAGGCCGAGGCTTTCTGGCAGAAGAACATTGAGCCGCTGGATGAGCGGCGCCGCGTAGAGGTCGAAACGCACCTTCCTACGATCAACGACCGTTGATCGCGAATCAACGACGGGTGATCGCGGCGATTTCCAGGAAGCCACTATCGATCGCGCCGGCTGTCCAGTCCGCGCCGGTGCGACAGGCGGATCGTGCATCCATCCCTACGAGATCGCTAGGGAAACGCGTCAATGATGCTTTCATTCAAAATATGGAAGTGTTCGCCCATCTTGCTGACGCGAACGCCAGCGTTCGAACCAAGATAGAGATAGACGCATTCCTTCATTTCCGAGCACAATTTTTGGATTCGCTCTTGCCAGGCTGCGGATTGCTCGCCGCTGGGCAAGGCAATCTCATCACTCTCATCGTCTCAGCTTCATTATCATCCGAATGCACAGCCTGCTTGACTACACTGTCAAAGTCGCCATCTCCGATCGCAGCACGGCGGCGATCCGGCCGCTCAGGTCTTCGTCATCCTCGACGAGCAGTACGCGCGTGGGGCGGGGCTTCATCTCCGGCGACAATGGCGCTCTCGCCAGCCAGGATGAAGCTATCGCCGTCCAGGGACGCTTCGACGACGGCTTCGTGCATGCGAGCTACCTCGTTCGCCAGGATGGACGAACCGAAGCGCTGCGTCCGCCGAAAGGTCCGCCGCAGAGACGGTTTGGAGATTTCGATCACAGGCCCTGTCGGCGTGAACCAAAGCCGCGCTCCGGTGTTTACAGACACTCCCTATAACTCCGAAAGGAACGCTTCCCATGCAACGACTTCTCCTATCAGGCCTTGCCCTTGCCGCACTGGCCGGCACCGCTTTTGCCCAACAGCCGCCCGCTCCGCCATCCGCCGGGAGCCCACCCGCCGCGGTCCAACCCGGCTCGCCGCCCCCGTCCCCATCTGCTCCTGATGACGATGAGCAGATGATGGACCGGCCGGATGCGAGGCCGGGAGATCGCTCCGATTACCGCTGGCATGGTCGGAGAGGCGACATGGGCTTCCATGGTTTCCGCGGTCATCGCCCGCCACCACCACCGCCGTCCAAGGCAGCCCATTTCCGGATTGAGGATGGGAATACCCGGATTGATCTCAAATGCGCCGAGGACGAACCGATGAAGGCCTGCGCCGATCTGCTGCTGCAGGTGATGGACCGCCTGCAGGGGCAGGACTGATCATCGTCGCCTGAGGCGGGTGCCACACGATGATGCAACCGTCCGCGATTTCTCGCGGGCGGTTTTTGTGGGTTTCTCGAAGACGTCAGCGACTGAGGGCTTCGGCTCAGCGGCGTTATGACGCCAGGCGAAACGTCCCCCTGCGCATAGCCTCGATCACCGTGCGCAACGTGTCTTCCCTGTCGTGCCCCTCCGTGGAGACGACATGTTGCTCGAACGGGCCAAGTGACGAGAATTGCTGATGGAGCTCCGCAATAGGGCCGGGATCGGTCAGCGTGTCGCCGCCACGCTCCCGGCAGCGCCGGATGGCGATATCGAGCGGCGGGCGCAGAACCACATAGTGGAGGGGTGCCGCGATTTTCCGGAACGGTTCCAGGAACCACGGCCCGACGATGCCGTCGACGACGACGAAGTAGCCCCCGGCGGCATAGCCTGACGCCGCCTTCGTCAACACGTCGACGACGACGATATTCTGTACATGCGCTTCCGGCAGATAGGGCGGGATCACGCCGTTCTTGATGAAATGCCAGAAGTCGTCGGAATGAAGATGGACCTTCGGCGAGCCGGGCTCGCTGGCGAGCGCCTCGGCCGTCGTGGTTTTTCCGGAGCCCGGTGGCCCGGTGAGAATGAGAACTTCGCCCGTGTGATCCATAGCATGGCAATTTCGCACGAAGCAGCATCGTTTCGCAATTAGCCGATAGGGGGTCGGTAATAGCCCGGCATCCCCCTTCGTTCCGAAGAAGCCGCTGAAGCGGCAGCTACTCCGGCAGTCCCGCCATTCTGAGAGCCTCGATATATCGATTGCGATCGTCCGGTCGCCGGAATGGTGGCAGCACGTCTGCGAGATTCGAAAGCCGAAGGGCAGGGTCCATGAGGCACAGGCGGGCAATCGTTTCCCCGGCTTGAGCAAGCCGCCCGGCCATGGCCTGGCCCGCTGCCATCACGCGCATGGCGCTTGGGTAGTTCGGCTGGTGGCGTAGCGATTTTCCCGCCCAAGAGGCCGCGTCGTCATAGTGGCCGGCGCAAAAATGCGCGAGCCCGGTGTTGAACTGCCAGGCAAACAAGCGCGGATCCAGAGGGCTTAGGCGCATGGCAAGGGCTGCGTGTTCCACGGCCTTATCGGGCTCACCGAGGCAAGCCTTCACCCAGCTGCTGACGCCGAGCGCAGCGGCCAGGTTCGGGTTGAGAAAGACTGCGCGATCGATGCAGGCCGCACTGTCGTCAAGGTCACCGCCGACATAACCGATGACATATCCGCCGTAGGTGAGCGCAACCGCATCGTCCCAGCCGAGTTCGACCGCTCTCCGGGCCAGCCGGGTGGCTTCAGCAGTCTCGTCTGCGGGATGGAGCATCCAGCCGTTGCTCTTTCGCGTAGCATAGCAGCGTGCCGCCCGGGCATGGGCTACGGCGAATTCCGGGTCACGCTCGATCGCCTTCATGAACAGCCGCAAGGCCTCGTCGATGACCGATCGGTTGGTGACCGTCCGGTCGAAGGCCGCCAGGCCGCGGAGATAGTAGTCGTAAGCGTCGAGGCTCTCGGTCGGCTTGCGTTTGGCACGCTCGATCTCAGCCTCCTCCACTTTCGGCGTTATGGCGCCGACGATGCTCGAGGCGACCTGATCCTGAAGATCGAAGACATTCGCCAAGGTTCCGTCAAAACGATCGGCCCAAAGATGTGTACCGGTCGACGTGTCGATGAGCTGCCCGGCAATGCGCAGGCGGTCACCGGTCCGGCGCACACTTCCTTCGACCACATAGCGTACGTCCAGCTCGCGCCCGACCTGCTTTATGTCGACCGCCTGACTTTTGTAGGTGAAGCTCGAATTCCGGGCGATGACATAGAGGTGGCGGAATTGAGCAAGCGCGATGGTGATGTCTTCGACGATGCCGTCGGCGAAATATTCCTGCTCCGCATCGCCGCTCAGATTCTGAAACGGCAATACGGCAACCGAGGGCCGGTCGTGATGTTTCGCAGGGGCTGAGAAGGCCTGTGGCTGCGGCACGAGGTCGAGGCCCGGTGTGGTCCGCCGATGTTCCGATCCCTGCCGCGACTGCAGTGAAGCGGCCAGGGAGGAGGTCTCTGCCTCGGGTGCTGCCTGAAGATGCTTCTTCAAGAGCGCCCGGCAGGCTTCGTATTGGCGCAAGGCCGCGTTCTCGTGACCCCTGAGAGCGTGGATCCGCATCAGCGCCCGATGGGCGGCCTCCATGGTTGGGTCCGCAGCGAGCAGCCTTTCGGCCAGTCCTTCGCAGGTCGATTCTTCTGCGGTGCCCGGCTCGGAAAGCGCGTGGCTCAGCCGCTCCACTAGTTGCAGCGCCTTGCGTTGATATGTGCTCCGATACGGGCCGAACCACTCGTCCAATTCGTCCGGAATGGCCTCGCCTGCCAGCACCTCGCCACGGTAGAGATCGGCGGCGAAGGCGAGATCGGCCGTCCGGCCGGCCTCCAGTTTACCGTCGAAGGTCGAAATGTCGGTTTCTTCAGGACCTGTTATCAGCGCGACGGTCTCCTGATCCCCGTCGATGTAGACGGTGGCATCTTCGCCGGCCGGAAACGATCGCCGGATATCGACCAGCGCCTGGCGCAGACTATTGCGGGCCTGCTCACTGCTTCGTCCCGGCCAAAAGGTCTCGGAAAGCAGTTCCCTGCGATGGCCGCGGGGGCCACCGAGCACGAGGGCAGCAAAGAGAAGCGACGTCTTGCGCGTGGTGAAGCGAACCTGCCGATGCTCCGGTGAAGTCACTTCGAGGCCACCCAGCAACCTGATGCGCACAGATTGTCCCCCCGATTTCGACTGCCGCCGCAGAATAGCATCTCGGCAAAGAGATTTAACACCGATTTAGCGGCGGCGTGTCGAAGTTTTCCAGGCCGTTCACGCTCAGCCGAACAGCCGGAATACGCCCGCGTGTCAGGCTCCCGCTTGCAAATCTCACAAATGGGAGACTGAAAATGACTCACACGGAAACGCATGCCGGCATCAGCGCGTCAGAAAGACAGGTGTTCGGGTCCGGGCCGAACAGCGTCGCAACCATCGCCGCCGCCCTGAGGGCGTGGCGGCGGGCCGTCGTTAGACGGAAGGCATTGGCAGAGTTGACGCCCGACCAGCTGAGGGACATCGGTTATCCGCAGGCCAACCGACCCGTACTCGAAATCAAAGCAGGGCTGATGACAAAGTTGATGTCGATGCGGTAGTCGGAACGTACCACCGCGCGGACGCACCGGCTGCTGGTCGAGCGGCCGGAAAGAGCTTACGGCGGGCGGCGTTGGCAGGATATCGAGTGGGCTTTGTCTGTTTTTCCGCTGCCGGGATTCAACTATGATGGGGCGATGGAACGATAGGGAGGGCACGGCATGATCGATCATATCACCATTGCAGTGAGTGACCTTGAGAAGAGCAAGCTGTTCTGTGAACGCGCTTTCGAACCTTTGGGTTATCGCCTCTCCTTCGGGAAGGAGGGCGTGTTCTGGGCCTTCGATGTCGGCGGCAGCCTGTTCGAGATACAGCACACCGACGACAAGCCGCCTCTGACGCGTCTGCACGTTGCCTTCCGGGTCCAAAGCAGGGCGGAGGTCGACGCGTTTTATCGGGCCGCGCTCGAAGCCGGTGCTGGGGACAATGGGGCGCCCGGCCCGCGGCCGCAATATAGCGAGAACTATTATGCCTGCTTTGTTCTCGATCCCGACGGATACAATATCGAAGCCATGATCGACGTGCCGGCGCCGCAAGGGTGACGACGTGAGCGTGGCCCAAAGCCTGTAATCAAGAGGGAGGTGGATATGTCGAGTTTCAGGAACGTCGTCGTCTCTTTGCCCGGCAAGGAGCGCGTGGCGAGGACGCCGTTTGGCGCGAGGATCGTCATCCATGCCACGGCCGCCGAGACCGGCGGCGCGCTCGGGATGTGGGAAACCTTCACGCCGCGCGGTCACGGTCCGGCTCCGCACACGCACACCCGGGAGACGGAAGTCTTTCGGGTCATCCGCGGGCTCTATCGATTCCAATGCGGCGACGAGGCGTTCGACGCGCCTGTGGGAACCGTCGTCGTTCTGCCACCACATGTGCCGCACAGCTGGCGAAACATAGGCGACGAACCCGGCCAGATGTTCGGCACGGTCACGCCAGGCGGTTGCGAGCAAATGTTCATCGATATTGAGGCTTTTGGTGCCGATACGCCTGAGAAAATCGCGGTGATCGAAGCGCGACTGGGGATCATCAACGACATCACGCTGGCCCTCGGATTGACAGGCCTGCAACCGCGCTGATTGATCATCAGGATGTCGATCGGAACCAGATCAGCCTCGTGCCCGCCACGCGGCCGGTGGGGTGCCGAAGCTGCGGGAGAAAGCGCGGTTGAAGGCGGCTTCGGTGGCGTAGCCGGCGTCATAGGCGATCGCCGCGATCGGCTGGCCTGAGGTGGCGAGTGCGACGCTTGCGAGATAGAGCCGCCAGTCCCGGATATAGCGGATCGGCGATGTCGAAAGCATCGCCTGGAAGCGTTCGGCCAGCGCGCTGCGCGACATTCCCGATGCCGCCGCCAGTTGCTCCAGCGACCAGTCGCGCCTGGGATCGTCGTGGATCAGGGAGAGGCAGCGCGACAGCGCCGGGTCGGCGAGCGCTGCCAGCCAGCCGATCGCATCCGGTTCGGCCATCATGATCTGGTGGCGCAAGATCTCGATGAAGAGGATTTCCGTCAGTCGCGGCAGCATCGAGACGCTGCCGGCGCGTGGCCTGTCGACCTCCTCGACCATCTGGCGGATGGTGGCGCGCAGCCAGTCGCCGTCATTGGCGGCTCGTGTCCTGACATGGATCAGCTTGGGCAGCGCTTGACGAAGCGGCGCGAAGCTCAGCCCGTCCCATTGCAGATAGCCGCAGAGCAGCCGCACGCCTTGTGTCTCGTCGCCGTAACGCAGCACGGGAATCTCACGCCATGGCTTCTGCGGCAGATCGCGGGTCGGCAGGACCAGCATACCGTCTCTTCCCGCGCCGAGCTGATGGCCGGTGCCGAATGGGAAGACCAGCACGTCGCCGGCCTCGAGATCGGTCTCTTCTCCTTCCGTCTTCAGCCAGCAGTGGCCCTTCACAACGATGTGAAACGGCATCGTGCCCGAAGCCTTCGCCGAAAGGCTCGCTAAGGCCGGCGTGGCATCGGTCTGCCAGTCGCCCGTCGGCATGAAGCAGAACTGCAGCGATCCCGAAAGGCGGATCGTCGACAGCAGTGCCGACAGCACGTCGTCGCGTGCGACACCCGCAGCATCTGGACTTTCGGACAAGGCTTCACGCATTCCGGCCAAATACGCGCGCCGCGCGCTCTCCTATCATCAGTGCATTCAAACCCAATGAGAGGAGAATACTATGCAAACTCAAAGCGACAAACTGGTCGTGCTCGTGACCAAGGGCATCGAATCCGAACTGTCCTCCGTCGCCTTCACCATCGCCAATGGCGGCATCACCGCCGGGCTGAAGGTCTCGGTATTCCTCACCAGCACCGGCATCGACCTGGTGCGCAAGGGCGGCCAGCGCATGACGCATGTGCCGCCGCTCGATCCGCTGGCGAGCCTGATCGAGAATTTCCAGCAGCGCGGCGGCACGATATGGGCTTGCCCGCCCTGCGTGACCTCTCGCGGTTATACGCAGGAAGACTTGCTCGACGGGATCGTCATCGTCGGCGCCAGCGCCATGCATGCCGAGATCAAGGAGGGTGCTGCGACGCTGTCGTTTTGACCGGGGAGAGCAGGGTCGGGCGGGCGTCGAGGAGCGTCTTGCGCCGGCATGCTCTAGTTTTCCTGATCTGCGGCATTCTTGGGCTCAGAAATATACTTGTGTGATTGGGTCGATATACATGCGATACTGTATGGCGAGGGCGACGCGAGGCTTTCGGGGGCTTTAATGACATGCGTGAAGGTCAATGAACTGCTATCGGTGGCGGGGCAGCCCGACGCCGCAGCCTTCGCCGCTTTCGCCGCAGACGGCTTTGCCGCCGTCATCAATGCCCGGCCTGATGGCGAGGAGCCGGATCAGCCGGGCAATACTGCGGAAAAGGCGGCGGCCGCTGCCGCCGGACTTTCCTACGAGTTCGTGCCGGTGAAAGGCTCCGAGATTACCGAGGCCGATATCTTCGCCTTCCAGGCGGCGATGGCCGAGGCCAAGGGACCGGTCGTCGCGCATTGCAAGAGCGGCACGCGGGCGCTGACGCTCCATGCGCTGGGCGAGGTGCTGGACGGGCGGATGAAGAACGGGGATGTCGAAGCCTTCGGTCAAAACCTCGGCTTCGATCTTGCCGGCGCGCGCCGCTGGCTGGAGAAGCGGGCAGCGCAGACGCCTCATGTGAAGGCCTTCTTCGAGTCCCGCACCTGCAGTGTGCAATATGTCGTTTCCGACCCGGCGACGAAACGCTGCGCCATCATCGACCCGGTGCTCGATTTCGACGAGATGTCAGGGGCGACGGGCACAGCCAATGCCGATGCCATTCTCGTTCATATCGAAAGCGAGGGACTGACGGTCGAGTGGATCCTCGACACTCATCCGCATGCCGATCATTTCTCCGCTGCGCATTATTTGCATGAGAAGACCGGCGCGCCGACGGCGATCGGCATCCATGTCACCGATGTGCAGACGCTCTGGAAAGAGATCTACAACTGGCCGGCGCTTAAAACCGACGGTTCGCAATGGGACCGGCTGTTTGCCGATGGCGACACGTTCGAGATCGGTGCGCTTAAAACCCGCGTGATGTTTTCGCCCGGGCACACACTCGCCTCGATCACCTATGTGGTCGGTGATGCCGCCTTCGTGCACGATACGATGTTCGCGCCGGATTCCGGCACGGCGCGCACGGATTTCCCGGGCGGCAGTGCGAGCGCCCTTTGGCACTCGATCCAGGCGATCCTGTCGCTGCCCGAGGAGACCCGCCTCTTTTCCGGCCACGACTATCAGCCGGGCGGCCGTCACCCGCGGTGGGAAAGCACCGTGGCCGCCCAGAAAAGCACCAATCCGTATATTGCAGGCATCGATGAGGCCGGTTTCGTGGCGCTGCGCCAGGCGCGCGACCGCACGCTACCGAAGCCGAAGCTGATGCTGCACGCGCTGCAGGTGAATATCCGCGGCGGGCGGCTGCCCGAGCCGGAGGAGAATGGCCGGCGGTATTTGAAGATCCCGTTGGATGCGCTGTAGGAGGCGGCCGGCGCCGGCAACCGCCGCATCGTTCAAAACGCGTTTTCTATATGGGTCCTAGCGAAGTCATCCCCCACGAATAGCAGCCGACACCCATGTTCCCTAGCTACTTCATAGGCAAAGCAGTCGCCGAAGTTCAGGCTTGCGGGGTGGGCGCCTTTGCCCCAGGTGCGGTAGGCTTCGGCGATGCGGCGGGCGGAGGCGGGGGTGACGGCGACGACTTCGAAGCCGAGGCCGTCGATCAGCTGTTCCATTTCATCGCCGACGTTGCGGCGGGCCGAGACGATCAAGGCTTCGGCGACCGTGCCGGCAGAGATCAGGAGATCGTCTTCGGCTTCGAGGACGGCAATCAGGGCATCGGCTTGCGGTTCGCCAAGCACGATCGCCATCAGGGCGGAGGTGTCGACGGCGATCATTCGGGCAGGCCGTCATCACCATAGAGGAAATCCTGGCTGCGTGCGGCCGGCGGCCCGTCGGCGGCTTTGGCAATGGCGGAGGCCCGCACCGCTTCCATGAGCGTCCGGCGGGATTTCCGATCGGGCGCTGCCCTCACCGGAACCAGTTTCACGGCGGCATGACCGTGCCGGGTGAGGATGACCTCGTCCCCGGCTTCGGCACGCCGGACCAACTCGGTCAACTGCCCCTTGGCATCCGTGACAGACACTCGCATCGTTTGCACTCCCCAGGACCGGTGCAACTCGGTTTCTTCTGGAAAGTTAGACCATTCACTGGACCGCATCAACGGACAATTTTCGGAGCTCACAGACAGCGCTGCTTTTCGCCGTGATATCCAAGACCGATCGCTACCGACAGTTTGCGCACCGAACGGCGGCGTGGAGCCATGCGCGCGATGTATTTATCCGCCGGTGGCGTGGCGCCTTCGGAATAATCATTGACGGCGGGCGGGCAGGCGACGTAATTGGGCGCGACGGTTCCCTGAAGATGACTCCAAGGGGATTAATAGGGAACACGGTGAGGACGACCCAGCAGGGACCGAGACCGTGGCTGCCCCCGCAACTGTAAGCGGATTGTCGATCATCTCAGGAGTGGCCAGCGACTGGCCATCTCTGAAGGGCTCATGGCCCTGCCACTGCGAGATATCGCGGGAAGGAGGATGAAACGACGGATATCCGCAAGCCAGGAGACCTGCCGTCAATCACGATCCAATCAACCGGGCGGGGATGCCCGGACAAGGAACAGATATGATTGACCTGCTGAACCTTCGCCGAATTCGGGCATGCATCCGTCTCGATTGGGCCTCCTGCGGCTAGTGCACGCCTAAGCGTGCTTTCGGTCCGCGCACATGCGCGGAACAGCCGTGATTTTTCCCTTCATCGAGGTTTTCCATGCGCCAGATTCTCGCCACCATAACATTCGCCTTCGGGCTCGCCGGCCTTGCGGCACCCAGCCTTGCCGCGACCCGATATCCGTTGACCATCACCAATTGCGGCCAGCAGGTGACATTCCAGAAGGCGCCCGCCAGGATCGTTTCAATCGGCCAGGGCATGACCGAAGTACTCTTCTCGCTCGGCCTTGCCGACAAGATCATTGGTACGGCCGTCTGGGTCGGACCTATCCTGCCGCAATATGCCGAGGCCAACAGCAAGATCAAACGTCTCGCCGACAATGATCCGAGCTTCGAATCCGTCGTCGGGCAGGAGCCGGACCTGGTGACGGCCGAGTTCGAATGGCATGTCGGCGCCCAGGGGTCCGTCGGCAAGCGGGAGCAGTTCAAGGATCTCGGGATCAATACCTATCTCGCGCCGGCCGATTGCGTCGCCAAGGTCAACACCGATGGCGGCGACGGCGTGCGTCGGGAACTGTTCACGATGGAGCTGATCTACCGAGAGATCGCCGAGCTCTCGGAGGTGTTCGACGTGAAGGAGCGCGGCGATGCGCTGATTTCCGAGCTGAAGGAGCGCGAGGCGGATGCCGTCGCTTCGATATCGGGCGCCTCGGGCAAGAACCTGCCCGTCGTCTTCTGGTTCTCCAGCAAGGAGGTCAACGGCGACGCCTTCATTGCCGGCAAGAACAGCGCGCCTGCCTATATCCTGAAGACGATCGGTGCGAAGAACGTCGTCACCACGGAAGAGGAATGGCCGCTGGTCGGTTGGGAAACCATCGCCCAGGCGAACCCTGCCGTGATCGTGCTCGCAACCATGGACCGCCGCCGTTACGCCGCTGACGATCCCAAGGTCAAGGTCGATTTCCTCGAAAACGATCCTGTGACCAAGGAACTGGACGCGGTCAAAAACAAACACTTCGTGATGATGGACGCGCAGTCGATGAACCCGACGATCCGCACGATCGACGGTATCGAGACATTGGCGAACGGCATCAAGTCCTTCGGCCTGGCGCAGTGAAGGCAATGTCGGTCAGGCAACAGGGATGGTGGGCGCTTGGCGCGCTCACCATTGCGGCACTTCTCCTGCTCGTGATGATGATCAGTCTTGCCGTTTCCATCGGCGAGATCGCGATCCCGCTTGCGACCACGGCGGAGGCTGTTTCGAACCGGCTGTTCGGAACGAATTTCGAACTCAGCCGCATCCACCAGGGCATCGTCTGGGATTATCGTCTGAGCCGCGCGCTCGTCGCCGCCAGCATCGGCGCGTCGCTCTCGCTGTCCGGCGCGATCCTCCAGGCGCTGCTGCGCAATCCGCTGGCCGAACCCTATGTGCTCGGCATCTCCGCTGGCGCCTCGACGGGCGCCGTCTGCGTGATGATCCTCGGCTTCGGCTATGGCGTTCTCGGCCTGTCGAGCGGCGCCTTCATTGGTGCGGTCATTGCCTTTCTGCTGGTCGGCATCCTGGCGACGGGTGTGGGGGGAACCGGCGAGCGCATCATCCTGTGCGGCGTCGCCGGTTCGCAGCTTTTCAATGCGCTGACTTCCTACATCGTGACGACATCGGCGAATGCCGAGCAGGCGCGCGGCATCCTGTTCTGGCTGCTGGGTTCGCTCAGCGGCGTGCGCTGGCCCGATGTCTATCTGTCGGTGCCGATCGCACTTACGGGTTTCGTCATCTGCATGGCCCACGTGCGGGCGCTCGACGCCTTCGCCTTCGGCACGGATGCCGCCGCCTCGCTCGGCATTGCCGTACGCCGCGTCCAGATCGTGCTGTTCGCCATGACGGCGGCGATGACGGCAAGCGTCGTCAGCATGGTGGGTTCGATCGGCTTCGTCGGCCTCGTCATCCCCCATGCCGCCCGCTTCCTCGTCGGGCCAGCGCATAGGCGGCTGCTGCCGGCGACGGCGCTCGGCGGCGCGATCTACATGATCGGCGCCGATATCGTTTCGCGCATCATCATCCCGCAGCAGATCCTGCCGATCGGGGTCGTCACCGCGCTCTTCGGCGCACCGGCCTTCGCCGTCATCCTCTATCGTGTGCGGGGGAAGGCATGAGCATCAGCATCGACGAGGTGAGCTTTGCCGCCGGCAATATCGTCATCGTCAATGGCGTCAGCCTGACGGTGGAAAAGGGCAAGGTGCTCGGCCTGCTCGGGCCGAACGGTTCCGGCAAATCGAGCCTTCTCAGATTGATCTGCCGGCTGCGCAAGGTTCGCAGCGGCATCATCCGGCTGGGTGCCGATGACATTTCCTCGCTGCCGCGCGCCGCACTTGCACGTCGCGTCGCCTTCGTCGAGCAGCAGTCGACGACCGATACGCAGTTGACCGTGCGCGACGTGGTACGGCTCGGCCGCACGCCGCATCGCGGGCTGTTGTCGTCCTGGTGCGCAGGAGACGACGCCGCCGTCGACGAGGCCCTTTCGCGGGTGGGTATGCAGGAGAGGGCGGGCCAGCTCTGGCAGACGCTGTCGGGCGGCGAGCGCCAGCGCGTCCATATTGCGAGATCCCTGGCGCAGGCGCCGAGCGAATTGCTGCTCGACGAGCCGACCAACCATCTCGATATCCAGCATCAGCTCGACATTCTCTCGCTGATCTCGAAGCTCGGCATCACCTGTATCGTCGCGCTGCACGATCTCAATCTGGCGGCGATGTTCTGCGACAGGCTGGCGGTGCTTCAGAAGGGCGAGGTCGTTGCCTCCGGCGCGCCGGAGGAGGTGCTGACGGAGGATATGATCGGCCGAGTCTTCGGCGTTCGTGCCCATGTCCAGAAATCGGCCGTGCACGGCCGGCATCATATCCAGTACGTCATGGATTGAGGTGGCCTTTTCCGGGCCTGGCGCCGTGCGCTCGTCGCAAGGCAGCCGGGACAGGCGCTGTCTTAGGCTTGAGGCGCCGGAAACCGCATTGCCTCCCGCAACAGCTTGATGACCTCTGAGACCGATGGCCCGCTGACGGGCGGCGGCTTCGCGCGTTCGCAGAATTCTCGCCAGACAAACAGCGTCAGTTCGGCGCCATCCGTTGCGGTTTCCCCCGGTCCCTCTGCAAAATTATCGAGCAGGCGATATCGAGTATCCTTCCAGAACAACTCCTCCACCCAGTCATATATCGGGATCATATGGAAATGGATTGGATAACCGGGCGCGTGCCCGTATCGACCGATATAGACGCGCTGTGCATTCAGTTCCCGTTTCAGGACGCTCTGAGCCTTTGCGAGCAACGGGCCGAATTCGGCCAAAGCATCTTCCGGCAAATCCGACAGATCGTTAGTGTCGGTCTTGGAGCTGATCATGAGATAACCGGGAAGGGCGGAGTTCATGCGGTGGTTCACAAGCCATCCGACCGTCTCGGCAACATGAAAATGTTCAGGAATCTCCAAGCGCTGCCTCTTTCCGCTTTCGCAAATGTCCTATTTACTTCTGAGGCCGCCTGTTTCGGCCCAGGTCGCCTCACCTTCGCCGTCTGCGCAAATGATGGGTTTCCATCCAACGGCTGTTTTCCTTCGTGGTCGCTGCCGCGAGATTCCCGAGGAAGGCAATGGGTTGCGCCTGATATTTGCCACGGCGCAAGATAGGTGACTTTGCGATGGCTGCAAAGCGCATCCGAGATATGACCAAGGCCGATCTCCGGGCGCCCTACGGTGCGAGATCGACATGGTGGGCGCCGTGCGGCAGCGGCACGCGGCCGAGCCGATTAAGCGTCGGCCGGTCGCCTTTTTCGACGCGGAAGACTTCGAGCCCCGGGCCGGCCTCAGGCCCTGCGCCGTCATGGCCCTGGAACACAGTGGCGAGGAAATGGTCTCCCGTGTCGTCGAAGGCGCCGCCTTCCGGAAGGGAGCCCTCGAAGGGATAGTCGGCGAGCTTCGTCATGGCGCCGGTTGCCGGGTCGAAGCTCAAAAGGGTGACGCTGGCGTTGCGGTGGAATCGGGCAGAGCCGGGCGGGAAGGCCGTGCCGCGCATGTTGACGGTGGCGACGAGCCGGCCATCCGGGCTGATGGCGATGCCCTCGGAGGAAAGGTCTGTCTCGGCGCCGCCGCGGAGATCGTGACGGGCCGATTGCGGCGATGCTGCGGGATCGGCGAGCCTGATGACGCTGATCGTCGACGGTGTCTGCGGAATGCGGCCCTCCAGGTTTTTGGCGGCGAAGTTCCGGCCCCAGTTGGCGGTGAGATAATGGCGCCCATCCGGCGCGAAACGGCCGACGAAGGGATCGGCGCCAACCTCGACGACATTGCCCCAGGGGCGCAGCATGGGCGCGTCGTCGGCCCCGGTGACCTCGAAGAAGGCGACCCGGTTTTGCGTGTTGATGTTGACCGCCAGGAAACGGCCTGAGGGATGCCAGTGGACGTTGGTCGCGGTCACGCCGCCGCGTGGGTTCGGCGCCGATCCTCTCACCTCGAGGTCGGCGAGGTCGAACCGGGTGAGGCGGCCGAAGCGACCGTCGCGATAGGTGACGATCTGGACGAAGCTCGCCTCCGGCGTGTTGGAGACGACGGCAACGCTCTCTCCATCAGGGCTGAGTGACAAGGCCTCGGGGAAGGCTTCGATCTCCACCGTGTCGGAGAGGCGGAGTGCTGCGCCGTCCGAAAGGTCGACCGCGAAGAGACGCCGGCCCGGCGGTAGGTCGCTGACACTGTTGCCGCCCTCGGGACGTTCGCCCAGCCTTTCCGTGACGAAGGCGGTTTGCCCGTCTTCACTGAGGGCTAGGATTTCAGGCGCCGAGGTCACCGAATTGGAGATCGGTATCGAGCCGGTGACGATCTTGTCGCTGCGCGGAGACATAATCGTCAACAGGTCGCGATAGCCGGCTTTTTGCGGCGCAAGCTCAGCGGTGCCATAGGTTCGGGCGAGGAAATCGCCGTCGGAGATGACGGCGATCCGGCTCGCCGAAATGCGGCTGAGAATACTGGACGCAGCCTGGGCGTCCTCGGCGGCCTGCATGCTCTGTGGTGCGGCGAGGCCGAAGCTGATGGCGAGCGTTGCAGCGGCGAGGATTGGTCCTTTCATGATCCTGCTCCTTGTTGACGGTCCTTTGAAAATGCCGCCGTTGCTGATAATTTTCCAATTGCAATCCTGCCGCCTGTGATAGGTATTTTGCATCAGGAGGTTGTCTTGGATATCCGCACGCTCGCCTGTTTCGTGGCCGTTGCTGAAGATCTGCATTTTCGCCGTGCGGCGGAACGGATGAATCTGACGCAGCCGGCGCTCAGCCAGCGGATCCGGGCGCTGGAAGGAGAGGTCGGGGCCGATCTCTTCGAGCGTGACCGCCGCAGCGTGGCACTAACGCCGGCGGGAGCGGCCTTCCTCAGTCCGGCTCGCGAGGCGGTGCGGCAGGCTGGCATAGCGAAGGCGGAGGCCATGCGGGCGGTGCGCGGCGAGGTCGGGCGTCTGCGGCTCGGCTTCACACCCATTGCCTTTTACGGCGTGCTGCCGGAGGCGGTGCAGGCGTTTCGTGCCCGCTACATGCAGATCGAAGTCGATCTCATCGAGATGAGCTCGCCTTTGCTGGAAACCGCCCTTGCATCGGGTGACATCGACCTCGGCGTGCTGCATCCGCCGCTGACGCGCGATCTGATCATCTACCCCCTGCCGGACGAGCCGTTCGTGCTGGCGCTTCCGGCGATGCACCGGCTGGCGGGGCAGCCGGTCATCCGCGTCGCCGATTTGGCCGGCGAGCCCCTGCTGCTTGCGCCGCGGGCGATCGGCCCCAGCATATACGACCGTGTGATCGCCCTTTTCAGCAGCGAGGGCATCAGCCCGCTGATCGTCCAGGAGGTGACGCCGATGACCACGCTGGTCGGCCTGGTCGCGGCCGGAACCGGCCTCGGTTTCGTTACCGCAGGCATCGCCCGGGCGGCCCGGCCGGGCGTCGCCTATCGTCCCGTTCTGCCTGAGCCGCCATCCCTGCCGATTGCCGCCGCATGGCGCCAACCTGCATTGTCCGCCAGTGGCGAACACTTCCTGGAGATTGTGAGAGGGTTGGTTGTGGAAGGAGCCGCATCGGGGGGAGGCCGATCCTGAGATGCTCGGGTCAAAGGCAGGAGCCTCGAAGGTCCAGGAGAGCCGTGGCGGCGTAGGGCGCTTCGGTTGCCGCGGATTTGCTCTTGCTGTTCCAGCGCCGGGGTCCCTGCCGTTGCCAATGCGCCAAAGTCCAAAAGCCTCATCCCATAGAGGCTTGTCGTCATATCCGCCAACCGCTATCTGGTGCTGACCCAGGCGGACCCGCCGAAAACGACAAGGCCTTTCATGATCCCCGATTTCCTCGTCACCCATTCCGGTGGCTTCCATGCCGACGAACTGCTGTCGAGCGTCATTCTGACTCGGCTTTTCCCGCAGGCGCGTATCGTCCGCAGTCGGGCGCCGGAATGGATCACGCCGGGCGAGGACCGCATCATCTACGATGTCGGCGGCGCCTATGACCCTGCTGCCGGGATATTCGATCACCACCAGCGCGGCGCACCGTTGCGCGAAGATGGCCAGCCCTACAGTTCGTTCGGCCTGATCTGGAAGCATTATGGCCGCGATTATCTCGCAGCTTCCGGCCTTCCCGAAGCACATGTCGAGGCGATGCATGGCTCTTTCGACGCCAGCTTCGTGCTGCCCGTCGATCTGACCGACAATGGCGCGCTCAGCCCCTCCGGGCCGTTGGCCGGCTTGACGCTGCCGGTGCTGTTGGAAACGCTGAAACCGGTCTTCGACGATGCCGACCCTGCGGCCGACGACCGCGCCTTCCATGCCGCCCTTGCCATCGCCCGCAGTTTCGTCGAGGCCAGGATCGCCCAGAGTGCCGCGAAATTGCGGGCCGAGACGATCGTGTATCGGGCAATCGAAGCCGCGGGGCAGGGGCGCGTTCTGGAATTGCCGAGGGGCATGCCCTTCCGTCCTGCCATCGTCAAGGCGGGCGCCGATCACCTGCTGTTCGTCGTCCATCCGCGCGAAAAGGATTGGTGCGTGACTGGTATCCGCCGCGCCGAGGAGGGGTTTGAACTCAGGGCCGACCTGCCGGCGGCCTGGGCCGGGCTCACCAATGGCGCGCTGGAAGCAGTGTGCGGCATAGAGGGCGCGAGCTTCTGCCACAACGGCCGCTTCATCGCCGCCGCCAGGACCCGAGAGGCGGCGCTTTCCATGGCCGAGTTGGCGGTAAAAGAGGCGCTTTCGGGGCGTAGTTAAATGGCGGCAGTTGAGGTTGCGTGAGGCCGGTATCATATCCAGTCCCGGCGACAGGTCGCTGATCCTGTTGCCGCGCTCCGGACGTTCGCCCAGCCGTGACGAAGGCGGTTTGCTCGTCTTCGCTATCCGGCCTGCAATGTCGCCATCTTGGCGCCGAAGCCGATGAAGACCACGCCTGTCGCGGCTTTCAGCCAGCGCTGGAAGCGCTGGTTGCGCGCTGCTCTGGCGAGCCTCGCAAAGAGCATGACCATCGAGCCAAACCAGATGACGTTGAGGCTGGCATGGACGGTGACCAGAAGGAAAGCCTCGCCGATCGCGGCCCGGCCATTGGCATCGTGATGGATGAACTGCGGGAAAACCGCGAGGTAGAACATCGACACCTTCGGATTCAGGGCGTTGGTGAGGAACCCCTCGAGGAAGGCGCGGGGGAGGTGCCTTACCTTACGGGAAGGGGCCACTGACGTTACGGCAGCATAACCGCGCCAAGCGCCGACCAGCGCCTTGATACCGATCCAGCAGAGATAGGCGGCGCCAATTATCTTGACGACGAGGAAGGCCTGCGCCGACTGCGCCAGCAGCAGGGAGATGCCGCAGATCGACAGGGTGCCGTGCACATAGAAGGCGGCGACGAAGCCGGCAATATTGGCGAAACCGGCGCCACGCCCCGAGGCCGGCACCGTCTTGGCGATGAGGACGCCGTTAGGCCCGGGGGAAATGATCAGCAGCGAGGTGACGAAAGCAAAAGACAGAATTTCAGCAATCGACATTGCGCGCTTTTCCTAGGCTGGTTTCGAGGGCGGCTTTGAAGCCGACGGTCAAGTATGTCGTCGCCGATACCGGCGTCAATATCCAATCCTCTAGGGTGACGGACCCTCCCGGGAGGACGGGAACAGGCCTGGCCCGCGTCCCAATTGTGGAACCGATTGACTTGCTGCCGCGAAGGACTAAGCTTTAAGTCATACAACCACTACCCACACGCGAGAGATTGCGGAGAGTGCAAGTGGCTGGCAACCTTGAGGAGGATGGGGTTTGCCGTGGATTACCGTGTTGTTCTGCTGATCGCCACAGCCATCACTGCCCTTTCCCCCGGCAATGCCGGGGCGCAGGAGGGTGATGCGACGGCGGGTGCCACTGTTTTCAAGAAATGCGTGACCTGTCATGTCGCTGATTCCGATACGAACAAGGTTGGTCCGTCGCTGAACAAGTTGTTCGGGCGAAAGGCCGGAACACATCCTGGTTTCGCCTATTCGACAGGCATGAAGGCGGCCGGCGACGGCGGTCTCGTCTGGGACGAGGCGACGCTGCGCGACTATCTGCACAATCCGAAAGCGAAGGTTAAGGGCACGAAGATGGCCTTCGTCGGCGTGAAGGACGAGCAGGAGATCACCAATCTCATCGCTTATCTCAAACAATATTCTCAGTGATGGGCATATTCCCAGTGACGGGCAATACTCCAAATGGCGGCTCGCGGCTGGGGCGCATGCCTAAATTGCCGTAATTGCCGATATTTTCTATCTGTGCGATAATAAACACGGACTTTTTGCGGAATGCGGTTTCACGGGTCAACCTGCTCGAGGAGGAGCGGACATGGCTGTCGTGCTGATCCTCGTCCTGATTGTCGTCGGCTCCGTGCTGTTCCATGTGCTGAGCCCGTGGTGGTGGACGCCGATCGCGTCCAACTGGACCTATATCGACACCACCCTCGTCATCACCTTCTGGATCACCGGCATCGTCTTCGTGGCGGTGGTTTCGTTCATGGCCTATTGCGTCTTCCGCTTCCGGCACAAGCCGGGCAACCGGGCACATTACGAGCCCGAGAACCGTAGGTTGGAATTGCTGCTGGGAGGGGGAACGGCGGTCGGCGTTGCGGCGATGCTGGCGCCTGGCCTCATCGTGTGGAACCAGTTCATCACGGTGCCTGCCGATGCCGCATCGGTCGAGGTCGTCAGCCAGCAGTGGCTGTGGAGTTTCCGGCTGCCTGGAGCCGACGGAAAGCTCGGCCGCGCCGAGACGCGCGACGTCACCCCCGAAAACCCGCTCGGCCTTGATAAAAACGACGCAAGCGGCCTTGACGACGTCATCATCGAGGGCGGCGAACTGCATCTGCCGATCGGCAAGCCGGTGCATATATTGCTGCGCTCTGTCGACGTGCTCCATGATTTCTACGTGCCGGAATTTCGTGCCAAGATGGACATGATACCTGGCATGATCACCTATTTCTGGTTCACGCCGACGCGGACAGGGACCTTCGACATCCTCTGCGCCGAACTCTGTGGCGTCGGCCATGGGCAAATGCGCGGCACCGTCGTCGTCGACGAGGATGCGGACTACCAAACCTGGCTCGGACAGCAGCAGACATTCACCCAGTTGACGGCGTCATCGGGAGAGATGCCGCCGGCAAACTGAACCCCGCAGCGGTCGTAGACCGCTGGGAGACGTAGGGGAGAGAGATCATGGTCGAGATTCCATCCGACAGAGCAGACGCCATCCCCTCTGCCGAAGTCGAGGATGTCGAGCTTTATCATCCGCACAGCTGGTGGACGAAATATGTGTTCAGCCAGGACGCCAAGATCATCGCCGTGCAATATTCGGTAACGGCCATCGCAATTGGCCTAGTGGCGCTGGTGCTCTCCTGGCTGATGCGGATTCAGCTCGCCTTTCCCGGATATTTCTCCTTCATCGATGCCGATCACTATTACCAGTTCATCACCATGCATGGCATGATCATGGTGATCTATCTCCTGACCGCGCTCTTCCTCGGCGGCTTCGGCAACTACCTCATTCCGCTGATGGTCGGCGCGCGCGATATGGTGTTTCCTTACGCCAACATGCTGAGCTATTGGATTTATCTGCTCGCAGTGCTGATCCTCGCCGCGGGCTTCTTCGCCCCCGGCGGCCCGACGGGGGCCGGTTGGACGCTCTATCCGCCACAGGCCGTTCTCTCCGGCACGCCGGGCGGCAAGGACTGGGGCATCCTGCTCATGCTCACCTCGCTGATCGTCTTCATCATCGGCTTCACCATGGGCGGGCTGAACTATGTGGTGACAGTGCTGCAGGGGCGCGCGCGCGGCATGACGCTGATGCGCATGCCGCTCACCGTCTGGGGCATTTTCACCGCGACCGTGATGGCGCTCTTGGCCTTTCCCGCCCTCTTCGTCGCCTGCGTCATGATGATGTTCGATCGCCTGCTGGGCACGAGCTTCTTCATGCCTGCCATCATCGAAATGGGCACGCAGCTGCAGCACGGCGGCGGCAGCCCGATCCTCTTCCAGCACCTGTTCTGGTTCTTCGGGCATCCGGAGGTCTACATCGTCGCGCTGCCGGCCTTCGGCATTGTTTCGGACCTGATCAGCACGCATGCGCGCAAGAACATCTTCGGCTACCGCATGATGGTCTGGGCGATCGTCATCATCGGCGCGCTCAGCTTCGTCGTCTGGGCGCACCACATGTATGTCAGCGGCATGAACCCGGCCTTCGGCTTCTTCTTCGCCACGACGACGCTGATCATCGCCGTCCCAACGGCGATCAAGGTCTACAACTGGGTGCTGACGCTCTGGCGCGGCGACATCCACCTGACCCTGCCGATGCTCTTTGCGCTCGCCTTCATCGTCACCTTCGTCAATGGCGGGCTGACGGGCCTGTTCCTCGGCAACGTCGTCGTCGACGTGCCGCTGTCGGATACGATGTTCGTCGTCGCGCATTTCCACATGGTCATGGGCGTGGCGCCGATCCTCGTCATTTTCGGGGCAATCTATCACTGGTATCCAAAGGTGACGGGACGCATGCTGAACGACGTGCTCGGCCATATCCACTTCTGGATCACCTTCCTCGGCACCTATGCGATCTTCTTTCCGATGCATTATCTCGGTCTGCTCGGCGTGCCACGCCGCTACTTCGAGATGGGAGAGACGGCCTTCGTTCCGCCTTCGGCCCATACGCTGAATATCTTCATCACCGTCATGGCGCTGATCGTCGGGGCCGGGCAGATGGTCTTCCTGTTCAATCTGGTCTGGAGTCTTTTCCGGGGCAGGGAGTCCGGCGGCAATCCATGGCGGGCAACGACGCTCGAGTGGCAGACGCCGCAGACGCCGCCTGCCCACGGCAACTGGGGCAAGGATCTGCCTGTCGTCTACCGCTGGGCCTATGACTACAGCGTGCCCGGGGCGGCCGAGGACTTCATTCCGCAGACGGTGCCGTCAGGCGGCGGCGTCACAAGGGAGGTCCACGCATGAACGTCATGCTGATCTTCCTTGCCGCAGTCGCCGCCATTATCTTCTGGTGGCTTTCCGGGCAGCGGTTGACCTCGAAGCCATGGCTCGAAACCGGGTCGGTGCAGCTGCCGGGTCATGACGGTGCCGAGCGGCAAAGGCTGCCGGCGCCGGCAGTGAAAATCGGGCTCTTCGTGTTTCTCGGCGTCGTCGGCGCCGTCTTCAGCCTTGCCGTCAGCGCCTATTTCATGCGTGCGGCGTCGGCGGACTGGTGGGCGACACCCGTTCCGCGGCTGCTTTGGGTGAACACCGCAGCACTTGCCTTGAGCAGTGCGGCGCTGCAATGGGCGAAACGTGAAGCGCAGCACGACCGCATGGAAAGCCTGCGGCCGGCGCTTGTGACAGGACTTGCGTTTGCCATCTTCTTCCTCGTCGGACAGATCCAGGCATGGCGGGAGCTGACGGCGGCCGGGTATGTGCTGGCCGATAACCCTTCCAACAGCTTCTTCTACATGCTGACCGGGCTGCACGGCCTGCATATCCTCGGCGGGCTTGCCGTGCTCGCGCACACGACGGTCAAGGCATTTTCAACGGCTGTGGCGCCGGACAGGCTGCGCCTCAGCGTCGATCTTTCCGCCATCTACTCGCATTTCATGCTCGCCGTCTGGCTGTTGCTCTTCGCGCTCTTTGCCGGATGGGCGAATGATTTCGTCGATCTCTGCCGCACACTTCTGAATTAGGAGATTTGCAGATGGCACATCCTGTCCAGACACACGGTGAGCCAGGCCTCAGCCCAGCCGGCCTGCGCGGTGTCGCCGCCGATTTCAGCTCGGATCAGCGTGCCTTCAAGACCGCCTCCTGGGGCAAGGCGATGATGTGGATCTTTCTCTTGAGCGACACCTTCGTCTTCGGCTGTTTCCTGATTGCTTATATGACGGCCCGGATGTCGACGCCGGTTGCATGGCCCAATCCGAGCGAGGTCTTCGCGTTGCATATCGGCGGCCAGGACGTTCCGCTGATCCTGATCGCGATCATGACTTTCGTGCTGATCTCGAGCAGCGGCACCATGGCGATGGCGGTCAATTTCGGCTATCGCCGCGACCGCCGCATGACGGCGATGCTGATGCTGCTCACGGCCCTCCTCGGCGCAGGCTTCGTCGGCATGCAAGCCTTTGAATGGACGAAGCTGATCACCGAAGGCGTGCGACCCTGGGAGAACCCGTGGGGGGCGGCACAGTTCGGATCGACCTTCTTCATGATCACCGGTTTTCACGGCACCCACGTCACGATCGGCGTCATCTTCCTGCTCATCGTCGCCCGCAAGGTCTGGCGTGGCGATTTCGACGTGGAACGGCGCGGCTTCTTCACCAGCCGGAAAGGCCGCTACGAGGCCGTCGAGATCATGGGCCTCTACTGGCACTTCGTCGACCTGGTCTGGGTTTTCATCTTCGCGTTTTTTTATCTGTGGTGAGGTCGTCATGAACGAGACAACGGCGCATGCGCAAAGCCAAACGGTGCATGTACAAACACACACCGGACAGCAGCACCCGATCCGGCTCTATCTCTTCGTCTGGGGCCTGCTCTTCGTGCTCAGCGCCTTATCCTACATGGTCGATTATCTCGGCATCCAGGGTTATCTCAGGTGGACGCTGATCCTCGTGTTCATGATGCTGAAGGCCGGGCTGATCGTCGCCGTCTTCATGCACATGGCCTGGGAACGGTTGGCGCTCGTCTACGCCATCCTGCTGCCGCCGCTGCTGGTGCTGGTTTTCGTGGCGCTGATGGTATCGGAAGCGGACTACACGATCTTCACCCGGCTGGCATTCTCTGGGGCGGGGCCGTAGGCATCGGATGCGATGACCTTTAAATAGATTCCTGGTCGTCCAGCGAGTCGTTGAAAGGCATCCAACAGAATGCAGTGGCTTCTCCAGCAGTTCGAAGATACTAGCAAGCTGGCCGAGGCGCTCGACCAGCTTGGAATCTCCTACACATGGCACAAGGTCGTACCGTTCGTCGGCGAGCTCATCCCCGAGCCGGTCGTTGCTGATCCGGGTTCAGTAGTCATGTTCGGCTCCTACACGCTGTGGAAGAACGCCGAAGCGAACGGTTACCGGCCGGGTGTCTTCAAGCTGCGTCCTTTCGTTCACGAACAGGTGTGGCATCCTTACCTCCTCAACGGCGCTGATGCGCTGTTCCTGACACTCCGGGATGTCCCCCAGCGTCTGGCGGATGACGGCAGGGACTGGTTCCTGCGCCCGGTCGACGACAGCAAGGAGGAGCCCGGCAATGTTAAATCGACCGGCGAGATCATCCGTATGGCAGAGACGGTGCTGGCGCTCGACGAAGATGAAATCCCGAACGGATCGCTTCGTCACGACACGCTGCTGATGCTCACCGAGCCTGTTCGCATCTTGCGCGAATGGCGTCTTTGGGTGGTCGACGGTCGGATCGTCACCTATTCGCTCTACAAAGAGGGATCGCGTGTCGTCCACCGCCACGAGATCGATGACGATGCGCTGGACTTCGGGCAGCGCATGGTCGACATCAATCCTGGCTACTCCCAAGCTTATGTCATCGATATCTGTCGGACCGAAGAGGGACTGAAGCTGCTTGAGACGAATTGCCTCAACGCCGCCGGGTTCTACGCCGCAGACCTCGTGAAGCTGGCGGCGGCGATCGACGGCCTGGCCCGCGACTGACGTCTTCCCGGCGAGGCGAGGGCGCTGGGGAGAATGAGCGCCCGACTGTCCCACCCGGAGGCTCCGTGTGGCTGGGGTTTTGTTTCATCACGTACAGGGCTGACCCCAGGGTGCGCCCGCGTTCGCCGATGTCTCACACGGCAAATCGGGAGAGCGTCAGCCTTGCCGGGCTGCTGCGATGAAATCGGCCGACTGGCAGATCAGCGCATCTCCCTCTATCTGCGGAAGAAATCTGTACACGTCGTCCGACATGGCATAAGCGGCATTACCCCGCAGACCTTCAGAAGAGAATATCTTCTGTTGCCGATCGATCGCTCGGCGGCTATGTTGCCGATGTCGGAAAAGGCATGACTTGGTGTGGTTGGCCCAAGTCCTTTCGGAAACGAAAGCTCTGTTCCTTGCCTCGCGCATGAGTTCTCCACGACGAACAACGGACGCTGTTCAAGCGTCCCATTGTTCGTCCGTGTGGTTCTCAAAACGACGAACTGCTCCGGTCGAACGACCATAAAGGAGTAGTTCATGCCCGATTTTCTCATGATTCATGACGTTGTGATTTCAGGTGCAGGTCCGGTCGGTCTGTTTCTGGCCTGCGAGCTGCGGCTGGCCGGCCTCTCGGTGTTGGTGCTGGAGCAGGCCGAAGACCCGCATTCGCCGTTGAAGCGGCTGCCGTTCGGCATGCGCGGCCTTTCCGCGCCAACCATCGAAGCCTTCTACCGTCGCGCGCTGCTGGATGACATCATGGCGCCGAAGCGCGAAAAAGATCAAGCGACTTCAGCGCATTGGATGCAGCAGCCGCGTCGCCCGGGCGGGCATTTCGCCGGCATTCAGTTCTTTCACGACACCATCGACACCTCGACGTGGCCCTATCGCCTGCCAGGTCCGGCCGGTACCAGCATGGCGGTCGAGATGGAGCACCTCGAATCCGCGCTGGCCGCCCACGCAAGCGCGATGGGTGTCGAGATCAGGCGCGGGCTCGGTGTCGATGGCTTCGACCAGTCGGGCGAAGGCGTGACCGTTCGCGCGGGTGGCCAGATCTTTCGCGGACGATGGCTCATCGGTTGTGACGGCGGGCGCAGCACCGTGCGCAGGGCAGGCGGCTTTGAATTCGTTGGCACCGATCCGGAGTTCACCGGCTATTCCGTTCAGGTCGAGATGGCCGATCCGGAGAAGCTCGCCCCCGGCCGCCATTACACGCCAACAGGCATGTATACCTACCAAAAGCCCGGCACCATCGCGATGGTCGATTTCGACGGGGGCGCGTTTCACCGAACGCAGCCGATTACGCCGGAGCATGTGCAATCGGTGTTGCGGCATATTTCCGGCGCCGATGTCACGGTGACGGGCCTTGAGCTTGCCACCACCTGGACGGATCGCGCCTATCAGGCGACGGCTTACCGCAAGGGCAGGGTGCTGCTTGCGGGTGATGCCGCGCACATCCATTCCCCGTTGGGCGGCCAGGGCCTGAATCTCGGGCTCGGCGATGCGATGAATCTTGGATGGAAGCTTGCAGCGACGATCCGCGGCGATGCGCCGGAGGGCCTGCTCGACAGCTATTTCTGCGAACGGCATCCAGTTGGAGTGCAGATTCTCGACTGGTCGCGCGCCCAGGTCGCACTGATGCGGCCGAGTCGGAGTTCGCGCGCGCTCGAAGCCATCATCCGCGACCTGATCGACACGCGTGACGGCGCGACATACTTTGCCGAGCGCGTCTGGGGTGTGTCTCTCCGCTACGATCTTGGCGGCAGTCACCCGCTGGTGGGCCGCAGCGCTCCCGATTTCGAGCTGGCCAACGGGACGAAGCTCGCCGATCACCTCAGGCAGGGCAAAGGCCTGCTTTTGGACTTTGACACCGGTGCACCGCTGCAAGCGCTGGCAAGCCGCTGGAATGGGATCACCTATGTCGCCAGTGACGCCAGGGCTCGGCTGGGGCTGAGCGCGCTGCTCGTGCGCCCCGATGGCTTCGTGGCGTGGACTGGCGAGGCTGCGCCTGACGATGAGGAAGCCGCGCAGGCCGCATCGCGGTGGTTCGGCAAAGCCTGAAACTGTGACTGGGGCAATCGATACAGGTCTCGGAAAGGTTCTTCAGCCTTATCAGTCCGGTAAAGCGTCACGGAGGTTTCCCGCCGATCGGTTTTCGGCGGGTTTGCAGATGTTGTTCGGCAACGTGTCCGTACTCTTCCCGGCAAGGCGGCGACGCTGTAGAGTGGCGATGTGCCCGACCGTACCGCCCGGAGGCTCCTTATGGCTGAGATCCTGTTGTTCCATCACGCACAGGGGCTGACCCCGGGTGTGCGCTCGTTTGCCGACGATATCAGGGCAGCCGGTCACATCGTGCACATGCCTGATTTGTTTGACGGGCGCACGTTCCCAAGCATCGAAGCGGGGATCGCCTGTATCGGCGAGATCGGATTCGACGCCATGCGGGAGCGCGGCGTGCGCCTCGCCGACGACTTGCCTGCCGGGCTCGTCTATGCCGGGTTCTCCTTCGGTGTGCTGCCGGCGCAGAAGCTGGCGCAGACACGGGCCGGCGCCCGCGGGGCTCTGCTCTTCTATTCCTGTCTGCCGATCAGCGGCGAGTGGGCCTTCGGACCCTGGCCGGCCGGCGTTCCGGTGCAGATTCACGGCATGGACAATGACCCGATTTTCGTCGGCGAGGGCGATATCGATGCCGCCCGCGAGATCGTGGAGAAGGTCGACGACGCGGAGCTTTTCCTCTACCCGGGCGATCAGCACTACTTCGCCGACAGCTCGCTGCCGTCTTATGACGCGGATGCGACCGCGCTTCTCACCCTTCGCGTGCTCGAATTCCTGAATCGCGTCTGATCCAGGCATTCCGCGGGGATCCGATTTGGCTCCGGTATAGCCGTCCTCAGATAGATGCCGTTCATCCTGCAGCGCGGCTTCGGTGCGGAGCGGGCTATTCGGACACCACGCAGAAATTGTTGCCTTCGGGATCATTCAAGACCGTGTATCCATCCGCTTCGCGGACGAAGGTCGCGCCGAGCCATAGAAGCCGCTCTACCTCCCTGGCCCCATCGGGGGTGGCAATATCGAGATGAAGCCGGTTGCGGGCGGGACGTTCCCCTGAGCGAAGCTGGAAGCAAAGGCGGGTTCCGGGACCTTCGACCATCACGGTGGGGTCAGTCTCGGGTGTCAATCCGAGAGCGGCCAGGCGGGTCAGTTCGTCGTCGTCATATGGCATCACCTCGTAACCATCGAGCGCCTCCGCCCAGAAGCGGGCGACACGCGAGGGAATGTCGCAATCGATGACGATTTCTTTCAGCCTTGCCATGGAACCCTTCAAAAATTGTTGGGCCGGCGATGGCAAACGCGTTCGACGACCGCGCCGGCGACTGCCGGCAGCAATGCAAAAAGCACGAGCTGCGGTGTCTCCGACAGCATCAACAGGCGAGATATGAGAAAGGCGACCAGCAATCCTGCCAGCGCCCCGGCTGCATAGGGCAGATAATCCTTCAAGAGAACCTCCGTCTTGTGCTGATCTCAAACAGAAGGGGCATTATTGGCTTGAGATAGAGATCTTCGCGGTATCGGCAATGGCTGGTTGCGGCCGAACCTCACGTTGTCCGATCGGCTTATACGGAATGGCACCACGTTGGTTTACGGGACAGGTCGATCCAAACGACGCGAGCCGGTGTACGTGTTTTGCAGGAGACGACCGATTTCTTTCGCGCTATGAAGACTGACCGCATATCCCGCCACATCCGACACCGAGGTCCTTCCCATGGCTTTGAAAATCCTTTTCGTTGGCGGTACCGGCCAGATTTCATATCCATGCGTCGAGCGCGCCGTGGTTCAGGGCCACCATGTCAGCGTCTATAACCGCAGTTTGAGAGGCAACCCATTGCCTGCGGGGGTTACCGCGATCGTCGGCGATCTCGCGGCACCCGGCTATGCGGACTTGGCCAAGGCCAATTATGACGTCGTGTGCCAGTTCATTGCCTTTACGCCCGATCAAGTTGCGCGTGACATCGATGTGTTTGCCGGGCACTGCGGCCAGTACATCTTCATCTCTTCGGCTTCGGTCTATGAAAAGCCGCCGCGTCACTATGTGATTACCGAGCAGACACCGGCTATCAACCCCTATTGGCGCTATAGCCAGGACAAGATTGCCTGCGAGACGCTGCTCAAGAACTCCGAGAATCCCGCCTGGACCATCGTCCGTCCCAGTCACACTGTTCGCACCGGCCTGCCCATCATGATGGGTGACAGCGACGTCATGGCGAGACGCATGCTGGACGGCGAGCCCACCATCGTTGCGGGCGATGGCCACACGCCCTGGACACTGACCCGCTCGGTTGATTTCGCGGTACCCTTTGTCGGGCTTTTCGGCAAGCCGGCGGCGTTGAACGAGATTTTCCATATCACCTCCGACCGCGCCCACATCTGGAACGATATTCAGACGGCGATCGCCAGAATGTTGGGCGTCGAGGCCAAGATCGTACACGTGCCGACGGACACCCTGGTCCGGTACAATCCGGAGTGGGTTGGCCCGCTGCGGGGCGACAAGGCATGGTCGGCGATCTTTGACAATTCAAAGGTCAAAAGCGTGGCGGGCGACTTCACCTGCGCCGAGAGCCTTGATGAAATTCTGGCGGAGCCGATCGTGCATCTCAAGCAGCGCCTGGCCAAGAACCGTCCGCCAAGGGGCGATCTCGATGCTTTGGTCGATCGGATCTGCGCAGCACAAAGCGCTCTCGGCTAGGCAGCTCGCAGTAGAGCAACTTCATGGCAATGCCGCTCACAAAAAAATCTCAGCCTAAACGCGTCCTAAAACATGATGGAGGTCGCGCCGGCTGAGGATCTCGGCAATGATGGCCATCCATTCGCCACTCCGATCCTATCAGGCCATGCTGTTCATTCCGCTTCCCTTCGTCGTTGCCCTTCTGCTGCTCATCCTCTTCGTTGCCGTCCTCAGGCGCGACGAGGAGGCGCAGCCCAACCTGCCGTTTCTGGCACTGATTCTGCTCGCCGTGCTGCAATCAGCCCTCTCCGGCCTGCGCTGGGGCTACGGGGTGCAGGCGGTGGGCGTGATCATGCCTGTCACCGCGGCGATGGTGCCGCCGCTTGCCTATGCCGGGGTTTCGAGGCTGGTAAGGACGAGCCGGCGGCCGCTGCCGACGCGCATTGCACTGCATGCGGTGCCTGCCACGGTCATCCTGCTTTTGATGGCGTTCCGGCGGGATGCGATCGATCTCGCGCTGGTGCTTGTTTTCGTCGGCTATGCCTTGGCGATCCTGCTTCTGATGCGGCCGGGCGCGGATGCGCTTCGGCTAGCGCCCTTCGAGGGAGCGGTGCCGGCCTATCGGGCAATCATCTTCGCGGCGGCGGCGCTGTGCCTGTCGGCCTTGGTCGATATCTTCCTCTTTTTCGATTTCACATGGGCGCATGGCGAGCATGCGCTGACGCTGATCAGCGTCAGCAATCTCGCGGTTCTCGTCATCCTCGGCATCGCGGCAGCCGCCGCCAGCCGAAGCCGGGTGCCGGCCGAGGCGGTGGAGACGGTGCTGAAGTCCGAAACGACCGAGGACAAGGAGACGATCGCCACGGTCGATGCGCTGATGGAGGCAAGGAAACTCTATCGCGACGCCAATCTCAATCTCGACCGGCTGGCCCGCAAGGCCGGCATTCCCGCCCGCCAGATCTCGGCGGCGATCAACCGGGCGATGGACAGGAATGTCTCGCAATATGTCAATGACTACAGGATCGACGAGGCCTGCCGGCTGCTTGCTGCGACCCAGAAATCGGTGACCGAGGTGATGTTCGAGGTCGGCTTCCAGACCAAGTCCAACTTCAACCGCGAATTCCGCCGCGTCACGGATATGACGCCGCTTGCCTGGCGTGAGAGGAAGGGCGGATCCGGCGTCTCTTCGGCTTCGCCCTGAAGTGACGCCTGTCCTCTCTCCAGCCTCATACTGAGGCGCCCGGTAGGGGCCTCGAAGCACGGGGCTGGCCGCCGGGCGCTTCACACAGCCAGATGCACACAATCACCCGCCCTCGTGGTTCGAGACGGCCCTTCGTTCGTCACTGCAATCGATTCACTGGATCGATTGCTCCGCTTCGCGGATCGCTTCTCATCCTCACCATGAGGGCTGACCCGGGTGCCTTGCCGCGCCAAGTACACAATCGCGATCGAGGACTGTCAGAAACGCGTTCGAGGTCGCGGTTTTGTTGCCGTTGGTCATTCTGGCGGCATGAACACGACATCAGAACATGACCGAGACCTTGCCGCCAAGTTGAGATCGCTTTCGATCGAGCCCGCGGCCTTCAAGACGGAACCGCCGGATCGTCAGGCCCGGCGGCGGGTGATCCCAGGAGCAATGCTGGCCCTTGTCGCGACGGCATCGCTGGCGGTGGCGCTTCTCTATCGGCCCGAAACGCTGGAGCGCATCGAGACTGTGCTTGCGGGTCTCATAGGCGAGGACGAGGCCGCAATATCCGTCGATGGAACCGACGTGCCCGCCGCCGGTCCTATCCGGGCGCTGCCCTCAGATACCCCAGAGGAGAGGGGATTGCCAACCCGGGAAGTCACCGGCTCCGGCTACGTCGTGGCGCCCGATATCGCTACCGTCTTTTCCAAATATGAAGGTCGGATCGTTGCCGTCGAGGTCGAGGCGGGCGACAGGGTCGTACCAGGCCAGGTGCTGGTGCGGCTCGATGATGCCGGCGCCCGCTTTGCGCTTCAGGGAGCCGAGATCGCCCGGCAATCGGCGGAGTTGGCGCTGGCGGCGAAGACTATTGAATTGGCGCAGGCGCGGTCCTCCCTCATGCGCACCGAGCGGCTGGCCGGGCGCGATGCGATGTCGGCGCAGACGCTGGAGGAGGCGAAGACGGCGTTCGACACTGCCGAAAATGCCGCCCTGCAGGCACGGCAGGACGTGGCCAAGGCGGATCTCGATATCGACAGGGCGCGCGAGCAGGTGGAAGCGCTGACCGTCCGGGCGCCGATATCAGGCACCGTCACGCGACTTACCGCACATGTCGGCGACACCGTGCTGTCGAGAGAGGACAGCGTCCGGGAGAATGAAAGCCTGCTTGCGATTGCCGACATGGCAACCATGGTCATCGATGCCGACGTGGCCGAGGCGAATATCGCCTTGATGCGGTCGGGGTTGTGTGGCGAGGCGGTGCTCGACGGCTTTCCCGACCGGCCCTTTGCGGTCGAAATATCGAAGATCGCGCCAATGATTTCGCGGGAGAAGGGGACAGTGACGCTACGCCTGGCACTCTCCTCGCCGCCGTCAGACATGCGTCCCGCCATGGCCGCGCGCATCCGCCTTCTGGTGGGTGAGGCCGGGGATAGCACAGACCATCAGCAAGGAGCAGAGCGATGACCGACACTCAAGAACCCTATATCGCGCTTCGCGGCGTCAGGAAGGCATTCAAGATCGGCGCGGAGACGATCCCGATCTTTTCCGGGCTCGACCTTTCCATCATGCGCGGCGATTTCGTCGCCGTTATGGGGCCGTCGGGTTCGGGGAAATCGACGCTGCTCAACATGCTCGGCGGCATCGACAGCCCCGACGGAGGGGAGATCAGGGTTGGCCGCAGCCATCTCGAGCAGATGGGCGAAGGCGCCAGAGCCGCCTGGCGCGCACACAGCATGGGCATCGTCTTCCAGTTCTACAACCTGCTGCCGATGCTGAATGCGGGCGAGAATATCGAGCTGCCGCTGCTGTTGAAGCCGCTCAAGCGCAAGGAGCGGCGCGCGCGCGTCGAGACCGTCATGGGTCTGGTCGGGCTCTCCGGGCGGCAGCGGCAGTTTCCATCCAGCATGTCCGGCGGGCAGCAGCAGCGTGTCGGCATCGCCCGCGCCATCGTCGGCGATCCCGACCTCTTGCTCTGCGACGAACCGACCGGCGATCTCGACCGGAAATCCGCCAATGATATCCTCGAGATGCTGGACTTTCTCAATCGCGAGCTTCAGAAGACCATCATCATGGTCACGCATGATCCCGAGGCCGCCTCCTTCGCCCGGCGCACGCTGCATCTCAACAAGGGCGAATTCGCCGAGGGGGCAGACCGATGACCTTCTTCGAACTCATGCGGCGCAATGCCTGGCGCAAACGGCTGCGCGCCGTGCTGCTGATGTTTTCCGTCGGCATCGCCTTCCTGATCTATGGGCTGACGGCGAGCTTCGTCAGCGGCAGCCAGGGGGCGGCAGGCGCCAGCGACAATCTGCTCGGCGTCTTTAACAAATCGGGCCGGGGGCTGCCGCTGCCCTTCGCCTATCTGAACAGGATCGCGGCCGACGGCGATGTCGCCGCCGTCGCCTATACCGCGCGCATGCGCGGTTTCGTCGAGGTCGCGAAGAATGTGGTCGTCGTCAGCGCCGTCGATCCGAGCGCGATTGCCGCCGCCAATGGCAAAGAGCTCGGGCTGACACCGGAGCTGATCGCCGCGCTCGAAGAGGGCGGCGACCAGGTGCTGGTCGGCAGGGCGTTGGCCGAGGCGCAGGGCTGGTCGGTCGGCCAGCGCATCGGCGTCACCAGCCAGCTTATGAAGGAGGACGGCAGCCGTGATTGGGGTTTCGTGATCGCGGGTATCTTCGAGGGGGCCGATGCCAGCACCGACACCTATTTCATGCTCGCTCGCTACGACACGATCAATGCGGCCCGCGCCCGCGACAAGGATACGGTCGACGCCTTCGTGGTGCGCCCGCGCCAGGGCGTTTCATCAGGCCTGCTCGCGGCGCGAATCGACGCGCTTTTCGCCAATTCGGCGGCTCAGACCAGGACGCAGTCGGAAAAGCAGTTCCTCGAGGCCTTTCTCCGCCAATTCGCCGATGTCGGCCTGATCGTCAGCCTCGTCGTCGGCGCCGCTTTCGTGACGATCCTGATGATCGCTGTGAACACCATGCTCTTTGCCGTGAGGGAACGCCGCTTCGAAATCGGCGTCATGAAAGTGCTCGGCTTTTCCGGCGGGCGGATCATGGCGCTCATCCTCGGCGAGACGCTGTTCATCTTCGCCGTCGGCGGCGCGGGCGGGCTCATTCTCGCCAAGCTCGCGACGCTCTCGATCGGGCCGGCATTCGGCCTCGTCTTCAGCGCCGATGTGCTGCTGAAATCCGTCGCGATCATTGTCGGTCTCGGCCTCATGACCGGGCTGTTGCCCGCCTTCAGCGCCATGCGGCTGCCCATCGTCAACGCTTTCAGGACGAGATAATCCAATGTCATCAGCGCTCAAGCAGACCTTTCTCATGATCAGAATCAACCTCGGCAGCCTGCCCAGGCGGCTGTGGATCTCGCTGTCGATGGTGCTGTCGGTCGCCCTTGTCGTGGCGGTACTCGCAGGCTTCCTGGCGATGGCGCGCGGCTTCGAGGCCGCGCTTGCCGGGGCCGGCTCGCCCGATGTCGCCGTCATCCTCGGCGGCGGCACCAACCAGGAGACCGGCTCGGATGTGCCGGCCGAGGCGATCCGCGGCCTTGCCGCCATGAGCGGCGACACGGGGATTGCCCGCGACAGTGCGGGCGGGCTGGCGCTGTCGCGCGAGACCGTCGTTCCCGTCGATATCAGGGCAAGCGACGGTGCCGACCAGACGTTGTCGCTGAGGGGCATGGACGTGGCAGGCCCGGGTTTGCGCGAGCGCGCCCGGCTTTCTGAAGGGCGGTTGTTTTCGCGCGGCGCCCGCGAGATCGTCGTCGGCGCCCGCATCGCCCAGACTTTCTCCGGCTTTGCCGTCGGTGAGACGGTGCGCCTCGGCGCGGTCGACTGGAGGGTCGCCGGCCATTTCACCTCAGGCGGCAGCGCCTTCGAATCCGAGATCTGGGCGGATTTGGAAGCGGTGCAATCGGCCTTCGACCGGCACGGGCAGGTGCAGAGCCTGCGGGTGCGGCTCGATGGCGGGAGCGATGCCGCGAGCGCATTGGCGACGTTGCGCGCACGCCTGTCCGGTCTCTCAGGTCCGCCCCTCACCGCCGTCTCCGAGGCCGATCTCTATGCCGCGCAGGCCGAGCGCACCGAGAGCCTGATCCGCCTGTTCGGCTGGCCGATTGCGCTCTTGATGGCGGTCGGCGCCACGGCCGGGGCGTTGAATACGATGATGAGCTCAGTCTCCGACCGGACCGTCGAGATCGCCACGCTGCGGCTGCTCGGTTTCGGCCGCCTGCCGGCCTTCGCCGCGACCTGGATCGAGGCCGTGCTGCTTTCCGTCGCGGGTGCGGCGTTCGGCATCCTCGCCTCCCGTCGTGCCTTCGACGGCTGGCAGGCAAGCACGATGGGCGCCAACAACACCAAGATGGCCTTCCAGCTCGACGTCACCCCTGACGTCATCCTGACGGCGGGTTTGCTGGGTCTTGCGATCGGCATCATCGGCGGCGCGCTGCCGGCGCTTGCGGCGACGCGGTTGCCGCTGAGGGCGGCGTTACAGGCGAGGGGGTGAAATCGCGCCGTGGGGGGCCTCGAAGGACGGGGCCGCTGCGGCGAGTTGGAGTGCGTTGCCGCCCAGCCGTCACCGAACGATGCGAGCCCCGATTTATGCAATTACAGTGCCAAAAGTTTTTCGGACAGGTTGCAGCTTTCCGGTATCGTATCAGACCTGCGCGATTGCCTGTGGAATAAGGCCCGCGAGCCCGCGCTCTGCCCCATTGACAACATCTTATCGCCTTCTTGCCGTGGCGGGTTGCCCCCGCCGCATCCGATCGGCCGATCCTGGTCGATCCCGGCGGCGACATAGCGATCCGACGAACAGGGCAACATGGCGATATGACAGTCTACTATGTGAACTCAGCAACTGGCTCCGACCGCAACAGCGGAACGGGCCAGAAATCGGCTTTTGAGACTTTGTCCAAAGTGGAATCCTTGAAGCTGAAACCCGGCGACAGTGTGCTCCTTGCCAAGGGGAGCGTGTTCAACGAGCAGTTCGATATCAAATATTCCGGCAGCGAGAGTGCGCCGATCAAGATCGGCAGTTACGGGACGGGTGCGGCACCCGTCATCCACAGCAGCGGCGACGGCATCCACAGTCTCTATGCCTCGAACATCATCATCGAGAACCTGAAGATATCGAATATCGGCGGTGCCGGCATCTATGGCGGCAATGTCACGAACTGGACGGTCCGCGACGTCGAGATCGCCAAGACGGGATTGTCGGAAAACGCAGGCGCCGTCACCTTCCGGAGCAGCAAGAACGTCACGTTCGAAGACAGCAAGATATCGGGCGTCAAGGGCGACGGCTTCTGGATCGAGAAGGTCGCCGGCGTCAAGCTTCTCAACAACACCGTGACCAGCGCGAACGGTTCGACGGCCGATGCCGTGCAAGTGAACGACAGCAGCAATATTCTAATCAAGGGCAATCATCTCGACCAGACGCATGCCAGCAGCCCCAAGGGCGTGATCGCGCTGGTGCGGGACACGAATGTCGTGGTTGAGGACAATGTGCTCACCGGCGGCGGCTTCGGCATCAGCGCGCAAGCGGGCAAGAACGTCGCCATCCGCGACAACGACATATCCGGATACCACGGTTACAGCTGGTCCTTCGCCGTCGGTCTCGGCGACCAGGGCAATGCGCGGGACTATGATATTTCAGGGAACCATATTCATGACGGCGCATGGGGCGTTTCCGTCAGTGCCCCCAGCGGCACCAGCTATACCCGCACGAATATCAAGGTCCACGATAACGTCTTCGACGACCTCTCGCAGGCGGCGCTGAAGGTCGACAGGCCGGCATCCGGCTCCTTCTACAACAATACGATCGAGACCGGCACCAAGGCCACCAGCATATCGCCGGCCATTGCCGACGCGCATACCTTCACGGTCAAAGGCAACCATACGGTCGCCAATGTCGAGACCGCGCTGGCAAGCCCGGTTGCGAAGACTGCGGCAGTGATGGAGGCCTCCGCGGATCCGGCGGTAATCGCCGTCCATGACAATTTGAAGATCTTCACCGATACGGGCGACGCCCATCGCGGCAATCTCCTCGAAAACGACAGCTCGGACAATGACACCCTGGTGCTTCGGCGCTTCGGGGAGGAAACCGTCGGCAAGCACGGGCTGACGCTGACCGGGGAATATGGTGAGATCCACGTGGACCGGGAAGGCAACTATGCCTACACGCTCGATGAAACGAAGCTCCCTGACCATAGCGGACATGTGAGCGAGTCGTTCAGCTACGGGATCAACGATGGAAGCTCGCACCATAGCGACGGGGATACGCTGACCGTCTTCATCCATCTGGATGGCTTGCTGAGCTGAGGTGAATGTGCCGGGAGCCGGCGCGACGCCGGGAGGCGTTCCTTCCGGGGAAGCGTTGCTCTCGCCATCAAATGGCTCCGCAGTGTCCCTCATCCGGCTGCCGCCGGGTGAGGGTAAGGGGCTGCAATACGGCCTCAACCTTTCCGGCTTGCGACTGACCTGAAACAGGACGCCTCACCTCTGCGACCATACGTCGCCGAGGTGTACGGTTGTCATTCATTAACCTTTCGGTCGTTATTTAGTAGATTGTTTTCGTATAAGTTGTCATTTCCAGGATACGCCTCCGCCAGGCGTTCTCGGGACCAAGGCAGACCCACAGGGTCTGCTGACCGTCGTGAGGGCAATATCGAAGGCCTTTTGACATGGCCTTTAGCCCCGACCGCATCCGATCCACGCGTCGCAGCCGATTCAGACGGCTGCGCGGGCAATTCGAGAACAAGGCGATATGGCAATCTATTATGTGAATCCAGCGACAGGCTCCAACAGTAACAATGGAACGAGCGAAGACACGCCGTTTGCATCGTTCTGGGCGGTGGAAAACTTGAAGCTGCAGCCGGGCGACAGCGTGCTGCTCGCCGCCGGAAGCGTGTTCAACGATCAGCTTGACCTTAAATACTCCGGCAGCGTTACGGCTCCGATTACGATCGGCAGTTATGGTGTCGGCGATGCGCCGGTCATCCATAGCCCCAACGACGGCATCCACAGCCTCTATGCCTCGAACATCGTCATCGAGAACATCAAGATCTCCGACACTGGCGGTGCGGCCATCTATGGCGGCAGTGTTTCGAACTGGACGGTCCGCAACGTCGAGGTCGATCACACCGGACTGGCTGGCAAGTCAGGTTCGATCACCTTCCGGACCGGCTCGAACATCACCATCGAAGACAGTACGATCAACGACGTCAACGGCGACGGCGTCTGGATCGAAAAAGTCAACGGCGTCAATTTTCTCAACAACACCGTCACGAACGCCCACGGCACCGCGGCCGATGCCGTCCAGATAAACGACAGCAGCAATATCGTGATCAGCGGCAATTATCTCGACCAGACGGGCGCCGCTACGCCGAAGGGCGTCATCGCGCTCGTTCGGACCGTAAATGCCTTGGTCGAGGACAACGCGATCATCGGCGGTGGCTTCGGGATCGGCGCTCAAGCCGGCACCAACGTCGCTATCCACGACAACGATATTTCAGGCTATGGCGGCTACAGCTGGTCCTACGCCATCGGTCTCGGCGACCAAGGCAATACGCGGGACTACGATATATCGGGCAACTATATCCACGATGGCGTATGGGGCGTGGTGGTCAGCGCCGCCGGCACGACCAGCTACGTTCGCGAGGGTATCGAGATCCACAACAATGTCTTCGACGACCTGACTCAGGCAGCGCTGAAGGTCGACAGGCCGGCATCCGGCTCCTTCCACGACAATGTCATCGCCAGCGATGTCAAGCCCTACAGCATATCTCCCGCCATCATCGGCGCGAACACCTTTCCCGTCAGCAACAACACGACGCTCGACGAGGCCCAGGCGACGATGCTTGCGAACAGCGATAGTCTCGCCGTCGGCGATACGACGCACACGGACACGGCGCCTGCGCTTGTCGCAACCCATGACAGCCTGAAAATTTCCTCCGATCTGGATGGCGCCCATTACGGCAATCTCCTCGAAAACGACAGCTCGGCCAATGGAACCCTGCTGCTTCGCCGCTTCGAGGGCGAATTCGTCGACAAGGACGGCGTGACGCTAACCGGCCAATACGGCTCCATCCATGTCGACAGTGACGGCGATTACACCTACACGGCCGACGCGGCAAAGCTCGCCGGACTCAGCGGAGACGTGAGCGACACCTTCCACTACAAGATTTCCGATGGGACTTCACTGCATTTCGACACGGATACGCTGAGCATCTCCATCCATGTGGATGACCTGCTGAGCTGACAGGGATGCCGGCAGCAAATGGCGTTGCATCATCGCGGGCCTTCCGCCCAGCACTTGCGAAGTCATTGATCGCCGAGCAGGATCTTGATGACGTCGACTTCGATTTCCGCGCAGATTATCTCGTATTCGGTGATGATTGCGGGATCGGCCGATCTATCCCGGCGCATGCGATCGAGGACGGCGCAGGCTTCGCCATAGGTGCCGCACAATTCGTAAAAATGGGGCTGGCTCGCCGCGGCCGCTCTGATCGTTGCCCGCGTCGCAGGCAGCCTCATCATCAGCCTGGCCAGGCCTTGTTCCGCGACTTGCCGGGTGATATGGGCTACGCCTTCTTTCCTGACCATGCCATCATTCCTCGCTGCCTGTGTTTTCCGATCCAGGGGGTACGCAGGACTCATCCCCGGAGTAGTACGCAGGAATGCCGCATCTGGTTTCATGCCGGATGAAGGATTGTCGGCGCTACGCTGCAAACAGCCGGTGCTACCAGCGCAGGAGGCGGGGGCCGAGCAGCGCGCCGATTGCGCCGGTCAAGAGGATGCCAAGCGAATACCAGAGGGTGACGAAGGGCAGGCCGTTTTCCGTACAGAACCAGGAATAGACCCAGGCGCCGGATGCGCCGGCGGCAATGCCGGCGATGAAGCCTGTGATGCCGAGGTTGCTCGGGGCGCCGCTACGGAGAACCCAGGTATTTGCGATCAGGATCGGCATGGCAAAGGCAAAGATCAGCAGCGGGCAATGCAAGGCGGAGGAGCCGAGCACCAGCATGGGGTAGCTTGCGGCCGGCGACAGAGCGAGTTGAATGACCGCCATGACGGCGAGGGCGAGTATGATGGCCGCGGCAATCCCGAAAAAGCGGCCCTCCGAGCCATCCGGCCGGGACAGGCGGTAAACGGCCGCGAAGGCGGCGATTGCAAGCAAGGCATTGTAGGCGGACTTGATCCAGAAGACCGGCAGCATCAGCGCCTGCGCCATATCGGTGCGAAGGCCGAGGACGATAATCATCAGTAGCAGCGAGACTGCCAGAGCAGGCAGGATGGCGAGCGCGAAGCGGCGTTCGAGCGCATGCCTCGGCACCGGCTTCAGATCCCGGACAAGGCTGTCGATCACGTCCTCGGTCTCTCTCACATCCCACCTCGCAATCTTGCCGCCAGCGCCTTGATGCCCCTGTGAACGCCGACCTTGACCGCCGATTCCGACTGTCCGGTGCGGCTTGCCGTGTCGGCCACCGACTGCCCCTCGAGCTTGACCTGACGGATAAGCTCCTGCTGGTGCTGCGGCAGGCCGTTCAGCAGCCGTTCGACATCCATGCGCGCTGCAATCGCATCCTCCCTGAAGTCGTCTTCGATCTCCTCGTCCAGTTCCATTTCCGCCTTGTACCGGCCGCCATGCTTTCGGTGGTGGTCGATCAGCTTGTAGCGGGCAATCGAGAAGAACCACGCGGTGAACGGCCGCCCCCTGTCATAGGTCGCCCGGCGCGCATGCAGCGCCAGCAAGGTCTCCTGCACGAGATCTTCCGTGTCGGATTTCGCCGTGGTGCCGATCCGCCCGCCATAATAACCGACGAGCAGGGTTCGCAACGTCACGAGCAGACGCCGATAGGCTGCCTCGTCCCCGTCGAGGGAAAGAAGCATCAGCATCTTCAGTGCTTGTTCCGAATGGGCGCTCGTCATGTCGTCTGCAATATCATTCGGGTGGATGACGCTTTCGTTACAGGCGGGTTCAAAAAACTTCCGCCGGCAATTCAAAGTTTACAGCGTCACTTGCGCGTCTCCAAAAGCCGCGCGGCGCTGTAGCGCTATCACATAAGCGTGAGGCTGTAACCGCCTTCGCAAAGCGATCGAATTCAGGACTGTGAGCCGTCGGCGGGTGCCGGCGGACATGTCAATCGATCCGAGGAGACCCTCATGACCAAGATCCTTTCCAGCCTTGCCGCCTGCACCTTCGTCATCGGCCTGTCGCTTGCCGGCGCCGCCAGCGCCCAAAGCAGCGATGCCATGAAGAAAGACAGCATGAAGACCGACACGATGTCGAAGGATGCGATGTCCAAGGATGCGATGTCTAAGGACGCAATGGCGACCGGCAGCACCAAGGCCGACTGCATGCACAATGCCGGCATGGAGAAGGACACGATGAAGAAGGACACGATGATGAAGGCCTGCGACGCGATGAAATAAGCTTTAGCCGCGGCCGCTGAAACTATTTGGCCGGCGGCCGCGTCCTTTCTCGCGAAGACCTTTCACGCCGATCCGGAGGAACTACAATGGCCACGACCGATGCCGGCATGGCGAGCGGACGCACGCTCTTCTACCGCCATGGCCTGCTGGTGCGCCTGTCGCACTGGGTAAACGTGCTGTGCATGACGGTGCTGCTATACAGCGGCCTGCAGATATTCAACGCCCATCCGGCGCTCTATTGGGGCCAGTACGGCGCCGACAACGATCCTTCCTTCATTTCCATGGAGGCGGAACAGGAAGGCGATGCGCTGAAGGGTGTGACGCACTTGGGCGGATTGAGCTTCGATACGACGGGCATTCTCGGGGTTTCGAATGTCGACGGCGAGGCTACGGTGCGCGGTTTTCCGAACTGGCTGACCTTGCCGAGCTACCAGGATCTGGCATCGGGCCGGCGCTGGCATTTCTTCTTTGCCTGGCTGTTCGTCATCAACGGCTTCATCTATCTCGCCTATGGTTTCGTCAGCCGGCATTTCCGCCGCGATCTACTGCCGGCGGCCGAAGAGCTGAAGCCTTCGCATCTCGGCCATGAGATCGTCAGCCACGCCCGGCTGCGCTTTCCCAAAGGGGCCGAGGCCCGCCACTACAATACGCTGCAGAAACTCGCCTATGTCGCCGTGATCTTCGTGCTGCTGCCGCTGATGATCGGGACGGGGCTTACCATGTCGCCGGGCTTCAACGCGGTCGCGCCCTGGCTGCTCGATCTGTTTGGCGGTCGGCAATCGGCCCGCACGCTGCATTTCCTGACCGCCTTCTCGCTCGTCGCCTTCGTCGCCGTGCATGTGGCGATGGTGCTGGTCTCGGGCGTGTTCAACAATTTGCGTTCGATGATCACCGGCTACTACGACATCGGGCAGGGAGGAAAGTCATGAGCCGCATCATCACCAGGCGTCGCTTCCTGATCGGCGCGACCATGACGGCATCTGCGCTGGGGCTCGCCGGCTGCGATGCCCTCGTCGAAAACGATCGGACGAAATCGGTGTTGAAGATCGCCGAAGGCCTCAGCATGAAGACGCAGCGCTTCCTGCTCGGTGACGACGCGCTCGCCCGCGAATTCACCGAAGCCGATATCTCGCCGACCTTCCGCGCCAATGGCACGAGCATGCCCGACAATGCCCGCTATATCGACTGGATGAACCAGCGGTTTTCGGGCTGGAAACTCGAGGTCGGCGGGCTGGTCGACAAGCCGATGCAATTGTCGCTGGCGGAGCTGAAAGCCCTGCCGGCTCGCACGCAAATCACAAGGCATGACTGCGTCGAGGGCTGGAGCGCGATCGGCAAATGGACCGGCGTGCCGCTCGGCGCGCTGCTGCAGGCGGCGGGCCTGAAACCCGAAGCCCGCTACATTGTCTTCCAATGCGCCGACGAATATGAAAAGACGCTCGACGGCAGCGGTTGGTATTACGAAAGCATCGATCTCGTCGATGCGTTTCACCCCCAGACGATCCTTGCCCACACCATGAACGGCCGCGATCTCGAAGTCGCCCATGGCGCGCCTCTGAGGCTCCGGGTCGAGCGCCAGCTCGGCTACAAGCAGGCAAAATACCTGACCGGCATCGAAGCCGTCGCCGATCTCGGCCAGCTCTACGGCGGCAATGGCGGCTTCTGGGAGGATCGCGGTTATGAATGGTATGCGGGCATATAGTCCCAAGCGACATGCCGACTGACGCTTTCCTCGTGTCGGGTTCCACGGCCGGAGAGGTCGTCGTGATCGAGGGTGCGCAGCCCGGCCGCTGCCGCGCTCAGGCAGAGAGGCCGATGGTGATGGTGGCGGACAGCACGCCGCTATCGAGCTTTTCGAAATCGAACATGTGGTCGGCCGCATCCTCCGGGATGAGGCCGTCCTCGTCGTTGCGCGTATCGCGGGCAGGGCGTCCGAGATAGTCGGGATGCTCGCCGTAGATGATATCGCTCAGCACATCGTCGAAATAGATCTGGCTGACGAGAAGCTCCTTGCCGTCGACGAGGATGCGGCAATGAACATGCGGCGTGCGGCCTTTGTACCATCCCGGATAGGCCGTCAAAAAGCTTGCCTGCCCCTTGGTATTCGTCAGCTGGCGGCCGCGGAAAGCGAGCCCGCTGATCGCCTCGGCATCGCCGAAGGTGCACATCTCAGCAGCCTCGCGGCCGGAATAGATGCCGCGACGATCGGTATGCCAGATTTCGATATCGGCATTTTCGATCGGCCGGCAGTCGGCGGCGTGGACGAGCCGAACGGCCAACCGCAAAGGCAGCCCGGCCTTTCCTTCCGAGACGTCCTGACGGGCAGGAATATTGTTGACATGGCAGGGGCCAAGGGTCTGGGCGATGGTCACGACGCAATTCGGACTGCCGCGGAAGAGCGGCTCGGGCAGCTTTTCCAGGGTCACCGCCTTTGTGCCGCCGGTCAGGAAATCCGTTCCCTTCCAGTCGAAAGTTTTGGCCGCAACAACGACATGCCGCCGCGGCCAGACCGCCACCGCAGCCACGGATGATGCGACAATGGCCGCACCTCCAAGCACAAGTGTCCGCCTCTTCATCTGTCTTCCTTTGCCTCAAGACGCAGGATTTAAGGAGGATGCGCAGAAAATTCCAATTAAATCCACGCCATGATCGGCGGCAACGAGATCATCTGCATCTAATGCCGTCGAGACGGCAGGTGGGTCTCGAACGGCCACTACTGTTTGCAGCCGGATTGACGGGAAAGCGTATTCTGACGATGTTTGCAAATGGACGGTTGCTCCGAGGCGCCCATTGGGTTCCTGTCGCGTAAAAGATGCTGTAAAGCATTGAATTTCCTGATAGTTCTATCTTGCATCGATTCCGCTTTTAACTATGCAGTAGGCATCAAGATTCATTTCCGAGCCAGGGCAGAGTCATATGGAACCAACCCACTTATTCGAGCTCGTCATCGCAATGTTTCTTGCGATCATCGCCCTGCAATATGCCGCCCACCGGCTCGGACTGCCGCCGTCCGTCGCGCTCCTGACCGGTGGCGCCTTGCTGGCGTTCGTGCCGGGGTTGCCGGCGATATCAGTCGATCCGGAGCTGGTGCTCGTCATCTTCCTGCCGCCGCTCCTGATGGACGGCGCCTGGGCCATCGCGCTGGCGCGGTTGCGGCGCCATATGATCGGTATCGCCTCGCTGGCCGTCGGCGCTGTGTTGTTCACCTGCGCGGTGGTGGCCGTCGTGGCCCATCTTATCTTTCCATCGCTTCCCTGGGCAGCCTGCGCGGCCCTTGGCGCGATCGTTGCCCCCCGGACGCGGTCTCGGCGCGCGCCGTGCTCGAGCGAGTCAGGCTGCCGCGGCGGCTGCAGATCCTTTTGGAAGGCGAGAGCCTGCTCAACGATGCGAGCGGCCTGGTTCTTTTCCGTTTTGCCGTTGCCGCCGCCGCAACCGGAGCCTTCAGCGCGGGGGAGGCAGTCGGCAGCTTCCTCGTGCTGGCGCTCGGCGGCGCCGTCGTCGGCGTCGTTGTGGGAACGGCATGGGTCAAGCTCGTTCGGCGTCTCGGTGACGAATATCTGATCATCGCAGCCACGGTGCTGCTCGGCTGGATTTCCTATCTGCTCGGAGAGCTGCTGCATGTTTCCGGCGTCATCGCCACCGTCACCACTGGCCTGATCGCGTCCTGGCACCAGCACACCGTATTTTCGGCCGCAACGCGCATGCGCGGCACGTCGTTCTGGACCGTGATGATCTTCCTGATGGAAGCTTCGGTTTTCACCTTGATCGGGCTCTCGCTGCGGGATGTCGTCGAACGCGGCGGCGGCTTGACCACGGTGATCGCGACGATGGGGCTGCCGATGCTGGCGATCCTCGTCACACTCGTGGTCGCGCGCTTTGCCTGGATCTTCGCCTCCGATCTCGTCATCAGGTTCTGTGCAGCCCTGGGGGTGACGCGAGCTCAGCCGCTCGGCGCTGGCGGTGCGACGGTTCTCAGCTGGGCAGGCGTGCGCGGCGTGATCACGCTCGCCCTGGCGCTCAGCCTGCCGGAGGGGTTCCCAGGCCGTGACTTCATCCTCGCCACGTCCTTCGCCGTCATTCTCGGAACCGTGCTCGTGCAGGGCACGACATTGGGGCGGGTGATTGCCTGGGCGCGGCTGGTGGAGACGGAGACGGAAAGAGCGCGCCTGACGATGAGCCAGGCCGAAGCCGCCATGGCGCAGGCGCAGTTCGGGACCGTTCAGAGCCTGGCATATGACGCGGAGGGGAAACTCATCCATCCGCAATTGCTGGAGCGCTACCAGCGCCGGGCGACAGCGATCGTCGACTATGCCGAGAGAACCGAGCACTACATACCGGTGCTGCATGCGCATTTCGACGTCATTCTCGAAGCGGTTGCCACGGGACGCCGGGAACTCATTCGCCTCCATCGCGCCGGCGACATCGACGACGAAACGTTGGACGAGCTGGAACGGGATCTCGATCTCGAGGAGCTAAGCGCGATCTCGGCCAAGGCGTGACTTCACGGTCCGCTTTCACGGCGATCGGCGGTCAGGCCCGTCCGTCACGATACTCACTGCGGCGGGTCACTATGGCTGCTTTGGCGGGTGTTTCCGTCTTCGGCAACGATGGTTGCCCCAACATGAATCCAACCCAATTGCTCCAGCAGTTTGCGCGAATTCCTGAGATCGCCGGAATTGAATCCATCCGTGAACTGACCATAAACAGGTTCGAGAACCCGCCTGGCCTCGGCCGGCGCGCCTTTGTCATGCAGCAGTGATGCGAGATCATGGGCCGCACGCAGCTTCCAGGCGAGGCAACCGATCTCGCCGGCGGCCTGCAAGGATTGCCGCAGCGTGGCCATCGCATCGTCGTCGCATCCGTATGCCCGCTCGGTCGCCGCCCGGAGGCGCAGAATCTCGGGCAGGATCCACCGTTCCGGATAAACCTGAAAAACATGATCGAGCGTGCGCGTGGCGTCGTCCCATTGGCCGATTGCAACCATCGCATTGGCGAGCATCGCATAGTAACTGTGATGACCGACCTGAAATGAGCCTCTCCTGAGATTGTCGAAGGCGGCCCGTAAGCCTTCGGATGAAGGGCTAGCACCGGTCAGAGCGTCGATGGACGCGCTGTAGCAATCCGCTATCGGAATCCACGCCGCCATGCCGTGACGATCGATGGTGTTCTTGAGATGGTCCGTATAAAATCTTGCCATCGCATAATCATGGCATTCGTGCATCGTCCATATGATGCCGCGCGCAAGAGCATGCGTGAGAGTCAGCCCGTGGCCGGTTTCCATTGCATCGCGCGCCGCTTTCTCGATGACGCGTAGGGCGCGTCCGGGCTTGCCGATGAGCCAGCAGAGCGCGCCTCGCTGGACTTCCATATTGGTCTTTTGATGGATGTGAAAGCGCGGCACGGCGCCTTCGGAATGATCTCGCATCTCCTCGCAAAGCTTCATCAGTCGTTGGTAACCCGCTTGGAATTTGCAGTCGAGGACGTCCCATACCGCGCGAAGCAGTTCCTGCTCCCACAGTGCAGGCCGGTCATTGGCGCGAATGGCGGCGTCCCGCATCGCCTGGAGTGTCTCCAGCACGGCACTTTGGTGGCCAGTCAGAACCGCAAAGGTCGACAGGGCTCCCAGGGCGCGGCATTCGGCGCTGGCATCCGCCGTCTCGCGAGCCAGCTGGATCGCTGTTTCGAACAAGGCAACGGTTTTTCCGGGATCGTCTGAGAGATAGGTGCTGACCGTCGCCAATCCCAAGACCAACGTCAGCTTCAACGCGGTATCGGCGCAGTCGATACGGTCGAACTCAATGAGCGCCCGCTCGCAATTCATGCGGGTCTCTTCTCCGAGAGACAGTTCATGCCACAGGGGCAATCCTGCGGCGACGAGTTGAATGCCGAGCAGCGGATCGCCCGAGTGGTCAAGCGCCCAATCGAGCGCCTTGCGCAGATCGTCCGCCCGGCCGCCATAGGTCGCATGCCACCGACGCGCCGGCATCGTCGCGTGCTCCGCACCAGCGCGGGTGAGGATCTCGAGCTGAAGGCGCGCGTGACTTGCCGATACCGCACCCAATTCTCCCTGACTGTCCAGCAGATCGCCGGCAAAGGCGCGCGTACTGTCCAGCAGGCGATGCCGGAGTTCACCGAATGTCTGATCGACGCTGAGCATCGACTTGGCACTCAGGCCGGCAATGGCGTCGAACGTGGCGCTCGGTGCAAGGCCAAGATGCGCGACGACGCGAACCGCCGCGTCAGTGTCGAAGGAACCTGCAAAGATCGAGATCGCGCGAAGGACGGCGGCCTCGTCGCTGGTCAGCAGCGCGTAGCTCCACTCGAGCGTGACGAGAAGGGTCCGTTGCCGCAAGGGACCGCCGGGACTGTCCCGCCTCAGAGTGCGAAATCGATCATCGAGTTCCTCAAGTACGGTGCCGGCGCTGCGGCCGGCCAGCCTAGATGACACCAGCTCGATCGCAAGTGGCGCGCCATCGAGCCGGCGGCAGATTTCGGCGATCGCCCGCGCGTCCTTGTCCTCGACACGATAGCCTGTCTTCTCGAACGCCCGTGCGGCCAGCAGCTGGGGCGCAGAGTATAGCAAGACGTCCCGGGCCGTGTCTGCGTGATCAGCAGGTGGGACTTCCAAGGGGGCGAGCCATACGACCTTCTCGCCGCGTGCGCGCAACACCTGGCGGCTGGTTGCCAGGATCCGGATGTCAGGCGTTTGCGCTAGCACGACGTCGCAGATATGCGCCACGGCATTGAGGACGTGCTCGCAGGTGTCGAGGAGGAGCACGGCCTTCCGCCGGGCCAGGATCGACACGATCGCCTGAAGCCTGTCGTCGCCGTTCGAACTTACCCCCAGGGCTGCGGCCAGTGACGAGGTCACGAATTCCTCGCTCGCGACCCGGGCGAAATCGACGAAGGCCACGGAGCCGCCGCCCTCGTCCTCGAAGAGTTGAGCGACAGCGACGGCGACAGTCGTCTTTCCGATCCCGCCGGCGCCGACGATCGTCGTCAGGCGGTTATTGGCCAGCATCTCGCGCAGTTCCGCAATCTCTGCGTCGCGGCCAATGACCGTGCCAAGCTCGGGAAGCGGCGCAGCTGCGGCCACAGGCAGATCCGTCTTGCCTCCGGTTTCCTCAGGCGGAGCGTCGGTGCCGAGCCAGTAACCCCGACCGACGACTGTGGTGAGATATTCGTGAGAAGGGGAGAATTCGCGGAGCGCACGCCTGAGATAAGCGACCGTTACCTTCAAATTGCTTTCGTGGACGAAAACATCGGGCCAGGCAGCCTCGAAGAGCTGTTCCTTCGTGACCAGCTCGCCCTTCTTCCGGGCAAGCGCCAGAAGAACATCCATTGCCCGGCCACCGAGATGGACTTCCTCACTCCTGCAGAACAGTTTGCGATGTCGTGCGTAAAGCCGGAACGGACCAAAATCCACGACCTCGTTTGGTTCCGCCGGTTCCATGTCAACAAACCGCTCCTGTCCTGCGGACTTCGCAGTGGTCGTGCAAAAGAGCTTGGTTGCGCCAAGTAAAGTCGTCCATCGAGCCGGATAACCCCCATCTCAGACAAGTGACCTACTAGCAACGCGAAGAGTCGGCATGCCGAAAAGCTGCTCATACTATCATTATCGCCGTTCGGTTACGAGCGCATGTCTGCCGGTCGACTTGCAGCCCGCCCTCGGGACGCGTGGATTTCCGGAGTCTACGGAAATTAACCTCCTTTAACCGATGGCCGTTGCCCCATTGGAGTAGAGTTGCATCGGCGGCGTGGCGAATGGGTCGCTCCGCAGAGGAGGCAAACACATGACCAAGGGAACAGTGCTCGTCGTCGGTTCAAACGCCACCCAGATCGAGATCCAGGGCGGGGGTGCCGGACCGACGGGTCAATATCTGAACGAGACGGTCGTGCCCACCATGGCGCTCGTTGAAGCCGGTTATGCCGTCGTGCTGGCCACGCCGAACGGCAGGAAGCCGCATATCGATGAAGTTTCGGATTCGGCCCAGCATTTCGGCGGCGACGAACAGGCCTATCAACGGGCTCGAACATTCTTTGCGCGGGACGCCTCAATGAATGAGGTGCGCACGCTGCGTTCGGTGCTCGAGGAAGGGCTGGAGAATTACGCCGGGGTGTTCGTTCCCGGCGGCCAGGCGCCGGTCGTCGATCTCATGCAGGATGGCGAACTCGGCGAGATTCTACGGCACTTCCACGCGCTCAAAAAGCCCACGGCCTTCCTCTGCCACGGCCCGATCGCGTCGCTCGCGGCCCTGCCGAATGCCAAACAATTTCGCGCTGCCTTGATCGCCGGTGACACGGCCAGGGCATCGGAACTGGGAAAAGGTTGGCAGTATGCCGGCTACAAGATGACAGTCTTTTCGGCCAGCGAGGAGAAGCCCATTGAGGAGAACATCCTTCACGGCAAGCTGTACTTCACGATGCCCGATGCGTTGCAGACGGCGGGCGGCCATGTAAGCACCACCCCGGTCGACTTCGAGCCTAATGTGATCGAGGACCGCGAGCTCATCACCGGCCAGAACCCGCGGTCCGACCATCCGCTCGCCGCGAAGCTCGTCGCAGCGCTCGATCGCGCGAAGGCGACCGTCTGAGCGTTCAGCGGCCTGCACCCGCGCGCAAAAGTCGAAGGACCTCGATCATGTCGGCGCATGTCAAGATCACCGCAATCCTCACTGCCCGGCCGGACAAGGCCGAAGGGCTGAAGGCGCTGCTCCTCGGGATGGCGCCGCATTGTCGGTCAGAACAGGGCAATCTGCGGTGGGATATCTGGCAGGACCAGTCACAGCCCAGCCGCTACGTCCTCGACGAACTCTACCGTGATACCGCCGCCGTCGCAGCGCATCGCGAGACCCCGCACTACAAGGACTATCGCGCGCGGATTGAGGATCTTGCAGACCGCTCTGCGTTGGTGCTGAGCCCGATCGAGGTTGAGGATTTGCGCCCGTAGCCCCGAGATCGGTACGCGTTCGTTGATGTCGGCTGCACGCCCCCAAAACAGCAAAGGAGAACGGATATGAAAGCGGCTCGCTTGCATGAACTTCACAAACCTCTCGTCCTCGAGGACATACCGGTCCCCGACATTCAGCCCGATGAAATTCTCGTCAACGTCAAGGCCTGCGGCATGTGCCGGTCCGACGTGCAGCTCGTCGACGGCTATTTCCACAAATATGCCGATATTCCGCGGCCGATCACGCCAGGCCATGAGATCACCGGCGTCGTGCGCAAGATCGGCGGCGACGTGCCGAGGTCAGAGTTCAGGGAGGGCGAGCACGTCGTCGTCGCACCTGGATGGGGCGACGGCACCTGCCGTCATTGCCAGGTGGGCAATACGCATATTTGCGCGAACGTACGCTGGCCGGGCTTTGGTCTCTATGGCGGATTTGCGGAGTTTCTGCCGGTGCCGGCCCGCTATCTGATCAAGGTGGACAGAGGGTTGAAATTTGAGGAAATCGCGCCGCTCACCGATGCGGGCATGACACCTTATCGCGGTATCAAGAAACTCCGCGACGCCGGCGCGCTCGGCCCCGACCGGGTGCTCGGCATCTTCGGCATCGGCGGGCTCGGCGCTTATGCGGTGCAGTATGCCAGGCTGCTTGGAAGCGGCTCGACTGTCGTTGCCTTCGGCCGCAATCCCGAAAAGCTTGCCGTCGCCACGGAGGACGGTGCCGACCACGTCATCGGCATCAAGAACAAGACGCCTGCCGATGTTGCTGCGGAACTCAAAAAGGCGACGGGCCAGGATCATCTCGATGCCATCATCGACTGCACAGGTGCCCCTGAGGTGATACAGCTGGCAACCGGCCTGCTGGGGATCAGCGGCCACTATGTCGATGTCGGGCTGGTCGGCGACCGAATCGACATTCCGCTCTTCCCCCGGGTCTCTCGCGAGCAGACCATTCAAGGCTCGTTCTGGGGCAACAACAACGACCTCAGCGAGGTGATGACGCTGGCCGCCCAAGGCAAGATCCGCCACACGATCAAGACCTTCGGGTTCGAGCAGGTCAATGAGTATATCGACCGACTGAGAGCGGGAGATATCGTGGGCAGGGCCGTCATGACATTCTGAGGTGCTCGCCCACGTTGGGTAGGGGTGCGGACGGAGCGCGCGGCGAGACACCTCAGCAAAGCGCATCCCTACGTCGATCGGGCCGTTTGGGAAGCCGATCCCGAGCGGGCTCCACAGTGCGAGTTGATACCAAGTGTAGGGATGAATTCCCTTGATGCTGGCTGTTCTTCGACATCATGCCCTAGATGGCAATCTGCTCGCCGAGTTCGACGACGCGGTTGGACGGCAGGTTGAAGTAATCGGAGGGATCGATGGCCAAGCCTTCCAGCGCCATGAATATGCGCTCCTGCCAGGCGGGCAGCCCGGTATTCGGCGTCCTGACGAGGTTCCGGCGGCCGAGATAGAAGGAGGTCCTCATGATCTCGAACTTGAAGCCGCCCTCACGGCAGAGAGCCAGCGCCCGGGTGACATCAGGGTCGTCCATGAAGCCGAAGGTGATGTCGAGGCGCACGAAACGCGGCGAGAGCTGGCTGATCCTGATGCGGCGGCTGTCGGGAACATAAGGTTCGTCCTCGGTCCAGACGGTCAGGATGACATTCTGTTCGTGGAGCACGTGATTGTGCTTGAGATTGTGGAGCAGAACATTCGGCGTGCGATCCGGGACGCTGGTCAGGAAGACTGCCGTTCCCGGAACAGTGACCGGCGAATGCTCCGACTTTCGTTCGATCGACCGGATGAAGGAATCGAGCGGGATCTCGTTGTTGGCGCGCAGTCTCTTCAGATAGGCCTGTCCTCGGGTCCATGTCCACATCAGGATCATGATCGCCAACGCCAAGGCGACCGGAACCCAGCCGCCGTCGTGGATCTTTAAAAGGTTGGCCGCCAGGAACAGGACTTCGATGATGAAGAGCGGCAGCAGCAGGACGGTGGCGAGCACGAGGGAGTAGCCCCAGACGGCCCGGAGGAACTGGAAGACCAGCATGGTGGAGATCACCATGGTTCCGGTCACGGAGATGCCATAGGCCGTCGCCAGCGACTCGGAGTCGCCGAAGGAAAAGATCAACATCAAGACGCCGACCAGCAGGAGAAGATTGACGCTCGGCACGTAGATCTGGCCGGTGTTGGTTTCCGACGTGAACTTGATCCTGAGCCTCGGCAGGAAGCCGAGGTGAACCGCCGAGCGGGCCAGCGAAAATGCGCCTGTTATCACCGCCTGGCTGGCGATGATCGTTGCCATCGTCGCCAGGATAACCACCGGCAGCAAGGCCCAGTCGGGATACATCAGAAAGAACGGATTGGTAGCCGTTTCGGGATGGCTAAGAACCAGCGCGCCTTGGCCGAGATAGTTCAGGAGCAGTGCGGGAAAAACGAGCACGAACCATGCCATCTGGATCGGCCGGCGCCCGAAATGCCCGAGATCGGCATAGAGCGCTTCGGCGCCCGTGACCGTCAGAAAGACGGCGCCGAGCACGATGAGGCCGACGCTGCCGGCATGGGTGAGGAACAGGAATGCATTGATCGGATTGAGCGCCTCCAGAATCCTCCAGTCGTCGCCGATATGGATCAGGCCGCCCGCGGCCATGGCCAGAAACCACAACACCGTTATCGGCCCGAAAAAGATCGAGACGGCGGCGGTTCCCTTGGACTGGACGGCAAAGAGAACGATCATGATCGCAGCTGACGCCAACGGGACGTAATCGGCAAAGGCCGGCGTGACCAGTTTCAGGCCTTCCAGCGCCGACATGACCGACAAAGCAGGCGTGATCATCGCATCGCCGATGAAGAGAGCCGCTCCGATCAGGCCGGCGAAGAAGAGCACCGGCACGTTTCGCCCCATCTTCTTCATCAGGAGGGCGAGAAGCGAAAGCGTGCCGCCTTCGCCGTCATTGTCCGCCCTGAGAAGGAAGAGCACATATTTGAAGGTCACGATGATCGTCAGCGTCCAGACCATCAGCGAAATGAGACCGATGACCTCGGCTTCGTGTACGCCATCGGCGGCAAACGGCCTCAGCGCCTCGCGAAGGGCATAGAGCGGGCTGGTGCCGATATCGCCATAGACGACGCCGACCGCGCCGATGACCAATCCGACAAAGCCCTTCCGGCCGGCGCCATCCCCCGTCTTATCCATATGCGTCGACGTCATGGTTCCCCGCTCATGCCATTTGCCTATGAGCACAAACATATGCCGCATTGCGGAACGGCAAGCAAATTGATGCGGGTGCTAATTTTTTTATGACGGGCGGAGGCAGATCTGGGCGTGGGAAGGATGGCGTTGCGATCCGTTCAAACCTCGTTCGCATCCCCTTGTGATTGCGCTTTCGCATGGTAATAAGGATGCATGACCTGCGCCCGGACCCTTTCGAGCTTCTATTACACGCTGCTCCCATAGAGAGCGGCGCAAGGTCATATTCCTGACACTCGAGACGCCGCACGGTCGGCGGCACGTGTGTCAACAGAAGGTCTCCGGCCTCATCGGCCCAAATGGAGATCCTCGTGATACTATCCTCTCAGCCTACCGGACCTAGGTCCGACTTTCTTCGCACTTTGAGCGAGCGCGGCTTCCTGCATCAATGCACCGACTTAGGAGCACTCGACAGCTGGCTTTGTTCAGGAGCCGGCACCGCCTATAACGGGTTCGATCTCACCGCCGACAGCCTGCATGTCGGGCATCTCATTCCGATCATGATGCTTCGGTGGTTCCAGAAGACGGGTAACAAACCCATCGCTTTGCTCGGCGGTGCGACAAGCCGCCTGGGCGATCCGAGCTTGCGCGACACGTCACGCCCTTTTCTCAGCGAAGAGCAGATCATGAAAAACCTGATCAGCATCCGGTGCGTCTTCGAGCGGTTCCTCGCTTTCGGGGATGGCCCGGCCGATGCGGTGATGGTCAACAATGCCGATTGGTTGGGTGGGCTCAACTACCTCGACTTCCTGCGCGATGTCGGACCGCATTTTTCAGTCAACCGGATGCTCACATCGGAGAGCGTGCGCCAACGGTTGGAACGAGAGCAATCGCTGTCATTGCTGGAATTCAACTACATGGTCATGCAAGCCTACGACTTTCATATGCTCGCAGAAAACCGCGGCTGCCTGCTTCAGCTTGGTGGGTCAGACCAATGGGGCAACATCGTCAGCGGCGTCGAATTTGGGCGGCGGATCGGTGGACGCGCTCTGTTTGGATTGACTGCTCCACTGCTGACGACATCGTCGGGCGCGAAGATGGGCAAGAGCGTTTCGGGGGCGGTTTGGCTGAACGCCGACCGGTTGTCGCCCTATGAGTTCTGGCAATTCTGGAGAAATACGGGGGATGCCGATGTGGGGCGTTTTCTCAGGCTGTTCACCGAGTTGCCCTTAAGTGAAATTGCCCGCCTTGAGGTGCTTCGGGATTCCGAGATCAACGAAGCAAAGAAGATACTTGCGGACCAGATCACCAGCTTGTGCCATGGGACAGATGCGGCAGCGCAAGCTTCCGAAACCGCCCGGCGCACCTTCGAAGCAGGCGAGGTGCCGGCTGGCCTCCCGACGGTCAGGCTCCCGGATAGCCGTCACAGCACCTTTCCGCTCGTCGACGCCATGGTCGTTGCCGGGCTTGCTAAGTCGAAAAGCGAAGCACGTCGATTGATCGTCGGCGGCGGTGTGCGGGTGAACGGCGACAGTGTAAACGACGAAGCAACGCAGCTTGGTCACTCCGACGTTCAGGATGGTGTCATCCGGCTGTCCGTCGGCAAGAAGCGACACGTCCTCCTTCAATCGGCAGTGGCGCCACCATGCTGACAGGGGCTGTCAGCATGGTGGTCGACAATGCGGGAACCGCGGGTTTCTGAGCCAGTCGCCATTTCGTCGGAATGTCCAGCTATCCCACTGGGGATAGTTGGACTTCAATCCCGCCAATCGGAGCAGAATCCCCGAGATGAAGCCGCACCATCGTATTTTCTTCATTCAGTTTGCCGTGGCCCTTTCCGTGGGTGCGTTTCTTTCGCGGCTGCCTGACATTCAGATCAAATATAGCCTGACCGAAGGAGAGCTGGGACTTTTGCTCGCTATCATGTCGCTCGGGGTTCTCTGCGGGTTGACGTTCTCGGCGAGGTTCATCGAGAGGCTTGGTGCGCGCACAACGGCCTTCGTCACCGTCTTCGGTGCGGCGTTGTTTTACGCACTGATCCCCTGGATGCCTTCTGTTCCCCTGGCGATGCCATTGTTCTTTATTGCCGGCATTTTCGCCGGCGCATTCGAGATCAACGCCAATATCGAAACCGATCGCCATGAGGCGTTGCTCGGGTACCGCATCATGAGCCGGGCTCACGGCATGTGGAGCCTCGGATTCTGCATCACCGCCCTTGTTGCCGCCGGCATGCGGCAGGCCGCCGTTTCCATCGAACTGCATACCTTCATGGTCCTGGTGACGGTTTTGATTGCCGGGTCGATCGTTTTCTCCGGGATCGAGAATGCGCCTCGGCGGCAGGACGCTCACCCCGGCGATGCTCCGCTCGTCGCTTTTCCCACGATCGGGCTGCTTCCCCTTTGCCTCATAGGCGCAGCTCCGCTTCTTGCCGAAGGCGCAAGCGTCGATTGGTCGGCGATCTATATGCGCGACGTATTCGCGGTCGAACCCTTCGTCGGCGGGCTCAGCGTGGCCATTTTCTCCTCGTTCATCGCCATCGGACGGCTCGGCATGGACTCTGTGATCGACCGCTTCAATCCACGCCCCGTCGCAATAACCCTCCTCGGGATCGCGGCCGTCGGTCTTGTCTTGGTTGCGACGGCGACACATCCTGTTGTCGCGCTCGCAGGCTTTGGCCTGACGGGTATCGGCTGTTCTTCGGTCTATCCGCTTGCCATTTCTGCTGCGGCCCGCCGCACGGATCGACCTGCACCCGTCAACGTTGCAGCGCTCGGGCAGACGACGTTCCTTGTGTTTTTCGCCGGGCCGCCACTGCTCGGTTTCGTTGCCGAACACTTCGGCATCCGCTTTTCGTACTGGGCGGTCGTGCCTGTTCTCGCCGCAGCACTGCTGGTCACCAGGGCACTTGCCGCGGATCCTGCCCCGGTCACAGGCCAACCCGAACCGGCGCAACCACACGGTTGACACGCCACGCCGGCCTCCGCTGTCCTACGCTCGTTCGCGTCCGCAACCGGAGGGGCAACCTCCGGCTTTTGTTGGTGAATTGGGCGAGAGCGATGTATTTCCCATTACGTCGAAGTATTATGAGCGGCCATCGGGAAATATAGCTCGTATAGGTGAGGAGCTAATTCCGCGCATTATCGTCAACTCTTGGCGAATGGTTTTGCTGCTCAAGCATTGCGACGCAGTCCATCTCGTCTGAATAGACCTGGTTGGGATGGCGAAACTTCCAGCCTTCGATCCAACAAAACCTATGTTTTGCGGGGTTTGCGATGGTGGCGTCCGGCCAAAAGGCAGGCTCGCCTACGGAGCTTCCGCGCCTCGCTTCGGACAAATTTCTGCCGCCAAAATGCCAGTATTAGTTGTTTCTAAATCACGCCATAATTCGCATCTACGTTGCCGCGCCTGTTTTATTCTTCGCCACATTTCGGAATTTCAACATTATACAAACAATGGTGGGTAACTATGAAGGTTATTCTCGTCATCGTCCTCACGGCGCTTGCCGTGCCCTGTGAGGCAGACATGCTCGTTACGGCGTCCCGATACAAAAGCATGCACGAACGCTCCATCTCTTTCCTCAGCATCAATCCGCGCAGGGTATCGTGGTGCGGGGCGTTCCTGGCCTTTGTCGCCAAGCGATCTTCGCGGCAACCGCCGCCCAACCCCAACATGGCGGCGTCCTGGAGGAAGTTCGGTAAGCCGGTCGGCGTCCGCTCCGCCAGGCGAGGGGATGTCGTGGTGATTCGCACCGGCCGGCGCTTTCATGTGAGCCTGTTCGATCACATCGATCAGCGCCGGCAGTACGTCTACCTGTTCGGCGGCAACCAATCCAACCGGGTCCAGCTGTCGCGCTATCGCGCCAGCTCGGTGGTCGCCGTGCGACGATGATGTTGGGTGAGAACCGGGGTGAGAACTCACCCTCCTCCAAACCTCGGTGGCGGCGGGAAAACAGGCCTTACGCCTTGCGCGCCCTGATGTGGAGGAAGATCGGCGCGATGCGGGTATCGGCGACTATTGGCTCGGCGAGCGCCACCTCGACTGACGCCATGGGCTCGCCGAAAGCTTCGATCGTCAGCCCCGCTTCGACGATCATCGACACCCAGGTTGACAGCGTCCGGTGAAAACGCGGAATGGCAAAGGGCGTCAGCGTCGCCCGTTCTTTCTCGGGGATGGAGGAAAAAATCCAGTGCTCGACCCGGCCGTCGCTCTCGTCGAAATAATCGGCGATCTCAACGGCTACGGGCTCGCCGGCCTGATTGCGGATGTTGCGGCGCGTCGGCGGCACAAAGCAGGGATGCAGGATCGAAAATTGCAGGAAGCCGCCCGATTTCAGGACGCGGTGGATGCCCTTCAGCACCTGGCTCTGATCGGCCATGTCCATCATCGACATGAAGGCGGTGACGAAATCGAAACTCGCCTCCGGGAAATCGATGCTCTGGCCGTCGCCGAGCACGTAAGCAATGCCGAGCGGCGCTTGCGTCTCGGTCTCGCGGGCATAACGAATGAAGGTCGGAGCGATGTCGAGACCGATCATGCGGGCGCCGAGGCGAGCGACGGCGCGGGTGTTGGAACCTTCACCGCAGCCGAGATCAAGCCCGGCAAGGCCTGCGACCGGCGGCAGCATCTTCAGAAAGGCCGGCGTGTTCAGCGCGTCGCGATACTTGTCGTAACCGGCGCGGCTATAGATCGTCCAGGTCTCGGCATTGCTCTCCCAATGGGCGGCGACATCATTGGCGTTCATGGCTCTCCTCCTTGCTCGATCGGGATGGGCGGGGAGCTATAGGCGGAGCGGGTGACAATGGGAAGACAGTGCTAAACGGATAGCGTTAAAGCAACCCCGTCGCATGAAATGGATTGAGGGAAGGGAGGCGTGAAGCTGTCATTTCGTTTCGATCGCCTTCTCGTTTCGACGTCGTCGGTCCGAACAAAAGATCAGCCAAACGAACACGACAACGACCGTAACGCAGGCGAATGACATAAAGCCACTAAGCCACATCACGGTCACGGCATCCTCGCACTGATTGGCATCAGGACAGCCGCGCGAGGAATAGTCAGCCCATGCCGCTAGGCCGAAGAAGCTGAAGATGAGAAACAGCGGTGCTGCGCAAACCGAAATCAGCACTGGCACTACGATGGCGCCCATTCTGGCCGCGGCATGCAGCCTGTTTCCTCTGCGCATCCTGATTCCTCAACCGAGAAGAGAAGACCTAGGCTTGCCCGAAAACGTGTCAATAGTCGATGCGTAGCATTCGTTACTGCGTCAGGGACTGGATACTGTCGTAGCGGACCGTGTACTCATCGGCCGTGCCTTCATCATAGACCTTCGCCAAGGTGGCTTGGAGATCAGGCGAGTAGAGCACGCTCAAGACGTCGACCTGCTCGTTGCCATTCTTGGTCACCTGCTTGATCCTGAGCACCTTGTATTTGCATTCCCCGAGACTAAAGGTTTCCTGTCCGGCGACGGTCAGTTCCAGGTTCCAGCGCGTATCGGCAAGCTCGTTTGGGCCGAGCTGCACGAAAGCAATGTTGGCGCGCGCACCTTTCTTCAGCGGAACGATGCGGCTGAGATCGGACAAGGGGTGCATCGCATATTGTTCGCTTTTGCTGAACCGGGCCAGATCGAACAGGCCGGCAAACGAAAATACCGTCTGCTGCGATGAGTCGCTGAAATGATTGACTGATTTGACGATCTGCCCTTCCGCCTTGCTGAACTCGCTCCGTGCACCGCCATTCTCAAGCACGAAACCCCTACCGGCCGTGTCGGCTGACGGACAATCGGCTGCATGAGCGGCAACAGGCAGAAGGGCGGCAATGAACAACGAAGCAAGGCGGCTTTTCATCATGATTTTTCGCTTCCGATAAGCTGGATCGTCATGGTTCTTCACCTTCTGATCGCGTTTGACCGGCTGGCAATACCGGAGCGCGTGGGAACTGTCACGAAGCTGATTCCTGCGGCGGGAACTATTCGCTGTTTGCGTTAATGGCCGGGGCTTTGCGCGGACTTGGCATCGGGTTGCGTCAGCCGCTGCTGAAACTCTCGAAGGCGGTGATTTTGCGGTCGCATGAGCGGGCTTAGAGATACCGGGGTACCTTCACCTTCAGCAGTTGCACGAGCGTAGGATCCATGAAATCGTAATCGTCGGGAATATCTAGGCATATCAGCCGCTTGCCTTTAAGAGCTGACCGGTATTGCCCTGGACTTTCGTACGGTGGGCCTTCTCCATGACGAAGACGATATCGGCCCATTCGATCAGCTCGTTCGATAACGGATTTTCGGCATCATTGTTCGTGCCGGCCGAGGAGACTTCGATATCAGGCCAGCTGGCGAAGACCTGTTCGGCCGTCGGGCTGCGAAGCTTGTTCTGACTGCAGACGAACAGGACGTTTTTCACGGTTTCTCTCTTCAAGTGAACAGAGCCGGCGATAGCACAATTCCGTGTCCCAGCGAACCAAGGCAGTAGTTGCGTCAGCCGCCGCTCACACTCTTGAATGCGGCGATGATGCTTTGGGCGGCGAGTTGGGCCTCATTTGATGTCGTCTGGAAATTGGTGACGGAGAGGCGCAGGACGTCGCGGCCGCGCCATTTGGCGCCGCCGGCGAAGATCATGCCGTCTGCCTGGATTTTTTCGATCGTCTTTCGGGTCAACGCGTCGCCTTCTTCGGAGGGCAGGTCCGCTCCGAAGCGGATGACAAGCTGGTTCAGTGTCACCTCGTTCAGAATGGCGATGCCCGGTTGTTGCGACAGGAGATCGGCCACCAGCCGAGCCGAGGCACAGCACTGATCGATAAGGGCGGCGATGCCGTCGCGGCCGAGATGTTTCAGCATCGCCCAGGTGGCAAAACCGCGCGCCCTTCTCGAAAGCTCGGGCACGTAGTGTGAGGGATCGCGTTCGCCTTCGCCGGCGAGCGGCAGGTAGCTTGCGGCGATCGTCATGGCGCGGCGATGGGCGAGTTCGTTGCGAACGATCGCATAGCCGCAATCATAGGGCGTCTGCAGCCACTTGTGGCCGTCTGTCGCCCAGCTGTCGGCCGCTTCGATGCCGCGGCTGAGGTGGCTGGTCTTCGCTGACGCCTGCGCCCAGAGCCCGAAGGCGCCATCGACATGCACCCAGGCGCGCTTCGCCTTCAACAGTGGGATGATGGTGGCGAAATCGTCGAAGGCGCCAGTATTGATCTGCCCCGCCTGGAGAATTGCGATGACCGGTCCAGAGACCGTATCGAGCGTGCCCGCCAGCGCGGCGCGGTCTATCCGACCTACCGGATCGGTGGGCAGGCGCAGCACGCGATCATGGCCGAGGCCGAGGAACTGAAGCGCGGAGAAGACGGTCGTGTGGGCGTCGTCGCCGATCAGAACGGTAATCTCAGGCGCCCCGAACAGGCCCTTTGCATCGGCATCCCAGCCCACCTGGCGCAGTACCTCGCCGCGGGCGGCGGCAAGGCAGGTGAAGTTCGCCACCGTCGCGCCGGTGACGAAGCCGACCGAGCTTTCGGCCGGCAGCTTCAGGAGATCGAGAAGCCATCTCGCCGCGACGGTCTCGACTGCGGCCGCGGCCGGGGCGGCGGCATGGTTTCCGGCATTCTGGCCCCAGGCGCTGGTGAGGAAATCGGCGGCGACGCCGACTGGATGTGAGCCGCCGATGACCCAGCCGAAAAAGCGCGGCCCAGTGGTTGCATGCAGCCCGGGTTCGGCGCCGTGCGAGAGACGCCTGATGACATCAAGCATATCGGAACCGGCCGCCGGCAGCGGCTCTTCGAAACAGGCAAGCGAGGCTGAGTAGTCGTGGATGGGCATATGGCGGGCGGGCGCTGCCTGCCGGAATCCTGCCGCAAGGCGGGCGGCTTCCTGAAACAGAGATGCAATGGCCGTCATGCGGATCCCCCTGCCGCCACCGATCCTAGAGGGACTTACCCTCGAAAGCAGGCTGCCGGCACACACAATCTAGCCCATATCGCCGAGGCTGTCTTCGCCTGGCAGATCTCGGATCTGGGTTCCAGGGCCCTCCCTCGGCCTTGCCGAGACCTCAAGACAAATTGAGCATCGGGGAGGCGCTTCCTAAATATCTACAATAACTACCTTATCCAGTGTTGTCCATTTCTCAAATTTTGCGGCTCTTGTTGAAAATGATTGCCTTCGCTGCAAGTATCGTTCAATGATGTGGAAATATCATTTGCGCCATTGTCAAGTTGGTGCTGCCAATCAGCGAGGGATATGCACTGAAATATTTCCTTCTCTACGCGCTGACATGCACGTTGGTCGGGATGGTTCTTCTCTTTATTATCCATGAAGTTGTACCTTTCACGATCGACAAGCCAACCGATCAATCGGTGGTCGGCTCAACTGATGAGCCAGCCGGCGGCCCAACCGAGCAATCGGTCCGACCAACCGGCGAGCCGGTGCCCAGGCGAACAACAGATCAATCCGCCGTCCAGCCAGCCGATCCCTTGGTTGTCCGATCCACCGGCCGGCCGGTCGACGGGCCAGCCCGTGAACCGGTGGTCGGGCCAACCGGCGAACCGGCTACGAGGCCGCCCGATCAATCGGTGGTTAGTCCGACCGGCGAACCGGTCGTCCGGAAGGGTGGCCGGCTGGGGAGTCCGGCGCAGTGACCGGCGCCTGAGATGACGGATTTCCGTTCGATTTCGTAACTTCGAGCATATGCTGAACTATGAAGCTTCCCTGGTTGACGGCTGGGACCATCTGTATTGAGAGTACCTCTCATCTTGCAGGAGGTCCCGATGGATGGAAGCGGCACGACGATCAGGCATATCCAGGCAGACGAAGTGGAGGCTTTCCGGCGCATCCGTCTGGAAGCGCTTCGTACCGAACCGTCCCTCTTTGCAAACCGCTACGAGGACTGGGAGGCTCTTTCTCTCGAGGAGTGGCGCAATCGCCTGAATGAGCCGGTTTTCATCGCTTTTCAGGGTGACGAACCCGTTGGCATAACCGGCCTAGTTCGACAGCGGTCGAGCAAGATGGCCCATCGTGCGACGATCATCATGGTTTACGTGAGAAGGAGCATGCGCGGAACGGGCCTTGCCGGCAAGCTGCTCAGCGCGGTGGCCGATCACGCGCGCGATATCGGCATCCTGCAGCTGGAACTCTTCGTCAGCGCGGAGAACCCGGCGGCAATACGCTTCTATCAGCGGGAAGGCTTCTCCGAGATCGGCAGGATTCCCGGCGGGGTTCTGGAGGAGGGCAGGGAGATCGACGACGTCATGATGGCTCGCCGTTTGGTCGGTTAGGTCTCACGCGGATGGCTCAACGCATATCGGCTTGCGCGACCTATTGACCTCAAGCGGGGTTGGGGTTGCAGCATGCCGGCATGCCTGGAGGTTTGGCGGTGACTAAAATTCTGAAAGACGAGGATCTGGTCGGCAGCTCGCTGATGATGATCGCGATCGATGCTCTCGAGACCGCTTTTCTCGCGAGAGCCGACAATCGACTGATCTCTCCGCCCCGGCACCATGTCTCGTTTCCCGAGCGCGGCGATCTCGTCTTCACCGTCGGCGGCATCCTCGGCGAGAAACCGCTCGCGGGCTTCCGGGTCTATGAAACATTCGACGGGGCGGAGCATTCGCAGATCGTCGCGGTATGGTCGGCCGACGACGCCAAGCTCAAGGGCATTATTCTTGGAGAGCGCCTCGGCAACCTCAGGACGGGTGCGATCGGAGGTCTCGCCATCCGCCATCTCAGTGCGCCGGATGCCAGGACCGTGGGGATACTCGGCAGCGGAGCACAAGCGCGAACCCAACTCGCCGCGGCTGCCGCCGTTCGGAACCTTGACCGCGCCCGCGTCTATAGCCGCGACGAGAAAAATCGCGCCGCCTTTGCAGCTGAGATGCAGCAGGTCTTGGGTATTGAAGTGGAGCCTGCCGGCAGCGCCTCAGAAGCCGTCGATGACGCCGACATCGTCATCTGCGCGACGACGAGCCGAACGCCCGTCATTCAGGCCAGGGATTTGAAGCCCGGCGTGCACGTCAACACCGTCGGCCCGAAAACGTGTGAGGGATACGAACTCGGCCTGGATATCGCCAATGTCGCAGCCGTGATTGCGACGGACTCTTCCGAACAGACGCGCGCCTATGCTTCGCCCTTTTTCCTGGCCGGCTCCGGCAATGAGCATCGCATGGCCGACCTTGCCGATATCATTGCCGGGAAAGCGGCCGGGAGAGGATCGCCTGGCGATACGACGCTGTTTTGCTCCGTCGGGTTGGCTGGAACCGAGGTCGTCGTCGCCTTGGCAATCCTTGATATACTGTGAGTCGTTTCCCCTATTCACGGCAGACCCAGCACATCTCCCATGGCGTATTCGCCGGGTGCGCGCCCTGCGATCCAGCGGGCGGCGGCAAGCGCGCCGCGGGCGAACATGCCGCGGTCGAGAGCCGAATGCGAGAGTGTCACGACCTCCTCGGCGGCGGCAAACAGCACGCTGTGTTCTCCAACGATCCCGCCGGCCCGCAACGCGGCAAAGCCGATTTCGCCGGGCGGGCGCTCGCCGGTAATGCCGTCGCGCCCGCGCCGCTCGACGGATGCAAGAGAAACGCCACGGCCCTCGGCGGCCGCTTCGCCAAGCATCAGCGCCGTGCCGGACGGCGCGTCGATCTTCTTGTTGTGATGGGCTTCGAGGATTTCGATATCCCAGCCATGCGCGGGAAGGGTGCGCGCGGCCTGGGCGACGAGGCCGGCCAGCATGTTGACGCCAATGGAGAAATTGCCGGAGCGCAGGATCGGAATCCCGCGGGCGGCCTCTGCGATCCGTTGGAGTTCATCCGGCTCGAAACCCGTCGCCCCGATCACCAGGGCCGGTCCGCCGGCCGACGCGCACAAGCCGGCAAGTTCGGCGGCAGCGCGTCCCGTCGTGAAATCCAGGATCACGTCGGCCGCCTTAACCGCAGCCGAACGGTCGATCAGCCCGGCACCCATGGAGTCCTCACGGCCAATGCCGCCGACGAACGCAAAAGCCGGATCTGTCGTCAGTAGCGGCAGGATGGCGCGCCCCATGCGGCCGTTCGCGCCGGCGACGGCTATTTTGATTGGTGAAATCACGGTCTTTCCTAATTCAGGAGGACAGGTGTGGTGCGGAGACGTTTTGGCGTTTTGCACGCAGACCAAGCAAAACGATAGCATAAACAACGAGTACCAATGGCGTTTCCCACAAGATCGGAAGTACCATGAAGCCATCGCCAGGTCCGCCAACTTCGTCTGGCGCCATCGTTGGCGTCGTCAATATGGCGAGCGTCAACGGCGAGAAGAACACCCATAGAAATGCGATTGTGTGTGGCAGCCATCTGCGCCGCTTGAGCCTTCGCGCAGCGAAAATAGCTGAAACAGGTATCAGGATGTTCAAAACGAAGACGAACGAAAGCGCGATGAACTCCGGCAAGATTGTCGGGTAATGCGGATCATATTCCATAAGGTTTTCTCAAAGACTGCTATCGATGGGATGTCGGCCAGTCCCAGCGGGTCAGCTGAGGTTTACCAGTTGCCGGGGTCGGCGGTGTGATCGATGCTGGCGAATTCATCGGCCTTCTCCCGGTCCAGCCTCACCTCCGTGGTCGCCTTCGTCTCGTCGGTGACCGCGTAGCGGTCAGGGACCGGTCCCCTTGATAGTTCCTGATACAGAAGCAGGGCGGCTTCCTCGGCGGTGTCGGCCTCGATCTCGCGGGCAATGGTGACGGTGAACTTGTGCATGGCTTCGGGCCTTTCGATCGGGTGCAGGCGTATGCGCAGCGAGACCAGTCTGACACGAGTTTTGTGTCGAGGACACAAAAAGCGCGCTGTTTAGAATTTGATTCATGCGACGGCTTCAGCTCTTTGTTTTTATGTGTGTCGTGGTGCCAAACCGCTGCGTCGTTGGACGAATTCAACCGAGGAGGGTAGATCATGCGCCTGAACCAGGTAACCGTTACCATGCCTGACCTCGATGCGGGCTGGAACTTCTACTGCGCTCTCGGTCTCAGGCCCATCGTCGACGCTCGTCCTCGCTATGCACGCTTCGTCTGCCCGGACGGGGACAGCACCTTCTCCCTGCATCAGGGCGAAAGTGGCGGTGGTGGAACCACGGTGTATTTCGAGTGCGAGAAGCTGGACGAGACGGTCGGCAGCCTCAGCGAGGCTGGTCTTCGTTTCGTCACCGGGCCAGAGGACAAGAGTTGGCTCTGGCGTGAAGTCGAGCTGTTCGACCCCGGCGGCAACCGCATCATCCTCTATTTCGCCGGATCGAACCGCACCGATCCGCCATGGCGAGTGGATAAGGTGGACCACCCGAAGTAGGGCCTTGGCGCCGGCCGATCCCGGCCATTCTCCGAATTGACGAATCGCGGCCGCCTCGGCATCTTTGCTTCGGCGTGGCCTAACGCCGAACCTCCCTAGACCTTCCCCAGCAGGGTCTTCAACCGGAGGCAAAGGGACTTTCGTCTCGGGTCGTGATCCTTGGTCCTGATGTTTCGGGCCTGTTGCTGGGGAACGATGTCCGGAACGTGAGAGGCCATGATATGACTGAGAACGGAAATTTCAAGCGGCGGGTGCGTGCGCGCGCCGCCAAGACGGGTGAATCCTACACCGCCGCCCGCATGCATGTTCTCCCCAAATCGGCGAATGACGCAGCGCCTGAGGTGAAACGCCTGCGTCTGGCCGTGGCGCAGACCACCTATGCGGACGATCCCCGCGATATCGACAAGCTTCGCCAAAGCGGGCAGGAGATGCGCCTGCTGATGAGGCAGGCGCGAGAGGCGGACGCGCGGCTCATCCACTTTCCCGAAGGGACGACATCATCGCCTAACAAGCGCATCATGTCGGAAATCGGGCCGAGAGAGATCGGGCCGTCCGATTGGCGGCGGTTCGAATGGGCCGTGTTGCGTGAGGAGCTGGATGCAACGCGCAAGCTGGCACGCGAGCTTGGACTGTGGACGGTCATCGGCTCGGTGCATCCGCTGACGCCGCCGCACCGGCCGCACAACAGCCTTTATGTCGTCTCCGATCGCGGCGAACTGGTGACGCGCTACGACGAGCGGCTGCTGTCCAACACCAAGATCTCCTTCATGTACACGCCGGGCTCGATACCAGTGACCTTCGAGGTCGACGGCATTCGTTTCGGCTGTGCGCTCGGCATGGAGTGCAACTTTCCTCAAATTTTTACCGAATACGAGCGGCTCGATGTCCACTGCGTGCTGTTTTCGTCCACTGGGGGGACGTCGGCCAATGATACCTCCTTCGCCGCCGAGGTGCAGGGGTATGCGGCGAGCAACAGGTACTGGGTGAGTTTCTCCATACTCGCACATCCCGGCCTAGCCGATCCGGTGCCTTCCGGGATCGTCGCTCCCGGTGGCCGGTGGGCGGCGCAATGCCCTACAGGTGGAATGGCCGCGATATCGCTTGCCGATATCGACGACAATCCCGAGGATATTGCCCGGCCGTGGCGGCGCAAAGCGCTGGGCGGCCTCTATGAGCCGCATCGCGTTGACGGCGACCCGCGCAGCGACGCGCGGGATATGTTTTAGAGCCGCGTCGCGCCAGCAAAGCGGGTAGAGACGATGCTGACCGCATTTGCGAAATTGTAACCCACGATTCCGCAGCCGCCCGCACATCCGCTTGGTATCTCTGCGCCCAAGGACTTGGGCGCACTGGATCCCTGTGACGAGCACAGGGATGAGGGAGGAGAGATGTGGCGGCGCCTCCACCAATTCAGCGCTCGGCAAGTATATGCGTGAAATCGCTCGTACCGGGCTGGAGAAAGACGGTTTGCCTCTTATTTCAGAACGAAAATGCCAAGCGAAGAGCGAGAGGATCATGCAATGGCAAAGAACACGATCTGCGTATGGTACGACAAGGACGCCGAGACTGCTGCCCGCTTCTATGCCGCCACGTTTCCCGACAGCGCCGTCGGCGCCGTCATTCGTGCGCCGGGGGATTATCCCGATGGGAAGCAGGGAGACGTCCTGGTCGTGGAATTCACCGTTGCGGGTATTCCCTGCATCGGCCTGAACGGCGGTCCTGTGTTCAAACACAACGAAGCCTTCTCCTTTCAGATCGCAACCGATGATCAGGAAGAAACCGATCGTTACTGGAACGCCATCGTTGGCAATGGCGGCCAGGAAAGTGAGTGCGGCTGGTGCAAGGACAAGTGGGGTGTGTCCTGGCAGATTACGCCGCGCATCCTCTCCGAAGCGCTGGCGGCGGGTGGCGGTCAGGCAAAGCGTGCTTTTGACGCGATGATGACCATGAGGAAGATCGACGTCGCGGTGATCGAGGCCGCCCGGCGCGGCTGAGGCAGCTTCGCGCAGAACGATCTTTTACCAGGAGCTCGCATCTGATGCGATCCGGCTCGGTGGCGTCTTCGCGGGTCGACTCAGAACCAGAGATCGCGTACGCAGCGCCCCTTGGACGGAAGGTCTTCAAATGTATCCAGGCCATCGAAATGATCGATAGTCAGATCCTGAACGATATCCGGCGGCGCAAGCCGGATATTGACAGCCATGCGCCTGCGGCCATCCTTTCGAAGCCGCAAGCCGCAAGCCGCGCCAGCTCAAGACACAGGCGCAGGAAGGGCAGAACAATATTTCGAGAGACGGCTCGTCTCTGTCGGCGCGGGTGTAGGAGGCGGTCTCACCGGTGAGAGCGATGCGCTCTCCTTCGTAGTCATAGGCCCACAGCGTGCCGTAGCGTCGGCAGAGCGTGCAGTTGCAGGCGGTAATCGAGCCCGGATCACCTTCGAGTTTCCAGCTTGCCTTGCCGCAATGACATGAGCCCGTCAGCATGAGCGTCGGTTCGATCCTGCTTTCTATTCAGGGACGGCATCCTGCCTCAATCGTGCGATGATCGCAATTGGGCGATCCAGGTGTCCGGTCTTATGCTATCGGCGGCTCAAGTGCCCGCCTTTATGGGAGCCGGACGACTTCCGCTGTCAGTGCGGGTTTTATCTATCGCGTTGCCGATGGATGCCTGCAGGAGCCTTACGAGCCAGGCCACGCCCTCGTCACGCATTGCCGCCTTCGGTGCAGCCGCGTTGATGGCGAAGCGTCCGAGGGGCAGGGGAGGATTGACGCTGACGACGCCGAACCGCGCGGTATGCATCTCGACGAAGCGGCGTGGCAAGGCCGAGATAAAGTCGGTTTCCGCAAGCACGGCGAGCGCAAACATGAAGTTCGGCACCGTCAGCGCCACGCGTCTGGAGTGTCCGTGGCTGGCCAGCACATTGTCGACAAAGCCATGTGTATCGCCCATATGCGAGACCACTAGGTGCCGCATGGCGCAGTAGGTGGCCAGCGTCTGATCTGTCAGGAAAGGGTGGCCCTGACGCGCGGCGATGACAAAATCCTCCTCGTAGAGCAGCAGGCTTGCGAAGCGGACCGGAAATTCGGCCTGAGGAATGATGGCGATGTCCATGTCGCGGGCTTCCAACGCGGCCAACGCATCGCGCCAAGCCATATCTGGCGATGGCTCGCCCTGTCTCGGCAGCAATTGCCGGACGCTGATTGCGATGCCGGGAGCAGACTTGGCCAATAGATCGAGCAATGGCGGCAGAAACACAGACGAAACGCCATCGGGCGCCCCGATCGTAAAGCGTCGCTGAGAGCGGGCTGGATCGAATGGCTCCGCTGTCGCCACCACGCTGCGAACGCGCGCCAATATATCGGCGATGGGTGCGGCAAGTCGCTCAGCCCGGTCTGTCGGAACGACACCCTTCGGTGTTTTGAGAAACAGCGGGTCGTCCAGCAACATGCGCAGCCGACCAAGGCCGTGACTGATGGCCGAAGGCGAGAGGTTCAACCGCTGCCCCGAACGCCCGACATGGCGTTCCTCAATAACAGTCTCGAACAGCACGAGCAGGTTGAGATCGATTCTGGAGAGATCAATTTGATTCAGCATATCGATGAAATCGTATCATTGGATTCATCATGATGAAAGTGAGAAATAACCATCATTCCGGTATTGCCGGCCACCGACAGGAAGATCCAATGTCCTCTTTCAAAAACAAAACGGCGCGCGGCGACCAACCCGTGCACGAGGCCACAACCATATCCCGGCGAGCCGCCCTGACGATGGCGATCGCTGCAACAGGGCGCGTCGTGCATGCCACCCCGGCATCCGATCAGGCGTTGCCAGGCATCATCCGCCGGACAGAACAGCAGGCAGCGGCTTTCATGGCCGGCGACATGACAAGGTGGGCGAGCCTCATCCAGCTCGATGACGATTTCACCCTGATGCAGCCATTCGGCGGCCCGGCCAGCCATGGCTTCGACGACAGTCCCGAGCATCTGGCCGAACTCGCTCGGTACTTCCGCAACGGCGGTGGAACCCTGGAGGTGGAAAAGTCCTATGTCTGCGGCGATCTAATCGTACTGGTGATGATCGAGCGCCAGCATGGCGAGGTTGGCGGCCTGCCGGACCAGAACTGGTCGCTGCGCGTCACGCAGGTCTATCGCCGGCATGGATCGGACTGGCGGCTCGCCCATCGTCACGCCGACCCCCTGGTTGGGAAGATCTCGCTGGAACAGGCCGCAGTCCTCGCCCGAGGCGAATGATGTCAGGCCGAATTGAAGCGATCGATGAATAGGAAGCAACTGTGGCTTGTTCGATGAAGGGGATGTGGGCCGGTCAGCCTTTCACGATAAACGCCTGTTGGGAGATTTTCTGAAATTTCTGATTGAGATGGTGGCCGGAAGGTGATTTTCTGCGACCCAGCGTAGCTGAGTCCACGCCTCCTCCCGATTTTTGATCCGAGTGGCCCATGTCGATTTCAGATGCGATCTATCGTCCCTTCGAAACCTTGATCCGGCCGCTCGACCTCCCTTACCGGCCGCTGCCGGCCAAGGGGCCGGTGGCCGTCCTTTTGCATTTCATCTCGATGTTTCGAGGCGTTCTGATTGCGCTCGCGCTTGCCTCCATGGCGATCGAGGCCATCAATCTGACGATCATCTGGGGGCTTTCGGTCATCGTCGACGGGGTGACGCAAAAGGGCGCGCCAGCTTTCCTACACAGCGAATGGCCACTGCTTGCCTTCCTCGGGCTGCTGATCTTTCCGGGTATGCCGATCGCCTCGTTCCTACTCAACACGTTCAACTCGCATACGCTCGGCGTCGGCATGCCAGCCGCCATCCAGTGGCAGGGCCACAAGGCGGTGGAGCGGCAGGATCTCGCCTTCTTTCACGACCTTTTTGCCGGGCAGGTCGCCTCACGCCTGTCACAGGTGGTGTCCTCCGTCCAGCAGCAGATCATTATTGCCTTCCAGACCGGTCCGCGTTTCCTGCTGCAGATGATCGGCTCGGTGATCCTGCTCATGAGCCTGTCCTGGCAGCTTGCCTTGCCTGTTATCGTCTGGATCGCGCTTAATGTGGCGCTGGCCATCAGGATGGCGCCGACCTTTGCCGAACGCTCGCGCCGTACCGCCAAGCAGCGCAGTCTTGTCGCAGGCGCCATCACTGATCTCTACACCAACATGCAGATGATCAAACAGTTTGCGGCCGAAGACAGCGAGGCGGGCGCAATACGCCGCGTCATTCAGAAATCCGTGCAGACGCAACATAGTGAGCAACGTATCTACCGCACGTCGGAATTGATCGTCGTGGCGCTCAACATGGTGCTGTGGCTCGCCATGCTTTCGATCGGCTTTTCGGGCCTCGTCAAGGGCTTTCTGACGGTCGGCGAGTTCGTGGGCGCGGTCTATATCCTCCAGCGGTTGTCTGGGCACACCTTCACTTTTCTGCAGATGGGCCAGCAGATCTTTCAGGCGATCGGCACGATTAAGGACGCCATGCCCGTCCTAACGACGCCGCCCACCATTACCGACCGGCCTGATGCGAAAAGCCTGATGGTCAGCCGGGGAGAGATCCGTTTCGAAAACGTCGACTTCGCCTACAAGTCAGGCAAGCCTGTCATCGACAGACTATCGCTGATGGTCCGGCCCGGCGAAAAGGTCGGGCTGGTCGGTCTCTCCGGGGCCGGCAAGACGACGCTCGCAAACCTGCTTTTACGTTTCTACGACATTCGCGGCGGCGCGATCCTGATCGACGGTCAGGACATTCGCGAGGTGACGCAGGCAAGCCTTCGCCGTGCCATCGGGGTCATCGCGCAGGACGTCGCGCTGCTGCACCGTTCAGTCGGCGACAATATCCGTTACGGCCGGCCGGAGGCGACGAAGGACGAGATCGAAGCGGTGGCAAAGATGGCAAGCGCCGATGGCTTCATTGCCGATCTCGCGGACGGCGAGGGCCGCAGGGGCTACGACGCCTTCGTCGGCGACCGCGGCATCAAGCTCTCCGGCGGCCAGCGCCAGCGCGTGGCCATCGCCCGCGTTCTCCTGAAAGACGCGCCTATCCTGGTGTTGGACGAAGCGACCTCCGCCCTCGACAGCGAATCCGAAGCCGCCATCCAGGAACGGCTCAACCTTGTGATGGAGGGAAAGACGGTGATCGCCATCGCCCACCGCCTGTCGACCATCGCCAGGATGGACCGGATCGTCGTGCTCGACCACGGGCGCATCGTGGAGGAGGGCAGGCCGGACGAACTGGTCGAACAAGACGGCTTGTTCGCGCGCCTATGGAAACGCCAGACCGGCGGCTTCATTCCCGAAGATATCGACGAACCCTTGTCGGCCTCGCCTGCGACCTGATGCGAGTGCGCTATTCGACGAGCCCGAAGATAGGGCCGTAACCGCCGTGCCAAGACCGGTCGTTGCGGCCCATTTCGGGGTTGTAAAGTCCGACACCCCGTCCGCCATCGAGAAACAGGGCATCCGGGCATTTCAGATGGTCGCGGAAGAGCCGTGCGAAATCGTGGAAATTCACCCCGTCTTCGCTCATCGCGAAACGAACCGCGCCGCGCTCGCAGACGCCGACACCGCTGCGGCGGGTTCGGTCGGTCGAGCCGACGATGAAGATCGGGTTCAGCTTGTTGGCGATGACAAGGATCGGACCGGATTGCGTGGCGAACCGCACTTTGGGCCGATGCTTCAGAAATTCATCCGTCGGGAGTATGCCGGCGCTTGCTTCACCCAGAAAGAACACGCCGTTCGGTTTCTTATAGAAATTCGGTACCTGACCGGCGGAGCTTTCGGCCTCTGTCGTATTGGCGGGTTTTAATTCCCTGCCGTTCTCGACATAGAGTCCCATCGGCGAAAAATCGGCACCATACATCCCGGCGTTAACAGCTAATGTCAGTGTTCGCCCCTCGGCGCGAACGGCTTCGGCAAGGCTTGAAAAAGCGCGGTATGGCGCGCCGTCGGCATTCTTCCAGAATAATCGCAGGTCGGCTTTGCCCGGCTCCAGCGTGCAGACGACGTATTTTGCTTCTTCGAAGGTTCGCTGCTCGCATGGTTGCGCATGCGCCTCATGCAGAGATGTCATCGTTGCTGCCAGCGTCACGACCGCGGCGAGCACGCTGTGTTTGAAGTAGGTCATCGGTGCTGCGTCCTCGAGCTGCTTACCATGTGCCTGAAAACGCCGTGCAGGCGAGCAGCACCCCCATCAGGATATTCGCCAGGAACAAGCGATAATTCACGTCCGGGCGGGCAAGGTCGATCCGCTGGGTCTGCCAGCCAAGATGGACAACGATCACCAGCATTCCGATCGCATAAGACGGCGACATTTCCAACAGCCAGCCCCCGAGCGACCACGCTCCGACCGCCAGAGCATAGCACAGGCCGATCAAGGTCTTGCCGTGCCGGCCGAACAGGATTGCCGTCGATTTCAGGCCAAGACGGGTGTCGTCCTTCAGATCGACATAGGCATAGATCGTATCATAGCCGATCTGCCAGGCGATGGCTCCGGCCCACATCAGCACGGCGCCGACCGGGATATGTCCGGCAGCCTCGGCCCATGCCATCAGCATCCCCCAATTGAACGCCGCGCCCAGGACCGCCTGCGGCCAGTGGGTGAAGCGCTTGCAGAGCGGATAGACAAAGACGAGCGGCAGCACACATATCGCGATGAGGCGGGTGTAAGGGGTCAGGAAAAACAGAAGCGAAGCTGCCAGTGCGAGCTCAGCAGTCAGGAAGATAAAGGCCGGCAGCGTGGCGATCTCTCCGCTTGCCAAGGGCCGAAAGCGGGTCCGCTCGACATGGCCGTCAAACTTCCGATCGGCGATGTCGTTGACCGTGGAACCGGCGCTTCTCATCAGAAGAGCGCCGAGAGAGAAGGTCGCCATTTGCCTGAGGTCCGGGAGACCGTGGGATGCCTGGATAAGGGCGGCCCAGCACGGGAAGAGCGTCAACCATATTCCGACCGGGCGATCCAGCCGCGCCAACCGCGTATATGGCCGCCATGCGGCCGGCAGCCGGCGATCCACCCAGTCGCCACGGTGGATATCGCTGAGATCGGGGCGGCTCAGAGTCGTCATGATGTGATCCAGATTCCTGTCGCAGTCGTGGGGTGCGCCGAGGTTTCATCGCTATCGGCAATGCGCAGAATAGGAATTTTTGCGGACACGGCAATCACCGTCTGCTGCGATGATTTTCGCGAAACTGCCAGTAAGCTGCGATGACCGATGGGGGAACGGATGAGGGCGCATCTGGTCTACGTCCGCATTACGGGCCGAACTGGTATTCCGCTTATATGCGTGACCCGGCTGGGAACAAGGTTGCTGTCGTCTGCAACGGCTGAGGTCAGCTCGATTGCCGTTCTCCGATGTTTCGGGGAATGTTCCTATTTGCCCCGGCATGGGGATCGGCGCCGCAGGCGGACGCTCAGGCGTCCGACTGGCAAGAAGCGGCGTTTCGCGCGTCCTTCGAGGCGGAGGGAGTTGGAGAGTGCCGCCTCGATCCCTACCAGGCGGTACGGGCGGTGCCGAGCGCGGTCGTATGGGAGGATGAGACGTGGGCGACGTTGGCTTTGAGCGACACGACGCAGTTTCCCGGAACGCTTAGCTTGTGCAACGTCAAGTGTTTCAGCAATGTCTCGGGGTCGCGCTTTTCGGTTAACGGAAATGTCACAGTCATGCGAGTTCTCCAACGAATAAACTGAGCATCCGCAACAATTAATGTCTAAATTCTTTTGCGTCGCAACAAGAAAATTTTAACGATAAAATTAAAATCGATTAACTTTCGAGTTGCTGTTTTAAAATCGTTTGAAATTGGTCGCGCTTCTCCATCCTAACCGGCTCGTTTCGTCCGGTTTCCGCCGGGCGAAGTGCTGAGGGGAAGGCGTTTGCAGTGTCGTGAGCGCGAAGTGCGCTGACCTAAGATCGGCCGGTCATCTGCCGTTGCGGGCTGCCCAACTCTTAAGCCGCAAGCCGTTAAGCCTGATGAAACCTTCGGCGTCATGATGATCGTAGGCGACCGGGCTTTCCTCGAAGGTGACGAGGTCGGCTGAATAGAGTGACCAGGGAGAGGTGCGCGAGATGACCGAGGCGCTTCCCTTGTAGAGCCTGAGCGTCACTTCGCCGCTGACGAAAGCCTGGCTTTGGTCGATCAAGGCTTGCAGCATTTCCCGCTCCGGCGCGAACCAGAAGCCGTTGTAGATGAGCTCGGCGTAGCGGGGCATGATCTCATCCTTCAGATGCGCCGCGGCGCGATCGAGCGTGATCGATTCAATGCCGCGATGCGCGGCGAGGAGGATCGTGCCTCCGGGCGTCTCATATATTCCCCTCGACTTCATGCCGATGAAGCGGTTTTCGACCAGATCGAGCCGCCCGATGCCATGCCGGCCGCCCAGTCCATTGAGTTCGCTCAGCAATGCGGCCGGTGTCATTGCCGTTCCGTTCAGGGAAACCGGATCACCTCCCTCGAAACCAATGGTGATGATCTCGGGGGCGTCAGGCGCATCGAGCGGATCAACCGTGCGCTGATAGACATAATCGGGCGCGACCTCCGCCGGATTTTCGAGAATCTTGCCTTCGGTCGAGGTGTGCAGCAGGTTGGCGTCGATCGAGAACGGCGCCTCGCCGCGTTTGTCGCCTGGCACCGGGATCCGATGCTTCTCGGCATATTCCAGAAGCTGCGTACGGGAGCGGATGTTCCATTGGCGCCAGGGAGCAATGACCTTAAGCGACGGATCGAGTGCATTGACGGCCAGCTCGAACCGGACCTGATCATTGCCCTTGCCCGTCGCGCCGTGGGCAATGGCATCCGCGCCAACCTCCTGGGCTATGCCGACCAGATGCTTGGCAATCAGCGGCCGTGCGATGGAACTGCCCAGCAGATATTGCCCCTCATAGAGCGCGTTCGCCCGCAGCATCGGAAAGACGAAATCGCTGACGAACTCCTCGCGCAGATCGACGATGCGGATGTCCTTGATCCCTGACATCTCCGCCTTTGCTCGTGCCGGCTCGAGTTCCTCGCCCTGGCCGAGATCGGCGGTGAACGTCACGACCTCGCATCCGTAGGTCTCCTGCAACCATTTGAGGATGATCGAGGTATCCAGCCCGCCCGAATAGGAAAGCACAATTTTCTCTATCTTCGTCATCAACCCATCTCCATCTCGATGCTGGAACGATAGGCCAAGTCCTACGCAATGAGCTTGCGAAGCGTCCGTAAAAATGCGAAAGTTTAGCATATCATGCCATTGCGGCACGGGTTGGAGCTATGAAATGCCAGTCACTTTGGATCCGATCGACCGCCATATCCTGCGCGTGCTTCAACGTGACGGGCGCATTTCGAACGTCGATCTGGCGAAGGAGGTAGGCCTTTCACCGTCACCGTGCCTGCGTCGCGTGCGGCTGCTGGAAGAGGCCGGGATCATCGATCGCTACGTCGCCGTGCTGGACCCTGCAAAAGTCGGGGCGGGGCTGACGGTTTTTGCCCGCGTGTGGTTCAAGACCCAGGATGCCGAGGTCACGCTCCGGTTCGCCGAAGCGGTCAGGCGGTTTCCCGAGGTGATGGAATGCTACCTGACGACAGGGGAGTGCGACGCCGTGCTTCGGATCGTCACCGCCGATCTGCATAGTTACTGGCGTTTTCAGGCCGATCACCTGACGCGCATCCCGAGCGTCCTCAGCGTCAAGACCGACGTGCCGATGGAGACGCTGAAGCGGAGCTACGAACTGCCGTTGCGATAGGCGTCGTGGCTCGATCCTTATCCCGAGGGAGAGGTGTTCCGGTTCCTTGCCAGCCAGACGAGGCCGGTGACCAGGAGCAGGATCATCGCGGCTTGCGGGGTCGTACGACCCTCCCTCCGGCCTCGTCCTGAGGTGCCCCGGAGGGGCCTCGAAGGACGGGGCCGGCCACCGGCGTCTCATCCGGCGATATCGGCATGCAGCGCCACTTGCCCTCCCTGCCGCCCGGCGTGGCAGGTGTTCCGGCGTTTGATGGATGCAGTGCTGCGGCGTGTCCTTCGAGGCTTCGCCCTTCGGGCTGCGCGTACAAGGATAAGGGACGTTGTAGGATGCCGCACTTCCAATAGATACGTTGGGTGATGCCGCACCAGCGTCGAAATGAGCCTCATCCCAAGGTGCGATCCGCTGAGAGTGGGAAGCGCCCTCTCCAAACTTTTTGTAATGGCGGTAATGGTTGCATCCGCGTTTGGCGGACAAACCGCCGATCCTGAGGGTCTGGGCAAGAGGGCCGGCGAGAGGGTTACTCGACCTGGATATGAATATGGTCGTCATGGCGGGCGGCGCGGCAGCCTTGAAAGCGGATATGGCTGTCGGTGATGCCGAGCGCGTTCTTCAGATGCGGCTCGATGAAGATCTTTTGCAGGCCGAAGCGCGTCACACCTTCGCTCGTCAACCAGCCGATCGCGGCCGATGTGCGCTGCTCCTCGATGCGATAGGCCGGAAACAGAGGCTGCAGCACATTGAAATCCCAGCGGGTTGTGAGCCAGTCGTTGCGCCCTTCGCATGGCAGTTCGTCGCCGGGGGCGGGTTGCTCGAAGGCGAAATAGCCGATCGGGGAGCGGGTGGCGCCATTCAGGAAGGCGCCGTCCACATCCCTGTAATAATAGGCGAAGTCCAGCTTTTTTCCGTCGGCATGCGACAGATGCGGCAGCAGCGGAAAGCCTCTCACGAAGGGAAAATTCGCATCCAGCGCGACGGTGACGGTTCCAGGAAATTCCCTGTCCATGTGGGCGGCAAGCGCCTTTGCCAGATCGTGCACCTCGGGTGTGACGTAGTTGCGGTTCAGCAGGCAATAGATCGGGGAGCGGACCACGAGCCGGTCCGCGGCGTCGGCGAGGCAGGAGAGGGGAACCCGCCCGAAGATCGGCGCGGCGAAGGTCGCGGTAAAGGTGGCGCCAGCATAGCAAAGCAGGAAGATCGCAAGCTTGGGCAGAAATCGCCGTAAGCCCCAGGCGCGTGAGGCGGCCAGCGCCACGAGATAGGCGATGCCGCCGATCTGCGTCAGCAACGTCAGAACGAGAACGATCAGGGCGTGGAGAGCAAAACGGAACACGGGAAGGCCTTGGGGACGTTGCCATTCCCATAAGCGAGGGGATGGTGGCGCGCAAGGCGGATGGTGGAGTGCGCGGCTCATTTGCGCGTCCCCTGAAGTGCCTTGAATTGACAGGATCAATTATCTGACTAAAGTCAGACAATATGACCTACGATCCTGTCTCTCGCGTCCGTCGCTTCAACCGTGCCGTCACCTCCGAAGTCGGCGCTCTCGATACGTCTTTCCTCGGGCGCGGCCGTCCGCTGGGTGCTGCCCGCGTTCTCAATTCGATCGGCCGGGGCCAATCGGATGTTGCGGTGATCCGCGATTATCTCGGTCTCGACTCCGGCTTGATGAGTCGCCTGCTGCGCAGTCTGGAAGAGGAGGGTCTCATCGAGACGGTGCCGAACCCTCAGGACGCGCGTCGCCGCGTTGCCAGGCTGACCGAAACCGGCCGTTCTGAGTTTCAGGCTTATGAAGCGCTTTCCAATGCGCAGGCGAAATCGTTTCTGGCGCGCCATCGTCGCCCGGACGAACTGCTGCGCGCCATGGATATCGTCGCTTCTTCGCTGAGACGTGAGCAGATCGTGCTCGAGGAGAAAGACCCGCGACACGAGGACGCCAGCTATTGTCTGCGCGAATACTACGGCGAACTCGCACGCCGCTTCGAGAAGGGTTTCGATGTATCGCTTTCTCGCGATCCAGACGCCAAGGATATGATCCGTCCGCGCGGTGCGTTCCTGGTGGCCATGTCGGATGGCCTGCCGATCGGCTGTGTCGGGCTGAAGGGTAATGGCGGCGAGGTCGCGGAGATCAAAAGGCTCTGGGTTGCCCCATCCGCGCGTGGCCTTGGGCTCGCAACGCGCCTTATGACAGCCGCGGAGAACATCGCCCGCGAACTATCCATCAAGCTCCTGCGTCTGGATACGAATAGCGCGCTGCCCGAGGCAACGCAGCTTTATCGCGGAACCGGCTGGAGTGAGATCGACCGTTTCAATGACGATCCATACCCGGACACGTTCTTTGAGAAACGCCTTTAAACGCAGGGGGCTTTGTGCTGCTCACTTCTCCTCCGTTATTCCTGTGCTCGTCACAGGAATCGTGTGCGCCCAAGTCCTTGGGCGCACGAGAGTTGTTGCTTGGATGGGAGTCATTCACGGCGCAGACGCGCCGTGGCTGGATTCCTGTGACAGGCACAGGAATGAGGGAGGTGAGGCGCTGCAGCCCGGCCCTTCGCTTGGCTCAGGGCGTTCGGCTCTGCGATCGATTCACTGGATCGATCGCTCCTGCTTTGCAGGACCGGGCCTCACCCCTGAGGATCAGGCGGCGAAGCGCTCCGTTATCGGACGGCGGCGCAGGTTGGGCTGCGTCACCGCAAGCGGGTTATAGGCCACCTCCAGCGGGCCGGTGTCGGTGCCGGGCGGGACGATCGCGTCAATCCGGTCGAGGATTTCGTCCGTCAAGCTCACCCCGGCGCCCGCAAGCAGATCGTCGAAGTGCTCCATCGTGCGCGGGCCGATGATCGCCGAGGTGACGGCGGGATGGGCGATGGTGAAAGCCATCGCCATGTGCGCCAGCGAAAGACCTGCCTGCTGCGCGAGCGGGATGAGTCGTTCGACCGCGTCCAGCCGGCGCTCGTCGTTCATCTGCCTGGGGAAGCGCTTGGCGCGGGCGCTGTCGGGTTGCGGTGCGCCCTTGCGATATTTGCCTGTGAGCATGCCCATCGCCAGCGGGCTCCACACCATCGCGCCCATTCCGTAACGCTCGCAGGCGGGCAGAACCTCACGTTCGATGCCGCGGTTGAGGATCGAATAGGGCGGCTGCTCGGCGCGGAAACGTGCCAGCCCGCGGCGCTCGGAAACCCATTGCGCCTCGATAATCTCCGAGACGGGGAAGGTCGACGATCCCACGGCGCGCACCTTGCCCGTCCGTATCAGGTCGGTGAGGGCCGATAGCGTCTCCTCGATATCGGTATCGGGCGCCGGCCGGTGGATTAGGTAGAGATCGATATGGTCGGTCTGCAGGCGACGGAGCGAATCCTCGACTGCGTGGATCAGCCAGCGGCGCGAATTGCCCTGTCGGTTTGGGTCGTCGCCCATCGGCAGATGCGCCTTGGTGGCGAGCACGACGTCGTCGCGCCGGCCCTTGAGCGCCTTGCCGACGATCTCCTCGGATTCGCCGCGGCTGTAGATATCGGCGGTGTCGATGAAGTTGATGCCGGCATCGAGAGCCTTGTGGATGATCCGGATCGAATCCTCGTGGTCGGGATTACCGGCAGAGCCAAACATCATCGCGCCGAGGCAATAGGGGCTGACCTTGATGCCGGTTCTTCCAAGCGTGCGGTATTGCATGGTCTGTTCCTTTTATTGGGGAGGCGGACTTCGTGCGCATCGATGTGGCCAACACCGCCGCGCTGTGTTAATTTGCATAAACGGAACCGAATTCCGTTTATATACGGAACAATGTTCCGTTTTGCAAGTGAGTGAATGATGAGCGACGCCAGACAAGAGCAGGAGGACGGCCTGAAGTCCGGGGAAAGCGCGGACAGGCGCGTGCGCGCCGACGCCAAGCGCAATCTCGACGGGCTGCTTCAGGCGGCATTGACGGTGTTTGCGACCTCCGGCGTTGATGCTCCGGTGCGTGAGATCGCGGAGAAGGCCGGCGTCGGCATCGGCACCGTTTACCGGCATTTTCCCGAGCGTTCCGACCTCGTCGTCGCCGTCTTCCGCCGCGAAATCGACGCCTGCGCCGACGCCGCGCTGATCCTTGCCGCCGAACATGCGCCGGGCGAGGCGCTGGCCAGATGGATGCAGCGTTTCGTGGATTTCATCGCGGCAAAGCGCGGGCTTGCGGCGGCCCTGCACTCCGGCAACCCCGCCTTCGATGCCTTGCCCGCCTACTTCCAGCAGCGGCTGCAGCCGGCCCTTCGCTCGCTTCTCGACGCTGCCGCTGCCGCCGGCGAGGTCCGCACCGATATCGCCGCCGAGGATCTTTTGAATGCGGCAGCAAGCCTCAGCATGCACGCCTACGCCCAAGGGTCAGAACATGCCCGGCGTATGGTTTCCCTGCTGGTCGACGGGCTGCGCTACGGCGCTGTACAGCGGTGACGCTCCGACAATGAAACGCGCCATTGCCCGGCCGGCACGCGCGCTCGGCCGGACAACGGGCCTACCCCCAAAGCGCTAGATCCTAGCCTATGCAGACGCCATGGCCGGTATGTTCTGTGCCTACCTCGAACAGCTTGGGACTGGCCGGCTGCGCTCTGTTGTGCCCGTGCTCGTGGTGCTCAGGGCGGCGGCGCGAGGGGAGTGGTAAGCGAAAGCGCTGCATCCCATCCGCCTGTCATCGCAGCTGTGGTCGTTCGATGGATGGAGTAGGGTTCTACAGGTGGTCCAGTTGCTTTGACATCTCGGCAAAAAGCTTGTCGCGGTCGGTGTTCATCTGGACGAGATCGACGGCGACGGTAATGGCGTGGCGTCCTTCGATGCTGTCGATGTCGAGCTTCCTCTGGCAGCACCATTGCCGAACGGCATCGGTGACGATGGTTATTTCATCATCATTCAGTGAGATGAGGGACAGGAGCAACTTCGTACCCTCCATGAAGCGGCAAGAGCACCTATGGTCTCTCAAGCGGTCGCGTCGATGATCCGATGGCGTTTACTCTACGCCCATTCCACAGCAATACCACGGCCATTTTGACACAGTTTGGTGAGAGCCGAACGATCCCGACAGGCGGCCGTCAGAGCGGTACCTGCCAGGATTGCTGGATCTTCTGCATCGGGATTTCCGTCTTGATGTTGCGGACGCCTTCAATGCGGACAAGGTATTCCACCTGAAAGCGCCTAAGATATCGACCGGGCTCGTTTATTTCGCCAGCACGATATGCGTAGCGTGTTCGGTTGCGACATGCTCGGCGACGCGGAAGCCGAGGGCCGGGAGGTCGATGCCTGTGAACATTGCTTCGCCCTTGCCGAGGACGACGGGGGAGATGGCGAAATGCAGTTCGTCGATCAGGCCGGCCTGCAGATATTGGCGGACGGTGCTGACGCCGCCGCCGATTTTCACATCCTTGCCGCCGGCCGCGGCCTTCGCCTTATCAAGCGCTTCCTCGACGCCGCCGGTGACGAAGTGAAACGTCGTGCCGCCTTCCATGACAATCGGTTCGCGGGGATAATGCGTCAGGATATAGGTCGGCGCGTGATAGGGCGGGTTCGGCCCCCACCAGCCTTTCCAGACGTCATCCGGCCACTCGCCGCGGATGGGGCCGAACATGTTGCGCCCGAGAATGAAGGCGCCGAAATTGGCCATGCCGCGGGCCGCATAACCCTCGTCGACGCCTTCAGAACCGCCGTCCTTTCCGATCATCGCGCGGAAGGTGCGGGTACGGAAAAACCATTCGAACATCTCCGTTCCCCGCTTGCCCAGCGGATCGGTCATGCTTTGCTCCGGCCCGGCGCCGAAACCATCCACGGAAAGGGAAAATGCTGCGACACGCACTTTGGACATGCTGCTCTCCTCCATCTGATTGCGGACCGAAACTAGTTGCGTTGTCGCATAAGTGATCCTATATTGCAACCAGTTTTAAGGAGAGAATTCGTGGATATTGAACTGAGGTCGGGCTGCCCGATCAACCTGACGATGGAAGTGCTGGGCGATCGGTGGAGCCTCATCATCATCAGGGACATCATGTTCGGCAACCGCCGCCATTTCCGCGATCTCCTGACCCATTCGGAGGAGGGAATTGCCTCCAACATTCTGGCCGCCAGGCTGAAGCGTCTGCTCTCGCTCGGGTTCATCAGCAAGCGGGACGACCCGAGCCACAGCCAGAAAGCGATCTACAGCCTGGCGGAGCCAGCGATCCAACTCGTGCCCGTCTTTGCGATGATCGGCGCCTGGGGACGACGGCATCTGCCTGCAAGCGAGGAGTTGAGCATTCGAGCGCAGCTTCTCGAAGAAGGCGGGCCGCCGCTGTGGGACGAGTTCATGGAGGATCTCCGGCAGATCCACATCGCCGATCCAATCGGTGGCGCCAACGGCACATGCACCTCGCCGGTGCTGGCGAAGCTGACGGCTGCGTTCCTCGAGGTCCGCGCGAGATCGTTGTCGCAGGCATCCTGATATCCAGGAAGATCAGTCCGCCTAATCAGCCGCCAGCGCCCTGGTACTTGCCGGTGGCATACCGCCAGTGAGCGATTGATATCAACACCCAGACTGGGCCGGCCACGAGAGCCACGGGCCCGGCCCAGTCCCCGAGGATCGGGATGGGTTTGCCGAGCAGGGCGCCGACGGGAACAGAACTGGTGAGGGCCAGCGGGACTGCGGTGATGAGGATGGTCTGGATGCCGCCCGGAAAAATATTGAGCGGGTAGCGGGTCAATTCCCAAAACCCGAAGAAGATCGAGAACAGGTGGTTGGACCGCACCCAGATCAGCGCCGTGGCGCCGATCATGGTGATGAGCGCACCCGTCAGCAGCGTCGCGCTGATAAGCGCAGCAATGAAGAATGACGCGGACCAGACCGACCAGGTGAAGTCGACGGACAGAACGGCCCAACCCATCAGCACCACCGCCAGGATGACGTGGCCGGCATAGCCGATATTGAGGCCAGAAAAAACCAGATAGGCCCAGGGGCTGAAAGGCTTGACCAACAGCGTGTCGAAAGTGCCGAGCCGCACCAGTTCTTCGAGGTCGCGCAATTGCACGAAGCTCATTGCGGCGCCGAGCGAGTAAGCCAGCAGCTGGAAGCTGAACAGCAGCGCCAACTCCGGCCAGGTCCAGCCGCCGAGCGTATCGAAGCGGGCGAGCAGAATGCCGATGGTGGCGAAGACGCTGCCATAGGAAAGGATCTGCGCAAGACGGTCGAGCCAGAAGGCACCGCGATATTCCATCTGGGAGCGGACATGCATCCGCACCAGCAGCGGCAGGACGCGAAGGTGATGAATAAGCACGATCAGCCTCCCTGCACGGTGATGCGGGTGGAGGCGCAGCGCCACAGCCAGAGGACGCCGGCGAGGAACAGCGCGGCCCAGGCAAGGCCCAGGCCGAGATGCAGCCAGACATCGGCCGCGGACAGCCTGCCGAGATAGACGGCATTGGGATAATAGACCACCCAGGCGAAGGGCAGGTGGCGGGCAATCGTGGCCAGCGGTTCGGGGAAGAACCAGAACGGTATCAGCAGGCCCGAGAACAATTGCAGCAGGGCGCCCAGGATCCAGTCCAGTGAGAAGCTCGTCATCAGCCAGAAGGCGACGAGGCCGAAGAGCGCCGACATCAGGAACAGCAGCGTAAAGGACAGCGCCCAGAAGGCGATGAACATCAGGCCATCGAACAGGCTTGCCGGCGGCAGCATGCCGTAAAACAACGCGGTGAAGGCGACGGTCGGAATGACCTGGGTCATCAGGCGATAGCCGAAACTGCCGCATTCGTTGGCGAAGAGATAGAGCGGATAGGACAAGGGCTTGAGCAGCCAAACCGCGATATCGCCCGTCTTCAGCGACCGGCCGATTTCGCCGATGATCCTTTCAGGGCGGGTTGCGCCCATCACGGCGCCGCCGAGCAGGGCATAGGTCACCATCTGCTGCAGGGAGACCCCGTCGACCACGATTGCGCCGAGGCCGGCATAGGCCGCCTGCCAGATGGCGACACGCGCGAAGACCTGCACGAGTTTGCCGAAGATGTTGGCCCATACTTCGTTGCGGTAGGCGAGCTGCGAATGGAAGGCACTGCGCGCGAAGGCGAAATAGGCGCTCATGATGCCCGGGCCTTGGCATTGCCACGCTGGTCGGCGTTGCGGCGCTGGTAGAAGGTGCGGATGACCTCTTCGATGTCGGGCTCATGCAGCGCCACATCCTTGAGGCCGCGCCCGCTGCCCACCTCCGACAGGATTGCGACCAGCGATATGTCTTCACGCTCGATGAGATAGTTCTTGCGCAAGCCTTCGTCGCTGACGAGGGTCGCGGTGCGCAACGACAGCGGTCCGGGGTCGCTGGCAAATTCGAGTGTCAGCCGCCGAGCCGAGCCCAATGCCGCGCGCAGGCTCTTCAACTCACCGTCGAAGATGAGCCTGCTGTGATCGACCATGATCAGCCGCGGGCAGATGGTCTCGATGTCCTGCAGATCATGGGTGGTGAGGATGATGGTGACGCCGCGCTCACGGTTGATCTCGGCGAGAAAACGCCGCACGGCATCCTTGGCGACCACATCAAGCCCGATGGTCGGCTCGTCCAGAAAGAGGATCTTGGGGTCGTGCAGCAGCGACATCACGATCTCGGCGCGCATGCGCTGACCGAGGCTGAGCTGGCGCACCGCGCGGTCGAGAAAGGGCGTCAAGTCCAGCAACTCGCTGAAACGTCGGAGATTATCCGCATAACGGGCGGCGGGGATGTCGTAGATGCGCTGGTGCAAGGTAAAACTGTCGACCAGTGGCAGGTCCCACCACAGCTGGCTGCGCTGGCCGAAAACGACGCCGATCTCGCGGGCATTGTCCATTCGCTTCAGATGGGGCGTTCGGCCGAGTACCGAAAGCGTGCCGGCGCTCGGCACCAAAATGCCGGTCATCATCTTGATCATCGTCGATTTGCCGGCGCCATTCGGGCCGAGATAGCCAACGGCTTCGCCTGCCGCAATGTCGAAACCGATGTCGGAAACGGCCAGAACTTCCGTATATTCGTTGGTCACCAACGTCTTCAGCGCACCCAGCAGACCCGGAAATCTCTTGTGCTGCCGGAAGCGTTTGCTGACGTCCCGCGCCTCGATCAAAGCCGTCATATGTATTTCCTCGAGGGTGGTTCCAGCCGATTCGGCAGCAGCATCCAGGCTAACGCGGGGCTCGGCCAGTTCAAGCAAAAGTCGCTTTTGGGGCGCTACTCAATCGAGCCTAGCCGAGCCTTTTGCGTTGACAGCCATGATCAAACATTTCCTGTGGGGTCATGAAGATTCTCGCAATATCCGGCAGCGTCCGGCACAATTCCACCAATACGGCCATGCTGCAGGCTGTCTGTGCCATTGCGCCAAGTGAGATCGAGATTTCGATCTTCGACGGCGTGGGGCGGTTGCCGGTATTCTCGCCTGATCTCGAGGGGGAGAATCTACCGGAGGCGGTGCGGGAGTTGATCGGTGTCATCGCAGAGAGCGATGGCCTGATCATTGCGAGCCCGGAGTATGTCCGATCCATTCCCGGCGGCCTCAAGAATGCGATCGATTGGCTCGTGTCAGGAGACGAGATCGTCCATAAGCCGATCGCCCTGCTGCACGCATCGCATCGAGGCGATGATATGCTGGCGGGTCTTCGCACCGTTCTTGCGACCATCACCGACCGGTTCGCTGGCGATATTTTCCTCAGGCTTCCTCTGATGAAGCTGGAGCCGGCCGAGGTGTTCAAGGCCGTCGAGGCAGCGGAGAACCGTTCCAGAGTGCAGGCCTATCTTCAGGCATTCTCGGCCTATTGCATGGCAGGCAGTAAGACCGCCTGAGGTTTCCGCTGCATCATCGGACCTCCATCAGCAGGCCGTTGTCGAATACCGTCTTTTCGTAAAGCGTGTGCAGAATGACGAGCGGGGCTGCGAGCAGCGCGGCGAGGATGAAGGCGGAGAGGAAGTGTCTCGTCAGGAGACGAAGGATTGGTCGGATCATCTTGATCTCCAGCGGCTGCAGATATTCTTTGTGCTGGACTTCAACAATTGCAGCAGCATGACCGGCTGCCTTGCAAGCTCCGCAATGCTGCCGCAACCCTTGTGGCAGAGAGAGGGGGAGAGCGAAACAATGGGCGGGCGATGCGGATACTGTTGATAGAGGATGAGAGGGAGCTGGCCGAAGCGCTGTCGGCCGCACTCGGCAAACATGGGATCGTCACCGACCACACGATGCATCTGGCCGATGCGGTCGAGCTGACGCGGCAGAACCTCTACGATGCGATCCTGCTCGACCGGCGCCTGCCCGACGGAGAGGGCCTGCACTTCATTCCCGAGCTGAGGCGGACGGGGAAAGATACGCCGATCATCGTGCTGACGGCGCTGAACGAACCGAAGGAGCGGATCGAAGGCCTCGACCTCGGGGCGGACGACTATCTCGGAAAGCCGTTCCTGGTGGAGGAACTGATGGCGCGGCTCAGGGCCGTGCTGCGGCGATCGCCCGAACTGGCCGAACTCAAGATCACGGCCGGGCGGATGGTGATCGACCCGCTGCATCTGAGTGTCGCCGTCGATGCCGTGCCGCTCGATCTGCCCCGGCGCGAACTTCTGGTGCTGGCGGCACTCGCAAGGCGCAAGGAGAAGACCGTGCTGCGCTCGACCCTGGAGGCGGCGGTTTACAACTACGAAGAGGAAATCCAGTCGAACGCACTCGACGCGCATATTTCGCGGCTGCGCAAGCGGCTGATCGATGCCGGTGCCGGCGTCGCGATCCATAATATCCGTGGCGTCGGCTATCTCATGAAGGAAGAATGATGCGCGAGGCGACCAAGTCGAACCTTTCACTCTGGTGGACGCTCAGCTGGCAGCTCAGTATCTTTTTCGTGGCCGTTGTTGCGACGGTGATCATCGGGCTTTGCATTTACGCCACCAGCATCCTCTCGCCCAATGAAGGAATGCAGGTTCAACTGACTGCAGCCCTCGAGGAAGCTCTTACGCGTGACACGCAGGGCGGGATCGTCATAGCTGATAGCCCGCGTCTCAGGTCGTTCAAGGCTGAGAACAACAGGCTCTGGTTTTTCGTCGCAACACCCAGTGGAGAAACGGCCTCCTACGGCGTAATACCGGCGCCCTATGCGGACCTAGCCCGGTACGTCTACCTCATCAAAGACGCCGACATACGAGGGGCGTCTGGTACGACCGAGGTCGCCTCCATCGACCGTGTCGACACGGCAGAAGGCGAGTACAGAGTGATGTACGGCGGAAACGCCAGCAGAAGCTCCGCATTTCTGGCAATACTCGGCAAAACCTACCTCATTTACACACCACTTTTGGCCATCGCTTTGCCCGGGGTTTTTCTAACGATCCCCCGCGTCGTAGCGCGCGCTTTGGCCGGCGTGAAGGATATAGCGAGCAAGGCATCGGAAATCGAACCCCGCCGGCAAGGAGCCCGATTGCCGGTGGATGGTATTCCCACGGAAATCGCACCATTGGTGATTGCTTTTAACGGAACGCTTGAGCGGCTCGAGAACGAGTTTAAGAAACGCCAGCGATTTCTGATGGACGCGGCGCATGAGCTGCGGACCCCTATCGCTATCATGCAGACGCGCATCGACGGCATGCCCGATGGGCGCGAGCGGCAGCGGCTGCTTGACGACGTGGCGCGGCTGGCCGAGGCGGCCGAGCAATTGCTCGATTTCGAGCGCAACGATCAAGCGGCTGACCTCGACGAACCTGTCGATCTCGTCGAGATCGCCCGCGGCGTGGTGGCCGATCTCGCGCCACTCGCAATCGGCGCCGGCTACCAAATTTCGTTTCAAAGCGAGATCGAGAGGCTGGAGCGCAAGGGCAGCCCTTCCGCCCTGCCGCGGGCTATGAGCAACCTCGTGCGCAACGCCATCGACCATGGCGGCGACAGAGGCATGATCACGGTTTCGGTGTCGCGCTCGACTTCCGGCAGCGGCCGGATCAGTGTCGCCGACGAAGGGCCAGGCATTCCGGCCGAGCATCGGGAGCTGGTTTTCGAGCCCTTCTATCGCGTCACCCCGAAGAGCAAGGGCGCCGGTCTCGGCCTCAGCCTCGTCAAGCAGGTCGTCGCAAATCATGGCGGCGAGGTCAGCATCGAAAGCGGTGCTGCCGGGACGCGCGTGACGATCGATCTCGCATAGGTGAGGCCTGTTTGAGCAGCATCCGCTCCTCCGAAACAAACTGTAATGCTGCGGCAATTCTCGACCGCCACTTTCGCCCGACACTAGAGCGCAGCGCGTCCGACAAGACGCGCCAAGGACGCTCTAGCGCTTTAAACCTGCGCATAATCCTTTCCGAAAATCGATTTCAATTTTCGGGGTTATGCGCTATCGGCGACGGAGGCCAGACAGCGTGCGCAGCAATCCATTCCTATTTTCCTTCCCATGGGCGTCGAGAGGTTTGTCCCTCGCTCTGCCGCTGGCGCTCGCCTTGGCCGCGGCCGGGTGCAGCTCGGTGCCGCTGAAGGAGGCCGGCACGCTTTCTTCCTACGGCAATCTCGGCGTGCCGAAGGGCAAGCTGTCGAAATCGCGCGTCTATGTCGACGGGACGCGCCTTAGCCCGGCAAAGACGGTGAGCATCGTGCCGACGACCTTCGCCTTCCACGCTGCGACCCGCGTCAAGTCGGATGCTGACCGCGTGATGGTGGCGAATGCTCTGGACCGGGCGCTTTGCATTTCGCTCAGCGACAGATATCAGCTGGTCTCTGCCGGTCAGCCAGCGGATCTAACGATCCGCGCCGTCGTTACCGACATCGTGCCGACCAACAAGGCGATGGCGGGTGTTTCGACCGTCGTGACCGTCGGCACCGGTTTCGTGCTGCCCGTCAGCGTGCCGCGGTTGCCGGCCGGCCTCGGCGGGCTGGCGGTCGAGGCGGAAGCCGTCGACAGCGGTGGAGTGCAGCGGGCGGCGATCGTCTGGTCGCGCGGGGCAAACTCGCTGCAGAACAACCCCCGCGTTTCCGAAGTGGGCGATGCCTATAGCCTGGCTTCGAAATTCAGCAGCGAGTTTTCCCGCATGCTGATCAAAGGCAATGAGCCGAAGGGATTGGATATCTCGCTGCCGTCCGGGCAGCGGATGAAATCCTGGCTCGGCGGGAAACCGAAATACGCCGCCTGCGACGCATTCGGCCGGCCGCCCGGGCTGATGGGGGCGGTGGCCGCCAAATACGGCGCCCCCCCGCAATGGACAGAGAAGAAGCCGAAACCGGCCGCGACCTATTGAGAGAATCCGGCGGCGGCGCCCGACAAGCGGCCGCGATCAGCACTCAGCCCGCCCCAGGCTGAGGGGACGGACGGAGCAAAAGCGGGTAAGGCTTGTGCTCCGTCCGTCTGAAAGTCCGTCGCGTATTTCACGTCAGCCGGCGGCTCCGGGCTTCAGCCAGAAATACAGTTTGATCTGATCGGGCCTGTCGGAGGGATGCGGGCCGCGCATGAACAATTCGCCGCCATTGCGCTCGATCACGCGCCGCGAGGCGTCGTTGCCCTCGTTGCAGAGGACGGTGAGGCGGTCGAGGCCTTCCTTCGCCGCCACGGCCAACAGAAGGCTCAGGGCGGTGGTCGCGTGGCCATTGCGCTGCTTCCACGGCACGACGGAATATCCGACATGGCCCGACACCTCGGGAGGCAGCTCCTCGTTGCACGCTTGAAAGCGCAGGCTGATGCTGCCGCAGAATTCGCCGTCCCAGATCCAGAACAGACGGATGGTCAGCGGCGGCGGTCCGGATCCGGCGCGTCGCCTGCCATCAGGACTGAGATCGTCGAGAAACCTTGATCTGTCCTGGCGCAGCCGCTGAAGCTCGCCGCGAACGTAGGCTTGGTCGCCCGCTCGGCGCGGATCGGGAGACCAGCCGGCGGCGAGCGCTGCTTCGAAGCCCGACAGGTTTTCCAGATCCGGCGGCAGCAGGATGACGGGGCCGGCGCGCTTTACTATATCTCCAGATGTCATTTCGCACCTATAGCGCGTTATCTACCTAAATGGGTCGACCAATCCTGGCCGCGCAGACAAGCACGACCGACCGGCGATCGGAAGCCGTGCAAGCTTCCGGCCATCAAAAAAGCCCCGCATCTTCATGCGAGGCTTGCTCCGATGGATGATTGGATTACCGGCACTGGCGGCGCGGGCCGTAGTTCGGCTGGTAGGTATTGTCATAGGCGCGGTATGACCGGTAGCGGCTATAGCAATACTCGGCATGTGAACTATAGGCACGCGCGCGCGGCTGCGAAGCGATGATGCCGCCGATGAGGGCGCCGGCTGCGAGGCCACCGATGATAGCGCCGCTGTTGTCATGTCGGCGATACCGGCGATCGTAGCGGCGATCCCAGCCGTACCGGTCGCCACGATCGTAGCGGCGATCCCAGCCATAGCGGTCGTCACGGTCATAGCGGCGCTCGCGGTAGCTGCGGCGGTCGCGGTCGCGATCGTTGTCGCGATTGCGGTAGGATCGGCGGTTGTCGCCATCGCGCGAGCAGACGATGGAGTATGGGTTGCAGGCGACGGTCATGACCCGGGCATCGGTACTTTGAGGGACCGTCTGGGCCGATAGCATCGGGCTCGGCATGAAGACCGGGCCTGCCGAGGCCGGCATTCCCGAGAAGGCCGTCGCTATCGACAGGGCAATGATGCCTAATTTGTTCATTTCACTCACCTTGGGTCAACGGATGTATGGAGGGGATAACGCGGGGGGAGGGAATAAGTTTCATTTTGGGATGGGGAGGGGTTATTTATGTGCGTATCTGCTAACGTACCGTGCTTTCATACATATAGGGCTGGTCGATAGGGGGCAAGGCGATTTGCTGTACGGCGTGCACTCTACGGTGTCCTGGGAAGTCGCGTAACGGGCTTTCGGCTATCAAAAAGCCCTGCATCTTCATACGAGGCTTGCACTAATGGATCGGCCCTAGCGGCACCGGCGGCGCGGGCCGTAGTTCGGCTGATAGGTATTGTCGGAGGCGCGATAGGACCGATAGCGGCTGTAGCAATAGTCCGCATGCGAAGAACCATAGGCAAGTGCGCGCGGCTGCGAAGCGATGATGCCGCCGATGATGGCGCCAGCCGCTAGGCCGCCGATAATGGCGCCGGTGTTGTCGTGACGGCGGTACCGGCGATCGTAGCGCCGATCCCAGCCATAGCGGTCGTCGCGGTAGTAGCGCCGGTCGCGATAGTCGTGGCGGTTGCGATACCATCTGCGATTATTGCTGAACTGACCCGGGCAGTTCGTGAAGTTGTTGCAGCCAACGGTCATGATGCGGGCATCGGAGCTTTGAGACGTCGCCTGCGCCGATTGCATCGGGCTCGGCAGGAAAGCCGGGCCTGCCGAAGCCGGCATTCCCGAGAAGGCCGTCGCTATCGACAGGGCAACGATGGCGAATCTGTTCATTTCACTCACCTTGGGGTAAACGGATGCATCGCGGGCAACGCAGGGGCAGGGATTAAGTTTCATTTTGGGATGGACGGGAGGGGCATATGTGCGTCGGCGCTAACGCAACAGGTGCTCGCCCAAAGGCCGACAGCGCGATACCGCAAATGGCCGGACCATCCGAAACGCTGATCGGCCGGCGCGTCTCCGCGGTGGCCTTCGCGATCTATGCCGCTGATGGCGCCGAGACGGGTCCATGGCTGGGGAAGCGCTGCCGGATGCGGTTTCGGAATTGTGGCTGCTGATACACGCCGATCTCAGCCGGACGGCGCGGGTGCGGGCTTTCAATACGTTTGTGTGGTGGGGGAACGGGATTTGCTGGAGGGGTGTGGGGATCGGTCTTCTTGCAATAGGTAGCGTTAACGCAACAGACATCTCAGAGTGGTAATTCCCTCCAAAAAGGGCTTGGTTACTGGCGGCGGTCGATGCCACTGGGTGCGTCTTGCCGGGGACTGGAAGAATGCTGAATTTGCGCGTGCCGCGGACGGCCCTGATCCTTGGATTGGGCCTGATTTTGTCGATAGGCATCTACGATAGGACATCCCGTGACAGCGCGCAGGTCGTCAACAACATCGTCCTTAAATCCGATCCCGACAGCAACCAACGGATCCATGCCGGGGCGGGTGATGACGTGGTATATGGTCGAGGCGGACAGGATGAAATCCGGGGTGACGAAGGGGACGACACGCTCTATGGCAACGAGGATGACGACCTTTTGACCGGCGGCACCGGCAACGACACCTACGGTTATGCACGCGGCGACGGCAACGACACCATTCTGGAAACGATCGAGGACAGCGGCAACGCCGACACCCTGATCTTTTCCGATATCGGCCCCGGCGATATCGCCCTTCGCCAGGAGGGCGACGATCTCATCGTTGCGATCAGGATGAGTGCGGCAGATGCCGCCAAGAACGCATCAATTATCGAGGAAGCGAGGCTTGCGGCCAAGAGCGACGGCAGGCTCGCCGGGGCGCTTGAAAGGACTGTCGCACTTATGGCCGCGGGCGGGTCGATCCTCATCAAGTCGGGACGATCAGGCGGCGAGAAGGGGATCGAAAGCATCAGGTTCAGCGACGGGACAATCTGGTCGAAGCAGGACATCGCCGCGCATATCAGCGTGGCTCAGCCCGAGGGTATAGCCGGCACGTCCGGCGGGGAAACCGTGGAAGGCACGATGGGCGACGACCTGATCATTGGGCTTGAAGGAAACGACACGCTTTCCGGATCCTTTGGCGACGACACCTATGTCTATGCCAGCGGCCATGGCTCCGACGTCATCGATGACATCGTCAACATGTCGAACGAGATCGACACGCTTCGCCTGACCGATCTCACCGCTTCCGACGTGATGTTGCTGCGGGATGCGGCAAAGCTGATGGTGATAGTCAAGCCCACGGGCGAAGTGATCACCGTCGAGAAGCAGTTCTTGGCCGAGGGCTATTGGGGAATCGAAAAGATCGAATTTTCCGATGGAATGTCCTGGGACAGGGACAAGATTCTTATGCGCTAGGTGCTGAACTGGAATGACTGCGCTGACTCCCAACGTGGTGTGTTCATCAGCGGCGGCGCAAGTTTCCGCGCCCAGGGTCTCTCCATGTGCCTGTCGGTGCCGGTAGATGGCGGGAGGAGTCGGTCCGCCCTTCGTTGTGCTAACGTGAGGCCGCTATCAGGCTCACCCTCCGCCGGCCAGCAATCGAAGCTGGTTCTCGTCATGCACACCCTGGCGGTAAAGCTCGATGATGAGGGCGCCTAAGCGGTCGGCCTCCTTGCCTGATCGGTCGATCTTTAGCCCACTACAGAGAGCTTCGTGGACACGCCGGCACACATCGAGGTCCTCGGAGGCGAGCGGTTCGTCACGCGTGCTGAACAGCTTGTCTGACATCGCAATCTGCCCTTTTTTGGATGCCGTGAATCGCTTTCGTGAAAAAAGATAATTTCGCGATCTTTGCTCTGCAAGATGGGCGAAGGTCTGAAATTCAAAAACAATTTTGGACACGCACGGGAAGATACGGGCGAGGGCGGCAGGGCATGGATATGAGACCCGATCGGCGTGCCGGCCTGATGGATAGCTTGCGCGTGCTATTTGGTTGCGGGGTCCTTGGCGCCTAGCTGCGATAGGCGCAGCTCTTTCAGCCGCTTGGTTTTTTCCCGGTGGGCCCGCTGCTCCGCCTCGATGGTTTCCTTGGCGGCTCGCTCGGTGTTTTCGAAACGATCCTGCCGGTAAGCCTTTGATGAGGGTTCACGTTCTCTTTTCATGGCCGCTAAACGCAAATCGGCGAAAACGGTTTCATGGGAAAATGAGTCTCTGGCTGTCAATCGATCGACATGGCCAGAACGCCGGCGTCTAGGATGGCAAGCCATCGTGGCAACCGGGCGCCTGATCGGCGCCCGGCAACATCACGGATCAGCCTTTGATGAAGGCGAGGATGTCGGGGTTTATGATGTCGGCATGGGTGGTGCACATGCCGTGGGGGAATTTCTCATAGACCTTCAACGTAGCGTTCTGCAGGAGCTTGGACGAGAGCAGGGCGGAGTCGGCGATCGGCACGATCTGGTCGTCGTCGCCGTGCATGACGAAGGTCGGCACGGTGATGATCTTCAAGTCTTCGGTGAAGTCGGTTTCCGAAAAGGCCTTGATGCCGTCGTAATGCGCCTTGGCGCCGCCGATCATACCCTGGCGCCACCAATTGTTGATGATCGGCTCCGAAACTTTCGCGCCCGGCCGGTTGAAGCTGTAAAACGGACCGGCCGGCAGGTCACGATAGAATTGCGAGCGGTTGGCGGCGAGCTGCTTGCGCAGATCGTCGAAGACTTCGATCGGCAGGCCGCCGGGATTGGCATCGGTTTTGACCATGATGGGCGGCACGGCGCCGATGATGACGAGCTTGGCGACGCGGCCCTGCGGCTGGCCGTGGCGGGCGACATAATGGGTCGCTTCGCCGCCGCCGGTGGAGTGGCCGATATGGACGGTGTTCCTGAGATCGAGATGCTCGACGACGGCTGCGGCATCGGCGGCGTAATGATCCATATCGTGACCGTCGCCGACCTGGGTGGAGCGGCCGTGACCGCGCCGGTCATGGGCGACGACGCGGTAGCCCTTCTCAAGGAAGAACAGCATCTGGGCGTCCCAGTCGTCGGAGCATAGCGGCCAGCCGTGATGGAACATGATCGGCTGGGCGTTCTTCGGCCCCCAATCCTTGTAGAAGATCTCGACGCCGTCCTTGGTGGTAACCGTGCTCATCTTTTGGCTCCGTTGGTTGGGGTTGGTTGGATTAATGCGGTCAGAAGTTTGCGCCGTTGCCGGCAGAATTGGCAAGGCCACGAGCGTGGTTGCGCCGGAGGCTTGGGGCAAGAAGATCACGCCTGAGGGGATCAACCGGCTCGAATTATGCTGATATGCTTATTGAATGGCTCTTTCTATTCTATTGATATGACAGAAGTTTGTATGGTTTCGCGAGTTGGGCGCGCAGCACCCGTCCATCTCGCATGACGGGGACGGGGGATTTGGCGATCCTCATCTGGCTGCTTCGTACTGCGAACATCTTTTGATCCCCGGTATGTCCGCCTGTTGAACACCTCAGGCATGTTCGTCATGGCATAACGAAGGCAGCTGATTTGACGGGCGAATGTCTGCAGTGAGCCAATTTTCTGCCGTTCGTTCAAGATATCTGTGCGGGTAGTTCAATATATCTGTCCGGCTAGGTGTGTTGGCATTCTCTGCGTTGCGCGCATTGCAGACTGCTGCTGGCGCTCACTTGAACGCGGGCCGACGCCCAACCATCTAATCCTCACATAACAGCACAATGGCGAACCGTCGCAATCGCGACCGCTTCGCCGGCAGCGGGACGGCCGTTATTGCCGCCTGAGGATCAAATAATGGGTTACATGGATAAGGACATAGCGCCTCAGAATGATGGGGCGCTGATCGATGCCTATTCGCAATCGATCGCAGCTGCAGTCGATATCGTCGGGCCGGCGGTCAGCCGGATCGAGAGGGTGGGTGGCCGGCAGGGGCATGGTTCGGGCTTCGCTATATCGCCTGACGGCCTGATCATCACCAACAGCCACGTCGTCGACGACGCCAAGGCCGTTCGCATCACCACGCCTGATGGCTTCGTCACCGAGGGTCGGGTGCTCGGCCGGGATGTGGATACCGATATCGCCCTCATTCGCGCCAATACCAGCACTGGCGCCTGGGCGAAGCTCGGAGATTCCCAGCGCTTGCGCCGGGGCCATATCGCCATCGCGATCGGAAACCCGCTCGGCTTCGAATGGACTGTTACGGCCGGCATCGTCTCGGCGCTCGGACGGTCGATGCGGGCGGCCAGCGGTCGGCTGATGGACGATGTCATCCAGACCGATGCGGCGCTCAATCCCGGCAATTCAGGCGGGCCGCTGGTGTCTTCCAGCGGCGAGGTTATCGGCGTCAATACCGCCGTCATTCAGGGTGCGCAGAGCATCGCCTTTGCCGTGGCGTCGAACACGGCCAATTTCGTGGTTTCGGAGATTCTTCGCTATGGCCAGGTCAGGCGCGCCTTCATCGGTATCGCCGGCGATACGATCGTGCTGCCGCGCCGGGTCGCGCTTGCGGCGGGCACGGTGCAGACGACCTCCGTCCGCATCCGGCGCGTCGAGCCGGAAGGGCCGGCGGCAAAGGGAGGGCTGCAGGAGGGCGATTATATCCTCGCCATCGACGGCAGCCCGGTCGGCGGCGTCGACGATATCGTCCGTTTGATGGATGGCAGCAGGATCGGCAGGGATACGGAGATTCTGGTGTTTTCGGTGGCGGGCCGGATCGAGAAGAAGATCTTGCTGCCGATGGCCCGGTCATGACGCCGCACGTCGGCGTCATGACAAGCCGTCATTTACGTCAGGCGCTGACGGCCTCCTGCTCGGTCCCCGAAAAATCCACCGCCGCAAAGGCTGCCGCCAGCACCTCCGGCCCGGCGCCGTTTTTCGCGGCATCGGTGGAGAGGATCTGGCGGTAGCGCCTTGCGCCGGGCAAGCCTGTGAAGAGACCGACCATGTGGCGGGCCACGTGCTGCAGCCGGCCGCCGCTGGCGATGTGGCTTTCGGCATAGGCCATCATCCGGTCACGCAGCGCCTCCCAGTCCGGCTCGCTCGCAGGCGCGCCGAAGAAACGCTGGTCGACGTCAGTAAGGATCGCAGAATTCTGATAGGCGGCCCGGCCAAGCATGACGCCATCGACATGGGTGAGGTGGGTTGCGGCCTCGTCGAGCGTGCGGATACCGCCGTTGATGCCGATGAAGACATCGGGCCAGCGCTGCTTCATCCGGTAGACGATCTCGTAGTCGAGCGGCGGGATCTCGCGGTTTTCTTTGGGGCTCAAACCCTTCAGCCAGGCCTTGCGGGCATGGATCCAGATCGCGTCGGCGCCGGCATCGAGAACGCGGGTGATCAGCTCGGGCAGTGCCTGTTCCGGGTCCTGCTCGTCGACGCCGATCCGGCATTTCACCGTCACCGGCACGGTCGCGACTGCCTTCATCGCAGCGACGCATGCGGCCACAGTTTCCGGCGTCAGCATCAGGCAGGCGCCGAAGGTACCAGACTGCACGCGGTCAGAGGGGCAGCCGACGTTGAGGTTGATCTCGTCATAGAGGTAGGGTTCGGCGATCTTCACCGCCTCGGCAAGCTTTGCCGGCTCCGATCCGCCGAGCTGCAGCGCCAGCGGGTGCTCGGCGGCGTCATGACCAAGCAGCCGGTCGCGCGGGCCGTGGATGATCGCATCGGCCACCACCATCTCGGTATAGAGCAGCGCCTCGCGGCTGATCTGGCGGTGGAAATAGCGGCAATGCCGATCCGTCCAGTCGATCATCGGGGCGACCGCAAAAATCGGCCTCTTCTGCGTCATCGACGTTCCATTGTTTGTTGTCTCTGGGTGCCGCAATGCGGCACCGCACCGCCGCAGGGGCGGGATCATCCATAAAGCGCGCATATAACACTTGCCGATGCGATCGACAAACGGCCGCCGCGCCGCAAACAGAAACGGCGCCCCTTGCGGAGCGCCGTTCAATGCCGCGTGAGCGGAAATCTGACTTACGAAGCCGAGATGTTGACGGCCTTCGGGCCCTTGCCCATGCGGTCCGGCTCGGTGTCGAAGGTAACCTGCTGGCCTTCGCGCAGCGACTGGATGCCAGAAGCCTGCAGCGCAGAGATATGGACGAAAACGTCCTTTGCGCCGCCGTCCGGCGTGATGAAACCAAAACCCTTGTCCTGGTTGAAGAATTTTACGGTGCCCTTGGTGGCCATTGGGATCGTCCTTTTCCCTTAGTCTGTGTAGTATCCGCGCCCCCGAGAGGAAGCGGACGGCTTTAGCTTTCGCCCCGATCGATTGGGACGAAGGGTCAGTCGGAGAAGTCACGTACGGGGAAAGAACGTCTACGTAGGCGGGTAGTCCCGCGCCGCCTTCCAAACGGAAGGGATTACCACATCAGTCCAGTCACCGGCATGCAAATGCCCGAGTAAGTCAATTCGTGCCAGCATTTCGGGCAAAAAGCAAGCGGGATTATTGTGGCATGCCCGCATCGATACCGGGAAATGCCGAAGATTCAGATACTTGACGATGGGTTAACGGATTCTTGCACGCCTGTGCCATATCGGGATTCCGTGCCGAAACGAGATGACGGGCGGATTCGATAGCCGGCCAGGGATTTCGTGGGCGGTCGGGGCGGCGGGCACACCGATCAGTCTTCATGGTGGGGTGAGGAACGGAGCAATCGATCCAGTGAAATCGATTGCAGTGGCAAACGCAGGGAACCACGAGGGCGCCCGGGCCGCCCGCCTACTGCGCGTCGCCCAGCAACGCGCCGAGGCTCCACGGACTATCACCCTTTTGATTGGCGATATCGTCGACCTTCCAGCCGCCGTGTTCACGCACCAGGGTGTAGAAGAGCGTCACCTCCTCGCCGTTTTCGAATTGCACCTCCACCTCGGCCTTGTCATTCAGCAGGATCGGTTGGCCGATCCTGACGTCGCTCGCCGCGCCATCCTGGCCAGCGATGACGGGATCGAAGTCGATCGCGCCGACATCGCCCTCCGCCGTGTTGTCGAGATCGGTCTGGAGGAGCTTGTTCAGGTGGTCGGAAAAGAAGGTCGAATAAGGTGAGGGCGCCTCGGCGTCGCTGTTGTCGGTGTCGTAGCTATAGAGCGCCTTAAGCAGCGCCTTCGGCGTCTTGTAGGTCTGCGCCGATGCAGGCAAGGCTGCGAGCGCCGAGACGGCGAGGGCGAGGATGAATGTGGGCAGGCGCATGCGGGCTCTCCTCGGATCGGCAGGAAATCATAGCCGAATCGGGTGCGAAGGGGGAGCAGCAATTTGGACCGGGCGGTCAGCCGAACTCCCTCTTCTACCCAGTGGGGAGAAGAGATTCGGTGGGGCACCTTGTTCCGCCTGATCGATACGGGGGCTTGCTGACCGCAAGCACCCCGTTTTGAAGGCCATTGGCGACGCATTTCTGCGTCGCCTGGAATCCAGTCGCAGTTAGATCAACGCCTCATGCGACAAGCTCGAAACCGACGCCTCGAAGACGTCCTTCACGGCGAGTGTGAAATCGTGGCTGGTGACGTTTCCTGCCGCGTCGTAGGCTTCGGCGGTGAAGGTCAGGCTATGGGTGCTTTCGTAGTCGATTGCGGCCTTTGTCTGGATCTTATTGCCGACGAGTTTGAAGATGCCGTCAGCATCGTCCGTCAGCCGCCATTTTACCGTGCCGCCTTCCGGATCGCGCGCCGAGAGAAGGCCGACCGAGGTGCCGATCGCGATATTCTCGGAGACTGAGCCGCGCGAGAAGGCGAGATTGGTCGGCGCCTTGTTGACAGGGGCTTCGTTGACGTCGAGGACATTGATCGTGATGTCCTTTTCGACCGTGACCTTGCCATCCGAAACGGCAACCTTGATCGTGTGCGACTTGTCGGTCTCGTAATCCAGCGCCTTGGAGGTGACGATACGGTCGCCCTTTATCCGGAAATGATCGTTGGCTCCGTCGAGCAGCGTATAGGTGAGGGCGTCGCCATCGGCGTCCTTGGCGCTGAGCAAGCCAACGGTGGTCCAGATCGGCGTGTCCTCTGAGAGGGCGGTCTTCGAAAGCTGGAAATTGGTCGGCGCGGTGTTATTGCTTGTGAAAGTTTCCGTGGCGAAATCGTAGATGCCGTCGGCGAAACGGGCGAATTCGATGTCGGTCAAGGTATCCTTGCCCTCCAGGGCGCTCGTCAGGATGTGGCTGCCATTGTCGATCGCGAAGGAATAGCTGGCGAAATCGCCGGAGAAGACGGCCGTGTCGATGCCGGTGCCGCCAAAGAGCATGTCGTTCCCGCCATAGCCATCAATTCTGTCATTACCAGCTCCACCGTCGAATATGTCGTTACCATCGGTGCCTTCAAGTTGGTCGCTGCCGCCACCGGTCGCGACGTCAATGCCGAAGGCCGTGCCACTTATATATGCCGAACGGGTGGCCAACTCGTCCGAGAGATCGACATGGGCACTGTCGGTCAATGTCAAGGAGATGATGCTTTCGTATCCCGGCTCGTAGACTACGATTTTGTCGAAACTTTCGAACTGCGCAGCCGAACCAATAGCGCCCGCTCCACCCAATTCGAGGATTTCGAAATTTTGGATCGTCAGGCCGCTCAGATTATAGGCTTGCAGCGTGTCGGTGTCGGCACCGCCATTGAGTGTTCCGGACGCCTCGACATCGGAGCCTCGAAACACAGTTACGGTGTCGTTGCCGTTGCCTGCATCTATATCGAAGATTTTTGCATCGGCGTAGTCGTCACCATCGGTGATCGTATCATCGCCCGCACCGCCTCTCAGGACGTCATTGCCGGCGTAGCCATGGATAACGTCATTGCCGGCGCCGCCGTCGAAAATGTCGTTGCCATCAGTACCTTCAAGTTGATCATTGCCGCCACCGGTCGTGACGTCGATGCCGAAGGCATTGCCGCTGATATGCGCCGAACGGGTGGCCAGTTCACCAGCAAGGTCGACGTGAACCCCGTCCGTCAATTTCAACGAGATGGCATAGCTATCGTAGTTTGGATCGTTGTAGACGACGATCTTTTCAAAGCTTTCAAACCGCGCCGCCGAACCAATAGTTTCCATTCCCCCCGTCTCAAGAATTTCGAAATTCTTGATCGTCAAGCCGCTCAGATTATAGGCTTGCAGCGTGTCGGTGTCGGCACCGCCATCAACTATTCCCGAATTCTCGATACTGTATGCGATCTGCAGGTTCACGGTATCATTGCCGTCGCCCCCATCTATATCGAAGACTTCTGGAGGGCCGAAAAAGTCACCGTCGCCGATCGTGTCGTTACCCGTTCCACCCCTGATCACATCATTTCCGGCGTCCCCATAGACTTGGTCGTTGCCTTCGCCGCCGGTCAACAGGTCATTTCCAGCATTGCCATGCAATGTGTCGTTGCCGGCGCCGCCGTCGAAAATGTCGTTACCGGCTGTTCCGACGAAATTGTCATTACCGGCGCCCGTCGTGACGTCTATGCCGAAGGCGGTGCCTGTGATGGAGGTCCGACGGGCTGCCAGCTCGTCGGAGAGATCGACATGAACGCCATCCGCCAATATCAAGGAGATGACGGAACTGTCGTAGATCGGATTGTCACCGTAGATGATCTTGTCGAAGCTTTCGAACTGCGCAGCCGAACCGGCAAGGTGGATCCCTCCCGTTTCAAGAATTTCGAAGTTCTGTATCGTAAAAGCGGTCAGATTGTTCAAGCCGGAAAGAACGTCGATCCCGTTGCCGCCATCGATCGCCCCTGTCAGCGATTCATCGCTTGCTAATATAATTACTTTGTCGTCGCCGTCCCCTGCATCGATCGTCGTTTTCGGTGTGTTAAAGTGCGCAGAGTCGGTGATCGTGTCATTGCCCGCGCCACCATTGATCTTGTCATTACCTTGCCCGCCGTCGAGCGTGTCGTTGCCGTCCCCGCCATTCAGCGTGTCATTACCAGCTCCACCTCGGATCGTATCTTCTCCGGCACCGCCGTTCAGCGTGTCTGCGCCATCGTCGCCATTTAGCGTATCGTTGCCTTCTCCGCCATTCAGCGTGTCATTGCCATTTCCGCCCGATATAGTGTCGTTGCCTCCGCCGGTCGTGATCGCATTGGCAGTGCTTGAGCCCGTCACCACTGCAGAAACCTGGCCCAACTCATCTGCAAGGTTTATCGTACCAAAATCCGACACCTTCAGAGTGACCATGGAGAGAGGATTATCGGCGGAGTAGCGGATGACATCGTAGGCTTCGAAGTCAGCGCCGGTCTTGGTGACCGTGGCGCCGTTCGTGTCCAAAATATTCAAGGCCATAGTTTAACTTTCCAAAAGGTGCGTGGTGCCAGCCTGGACGTGGCAGCGCCTCACGCGGAGGCGCGGCAGTCGTAGGCTGAAGCTCGAAGGGCAGGGAGCGCCGGATGCTCATTTTAGCGGAGCGCCGGCGTATTCTGGTCTCTTGAGCCCATCGGACGCATATCGCGTCCAGGGCAATCGTGCTGTGGCTAAATCAACGCCTCATGCGACAGGCTCGAAACCGACAGCTCGAAGACGTCCTTTACTGCCACCATGAAATCGTGGCTGGTGACGTTTCCGGCCGCGTCATAGGCTTCGGCGGTGAAGGTCAGGCTATGGGTGCTTTCGTAGTCGATTGCGGCCTTGGTCTGGATCTTGTTGCCGACGAGTTTGAAGATGCCGTCGGCATCGTCCGTCAGCCGCCATTTCACCGTGTCGCCTTCCGGATCCTTTGCCGTGAGCAGGCCGAGGGAGGTGCCGATCGCGACATTCTCGGAGACGGAGGTGCGCGAGAAGGCGAGGTTGGTCGGCGCCTTGTTGACCGGGGCTTCGTTGACGTCGAGGACGTTGATCGTGATGTCCTTTTCGACGGTGACCTTGCCGTCGGAGACAGCCACCTTGATCGTGTGCGACTTGTCCGTCTCGTAGTCCAGCGCCTTCGAGGTGACGATGCGGTTGCCATTGAGCCGGAAGTGATCGTCCGCCCCGTTGATCAGCGTATAGGTAAGCGTGTCGCCGTCGGCGTCCTTGGCGCTGAGCAGGCCGACCGTGGTCCAGATCGGCGTGCTCTCCAACAGGGAGGTTTTCGAAAGCTGGATATTGGTGGGCGCGCTGTTGCTGCCGTCGGGCGTGAACTTTGCCTTCGCGAAATCATAGACGCCGTCGGCAAAACGGGCGAATTCAACATCGGTCAGCGTATCCTTGCCCTCCAGGGCGCTCGTCAGGATGTGGCTGCCATTGTTCAACGCGAAGGAGTATTTGGCGAAATTGCCGGAGAAGACCGCCGTATCGATGCCTGCACCGCCAAGGAGCACGTCGTTGCCGGCGCCGCCTTCGAACCTGTCATTGCCGCCGGTTCCGTAGAAGTAATCGTCGCCGCCGCCGGTCTTGACGTCGATGCCGAAGGCGGTGCCGAAAATGTCGACGTGGCGGTTTGCCAACTCGTCGGAGAGGTCGGCATGGGCGCTGTCCGTCAAAGTCAGTGCGAGCACATCGTTCTCATAGCCCGGCTTGTCGTAAATGACGATCTTGTCGAAGCTTTCGAACTGGGCGGCCGAGGCGAGAACCTCGGCTCCCGCTGTTTCAAGAATTTCGACGTTCTTGATCGTCAGGCCGGCAAGCCCGATGAATTCATTGCCAGGGGCCAACGTGGGCTCGATCACACGGAGCGTATCCGTGCCGGCTCCGCCATCGATCGTTCCAGAAAGCGCGGAGGAGTGTGACTGCAAGTTGATGGCATCATTGCCGTCGCCGGCGTCAATGTCGAAGGCCTCAGGGGCGGTGGACATATTATCGCCGTCGGTGATCTTGTCGTCGCCCGCGCCACCCCTGATGACGTCATTTCCGGCGCCGCCTGAGAGCTGGTCATTGCCATCGCCGCCGGTCAATTTGTCATTGCCAGCATTGCCGTTGATCGTGTCGTTGCCGCCGCTGCCGTCGAAAATATCGTTGGCGGCCGTACCCGTAAACAGGTCGTCGCCGCCGCCGGTTTTGACGTCGATAGCGGAGACGGTGCCAATGATGCTAGCCCGACTCATTCCAAGCTCGTCGGAAAGATCGAGATGGGCATTGTCCGTCACTCTCAAAACGGCGAGAGAGGAGCCGAAAGCGTCCTTCGTTCCCGAGATCTTGTCGAAGCTTTCTAACTGTGCGGTCGAACCCGTAAAACCATAGTCACCGGTTTCAAGATTTTCGAAGTTCTTGATCGTCAGCTGGGCAAACCTGGACACTCGCAGTGTATCAATCCCGGCACCGCCGTCGATCGTCCCGGAAAGCGCCTGAGACGGTGTCTGGAGGCTTACGACATCGTTTCCGTCGCCCGCATTGATGTCGAAAACTTCCGGCGAAGAGCTGGAAAGCTGGCCATCGATGATCGTGTCGTCGCCCTTGCCGCCGATCAACCGGTCATTTCCGCCATTGCCATTGATATAATCGTTGCCGTCGCCGGCGTCTAAGATGTCTCTGCCGGCAGTCCCGGTGAGAAAGTCGCGAGCGCTTCCGGTCGTGACATCGATACCGGAAACGTTAGAGCTGCCAAAGATGTAGTTTAGCTTGCCTGCCAACTCGTCGGAAAGATCGACATGGGCGCCGTCTGTTAAGCTCAACTGGACGGAAGAATCGGAGCCTGTGCCGATGATCTTGTCAAAGGATTCGAACTGCGCGGTCGATGCGGTCACACCGGATGTCGCTGATTGGAGGATCTCGATGTTCTTGATCGTCAGGCCTGTTAGATCATTGGCTTGCAGCGTGTCGGTGCCAGCGCCGCCGTCTATCGTTCCCGATACCTTGGCGAAAGGGCCGTTGAACAAAGTCACTTTGTCGTTGCCATCGCCGGCATCGATATTGAAGGTTTCAGCGACATTGGAAAAATAATCTCCATCGCTGATCGTGTCATTACCCGCGCCACCCTTGAGAACGTCGTTGCCGACGCCGCCGTAAATCTCGTCATTGCCGTCGCCGCCATTCAGCGTGTCATTGCCAGCTTCACCATTGAGCAAGTCGTCGCCGCCGCCGCCGCTTAACGTGTCTGCGCCACCGCCGCTCACTATGGTATCTTTGCCTGCGCCCGTCGTGATCGTGTTGTCGCCGCTCGAGCCGGTCACGTTCGCGGAAACCGAGCCCAGTTCGTCTGCCAGATCTGCCACGCCGGAACCTGAGACGGCGAGGGTGACGGCGGCGAGAGGAGTGGCTTCAGAGTGGCGGATAACATCGTAAGCTTCGAACTCAGCGCCGGTCTTGGCAACTGTGGCGCCGTTCGTGTCCAGAATATTCAAGGCCATATATATCTTTCCCCAAAAGATGCGTTGTACTCGGCAATATGAGACATCCGCGAAAGAACTGTTTTATTGCTCGGCGGACGACAACCCCTCGGGGATCTATGCCAATCCCCGATTAAGTTTTCAATGCAAAATTGTGTCTTTTCATTGCTTTTTTAATGAAAAACTAAGGATGAAATACTGTGTAAACGAATTTTAATTTGAGAACTCAAAGACATACTTTGGTCTCCTAAATAGTATTATCTTTCATTTTCGGGTAGGATGCTCTCGCGAAAATTGTGTTTTCAGCGAGGTCTTCGCTGGTGCCGCGCCGCGCGACCATCCGCGTCACTATCGCAGGTTGGTGCTGGCTTCGACTTGTTTCGGCCTCTCTCGCGGGACGCCTCACACGAGCTTGATGAGTCCTGCCTTCGTCGGCTTGAATCCGCAGGCGCGGTAGAAGCCGCTCAGGCGCGGTTCGAAATCGACATGCAGCCACTCGGCGCCCCGCTCCCGCGCAACCCGCGTCGCTTCCCTGACCAGACGCGTCGCGATCCCCTGCCTTCGCATGTCGGGATGGACCGATGTATCGAGGATGAAGGCATGGATGCCGCCATCCCAAGCGACATTGACGAAGCCGATGAGCTGGTTGTCGTGGTAGGCGCCGATATGGGCGAGGCTGCGGGAGAGGATGTGGGTGAAGTCGCGCGGGGCGGGGGTGCCCCAGGCGGCGGACCAGAGGGCGTTGAATTCGGCGGAGGAGGGGAAGGGGTCGATGCGGAGTTCTGGCATGGGTGGCGGCTCCTTCCCTCATGCTGGCGGTGCTTTGGTCGGCCGTCCTGGCGAGTGTCCTGATATAACCTAAACCTGCCCCCATATTTTCCGCAGTGAAGATCCAAGGCATTCAGCCATCTTCCGGTCCTGCTCCTCGGTGGTATCGCCGATGCCCGGATTGTGGGCCTCGAGAGCAAAGCGGCCGAACGCGGCGGGCCAGACATACCGCAAGTCGTTCAATGATACGGTGGCGCCGCAGCAAGGGGCCATAGTGCTGAGGTCTTTAAACCCATCGGCAGACGCGGTTTCCATCGCCTCTCCCCACCATTCCTCGGCATCTGCACCGCAGGCGCTGCACTCCACGCCAGACCAGTTTTCGCCGGGATCGTAGAACCTGACCTCATCCTCGAAGCTCGATTTCACTTCGCCCGCGCCGGGGACGATGTTTCCAGCAGGGAGACCGCCTTGGTGGCGTTTTCCGGGGAGGGTTGCCAAGACGGGTCGGCTGGGACGTAGCGTAGGATGGTGTCGGACATTATTGGTTTCTTTCTGGTCACAGGCGCTCGTCAAACTGCGATAGGTATTCGATGCTTGAGGGGTTATTTGCAAGGTCCAGGAGGGTGAGCTAGGCGGCTGACCAGAGGGCGTTTAGTTCCGTAGCGGCGGGAAAGGAGTCGACGCGGAGTTCTGGCATCGCGGCTCCTTCGGTCATACTGTCGTGGCTTGACGATGTTCAGCCAGTTCCACATCTTGAAACAGGACATGTCGTCGCTGTCTATCTGCAATCTGGCAGCCCGCTTCTGCGGAGTCATGCTACGCCGGCGAGCTTATTGACGGTCATCATTTGAAAATATAGCGAAGCTTCAGATCAAAGTATTGTGCGCGCTCGTCCGCTTCATCAATGCTATTGAAACTGCGTGAAAGAAATGCCCGAATTAGGAATTTTTTTTCCACAGAAAACCGTGAATCCAGCTTTCTTGCCAAAAAGACCACCATTCTGTAGCTGATGTCCATCAGAAAATGGCCATTAATTCTTCTCTGCCAGTTTCCGTCCACATTCTCGTGCGAATTTTCCTGAAGATTTTGAGATATCCTAGACTGCTCGATTTCAACTATTTCCTCAGCTATTGTGGGTTTTCCGCCCAAGCGGCCATCTGTATACAGTCTCTGAAAACCGTCAGTTGCTATACCACCAACGTTAATCTTCCTGCTCATCTGATCGAATTTTGCAATCGTTCTCAGTATTTCGTCAGTATCTTCAAAGTAATTCATAATTTCCTGATTCCATTGTTGGCGGCGTTCGGCAATAGGGAGCTGATTATAGATAAAATAATCTATAAGCTCTTTCGAAAAAATGTCGTTTTCAAAGCTGTAACCGTATGTATATAGAACGTCACTACGATCAATATAATCTCCGCAGATATCATCGTAATCTCTATCCAACAAAAATAACGAGTTTCTATTCTCTTCCGGAGCTCCCTTTAGTATTTCTAGGATATCTGTTTTGCCGCCTGAAGGTAAGAATCTTACCTTAAGATCCGGACGAAAGCATTCGAATACATTGTTCCAAAATAAAGTATCAAGAGATATATCGTCCGTGCTGTTGCCTTCGTGGTACGCAACAATATCAACGCCTAGAAAAAGTGCGCGATTTGATATTCCATCAGGGGAGCGCTCGAATACAGTCACGAGCTTTTGCCTTCTTCAAGAATATGTTCCATGCGTATAACATTACGCTGGTTTCCAGCAACGATATCTGGAGAGTGAGTCGCAAATATTATTTGTGCATATGGATTAAGATGTTTTAGATTTGCAACGAGCTTTCTTTGCCAGTCTATATGCAGCGACAATTCCGGCTCGTCAGCAAGATATATGAAAGGTGCATTTTCTTGCACCAAAGAACTTCCTAGCATAATGAAAAGCTGTTTTTCTCCTGATGAGAGATCAGTAATGTCGACCTTTTTGTTATTGGCCGTAAATAACGGTTGATTTCGCTCGTCAAATCGGAATTTCTTGTTGACGAGTAAACCGTTTATTACCTCCGAAAATTTGTTTTTTGGTCCAAACGTTTCTTCCTTATCCTTTTGCAGCTCATTCCAAGTATCTACTAGTTTGTGAAGTCGAATTGTGTCGGATATAGCGATAAAATCGTTATAAAGAAGTGGTTTATTGTTTCTTCTGGTGGATATTGCTTTCTTTGCTCGATTGAAATGATTTTTAATAGATGTTCTATATATTGTATTGTCTTTAAAAAATTCTCTGAATATTTGTTCTAGACCAACTTGCTCCTTGTCCAAGTCGTATTGTTCTGCGTTCTCAATTTTTTCGACTGTTGCATTCAGCATGGATAAAAAATAATTCTGCTGAAATTCTTCTAGTTTTTTTGAATAGATTGTATCTAGAGCTGATAGATACTTAGTTGTTTCAATAATTATTTGGGATATCTTTTGATCGATCGGATTTTTTATGGTCTCGCCTATGCTCGATTTCTGAGACAGAAGGCCTCGATGCAGCGGGAGCCAGATCGCATTAGGCATCATTTCTGTAATGGCATTCTTTTCAGGCTCTTCTTCATCGTGGCCTAAAGTAAATATAGTCCATGTGTTAAGCGCCGATCTCGTGGTATCCGTGGTAGATATCACAATTATTGGATCGGCTTTCGAGGTGTTTCTGTATTGATACTCTATTGCCCACCGCATGGTGGTTGAAGTCGGTCGCTTTAGGATACGCAAATTTGGGCGATTTTTTCCTAATACCGGTATAAAAAATATAGATATTTCTTCGAATTCGGCTCCCCTTAGTGCCCGCGTATCGCAGTTCAACGCAGATCTAATTAAATTTATTAAGGTGGTTTTCCCGGTTCCGTTTAGGCCTATTATAAAGTTTATACTCTGGTCAAATCGGACTTCGATATTATTTTGCCCTAGAAACCCACGAATACTAATGTAGTCTATATACTTATTTCTCATCACATCCTCCGATTGAGTCATTTTAGGATGCCCTTTTCCGTTAAGCAAGATTGCAGAGTGAAGTTCTCCAATCCAAAGTGGCCATGGCGAGGCGGATACTCTTCCCTTCATCCACCACGCGAAGCTACTGCTGCCTAGAGCCGCGGATTGGTGTTAATGCATAGCGTGGGACGAATATAAGCACGTGCTCGCACTAGTTCGGTGCGTTAGATGAACCGTCCGCGTTTTTTGGGATATCAGCCAGGCTTGGCTCGGTGGGCTTTTACGTTTCGGCGCTGATTCCATTGAAGCTGTAGTGGCGAGTCACACCGGCTTCCTGCTCGTTTCTATTGGCTTAATATTGCGGCTTCGCGATTGCACGAGATGCAGGAGGCGAGATAAATGCATCGTCAATTTGTTCGTGACTAAGCGCTGAAAGCGCCGGACTATGACGGTGGCAGAACCATCTTGAGACGTGCCGTGTCGTCATCAATAATGTAATCGCTGGTCAGGTTGAGTATATCGATAGGCGATTGGAGTGACCGCCGCCGCATCGTTACGGACGCTCAGCCCTTCACCGCCCCGGCCGCCCGGTCTTCCCCTTCGTCCGCCCCTTGCGCTTCTGCTCGCCCGGGTCCTCATAGCTGCCCACGCCCGTCTTCCCGCGCACCACCGGCCGCACGTCGTCGCGTTCCGGCTGCGCGTCAAGCAACGGTGAAAACCGCTTCGTGCTCTTGGCGGCCTCCGGCTTTTCCGGAACCTGTCCGATGACCGGCTTTTCCGTTCGGCCGACCGTCATTTCATCGAGGTCGTTCTTGCGGAAGAGGGTCTTCTTCGTGGGTTCGGCGATGTCGCGGCCCATCTCATCCAGAGCGGGTTTGCGGAAGAGAGGGGTGGTGGTGTCGGTGCCTGGGCCCATGTCGTCGAGGCTGGGTCTGGAGAAGTAGGAGGGGGTGGCCCCCTCATCCGCCCTGCCGGGCACCGACCGGGGTCGAGCCACTTGTCTCGACCCGTCCTCCGGACCCCCGGCTGGGAGAAGGGACTCGCGGGTCGCTTTGGCGTTCCGTCTGACGCCTTCCATCGCCTTCGACTCCTCGCGCGCCATGGGATCGTCCATAATCGCCAGCTCGGCAGCCTTGAGGCGTTTGATTTCGTCGCGGAGGCGGGCGGCTTTTTCGAAGTCGAGGTCGGCGGCGGCGTCGCGCATGCTTTTTTCGAGCGCGTTGAGATGGGTCTGCAGGTTGTTGCCGACGAGGTTGCCGCCATCGGCGAAGCCCTTGCCCGAGACGCCGGAGATATCGGCGCGGACGTGGTCGCGTTCGTAGACGCTGTCGAGGATGTCGTTGATCCTGGCCTTGACCGATTCCGGGGTGATGCCGTGTTCCTGGTTATAGATCATCTGCTTTTCGCGGCGGCGGCTGGTTTCCTCCATCGCCCGCTTCATCGAGCCGGTGACCTGGTCGGCATAGAGGATGACCTTGCCGTCGACGTTACGCGCGGCGCGGCCGATCGTCTGAATCAGCGACGTTTCCGAGCGCAGGAATCCTTCCTTGTCGGCGTCGAGAATGGCGACGAAGCCGCATTCGGGAATGTCGAGGCCTTCGCGCAAAAGGTTGATGCCGACGAGCACGTCGAAGGCGCCGAGGCGCAGATCGCGGAGGATCTCGATACGCTCCAGCGTGTCGATGTCGGAGTGCATGTAGCGCACGCGGATCCCCTGCTCATGCAGATATTCGGTCAGGTCCTCGGCCATGCGTTTGGTCAGCACGGTGCAGAGGGTACGGTAGCCCTTGGCCGATGTCTCGCGGATCTCGCCGAGCACGTCGTCGACCTGGGTGCGGGCCGAGCGGACCTCGACCGGCGGGTCGATCAGGCCGGTCGGGCGGATCACCTGTTCGGCGAAGACGCCGCCCGATTGCTCCATTTCCCAGGCGCCGGGCGTGGCCGAAACGGCGATGGTGTCGGGGCGCATGGCGTCCCATTCTTCGAAGCGCAGCGGCCGGTTGTCCATGCAGGAGGGCAGGCGGAAGCCGTATTCGGCCAGCGTCGCCTTGCGCCTGAAGTCGCCCCGGTACATGCCGCCGATCTGCGGCACGGTGACGTGGCTTTCGTCGATGAAGACGAGGGCGTTGTCGGGGATGTATTCGAACAGCGTCGGCGGCGGGTCGCCGGGGTCGCGGCCAGTGAGATAACGCGAATAGTTCTCGATGCCCTGGCAGGAGCCTGTCGCTTCGAGCATTTCGATATCATAGCGGGTGCGCTGCTCCAGGCGCTGGGCCTCCAGCAAGCGGCCGGCCTTTTCCAGCTCCGCAAGGCGAAGCCTGAGCTCCTCCTTGATCGACTTGATGGCGCCGTTCAGCGTCGGGCGCGGGGTGACATAGTGCGAATTGGCGTAGATCTTCACCGATTTCAGGTCGCCGACCTTCTGGCCGGTGAGCGGGTCGAATTCGGTGATGGCGTCGATCTCGTCGCCGAACATCGAGATGCGCCAGGCGGCATCCTCCAAGTGGGCGGGGAAGAGTTCGATCGTGTCGCCGCGCACGCGGAAACTGCCGCGGGTGAAATCCATGTCGCGGCGCTTATATTGCTGGGCGACGAGGTCGGCCAGCAGTTGGCGCTGGTCGAGCCGGTCGCCGACCGACATCTGGAAGGTCATCGCCGTATAGGTCTCGACCGAGCCGATACCGTAGATGCAGGAGACCGAGGCGACGATGATGCAGTCGTCGCGTTCGAGCAGCGAGCGAGTCGCCGAGTGGCGCATGCGGTCGATCTGCTCGTTGATCGAGGATTCCTTCTCGATATAGGTGTCGGAGCGCGGCACATAGGCTTCCGGCTGGTAGTAATCGTAGTAGGAAACGAAATATTCCACCGCATTGTCGGGGAAGAAATTCTTGAATTCGGAATAGAGCTGGGCGGCCAGCGTCTTGTTCGGCGCCAGGATGACGGCCGGGCGCTGCGTCGCCTCGATCACCTTGGCCATGGTGAAGGTCTTGCCGGAGCCGGTGACGCCGAGCAGCACCTGGCTGCGGTCGCCATTCTCCAGCCCCTCGACGAGATCGCGGATGGCTGTGGGCTGGTCGCCGGCCGGCTCGTAATCCGACTGCATGCGGATGGCGATGCCGCCTTCCGATTTGTCGGGCCGGGCAGGGCGGTGCGGCGTCCAGATCTTGCCGTTCTTGTGCAGCGGATTGCCGCTCTCGATCAGCGCCGACAGCGCCTCGACCGTGGCGGTGACGGCGGTGCCAGCCTGCAGCGACGAGGCTTCCTCCAGCGTCGTATCCATACCGGAAACGGGATTGAGGCCGGCGGCCGCGCGCGTCTTCGGGTCGGTCGAGCCGCCCATCGAGGTGCCGCGCGCCGATTTCGAGGCGCTGACGCCGCCGTCGCTGGTTTTCGTCCTGGCTGCAATCTCCACCTTCTTGCGGTGTTTGCCCGCCTTGGAGGCGATCTGGCGCTGGGTCTCGACGCCCGAGGCCTCGGCATCGGCCTCCAGCTGCTTCACCCAATCGGCGACGGAGCCGGAAAGCGGCGCTCCCTCAAAGGACGATTGGGGAGCTTCCTCGAAGCCATTCGGGGCGGGGGATTTCTTCGGAGATCTGGCCATGGCGCGAATATGGAGAGAGTCAGCGCGAAAGTGAAGAGGGAAAGAGTACAAAAGGGAAACGAATGAATCGTTCGGATTTTTGAATAGTCTCCCGGTCGCGTGATACTAAAAGACCCCGCCCCAAACCCCTCCTGTCGGATGCCGGGGTCGAGCCACGGGTCTCGACCCGTCCTTCGGACCCCCACAAGTGGGAGGGGCTTAACCTGCCGCGCCGGCTTTCCAAATCCTCAACGTTTCGGAAGAGGCAAGGCGGTGCCGCCGGATTAGCCCCTTCCACCTGTGGGGAGGGGTCTTTCTTCAGCGATTCTACACTCATCAAGCCGAACGCTGGTCCGCCGGCCCCTCCAGCCGCGCGAGGTTCAACGCACTGTTGATCAACCCGACATGGCTGAAGGCCTGCGGGAAGTTGCCGAGCATGCGGCGGGCGGCGGGATCATATTCTTCCGCCAGAAGCCCGACATCGTTGCAGATATCAAGCAGCCGCTCGAACAGGCGCAGCGCATCGTCGCGGCGGCCGATCATGCCGAGGGCGTCGACGAGCCAGAAGCTGCAGGCGAGGAACGCGCCTTCGCCTGATGGTAGGCCGTCGTCCACCTCCTGCGTCTCGTAGCGCAGCAGCAGGCCATCGCGCAGCAGCTTGCGCTCGATCGCCTCGACTGTCGCGACATAGCGCGGATCATCAGGCGGGATGAAGCCGACCATGCCGAGCTGCAGCAGGCTGGCATCTAGCGCCTTGGAGCCGTAGGCCTGCACGAAACAGCCGAGTTCGGGATCGAAAGCCTTCTCGCAAACCTCGGCATGGATGTGATCTGCGAGCGTGCGCCAACGTCCGGCGGTCTCGGGCTCGCCGTCCGCCGCGGCAATCTGGACGGCGCGGTCGAAGGCCACCCAGGCCATGACCTTCGAATAGGTGAAATGCTGGCGCTGGCTGCGCACCTCCCAGATGCCTTCATCGGGCTCCACCCAGATTTTTTCGAGAAAGGGCAGAATGGCCGCCGCCAGTTCGCGTTCGCGGTGATGCGGCGGAAGCCCGCCCTTGCGGGCCTGCAGCATTGCGTCGGCCACCTCGCCATAGACATCGAGCTGCACCTGTTCGGCAGCGGCATTGCCGACGCGCACAGGTGTCGAGCCCTCGTAGCCACTCAGCCAGGGAACCTGCCATTCCAGCAGGTTTCGCTCGCCGGCGACGCCATACATGATCTGCATCTGCGCCGGGGCGCCGGCGACCGCCCGCAGCAGCCACTTGCGCCAGGCGCTAGCTTCCTCGTAGTAGCCGAGTTTCATCAGGGCGAGCAGGGTCAGCGTCGCGTCGCGCAGCCAGCAATAGCGATAGTCCCAGTTGCGCGGCCCGCCGATCTTTTCCGGCAGGGAGGTCGTCGCCGCGGCGATGATGCCGCCCGTCGGCATGTAGGTCAGTGCCTTGAGCGTGATGAGCGAGCGTTTGACCTGTTCCGTCCACCGGCCCACTTTCGGACATTTTGCGGCAAAGGATTGCCAGAATTCCTCCGTGTCCGGCAGCGCATATTCCACCTGCCGCTGAGCCGGCTGCGGCATGTGCGAGGGGGACCAGGTCAGGGTGAAGATCTGGCTCTCGCCAGCGGCAACCTGGAAGGAGCCGACCGTGCTCAGGCCGCGGCCTTCGAGCGGGACGGCGCAATTCAGGGTTAGCCTGTCCGGGCCGGCAATGGCGGTGATGCCGCCATCCTCGCCATGCGTGACCCAGGGAACGGTTCGGCCGTAATCGAAGCGAAGGTTGAGTTCCATATCGAAGGCGACAGTGCCGCTCTTGCCCTCGACGATGCGCATCAGATCGCTGGTGCCATCGCGAAGCGGCATGAAGTCGATGAGAACGGCGGTGCCGGTCTCGGTCTGAAACTCGGTTTCGAGAATGAGCGTATCGTTGCGGTAGCGGCGCGTGACGTGGACATTTTCACCTGACGGTGACAGCGACCAGAAGCCGTTATCCTCGGCGCCGAGCAGGGCGGCAAAACAGGCGGGGGAATCGAAGCGCGGAAAACAGAGCCAGTCGATCGAGCCGTTCTTCGAGACGAGTGCGGCGGTTTCGCAATCGCCGATGAGCGCGTAGTCCTCAATGGGTACCGACACCGGAGCCTCCTTTGCATAGCAGTCGGGCTTTTAGGTAGAGGCCGTGCGCGGAGGTCAAGCGCGGAAACTAACGGGGCGGTAGGCGTGCCGGGTATCATGCGAACTCCGGATATCGATGGGGGGCATCGCCAGCAATGCCAAGCCGAAATGGAAAGTGGCGATAAATAAAAGTCTGTGGTTGAAGGCTCCGCCGCCTCCCGCATTGCGCGCGCCGTTGTTACAGCTGTTGCGGGAATTGGGGACCATTCATGAACAAGATAATCATTGCATTCGCGGCCGCCGCGGCGCTTGCCAGCTGCGCCAAACGTCCTGACGCCATCGTCCAGGTCGATATTCCGATGGCTGCCTATACGAACCTCAGTTGCGAGGCGCTCGCAGTGGAACATAAGAAAGAGAAGGCCAAGCTCGACGACCTGTCCAAGCAGCAGATCAGCGCAGCGAACGGCGATGCTTTCGGTGTCTTCCTCGTCGGCGTCCCCATCGGCAGTGTCGCCGGGGGAGACAAGGAAGGCGAAATTGCCGCGTCCAAAGGCAAGGTTTCGGCCATGCAGTCCGCTGGAATGAGCAAGGGCTGCAAGCTGCCCGGCTGACAGCCGGGTCCGCAACCATAAAGATCGGCCCGGCCAAAAGTGAGGCATTGGCCGGCGATCCCGATTTCAATATCCATTCGCGCCCGTCGTTTCTTCGCCGAAAGGTCGGCGGCATTCGTGCAATGCCGCGCGGCCCCTCGTATCGGAACCAGAATCGGCCTTCCGCAGTTAGTTTCCTGTCACTTCAGCTTCAGGTGCTACTGCCATTAGCGATCATTCTGCCTTCTGGGAAAACCCCGTCTCGATCGACCTTGATACCGGCGAACGGCTGGTTCTTCGCTCACCGCAGGATGCGCTTTATGCACTCGTCTCGGACTGGCCGGTCAATGGTGGCGTCCACCAGCAAAGGGCGATCGATTTTTGCCGCGCCTGGCTTGCCGGACGGATGCCGGCCGAGACGGTGCGGCAGGCCGTTATCCTGGCGGCGCTGGAAGGTGGCGTTACGATCAATGATGATGACGACGGCGCAGAAGCCTCCGCTTTGAACCCTGCGGTATAGCTGGAGCGACGCGGCTATATCCACGCGTCACACGACCGGCATCCGTTTCGAAGAGATCGTCGCGTGGTCGCAGTCACTCAGGGCTTGGCCAGCACCCGTGCCTGCACCGGCTGCTCGATGCCCTTGAGCACAAGCATTCGGGTTTCGGCGCCTGCGGCGAGATCGGCAGCCTTCGCCGCCGTTTCGGAGGAGATCAGAATCTCGCCGGCTGCGGCCTGGGATTCCAGCCTTGCGGCCTGATTGACGACGCCGCCGATGGCGGTGAAATCGCTGCGGAAGCTTGAGAATTCGCCGATCTGAACCTCGCCGGAATGGATGCCGACGCCGACGCCGAGAGTGCGGCCGGGCAATGCCTCGAGCGCCAGACCGTTCAGCGCGGCGGCGCAGTTTTGCTGGATCTCCTGCGCGGCCAGGATCGCGGCGCCGGCGTGATCCTTTCTGACGATCGGAAAATTGAAAATCGCCATCAGGCCGTCGCCCATCTGCTTGTTGACGATGCCGTCATGCGCCCAGATTGCTTGCGCGCAACGATCCTGGAACTGGCTGACGATCTCGCTCAGCTGCACCGCTTCGATGCGCTCCGAAAGATCCGTGAAGCCCCTGATATCGGCAAACAGGATTGTGGCGTCGACGGTGATCTGGCGCTGCTTCTTGACATATCGGAAGGAGCGTTCGCAGATCGTGCAGATATCGGGGTTCATCTTGCTGCGGGTGATGCCGAGGGCGCGGAAGGGCAAGGCAAGCGGACCGCCGATCGGGATCGGCATATGCATCTGGTCCCAGCAGCCGCGGCAGATCCTGGCGCTGCCATGCCTGGCCGGCTCCGTGAAAGAGGCTGTCGTCATATCTAGCAATCCGTCGCCTGATAGCAAAAAATGAGCTTCCAACACTCGCCTGTTTTTGGCAACTCTACCGACCGTCGAGGGCGAGGATGGCTCGAACTATTTCGTCCGGGCCTATTCTTATCGGATACATCGCCACTAAGTTGAATATCGCACGGTCCGGCGATAGCATCGCGCTGGGACCTCCTGTAGGATATTGTTAACAATACATTCGCTCTCCAGGAAAGACCGGGGATGGAGCGCCGTCTTGCAGCAATCCTGATCGCTGATGTCGTCGGTTACAGTCGATTGAGCCAGATTGACGAAGAGGGCACCCGTGCGCGCTTTCAGGTGGACCAGAATGATGTCTTCGAGCCGGCGATCGAGCGTCACCACGGGCGGCTGGTCAAAACCATGGGCGATGGTCTGCTGGTCGAATTCCAGAGTGTCGTCGATGCCTTGCGCTGCGCGGTGGAGATTCAGCAACTGAAAGCCACGCAGAGTGCCGCGGCGCTGCCGGAACATCGGCTCGAGTTCCGGATCGGTATCAATCTCGGCGATATTATCGTCGAGGGCGAAGACATCCAGGGCGACGGCGTCAATATCGCCGATCGAATACAGGCGCTGGCCGAACCGGGCGGTATCGCCATATCGGGCACGACATATGATCAGGTGAAATCGAAAATCCCGGTCGGTTTCGCTTCGCTCGGCGAACAGCGGTTGAAGAGTATCACCGAACCGATCCGGGTCTATCGCATCCTGCTTGACCCGACTGCTGCCGGCAAGACCATCAAGACCCGCAGGCGCCTGCCGAGACGCCGCCTCGTTGCCGGCATCGCAGCGGCCGTCGTCCTCGCGCTGGCGGGCGCAGCACTCTGGTGGCAGCCGTGGATGGCGGCAAAACCGCCAGGGCCTGGCGAACGTTTCGCCTATCCGCTGCCGGACAAGCCCTCGGTCGCGGTTCTGCCCTTCATCAATGTCAGCGGTGACACCGACCACGACCATCTCGCGGACGGGTTGACGGACGATCTGATCACCGAATTGTCCAAAGTCTCAGGCCTCTTCGTCATCGCCCGCCATTCGGTCTTCGCCATCCGGGACTCCGTCGGCAAGATCCAGGATGTCGCCGCCGAACTCGGCGTTCAGTACGTGCTTGAGGGGACCTTACAGCGCGCCGGGCCGAGGCTGCGGATCAATGTCAAACTGATCGACGCAGTCACCGGCCTCTCGATCTGGGCCGAGCGCTACGATCGCCAGTATGCCGACCTCTTCGCCGTTCAGGACGATGTGATCGGCAAGATCATCTCGGCCCTGTCGGTCAAGCTCAGCGCCCGCGAGCGCGATCAACTGGCCCAAATCCCCACCGAAAATCTCGAAGCCTACGATTATTACTTGAGGGCCGAGCAGGAGGGCTTCATTTTACGGGATGTCGATACCTATCGCCGGACCCTGTCCTTCTACCAGAAGGCGATCGACCTCGATCCGGGCTTTGCCAATGCCCATGCGGGAATCGCCCGCGTGGCCGTCGATGTCTGGCGCAACGACTATAATTACCTCTGGTCGGCCGCCGTCGCCCGCAAGATTGCCTATGACGCCGCCGGGCAAGCCCTCAAGCTGGATCCCAACAATGCCAGGGCGCACACGGTGCTTGCCCTGCTGCAATGGGTGGATGGGCGCGAGACGGAGGCCAGGAACTCCGCCAACATGGCGGTTGCAATGGAGCCGAACGATGCGGAGTCCGCCGCCAACCTCGCTCTCATCCTGGTCCACACCGGAAGCAGCGGGCAGGCGATCACGGAGATTGAAAAGGCTTTGCGGCTCGACCCTTCGCCGGCGTCGAGCTTTCAACTGCTGGCGGGGATCGTCTTTTATACCGCGGGCGACGATCAGCGCGCGATCTCACTGATAGAGCCGACGCTCGACAGCCTGCCGAAGGTCGAGCCGGCACGCGAATATCTGGCTGCGGCCTATGCCGACCAGGGCAATGAAACCAAGGCTGCAGCGGAGACGGCAAAGCTGCTGGAGCTGTTCCCCGAAAGCAATCTCACCTATTACGGCTATCTCTATGATTACTGGCGGGACGGCGATCTGCAGCGCCATCTGGCCGGATTGCGAAAGGCCGGCATTCCCGAATGGCCCTTCGGCTTTACAGGCAGTCAAGCCGATAGGCTCGGCGAGGCAGACCTGCGCAATCTTGTCGATGGCAAGAGCTGGACCGGCAAGCACAAGAACGGCACGGATTTCACCCAGTATTTCGACAAGGCTGGAAACACGGCCTATCGCAGCGCGAATACCAACATCACCGGCACGATCGAGGTGCGGGGCGACAGTCTCTGCGAAAAATTCGACGGTTATTTCCTCGACCGGATGGTGTGCGGATATGTTTACCGCAACACCTCCGGCGAACAGCGCGACAGGCCATACGTACATGTCACGCCGCGCGCCTTGACGTTCTTTTCACCCACACCTTGACGGGCCGGGCGTTGCGGCTTCATTTCGTATCCGGTTGCTGCCAGACGGTGTGCATCTTCTCCGAAATCAGCGTCTGCTGAACTTCGGACCAATGCTTCTTCGAGTCGGTCACCTTGGTCGGATTCTTCTCCATGCCTTCCGCTGCCCCCGGGTCATAGCTCAGATACAGTTTGCCATCGATGATCCGCCAGGCCTTGGGATCGATATTGGTGGTCACCGTCCCGAAAGACACGCCGTCGGCGCAATAGCCGCCATATTGCGGCGCATACCTGGATGGATCGCCCTTGAAGAGATCGCGATTTTCCGCGCTGGCGAAATGCCAGGTCGCGCCAAGCCAGTGGTAGGAATATGTCTCGGACCCTTTAACGGCCTGGTTTTCGGTGAAATAGGCAACCGGGTCATAACCCTTGATCGCGATATCGCCGAAATAGCCGGTATTGACGAGATCTTCCGCTGCCGCGGGCTGAAGGAAAGAAAGCAGCATGACCGCAGCCCCAAGCGCCGCTCCCGTCCGCTTTCCGCATTTTTGCACGTGATAAGACATAACAAGCTCCGTTCCCGGACGCGGTCTATTACCTCAAGCGAAACGCTATTGCCGTTTGGTGCATTCCTTGTAGAGCGGTTCACCCACAAGCTCGGCTTTCTGGCAAACAGCACCGGCTTCCATCAGTAATTTGGCCGTATCCCAATGCGCCCGCCACCCGGCTTGAGTGAGAGGCGTGTACCCGTTTCTTTCCGTCGCTTCGACATCCGCGCTCTTCGTCAGCAGAAAAGCGACCACATCGGTGCGGCCCTCTTCGGCGGCGCCGTGCAGCGGCGACATTTGATAGAAATTCTTCCTGTCGTTGACATCAGCTCCCTCGGCGACAAGCCGTTTCACCACCTCCAGTTTTCCTGCATAGGCTGCTGCATGCAGCGCCGTCAGCCCACCCTTGTTGCGAATTTCGATGTCGGCGCCGCGATCCAGCAAAAGAACGACGACATCGGCATGGCCCGCCAATGACGCGATAATCAGCGCCGGCTCGCCCGCCTCATCGAGCTCCGACAGATCGGAGCCCTGGTCCAGCAACTGTGTGACGCGGGCGATATCGCCGTCCTTGGCCGCCTGATGCAAAGGACCTGCCCATGCCGGCAGGACGCCAATGACAAGCGTAGCAACAGTCGCGATAAAAATATTCACGGGCACGATCTCGGTTTGATCAGGGTTCGTATGCGCCGTTTTGTCGCGTTTTAGCACGTGTGCAATTTGTAAACAAGATTGCGCTAATGGACTCGCTCCCGGTTAACCGCACTTGCGCGCTACGGCTGCGACCGGCGGTATTCATGGAATACGGTCACACTTGTTACTCCCCCAGTTCGATTTCCGATGCGAAACTATCTCAGACCAATGCGCGATGAACGGGGCTTCCAAGCCCCAGAAATCGCCCCAATGAGGAGATTGAAAGCCATGACTGCTTCAGCCGAGAATGGAAAAAGCGGACAAGCGATGCACAAACCGCCGGTCGTGTCGCCGCAAGCCTGGGAAGCGGCCCGTGCGCAGCTGCTCGTCAAGGAAAAGGCTGAGACCCGCGCCCGCGACGCGCTTGCCGCCGAGCGCCGGCGTATGCCGTGGATGGCGGTCGAGAAGGCCTATGCGTTCGAAGGGCCTCAGGGCAAGGTCAGCCTGCTCGACCTGTTCGAAGGCAGACACCAGCTCATCCTCTACCGCGCCTTCTATGAGCCCGGCGTGTTCGGCTGGCCCGAACATGCCTGCCGCGGCTGCTCGATGGTCGCCGATCAGGTTGCCCATGTCGCGCATCTCAACGCGCGCGACACAACGCTGGTCTTTGCCTCGCGCGCGCCGCAGGCCGACATTGCACGGCTGAAGGCGCGGATGGGCTGGACGATGCCATGGGTCACGATCACCGACAGCTTCGACAAGGACTTCGGCGTCGACGAGTGGCACGGCACCAATGTGTTCTACCGCGACGGCGAGCGCATCTTCCGCACCTATTTCATCAACAGCCGCGGCGACGAGCAGATGGGCGGCACCTGGAACTATCTCGACATCACGCCGCTCGGCCGCCAGGAGGTCTGGGAGGATTCGCCCGAGGGCTATCCCCAGACGCCGACCTACAAGTGGTGGAACTGGCACGACAGCTATGTGCCGGACGCCGAGCCAGACAAGAAATGGGTCGAGGTCTCCGACGCCGGCGAGGCGGCGTTCAGGGCCGAGAGCGCAAACGAGAAACCGTAGGGTTGGTCCGGCTGTATCCTCCGTCCCGCCGGGGCAGGAGGGTACGGCGGTCCGCCTGAGATTTATTTCGGCGGTTTTTTCGGAGTGGTAGGGCTCAGCGTGCTCACCTTGGCCGAAGATTGTGCGACGGGGCGCTATCCCAGAACGTGCTTGCGCCATGCCGTCACGCCCTGCACCTTCTGCGGGCAAAATTTCACCGACATATCTCCTTACTGTCATGGAACCATGCTAGATTTCCTCCGATTTTGAGGGGAGGTGGGCATGGATACGGATTTTCGTGTGACCGGCGGGAATGCGGCTGCGCTCTTTGCGCTGACCATCCATCGCGGCGATGGCATGGTGCTGCTCGGCATGGACTGGAAGGACGGTCGGCCGCCGGTCGATTTCGTCGGCTTCGCCATCCAGTATCGCGAGCCGGGCACGGATTTCTTCAAGACAGTGCGCAACCGTATCGGCTTTCCCGGCCAGCCGGTTCCGGCAGACGGCATCCGCACCACCGAGGCGCCGATCCAGAAGTTTCGCTGGGTGCATTTTCCCTTCAATGCCGATCTGCCGGGCAAGTTTATCTATCGCATCACGCCAAAGTTCATGGATGCCGCCGGCGTGCTGACATCGGGCGAGGCGCAGGAGGCGGAACTGGCGCTGATGCGCGAGACCATTCCCGGCAAGCTCAACGTCGCCTTCACCCGCGGCTTCGTCTCGTCGCAGGCTTTCGTTCGCAATTTTGCCGCCGGCGAGCCGACGATCGTCACGCTGGTGCCGCCGAATGGCGACCAGGGGCTGGATTTCGTGCCGACCCATGCGAATGCCGAGCGGGCGCTTGCCTGGATGGGCTTCGAGGCGCGGGCGGAAACGCTCGATCTGCTCGACAGGGCTCACGATGTCGGCGCCGAGGTGCGCGTCATCGCCTATGACCTCAACCTGCCCGAGGTGGTCACCCGGCTGGAGGCGCTGGGGGACAAGCTCAAGATCATCATCGACGACAGCAACCGCACCGAGGGCCACGGCCGCCCGGATTCACCCGAGACGCGGGCCGCGGAGCGGCTGATCGCCTCGGCGGGTGCCGCCAACGTCAAGCGCCAGCATATGGCCAACCTGCAGCACCAGAAGTCGATCGCGGTCAGCGGCGGCGGCATCTCGACGGTGCTCTACGGCTCGACCAATCTCAGCTGGCGCGGTCTCTACGTGCAGTCGAACAACAGCCTCGCCGTTCATAGCGACAAGGCGATCGACGATTATTTCACCGCCTTCGAGAGCTATTTCACCGCCAATCGCGCCGAGGATTTCCGCGACTCGCCAAGTTCCGCCGGCTGGATCGATCTCGGCCTTGCCGGCGTCGACGCCAAGGTTGCTTTCTCCCCGCACAGCGCCGCCAATGGCCGGCTTGATGAAATCGGCGCCGATATCGATACCGCCCAGTCGAGCGTATTCTTCTCGCTCGCCTTCCTCGGCCAGATGACCAGGGGGGCGATCGGCCCGGCATTGGGGCGCGCCCTGGAGCGTCCCGGAATGCATGTCATGGGCATCGCCGATGCCGAGGTGCGGGCGGGCAATCTCGGCCTCACCGTCATGAGCCCCGACAAACGCCAAAGGGTGGTGCGCTCGGCAGCGCTCACCGGCAACGTGCCGCCGCCCTTCCTGACCGAGCCCTCGGGCCTTGCCGGTGTCGATGGCAACCAGCGCGGCACGCGCATGCACCACAAGTTCGTCGTGCTCGACTTCGACAAGCCGACGGCGCGGGTCTATCTCGGCTCCTACAATTTCTCCGAACCCGCCGATGACGAGAACGGCGAGAACCTGGTTCTCGTCCGTGACCGGACTGTGGCGACCAGCTATATGATCGAGGCGCTCCGGATGTACGACCACTACATCTTCCGCGTCGCCTCCGAAGCGGACGAGGGCACCGCCCGCCCGCTGGAGCTGAAACGTCCGCCCCAGCCCGGCGGCACCCCCTGGTTCGAGCGCGACTGGACCGACCCCATCCGCGCCCGCGACCGGGAGCTGTTTTCGCGGGCGGAGTAATGTTGCCGGTCACGACGGCCCTTAAACCTCAACCATTCCACCCGGGCGATATCGAAAAGGCGCAACAGGCGTTCGACGGACGGCTGCGGTGATACGGTCTTTCGCTTTGGGGGCGATTGCCTTGTCCGTCGAACGCATAGTGGTGCGTGGAGGGGCCGATGACCAGATTGACTGCGCTTGTTCTGGTGATTTTGCTTGCGTCCGCCGCGGCGCAGGCCGAGCAGCGCTGCGGCTGGCTGGATAATACCGCCGCGCGGACCTGGTCGCTGAACGATGCCGACGGCGGCTGGAGCATCATGGACAATACAGGCGGTCCCACGGCTAAGGGAATGGATGAGATTCCCGACATGACGCGCGGCGAATATGTCTACACGAATGCGGGTCACGGCTATGCCTGCGCCTGCATGAACGTCGATACGGATGACGAAGGGGCGATTACCCGGATTCATTCCGTGCGGCAATTGGCGCTTTCCCGATGCCGGAGCGACCGCGCCATCGGCTGGTTCCTCCACAAGGACGAATAGCAGAACCGGTAACGTGGCGCTGCCCGCCGATCGCCAACATTCTTCTCAAAGTGGAAACCTTCCGGTGACGGTTGCGTTGTAGCCGCTACCGGTAGTGCGCCTGACAGCACGCTAGGAGGAGGCTCATTCATGAAGGTCATGATTGTTGAAGACGAGAATTTTATTGCTCTGGAGCTCGAACGCATTGCGCAAGAGGCTGGACACCAGACTATTGGGCCGGTTTCGACAGTGGAGCAGGCTCTCGCCCACGCTCAAAGAAGCGATGTCGCGCTCGTCGATCTCAGTCTCTCCGATGGGCTGAGCGGCGCCCAACTCGCACGCCGGCTGATCGACCGCCATCGGGTTGACGTCATCTTCGTGACCGGCAGTCCCGAGAATGTCGGGCATGGTATCGAAGGCGCACTTGATGTCATCTCCAAGCCCTTCACCGATGAGAGGATTGCCAATGCGCTCTCGCGGGCGGAGGAGCGACGTCGAAACTTCGACAGCAGCAAGGCTGCTTTGTGACCGGCCGTGACGCTGCGTTGTGAACAGCGACCGGCGGCGTTGTGATAAGAAAGAAATCGACGTCGTTAGGCCGCTGGCGTCTGCCCGAGGAGATAGTCCGGATGAAACACGCGCTCCTTGCCGTTCTCTTCGCTCTCTCGGCCTGCGCCAGCGCAGGGGATCCGCAGCCTCTTCCCGGCAGCCTCACCTATGGCGAAAAGGTCATCCGGTCACCCTACCGTCCGGGAACGGTGGTCAAGAATACCTTTCTTGGCGATTTTGGCTACCGTGTGTTCGAGACTTACGTGGTCCAGCGGGACGGAACCCTCAAGCTTACCTCCCAGAGCACGGGGCCGGACTTCCTTTGGCAGTGAGGACTTCCGGTTCCTCAGCGCCCAAGCGCGAGACGATCGCGAATTCATCGCCGCCGGCGGTTCCCGTGGCGTTCAGCCGTCTGACGGCCAGCTCGATGAATGCCTTGACCAAAGGCGGCAGGTGCCGGCTGCTGGGATAGACGACGTGCAGGCCGCCGGCCGGCGTCGTGTAGCCGTCGAGAACGCGGCGCAGCCGCCCGTCCTTGATGCAGGCTTCGGCGAATCGGTGCGGCAATTGGGCGATGCCATGGCCGGCGATCGCGGCGGCCATCACCGCCTGCATCTCGTTGGCGGCGAAGCGGCCCGAAACCGCGACCGTTTCCTGACCGTGCGGACCTTCCAGCAACCATTGCGCATGGGCGGCCTGGCCGGCGATGACGCAGTCGTGGCGGACGAGATCTTCAGGCGCAGCGGGCGGGCCGCAGCGGGCGAGATAATCTGGGCTTGCGCAGAGAACGCGGTACATCGAGCCGAGTTTGCGGGCGACCAAGGTAGAATCTTCGAGGACGCCGGTGCGGAACGCGAGGTCTATACCGCTTTCGACGAGGTTCAGCCTGTCGTCGGTCAGGCGCAGTTCGACCCTCGTCTTCGGGTAGGTCGAAAGAAATTCGAAGATCGCATCCTGGAGGAAGTGGCCGCCGAAGCCGACCGGCGCCGATATACGGATCGTGCCGGCAGGCTCCAAACGCGCTTCCGCAAGCCGCTGGTTGGCGCCTTCGATGGTGCGCAGCGCCTGGCTGCTTTCTTCGTAATAGAGACGCCCTGAAGCCGTCGGGTTGAGGCTGCGGGTCGTGCGCTGCAGCAGCCGCACGCCGAGTTCGCGTTCCAGCTCGGCGATGCGGCGGCTGACCGTCGTCTTCGGGATGCCGAGCAAGCGCGCGGCGGCGGTGAAGCTGCCCGCTTCGACGACTCGGGCGAAGATCATGATATCGTTGAGATCGAGCATTGTATCCTGGGATGGCACGATGTTTTCCAATTATATGCCATTATGGCTCAATACGACAGGCCCTAACTTTGCTTCATCGGTCACAACAAGGAGCAGACAGATGAGCAATATAAGAAGCGTTCTGGTCACCGGCGCCACCGGCCAGCAGGGCGGCGCGGTCGTGCGCGCCCTGATCGCGCGGGGACATCGCGTCAGGGCGATCTCGCGCAAGCCTGACAGCGACGGCGCGAAGCGGCTGGCCGCGGCAGGGGTCGAAGTCGTCACAGGCAATCTTGATGACGGCGCATCGGTCGTGAAGGCCGCAAGCGGCGTCGACACGATGTTCCTGATGGGCAACAGCTACGAGGCCGGAGTGGAAGCGGAAACGCGCCAGGGCATCCTTGCTGCCGATGCGGCAAAGGCCGCCGGCATCGGCCACCTGATCTATTCCTCCGTCGGCGATGCCGACAAGAAGACCGGCATTCCGCATTTCGACAGCAAGTATCTCGTCGAGCAGCATATCGCCGGCCTCGGCATTCCCTACACGATCAGCGCGCCCGTCGCCTTCATGGAAAACACCGTGGCGCCCTGGGCGATCGACGGCCTGCGCCAGGGCGTCTATGCCGCCGCCCTGCCGCCCGCCCGCGTGCTGCAACAGATCACCATCGATGACATCGGCGCTTTCGTGGCAGCACTGGCCGAGCGGCGTGAGCAGGTGTTCGGCAAGCGTTTCGATATTGCCGGCGACGAATTGTCGGGCGAGCAGCAGGCGAAGACCCTATCCGAGGTCCTTGGCCGCCCGCTCCGCTACCAGGAATTGCCGATCGCGGCGATACGGCAGCAGAGCGAGGATACGGCGCTGATGTTCGAATGGTTCGACCGCACCGGCTACGACGCTGACATCGCCGCCCTCCGCCGGGATTTTCCTGAGGTTGGCTGGCATCGTTATGCCGGCTGGGCGAAGGGGTTTGATTGGAGTGTTGTCGACAAGGCCGCCGGCTGAGTTCGCCGTGACACCGGGTGATGCGATTGGCGTCACCGGCTGGTGATATATGGAAGGAAGCGGATCGGCTCGATCCGCTTTCCGAACGCGGCGAACGAGGCATCGTATTCAGGCACGCGCCATCGGCGCCACTGCTTGCAGCGCCGCCTCGACGTTGGCGGGCAGCCTGAAACGGCGGCGATATTCGCCGGGCGTCAGGCCGGCGAGCTTGCGGAACAGGCGGCGGAAGGAGGCGAGGTCGGAATAGCCGACTTCAAACGCGATCTCCTCGACCGGCCTGTCCTCCATTTCAAGCATCTGCTTGGCTTCCTCGACCCGCAGCCACTGGATATATTCGAGCGGCGAATAACCCGTCGCCTTCCTGAAGCGGCGGTCGAATGACCGCTTCGGCAGGCCGGAAAGCTTGAGCAGTTCGGCGACGATATCCGCCGACTGGTAGTGCAGGGGGGCATATTCCTGGCACTTCTTCACCACGGCGTCGCCGTGATCGGCATTGGCGATCATCGAGGCGTAGGGAAGCTGGCCATCGCGATGCCATTGATAGAGGAAGATCTTCGATATGCGGATGGCTTCCGCCGTTCCGGCATGCCGGGCGATGAGGAAGAGCGTCAGGTCCTGCCAGGATGATGCTCCGCCGGCACAGACGATAGAATGACCAGCGCCGGCCTGGACCAGGATGCGCTCTTCCTTAAGTTCCACATTCGGAAACTGGCTGCGAAACAGCGGCGCATACATCCAGTGCGTCGTCGCCGGCTGCCCTTCCAGCAGCCCCGCCTCGGCAAGCACGATCGAGCCGCCGCAGGCCGCCAGCAGACGCGCGCCGCGCCGATGCATCTCGATAATCCAGTTCAAGAGCCTGCGGTCGAGCGCCCTGATGGTTTCTGGCGTGTCGACAAGCACGTTCGGAACGAGGACATAGTCAGTCTCTTCGATGTCATCGATCGTTTCCTGCGGCATGATCGTCACGCCTGTTATCAGCCTCAGCGGGCCGGGCTCGGCGGCGACCAGGCGCGGCGCGAACATCACCTCGCTCGTCGGCTCGTTCGAGCTGCTTTTCCAGTTGGCGCCGGCGATCCAGAGCGTGTCGAAGATGCCGTACATGATCGAGGGGTCGCATTCCGGAAACGCGACGATGCTGACCCGCAAGGGACGCTTGGCGGAATGTGGCTCTATCGGCTTCATAGCGGCCATCCTGCCTCTGCTGCGGACCATTAGCAACACGTAAAAGGCGCTTCGAAAGGGGCGGTATGTCGCTGCCTGATGGAGAGGGTATCGCATCAATGGAACTGAATATCGAGAAATTGCAGACGCTGCTCGGCGTCATGGTGAGTGAACTCGGGGCGGCGCAGAACTCCGCCCTCGTCATCATCGGCGAGGAACTGGGTCTTTATCGCAAGATGGCGGAAAGGGGAGCGATCTCATCGATCGAGCTTGCTGAAGCGACCGACACAAAAGAGCGCTACGTCAGGGAATGGCTCGCCGCCCAGGCCGCGTCGGGATTTGTCGACTATGACGCGGCGACCGGCAGGTTCACGCTTTCGCCGGAACAGGCGGCGGTCTTTGCCGTCGAGGACAGCCCGGTCAACATGATCGGCGGCTTTGTTGCCCTCGACGCCATCTATGCCGATCGCGCCAAGCTCACCCATGCCTTCCGCCATGGCGGCGGCGTGTCGTGGACGGACCGGTGCAACTGCATGTTCTGCGGCACCGACCGCTTCTTCCGGCCGGGCTACAAGGCCAATCTCGTCGAGAGCTGGCTTCCATCACTCGACGGCGTCGTCGAGCAACTGGAGCGCGGCGCGCGGGTTGCTGACGTCGGCTGCGGCTTCGGTTCGTCGACGCTGATGATGGCGACGGCGTTTCCGAAGTCGCAATTCACCGGCATCGATTTTCACGCCCATTCGATCGAGCATGCGAGCAAGCACGCCGGGGGCATGAGCAATGTCCGGTTCGAGACGGCGCGGGCGCAGGATTTCGAGGGGGCGGGCTTCGACCTCGTCACCATCTTCGACGCGCTGCACGACATGGGCGACCCGGTCGGTGCCGTCAGACATATCGCCAAGGCTCTGAAGCCGGAGGGCACGCTGATGTTGGTCGAGCCGATGGCGGGCGACAGCCTGGCCGACAACCTCAACCCCGTCGGCCGCGTCTTCTATGCCGCTTCGGCTAACACCTGCGTCCCGGCCTCGCTCGGCCAGGAAGTGGGCGCCGCCCTCGGCGCGCAGGCCGGCCAGGCAAAGCTGACCGAGGTGCTCAAGGCGGGTGGCTTCTCGAAGGTGCGGCGCGCGACGGAGACCCCGTTCAACATGGTGCTGGAAGCTCGGCTCTGAAGGTTGCGGACGCAAATCGAGATGCGGGTGGCCGATGGCCGCCCGCAGAGGATATTGTGATCCACCGGGAATGGCTCCCGACCTTCTTGCCAATGCCGCGAACGCTCGCAAGCCGGCGTCGCGGGGAGTGCTGCTGTGCCGAGTGCGAGTGCTTCAAGCGGCGGCGTCCATCTCCGGGATCTTGTCCAGTTCCCCGGCAAGCACCTGAGCCTGTATCTTCAGATCGCCTCCTGGAGAAGTCCGCTTGCGATGCCTGCGGCGGAATCCTATTGTTTGACGGCAGACCAGCGTCCTTGACGGGGGAGACTTCAATGCCGTCGAGTTTCAATGTCGAAAGTGCGGATGGTTATGAACGGCTGATGGGGCGTTGGAGCAGGAAGCTTGCGCCGATGCTGATCGATTTTACCGGTCTTGCTGATGGCGACCATGTGCTCGATGTTGGTTGCGGCACCGGCAGCCTGACCTTCACTCTGGCGGAGACGTCGGGCCTCCGAGAGATCGTCGCGGTCGACTACTCGCCCGTCTTCGTCGAGGCTGCAACGCGGCGCAATACCGACCCGCGCATATCGATCCGGCAGGCCGATGCCTGCGCGCTGCCGTTCGAGGACGGCCTATTCGACCGGGCGATGTCGCTGCTCGTGCTGCATTTCGTGCCGGAGGCAGGAAAGGCGGTATCCGAGATGCGCCGTGTTGTGCGCCCGGGCGGCGTGGTCGCGGCCGCCGTCTGGGACCATTATGGCGGCATGTCCGGCATGCGGATGATGTGGGATACGGTGGCGATGCTTGATGAGGGCGCGCTGCCCCTGCGCCGCAAATATTGTTTCCAGCCGATGATGCGGCCGGGGGAAATGAAGGAAGCTTCATCGCGCAGGGCCTTGCCGATGTCGAGGAAACCTCGCTGCTGATCCGGATGGAATACCTCTCCTTCGAAGACTACTGGGACCCGATCGCCGCCGGCGAGGGACCGCTCGGCAAATATGTCGCGGGGCTGGACCCGGCGAAGCGAAAAGCGGTCGATGCCGCCGTCAGGGCCGCTTACGAGGCTGGCGATCCGGATGGGCCGCGGTCGTTTCGTCGGTGGCGTGGGCGTGCCGGGGCAGGGTGCCGGGAAAGAGCTAGGCATAGCGTTTTCGCTGTGGCTGCCTGTGGTGCGTATGGCGGCAACATCCAAGAGAGCGTCAGGATGAGGGGGTTGGAGGATGCCGGGCCGGCGGGCGGGCGGTCGTATGCCTGCGACAAGGAGCCGCGTGGGACGCCACCCGATCACGCCAATCGTGATGGAACAGCGGCAGGATTGCTGACGTTATTGCCCGCTGTCTCCGACTGCAAACGCAGCCGCTACAGCATCACCCGCCCGTTTCGGGCACCCCTTCCGACGGCATCCGGAATTGCCCGCCTCGCCGCCGCTTTCGGACGGAGGAATATCAGATGTCCGCTTTGGAAAGCCTGCGCCGGCTGACGCCGCAGCAGCGCAACACCGTCATCGCCAGCTATCTCGGCTGGACGCTCGACGCCTTCGATTTCTTCATTCTCGTCTTCGTTCTCAAATATATCGCCGAGGAATTCCACACCGACGTTCCGGCCGTCTCGGTGGCGATCTTCCTGACGCTTGCCATGCGGGCGCTCGGCGCGCTGGTCTTCGGGCTGGCGGCTGACCATTACGGGCGGCGCATCACGCTGATGGCCGACGTGCTGCTCTATTCGATATTTGAATTTTTGACCGGCTTTTCCACCGGGCTCACCATGTTCCTCGTCTTCCGCGCGCTCTACGGCATCGCCATGGGCGGCGAATGGGGCGTCGGCGCCTCGCTGGTCATGGAGACGGTGCCGGAGGATTCGCGCGGTATCGTCTCGGGCATCCTGCAGGCGGGCTATCCCTCGGGTTATCTGATCGCCTCCATCGTGTTCTTCCTACTGTTCCCCGTCATCGGCTGGCGCGGCATGTTTTTCGTCGGCGCGCTGCCGGCGCTGCTGGTGCTCTACATCAGGCGCAATGTCGAGGAGAGCCCGGCCTTCCTGAAGCGGCAGGCCGAAGGGCGCCGGCCTTTCCTGGCGGTGTTGCGGGAGAATATTCCGCTGTTCATCTGGGCGGTGCTCTTGATGACGGCGTTCAACTTCTTCAGCCACGGCACGCAGGATATCTACCCGACCTTCCTTGAGACGCAGCGCAACTATTCGAGCTACACGGTCGGCGCGATTGCCATCGTCTACAATATCGGGGCGATCTGCGGCGGGCTGTTCTTCGGGGCGCTGTCGCAGCGGATCGGCCGCCGACGGGCGATCGTCATCGCCGCGCTGATCGCCGTGCCCGTCGCGCCGCTCTGGGCCTATGCGCCGGGGCCAGTGCTGCTCGCCATCGGCGCTTTCCTGATGCAGTTCTTCGTCCAGGGCGCCTGGGGCATCGTGCCGGTGCATCTGAACGAGCTGTCGCCGGATGAGGTGCGCGGCACCTTCCCCGGCTTTGCCTACCAGCTCGGCAACCTGCTTGCGTCAGGCAATGCGACGCTGCAGGCGGGCTTGGCTGCCCGCTGGGATGGCGACTATGCCTATGCGCTGCTGATCGTCGCGGCCGTGGTGGCGCTCATCGTCGCGGCCCTTGCCGGCTTCGGCTACGAGAAGAAGGATGTCCGCTTCGGCACGGAGGAGGCCGAGGAACCGCATGGCGCGATGCGAATCTAGCGCTGCCTGCGGTTATGAAGGCCGGCGGCGGTGTCGCCGGCCTTTCCTTGTGCTCTGTCGCCCAGGCTACAGAGCCTTTCAATTCTTCACCACTTTGCAGGCGCAGATGCGATCGTAAAAGGTCTGTCCTCGCCAGAAGATGAGGGGCAAGAACCACCAAATCAGGGCAGCGATACCCAGGACGATGTCGAACATTGCGGCACCACTGTCCAAAAGTGTGTATCCGTCGCGGGACATGCGGAGCAACGCGTCGAAGTCTTCCGTGGGAAAGACCGGAAACAACGAAAACGCGAAATCGGCAGCGATGAAAAGCAGATACGGGCTGAATTTCAGGATCTCTCGTCTAAACTCGGTGCCAAGGCCGGGGTTTTTACCATCGACGGATTGGACTCTCACGCCCAGCAGCCTTTTTCCGATCGTGCGGCGGCCATTTGCGGAAAAATACGCAAAAGCCAACGCAAGAAGTGCAATGTTGACGATGCCGGAGATCACGATGGGGTATACGGACGCGGTTCCGATCGCTGGATTGCCGTCCGCGTCGACAGGGATGGTCAGCCACCGGGCCGATGTCCAGTTGTCTGTTTGATGGGAGACGCCCGTCTGCAGGTATCTTTGCTTGTCCGAACCGATTTGGCTGACTTCGCAGATCTGGTTAATGCGAACTTCCCCCGGTTTCAACGGCCATCCGGCGTCAATTCGCTTTGCAAGTTGATCCGACACCTCCACGCCGCACTGTGTGTAACTCCAGCCGGCAAAACGGAAGTCCAGAGGAATAACTGTTGAAATGCAGTAAACGGCTATGAGAATGACAGCCTGAAAGATGATGATGTCGACGATGCAGGCCACGGCGCGTCGCCAGAAGTGGCGGGAAGGCAAAGTAGCGTATTGCGGTATCTGCAGTGTCGTGTCCATGTCGCCCCCTATGTATCCGCGCAACCTAGTCCGGCAGGTTGATTCGTTTCAACATTAAGTAGAAAAATGCGCGGCATTTGTCACAGAAGCATCGCGCTCCCGCGAGTCAGGTTCCGATGCAATCTCTGCGCTGGGAAGGCGAGCCGCCGCGCGACCTGCCTGGTATCCGCATCGTCTCAGTGGCGTAAGGTCGCAACCGTTCCCGGGGCTTGCCGTCGAATAGCGGCGTGCTAGGTAAGGCGCGCCGGCATCTCGCCGGATCCATCGTTCCCTCCAAAGCCCCCGAGTTACCCATGCCATTTTCTCCCGCCGCCCTCTGGCCCGTCGTCATGCTGTTTGCCTCCAACATCTTCATGACCTTTGCCTGGTACGGGCATCTCAAGCACAAGAGCAGCGCCATCTTCCTCGCCATCATCGTCAGCTGGGGCATTGCCTTTTTCGAATACTGCCTAGCGGTACCGGCCAACCGGATCGGCTCGGCGGTCTATACGACGGCACAGCTGAAGACGATGCAGGAGGTGATCACGCTGATTGTCTTTGCCGGTTTCTCGATCTTCTGGCTCGGCGAGAACCTGACCTGGAACCATGCGATCGGCTTTGCCCTGATTGCAATCGGGGCATCGTTCATCTTCCGTGCATAAACTTTAGCCTTTTCAATAGATTACAAATTGTCCATGTCGGGAAAACGCCACATTTCCTACAGATTGGCGTCGCAATTGGTTGAGACTCTGTCACCTCAAGTATTTCCGGGTCACGGAAATGCTCTGACGTTTGTTTCACGCAATTCCGGACGCAAAACCGCGACGCACTTTTGCTGGAATTGCTTTAGCGGTGATCAGGAGGTGAACGGCCATGAGTCTGTCTTTCCCGACGATGGCGGCGATCCGGTTCGGCTATGGTTTTCGGCCGGGCGAGGTGCCGCCGAGCAGCAAGGACGAGCTCATCGGCCAACTGCGCTTTGGGGCGGCGGCAACGCCGGACTTTCCGCTCGGCGGCCCCGACATGCGCCACCAGGCGATTCTCAGCCTGCAGGCGCAGCTGCGGCAGATCCGGCAGGACGCCAAGACGGTGACCGACGATACGACGCAGCGCGAGATGCGCAAGGGCGTGCAGCGGCAGGCGCAGCAGCAGTTCCAACACGATGTGAACCTGCGGCTGATGCAGGCGGTACTGTCGCCCTACGGCTTCTACGAGCGGCTGGCGACTTTCTGGACTGATCATTTCTCCGCCAGCGCCAACAAGAGCCTGCCGATGCGCCTCATCGTGCCGCTCTACGAGGCCGAGGCGATCCGGCCGTTCATATCAGGCAAGTTCGGCAATCTGCTGCGCAATGCCACCGCCCATCCGGCCATGCTGATCTATCTCGACCAGGCGGATTCGCTCGGGCCGGATTCGGTCGGCGGCATCAAGCGTAACAAAGGGCTGAACGAGAATCTCGGCCGCGAACTGCTGGAGCTGCACACGCTCGGCGCCGGCAGCGGCTACAGCCAGGCGGATGTGACGGCGGCAGCCATGGTGCTGACGGGGCTCACCATCGACCGCAAGGAGATGGACATCGCCTTCCGGCCGAATATTTCCGAGCCCGGCTCACATGAGGTGCTCGGCGTCAGTTATGGCGGGCGCAGGCGCTCGCGCGATGATTATCTCGATATGCTCGACGATCTCGCGCTCCATCCGAAGACGGCGGTGCATATCAGCCGCAAGCTCGCGGTGCATTTCATCGCCGACCAGCCCGACGAGGGCATGGTGTCCAATATGGCCGAAGCCTGGAAGAAAACGGATGGCGATCTGACTGCCGTCTACACTGCGATGCTCGACCATCCCGCCGCCTGGCGCGACGAGGGCGCCAAGGCGCGCCAGCCCTTCGATTATATAGTCGCCGGCCTGAGGGCGCTGAATGCGGGACCGGTCAACGGCGTCGTCGGCAGCTTCCTGGCGGCGAACCAGCAGGGCACGGACGAGGGCGACATGGCGGCGAACACGCCTGGCATGGCTGGATCGCCGGTGACGACCGATCCCGCCGGCGAGGCAAGGGAGAAGCGCCTCAAGGCGTTCCGGACGGCGCGGGCGCTGGGGCAGGGAGCGCTCAGGCGCATGGGCCAGCCGACCTGGCTGCCGCCGAGCCCGGCCGGTTTCGAGGAAGGCTTCTCCGCCTGGATCACCGGCAGCCAGCTCGCCGAGCGGCTGGCCTGGGCAAGGCGGGCCGCAGCACAGTTCGGCCGGGACGAGGATCCGCGCGAATTCCTGAAATCGACGCTTGCCGATGCCGCGCGCGACGAAACGATCCGCGTGGTGTCGCAGGCGCCGAACAAGATCAGCGGGCTGACGCTGGTATTGGCATCGCCCGAATTCAACCGCCGTTAGGAGCCTCTGTTATGAACCAGATCTCGCTTTCCCGCCGCGGCTTTCTGACCTCTGCCTGTTGTCTTGCCGCCGCTCCCATCTTCACGCCCGTCACCCTCGCGGCGATGCCGGGTGACAACCGTTTCGTCACCATCGTGCTGCGCGGCGCGATGGACGGGCTGGACCTAGTTCAGCCCTATGGCGATGCCGGTTTCGCCGCACTCCGGCCGACCCTGGCGCTGACGCCCGACACCGGGCTGCTCGATCTCGACGGGCATTTCGGCCTCAATCCGGCCGCGGCCGATCTGATGCCGCTGTGGAAGAGCCGCGAGCTTGCCTTCGTGCATGCGGTCTCCACACCCTATCGCGACCAGCGCAGCCATTTCGACGGGCAAGACATGCTGGAATCCGGCGGCGAGCATGTCGCCGAGGAAAAGACCGGCTGGCTGAACCGGGCGCTCGCCGTCATTCCGCGCTCGGGTGCGCGCAAGGCAATCGACATCAATACCTCGACGGAGCTGATCCTCTCCGGACCGAACAATGTCGACGTCTGGGCGTCGGATTCCAATCTGGCGCCGGCGCGCGACGAGATGCAGTTCCTGGCGCGGCTCTATGCCGGCGATCCGCCGTTCGCCGAGGCGCTTGCCGAGGCGACACGGGCCGACACCGCCTCGATGATGGTCGAGCCGGAGGGCCAGCGCGGCGCAAAGATCGCCGATGTGGCGGCCCTCGCCGGCAACATGCTGAAGGGCGATTACCGCATCGCCAGCTTCTCGATATCAGGCTGGGACACGCATATCGGCCAGGCCGGCCAGTTCAAACGGCCGGTGCAGGACCTTTCGCAGGCGATCAATATGTTGAAGACCACGCTCGGGCCCGAGATCTGGGCAAAGACGGTGGTGCTTGCCCTGACCGAATTCGGCCGCACGGTGCGTCAGAACGGCTCCGGCGGCACCGATCACGGCACTGGCAGCTGCGCCCTGCTATCAGGCGGCGCGATCGACGGCGGCCGCATCCTCGGCCGCTGGCCGGGCGTTGGTGACGGTCAACTGCTCGACGACCGCGACCTGATGCCGACCGCCGACGTGCGCGAACTCGCCGCGGCGATGCTCTACCGGCAATTCGATGTGAGTGCGGATGATTTGTCGGGGAAGATCTTTCCAGGGCTGGGGTTCGACAAGGGGTCGCAGTTTTTGAGGGGATGAGCGGCGGGGCGAATGCACGGAGCGTAAGCGAAGGGCAAGAATAAGGTCCTCTCCTGGCTAGCCAGGGAGCTTGCCGCTTCCCGGCCCCTCGCATGGCTCAGGGCGTTCGACGTTTGCAATCGATTCACCGATTGCTCCCGCTTCGTGGGACCACGTCTCACCCCAGCACATCATAAAGCCTGAAGATGAAGCTGACTTGGTAGATCAGGTTGGCGATGATGAAGGCTGCGTGGAAGCGGCGGCTGGGAGTCCAGGCGGCGATGGCGCAGAGGATGATGTAGACGATGTTGCGGGCGGGATACTCCCAGCCGAGCGAGAGGATGCGCTCGTGGCCCTTGATCGCCGTGTCGAGAACATCGACCGCGTAGGTGAGACCAAGGATGCCGAAGAACCATTTGCGCCGGGAAATGAAATATTCCTCGTAGCCGCCATATTCGTCGAGTGAAGCAGGAAAGAGCAGGGCGCAGAGCAGGAAGAACAGACTGCAGAAGCAGACGAGGAAGAGATAGATGCCGAACCCGATCGCAGGCACGGCCTGCAGGCGATATTCCCACCACCAGATATGGATGATGAACAGGAACATCGACAGCGCCCAGCCGAGATGGATCGGATAGACCTTGGCCTTACCAGGATGCTGGACGATGCCGGCAAGGCCGGTCAGCACCCTCGCGAGCGAAAGGCTGATGACCATGCCCATCACCACCTTGATGTGAAGGAAAACCTCCGGCGAGCTGACCGTTTCCATGCTTTCGATCCTGGCCTGTCACTCTTCGGGGACTTGCTTCGGTTTGCCCTCTTCGTCGAGCGCCACCATGATGAAGGTGCCGGCCGTGACCTTTTCCTGTTGGTTGTAACGTGAACGATGCGCCCAGGCTTCGACGATCAGCGTGATCGAGGTGCGCCCGACACGCTCGATATCGGTATAGACCGACAGTGTATCGCCGATTTTGACAGGCAGCTCGAAGGCCATTTCCTTGACCGCAGCGGTGACGACGCGGCCTTTGGCGCGCTCGGCCGCACGGATACCCGATGCAAGGTCCATCTGCGCCATGACCCAGCCGCCGAAGATATCGCCAGCCGGATTGGCATCGCCAGGCATGGCAAGTGTGCGCAGCGTCAGTTCGCCTCTCGGCTTGGCGGCATCGGTCATCAAATCTTCTCCATCTGGCGCAGGGTAGGGTGTGTGATTCACTGAGAAAGACCCTAGTGCAAGGCCGTGGGCTGTAAAAGATGGGAAGGCCTGGCGCTGCGGGCGATGAACGGAAGAAATGCCGCATCCGTTTCCAATTGAAATTTCATTCGATTTCAACTGGTTGAATTTTGCAACCGCAGCATCCCCTTACGTTATTTAATCATCTTCTAATTAAGCTTTACGCTCCAGTAATTCCGATGGTTCAGTGTGGGACTGATCTCACACAAAGAATCGCCGGGAACCTCATGCGCAACGTCAAGATTTCCACCCGTCTTTACTGCCTCGTCGCCTTCACGCTTGCCGTGCTCACGGCGACGATGGTCTTCTTTCTGAACTATTCCTATTCCGAGCTGGAAGCGGAGCGGAAGGCAGGGCTGGCGCAACTCGATGCGACGGCGCTCGGCATCTTCGAAAAATATTACAAGATGGAGCAGGCGGGCACGATGACCCGCGAGCAGGCGCAGGCGGCCGCCAAGGACGTGATCGGCGCGATGCGCTACGGCGCCGACGGCTATTTCTGGATCAACGATATGCATCCCAAAATGGTGATGCACCCGATCAAGCCGGCGCTTGATGGTACCGATATCTCGCAGATGAAGGACCCGACCGGCAAATTCCTGTTCGTCGAGTTCGTCAATAAGGTGAAGAAGGACGGCAAGGGTTTCGTCGACTATCTCTGGCCGAAGCCGGGCGCCGATGAGCCAGTGCTGAAATACTCCTATGTCGCCGGTTTCGAGCCCTGGGGCTGGATCGTCGGCACCGGCGTCTATGCCGACGACCTTGCCGCGCTTTATCGCCAGAATTTGCTCTGGGCCACGATGGCCTGCCTGATTGGCGCTGCGGCGACGATCGCGATCGCCTTTGCCATCGTGCGCAGCGTGACGGCGCCGATTGCCCGGCTGAGGAAAGCGATGAATGCGATTGCTGCCGAAGAAGCGTCGGTAGAGATCGCCGGCAGCGAGTATCGCGACGAGGTCGGCCAGATGGCCAAGGTGCTGCTGGTGCTGCGCGACTCCGTCGATGAGCGCAGCGCGCTGCGCGGTCGGGAAGACGAGAGGCAGCGGCAGATCGAAGAAGAGCGCCGCGGCAACGAGGCGAGCCTGCGCTCTGCCTCCGAACGGCAGACCCATGCGATGCAGGCGCTCGGCGTCGGCCTCGAAAAGCTTGCGAGCGGCGATCTGACGGTCGCGATCGGCGATATCGGCGACGATTACGCCAAGCTCAGGAATGACTTCAATGCGGCGGTCGACGCGCTGAACGGCGTCATCCACGCGATCGCCGAATCGAGCCGCGTCGTCAACGACAGCGCGTCCGATATCAGCGAGGCGACGGGTAATTTGTCGAAGCGCACGGAACAGCAGGCTGCTGCGCTGGAAGAAACGGCCGCAGCGCTCGACGAGATCACCGCGACGGTCAAGACCGCATCCGAACGGGCGAACGAGGCGCGCGAGATGGTGGCCGAGACCAAGGCGAGTGCCGGAAAATCCGGCGAGATCGTCCGCAACGCGGTGACGGCGATGGGCCGGATCGAGGATTCGTCCAACCGCATCGGTCAGATCATCTCGGTCATCGACGAAATCGCCTTCCAGACGAACCTTTTGGCGCTGAATGCCGGCGTCGAGGCTGCGCGGGCGGGCGAGGCGGGCCGCGGCTTTGCCGTCGTCGCCCAGGAAGTGCGTGAACTTGCCCAGCGGTCCGCCAATGCGGCCAAGGAGATCAAGGAGTTGATCAGCCGGTCGGCGACTGAGGTCGAGGGCGGGGTGGCGCTGGTGCGCTCGACGGGCGAGGCGCTGCTGGAGATCGAGGCGCTGGTCAACCAGGTCAACGATCACGTCGCATCGATCGCGACGGCGGCGCGCGAGCAGTCGACCGGGCTGAACGAGATCAACGGCTCCGTCAATCACATGGACCAGATGACGCAGCAGAATGCCGCGATGGTGGAGGAGACGACGGCGGCAAGCCGCACGCTCGCCGACGAGAGCACCCAGCTGAAGACGCTGCTTTCGAATTTCCGCCTGCGCGGGGAGCCGCCGCCGGTGACCCGATACACACGGGCAGCGTGAGGAAACGTAGAGATGAGAGGCCGGGAAACCGGCCTTTTTCATTTCCGTCGCGTTCAGATTGTGCCGGTAAGTTTTCATTCACCGTTTTTAATTAAAATTGGAGTGAGTTTTTTCGGTCACTGCCCAGCCAGCCTGCGGAAGCGATAAGAGTATGGCGTTTGTTTCCTTTCCTCGGCGATCCCTTTTGCCCGTGCTGCTCTCGGTGGCGCTGACGACCTGTTCGATCAGCGACGGGCTGGTGCCGCCGGCCAATGTCGACAACGGCACCAGGGTCAGCTCGATTTCGCCGTCGCGGGGGGCAGCGCGCATGGCGCCTGCCGTGCGCATGGCGCCGGTGGAGAGCCAGGCCTCCTATCCGGTTTCCAGCGCGCCCGTCGGCAATAGCCAGGGCTCCGTCGATTATCTCGATACGCCAAACCTTGCCGGCACCGGCCACGCGCAGCGGGCGCAGGGGGGTAGGCTACCGATGATCGACAGCGACGAGGCGCTGGCGGCAGGCCAACCGAGCGGCAACTGGGGCGGCACGCAGGCGCTTGCGATCCCGTCGGGCGGCGTCAACATGGATGACGATCTCGGGGCGGAGCCGGTCGTCGGGCTGGCGCAGGAACAACATCAGCAGATCGCCGAGGGCAACGCCACCGAGCCGGTTGTCGACGGCATCGGCACCGATAATCCAACGCAGCTCAACCAGCCCATGCGCCAGCCCCCGCAGCAGCCAATGCCGCAGCCGGCGGCCGAGGCACAGATGAGCCGGGCGCCCGCGTGGAACGACGGCAGCCCTGTGGTGGCGCCGGCCCGTGTTCCCGAAGAGGACGAGAGCGAAGAGGTCGCGATGCTGCGGCCGAACAATCCGATGATGAGCCAACCGGCAGCACCCGTCGATCCCAGCGTCATGCCGTCCTCCGAGCTTGCCTGCCGGCGCGAGCTGAAGCGCATGGGGGTGCTCTTCGACGACAAGCCGCCGATTTCGAACGGCCCGGCCTGCCGGGTGCCTTATCCGGTGTCGCTGAAGGGGCTTTCCGGCAATATCGGCGTCCGCCCGGCTGTAACGCTGAACTGCCAGGTGACGCTTGCCTTCGCCAAATGGGTGAAGAACGAACTGGCGCCGTCCGCCCGCTACCGTTACTGGTCCGGCATCAAGACCATCCAGCCGCTCGGCGGCTATTCCTGCCGGCGCATGAACAACAGCCGGCAGAGATACAATCCGATGTCGGAACACGCCCGCGGCAACGCCATCGACGTCGGCAAGTTCGTGCTGAAGAACGGCCATGAGATCGACGTGCGCAAGAAGGGCCTGTTCTCGCTACGCGAAGGGCGGCTGCTGAAGGCGGTGCGCAGCGACAGCTGCCGCTATTTCAATACCGTGCTCGGGCCGGGCAGCAACCCGGAGCACTGGAACCACTTCCACTTCGATCTTCGCTCCCGCAAGAGCGGCAAGGCCTATTGCGACTGATGCATATCGCCTAAGCCATGCGGCGCGGGTGCGGCTGATGTCGCAGCATCGGCCTCGGCTGCCAAAAAACGGTTCATCCCTGCCGCAGGGCGCGCTATAGATCGGCGAGCCGATTGCGTTTCGAGAGTTTGATCCATGAGCTATGATTTCCATGTCGGCCAGAAGGTCATCTGCATCAACGACACCTTCAAGCATGTCAGCATCGACCAGCTGATCCGCAAGGGCGAGATCTATACGATCCGCTGGGTGGGTGAATATACCCATTATATCGACGGCACCTTCATCGGGGTGAAGCTCGCGGAGATCAACCGCGGCAATGACGACGGGCCGGAAGGTTATGGCGCGGCCGACATGCCCTATCGTGCCACGCGCTTCCGGCCGCTGGTGAAGGACAAGATCTCGTCGCTGCGCAAGCTGTTGGCGCCGACGCCCGATGCACCGGTGGAACCGAAGGAAAAAATCAGGAAAAAAGAGAAGGTCTGAACGCCCCACGGCACCGATCAGACCGTCTTTCTGCTCAGGAACAGCGCAGTCTCTTTGCTGACCTCAAGCACGCCGTCGCGTTGGCTGAACGCATCGGCAATGGCTTGACGGAACCTGACGAGTTGGGTTTCGTCGGCGCCATCGCCGGGCGGATAGGAGGTGAGCGCCAGGAAGACATCCTCAGGCTCGGTGATCCGCAGGCTTGCCGGTTGCTGCGACATTATCACGTTTCCAAACTGCGACCGCATCGATCGCTCGGCAGCGTCATATCCGAAGGCTTCGGCAGCCGGATCGTATGGGGCACTGCCGAATACGGTCGTCAGCGCGTAGATCTCACGCATATTGCCGGCGCCGTTGGTTGTGACTGCGAGTAAGCCGCCCGGTCTCAGCACTCTCGACATGTCCGCCATGCCTGCGGCCGGGTCGGGCAGGTGATAGAGCATATGCATCGCGACCACTGCATCGAAGGCGCCATCTTCGAAGGGGAGCGCGGCGGCGTCGGCCTGGCAGCCCCGAACGGAGCCGGGCCAGCTTGTTCGCATAGCTGCCGCTGAGGGTTGCCCGGATATGGCGCGTTTCCACATTTGCAAATAAATCGCATCCGATTAAATCGGAATGTTGTTGACATTGATTTTGGTGGGGCGTATTAAAGCGCATCCGATTTAATCGGACACGTATCAAACTTAGACCGAAAGGATATCACCATGACCGAGAAGCTTCTCTTTACCGGCAAAACCCACATCTCCGGCGGCCGCGACGGCTCCGCGCGCAGCAGCGACGGGACGATCGACATCAAGCTGCCGCAGCCGCATCCGGCCGCCGAAAACCTGTTCGGCATCGCCTGGTCGGCCTGCTACATCGGCGCCATCGAACTTGCCGCTGCCCAGAGAAAGATCACGCTGCCGGCCGGTCCCGAGGTCGACGCGGAGATTACTCTCAACGCCGACAACGGCTCCTTCTTCCTGAGGGCGCGCCTCAATGTCAGCCTATCCGGCATCGATCGCGACGTTGCGCAAGAGCTGATCGAGGCAGCACATGGCATCTGCCCTTATTCCAAGGCGACACACGGCAATATCGACGTCGAGACCAAGCTTGTCTGAGCGGGCGAGGGCAGACGTCATCGCCGAAGGATTTGATGCGGAGGGCCTGCCGGCCGGCAGACCTCTTGCTGAGGTAGCAGGCACGGGAAACCTTGCCGATCTGGAGAGCAAGCCATGATCAATAGCCACGGCCAGTCGCACCAGGCCTATGACGAGTTTTCACATGTGCTCGACCCCGATGTCTATCAGCCGTTGCCAGATGACTGGCTGATCGGCATCACTGATGTCGTCAACTCGACCACGGCGATCCGGTCGGGGCGCTACGAAGACGTCAATTATGCGGGCGCATCTGTTATCGCTGCCCTCGGCAATGCCTGGAGATCGTTCGATTTCCCCTTCGTGTTTCGCGGAGACGGGGCGGCATTTGCCTTGCCGCCGCAAGGCATCATGGCGGCGACATCGGCATTGCGGCAGGTCGCGGGCTTTGCAAGAGCCGATCTCGATCTTACCCTTCGTATCGGGCTGCTGACCGTGCGCGAAATCCGCACCAGTGGGCGCGACGTCAGAATTGCCCGTTATGCCGCCTCCGGGAACGCGAACTATGCGATGTTTACAGGGGGCGGGCTCAAATGGGCGGAGCAGCAGATCAAGAACGGCCGGTATCTGGTCAAGCCGGGCCGCTACGCGACGAAGCCCGATCTGACCGGCCTCAGTTGTGACTGGACGCCGTTCCCAAGCCAGAGGGGCGAGATCCTGTCGCTGCTGGTCGAGCCAAATGACCATACCCGTCCCGAGGTCTTTGCGGCGCTGGCGAAACGCGTGCTTGCGATTTTCGATGCCGCACCGCGCCAATCTCATCCGCTTCCCGGCGATGTTCCCATGTCAGGAGACAGCGGGAAGCAGGTCGATGCGAAAGGCTGGGCGGAGGTCGCCGCCAATTCGGATTTCCGCAAATTCGACGACGGTTTGCGCCTGACGCTGGACTGCACGCCGGAGCAGATCGACAGGGTCGAAGCGATCCTCGTTCCGGCGAGGGCGCGCGGCAAAATCAAGTTCGGACTGCATTGGCAATCCCATGCGCTGATGACCTGTCTCGTGCCATCGGACAGGCCGGATTCGCACCTGCATTTCCTCGATGGAATGGGCGGCGGCTATGCCAGGGCCGCCGAGAAGATGGAGGAAGGCGCGCTTGACGATGTCGTCCGGCATCATGCTCCGTAGGCTCAGGACCCAGCCGGCGCGGGATCATGGCCGCCAAGAGATCTAAGCGGGCTTCCCCGTCTCCCGGCTGACCAGGTTTGCGAGCATTTTGCCGAGTTGAGGTGGCGCCAGCTCGACATCGCATTCTATCGTGGCGACACTAAACCATCTAAGCTCGGTGTGTTCGTCATCGACCAGCCGCGGATAGCCGTGCCACTGATCGATGCGGTAGACATGGAAGGTGACGGATGCCTCAGGCGGGTCTTCCGATACGAACTTCCCAGCAAACTGCAAGCGCTGCGGCGTCACGCCTATTTCTTCCATCAATTCCCGGCGCATTGCCGTCTCGGCGTCTTCGCCGTGTTCGATATGGCCGCCCGGGAGGCTCCACCGATCCGGGTGCACCCTGCGCTTGGAACTGCGCTTGGCCAGAAGAACGGTTCCGTTCTGGCTCAAGACGCCCATCGCGATGTCGGGCATGCAATCTCCTCTGCCTCATCGATCTCGCGCCCATGCTGCCCGCAGCCATGGCTCTTTGCAATGACCGGTCGTCCATCGAGACAGTCGAGGCATAGCCTGACAGGGTAAGTTGACCCCTGTATTGCCCGGGCGCATAGTCCCCAGACAGACGCGAATGACCTGCTGTTGCGAACGAGGTCGGTCAGTCGATCTTCGTCCGTTTCCGAACAGATCAAACGAAGAGGAGAGCGTCATGCCGCCCACATCCCTGTCAACGCCCACGCGGCGCGAGCTGCTTGCGGCCACGGCCGCAGCCGGAGCCATCGGCATGCTTGCCGGGACGCGTAGCGCTGAGGCAAACGGCGACGGGCTTAGCCCGTTCAGCGTCAATTTCCCCGAGGATCAGCTTGACGATTTGCGCCGGCGCGTCGCGGCCACCCGTTGGCCTGATAAGGAGACCGTCGCGGATGATACGCAGGGCGTGCAGCTCGCGACAATCCAGAAACTCGCCAAGCATTGGGCGACGGATTACGACTGGCGCAAGATGGAGGCGCGGCTCAATGCTTTGCCGCAATTCATCACCGAGATCGACGGGCTGGATATCCACTTCATTCACGTCCGCTCCAAGCATAAAAATGCGCTGCCGCTGATCGTCACGCATGGATGGCCCGGCTCGATCATCGAGCAACTGAAGATCATCGAACCGCTCACCGATCCGACAGCGCATGGCGGGAGCGAAGAGGACGCATTTGACGTGGTGATCCCGTCTTTGCCGGGTTACGGCTTTTCCGGGAAACCGACGGGGTCGGGGAACTGGAACCCGCCCCGCATCGCGCATGCCTGGGCGACGCTGATGCAACGTCTCGGCTACACGAAGTTCGTGGCGCAGGGTGGCGACTGGGGCAATGCGGTGACCGAATTGATGGCGGTGCAGGAGCCGGCGGGATTGCTCGGCATTCACACGAACATGGCGGCCACGGTTCCTGCTGACATCGCCAAGGCTCTTGCCGCCGGTGGCATGCCGCCAGCCGACCTGTCGCCGGACGAAAGGCGCGCCTTCGATCAGCTCGACGATTTTTACAAGAATGGGCTGGGCTATGCCATCGAGATGAACAACCGGCCGCAGACGCTCTACGGGATCGTCGACTCGCCGGTCGGGCTTGCGTCGTGGATGCTCGATCACGACATCCGCAGTTATCGGATGATCGCCCGCGTTTTCGACGGAGAGCCCGAGGGGTTGACCAAGGACGATATCCTCGACAACGTCACGCTCTACTGGCTGACGAACACAGCAATCTCCTCGGCACGACTCTATTGGGACAACGCGCACCATCCGTCGGGCGGGTTCTTCGACCCCAGGGGGATCAAGATCCCGGTGGCGGTCAGTGCTTTTCCCGACGAGATCTACCAGGCGCCGCAGAGCTGGGCGGAGAAGGCCTATCCGAAGCTCATCCATTACAACCGGTTGCCGAAGGGCGGTCACTTCGCCGCCTGGGAACAGCCGATGGTTTTCACTGCCGAGCTCAGGACGGCGTTCCGGCCGCTGCGGCAGTAGACTTAAAGCGTGTTGCGATCCTTTAGATTCGCTTGCCACGTTTTAGGTCTTTGATTTTCCTCATGCCGCGATCGCAAATGCCGCGATCACGATTTCCCCGGTTCGCCCTGAGTTGACCGTAGGAGGTTGTCGCGCAGCGTCGTCACCGATTTCTGCACGACGGGAAAGTCGTCGCCAAGGCCGGTGGCCCCAAGCAGCGCGTTGCCGGGATCGGTTTCAACGAGTTGGCGCCCTGCCGGCGTCAGGCTGACCCGTACCTGCCGTTCGTCGGCGGGATCGCGGTGACGGGTGATATAGCCATTCGACTCCAGCTTCTTGAGGATGGGCGTCAGCGTGTTGGATTCGAGGAACATTTTTTCCCCCAACACTCCAACGGTCTGGTCGTCCTCTTCGGAGAGGGCCACCATGGCGATGTATTGCGTATAGGTCAGGCCAAGTTCATCCAGGATCGGCTTGTAGGCGCGGCCGAAGGCGAGATTTGCAGAATAGACCGCGAAGCACAGAAAGTTGGAAAGTTTCCGGCCGTCCTTGCCCGCTGACGGGGAGGCGGGCGCAGGCGTCCCAGGCTGTCTTGCGGTTTTAGATACGGGCATGGTTTCATCCTATCCAGGCTCTGAATACTAGGAGTTACATATACATCGTATCCGATTAAATCGCAACTGAATTTGTGACTCTTTTCGATCAGCTTGTCCGGCCGTCGCCCCAGTTTCGGGAGCGGCGGTCCGTAGACGCCTCGCCGCCTAGCCGAACTTCTCCGTCGTATCGGCCTTGCCGAATACCCAGTAGCCGGACGCCTTGATCCAGCCGAGTGGGCAACCTCGTTCCAGCAGGTAGGCGCGGATATCGCGTGTCACCGAGGCTTCCGCCGCGACCCAGACGAAGGTCTCCGGCTGGATATCGACCGCGCTCAACAGCTTCAGCAGCGCTGCGGCATCGGTTGCCTGCGAGAGAGGCCGATGCGCCCAGTGGAGGTGCAGTTCGGCTGATGTCTCGAAGCTCTGCTCTTCCAAGGGGCCGGTGACGGCTGCGATTGTGGTGATGACGGTTCCGGCGCCGCTCTCCTCGATCCGGCGGCCGATCGCCGGCAACGCGGTTTCGTCGCCAATCAGCAGCCACCGTTTGACTGTTGCGGAAACTACGGCGGAGCCCCTTGGTCCGCCGATCTCGAGCCTGTCGCCGGGGCGCGAATTGATCGCCCATTGGGTCACCGGGCCTGCTTCGTGCAGGGCGAAGTCGATGGTCAATTTCCGCTCGGCATTGTCATAGCGGCGCGGCGTGTAGTCACGACGTTCTTCTCCACCATCGGCAGTGGGAGTGAAGATCTTGATGTGATCGTCAGCACCGAGACTGATGAAATCGGCGAGATCGTCACCTGCCAATATGACCCGGCGCATGCTCGGAGTGATATTGATGACGCTTTCGACCGTCAGTAAGCGCCGCCGCGTATCGTGGCGAATCCGCTCAATGCCAGGGGTCGATGAAGCTTGAACTTTGAATTGATTGTTATCCATGTGTCCTTCCGGGGCTTCTGAAGCTCGATCCGCAGGACACAGTCGCGCAGATCGAAGCCGCAAAGCCGTTCGATCATACGCGTTGAGTGACGTTAACGCTTACGTGGCCGGGTGACCCGACCATTGACGGCATGATGTAGCCGACGACGGCGGCATCTGCAACGGCAAGGTGGTCAACAAGAGCGATGATTGCCAAAGTTTAACTTTCCGGTGCCGTTCCGCCGGGGCAATGATCGGCCGATCAGCGGAAGCCGTTCGCGCCAAGCCAGGGATATCAAGCGTGCTGCTGACGGTCGGCAGCGGGCTTGAGGTCAGTCGGTTCTATTGAGGCTGAGCAAGATTAGCGGCCATTTTGTTTTTTGGTTGCAGCAAAAAAGATGACACGTTTGAAGCTAATTTCCGACACTTTCCCGATCAAAGCTCCGCCATCGCGAGCTTTGGAGATGTGATGTCGGGCATTCTTATCGCCACGCTGTTGGCAACGGTTTCAGCAAAGATTCCCGCCGGATTTTCCAGCGGTGACCTCCTTTATTCTGATTGCGGCGGCTCACGGCAGTTTGTCGTCGGATATGTCGCGGGTTGGTTGGACAAGTGGAACCGGGACGAGTATTTGGCCCGCCGTATTTTCACCGAAGTCGTTCCTGCGCCCAAAGCAATGGTGAACTCGGCGTATTTTGCCAACTCCGTTGGGGTAAACGTCTGTGTGCCGGTTGGAACGACTGCGGAAGCAATCGGCAATACATTGTGTACATTCCTCCAAGAGAATCCCGGCATTCGCGAGGCCACCGGCGACGAGCTGATGACGACCTTGATCGCCTATAAATACCGCTGCCCCGTGCCGTAGGAACGTCAAACTCCCCCCGGCTTGTTGGTTTCGATGAAACGGCTGAGCGAGGTGGCGGCGTTCAGCATGTGGGCGCGCATGCGCCGGGATGCCATCTCACCGTCGCCTTCGGCGATCGCCTGCATGATTGCCTCGTGTTCGTCCCGGGATCGGCGGAGCCGTTCGCCCTGGCGCAACTGCGTGCGCCGGAAGGCGTTCAGGCGGTTACGCACGGCGATCGCCTGTTCGGCAAGGAAGCTATTGTGGGTGGCGTGATAGATGGCTTCATGGAATTGGCGGTTGAGGCTGTCGTAGGCATCGAAATTTCCGGCTTCGACGATCGGCTCTGAGAGGTCGTGCAGTTCGATCAGATGGCTGCGCTCCAGCGGCGTCATGCGGTAGGCGGCGAGCCTGACGCATACTGCCTCGATCTCGGCCACCGTTTCGAACATTTCCATGATGCGTTCCGGCGTCATGCGGGCGACGACACCGCCGCGTCGGGCGCGAAGCTCGACGAGCCCGCCCGCCGCCAGCTGACGCAGCGCTTCGCGAACCGGCGTGCGGGAGGCGCCGAAACGATCGGCAAGCTGCTGTTCGTCCAATGCTGCGCCCGCCGCCAGCGTGCCGGTGGCGATCTCGTCGGTCAGGGCGTTGCGGATGCGGTCGGAGAGCAACCCGCGATCATCGCCGTCATCCTCGGTTTCGAATCCATTCGCCATTCCGTTATCTCCCGACCTGTTTCAACATCGACGGCTCTATCGATTGTGTATGCAAATGCGATTGATGCGCCGCTCAGCGTATACACTTATGGCATCACGAAGGTTTTACGTATTCAATAATTGACTTTATATCGGATGGGAATACATAAATCTCAGTAAGCAAGGCTTCTGCATACACGAAGCGCTTCAAATACCATTTGAATACGACTGGAACCGCAACGCGACGAAGGCAGCGCCTGGCAAAGCGAACCGTTCCGATACGGCATCACAGACCAATTTTGACTTGGCTTCGGTTCTTCGGTTCCGTGCCAACATGCTTTCGATCCTTCAATTCCCCTACGCACAAGGAACCAGATCATGATGATGAACAGACGGACTTTCTCGGCTGCCCTTGTTGCCGGCGCCGCCGCTTCTCTGCTTTCTACCCGCGGCATGGCCGCGACATCCGCTCCCGTTAAGGCGCGCAACGTCGTGCTGGCGCACGGGCTGTTTGCCGACGGCTCGTGCTGGACCGAGGTGCTCGCGCGCCTGCAGGCGGCCGGGCTCAATGCCACGGCGGTGCAGAACCCGCTGACGACGCTGCCGGAGGCCGTCGCTGCCGTGAAGCGGGTGCTCGACCGGCAGGATGGCCCGACGGTTCTGGTCGGGCATTCGTTTTCCGGTATGATGGTCACCGAGGCCGGCGTGCACCCTGACGTTTCGGCGCTCGTCTATGTGGCGGCGCGGGCGCCGGATGCAGGTGAGGATTATACCGCTCTCGCCAAGACCTACCCGACGCCGCCGGCTTCGGCCGGCATCGTCTTCGACGGCGACGAGGGGCGGCTGAGCGAGGAAGCCTTCCTGCGTGATTTCGCCGGCGACCTGCCGGAGGCGAAAGCGAAAGTTCTCTATGCTGTGCAGCAGCCATTCCAAAAGGCGCTGCTGACCGGCAAGACGACGCAGGCCGCCTGGCGTTCGAAGCCGAGCTGGTATGCGGTTTCGACCGAGGACCGGACGATAAATCCCGATCTCGAACGCTTCATGGCCAAACGGATGGGCGCGAAGACCATTGAAATCCAGGCCAGCCATCTGTCGTTGATCTCCCACCCGGACGAGATCACAAAGCTGATCCTCGAGGCGGCGGGGCAGAATACGGACTGATGCCGAGGCCGGGAAGCGGCAGGGCCGTTCGCCGGCTGGTCACCGCTTGCTTTGGTGATGGGCCATGATGCCGCGACGGTCGCGTCAAGTTTGGCCGAGGTTCGGAACAAGAGGCGGCCGAGGGTGTTCACCGAACTAAGCCTCCATCGAAGTTGCAGGTCACCTCGTTTGCGAGAGACCGCTATGGCCATCCACTTCAATCATACCATCCTCTTGGCTCGCGACAGCAAGACCTCGGCAGATTTTCTGGCCGATATGTTGGGGCTGCCGGCGCCGCGGCGCTGGGGGCCGTTCTACATGGTCACGACCGACAACGACGCCAATCTCGATTATATGGATACGGAAGGCGAGATCGTCCGCCAACACTACGCCTTCCTGGTCGGAGATGATGAATTCGAGGCGATATTCAATCGAATTCGCGAGCGGAACCTGCGTTACTGGGCTGACCCCGGCCAGCGGAAGCCGAGCGAGACCAATGACCACGACAACGGGCGCGGGGTCTATTTCGAAGATCCGAACGGCCACCTGGTTGAGATCATCACGCGCGCTTATGGCAGCGGCGGCTGGAATCCGTGAGCTTGGCGCCAAGGGAGGCGACCCCCGTGCCGATCATGGACAATCATACCAGGCGGCAGCATCCCTGAGCGGCGAGGGGCCGCCGCTCCTCTCATATCGGTCGGCGCAACGGCCTGAACGCGGCTCGAAGCTCGGCGGAGAAGAGCTCCGGCTGCTCCCAGGCGGCGAAGTGGCCGCCCTTGTCGACCTTGTGGAAATAGCTAAGGTTGCGATAGGCGCGACGGGCCCATGTCTCGGGGGCCTGATAGCTCTCCCCAGGAAAGACGGTGATGGCGACCGGAAGCGCGATCTTGGAGGTCTTCTCCCCGGCCGCAAGGACGGGACTGCGCCCGCCGCCATATTCCCAGTAGATCCGGGCCGAGGAAGCGGCGCTGTTGGTCAACCAGTAAAGCGTGATGTCGTCGAGCACCTCGTCGGGAGACTTTTCGGGATCTCTGCTGTCGTAGGTCCAGTGTGTGAAGCCTGGATGACCGAGCGTCCATGCCGCAAGGCCGGCCGGGGAATCCGATATGGCGTAGCCGATCGTCTGCGGCCTCGTGCCCATCATCGTGGCATAGGACCTGTTCCCCATCTTGGCTGCGGCGCTGAGGGCATCGAACGCCGCGCGTTCCTCGGTGGAGAGTCGCTGCGGCGCCGGCCCGCCCGCGGCGAGCACCGCGGCAACTTCGGGCGGCACGACAGCCGGCAGGTTGATGTGGATGCCGAGCAGGCCTTGTGGCGCGAGCCGTGCCATCGCGCCGGAGACCGGCGAGCCCCAGTCGCCGCCCTGGGCGACGTAGCTGCTGTAAGCGAGGCGCTTCATCAATTCCGCCCAGGCCCGCGCGATGCGGTCCGGCCCCCAGCCGGTGCCGGTCGGCTTGCCGGAGAAGCCGTAGCCCGGCATCGACGGAATGACCACGTCGAACGCATCTTCGGCGCGTCCGCCGTGAGCGGTCGGATCGGTGAGCGGGCCGATGATCTTGAGGTTCTCGAATACCGATCCCGGCCAGCCATGGGTGATGATGACGGGCAGGGCATTCGGATGTTTCGAGCGGACGTGAATGAAGTGGATGTCTAGGCCGTCGATTTCGGTGATGAATTGCGGCAGCGCGTTCAGCTTCGCTTCCGCCTTTCGCCAGTCGTAGCCGGTGCCCCAATAATCGACGAGCGGCTTGATCTTTTCGAGCTGTATGCCCTGTGACTGGTCGTCGACCGTCTCTCGTTCGGGCCAGCGTGTTGCCAGCACGCGCCGGCGAAGGTCGAGGAGGTCCGCCTCGGGAGTGTCGACGCGAAACGGGCGGATCGCATCTCCCGTGGCAGCCGATGCCGGATAGGACGGAAACAGGCTGGTCGCGCCCGCGGCGGCGATCCCGATCGCCGCGGTGGTCAGGAACCTGCGCCGGTCGCGGTTCAGGGATTCCGAGCCGGCACTTGTGAGCATTTTGAAGAGCATGGTCATGGCATTGTCTCCTTTGAAGCAGACGCCTTGGGCAAGACTTCGATGAGTTCCGCCGTCGTCAGAATAGCATGGGCGTAGGTCGGGCCGTTCAGCTTGTGCGCAGCATCCATCATTTGGTGCGAGAAGGCGGCCGTCGCGTCGCTCACCAGGTCGTCCCGAAATAACCGAGTTCCATGGCGAAACGGGCGGTGGATTCGATACAGGTAGTCCCGCCGGATCATCTCGATGCGAGGCCGGCCGTATCGCGCAGGTGAGCGGGATGCGTGCCGCCGCCCATACTTCTCGCCACCATCGCGACGATGGTTTCGAAGAGTTCGTTCTTTGCCTCGACAGCGGTGATGTCGCCCGACGCGGCGGCATAGGAGAGGGCTTCGGCGGCGCCGAGCATGGCCCAGAGGCCGGCTGCGGCGATCGTGCCGGCACCGGTAAAGGGCGAAAGCGCGATGCGGCATTTCTCGATGAAGGCCGCTTCGTATTCGCGCTTGATCCTTTCGAGTTCCGGCGAGCCGGCAAGTGCTGCGATCACACCGGGGATTTCGCGGCCCTGAAGAAGCACGCAGTCGACATAGGAGGTGGCGATGACTGTGGCCCGGTCTACGAGCGACGGCTGGCTTGCTGCAAGGGCTGCGTCCATCACAGCCGTCTGGCGGGCGTCGAATTCGCGGTAGAGCGCTGCGAGCAGGCCGGGGCGGGTTTCGAAATGATCATAGACAACGGGTTTCGTTACGCCCGCCCGCTCGGAAAGCCGGCCGAGGGTCAGCGCTTCCGTTCCCTCGTCACGGGCGATCTGCCAAGCAACGTCGAGCAACTGGCGATGCCGATCCTGCCGCGACAGGCGGCGGCGCGGTTGCGGATCGGTCGGCTGACCTGTTGTTTCGGCGCTTGACATCACTATATACCAAAAGTAACTTACTGAAAGTAGCTTACCAAAGGTATACAGCCCGCGTCTTCCGTCCGCAATCATTCAACAGGAGTTTTCTGCATGCACGCGCTCATCGTCGTCGCGCATCCCGATCCCCGGTCGCTCACCCACGGCGTTGCCGCCCATCTTGCCGAAGGTGTCACACTTTCCGATGCCGGCCATTCCGTCGAGTTTGCCGATCTCGCGGCCGAGGGCTTCGATCCCCGGTTCAGCGCTGCCGATCTCGGCCTGCATCTGAGGGACGAGGCGGTGCCGGCCGATGTCGCCGCCGAGCAGGCGAGGATCGACCGCGCCGATGCGCTGGTGCTCGTCTATCCCGTCTACTGGTGGTCGATGCCGGGGCTGCTCAAGGGATGGATTGACCGGGTGTTCACCAATGGCTGGGCTTATGACGATCGCTCGGGTACCGGGGTGGCGAAGCTGCTCGGCCGTCTGCCGGTGCATCTGGTCGGGCTTGGCGGCGCCGATGCCGGGACCTATGCGCGGCACGGCTATTTCGGCGCCATGAAGACGCAGATCGATCACGGCATCTTCAACTATTGCGGCGCCCCCGTAGTGACATCGGAGCTGCTGCTCGAAGCCGGGCCGGACGATGTGGCCGCTCATCTCAAGGCGGCGCGTGCCATCGGCTGCGGGCTTTTTGACGGTTCGCGGCAATAGAGGGCTGTCCGGCCGCGCCGTTTTGCGGGTCGGCGGAGGCAGAGTCTTGCGCCGCCGGCCTTTTCACGAGAAAAGCCTTGGATGAGCATTCCCAAGACACATCCCTTCGATTTCGACCCCACCTACGGCATGCCTCTCGCGGAGCTTCTCGCGGTCGAGCCGCCCGAGGCGCCTGAGGGTTTCGATGCGTTCTGGCAGGCGCGCTATCTGAAAGCGCTGGCGGTTGATCCGCAGCCGGTGCTGCGCCGGAGCAAGATCACCCATCCCGACTGGCACGTGCTCGACCTCGTCTATCTCTCGACCGGCTCTTTCCGCATTGGCGGCTGGCTCATCCTGCCGCGCAAGGGGGAGGTGCGGCGCGGCCTCGTCGTCGGGCATGGTTATGGCGGGCGGGATCGGCCTGAATTCGATCTGCCGGTCACGGAGACGGCGGTGCTCTTTCCCTGCTGCCGCGGGCTGTCCCTTAGTGCTCGTCCGCCGATCTCGCAGAATCCCTCCTGGCATGTGCTCCACGATATCGACAAGCCGAAATCCTATATCATCGGCGGCTGCGTCGAGGATATCTGGCTCGCGGTTTCGACGCTTGCGGCGCTCTATCCCTGGCTGTCAGGGCATATAGGTTATAGCGGCATCAGCTTCGGCGGCGGTGTCGGGGCGATGGCGATTGCTTACGACCAGCGCATCGATCGCGGTCATCTGGCGCTGCCGAGCTTCGGGGATCAGCCGCTGCGGCTGACCTTGCCGACAGTCGGCAGCGCGCAATCGGTGCAGGAGTATTATAAGAAACACGCAGATGTGCTCGAGACGCTTCGGCTCTACGATGCGGCAACGGCCGCTTCGCGGATCAAGGTGCCGATGCTGGTTGCCGTTGCGCTGTTCGATCCTTCGGTGGCGCCGCCCTGCCAGTTTGCTGTCGCGAATGCGATACCAAAATTTAATGAAATCTTCATCCTGGATGCAGGGCATTTCGACTATCCTGGCAGCGCTGAGCAAGAGGCGGTTCTCCGCGACAAGGTGGGACAGTTTTTCAGGGTGCCATGAACCGCGAATATCTGCGCTGGTACAGTCAGCGGCTGCATCGAGACATGGAGATGCTGGTGTTCGGCCATGCCGGCGCCAAGGTGCTGGTTTTTCCGACGCGGGAAGGGCGCTTCTTCGAATATGAGCAGCTCGGCCTGGTCGGCAGCCTTGCCGACAAGCTGCAGGCCGGACAACTTCAACTCTATTGCATCGAAGGCTTGGCGGTCGAGACCTTCTATGCCTTCCACCATCACCCGGCCGAGCGCATCCGCCGGCATGGCGCCTTCGAGGATTATATCCTGCACGAAGTTCTGCCGTTGATGGCGGCGAAGAACCCGCATGACTGCACCATCGTGCACGGCTGCAGCCTCGGCGCCTTCCAGGCGGCAAGCCTGTTCTTTCGTCATCCGCATCTCTTCCGCAAGCTCGTCGCCTTTTCCGGCCGCTACGACCTGACGATGAGGGTGGAATCCTTCGGCGACCTGTTCGACGGTTATTACGACGACAGCGTCTATTTCCACACGCCGACGCATTTCCTTCCCGGTCTTGGCAGCGACTGGCGGCTAGACAGGCTGCGCGAGAGCGACATCGTCCTCACCATCGGCGATGCCGACCCCTTCCTCGACAATAACCGCTATCTCAGCCGGCTGCTTGGTGAAAAAAATATCGGCCATCAGCTGCATGTCTGGGACGGACGCGCCCACCGCGCCGGCGCCTGGAGGAAGATGGCGCCGCTTTACATCTGACGTCCTCGGGATGCGTTCATATGCAATCCAAACTCGCCGAGGTGTAAGCGGCACCTATGAATGTCGTAGTTTTTATGTGCGTCGGCCTTTGAAGCATTGACATTTGCAAAGAGTAATTCAAACGTAAAACGTTTTTGGCGATCGAAATGCACGCAGAGGATTAGTATTCTGGTTGTTGTTTAACACCGCATCAGACTTGTTCTGCAAATATGATGAATTTACTCGGCTTAAGATTGAATATTGGGGGTAGAAGTTTGTTTGTCGGTCGCCCTCGTCTTTACGGGCTTATTGTCGCTGCACTGGTATTTTTGCCGGGATTTAAAGCGACTGCGGCAGGCCTGACTTGTCACCAAAACATTGAAGGTTCAAGCCTTCCCACTCCTCCCTCTGGTTTTCTTGGGTTCTTCTGGAGTTTTGAGAGCGACGTTATTGCCGCCTTTCCACTTACTACGCCTGCTAGCCGGCTTTCATCTTGGATGGATCAGGAGAGCTTTAGCTGGCTGTCTTACGGTCCCTTCGATACAGCTACTATCGACGAAGATGATGAGATCCGAAGATCCTCTGAGCGGGTAGCCGCTGCGAAGAAAATAAATAGTAGATTTAAAGAGATTCGGACTTGGTGTGGGGTGTCGTACTTCTCAGTCGCTTGGAATTCCGATGGATGTGGAAACCTAACTGAGGTTTTCGCTGACGAAAAAATATGTGTAATGGATATTCTTCCGTAGGGGACAACTAATGGGCTCGCTACAATAGGCGTTAATAATTTTATTCTGGGTTTCGGCCACGCATTTGTCGAGATCGAAACGAGTAACGGCAGCAGGCAGATTCACGGAATTCCGCCCCAATGTAATGCGGCCGTCGCCACAGGGGCGTCCCAAAGCACGATCTCCTCGTCGGTCAGCAAGGCAAGGGTGACCGACAGTCCCTGCATGTCGAGCGAGGTGACGTAGGTTCCGACCAGCGAGCGCTCGACCGGGATGGCTTTCTCCTCGATGAAACGGCGGGCACTGTTATAGGCGAGGTAGAGCTCGGCGGGCGGGGTGCCCCCGAGGCCGTTGACGAAGAGCAGCGCCTTCGTACCCGGCGCTGCCGCGATGTCGCCGGCGATGGTTTCGCAGAGATGGCCGATGATGGCGTCGGAGGTGGTGAACGGCTGCCTGGCATGGCCGGGCTCGCCATGGATGCCGACGCCCATTTCCATTTCGTCGGGTCCGAGCGCAAACGTCGTGCGCTCGGTGTGCGGCACCGTCACGCCGTTCAGCGCCACACCCATCGAGCGGATGCGCGTGTTCAACCCCTCGCCAAGCTGCTTCAACTCGGCAAGCGGCATGCCGCGTTCGGCCGCAGCACCCAGGATCTTTTCGACGATCAGCGTTCCGGCGACGCCGCGCCGACCGCGGCCTTCGCCCGTTCTCGATGTTTCGATATCGTCGCTGACGACCACCATGTCGAGGCTGTGGTGGTCGCCGGCCATCTCGATCGCCATTTCGAAGTTCATCAGGTCGCCGTCGTAATTCTTGACCACGAGCAGGCAGCCGGCGCCGGTATCGGCCTCTTCGATGGCGGTAATGATCTGACTCGGTGTCGGCGAGGTGAAAATATGGCCGACGCAGGCGGCATCCAGCATGCCGTGGCCAACGAAGCCGATATGCATCGGCTCATGACCGGCGCCGCCGCCTGATATGAGCGCCACCTTGCCAGGGGTAAGATGGCGGCGGCGGATGCATTTGCGCTCGGGCCCGAACACCACGAAGGCCTCATGGGCGCGCACGAAGCCTTCGACGCTTTCGGCGACCATGGTTTCCGCAGTGTTCATGAACTTCTTCATCAAGCCTCTCCCAAGGCCAAGGGCATTACGTTACGTTAATCTGCTCACTACTCACTCGCCACTGAAAGCGCGACGATCTTCTGCACCAGATCGGAGATCGCCTCTTCCAGCAGGCGGTTTTTCCTGTCGTCGCCGAAATCAGGCACCATCAGCGACAGATGCCGCAATTTCTCGGAATGGCCGAGGTCCGGCAGCTTGCCGGGATGGGCGGCCTGATAGGCTTCGAGAAAGCGCTCCTGTTCAGCGGCGCTGAAATGGCAGACGCGGACGATCGTCGCGAGATGGCGCGCCGGCAGCGGCGTTGCATAGGTCGGGCTGGTGATCTGGGTGACGAAGCTGCGGTGTTTTCCAAGCGCCCTTGCCAGGCGCTGGCGCGTGCCCGATGGCCTGTTGTCGATGATCTGCGCCAGAATGGACTTGTAGGCGATAATGGCGTCTTCGGTGTCTTCGCGCGCCATTCTACTCTCCGGCTGCCCTTGTGCCATCGGCGTTGAGGCCGATGATCGCCGATCTTATCGCGGGACGCGGGGCCGGCGCCACGGAAAAATGCCGGAGGCCGGCGGCGAGTAATCCCGGCAGATAGTGCGGGTCACCGGCCATGTCGCCGCAGATGCTGATGGGCTTGCCGGCGGCAAGCTTCACCGCCTGGGCAATCAGCCGGAGCACGGCGGGCGCTGCCTTGCCGGCATCGGCGTCGATGTCGTCGCGGGCGGAGGCGGCGAGATACTGGGTGAGATCGTTGGTTCCGAACGAGAAGAACGCGGCAGATCCAAAAGTGTCGAGCATCAATGCGGCTGCCGGCACCTCCACCATCATGCCGATCGGCGGCATACGATGGAGCAGGGAACGGCGGCCGAGCTTTTCGGCTTCCTCGCGGAATATTTCGCGCATCCTGTCGATCTCGTCGGGAAAGGTCACCATCGGCAGCATTACCGACAGCTTGCCGAAGACGGCGGCGCGCAGCAGGGCGCGGGCCTGGACGCGGGCGATTTCCGGCCGGGCAAGCAGCAGCCGGATGCCGCGCAGGCCCGGGGAGAGAGCCGGCAGATCTTCGAGGCCGGCGAGCGGCTTGTCGCCGCCGATATCGAGCATTCTTATGGTCACCGGCTTTTCGCCCGCCTGTTCCATCACGTGGCGATAGATCGCGAGCTGCCGTTCCTCATTGGCGGCATCGGCGAGCGAGGTGACGGAAAATTCCGAGCGCATCAGGCCGACGCCCGCCGTTGCCGGATCGAGCGCATCGATCTCGGCGGGATCGTTGATGTTGATGGAGACGAGGATGGGCACACCGTCTGCCGTGCGCAGTTCACCGCTTTCGGTTTGCGTGTCGCCGGCGGGCGCTTGTGGGGGTGCAAGCGGCGGGATCAGCATGCCGCCCGCCTGCAGGACGACCGTGCCGGCGTCGCCATCGACGCTGACAGGATCGCCCTCCGCGACCGAAAAGCGGCCGGTGCCGACCACCATCGGTACCGATTTCGCCCGGGCGAGCAGGGCGACGTGGCCGGCGGTGCTGCCTGCAAAAAGCGCGATGCCGCCGCCTTTCGACCAGTCATGGGCGAGAAAACGGCTCGGCTCCATGTCCTTGCCGACGAAGACCGAGCCGAGCGGAAAATCGGCGATCGGAGTGCCGGCGAGCGCACCGAGCACGCGGTTCTTGATGTCGAGAATATCGACGGCGCGGGCCTGCATCTGTTCCTCATCAGCCGCTTCGAGTTCGCCGATATAGGCGTCCAGGGTGGCGACCCAGGCGAAGACGACGTTTTCGTCGCCCTGCATGCGTGCGCCCGTCGCCTCCGCGATCGTCGGATCGCGCAGCACCTCGATCTGGAAATCGATGATATCGCGGCTTTCGGCGTCGGCGCCCTCGGCGAGGCGTTCGAGTTCGCCGATCGAGATGTCGATCGCCTTTTCCAGCGCGCCGAATCCGCCGACGGTTCCGGGTGCTGCGGCAGCGTCCGGCCGTTCGGCAGCGGAAGGAGCCTTCGGCTCCTCCGCGAGAAAGGCCGGGCCGGATGCGATACCCGGGGATGCGCTCTTTGCCTTCAGCTTAAGCGGTTCGGCCATGTTTCTTTTCCTCATCGAAGTTGCGCTCGATGAGTTCCTTCAGGGCGCGGATCGCCTCTTCGGCCAGAATGCCGTCGGCGCGGATCCGGAGGATCGATCCTTTGCGGATCCTCGCGCCCATGATCTTGATGATGCTCTTGCCGTTCAGCCAGACATCGCTGCCGTTGACGGCGACCTCGATCGAGCAGGGGAAGGACTTGGCAAGCCGCGTGAAGGTGACGGAGGGGCGGGCATGCAGCCCGACGCCGTGCTTGACTTCCACCTCCGTCTGGCAATTCACATGCAATGGACCAGGCTCCTGTTTTTCAATCCGCAATCCGCTCGTCATCAGGGGGAGAGTTCCTCGGCTGTGGCGACGACCTTGGCCAGCGACGCGCCCCCCGACGCCTCGGCAGCGGCGACGACGGCGCCTTCGACGAGCGGCGCGTTGCAGATGGAGACGAGGCCCGAACGGGGAAGGCCCAGCATTTCGATCGCCATCTCGCTGTTGGTTTCTGCGCCGCCGAGATCGACGAAGACGGCGACGCCGGCATCGGACCAGGCCGCCTCGATCGCCTTGAGGATGCCGCCGGCATCGGTGCCGAGCTCGCCATGGACATTGCCGCCCGACCAGGCGAGCGGCACGCAGTCGCCGACCATCTGCCGCACCATGTCGGCGATCCCCTTTGCCACCAGCGGCGAGTGGGAGACGATCACGATACCCACATTTGCGGTCTTTCCATTCATGTCGGTCCTTGCATTCATTGGGGGCGGTGCTCCCCGAGGTAGCGGCAGATCGCCGTGGTCAGCAGCGCGCAACTCGACGCGCCGGGATCGACATGGCCGATCGAGCGGTCGCCCAGATAGGCGGCGCGCCCGCGCATCGCCTTCATCGCGGCGGTCCTGCTGGCTGACCGTTCGGCCTTGCGGGCGATGTCGCCAAGTGGAGACCGCTTTGCCAGTGCGGCATGCACGGGATAGAGCACATCAAGAAGCGTCTTATCGCCGGCATGCGCCCGCCCGCGCCTTGCTACGGCGTCGATCGCTTGTTTCAGCACCTGCGAAAAAACCGCCTTTTCCTCGCTTTTGCGAAGCTCGCGGCCGATCTCCATCAGCAGCGTGCCGTAGAGCGGTCCGGCCGCGCCGCCGACATTCATCACCAGCGTCAGGCCGATCTTTTCCACGGCATCGGGGAAGGGCAGGCTGGACAGGCTCTCGCCCTCGGCGCTCACCGCCTCGCAGCCGCGCCGCATATTGGTTCCGTGATCGCCATCGCCGATGGCGCGATCGAGTGCGCAGAGGCGATCGGTGTTCTCCGCGATCGTCGCGCGGCACACCTCGATCAATCCTGCCACCAGCATCGGTTCCGCCTGCACTGCCATCCTCCCTGTCGCCGCGTCTCCCGCGCGGCTCTCGAACTTTACGCCGGTCAGGCGAGGCTTGCCACCACGCCGAACGCGCCGGCAACCGCGACCGCACCGGGATCGGCAACGCCCGCCAGATCCCTTTCGCCGACGTAGGAGGCGCGTCCGGCTCTCGCCTTCGTCATCGTCTTGGTCGACTCCGCCCCCACTACGGCTGCCCTTGCGGCTGCGGCGACATCGCCGGATGCGAGCGCCTGCAGGGCAGGCGAGAGCGCATCGACCATCGTCCGGTCGCCGACTGCGGCTCCTCCATAGAACGTCATCCTGTCGAGCCCGGCAAGAAGGGCTGCCGATATATCGGCCTTGTCGGCCATCGCCTTTGCCGCCGCAGTGAAGAAGATCGACAACAGCACGCCGCTCGATCCGCCCATGCTGGTGCCGAGAATATCGCCGAGCGCGGCGAGCGTTGCCGCCGGCCGGTCGAGCGGCAGCGCGTCCAGGCGGGCAAGCACACTGCGGGCGCCCGTCGCCACCGTCGAACCGGTATCGCCATCGCCGACGCGGCCGTCCAGCCGGTTGAGCTCGCTTTCCTGTGAGATCAGATGCTCGCAGAGCGCCGTGATCAGGCGCCGGTTGTGGGCGTTCTCCCCGGCCACGGCCGCGCCGTTCAATCCGGCGGATGTTCTCGGTGCGGCGATGACCCTGATCTCGTGGCGTTCGACGGCCGGCATCCAGGCATGCGGCTCGACCGCTGCCGTCAGCGCCGCTTCGCGCGTGGCATCCAGTCGGATCAGCGACAGCGAGAAACCATTCATGTTGAGCGCGGTCATCATCGGCGCCGGGCCAACGATCAGCCGAATGCGATCGGCAAGCGGCGATGAGAGCACGGCATTGGCGATGACGGTCATTTCTAGCGGCGGCACCGCGCCGAGATTGTTGATGAGGAGGGCGTGGTTTGCGCCTTCGCGCAAGGCCGGGGTCAGGCGCGCTGCCATGGTGGCGACGATATCGACGACCGGCTGCAAAGTGATGCGCTCGACACCGGGCTCGCCATGGATGCCGAGGCCAAGTTCACCCTCGTTCTCGCCGAGGCGGTCCTCATGCGCCTGGCCGGGCACGCTGCAAGTGGAAAGCGACATGCCGAGCGAGACGATGTCGCCGGCCGCAGCCGCGGCATGGGCTGCGACCGTTTTCAGGTCCTCGCCCCTTTCGGCGTGATATCCAGCGATCTTATGGACGAACAGCGTGCCAGCGACGCCGCGCGGCTGGGTGATGCCGGGGATGGCGATGTCGTCGGCGACAATGACCATTTCGACGTCGAAGCCCTCGGCGCGCGCCTTCTCGGCGGCGAGGCCGAAATTCAGGCGGTCGCCGGTGTAGTTCTTGACGATCAGCAGGGCGCCTTTCGGGCCGGTCACGGCGCGGATTGCCGTCAGCACCGCATCGACGCTCGGCGAGGCGAAGATTTCGCCGGATACGGCAGCCGTCAACATGCCCTTACCGACGAAGCCGGCATGCGAGGGCTCATGGCCGGCGCCGCCGCCGGATATGATCGCCACCTTCGACTTGTCCCAGTCCGCGCGCAGGATCACCTTGATGTCGGGAAAGTTGTCGAGGCGGGCAAGACGGCCTTTGCTGCTCGTCAGAAGCAGACCGTCCAAGGCTTCGGTGACGATGTTTTCCCTGCGGTTGAAGAAATGTTTCATCGATTGAGACCCGTCTGTTGGTTTTTCATGCCATCGTCATGTCTGTTTGCCGGTCAGGACAGGCGCTGTCCAGCCGCATCGAAATAAAGCGGATCACGCAGCGTCAGGCTGATTCGGTCGCCTGGCGCAATCGCCAGATAAGGATCTGCAAGTGTGACGAGCTTGTGATTGCCAGCTCTGATATGCAGATGGTTCTGGTCGCCGAGATGCTCGATCCAATCGATCTCGGCATTGGCATCCGGGCCTAAGACGATATCAAGATGTTCGGTGCGGGCGCCGACTGTTTTCGTGCCGGCCGGTGGCTGGCCGCCCGGGAGAAGGTCGGCCGGCAACAGATTGATATGTGGCTGGCCGAGGCGGGCGGCCACATGCAGGTTGGCGGGATTACCATAAATCTCGCGCGGCGTTCCAACCTGCATCAGCAGTCCCTCGGCAACGATGCCGATGCGGTCGGCCATGGTCATGGCTTCCACTTGGTCGTGAGTGACATAGAGCAGCGTCGAGCCGAGTTCCTTCTGGATACGCTTCAGTTCCAGGCGCAGTTCGGCGCGCAGCTTGGCGTCAAGCGACGACAGCGGTTCGTCCATCAGATAGATCGCCGGCCGGCGCACCAGCGCCCGGCCGATCGCGACACGCTGCATCTCGCCGCCGGAAAGCCTGGTCGAGCGGTTCTCCAGCTTGTGGTCGATCCGGACCATGCGCGCGACTTCGCGCACGCGCCGGTCGATCTCCGCTGCACTCAGCTTACGGACCGGCGCCTTCAGCGGGAAGGCGAGGTTCTCGTAAACCGTCATATGCGGATAGAGCGAATATTGCTGGAAGACGAAGGCGACATCGCGTTCGGCAGGCGCTTCGGCGGCGACGTTGCGTCCGCCGATCTCGATGCCGCCGCTATCGGGCTTTTCGAGGCCGGCGATCAGCCGCAACGTCGTCGTTTTGCCGGCGCCGGTCGGCCCGAGCAGCACGACGAACTCGCCGTCGCGGATCGAAAGATCGAGGTCGACCAAAGCCTGGGTGTCGCCGAAGCGCTTGGCGAGGTTCCTGAGGACGACATCAGCCATGCCGGGTCTCCTGATAGAGCGAGGATGGCACCGCGCGGCCGGACGTGCAGTCGAAGAGCGCGAGTTTCGCCGGGTTGAATTCGAGGCCGACGGTCTCGCCGATCTGGAAGCTGCGATTGGCGGGAACGCGGGCCTTGATCAGGCCGCCCGGGGTTTCCACAGCCACGACCTGATTGGTGCCGAGATATTCGGCGCCATAGACGGCGCCGCGCAGCTGCGAGGCGTCGCTGAAGCGGATATGCTCCGGCCGCACGCCGAGCGCCAGTTCGCTTTCGGCCATGTCCTGATGGATTTCGGGAACGGCAACATCGACGCCGTCGAGCAGGATGGAACGGTCGCCGCTTTTCAGGCCGGAGGTGAAGCGCATGAAGTTCATCGGCGGCGAGCCGATGAAATCGGCGACATACATAGTCGCCGGCTTCGCATAGATCTCCTGCGGCGTGCCGAACTGCTCGATGACGCCATGGTTCATGACGGCGATCTTGTCGGCCATTGCCATCGCCTCATGCTGGTCATGGGTGACGTAGACGGTGGTCGCGTGGATGCGGTTGTGCAGTTCGCGCAGCTCATGGACCATGATCTCGCGGAACTCGGCGTCGAGTGTGCCGAGCGGCTCGTCCATCAGAAAGCATTTCGGACGCCGGACGATGGCGCGGCCGAGCGCCACGCGCTGCCGGTCACCGCCGGCAAGGCCCGAGACCGAGCGGTTTAGAATATGATCGATCTGCAGCAGACGCGCGGTCTCTTCGACACGCTGATGGATTTCGGCCTTGGGCATGCCCTGCGACAGCAGCGGGAAGCCGATATTTTTGCGCACGTTCATATGCGGATAGAGCGCGAAGAGCTGGAAGACGAAGGCGATGTCGCGGGCGCTGGCGCGGTTGAAGGTGACGTCCTCGCCGTCGAGATAGATCTTGCCGCTCGACGGCAGCTCGAGGCCGGCGATCATGCGAAGCGTCGTCGTCTTGCCGCAGCCGGAAGGGCCTAGAAGCGCCAGGAACTCGCCGTCATGGACGGTGAAGCTCGAATCCTCGACGGCGACGAAGCTGCCGAATTCCTTGCGGAGATTTTCGATCCGGATGTCCGCCATGGTTCACTCCGGGAATTTCGAAACGATGATGAACATGACGGTGCCTATGAGCAAGGTCACAAGCGAATAGGTATAGAGCACCAGCAGGAAGGGCTGGAACAGCATCAGGAAGCCGAGCCCGATCAGCACGGTGGCGATGGCCTCCATCGGGCCACGCCGCAGGAAGAACGGCCGTTTCGGGCGGGCAGGGGTGCGTGTGCGCGTTTCGATCAGATGGCTCATTTGCGGACGGCTCCGAAGGTGATGCCGCGCAGCAGCTGCTTGCGCAGGAGAATGGTGAAGACGAGGATCGGGATCAGGAAGATCGTCGTGCCGGCGGCGACCGCCGGCCAGTCCTGTCCGCCTTCGCCGATGATCGTCGGGATGAAGGGCGGCGCGGTCTGGGCCTCGCCCGAGGTCAGAAGGGCGGCGAAGGCATATTCGTTCCAGGCGAAGATCAGGCAGAAGATCGCGGTCGCGGCAATGCCGGTCGTTGCCTGCGGCAGCACGACCTTGCGGAAGGCCTGCAGTCTCGTATAGCCGTCGATCATTGCCGCTTCCTCGTATTCGCGCGGGATTTCGTCGATGAAGCCCTTGAGCAGCCAGACGGCGAGCGAGACGTTGACGGCGGTGTAGAGCAGGATCATGCCCAAGGCGGTGTCGGACAGGCCGAGCTCGCGATACATCAGGTAGATCGGGATGGCGACGGCGATCGGCGGCATCATGCGCGTCGACAGGATGAAGAACAGCAGGTCGTCGGCGAGCGGCACCCTGAAGCGGGAGAAGCCGTAGGCGGCGAGCGTGCCGAGGAAGACCGCCAGGAAGGTCGAGCCGAAGGCGATGACCAGCGAATTGACGAAGCGTGGCACGAAATTCGACGGGCCTGCTATCACCATGTTGCGCTTGCGCGTCACCTCATCGCAGGTGCCGACCGGTGCCGGCAGCGAGGCGATATAGTCAGGCGTCTGGCGCGTGCGCGTCGTGAACAGGTTGCAATAGCCTTCGAGCGACGGGGTGAAGACGATCTTGGGGGGATAGCTGATTGAATCCGGTGGCGACTTGATGCTGGTCAGGAAGATCCAGACGAGCGGGATGAGGGTGATCAGCGCATAGAGCACGACAATCGTGGCGGCGATGCGCTTGCTGGACAAGCTCGGTTCGACGACCGAATGGGCGGAGTTGGCGGCGCTCATCGTTGCTTCACCTTGTTCAATGCCTTGACGTAGATGTTGGCGAGGCCGAACACCGCGACGAAGAGGATGATGGCGAAGGCCGAGGCCCGGCCGGTCGCCCAGCTTTCGAAGGCGGCGCGCTTCAGCGTGATCGAGGCGACTTCGGTGACCGAGCCCGGACCGCCGCCGGTGAGCAGCGTCACCATGTCGAACATCTTGAAATTCTCGATGCCGCGGAAGAGCACGGCGAGCATGATGAAGGGCAGGGCCATCGGCACGGTGATCGACCAGAACTGGCGCCATGGCGAAGCGCGGTCGACCTCGGCTGCCTCATAGATATAGTCGGGGATCGAGCGCAAGCCGGCGAGGCAGATCAGCATCACATAGGGCGTCCACATCCAGGTATCGACGATGATGATTGCCCAGGGTGCCAGCGTCACATTGCCGAGCATCTGGATATCCGATGTCGGAATGCCTGTGACCAGCGACACGGCATAGGCGAAGAGGCCGATCTGCGGCTCGTAGAGAAAGCGCCAGAAATTGCCGACGACGGCGGGCGACAGCATCATCGGGATCAGGATGATCGTCGTCCAGAAGGCATGGCCGCGAAACTTGCGGTCGATCAGATAGGCGAGCGTAAAGCCGATCACTGTTTGCAGCACGATCGTCCAGAAGACGAAATGCGCGGTGGTCTGCATTGCCTGCCAGATATCGGGATCGTTGAGGACGCGCTGGTAATTTCCGAAGCCGACACCCAGGACCGGCGCATTCGGCCGGTTGGCGCGGTAGTTGGTGAAGGAGAGATAGACCGCCCAAAGCAGCGGGAAGATGTTGATCGCCAAGAGCAGCGTGATGGCAGGCGCAATGAACAGCCAAGCGATTGCCCTGTCGGAGAGGCCGCGGACGCGCCGGGCGACCGTGGAGGGCGTTGCCCTTACTGTCGCATCGGCTGCCTTCTCGACGATGGAGGAAGGGGAAATAGTCAAGTTTTCACCTGGCCTTTTTGGATTACTGGGTCTTTTGGGATATGGGAAATCTGGCGGCCCGGCTCGTCTGCCGATCCGGGCCGCCATCCTGCCGAGGATAGCGCGCATCAGGGATGCCACGCGTCAGATCTTGCCGTCGTCCTTGAAGACGTCGCTCCAGTCCTTCACCAGGCCATCGAGTGCTTCCTGGGCGGTGCCGTTGCCGGCGACCACGTAGTTGTGGACGCGCTTCTGCATGGCCTGCAGCAGCGAGGCGTAGCTCGGCTCGGCCCAGAAGTCCTTGACGATCGCCATCGAGTCCAGGAAGGCCTGGGCATAAGGCTGGCTCTTGGCAAAGTCCGGCGCGTTGACGACGGAGTTCAGGCAGGAAAAACCGCCGAGTTCCCACCACTTGGCCTGCACGTCGGGCTGTGCGAACCATTTGATGTATTGCAGGGCGGAGTCGCGCTTGTCGGAGTAGGAGACCACCGAGATGCCCTGGCCGCCAAGCTGGGCGAAATGCGCCTTCTCAGCCGGATTGGGGAAGAAGCCGATCCTGTCGCCGCCGACCTTCTCGTCCTTGTAGAGGCCGGGCCAGGTGAAGGCGAAGTTCATCTGCATGGCGACCTGGCCGGATTTGAAGGCATCGGCGGATTCGACCATGTAGACGTTGGAGCTGCCGGGCGGGGTGCAGCAGTCGTAGAGGGACTTGTAGAATTCGAGGCCCTTGACCGCATCGGCCGAGTTGACGAAGCCTTCCATGTCATAGGGCTTCTGCGGGTTGTCGTACTGGAAGCCCCAGTCGTAGAGCACGTTGGTCACGCCCATGGTGATGCCTTCGGAGCCGCGCTCGGTATAGATCGAGGCGCCGTAGACGGTCTTGCCGTCGATCTCGCGCTTCTGGAAGAACTCGGCGATCTGCTTCAGCTCACCATAGGTCTTCGGCGCTGCGAGATCGTGGCCGTATTTCTCCTTGAATTCCTTCTGCAGTTCCGGCTTCTCGAACCAGTCCTTGCGGTAGGTCCAGCCGACGACGTCGCCCATCGCAGGCAGCGCCCAGTAATTCGGGGTGTTCTTCGGCCATTCCGAGTAGCCGACGACGGTCGCCGGCACGAAGTCATCCATCTTGATGCCTTCCTTGTCGAAGAAGTCGTTGAGCTTGACATAGTGGCCATTCTCGGCCGAGCCGCCGATCCACTGGCTGTCGCCGATGATGAGGTCGCAGAGCTTGCCATGGGAATTCAGCTCGTTGAGGAAGCGGTCGGCATAACTCGTCCAGGGAACGAATTCGAACTTCATCTGCGTGCCGGTCTTGGCGGTGAAATCCTTCGACAGCTCGACGAGTGCATTGGCGGGGTCCCATGCGGCCCAGCACAGCGTCAGTTCATCGGCTTTGGCGAGATTGGGCAATGCCGACGACATGACGAATGCCGTGGCTAGCCCGAAAAGGGCTTTCGATGTTTTCTGCATAAGTTCCTCCCAGAACCAAGAGCCGGCTCCCCGCCGGCGTCGCATGTTCACCCACTTCAGAGAATGCTTACATGAACTCCTCAATCATCATGTTTAGCAATATGTTTAGTGATATCTATTTTTATAAACATTGCAAGCGCCAATCGTTGCTGCAATGCGACAGGCGTCGCACCACATGGGCGGATAGTTTTGGGGGGCCGATCTTTTTCGGCAGAACGCGAAAAATTCTTGGCGAGCGTACCGATGCAGCGACATCTGGCCTCGCTGCGACATGAATCGCACGGTATGGACTGCACGCCGCTCCCGTATTTCCCCGGAGCGGTTCAAGCTTGGCCTCGCTTCGGTGGGGCCTTTTTCTTGAATCCTGTTCTACGTTATATAGTTAGAGCATGATGTCGTCCGAAACCGCTCACACTTTTCGGCATCATGCTCTAGGTATCGGGCCGCATCGGGAATATTCCCGCGCAGTGCGAGATTTAGCCTTTCCGGCCGGATGCAACGGGCGTATTCAGCCAGTGCGCGGCTTTCCATGTCCGCGCTCCTCCGCGCGGCAGATCTCTGATCGGCTTCCTTCCCGTTTGCCTGCCGCGTCATCTTGAATTTTCATTGGCAGATCGATGACCACGGCAGAGACGAGCGAGAATGGGCAAGAGGCCGCAGGCGGCCGCCAGGCGAAGATCGTGGCACTGGTCGTTGCCGTTTCCTTCTTCATGCAGATCCTCGACGGCACGATCGTCGCCACCTCGCTGCCGCAGATGGCGGCAAGCTTCGGCGTGCAGCCGGTGTCGATGAGCATTGGCATCACCGTCTACATGCTGACGATGGCCGCCTTCATTCCGCTGTCGGGCTGGCTCGGCGACCGGTTCGGCGCGCGCCGTATCTTCCTGATGTCGATCGCCGTCTTCACCGGCGCCTCGCTGTTCTGCGGGCTCTCCGGCAGCCTTGCGGAGTTCGTCCTGTGGCGCGCCGTGCAGGGGGCGGGCAGCGCACTGATGACGCCGGTCGGGCGCATTATCGTCTTGAAAAATGCCCGCAAGTCGGAACTCGTGCAGGCGATCGCACTGATCACTTGGCCGGCGCTGACGGCGCCGGTGCTCGGCCCGGTGCTCGGCGGCTTCATCACCACCTATGCCAGCTGGCATTGGAACTTCCTCATCAATATCCCGATCGGCATCCTCGGCATCGCGTTGGTGCTGCGCTTCGTGCCGGAGCAGCGCGAAACCAATCCCGGCCGGCTGGATTTCGTCGGCTTCGTCCTCAGTGCTGCCGGGCTGACTTTCCTGCTTGCCGCACTGGAGCTTTCAGTCAAATGGCACGGCGGTCTCTTGCCGGTCATATCGATGCTGGCAGCCGGCATCGTGCTGTCGGTCATGGCGACGCGGCATTTCCTCGCCGTCGACAATCCGCTGCTCGACCTTTCGGCTTTCCGCATCCAGACCTTCTCGATGTCGACGCTGTCGGCGGGCACGGCCTGTAGGGTGGCGATCAATGCGACGCCGTTTCTGCTGCCTTTGCTGTTTCAGCTCGGCTTCGGCCTGAGCTCGATTGCCGCCGGCACCTATCTACTCGTCTATTTCCTCGGCAATTTCAGCATGAAGGCGGTGACGACACCGCTGCTGCGCTTCTTCGGCTTTCGCACAGTGCTTGGGGTCAACGGGCTGATCGCAGCGCTTTCGATCGTCGGCTGCGGTTTCCTCTCGCCGGAGACGCCGCCGTTTTTCATCCATGCGCTGCTTTTCCTCGCCGGCCTGTCGCGGTCGATGGAATTCACCGCTTTGAACACGCTCGCCTTTGCCGATATCGGCCCGGCGCAGCGAAGCTCGGCCTCGACGCTGTCGAGCATGCTGCAGCAGGTATCGATGCTACTCGGCGTGGCGGTGGCGGCGGCCGTGCTCAATATCGCCTCGGCTCTCAGGGGCGCTGACAATCCCGTTCTTGCCGATTTCCGCTGGGCTTTCATCTTGGTCGGCGCGATCGGCGTCGTCTCGTCGCTACGCTTCCTGCAGTTGCCGGCAGAGGCAGGGGCCGAAGTATCCGGCCATCGGAAATTCCAGAAAAATTAGCTTATTTACGGAACCAATCGGGCCGCGCGGCGTTCATGCATCTCATTTCAGGTTTTCGTTTCCCCATCTTCTTCAACGACTTTCATAGGGATCCTCCCAAGTCAGGGTCATGTTCTGAAAATGCCGGCTTCCCGACATCCTCCTTCCGCGCCGCCTGCGACAAGAGCGAGGGATAACCGCTGTTTACCCCAGGCGGCCAATGCAATACGACATTGCCATGCGGACGACTCGGACGCTTGCGGGCGGTCGTCGCTGCGAGAGAACGCCGGGAGACCGAATGAGCAATTCTAGCGGCGATGCGGATGCCCTGATCCACATCCTCTATATCGACGACGACGAGGGGCTTGCCCTACTGTTGCAGAAAAACCTGCGTCGGCGCGGCTTTTCGGTCGAGTGGGCCGAGAGCGGCGCTGCCGGCCTTGCAAGACTTGGCGAAGGCGGTATCGACGCCGTCGTGCTCGATCATGTCCTGGCCGGCGAGACGGGCCTCGACATTCTGCCCAGCATCACGGCGATGCCGGATCATCCGCCGGTCATCTATGCGACAGGTTCGGACGATACCAGCATCGCGGTCGCCGCGCTGAAAGCCGGCGCCGACGATTACATGCTGAAGGGGATCTCAGCCGATTATTTCGACCTGCTCGCCGCCGCCCTCGAACAGTCGCTGGAGCGGGCGCGGTTTCGCCGCGAGACGGCGCAGGCACAGGAGGTGATCCGCCAGCAGCGCGACCTTGCAGAAATGCTGCTTGCCGAAGTCAATCACCGCATCGCCAACAGCCTCGGCCTCGTCGGCGCGCTGATCCGCATGCAATCCTCGATGACCACGGACCAGGTGGCGATCGACGCGTTGCACGAAACACAGATGCGCATCAACGCCATCGCCAGCGTGCACCGCCGGCTCTATACCAACCGGCAGGTCGGCTCGGTGCAGGTCGATGAATATCTGAACAGCCTGCTCACCGAACTCGAAACCTCGATGCGCGACGACAAGCGGCCGCACCGGATCGTGCTGACCGCGCAGCCAGTCAATCTGGCGACCGACAAGGTGATCACGCTCGGGCTGATCGTCAGCGAGCTCGTCACCAATGCCTTCAAATATGCCTATCCGGACAGCGTGCCAGGCGAGATCCGCGTCATCGTCGACCAGACGGATGAGACATTGCGCGTCATAGTCGAGGATGACGGCGCCGGTTTCGACCCGTCGAGCCCGGCCAGGGGAACCGGCCTTGGTACACGCATCCTGGCGGCCATGGCAGCCAGCCTGAAATCGGATTTCGCCTATGACCCCGGGCATGATGGGACGAAGGCGACGCTGGTGTTTTCGTTGCATGAGGGGAAGTAGGCCGTGCAGCGTAGGGTGTGCCGTGTGGCCCCCTCATCCGCCCTACGGGCACCTTCTCCCCGAGGGGAGAAGGGGGAATGGAGATGTTGCCGCGAATCTCTTCTCCCCAGCGGGGAGAAGGTGGCGGCAGCCGGATGAGGGGGCCACCGGCACGGTGTTATCCCTTTTCCTACAATAATTTACCGACATTGCATCAACAAACCTAACGTTAGGGGATGAAAACATGCCGACGATCCGTACGCCGAAGGAGGTTTACGATTTCTGGTTCATCCGATGCGGCCGGGAGCTGTGGTTCCGCGCGCCGCCGGAGCTTGACGCCGAGATCCGCGAAGGCTTCCGCGATACGCATCTGGCGCTTGCCGCAGGCGTGAGCGACGAATGGCGGGCCGACCCTGTCAGTCGGCTGGCGGCCGTCATCGTGCTCGACCAGTTTCCCCGCAACATCTATCGCGGCACGGCGCTTGCCGTTGCGACCGATGGGCTGGCGCTTCGGGAAGCCAAGTTGGCGCTTGCGGCGGGTGCCGACCGCGCGGTCGAGAGCGCATGCCGCACCTTCTTCTACATGCCGTTCGAACATGCCGAAAACCTCAGCGAGCAGGAGCGTTCGGTGGAATTGTTCACCGCCCTCGGCGACGAGGAATATCGCGATTATGCGATCCGCCACCGCGACGTCATTGCCGCCTATGGCCGTTTTCCGCACCGCAATGCCATGCTCGGGCGGGAGTCGACGGCGGCAGAGTGCGACTATCTCTCTACGCCCGGCGCCGGTTTCTAAGCCTTTCCAGGGAGCTTCCGCCTTTCTGTCGCCTTTCTTTACTAAGACAAGCTGGCATTCTATTCCGACGATAACCCTTCCGGAGGCGCTTTTGCGGCTGAGACCGATCCTGCTTCGCACCATTCTTCTGTTGACGCTGGCGGTCGCCGGCGCGCATTTCAAGGGTGCTGCGGCCTTCGCGCAGGAGCCGCAGGCACCGGCTGTCGCGCAGGAGGCACCGCTTACCGATACGCCGCTCGACCAGGCGACAAAGGAGATCGAAAAGGCGAAGGTCCAGCTGACGGCGCTTCAGGACGGCGCCAAGCAGAATGCCGACAATGACGATGCCCTGGTCGGGCTCGCCACCAAGGCCGACGAGCTCAGCCGCGCCGTCATCACCATATCGGTCAATCTCAGGCCGCGTTTCGACCAGATCAAGAACCGGCTTGCCGAGATCGGCGATCCGCCGAAGGACGGGCAGCCGCCCGAGGCGCAGATTGTCGCGGACGAGCGCAATGCGCTTACTGCCGAGCGCGCGCAGATCAACGCGGTGACCGGTGACGCCGAAAACCTGTCGATCGCGGTGACGAAGCTCCTCAACGAGATCATCGAGATGCGGCGGCGACTTTTCGCCGACACGCTTTTCAGGCGCACCGAGATCTCAGTCTCGGTGCTCGACGATGCCGCGAGTGCCTTCGTGCACGAGGTCAGCGAATTCTCGCAGGCTTTGTCGAGCTGGGCCTCTTTCGTCTGGAAGTTCAAGCGGTTCCCGCTGTTTGCCGCGATCTTCCTGTCGCTTGCGTCAGCACTCATCCTGTTATCCGGCAGCTATCGGCTGTTCGGCTCGTACCTGCGCCGGGACGAGGCGATCGAGAATCCGTCCTATATCGGCCGGCTGTCGATCGCCTTCTGGTCGACGTTGATCCGCACCATGGCGCTCTCGGTACTGCTCGTCACCTCGTTCTTCTTCCTCAACAGTTTCAATGTTCTGCGGCCCGACATCGCACCTGTCATCGGCGCCCTGTTCGGAGCGATCGGGCTCGTCTATTTCGTCGGCCGCTTCGTCAACGCCATCTTCGCGCCGCGCGAACCCCGCTGGCGGCTCGTCAGGCTTTCCAATCTCGGCGCTCGCTCGATCGGCTATTGCCTGCTGGCGATGGCGATCGTCAACGCGCTCGATTATCTGTTCGGTACGATCGGCGAGGCGATGGGCTCGCCGCTGGTGCTGACCGTGATCAGGAGCCTGATTGCCGCGCTGATCATCGGCCTGATCCTGATCGCGGTCTCCTTCGGCAGACCGATGCTGGCGAAGAACGGCGATCCCGATGCGCCGGGAAGGCATTGGCCTCGCGGCATGGCGATCATCCTGCGGGTCGTCGGCGCCGGCCTCATCCTCACAGCGCTCACGGGTTATGTCGGGCTCGCGCGCTTCGTCGCCACGCAGCTCATCATCACCGGCGCGCTGGTCGCCACCATGTATGTCGGCCTGCTCTCCGGCAAGGCGATATCAAGGCAGGAAAGCTTCGGCGATACCTTCTTCGCAAGCTTCCTGACGCGCCGCTTCAAGCTCGGGCCGGTGGCGATCGATCAGGCCGGCCTGCTCGTCGGCCTTGCCATCTATGCAGTGGCGCTTCTCGTCGGCATCCCGCTGATCCTGCTGCTCTGGGGCTTCCATGTGCAGGATCTGCAGATTCTTGCCTATCGGCTGTTTACCGAGGTCAGGCTCGGCGGTATCAGCATCTCGCTGCTCGGCATCTGCACCGGCATTCTCTTGTTTGCCGGCGTCTACCTGCTGACGCGCTGGCTGCAGCGCTGGCTCGATGGCAATGTGATGGCCAGAAGCCATGTCGATCTTGGCGTGCGCAATTCGGTCAAGACGGGCATCGGCTATCTCGGCGTCGGCATAGCGGCGATCATCGGCGTTTCGGCGGCCGGCATCGACCTGTCGAGCTTCGCGCTCGTCGCTTCCGCACTTTCGGTCGGTATCGGTTTCGGTCTCCAGAACATCGTCTCCAACTTCGTCTCCGGCCTGATCCTGCTCGTCGAACGGCCGTTCAAGGTCGGCGACCATGTGGTTTCCGGCACGGCCGAAGGCATCGTTAAACGCATTTCGGTGCGCGCCACCGAGATCGAGACCTTCCGCAAGCAGTCGATCATCGTGCCGAATTCCGAGTTGATCAACGGCCTCGTCGGCAACTGGACGCACCGCAACAAGATCGGCCGCTCGGAAATCCCGGTTTCCGTCGCCTACAACGCCGATCCGCAGCAGGTGATGGACATCCTGCTCGAGCTGACGGCCAAGATACCGCTCGTCATGCGCAACCCGGAGCCGCATGTCGAATTCCTGCGTTTCGGTCCGTATTCGCTGGATTTCGAGCTGCGCTTCTTCCTCGCCGACATGGGCGACGGTATGGCGGTGCGCAACAATCTCAGGATCGAGATCCTCAAGCGCTTCAAGGCCGAGGGCATCGAGATCCCGCTGCCACAGACCGATCTTACCATCCATCGGGAGGCTCGTCCCGCGCTTGCCGAAGCGGGCAGGGATCAACCCAACGAGCAGGAAAGCTCGGCGGACACGCTCATGGAAGAGGAAGAGCAGCCGGTGCGGCAATTGCGCAGCAAGACGGCAGACGGCAATCGGAAAGGCTGAACGGGTCATTCAGCCATCATTCACAGCTATATGTGCATGATCTCCATTATCGGGATCGCTGCCGGGGGCAGCACCGATCGTTCGAGGGGAGGGCGCGCCAGCGCCGCCGCACATGATGGCAAGATTTGCCGCCGTTCTGCTTGTCCCGCTGCTTGCCGCAACCGCGGCTGAAGCGGCATCCATCACCAACACCGATCCGGCAGCCGTCGTGCTCGTCATCACCGAGAGCGGCCAGCGCGTCGAGGTCGTGGTCGATGCCGGCGCTTCGGAAAACCTCTGTGCTTCCGGCTGCTTCATGACAACGCCCGACGGCGACCGCATCGGGCTCGACGGCGGCGAGACGATCGACATCGTCAAGGGCTCGGCCGTCGTCAAGTAGCGCCTGTCTGACTAATGCGCTCAAGCTTCTCGGGGATTGGGAACAGTTTCCGGCCCGGCAACCGGGCGCGTCAGCCGCATAATGGCGAAGAATGCGGCAACCGCGACGGTGCTGAGCAATGCAGCGATCGACAGCGACCACGATACGCCGAGATTACCCATCAGGAAGGCGAGTGCGAACGGCGCCATCGAGGAGACGACGAGACGGACCGACATGATTTGTCCTTGCCGCTGGCCGTAGCCATCGCTTCCGAAGAGCGCGAGCGGCAAGGTTCCGTAGACGATGCTGTTAAGGCCCGAGCCGAGGCCGAAAACGACGGCGAAGACCAGCGCGCCGGGCACCGAGGGTGCGGTGGCGATGAGGATGACAAGGGCTGTCGGCAGCAGGATGGCACAGATGATCGCCAGCATCACTTGCGACAAGCTCTCGCCGAAGACCATGTTGATGAGGCGGCTCAACACCTGTGACGGGCCGAAGAGCGTTCCGACCACCACTGCCATGGCGCCGAGGCCGAGCGCCGACATCACGGGCACCATGTGAACCAGAAGTGCCGCGTTCACGAAGCTTTCCAAAGCAAAACCCGTCACCATCAGGACAAAGGCCGGCCTGCGCATCGACGGCTGAAGGCCCGGCTCGACGTGCTTTGCGGCTTCCCCCGCCTCGCGCTTGCGCGTTTCGCTGACGCCACGGGACAGCCAGGCATGAATGGGCAGGCAGACCGCAAGGTTGAGGGCGGCGAAGATCAGATAGACGTTCTGCCAGGACAGGTGCGCGTGCAGCGCTGTGGTGATCGGCCAGAAGATGGTCGAGGCGAAGCCGGCGATCAGGGTCAGGTAAGTGATGCTGCGCTGGGCGACCCGCGGCCTGATCTGGACGAGCAGGGCGAAGGCAGCGCCATATTGCACGAGGTTCGACGCTGTCTCGACGGCGATCAGGGCTGCGACGAAGGCGATCTTTCCCGGCGCGAAGGCGCAGGCGACAAGGGCGGCGGCGGCAATCGCCGACCCTGATGTCATGACGCGGCCGGCGCCGAAGCGATCGATCCATCGGCCCATGAGAGGTGCTGCCAGGCCGCCGATCAGAAGGGCGGCGGAGAGCGCGCCGAAGATCCATTCCGTCGACCAGTCGAAACTCCTCGCCATATCAGGCGCGAGGATGCTGAAGCTGTAATAGAGCGTCCCGTAGCCGATGATCTGCGTCAGCCCGAGTGCGGCGATCGCGGCTACCGGCGGCCGTTCGGTGCTGACGATTGTCATAGGGATCTCAGGCTCACGCGCTGTTCGAGCTTTTCGGTTTCTTCTTTCCGCTCGCTGTAGCGGTCGGTCAGATAATTCGAGGCGTCACGGGTCAGCAGGGTGAACTTCACCAGTTCCTCGCAGACGTCGACGACGCGGTCGTAATAGGATGAGGGTTTCATACGGCCGTCCGCGTCGAATTCCTGGAAAGCTTTCGCGACCGAGGACTGATTGGGGATAGCGATCATCCGCATCCAGCGGCCAAGGATGCGAAGCTGGCCCACCGCATTGAAGGACTGGGAACCGCCGGAGACCTGCATCACCGCCAGCGTCTTGCCTTGTGTCGGCCGTACCGAGCCGACCGACAGTGGAATCCAGTCGATCTGCGCTTTCATGATGCCGCTCATTGCGCCATGCCGTTCAGGGCTGACCCAGACCTGGCCTTCCGACCATGCAGACAATTCACGCAGCTCTTGGACCTTTGGGTGGCTCGCCGGTTCCGCGTCGGGCAGCGGCAGACCTTCGGGATTGAAGATCCGCACTTCGCAGCCGAAATATTCGAGCAGCCGCCCGGCCTCCTGTGCGAGGAGGCGGCTGTAGGACACTGCTCGCAACGAGCCATAAAGGATCAGGATGCGCGGCTTATGCGTCGAGAACGCCGGCCTGAGTGCATCCATATCCGGTTGATGCAAATGCATCGGGGACGCTGCAGGCAGATCAGACAATGCGCTTGCCTTCGGCATCGAGCACCTTCTCGCCGTCTTCCTTGGTGAAAGCGCCCTTGTGGGTCTCCGGCAGGATTTCCAGAACCACTTCGGACGGCCGTGACAGACGTGTGCCGAGCGGCGTGACGACGAATGGCCGGTTGATCAGGATCGGTTGCGCGAGCATGGCGTCGAGAAGCTGGTCGTCGCTGAGTTCTGGATTGTCGAGGCCGAGTTCGCCGTATGGGGTATCCTTCTGCCGAATGGATTCCCTCACGGTGAGGCCGGCGCCGGCAATCATCCTGACCAGTTCGGCACGTGACGGCGGATTTTCCAGATATTCGATGATATCAGGTTCGATGCCAACATTGCGGATCATCGCAAGCGTATTGCGGGACGTGCCACATGCCGGGTTGTGGTAGATGGTGACGTTCATAGCTTTGCCTCTGACGACAGGGTTGATGAAGCGCCTGGCTGCAACAGCCAGGTGAAGAGGAGAAGGGCTGCGACCGCGCCTGCGATTTCGGCGATCCAGAAGCCGGGCAGATCGACCGGGCGGATGCCGGAGAAGGTGTCGGTCAGCGACCGGGCGAGCGCGACGGCCGGATTGGCGAAGGAGGTCGAGGCGGTGAACCAGTAGGCGGCGGTGATATAAAGCCCGACCAGCCACGGCACCGCCTTCTGCTCGAACTTGATGCCGGCAAGAATGACCGCCACCAGGCCGAAGGTGGCAACAACTTCGGAGAACCATTGCGCACCGCCGGTTCGAACCTTGCTCGACAATTCGACGAGTGGCAGGTCGAACATGAGGTGGGCGGCGATTGTGCCAGCCACACCGCCGGCAATCTGCGCCACGACATATCCGCCGAGATCGCGTTTCGGCAGTACGCGCGACATCGCAAAGACCAGCGAGACTGCCGGATTGAAGTGGGCGCCGGAGATCGGTCCGAGAACGGTGATCAGCACCACCAGGATGGCGCCCGTCGCCAGCGTATTGCCGAGCAGGGCAAGTCCCACATCCTCAGTCAGCGATGTCGCCATGATGCCGGACCCGACGACGGTCGCGACCAGCATGGCGGTGCCGAGGGCTTCAGCGACCAGACGGCGCGGCAAATCGAACGACGCCATCAGCCGGCCTTGGACGGTTTTGCGGTCGTGCCTTCCATGGCGCCGATCTGATGTAGGTGCGATTGCAGCGCCAGTTTGTCGATCGACGACAGCGGCAGGCTGAGGAAGGCAATGATCCGGTTCTTCAAGAAGCGGGCGGCCTGCGCGAAAGCACGGCCCTTGTCGACTTCGCTGCCCTCGACGGCAGCGGGATCCTCGACGCCCCAATGGGCGGTCATCGGATGGCCGATCCAGACCGGGCAGGCTTCGCCATGGGCGGTGTCGCAGACGGTGAAGATGAAGTCCATCTCCGGAGCTCCAGGCTCGGCGAACTCGTCCCAGCTCTTCGAGCGAAAGCCGGTCGTGGGATAGCCCTGCGCCGCAAGCTCCTTCAGCGCATAGGGATTGACCTCACCCTTCGGCTGGCTGCCTGCCGAATAGGCCTTAAACCGGCCCTTGCCTTCGGTCTCCAGGATGGATTCCGCCAGGATCGAGCGGGATGAATTGGCGGTGCAGAGAAAGAGCACATTGTAAACGCGGTCTGTGGTCATTGCAGTTCCCCCTTGGTTGCAGGTGTACAGCATGCGGCGACGGCGGCAGCCGGAGCGCAGATCTCCGGGTTGCCGCCGCAGCAATCCTCCATCAGAAAACGGATCAGGCCGCCGAGGGCCTCGTAATTGGCGGTGTAGATGATCGAGCGGGATTCCCGCTGCTGGGCAATCAGGCCGGAGCGTTCCAGCTCCTTCAGGTGGAAGGAGATGTTGGATGGCGAGACTTCGGCCTTTTCGGCGATTGAGCCCGCCGCCATTCCGTCAGGCCCCGATACTACGAGCATGCGGACGATGTGCAGGCGGGTCTCCTGCGAGAGCGCACCGAATGCGACGAGGGCTTGACGTTGATCCATATTTCAATAATCCTTGAAGTGTTGAAACGAGGATTAGCTGATATGAACGCCATCGACAATAGCAAAATTCAGGCGGGCGACATCAATCTTGGCCTGCTGCTCAACATACTCGCCGGCGAGAGAGACTCGCCGCTGGTTTTCTATTACGGCGGCCAACCGGTGAAGCCCGGCTATCATATCACCGAGGTCAAGGCGGGCCAATTCTCAGCGCTCGATTGCGGCGCCAATCCCGAGGCCTGGACGGAGATCTTCATCCAACTCTGGGACATCGAGGAGGGCGACCGCACGCATATGCCGGCCGGCAAGTTCTATTCCATTATCCGCAAGGTGACGGACCATGTGCAGCTGGATGGTTCGGCGAAGCTCACCTTCGAAGTCAGCGACGGCGTGCAGCCGATGCAGCTTTACTGCGCTGCGACGCCGGTTCTCCGCGCCGGCGCCGTCCACGTTACGCTTTCGCCGCGACCGGCAAGCTGCAAGCCGCGCGATCGCTGGCTGGCAGAGGAAAACAGCAAGGCCGCGGCCTGCTGTGGGCCGCGAGCGGCAACGAGCGGATGCTGCGTGTAAGGACATCTAAGATCGGGTGTTGGCGAGAATGCCTGGTTGGTCAGTGATCCCGGCGTCAATCCTGCACGGTGCGGTCAATCAGCCCGGCATCGGTGAGGCGAAATTTCCTACGTCGACTGGAATTGCCGCCAGGCATTGATTGAGGGCTGGCCATCCCACCATCTGAGCACCCGCATCGCCCGGAGCGTTACCCACCGTGAGGGCTTGCCTTGCCCGTCATCGACCTCGAACCACACCCGACCGGCAGGGCTTCCGTCGAGCGGCCAACTGCCGTCCTGCAAGCGTCTGGAACGAAGATGGTCGATCGCCACGCCGAGGCGCGGATCGGGATCGGCGCCGGTCAGGATCGCGCTGGCGCGGAAATAGTCGAGCGCGCGCAAAATGTCGTAGCGCCAGCGGTTCGGGTGCAGGAAGTGCAGGAAGCGTTCGTCGGCCGGTTCGCCGGTGCCAAGGCGGCGGAAGAGGTTGCGGGCCAGCAGGAATTCCTCGCCCGTCCTGCGCGCCTCTCGAGACCGATGCGTGCCGCCGGTCGATCTCTCATATTCCAGCAAACCTTCCAGCACATTGATGGTGCTGGCGAAAGACGAGCGGACAGAGCCTCTGATCCGCTCGCAGTTCCAGCCGCCGTCGTCGAGACGCTCGCCGGCCAGCCTGTCGACGATGGGCGAGACGTCGACGCCGAAATAGGCCCCGTCGGCAACGGTGCGGCCGTTGATGCACTCCTCGACTTCGCCCTCCCAATAGGGCTGGCCGCCTTCTTCCCAACGGCTGTTGGCGCCGATCAATTTGACGGTGCGCCTGGCGCAGCCGCAGGCGGGATCGAGACCGAACTCCCGCAATTGCGACAGCGAGAAGGTCGTAGCCGTCCACGGCTGACCATGCTCCTTCCACTCCTGCGGGTCGAAACCGGCGGGCAGGAAGGCGCCCCCCGCCCATTGCCCGTCCTCGTCCTGGCAGGAGAGCAGCCTGGCGCCCCAGCCATCGGTCTCGATTTTGGCCCGCTCGGCCATCCATTCCGGCTCGGGGACGTCGAGCAGGTCGCGCATCACCTGCCATCGGATCGATGGGTCGGAGTCGAGAAGCCATGCGATCACCGGGTCGGATTGGATCATGGGCGAACCTGTCGGCGGGTCGGGGTCGATGGCTCGTTTATAACCGCTTCGGCCAAGCGGTGCCAGCCAGATGGGCTCGTCGGCCGCGCCACCAACGGCACCTTCGGCTTCCGCATCAACCGCTCGCTGACGCTTGCCATGCTGGGCCGGATTTCCCAAGGAAGGCACGAATAGTGCGACGGTTGTCGGCGAAAGCCTTTTCGATGCCGAGCATGCGGCGTTTCGCGCCTGATTTCTTAATCATATCCGCAAAGAAGTCGAAGACGGGCCCCTCGGGCCGCCTCTTCATTTATATCAGGCCCGCCGATTAATAATTATTCAAATCAATCGATGTATCGATTTGATCCGGGTACATATTTTACATCAAAGGTTTGCTATGGCGTTTCTAGGTATTTCGGGGATGCAATATTCCGGAGAAATGTTTGCCGGTGCGCGTATTATTGTCGCGGAAGATTCCAACGTATTCACCTCGATGATCAGCAAACGCCTCAAGGAGCTGTTCGACATTGATGTCGAGATCTGCCGCAGCTTCGAGGATCTGCAGTTTTCCTACGACAAGTCTTCCGATCCGATCACTCTGGCGATCTCGAACATCAACCTGCCCGGTGCCGAAAACGGCGAAGCGCTCGAATATCTGGTCGATCTCTCCATCCCGACCATCGTTTTCACCGGCACCTTCCATGAAAACATGCGCGACAAGCTGATGGCCAAGGATATCGTCGACTATATCCTCAAGGACAATATCTTCGCCGTCGATCTTCTGGCGGAATCGATATGCCGCTTCCTCACCAATCATCGCCACCACGTGCTGATCGTCGACGATAGCGCGACCGCGCGCGCTTTGCTGTCGAGCCGGCTGAAGCGCTACAATTTCCGTGTCAGCGTCGCCGAGAGTGGCGGCAAGGCGTTGGAAATCCTGAAGACCAACCGCGATATCGGCCTTGTCATCACCGACTACAACATGCCCGACATCGATGGCTTCGAACTGACGCGGCGCATCCGTGCCAGTATCGGCTCGCACGAACTGCGCATCATCGGCGTTTCCTCCTCCTCGAACCGGCTGCTTTCGGCACGATTCCTGAAGGCCGGCGGCAATGATTTCATGCTGCGTCCCTTCATCGACGAGGAGTTCTACTGCCGCGTCAACCAGAACCTCGATACGCTGCTGCAAATTCAATCGATGCGCAAGGAACGGGCGGTTGCCTGACGGCCCTTCCAGTATCGGTATCGCCAGGGGGGCGGAAATGACGGTCGAGGACAGTCGTCGAATTTTTGCAATTACAAGTAATAGCGCCGTTATTTGTCCCCTTCACGCGCACAGGCCTGTCGGTTATCGTCCCCGCCGGGGAGAGGGCCGAGTCGCGCCCGTCAGACGCATGGGGGAGTAGCGGCTGTGGCTTTTCAAGCGGATTTTCAGCGGGATGGCATCGGGTTACGCTCCGGCGGGCTCAAAATACTTCTGGTTGAAGATTCCCGGATGTTTTCCGCGGTGCTCTGTCACCGGTTCCAGACGGAACTCGGCCTTGCCGTCAAATCCTGCCCATCGCTGAAGGCTCTTCGCAAGGAACTTGCCGACGACGCTCACGGCTACACCATGGCCGTCGTCGATCTCAACCTGCCGGATTCGCCCTATGGCGAAGCGCTCGACTGCACGATCGAGCACGATATCCCGGCGATCGTCTTCACCGCGACATTCGATCTCAACACGCGCAACAAGATCATGGAGCGCAATGTCATCGATTACGTGCTGAAGGACAATGAATTCGCGCTCGACAATCTGGTCGCCACCGTCCGGCGGGCGATCTCCAACCGCAAGACGCGGGTGCTCGTCGTCGACGATGTCGTCTCGGCGCGCCAGGTGCTCGTCGACCTCCTGAAGGCACAGCAATATCTCGTCGTCGAGGCAAATTCGGGGCTCGAGGCGCTGGCAGCGCTCGAGGCCTATAGCGATATCGAGCTCGTCGTCACCGATCATCACATGCCCGATATGAGCGGCTATGAACTGACGCGGCGCATCCGCCATCGCTTCGGTTCGGACAGGCTGCGCGTCATCGGCGTTTCCTCCTCCAACGACCGCATGCTTTCGGCGAGTTTCCTCAAGGCCGGCGCCAGCGATTTCGTCTACCGGCCCTTCGTCGCCGAGGAGCTGCAATGCCGAATCGCCAACAATGCCGAAACGCTGGCGCAGATGCGGCAGCTGAGGGCAGCGGCGGCCTGCGACTATCTGACCGGCCTCTATAACCGCCGCTATTTCTACGACAACGGCCCGAAGCTGGTGAACGAGTGCCTACGGCTGAAGGTGCCGAGCTCCGTCGCCATTCTCGATATCGACCATTTCAAGCGGCTGAACGATACCTATGGCCACGAGATCGGCGACAAGGTGCTGAAGGCTGTCGCAAACAGGCTGTTTACGATCTTCGAGGGCAGCGACAATCTTCTCTCGCGGCTCGGGGGTGAGGAATTCGCCATCCTTTTCCCGCAGATGGATTCGGCAGCCGCGACCAAGCTCTGCGACGAGATCCGCTCGGACATTTCGCGGCTGAAGGTCACGGCCGACGACGAGGAGCTCGGCGTCACGATTTCGATCGGCATCGCCGAGATCGCCGGTTACGAAACCTTCGAGAATTACCTCAACGCCGCCGACCAGTTTCTCTACATGGCCAAACACAGGGGCCGCAACCAAGTCTATTCCGACGCCAGAATGACGGAAGAGGCGGCGCAGTAGAGTTTTCCTGATCTTTGGATAGGTGGTTTGGACTGGCCGCTTGACGTCTGACGTCATCCTCGGCCTCGTTGCCGAGGATCTGCTACATATCAAAACACGAAACGGCGGTAGATGCTCGGGACAAGCCCGAGCACGACGGAAGAGGGGTTAGTGCCCTCATCAGAATCTCAAAGGCGGCTGAGTGAGCTGCCTCTCTCTTTTTCTTCAGCGGTGGTTATCTCAAGCCGCAACCGCCTGTCTTGCGGTCGCCATGGTCATCTTGCGCTCGGCGCGCTCCTGCTGCGGCGAACGATGGTAGAGTTCGCGATAACACTTGGAGAAATGCGAGGCGGAGACGAAGCCGCAGGCGACAGCGACCTCGACGACCGGCATCGAGGACTGCACCAGAAGGTGGCGTGCGCGGTCCAGGCGGATTTCCAGATAGTAGCGGGCCGGCGAGCGTCCCATCTCCTGGCGGAACAGCCGCTCGATCTGGCGGCGCGAGAGGCCGGCGCCGTCGGCGATCTCGATCAGCGACAGCGGCTCGGCGAGATTGCCTTCCATCAGCTCGATGATCGACAGCACCTTGGCGTTCTGCACGCCGAGGCGGGCGCGCAGGGGCAGACGCTGGCGGTCGTGCGGGTTGCGCACGCGGTCCGTCAGGTGCTGCTCGCAAATACGGTTGACAAGGCTTTCGCCGAAATCTTCGCCGACGAGGTTCAGCATCATGTCGAGCGAGGCGGTGCCGCCGGCGCAGGTGTAGAGATTGCCGTCGATCTCGTAGAGATCGGCATAGACCTCCGCCTGCGGGAAGGCTTCCGAAAAGCCCGGTAGGTTTTCCCAGTGGATGGCGCAGCGCTTGCCGTTCAGGAGGCCGGCCTGGGCAAGCACATGCGCGCCCGTACAGAGGCTGCCGACGGCAACGCCGCGATTGTAGCATTCACGCAGCCAGGCATTGACCGATTTGTTGTTGAACTCTTCGACATCGATGCCGGAACAGACGAGCACCATGCCCGGCCGGTTTTCACCGCCGAGATGGCGGCGTTCCTCGGCAAGCGAGGAATTGGCCTCGACGCCGATGCCGCAGGACGAATAGACCTTTTCCCCGTCGACGGAGGTCAGCCGCCAGGTATAGGCCTGATAGCCGAGCATGCGATTGGCGATGCGCAACGTGTCCACGGCCGCCGAAAAGGGCAGCATGGTGAATTGCGGTACCATAAAGAAGACTACCGAACGCTTCTTGATCTGCATCCTGTTCATAGCGAAATCCATGCTCGAGGGGCGATGACACATTCGTTGCGCGGAATGCGTCGCGCCGATGTCCTGAAAGCGACACTGGCATGGAAAAATGCGGCCGGGAAGAGCAAATATGCGACATCGGCCACGATTTGGCCTGTCAAACCGCCGGGACGGCCGCGGGCAGCCAGCTGATAGGCTGATAGCAACTGAAATTCAATGTTGAAAATGGGTTTGGAATAGGACGGCCAGGCTACGAAAAAGGCGGCGTTGCACGAAGCAGGCGCCGCCCTTATCTTGGGAGGAATGTCGCATTCATTATATGGTCCGGTGTTTGCTGTCGTCCGTGCTCGGCCAGCCGATGTCCTTGCGGATGTCGAAGGGCATGGCTTCGATTTCGCGGGCCGTCTGCCAGCGCGTCCAGGCGAGCACGAGGCTACGGGCATAATGTGCCAGATCGAAGCGGCCGTGGCTGGAGGTGAGGGACTTACCACCACCGCGATAGGTGAGCGTGGTCATTTTCCGGTTCCTTTCTTGGGTCGGGGACATGGTCGTCGTTGGGAGGTTCGTCCACGTCCATGATCCTAATATGGCCCCCTGGAACTCATCATTCAAACGAATAGAACTTATGGATAGCATCAGAGATATTGAATGATCGCGGTGATCCCGGCGGTCGATGGTGACAGTCTGTCACCGACCTTAATCTCCGGGCTTTCCGCTCAGGGGAGAGCAAATCCGCAGTTGAGCATGATGCCGAAGACCGAGCGGCTTTCGGCTTTATTTCTTTGATTTAAATCCGGGTTCAGATTTTTGGGCCAATCCGGCCCAAGATCATTCGCATCTAATGCGCGGCTGTCGGGGTGATAATCCCGAGGTTGCCAAGCCCGGCGACGATCAGCTGGACTGCGACTGCGGTCAGCAGGATGCCGAAGACGACCTCCGAGACGATCATGGTGACTGGCTTCATGCGCTTGGCGAGCTTGTCGATGTTGGTGAACACCAGATAGTCCAACGCACCGACGATCAGGATCAGAGCGGTGACGAGGATCGCGCTGGCGATCGAGACGACTTCGCCGGAGGCGATGATGATGACCGTGATGCCGACAGGATTAAGGAGGTAAGGGACCGCGAGCGGAAAGATGGCCAGCTTGTCCGGGTCGACGGGGGCCGCAAAGTCGTCGTGCGGCTTCTCCGTTGGTCCTGATGCCATCTTGATCGCGATCAGCGCGAGGATGATGCCGCCGGCGACGGCGACTGCGCCGCCCGTGATGTGGAGAAGCCGCATCAGCAGAGCGCCGGTGGCGAAAAGGATCAGCGCCGTGACGACAGCGATCAGAACCATCTGGCGGCCGATACGCGCCTTGGTTTCGGTATCGAAGGCGTGGGTCTTTTCCAGAAACGGCACCAGGGCGATCTTCGGCCCCATGCCGATCAGAAGCAGTAGCAGAAGTTTTCCGACGAGTGCGGCATCGATGACGGTGAAATCCATGGAACGTACCCTCTAAATTGTGACGTGGAAATCGAGGTCCTCCCCACTCCGGGGAGGGCGGGCGGCGAGGAGAGCCAAGCGAGCTTGCAGTTTTTCTGCCGAGCCGCTCAGCGCGGGCACACGTCCCAGAAGCCCGTGGTCTTGGCGGGTGAGGTGTAGTACCAGCATTGACCGGACTGCGGCGGCGTGCCTGCCAGTGAAACGGCGGCTGCTCCGGCGACAAAGCCGATGGCGGCACCCGCGGCGATGGCTGTACCCGGACGCCAGTAGCGGCGAGGGGCGACGACCACGACACCACGCCGGACGGGCGGGCGAACGACTGGAGCGGTCCGGCGTCCGACGGCAGCGCATCCACGCGGTCCGCAGGCCGCAGCGCCGCAGCCTCTCGGGCCACATGCCGCAACGCCTCGACGAGCGGCTTCGGCCGTCGCGGGAACGAGGACGGGAGCGCAGACCGTCACTATGACGGCAAGTGTCGCAAGCGTGTGCGATAGGATGGCCAGAATCTTCATTTCATTTCCTCCCATTGCTCTCGTGTTTCGCTTCATATCCTCAGTGCTTCTCAGGCCGGGCCTGCGGCGGTCGCCGCGTTTTGCGCGGCGAGCGTCTGCTGAGCCGCGGCTGCGATGCTATCGTCCTTTCCGCCTGAGACCTGGACGGTCGGCACGGCGAGCTTGATGCCATTTTCGTTGAAAGCCTGATGGATCATCCGGAGAGCCCGCCGCTTCAGCGTGAACTGCTCGCCCGGAAGCGTCATGACCTTCATGCGCAGAAGCAGGCCGGAGTCGCCCAGGCTGTCGATCCCCTGCATCTTCAGCGGCTCGATCGTGGTCGGTTTGAACTCCGGATCCTCGAACAGTTCCAGGCCGATCTTCTTGATGATCTTGCGGGCCTTCTCGATGTCGGAATCGTAAGTAATGGTGATCGTCATCTTCTCGATCACCCAATCGCGGCTCATGTTCTGGACCGCTCCGAGTTCGCTGAACGGGACGATGTAGACCGCGCCGCGGTGATGCCTGAGCTTGATGGACCGCAAGCTGAAGGACTCGACGGTGCCCTTGTAGCTGCCGCTCTGGATATATTCGCCAACCCGGAAGGCGTCGTCGAGCAGGTAGAACATCCCGCTGATGACGTCCTTGACCACGGTCTGCGCCCCGAAGCCGATGGCGACGCCGACCACGCCGGCACCCGCGATCAACGGGCCGATTTCGACGCCGAGCGACGACAGCGCCATCATGATCGCGATGGCGACGAAGAGGATCATCAGGAAATTGCGAAGGATCGGTAGCAGGGTTCTGAGACGCGTGCGCCGCCGCTCCCGTTCGCTGCCGATTTCAAGGACGGCCTCGGTGTCGCCGAGCTTGCGGTCGATCAGCACTTTTACGACGCTCCAGGCGAGATCGACGATCAGGAGAATGATTCCGGCACTGAGGAGGCCGCGAACGAGGCGCAGAAGCGGCGAATCCTGCATCGTCATCTGCGTCAGCCTGACGTCCAGGGCATCCGCAAGCAGAACGATCGCGCCGACGATCAGCGCTGCCCTGATACCACGCTCGACGATCACCGAGACAACGGTGCCTTTCTTGTGTCCGTCCTCTTCGGCGACGGAAGAACGCAGGATATTGTTGACGGACGCCTTGGTGAGGGCAATGGCGCCGGGCAGGGCGGCACAGACCACCGCAATCCAGAACAGCCTCATGGCGCCGACCACCCACAGCAGCCAGACGGCTGCGAAGTAGACCGTCCAGAGCCAGTTCCGCGCCCGCAGTCCGATCCGGCTGGCTTGGCCGGCAGATAATGGGGTCGGACGTCTCCAGACAGCTTCGATGCCGATGACGAGCAACACGAGGCCAAGCGAATATGCCACGAGTTGCCGGGCCGGGACGGAAAAGCCGAGAGTGCCGAGCAGGCGGATGGTCACCCAGCCAAAGGCATACCAGCCAACGAGATAACCCAGGCGTTTCGCCCAGTGGCCGGCGGCATCCTTCGTGATCGGGACGACACGGAACCGACCCTCTTCCTCCGCCCGTGGCGCCAGAAGCACGTCGAAAAGCGCGCTCGCCAGGCGGAAGACGACGATCGCGAAGAGGTAGCCGACGACGATCTCCCGGATAACAGGCGGCCATTGGAACAGCAGGAAGAAGCCTATGCTGCCGAGGCCGAATGAAAGGACGTAACATGCCGCCCACAGAAGCCTCGCGGCCAGTGCGATCACCCTCTCGCGAACCGTGGCAAAGGGCGCGCGCGCCATCCAGGAGCGCCAGCCGGTGCTGATCCACCAGAACAGCCATTGTGCGGCCAGCCCGACGGCGACGAAGGCCGCGACCAGGAAGATCGGCCGTGTCCCGCCGTTCGCCTGGATGTCACGTTCGAGTACGGCCCCGCCGCGCATCGTCTCCAGGGGAAAGGACTGGATGGCGCCGAGAAGGCCGGAGGCATGGGCACGGAACCGCATCGCGAATTCGGAGAATGAAGGGTCGCGGTTCGGGACTTCCAAAGGCGGCTCCGCCGCGGGTTTGGCTGCTTGCGATTGCTGCTGCAGGAAGCGCTGGACGTCGGGATCCGAGAGCATTCCGATAAAGCGCTGGACACTTTCCGGCTGTGGGCTTGCGGGCGTCACGCTCTGGGCCATGGCAATCGAAGCGCCAAGGAGGACGGACACCAGAGCAGCCCCGGTAAAAAGCGATCTAAACATGCGGATCCTGGAAAGTAATAACATCGTTTATCCTGATCTCGATGAACCTGTTCGCCTGCCGGTTCCTAAGCCGTCATTGCCTGCACGACTCCTTCGACCGGCCTGCGGCAATGCAGTCTGGTGCTCGCGGCTGCGTACCCACAGGACCTGTGAGGCCGCTGACCTGGCCGGCGTAATTATCTCTGGTATCCGCATCGACGACGGCGACCGGGGCGGCAAGGATCAGGCCGGCTGCGCTGCCTGCCGCCGCCGCAGTGCTCGTCGTCGCGGCAAGGATCTTGTCCCCGAGCCCGACCTTGCTGTCGGTCAGCGTCTGGCCGTCGGAAATCCGCGCTCCGATCAGCTGAACGACCTCGGGCGATTCCGCGAATTTTCCATGGTTCAGCCTGTCGCCCGCCTTGACCTTGGTGAGGTCGATCACCGTGATCTGGCTGTCGGCCAGTTCCTTCTTGAAGGGCGCCTGCTCGGGATCGATGGCGCCGAGTCTGGCGACGTCGCCCCATACCCTGCGGGATACCGCGAGCGCGCGGTCGTCTCGCGAAACGAACAGGGTGAACTTTGGGTGCTGTTTACCCATGTCGACGATCTGCTGGCGAAAGACATCGACATCCACATCGGGCGAGGCCAGCATCACATTCTCGAATTTGTCGGGAAGGCGGCCGTTGCGGATCGCCATCTGGCGAAGCGCTTCCAGGGCCAGCCAGTTCCCCATGGAATGCGCCAGGATCGAGACTTCCTTCACCTCTGGATCCCTGGCGAGATACTGGAACAGCGTCTCCAAGGCGTTGCGGGTGTAGTTCGTGCTCTCCCTGTCATATCCGTATGCGAGCAGGCTGCCGCGCGACGGCCATGTTACCAGCACCGGCGCGCTATGGACGCCGGAATCCTTGACGATCTGGGCGAAGCGATAGACGGAGTCTTCGAAACGGTTGTTGAAGCCATGGATGAACACCAGCACGCTGCGGTCGCGGCTCTTCCTGACCGAGGCGCTCAGCCATTTCCTGGCGTCGTCGCGGGTGATCTCGTCGGCTTTCAAGGTTGCGAAGTCGGTTGCGGGATTGGAGGGAAGCCGCCTCGGCCAGGCGACTTCGCCGATCTTGCGGACGTTCGCAGGCGGGATGGATACGGTGATGTCGGCAAAGGCCGGGGCGAGTGCACGCTCGCCTGTGAACATTTCGCCTTGGATCGTGGAGCGGGTGCGCGTCGTGGTCACCAGCATCTCGACCTTGGTGGCGTTCGGCGCGCTATCGGCAACGGGGATCAGCACATTCTTCGGGTGGCCTCCACATCCGCCTAATGCACAAAGCAGCAGGAGAGCCGAGATCCATTTCAAACCTTGGGAAGGGCTTGGTCGAAGTCGCCCATCTCGATATCTTGTGCTCACTGCTGTTCCTCATCGCCCCGTCAAGTTCAGGCCTTGTCAAGTTCCGGCAGTCCTCGACGCCGCACACCGCGGCGGTCGAAGTCGGCACTGGGCGAGACTATGCGAAGATCAGATGGCTTACCCGTATGATCGGGTATGTTACGGTCAGGGAGACAGTATCAGCGGGGTTGCAGGTCCGAGGTGGCGGCGCTCGACGCAATTGCATCGGGATCAGGCACCGTCATCCCCGCCTTGCGAAGTCCTTCGATCAGGCGGTCTCGATCTTCGGGCTGCATGTTTCGCATCGCGAGTTCTGTTACAATGTTCGGCAGGAAATCAGGTCGCATGCTGACGAACACCTGTCCTTCCCGGCGGGCATCGTCCATCATGCCAGCCTCCGCGTAGATGATGGCGGCGACAACATGGAAGAGAGGGAACTTCTGCATGTTCGCCCGCCTGATCTCCAGCACGGCGGTGTCGTTGTCGTGAAGCATGTAGGCGGCCAGGGCTCGCGTTCCGTGGTAGAAGCCGCCGCTGCCCGGATTAAGGGCAATGGCCTGGTCCAGGAGGGCTGCTCCGCGCTGCCACTGGCCGGCGATCGCAAGCCGCGTTCCGAATTCGCCCATCAGTTCGGTGTCGTTGGGATTGGTGGCGAGTGCCTGCTCGCCCACCCGAAGCGATTCAGCAAGCTGCCTGTCGAAGAACAGCGCCGTCATCAACGCTTGAAGTCCGCGCGTATTGTTCGGATCGATCTGGGTTGCGCGCCTGGCGGCATCGAGGGCACGCCGTGTGGCTGAATCCTGGCCTGATGTCGGATTGAACTTGTAGCGGTCCTCATCGAGATAGACGATCGACAGCATTGCCCAAGCGGTCGCATAGCTTGGAAACCGCGCTAGCGCGGCCTCGAGGCAATCCCGGACGCGGGCATGCGCCTCGACGCTCAATTCCGAACGATAGGCATAGAAGCGCAAAGTGCATTCATAGGCACCGAGATCATCAGGCGGCGGGCTGGCGGAGTCGACCTGCGCCATGACCCCGTAGGGTTGGGCGATAGCGGTCGCAACCTTTCTGGCGACATCCGTCTGGATCGCAAACAGGTCGCCCGATGCGAGATCATTGTCATAATTCTCCGACCAGAGGATCTCGCCGTCCGACGTATCGAGCAATCTCGCCGTCACACGAAGACGCTTGCCCGACGTGCGGACTCCGCCGGCAAGGAGATAACGAGCGCCGAATTCGGCCCGGACCTCCGATGCACCCACATCCGCGGGGAGGGACTTGGACGTCTCGCGGCCGAACACCTTGATCTCCTTGAACCGTGGCAGGATGGTCATCAGTTCCTCGGTCAGGCCGGCAGTGTAGAGCTGCGCTTCCGGCCCTTCGCCGAGATTGGCAAACGGGGCCACCACGAGGGCCGGACGATCGGGCGACAGGCCTGCAACGCGGTCGAGCGACGGAGCGGGAGACCGCGTCCCGATCCAATAGAGCGAAATGGCGACTGCAGCGAGGGCGGCGGCACCCGGCAACAAAACCCGCTTTGTGGCCCACCAGCGTCCGGTGTGGACCTTGGAGGGTGATGCGTCTTCGACTTCTTCGTGCCCAGTGTCGACTAACTCCGGACAGGACCAGGCGAAAGTTGGGATATATCCGCCTTTGGGAATGTCGATCCTGACCGGATCATGCTGTCCGGCGACGAGATAATAGCGCTCGAGCGACCGCCGCAGCCGCCCGGCCTCGATCCTGACCACCGGATCGTCCTGGGTGAAGCCGGCATCCCGGCCGAACACCTCGATCGCGATCGAATAGGCTTTGATCCGGTTCCCCCGACCCTCGAGGGTTTCCGAGACGACATAGCGAAGAAACGCTGCGGCCCGACCGACGCCTGGGAATTCAGGGCTGGAGACGACACGCTCCAACTGCTCCCTGATATCCTCGGCTTGAGGCGCAGGCCTCAAAGAAATCCGTGCTGCAGACCCCTCTGCTGGTACCCACGTCTGCATGTCTGTCCCCAATCCCCCGTTGAGTCACATCACTGCCAGACCGTATGTTACGGTAACATACTCCACGAACCCTCCTTCGTCCATGAAGATTGGCCGGCACCATGTTGCAGAGGCAGCGTCCCGGAGGCCGTTAAGGAGTGAACCATGGACGAAGGCATGACCGCAGTCCGTCGGCAATTTCCAACCAGGATCAAGGCGATCGACGATCTCTCTGCCCGCAGTGAGGACTTTCGAGAGATCTGCAGGGACTTTGCCGACGCTCAATCGGCGCTGGAGAAATGGGACGTCTCAACAGATCCGAAGCGCGCCGAGCGCGTCGTCGAATACCAGGAGTTGGTCGCAGAACTCTCCAAGGAGATAGAGGGCGCGCTTGACCACGCCTCGTTATCGCCACCTCGCTGATATGCGCGGCCAGGCTCCGGCGGCCAGGCATCGCGAGGCGTATGTTACGGTTACCTACTTGCGTTCCATCGCCCGGTAACGACCATCACGACAGAGGTCCAGCACTGAACTTTCAGCTTCCACGAAACAAAACGCTTCCGAAGGATATTGCCGTGGTTTCCGAAAACTTGGACGAGCCTGCCATTTCCCCAGCGCCTCGGAATCCACTCCGCAGGATAGCGCTTATCGTCGTCCTGCTGGCGCTCGTCCTGTTCGTCCTCTCCATCTTCATGGAGCGGCGCACGCCATCGACCTCGCAAGCCCAGGTCCAGGCCTATATCGTCGGCATCGCGCCCGAAGTCACCGGCCGTGTGGTGGAAGTGGGAGTCGCCGACAACTCGCGCGTCGAGGCCAATCAGGTTCTCTTTCGTATCGATCCCGAGCGCTACGAGCTCGCGGTCAATGAGGCCGAGGCGAGCCTTGCAAGTGTCGGCCAGTCAATGGGCGCGTCAACGGCTGCTGTCGATGCGGCGCAGGCAAAGCTCGTCACGGCCCAGGTTGATCGGGACAATCTTCGCGAACAAGCTGCGCGCGCCGAAGAGCTGCAAAAGAGGGGCGTGTATTCCAAAGCGCGGGCTGATTCAACCAAATCGGCTTTCGGTCAGTCAGAGGCGGCCGTCACCGGTGCTGAGGCCGAGCTGGCCAAGGCCAAGGAGCAGCTCGGGCCGAGCGGAAATGACAATCCGCAGCTCCGGGCAGCTCTGGCAGCGCTCGAAAAGGCAAGACTCGATCTGCTGCGGACCACCGTTCAGGCACCTTCGGCCGGGGTCGTGACCAACCTCCAACTTACAACCGGTAAGGTCGTGTCGGCTGGACAGTCAGCCATGACCTTCATCGATGCCGGCACGATCTGGATCACCGCCGCCTTCAAGGAGAACAGCCTCGAGAATGTGGCAGTCGGCAACCGGGCGGAAGTCCTTTTCGACGCGCTTCCCGGTCGGCTGTTTCCGGCGCAAGTCGAGAGCGTTGGTTTCGGCGTATCGCAGGGCAGCACGGACCCGAACACCGGATTGCCGACGATCCGGAGTGATAGCGGCTGGGTCCAGGAGCCGCAGCGGTTTCCAGTCCGCCTCATCATCGAGGAGGCTGAGCGGCCCAAGGGCGGCGTGCGCTACGGCTCGCAGGCGACCGTCGTCATCTACACGGGCAACAACCCGGTCACCAATGCCTGGGGATCGCTCTGGATCCGCATCATGTCGGTGCTGACCTATGTTCGCTGAGAGGAGCCCCGCTGTCGAGGAGCAGAAACGCAAGGGGCTTCGGGTTGCGTTCGCCGTCTCCATCGGCTTCACGTTCGCAGTCTATGTCGGGGCCATCGTGCCGTTCCTCGGTCCGCTCTTTGCCGCCCAGTTTCTGCTCGGAAGTTCGCGGCCCATGCCGCTCGGCAAGACCGTCGGCGCGGCGATGGTTATTCTGATCGCCGGGATGGCGATGATGGTTCTGACCAACATGCTCGGCGACCGTCCGGCGCCGTTCCTTCTGATCCTAGGGCTAACCTATTTTGCGTGCTTCGCCGCACAGTCGACGGGAAAGGGAGGACCGGCCGTCTTTCTCGTGCTCGTCGTTTCGATCATCGTGCCTCTGCTGGGTATCCTGAACAAGGAGCTCGCCAATTCCATTCTGTCCATCCTGGTCGCCGGGGTGTTGTCGGGCGCAGTTCTGATGTGGCTCGCCCATGCGATCTTTCCCGAGCCGTTCTCCCAGGAGGTCGAGGCGGTGGCGATCGACGAGCGACCGCCGGCTTTGCTTCGGGCGCTGGCAAACACGGTCATCCTCTTGGGCTCCGTCGTGATCTGCCTGACGAGCGACAACCTAACGGCTGCGGCAGTCATTCCGATAACAGTGGCGTCGCTGCTCGGACAGCTCGACGTTGGCGCGAGCGGGCGGGCAGCGATGGGGCTCGTGCTCGTCAATCTGTTCGGTGGCGTGCTCGCCTCCGCCGCGTATGCCGCGCTGTCGCTGCGCCCTAATCTCCTCTCGATCTTCCTCATCGTTCTTGTCGTCGTTCTCCTGCTCGGAGGGCGCGCAGCCGCCCGGTCAAAGGACGCGCCAGTATTTGCCGGTGCCCTGACGACCTTCCTGATCCTCTTCGGCCTCGGGGTCTCGCCTCTGCCGGGGAGTGCTGCAGAATCCTTCGCCACCCGCATCGTCTATGTCGCGGCGGCCTTGATCTACGCACTGCTGTTTGCCGCCATCCTGTGGCCGCGAACCAGCAACGCGAAGAGGATATCGGCATGACGCACGCTCTCGGAGAGCACCTCACCCGAGGACGTCGGCTGCCTCCCAAAGGCACAAAGACGGCTGTGCCGATGTTTTCGCTATCAATTCTGCTCCACTGAGGAGAATATAAGCATAAGCGAAAATACAATAGTCGACAGCCTACACACCATGTCTGACCGCAAGGAGGATTTGAGATGGCTAGACCTCACGCTTTGTTACTCGCCACGGGCCTATTCCTGCCTTTTGCAGGGTTCCCGTTTTCGCCACTTCTGGTGCTGACTGCCGCCGCGCAGGAGCCGGCTGCTTCCAGTCCCGTCGCCGCGGAAGACGACGCGCCGGCGCCTCTGAGCGAGGACGAACTCGAAATCCTGGTGGCGCGGATCGCGCTCTATCCGGATGAACTGGTTGCGCTCGTCACGTCGGCGTCGCTCTATCCGCTGCAGGTCGTGGAAGCGGCCCGGTTCCTCGAAACCTTGAAGAAGCAGCCCACGCTCAAGCCGAAGACGACGTGGGACGGCAGTATCGTATCGCTGCTGAATTATCCTCAGATCGTCACGATGATGAGCGAGGATCTGGACTGGACGCAGTCTCTCGGAGAGGCGCTTTCCTACCAGCAGAAGGACGTTCTGATCGCCATACAGCAACTGCGCGACAAGGCGGTTGCCGACGGCATCATCAAGACCGACGACAAGATCAAGGTCAGCCAGGAGAACGACAACGTCGTGATCGTCTCCGCCAGTCCCGAGAAGATCTACGTTCCGCAATACGCGCCGGAGATGCTGTATGAACCGAACTATGTGGCCGAGCCTATCGGCTACTATTCCGAGCCGTATCCGAACTACTACTATCCGACCGCCACCTTTTTCGCGGGCGTGGTGACGGGAGCGGTGTGGGCCGCCGCCGTCGACTGGAACCGCTGGGGCGTATGGGGCGGGCGCTGGAACGGCAATGTCGATATCGATTGCAACAACTGTTTGAACAACATCAACGGCAAGGTGAATATCAACGACGTCGACTGGAAAAACGTCGACCGCAGCAAGATCGGGTTCGACAGCGCGCAGTTCAACAAGATCGACCGCGGCTCCTTCCGGACCAGTATCGAGGCGAACGCCGGCGACAGGGTCGGAGCAAGAGGCAACGACCGTGCGAACACGATCCGCGACAAGCCAGGCAAAGTCAGTGTCAACGATGTCCGCAAGAGCAAGATCGATGCGGACAGGGTCAATGCTGCTCGCAACAAGGCAGGCAATACAGGCGCGGCTTCCGGGGGCGGGAAGGGAGCGCAGGCTGCGCAGAACCGCAGGCCTGAGGCAAGGACGCCGAACAGGGCTGCCGAAAACGCAAGGCCCGGGGTCAACGCCAAACGCCCGGTCGCAAAGCCGAAGCCTGCGGCCCGGGTCGACAGCCGTCCCAAAAAGCCTTCGGCGCTCGGTCAGGTCGACAGCGGCAGACGCGCTCAGATGCAGTCCAGCCGCGGCAGACAGGCCATGGCCGGCGGCAGTCGCGGTGGTGGCGGTGGAGAAATGCGCCGCGGCGGTGGCGGTGGCCGTCGTCGATAACCGGAAGAAGGAGGAAAGTCATGACAAAGTCAGTCAGAAACATGCTTCTGGGTTCGGTGTTTGCTCTTGCGGCTCTCGCCACCAATCCGGTTCCGGCATCTGCAGAAGAGCCATCCGACGCGACCGTCATCTCGGGCTTCGCTTCGCAGAGCGATCCGCCCGTATTCGAGACGCCGGAACAAGCCGTCGACGCCTTCAAGGCGGCGCTAGCGGCTGATGATTTCGACAAGTTCGCGGCGCTGCTGGGTATCGATGCAGTGAAAGCGAAGGCAGGCGAAGGGGTGATGGACACCTATGCCCAAATCCGCGACGGCACACAGAAGAAGGTCGTCGTGAAGGACGTCGATGGCCGCAAGATCATCGAGATCGGCGACAAATTATGGCCTTTGCCGTTTCCGATCGTGAAGGGCGACGATGGCAAGTGGGGTTTCGACACCTATGCCGGGTTCGAGGAGATCATCAATCGTCGCGTCGGCGAGAACGAATTACAGACCATCGACACGATGCAGGCCTATGTAGACGCTCAAAAGGAATATGCTTCCGCCGACCACGATGATGACGGCGTTCTCGAATATGCCCAGAAACTGATCAGCAGCGACGGAAAAACCGATGGTCTCTACTGGTCGCCTGATCTGGGCGAGGGGGATAGCCCGGCGGGCAACGCGCTCGAAGACAATGCGGCGCTTGATAAGGCCAAGGCCGGCGAGGGCTATTACGGCTATCGCTACAGGATCATCGACGCCCAGGGACCGAACATCGCCGGCGGAGAGTTCGATTATGTGATCAACGGCAATATGATCGCGGGATTTGCCCTGATCGCCTGGCCGATCCGATATGGCGAAACCGGCGTGCACACCTTCGCGGTGAATGCCAATGGCACGGTCTACCAGGCTGATCTAGGCCGCGAGACCGAAAAAATAGCGGCCGGCATCAGGACCTTCAATCCCGACGACAACTGGAACGTGACGGCCGATTGAACAGGGTCGCGGGTGTTGGGAACCAAGTCTGCTGCACGTCGTTGCCGCTTCGTACCCGACAATGATACAAAGGAGGAAACAATGATTTCCGCAGATCAGATCCGCGAACATATGGAAGTACGGGCTGCCGACGGCACCCAAGTCGGCACAGTCGACCATCTCGACGGCCCCACGCGCATCAAGCTGACGAAGCTCGATTCGGAAGACGGCAAGCACCACTTGATCCCCATCGATTGGGTCGATCACGTCGATGCACACGTCCATTTGTCCAAGAATGCCAGGGATGTCCGGATGCAATGGGCGACCATCAACTGACAGTTGGTCGGCTGCGGCCTACGGGCCGCAGCGTCCCTGCAAGGGAGCCAGCGCGCTGCACGCAGGCCTGACGAATTCAAGATAGTTTGACGCGGGGGGCGCTCAAGAGACAGGAGATCGATATGCCAGCTAAGTCCAAGGCCCAGCAAAAGGCGGCAGGCGCCGCACTTTCTGCCAAGCGTGGCGAGACGCCGAAGAGTGAACTCAAAGGCGCCTCAAAACAGATGGTCGAATCCATGAGCGAAAAACAGCTCGAGGAGTTCGCATCAACCAAGAGGAAAGGCAAGCCCGAGCACGTGTCGAAATAAAGGGATGGGGGCACCGCCAGCGGTGTCGGACCTTCCCGCCGCTCCCAATCTAGGGAGTCATGATCTTGAAAGCGGCTGCCGATGAAGCAGGATTGGCGGTTCGTGCGCGGTCGATGTATGGTTTCGACAGAGATTTGGGGCAATTGCCCATCAGCTAGAAGTGCGCACTGCGCCCTAAAACGGAGTCCGAGATTGGCCGTCGCCTTTACGAAGGAAGAGAGTTTTGAAACGGCTTCGGAAACCCTGCTGCCCGACCGTCCGATTTCGCCGCACCCGAACCTTGTCACGGAGGCGGGGTTGAAGGCTCTGGAGGTGCATTTCCGGCAGGCCCGCGAGGCCTATGATGCTGCGAGCACCATCGACGATGTGAACGAACGGCGGCGGCAGACAGCCAATCCTTTGCGTGATCTCCGCTACTTGGCCGCAAGACTTCGCACCGCCCAGCTCATGCCTGACCCTACGTCAACCGACACCGTCGTCTTCGGCAGCACGGTGACTTTCCGCCGTGACGACGGGCGCGTGCAGACCTATCGCATCGTCGGGGAGGACGAAGCCGATCCCAAGGCCGGATCGATTTCCTACGTCTCCCCGGTGGCGCGGTTGCTGATGGGCAAGGCTGTCGGTGATGTGGCGGAGACAGGCGGCCAGGAACTGGAGATCATCGCCATCGCATAGGAGCGCGCTCTTTGCTTGGTCCTCATTATTTTGGTACCATCCGGTACTTTATTTATCGAACCTTTACCATCCGTGGCTAGAACGATGACATTCCATCATCGAAAGTCATGCTCATGGTCAGCGCAATTTCCAGTTCTGCATCCACCATTTTGAGTTCCGCCGCTTCAGCCTCGTCTTCCAGTTTGTCGGACCAGCTTGCCTCTCTCGAGGCGCAACTCGCCGAAGAGAAGGCAGCTCTGTCGGAAACGCAGGACGAGCAGGAGAAGGCCACGATCGAAAAATCTATCGATACGCTGGAAGCGAAGATCGCCAAGCTCGAAGCGAGCGAGAGCAGCCAAACTCAAGCGTCCGCTGCATCGAAGCCTGCCAATGAAGCTCCGAAAGAACTTTCCGGCGAAAGCGAGCGTATCGGCACGACGAATTTTGACGAGACCAGCGCGTTCGGCAGCCGCACGGCTTACGTCTGACAAAGCGACCCGGTTCTGCTGCATTCTTGAGTGACCCGTCAAAGACGGCGCTTGGCCACCGTGACGACTTCGCGAGTCAGATCCGCCAGGCGGTCGGCGGCGAGGCGGTTTATCTGCCAGTAGAGCGGGACATCGAGCGGTGTGTCGGGCACCAGTTCGACCAGCCGTCCGGATGCGAGATGCTCGCGAGTCAGCTGGATCGGGTTCATTCCCCAGCACATGCCTGAAAGGCTCGCCTCGACGAAGCTCTGCGGCGACGGCAGCCAGTGGGTGGGAAAATCGAGATCGCGCCCGAACGTTTTGCGTATCCAGCTGCTCTGCAGCCTGTCTTTCTGGTTGAAGGTCAGGGCCGGAGCATTGCGGATCGCCTCTGATGTTACGCCCTGCGGAAAATGGCGCGCGACGAAATCGGGCGTTGCCGTGGCGTGGTAACGCAGAGCGCCAAGGGCAAAACGCCGGCACCCGCGAACCGGCTTTTCCAGGCTGGTGACGGCGGCGATCACCCGCCCGCGCTGCAGCCATTCGGCGGTGTGGTCCTGATCGTCGACGGCAACGTTCAGCAGATAGGAAGAGCTTTTGGCGAAATTCGACATGGCCTCGACGAACCATGTCCCGAGGCTGTCGGCATTCGTGGCGATTTGAAGCGTGACCCTTTGGCGGGGCTCGTCGGGATCGACGAGAGCCGGCAGCTGCCCGAAGAGTTCGGCTTCGAGCACGCCGACATTCTCCATATGGCGACAGAGCCATTCTCCCTTTTCCGTTGCCGTGCACGGCGTGCCCCTGACGATGAGGACGACGCCGAGACGCTCTTCCAGCTGTTTCACGCGCTGCGAAATGGCTGAAGGGGTCACGTTCAGGACCGCCGCCGCTCTTTCGAAGCTGCCTGTCTGGACAATGGTTGCGACGGCGCGAAGAGCGGGATAGTCGAGCATGGATTAGTTTCACTTAATCGGAGTAAGTTGGATTAATTAGCCTAATTCTCACAATCGCGGTAGGCGCAACCTCACCGAAATGAGAGGCTTAGCCGAAGAGATGAATTTTTCGATCTATATAACCGGCCTGATGATGGGCCTCAGCCTGATTGTCGCCATCGGCGCGCAGAACGCCTTCATCCTCCGCCAGGGCCTACGCAACGAGCATGTCTTCGCCGTCTGCCTCGCATGCGCGGTATCGGATGCGGCGCTGATCGTGCTTGGCGTGACCAGCCTCCATCAAATCGCCAGGTTCATGCCCTGGTTCGATCCCGTCATGCGCTATGGCGGAGCCGCATTTCTGGTCTGGTACGGGGCAAAAAGCCTCTATTCCGCCTTGCGGTCGTCCGCCGCTCTGACGGCCGGGGAAGCCAAGCCGTCGAGCTTTCGGCAGACGCTCGCGACCTGCCTCGCACTCACCTGGCTCAACCCGCATGTCTATCTCGACACTGTCGTGCTGCTCGGCACGATATCGACACGATATCCGGGACAGCAGGCTTCTTTTGCGGCAGGGGCGGTGACGGGGTCCTTCCTGTTCTTCTTTTCGCTCGGATATGGCGCGACGCGGCTGCGGCCGATCTTCTCGAAACCCTCATCCTGGCGCATGCTGGAAACGCTCGTCGCTTTCACGATGTGGATCATAGCGTTCAAGCTGCTGGGCGGGTTGTGACCGCTGTTCGATCGTCGATCATTCGCTTCAGCGGCCGAGGGGGGACGGTCAACTCCATCTCGCGCTGGCAATCTGCCAGCAGATGTGGCGGAAAACGCCTTAGTTCCCGGAGCGCATGCTCATGGTTCGCATCCCTGCGCCTCTGCGACTTGAATGCGGAAAGGGCCTGTACGATATTCCAGATGCTTGTTTGAGACATGTCGGGCCTCCTTTGCTGCTTTAGCTGCCGACGCTCGAAATATGAGTGTCAATTGACATTCAATCAAACAAAATGATATGGGGTTATAAATCAGAAAAATTGAAAGATGCGACGATGAGTATTCCCTTTCGCCGTCCCATTCCACTGCTTGACAACGACGTGCTGCGCACTTTCGTGGCTATCGCAGAGACAGGCAATTTTTCGACCGCCGCAGAGGCGGTGTTCCGCACACCGTCGGCGGTGTCGATGCAGATCAAGAAGCTTGAAGAACAGCTTGGTGCGACGCTGTTTCTGCGCGACGCCCGCTCGGTATCGTTGACGCGCCACGGCGAGATGCTGCTGTCCTATGCCCGCAACATCCTGGCGCTGTCGAACGAGGCGGTGTCGCGCTTCATCATGCCGGAGCTTAGCGGCGTCGTGCGGCTCGGCGCGCCGGAGGATATCGGCGAACGGTTGCTGCCGAGCATCCTGAAGAGTTTTGCCGAAAGCTATCCCGGCATCATGGTCGACGTGACGATCGACATGAGCATCGGGCTGAAGAAGCGTATGGAGGAGCAGCGGCTCGACCTGGCGTTGATCAACTGTGCGACACGGCCGTTCCCGACGGGCGGTGAGGTGGTGTTCCGCGAGCGGCTGGTCTGGGCCGGCGCCAAGTGCGGTTCGGCGCATCGCCGGGATCCGCTGCCGATCTCGATCTGGGAAGACGGCTGCATCTGGCGCCAGGAGGCACTCTCCCAGCTCGAACGCAACAAGCGGCATTATCGCGTCGCCTATCTCAGCGGCCACACGATGGCGCAGCGCGCCGCCGTGCTTTCCGATCTCGCCATCGCGCCGCTGCCGCTGTCCTATGTCAACGAGGACATGGCGATCCTCGGGCCTCAGGAAGGGCTGCCGGAGCTCGGCGCCTTCGATATCCGCCTGCTGACCGCCTCGCAGGTGTCGGGGCCGATCGAAACGGTGGCCGACAGCATTCGCGGCGCCTTTGCCGAAAGAGCGAAGGCGGTCGCCGCCTAGCCGCACAACCCCGAAAATCGGAACCGATTCCGGACAGGATTATGCGCCGATCGAAAGTGACAGCGCGTATCCTTTCAGCGCTGAACCTTTTGGTTTGTCGTGCGTTATCGGCGCGGACGGCATTTGTCGCCGTTCGGGGTTGATTTCAAACAAGGATATCCGAGATGACGACAACGGCCAAAATTGCCGCAGCCTTGATGGTTCTTCTTGCCCTTTCCTCCTGCGGCAACACGATTCGCGGCATAGGAAAGGATACGGCAAACACCGTGAACGCCACGCAGGATGCCGGCCGCTCGGTCGACCGCGCTGCGAAGAAGTGACGGTTCAGATTGCTGCTAGAATCGCCGGATCGGGTGCTGACCGGGGGATCAAGTGTTGGCCGGAGGGTAAACCTTTTCCAGCCCGCCGGATCGGCTGAGGCCGGTCCGGAAGGCCTGGTAGGCGGGGTGTTGGCTGGAGCGGGCGGTTTCGGTGAGCCGGATCTGCAACCGGTCCGGCGCATGACTTCCGAGCCACATTCCGAGATTTTCGAGCTTCAGCGAATTCAGGAAACGTGATCCGGCGGCAAGATCGAGATGGCGGCGCACGCCGTCAAGCAGGTTGTCGTCCTGGGCAGCGTTTTCCATGAGCAGCGCCAGGTAGGACTTGTCGGTCTCCGACAGCACGGCGAGCTTTTCCGCAACGGTATCGCGGTCGGGAAAAGGAATCATCGAATCGTCCATGCTTGATCGTGTTTTGGCCGTTATAGGCTCGCTTTGACCTTCTCGGCTACATCGACTGGCACCCATTTCGTCCACAGACTCTCGTAATTGCGAAGGAAATAGATCGCGGCATCCTCGTTGCTTTCGCGGTTTTCGTCCTGCCAGGCGAGCACCTGGTTGATCGTCGCATTGTCCCATTTGCGGGTCTTGAGATAGGTCGTGACTGGTCCGGCGCGGGTGGCAAAGGACCTGGTCATCAGGGTGAAGGCGCGCGAGACCGGGTAGGAATTAAGCTCGGGCCTGACGCAACCGGCAACCGCGGTACAGCGATCCCATTCATTCTTGTTGTGGCCGACGCCGAAGCTCAGGCGCGTCATGTCGTATTTGCCGAGGATGGCGGTCGGCGCCCAGTAATAACCGAGCCAACCGATCTTGTTGTCGAAGGCGCGGGCAATCGACGCGTCGAGCCGTTCGGGGCTGCCGGTCTCGACAAGCTCGAAGCCCTTCTTGTCGGCGGCAAGCGCCTTGAACAGGTTGGTGGTCGATATCTGGCAACTCCAGTCGGCGGGGCAGTTGTAAACTGCGCCTTTCGACGGGTCGTCTTCGGCGGGAAAGAGTTCGGGATGCTTCAGCGCGTCCTCGACCGAGCGGATGTCGGGGTGGGCGTCGGCGATGAATTTCGGGATCCACCAACCCTCGACGGCGCCGTCGGCCAGGATTTCGGCCCCCTGTACCAGCCGGCCACTGTTGACAGCCTGATCGAGCAGGGACCTCACGGAATTGATCCAGTATTCCGAGGCGATGTCGGGGATGCCTTTCTCATTCATCGAGGCGAAGGTCGGCAGGGTGTCGCCATCGACGATGGTGACGGAGCAGCCGTAGCCCTTTTCCAGGATGATCTTGTCGAAACTCGCCGCAATGCCTGCCGAGGCCCATTTCATTTCGGCGATCGAAACGCTGCCGCATTCGGCGGCTTCGGCCGGCGCGACGGTAGAAAGAGCCGCGGCAAAGACGGCCGGAATCAGAAACGTCTTCATCGTCATTCCCCGAATTCTTCTTAGGCGGACGTGCAGCAGGCTCTGAAATTCACCGACAACTATCTCCGGCACCCGAAGGGAAAATGCCTGCCGGGCGATACCGCAACAGGCTTTCCGGTTCATGGGCAGGCCATGTTCAACAATGGCGCGTTATGACCGAGCCTACCCGTTCGCTCGCAGAAATCAACCATCTTCTGCTCATGGTTGCGTGACTAAATTATTGAATTCGAAGAATTTATGTCAGCATCCCGAAATTGGCGCCCTCGGGCGAAAAGCACGCTCTTCGCAACCGGCGGCGGATCTTCGGCAGAAATTTCGACCAGAATGTCAAAAAAGGTCAAAATTAACATTTGCGTAAGTCTTCAATAACTCTCCGGTAAGAATGTGCCGTTATCAGTTGGGTCGTGGCAGCAATGACCGCCGCTTCTCCGGTTCAGGTAGTGCGTACCGGAGAAAGCGAGCTTCGCCGTGTAAGGGCGAAGACGCCTGAGTTTTCGGCAAACCGCGCAGAGCCAAGGCCATGCGCGGTTTTCGCGTTTGTGTGGGAACGTGACTGAGGCCAAGTCTTGACCCGGGATTACCGCCCATTGTAGGCCTCGCCTGAACGAGAGGCGAATGCGAGCCACCATGGCAAGAGCGATCATGCTGCAGGGAACCGGCTCCGATGTCGGCAAGACGGTGCTGGTCGCGGGGCTCTGCCGGCTGGCGGCCAATCGCGGGCTGACGGTCCGGCCGTTCAAGCCGCAGAACATGTCGAACAATGCGGCGGTCGCCGATGACGGCGGCGAGATCGGCCGGGCGCAGTGGCTGCAGTCGCTGGCCGCGCGCACGCCATCTTCGGTCCACATGAACCCGGTGCTGCTCAAGCCGCAATCGGAGAATGGCAGCCAGATCATCGTTCAGGGCAGGGTGTTCGGACAGGCGAAGGGGCGGGACTACCAGCGGCTGAAGCCTGAGTTGCTCGGCGCCGTGCTCGAGAGTTTTGAAAACGTGGCTGCGGGGACCGACCTCGTTATCGTCGAGGGCGCCGGATCGCCGGCCGAGATCAATCTCAGGGTCGGCGATATCGCCAATATGGGCTTTGCGACGCGGGCCGGCGTGCCGGTCGTACTCGTCGGCGATATCGACCGCGGCGGCGTCATCGCTTCGCTGGTCGGCACGCATGCGATCCTCGAAGATGGCGACCGGGCGATGATTGCGGGCTACATCATCAACAAGTTCCGCGGCGACGTCTCGCTGTTTGACGACGGCATCCGCGCGATCGAGGGCTTTACCGGCTGGCCGTGTTTCGGCGTCGTGCCGTGGCTGCCGGGTGCTGCGCGCCTGCCGGCCGAGGATTCGGTCGTGCTCGAACGGTTGGCAAGGGGCAGGGCCGGCGCGCTGAAGATTGCCGTGCCGGTGCTGCCGCGCATCGCCAATTTCGACGATCTCGATCCGCTGCGGACCGAGCCGGATGTCGAGCTGGTCTTCGTGCGATCAGGCGAGCGGATCCCTGGGGACGTGAGCCTCGTCGTGCTTCCCGGCTCGAAATCGACGATATCGGATCTCGCCGACTTTAGGGTCCAGGGCTGGGACCGCGATCTCCAGGCACATGTCAGGCGCGGCGGCCGGGTGATCGGCATCTGCGGCGGCTACCAGATGCTCGGCCGGACGGTGCACGACCCGCTTGGCATCGAGGGCGGGACGCTCGAGACGCCGGGGCTTGGGCTGCTCGACATCGAGACCGAGATGGCGCCGGAAAAGACCGTGCGCAATAGCCAGGCTCGCTCGACCGAATATGACGCGCCGCTTGCCGGCTACCAGATCCATCTCGGCATCACCCGCGGCCTGGATTGCAATCGGCCTTCGGCGATCATCGACGGCGCGCCCGACGGGGCGATTTCGGCCGACGGCCGGATCATGGGCACCTATCTGCACGGGCTCTTCGGCAGCGACGCGTACCGCGCCCGGCTGCTTCAAAGCTTCGGCCTATCAGGCGAGCAGCGGAATTACCGCGAGAGCGTCGAGCAGGCGCTCGACGAGATCGCCGGAGAACTGGAACGTCATCTCGATCCGCACTGGCTGGCCGGGCTGCTCGGTTAAGCCGGATGCGTCATCCGGTCTCGTCGTTCCGCTATTGCCAAATTAGTTGACTGAGTCCATTAATTGTTACGACGGACCCGGTTGGGAGCGACGAAAACTATGAGCGTACTGGATAGATTTTCACTGGCAGGACAGGTGGCGCTGGTGACCGGCGGCGGGCGTGGTTTGGGATTCGAGATGGCGCGCGCCCTTGCCGAGGCCGGCGCGCATGTCATCGTCAACGGACGCACGGCGGCGACGCTGGAAGACGCCGTAAAGGCCATCCGGGCTGCGGGCGGCGCGGCGGAGGCGGCCGTATTCGACGTCGCCGACCGCGAGGCACAGCGTGCTGTGATGGCCGATATCGATAAGACCCATGGCCGTCTCGATATTTTGATCAACAATGTCGGCGCCCGTGACCGGCGGCCGTTGGCCGAATTCGACGATGATGCGATCATCGAGCTGCTGCGCACCGATCTGGCGGCGGCCATGACGCTTTCGCGCGACGCTGCCGTGCTGATGAAGCGACGCAATCACGGCCGCCTGATCGCGGTGACCTCGATCAGCGGCCATGTCGTCATGCCCGGCGACTGCGTCTATCCGGCAGCCAAGCAGGGCCTGACCGGACTGATGCGTGGCATGGCGGTCGAATTCGGCCCGCACGGGATCACCAGCAACGCGATTGCGCCCGGCTGGTTTGCCACCGAGACGAACGCGGCGATGGCCGCGAACGAGGAATTGATGCCCTTCGTGCGTCAGCGCATCCCGGTCCAGCGCTGGGGACGCCCGGACGAAATCGCCGGCGCGGCGCTGTTTCTTGCAAGTGACGCTGCTTCCTTCGTCAACGGCCACGTGCTGACGGTGGACGGCGGCATGACAGTCAGGATGTGAGATATCCGTAGGCGCTGCGGCACCATCTTTCACTTCTGCGGCACTCTCACAGCTCCTCGTCGGCAGGCGAATGACTGATTGTCGTTGCCGGAGACCACGGCTAGAAATATCTGCCTGACTCGACTATTGGTTGATATGGCAACCCCGGTGATCATCGCCGTCCATTTGCCCGATTTCCGACCATAAACTGCGTCGGTCATTTGGAGGTTCGGAAATTAACAATCATATTCAGTGGCTTATAGAACACGGAATCACGGCTGAGCATATTGCCGAGCTGATAGCCGGATTGTGCGATCGGCTGATCGCGGATGGCTTTCCGATCTGGCGGGGAAGCATTTCAATGCCGTCTATTCATCCCATGTATGGCGGCGTCTCGGCCAATTTCGTGCGCGGCGGTGCGACCACGATCGAGAATGCCGAATATGGCAATGCGGGAGTGCTGAATTTCGAGAAGACCCCGATCTACTATCTTTTGGGCCGCAGCGAAACGTCAGGTCGCTGGAACATCGCCAAGGGCGAGGGTGTCGATGACTACCCGCAGCTTGCGGAATTCGCGGATGGCGGCGGCACGGATCACCTGGTCAGCCTGCTGGAATTTCCGAAGGAGGCTGCGCTGCGCGGGGTCAGTCTGTCTCTCACAAGCGACAGGCCGGGCGGATTTTCTGACGACCAACTGGCGATCGTCGCGAAGCTCTTCCCGGCGCTGGGGCTGGCTTGTTATCGTATTGCGGCATCGAAAACCGCATCGGATATCCTTGCCGTCTATACTGGCGCCAAGACAAGTGCACGCATCCTTGCAGGCGATATTCAGAGGGGAAAGGGAGGGGCGATCAACGCTGCGATCCTGCTTGCGGACCTGAGAAACTTCACGGCGCTGACCGAGGTGTATCAGCCGGGCGAAATCGCCGGGTTTCTGAATGAACATTTCGAGCTGATCGGCTGGCATGTCGAGGAAAATTCGGGCGAGATCCTCAAGTTCATGGGCGATAGCGTGCTGGCGATCTTTCCTACCGATGCTGAAGATCCGCAAAAGGCCTGCATGGCCGCACTGGCTTCGGCAAGGAATATTCTGGAAGCCAACAAGGTGCTGAATGGTCAGCGGAGGAATGATGGAGGTCCTGACATCGGCGTCGATGTCGTGCTGCATCTCGGCGAGGTCTTCTACGGAAATATCGGCGCACGTGGCAGGCTTGATTTCACCGTCATCGGCAGCGCAGTCAACGAGGCCTCGCGGCTCGAAAAGCTCTGCGGCACGCTTGGGCACCATCTGCTGATGTCGGAGAGTTTCGCCGTCACCACTGCCGTTGCCAGTGAATGTCTCGGCTCCTTCGAATTGCGCGGAGTTTCGAAGCCGGTCAACGTCTTCAAGCTCGCGGACGCCGACTGACGACGGCGTGTTCCGACTTGCTCAGATCTCGCCTGAGACCTCGCGGCGGCGGCGGTCGAGTTCTTCGCTGTAGCGGCGCAGCGTATAGCTTTCGCTGAGCTGGCCGATCACCTTGCGTTCGATCAGGTTGTTGACGACGGCGAGCGCTTCGCTTTCGCTCTTGTCGAAAATCGCCGCGGCCTGCCTGGCATTCATCTGCGGCTGCAGAAAATCGTTTCGGTAGTGGATGAAATCGGCAAGCGCCTTGCCCTCGTCCTGCGCGTCGGTCGGGTTGGCGTAGATCTCCGGCACCAGCACGAGGCCTGCATATTTGTCGCTCTCCTCGACGAGGATGACGCGCTGGGTCGAGCCGATCGGAAAGGCCTGCTTGAATTCCTCCAGAGAGATGCCCGCCCTTGCCGTCTTGATGTCGGCGCGCATCAGCTTGTCGACTGTCAGGTTACGGATCCAGCCGACGTCGTGGGCGCTGCGGATGCTTTCACCGCGGAGATGAAAGCGCCATGTGGCGAAAGAGTAGCCGAAGGTCGAACGCACGACGAGCGAGGAGGTGATGACGGCGGCGAGCACCAGCGCCGTGATCGGAAAATCGCCGGTGATCTCGAGCGCCAGGAACGTCATGGTCAGCGGCCCGCCGATGACGGCGACGGCAAGCGAACTCATGCCGACCACGGCATAGATGACGGGCGTCAGCGTCGCATCGGCGAAATAGGGGCCGCAATAGGCAAAGAGCTTGCCGAGCAGGGCGCCCATGAACAATGAGGCGAAGAACAGCCCGCCCCTGAAGCCGGAGCCGATCGAGATCGCCGAGGCGAAGGATTTCAAGAGGAAGAGGCCGATCAGAGTCGGGATCGCCACCTCATGGGAAAGGTTGAGATGCAGTGCGCCGTGGCCGGCCGAGAGTACCTGCGGCGAGATCATCGCCAACAGCCCGACGATGATGCCGCCGAGCGCCGGGCGGAAGGGTGGGGCGATTGAGCTCTTGCGCGCCAGCTCCTCGACAAAAGCGACGCCCTGCATGATCAGGATGCCGACACCGGCGCAGGAAGCGCCGAGCAGCAGCGCCGGGATATAATCGGCCGGCACGACCGAGCCGAAGCTGCCGATATCGATGGTGAAATCGCTGCCGGCGAGCAGCCTTGCGATCAGGGTGGAGACAAGGGCAGAGACGACGACCGGGGTCAGCGAGACGATCGTATAGGTGCCGATGATCAGCTCGAAAGCATAGAAGGCGCCGGTCAGCGGCGCATTGAAGGCGGCGGCGATGGCGCCGGCCGCGCCGCAACCGACGAGGGTGCGCAGGTCCGAGCGGCGAAGCTGCAGCTTCAGGCCGAATTTCGAGGCGAGGCCGGCAGCAAGCTGAGTATAGCCGGCCTCCAGGCCGACCGAGGCGCCGAAACCGTTGGAGATCAGGTTTTGCACGGCAACGATGATGCTGTCGGTCAGGGACAGGCGGCCGCCATGCAGCGCATTGGCTTCGATCGGGTCGACCATCGGCTTCTTGCGCCGTTTCGCCAGCACGAAAAGCAGCAGGCCGAGCAGGGCGCCGCCGATGACGGGGGCGGTGAGCAGCAGCAGCTTGTTCTCGATCTCGGACGAGCTCAACCTTTCGCTGTCGGCGATGCCGAAGACCAGCTGATGCAGCTCGTTGGAGACGTAGCTCATGCCGGTGACGGCGAGGCCCGAGATGACGCCGACGACGGCGCCCGCCAGCGACAGGCCGACCTCGCTGCGCCGGGTCAGAGCCCGCAGGCGTCCCGGATCTAAGAATACACGCAGCGCACGAAAACGGCGCCGATCCAATTTCATAAGCATGGCTAGACAACTAGGCGGGGAGAGGCCCGGTCAAGGGCAGAGATGGTCGCGCAGTCCGCTTGCGATGCAATTGCGGCGAAAAGCCGGCGGTTTGAATAAATTTCGGTGACGTAAGTCTCTGATAAATGACGATATTTTAGGTAGGGTAAGTCGTGTTTGGGTGGTCACGCCGCAGGGCCAGCCATCGGGCGGCCGCCAAGGCCGGTTGACTTCATCCCTGCGCTTGCCTAACCATCCCGATAACGGATGGTCGACTGACCATCCTGACAACGGATGGTTCCGGATCGGTGTAGCGCCCTTCCGGATGAAAAGGGAATGTGACGGGGCGGACCCAAGCCGGGCGCCTTCATCACAGCCGACCCCGCGACTGTAGAGCGGTCAGGGTCTTCCATCCGGCATCAGGCCCTTCCGGCCGGCGGCTTGCAATGATGCAAGCGGGCGGGATGGGCGATATGCCGGAAAAGCCACTGGATATGCATGGTGATCAACCGGGGTCGGACGCCTCTCAAGTCTACGAATCGTCCACCTTTTCACTGATGCAGCCGGGAAGGCGAGGATGATCCGCTGGCACGATCAGGGCGACCGGTTTCCGGTCTGCCCCGATCGAGGCCGATAACCGCGAGCCAGGAGACCTGCCATGCGTGCCGGGCGAGAAGCCCACACCTGGGCACTATGCCCGTTGCCAGCACGGAGGTTGTCTTGGCTGAACGATTGAATTCGGCGCGGCCTGGTGCGGCGCACGCCACGCCTCCAAGCAGCGCTGCAAGAGGAATGTTTTCGGCCGCTTTTGTCGAATGCTGGGTACCCCCCTCTGTCCTGCCGGACATCCCCCCCACAAGGAGGGAGATCGGCAAGCAGCACGACCGTCGTCCTACATCAATTGTTTGGAGAAAAGCTCTCGGCGATTCAATCTCCCCCCCTGTGGGGGAGATGTCCGGCAGGACAGAGGGGGGTGTCACACCCTCATTAGCCGAGAAAGGTGCATTCGGAACAGGCCACGGCTACGCACGCTCTCTGAGGGGCGTTTGAGTATGGCGGCCACCTTCATCCTCGGCGGCGCCCGCTCCGGCAAATCCCGTTTCGCCGAATCCCTCGTCACGGCAACCGGCCTCGACCGCCACTATCTCGCGACCGGCCGCGCCTGGGACGAGGAGATGCAGGCGCGCATCGTCCAGCACAAGGCCGATCGGGGTCCGTCCTGGACAACGCATGAAGAGCCGATCGATCTCGTCGGCAAGCTCACTGCCATCGACGGCGAAGGGCGCATCGTGCTGATCGATTGCCTGACGCTCTGGGTCACCAATCTGATGATCGAGGAGCGCGACATGGTGGCGGAATTTGCCGCGCTTGCCGATTTCCTGTCCGCCGCGAAGGCGCGGCTCGTTTTCGTTTCCAACGAGGTCGGTCTCGGCATCGTGCCCGACAATCGCATGGCGCGGGATTTTCGCGATCATGCCGGCCGGCTGCACCAATCGATCGCGGCGAAAGCCACTGAGGTCTATTTCATCGCGGCAGGCCTGCCGCTGAAAATGAAGGGTTAAGTTAATGAAGATTCCCGCAACCGTGATCACCGGCTTCCTCGGTGCCGGCAAGACGACGATGATCCGCAACCTGCTCACCAATGCCGGCGGCAAGAAGATTGCGCTGATTATCAACGAGTTCGGCGATCTCGGCGTCGACGGCGATGTGCTGAAGGGGTGCGGTGCCGAGAATTGCACCGAGGACGACATTATCGAGCTGACCAATGGCTGCATTTGCTGCACCGTCGCCGATGACTTCATCCCGACGATGACCAAGCTGCTCGAGCGCGAACAGCGTCCCGACCATATCGTCATCGAAACATCTGGCCTTGCTTTGCCGCAGCCGCTGGTCGCCGCCTTCAACTGGCCCGACATTCGCACCCAGGTGACCGTCGACGGCGTCATCACGGTGGTCGACAGCGCGGCTGTTGCCGCCGGCCGCTTTGCCGACGATCATGATGCCGTCGACGCGCGCCGTGCCGAAGATGAATCGCTCGATCACGAAAGCCCGATCGAGGAACTGTTCGAGGATCAGCTCACCTGCGCCGATCTCATCGTGCTCAACAAGACAGACTTGATCGACGCTGCCGGCCTTATCAGGGTGCGCGACGAGGTCGCCTCCCGCACGGTGCGCAAACCCGTGATGATCGAAGCGAGGAATGGCGAGGTGTCGGCCGGCATCCTGCTCGGCCTCGGCATCGGCACGGAGGACGATGTCGCCAATCGCAAGTCGCATCACGAGCTGGAGCATGAAGACGGTGCGCCGCATGACCATGACGAATTCGACAGCTTCGTCGTCGATCTCGGCCCGGTTGCCGATCCCGCCGGCTTTATCGAGTCGCTGAAGACGATCATCGCTGCGCATGACGTGCTGCGCCTCAAGGGCTTTGTCGATGTGTCAGGCAAGCCGATGCGCCTGCAGATCCAGGCCGTCGGCAGCCGCATCGACCACTATTTCGACCGCGCCTGGGCACCTGGTGAAAGACGCGCCACGCGCCTCGTCGTCATCGGCCTGCATGAGATGGATCAGGACGCGGTGCGGGCAGCGATCGAAGCGCTGGCATAGACCGATGCATCTGCTTCTGGCTCAGCAGGGAACGATCAGCGACGGCGAGGAGGCGATCGACCTCGGGCAGACGCCGGGCGACATCCTGTTCCTGTCGGCTGCCGATACCGAGCTTGCCGCGATCGCCGCCGCCCATCGCGAGCGCGGTGGGCCGTATTCGCTCAGGCTCGCCAGCCTGATGAGCCTCAAGCATCCGATGTCCGTCGACACCTATGTCGAGCGCACCGCGCGGCATGCCAAGCTGATTGTCCTGCGGGCGCTCGGGGGCGCCAGCTATTTCCATTATGCGTTGGAAGCGCTGCATGCGGCAGCGTCCCGCGTCGGTGCATTGATCGCGGTGCTGCCGGGCGATGCCAGGCCAGATGCGGGGCTGATTCCTTTTTCCAATGTTGATCTGGACGATCTCAACGCGCTCTGGGCCTATCTGATCGAGGGCGGCGATGCCAATGCGCGGGCGTTTCTCGATTATGCCGGGGCGATGCTGTCGGGCACGGAGAAGCCGGCACCGGCGGCGCCCTTGATGAAGGCCGGGATCTGGTGGCCGGGGCGGGGACTGATTGGGGTTGAGGAGTGGCGGCTGGTTTCTACTGCCGTGGTGTCTTCGCGTGTGGCTGTCCCTTTGTCGGTTGAGCTAGGGACACCCCCCTCTGTCCTGCCGGACATCTCCCCCACAAGGGGGGAGATCGAAGATGAGAGGTCTCGTTCCATCTCCCGGGCCAAAGGTGCGGCGTCTTCAAACGTTTCTTTTGTGAGAAGCCCAAGCGACTTGCCGATCTCCCCCCTTGTGGGGGAGATGTCCGGCAGGACAGAGGGGGGTACCTCAAGTTCGAGGGAAGAGGCGGGATTCGAACCCACTTCTTCCCCCATCGTCGCCATCAGCTTCTACCGCGCCCTGGTGCAGAGCGGCGAGACCGGACCGATCGAAGCACTGGTCGAAGCGCTGGCGACACTCGGTCTCCGGCCGCTGCCGGTCTTTGCCTATAGCCTGAAGGATCCGGTTTCCACAGGCATTCTCGAAAGCGTGTTTTCGGCGCTGAAACCCGATGTCGTCATCAACACGACCGGCTTTGCCGTCTCGGCACCGGGTGCAGACCGGCAGCCGACGGTGTTGGAGGCGAATGAGGCGATCGTGCTGCAGGCGATCCTCTCGGCCTCGTCGAGGGAGGCGTGGGTCGCTTCCTCGCAAGGTCTGTCGGCGCGCGATCTCGGCATGAACGTGGCGCTGCCTGAAGTCGACGGGCGGGTGCTGGCACGGGCTGTTTCCTTCAAGACGGCGGCGCGCTACGATGCTGCCGTCGAGACGAATATTGTCGCCAGCGAACCGGATGCTGGCCGGGTACGTTATACGGCGGAGCTTGCCGCCAATTGGGCGCGGCTGCGGAAGACTTCCGCCGGCGACCGGCGTATCGCGCTGGTCATGGCCAACTATCCGAATCGCGACGGCCGGCTCGGCAACGGCGTCGGCCTCGATACGCCGGCCGGCACCATCGAGGTGTTGGAGGCAATGCGGGCGGCGGGTTATCCGGTCGCGGACATCCCGGCCGATGGCGACGCGTTGATACGGCATCTGATGGAAGGGCCGACCAATTCCGGCCATGACGGCAAGATCATCCGCGAGACGCTTTCCCTGAGTCGCTACAACAGCTTCCTGGGATCTCTTCCGAAAAAGATTCAGGACGAGATGCGAGCCCGCTGGGGCGGCCCGCAAGACGATCCATATTTTCGCGGGGGCGCTTTCGCCCTGCCGTTCGCCCGTTTCGGCGGGGTGCTTGTCGGTATCCAGCCGGCGCGCGGCTATAATATCGATCCGAAAGAGAGCTATCATTCGCCGGATCTTGTGCCGCCGCACGGGTATCTCGCCTTCTATGCGTTCCTGCGCCGCGAGTTCGGCGCGCATGCCGTCATCCATATGGGCAAACACGGCAACCTCGAGTGGCTGCCGGGCAAGGCGCTGGCGCTGTCGGAGACATGTTATCCCGAGGCGATCCTCGGGCCGCTGCCGCACCTCTATCCCTTCATCGTCAACGATCCAGGCGAGGGCACGCAGGCCAAGCGCCGCAGTGCCGCCGTCATCATTGACCACCTGACGCCGCCATTGACCCGGGCCGAGAGCTACGGGCCGCTGAAGGATCTGGAGGCACTGGTCGACGAATATTACGAGGCCTCCGGCGGCGATCCCCGCCGCATCCGCCTGCTCAGCCGCCAGATCCTCGATCTGGTGACCGATATCGGCCTCGACCGTGATGCCGGCATTGCCAAGGGTGAAAGCGAGGGTGAGGCGCTGAAGAAGCTCGACGCCTATCTCTGCGACCTCAAGGAAATGCAGATTCGCGACGGGCTGCATGTGTTCGGCGTTTCGCCCGAGGGGCGGCTGTTGACGGATCTCACCGTGGCGCTGGCGCGGGTGCCGCGCGGGTTGGGCGAGGGCGGGGATGCGAGTTTGCAAAGGGCGATTGCGGTGGATGCGGGATTGAGCGCCGTGCCTGTGACACCCCCCTCTGTCCTGCCGGACATCTCCCCCACAAGGGGGGAGATCGGCAAGGGGCCGGACCGCAGCCTTACATCGGTTGTTTGGGGAGGAGCTCTCGCCGATCAGATCTCCCCCCTTGTGGGGGAGATGCCCGGCAGGGCAGATGGGGGTGCCTCCACCTTCGACCCTCTCGACTGCAATATGACCGTTCCCTGGACAGGCCCACGTCCTGACGTCCTCGCAGATATCGTCGACACCCCATGGCGAACCCACGGAGACACCGTCGAGCGCATCGAACTGTTGGCGGCAAAGTTCGTCTCGGGCGAAATGGAATGTCCGGCCCTCTGGCTCCAAACCAGATCGGTGCTCTCCAAAATCGACACCCGTCTCAAACCCTCCATCCTCGCCTGCGGTCCCGCCGAGATCGCCGGCCTGCTCAAGGGCCTCGACGGTCGCTTCGTTGCGCCCGGACCCTCCGGCGCGCCGACGCGCGGACGGCCGGACGTGCTGCCGACCGGCCGCAATTTCTACTCGGTCGACAGCCGCGCCGTACCGACGCCGGCCGCCTACGAGCTCGGTAAGAAATCGGCGGAGCTGCTTGTCCGCCGCTATGTGCAGGATCACGGCGAATGGCCTGTCTCCTTCGGGCTGACGGCCTGGGGCACGTCAAACATGCGCACCGGCGGCGATGATATCGCCCAGGCGCTGGCGCTGATCGGCGTCAGGCCGCTCTGGGACATGAGCTCGCGCCGTGTCACCGGCTACGAGATCATTCCGCCGGCGATGCTCGGGCGGGCGCGCGTCGACGTGACGCTCCGCATTTCCGGCTTCTTCCGCGATGCCTTTCCCGAGCAGATCGCGCTGTTCGACAAGGCGATCCGTGCCGTCGGCGCGCTTGAAGAGGACGAGGCCGACAATCCGATCGCGACGCGCATGCGTGGCGAAGCGGCAAGGCTTGCGGCTGCCGGTCTTGACGAAGTCTCGGCAAGGCGCCGGGCGGGCTATCGCGTCTTTGGCTCGAAGCCCGGCGCCTATGGCGCCGGCCTGCAGGCGCTGATCGATGAAAAGGGCTGGGAGCGGCGCGCCGATCTCGCCGAGGCCTATCTCGTCTGGGGCAGCTATGCCTATGGTGCAGGCGAGGAGGGCAAGGCCGAACGCGGCCTGTTCGAAGAACGGCTGCGTTCGGTGCAAGCCGTGATCCAGAACCAGGACAATCGCGAGCACGATCTGCTCGATAGCGATGACTATTACCAGTTCGAGGGCGGCATGGCCGCCGCCGCCGAGCAACTCGCCGGCGCGCGTCCTTCGATCTATCATAATGACCATTCCAGGCCGGAAAGGCCGGTGATCCGCTCGCTGGAAGAGGAAATCGGCCGGGTGGTGCGCGGGCGTATCGTCAATCCGAAATGGATCGCGGGCGTCATGCGCCATGGCTACAAGGGGGCGGCAGAGATTGCCGCCACCGTCGACTATCTCTTCGCCTTTTCGGCGACGACGGGTGCGGTTGGCGCTCATCATTTCGAGGCCGTCTATCAGGCCTTCGTCGCCGATCCGGCCGTGCGTGACTTCATGATCGAGAAAAACCCGGCGGCATTCGACGAGATGAGGGAGCGGCTGCGCGAAGCAATCGAGCGCAGCCTCTGGACGCCGCGCAGCAATTCGGCCCGGTTCGACCTGGCCGCCAGACAATAGAATGAGGTGACCAATGAGCGACGAAGCACCAGAGAACGAGATCCCGGGAAACGAAACCGGAAAAGACGACGCGCGCCACGCCGAGAAGATGGCGAAGAAGAAGGCCGCGCGCGACAAGATCATGGCGACCAAGACCGACGGCAAGGGCCTGATCATCGTCCATACCGGCAAAGGCAAAGGCAAGTCGTCTTCCGCCTTCGGCATGATCTTCCGCCACATCGCCCATGGCAAGCCGTCCGCCGTCGTGCAGTTCATCAAGGGCGCAATGTGGACCGGCGAGCGCGATCTGATCGAGAAGCATTTCTCCGATCTCTGCGAGTTCCACACGATGGGCGAGGGTTTCACCTGGGAAACGCAGGACCGCGCCCGCGATGTCGCCGCAGCCTCGGCCGCCTGGGAAAAGGCCAAAGAGCTGATCCGCGACGAGCGCAATTCCATGGTGTTGCTCGACGAGATCAACATCGCGTTGCGCTACGACTATCTCGATATCAACGAAGTAGTTGCCTTTCTTAAGAGCGAGAAGCCCGCCATGACGCATGTCGTGCTGACGGGGCGCAACGCCAAGGAGGAGTTGATCGAGATCGCCGATCTGGTCACCGAAATGGAACTGATCAAACATCCCTTCCGCTCCGGCATCAAAGGTCAGCCGGGCGTCGAGTTCTGAGGCGGTCAGTTGAGCGAGAGGCTGCGCAGGATGGCAGCCGTTTCCTCATCCGCCGGAAAGAAGGATTCGACCGCGAGTTCCGACAAAGTGATGTCGACGGGGGTGCCGAAGACCGTCGTTGTCGAGATCAGCGAAAGCAAGCCGGCCTTGGTCGAAAGCTGAAGGGGAACAGCGATGCCGGCATAGTCGGGATGGACCTCGCCAGCAGTTTTGGGCGCTGGATAGGACAGCAACTCCTTCAAAAGCTTTTCCAGCATTGGATCACCCGAAGCCGAGAATTGTTGGCGCAGCCTGCCGATAAGGTGGGCGCGCCACTCGGAGAGGTTTTTGATATGGGGCGCCAATCCTTGTGGATGCAGGCTGAGGCGCAGTACGTTGACGGGCGGTGTGAGCAGGGACTGGTCGGCAACGGCTGAGAGCAGCGGAGCGATGGCCGCATTGGCTGCGATGAGTGTCCAAAGGCGGTCGACGGCAATTGCCGGGAAGGGCTCGTGCCCTTTCAGCACCATGTCGATGGCGCGACGGGCCGGCTCCAGTGCGGGATCGTCGAGGGCGCGTTCGGCAAAAACAGGAGCGAAACCCGCCGCGAGCAGCAGCGGGTTCCGATCGCGAAGGGGCACGTCGAGCCGTTCGGCAAGATGCAGCAGCATGTCGCGGCTCGGTGTCGAGCGCCCGCTCTCGATGAAGCTCAGATGCCGCTGCGAGATCTCCGCCTCCAGCGCGAGGTCGAGCTGGCTCATGCGGCGGCGCTGGCGCCATTCGCGCAGATGGTCTCCAAGGGAGCGGGCGGTCGGCGTCATCAGGCGGCTTCCGGCAGCAAATCTATGAAACCGCGGACGGATTTCAGCTTGCCGCCTTCGAGCTCGGCGAAATCCGTGCCCTTGATCAGCGCTTCATCATTTTCCGGGCCGAGGCCCCAGGAGAAGCGCAGGTTGTCGCCGTAGCCGTCGGCCGCCCCGATCAGGGCGAAGCGGAAGCCGGGGAAGCGGCTTTGCACGGCCTCGACCAGCGAGTTGATCTGCTCATGGCCCTCGCCGCGCATCAGCGGGTCGATATAGGTCGCGGCTTTGCTCCAGCTCTCGGCGATGAGAGCGCGGCGGCGAGCGGCATCCGTTTCATTCCAGATGGCGAGATAGCGCTCTGCGTTGGTGTTTGCGTCGTTCATCAGGTCATCTCCTTTGATCGCCCGTCAAATCCAGGCAGCCCGATCATGCGGGAAGGCGATGCATCCTATCAATTACGTCAGAGGTAATGGAAGATGGTCGAGGGTTCGGTCAGACGCCGAGCCAGACACGCAGCGGATTTGCCGGGTCGGCGAGCAGCTTCACCGCAAGGGCGACGCAAACGATCACGAGCAGCGGCTTGATGAGCTTTGCGCCGATGCGCATGGCAAGCCGCGAGCCCAGCTGCGCGCCGAGGAACTGGCAGGCACCCATCAACAGGCCGATCTTCCAGAGTATCGCACCGAAGCTCGCGAAGACGATCAGCGCGCCGAAATTCGAGCCGAGATTGAGAAGCTTGGTGTGGGCCGTCGCCTTCAGCACGCCGAAGCCGGCGAGCGTGACGAAGGCCAGCATGAAGAAGGAGCCCGTGCCGGGGCCGAAGACGCCGTCATAGAAGCCAATGACGGGTACCAGCGTCAGGCCGAAGATAAAGGGAGTCACGCTGCGGTGCGTGTCGAGGTCGTTGAGGTTCGGCTTGACGGCGAAGAAGATGGCGATCGCCACCAGGAGCACCGGCATGATGGCCTGTAGCACCTGGCCTGGAACAATAGTGGCGAGTGCCGCGCCGAGCGCCCCGCCCATGATGGCCGTCAGCGCCATCGGCAATTGTTCAGCAAGCTGCATATGACCCTTTCGGGCGTAGGCGATCGTGGCCGAGGCGGCGCCGAAGAGGGACTGCACCTTGTTGGTGCCGAGGGTCTGGATGGGCGGAATGCCGGCGATCAGCATGACGGGAACGGTGATGAGGCCGCCGCCGCCGGCAATAGAATCGACGAAACCGGCAAAGAAAGCCGCTGCGCAGAGCAGCAGAAGCAGATGAAAGGCGATATCGGGCAAGGTGGTATTCCGGGGAGGGATTTCGGACGGCCTTGTTGCATTTGCCGTCCCAAGCTGCAATGGCTGCAACGACATGGGCAGGGCGTATTTGACGGTTTCCATGAGCGATATCTCTTTCGATACGGCGAGGCTCCACGTGCTCGGCCTCGGCTGCGAGCGCGGGACGTCGCCTGCAGAGGTAGTGGCGCTTGCGATCGAGGCGCTCGATGTAGCCGGTATCGGCGCGGCGGAACTCGCAGCCATTGCCTCGATCGACAGCCGAAGACTGGAGCCGGCGATCCTTGCTGTTGCCGCGCATTTTTCCGTGCCTGCCGTGTTCTTCGACGCGCCGCGGCTTGAAGAGGAGACGCCGCGGCTCGCGAATCCCTCTGCGATCGTCTTTGCCCGTGTCGGCTGCCATGGGGTCGCCGAGGCCGCCGCGCTGGCGGCTGCGGGGCCGGATGCCGAGCTTGCTGTCGCCAAGATCAAATCTGCACATGCGACGGCGGCAGTTGCCCGCAGCGGGTTGCAGAAAGCCTAGTGGACGTTATGGTGGCGGCAATTCGCGGCGCCGTCCGGCAGCTTCGCGGTTCACATTCAGAGGATATCTCATGCATAAAGTCATCTATGACACCGACCCTGGCGTCGACGACGCCATGGCGCTTCTCTTCCTGCACCGTCATCCCGAAATCGACCTTCTCGGCATCACCACCGTCTTCGGCAATGCCTCGGTGGAGACGACGACGCGCAATGCGCTCTTCCTGAAGCGCGAATGGGATATTCCGGCACCCGTTGCCAAGGGCGCCAGCGTCACCATCGATGCCGCGCGCGCGGAGCGGCCATGGCCGGCCATGGTGCATGGCGATAATGGCCTCGGCGATATCGACGTGCCCGAGACGATCGACCTGCCGCTCGATCCGCGCCCGGCGCATCGCTTCATCATCGATACGGTGCGCGCCCATCCGGGCGAGGTACGCCTTGTCGCCGTCGGCCGGATGACCAATCTGGCGCTGGCGCTGAAGGAGGACCCCGAGATTGCGACGCTGGTCAAGGACATCGTCATCATGGGCGGCAATTTCTATGTGCCGGGCAACGTTTCGCCGGTCGCCGAGGCCAATATCCACGGCGATCCCGAGGCTGCCGACATCATCATGACCGCGCCGTGGAAGGTGGCCGTCATCGGCCTCGACGTCACCGCAATCACCACGATGAGCCGCAGCTATCTCGGCGAAATGGCAGCGAGGGGTGACAAGGCGGTCAAGCAGCTCGACGCACTCTCGCAGTCCTACATCGATTTCTACAAGCATGCGGTCGAAGACGGCATGATGGTGCATGACAGCTGCGCTTGTGTCTATGCCGTGGCGCCGGAGCTGTTCTCGTCGATATCGGGTGCGGTGCGTGTTGTCTGCGGCGGCATCGCCGATGGCCAGACGATCGTCAAGCGGGACGGCCGGCATTTTCCGCCTGATGGAGAATGGGACGGCCTGCCAAGCCAGATCGTCTGCACCGGCATCGATTCGGAGAAGGTCATCGACCTCATCCGCAACACGCTGCTTGCCGCCTGACGGACTGGAAGGCCGGCCGCGCCGCGGCTAGCCTTTGTGATGATATTATAATGTATTCATATTGTTGGGTGGGTTTGTTGCGAAATCGAATCCGCCTTTTCACAAAGTGAGTCATAGCAATCTCAGCAACTTCCAGTGAGGTGACGGGCGCGGCGTTGACCTTACCCTTTGCGGGGCCTAGATCAGCAACATGATCGATGCCGCATTCTCCCATCTTCCGGTGCTTGAGCCGGGCAGCGTCTGGCTGGTCGGCGCCGGTCCCGGCGATCCCGGGCTTTTGACGCTGCTCGCCGCCAAGGGGCTTTTCGAGGCCGACGTCATCGTCCACGATGCGCTGGTCAATGAGGAATGCCTGGCGCTGGCGCGGCCGGAAACGCTGGTGGAATATGCCGGCAAACGCGGCGGCAAGCCTTCAGCGAAACAGCGCGACATTTCGCTGCGGCTGGTGGAGTTGGCGCGCGCCGGCAAGCGAGTGCTGCGGCTGAAGGGCGGCGATCCTTTCGTTTTCGGCCGCGGCGGCGAGGAGGCGTTGACGCTGGTCGAGCACAATATCCCCTTCCGCATCGTGCCAGGCATCACCGCCGGCATCGGCGGGCTCGCCTATGCCGGCATCCCGGTAACGCATCGCGACATCAACCATGCCGTGACCTTCCTCACCGGCCATGATTCTTCCGGCATCGTGCCCGACAGGATCAACTGGGAGGCGATCGGCCGAGGTTCGCCCGTCATCGTCATGTACATGGCGATGAAGCATATCGCCGAGATCAGCGCCCGCCTGATCGCCGCAGGCCGGCTGCCATCCGAGCCCGTCGCCTTCGTCTGCAATGCCGCGACCGGCCGGCAGCAGGTGCTGGAGACGACGCTCGGAGAGGCGACCGAGGCTGTTGCCGCTTCAGGGCTCGAACCGCCGGCCGTAGTCGTCGTCGGCGAGGTGGTGCGGCTCCGGGCTTCACTCGATTGGCTCGGTGCACTGGCTGGGCGGCGCTTACTGCCCGATCCGTTCCGGCGGTCAGGCAAGGTGCGGGCATGAGCGGCCTCCTGATCGCAGCCCCTTCCTCCGGCGCCGGCAAGACGACGGTGACGCTCGGGCTGCTCAGGGCGCTTCGCCGGCGCGGTATTGCGGTCGCGCCCGGCAAGGCCGGCCCTGACTATATCGACCCTGCCTTCCATGCGGCGGCAAGCGGCGCGCCCTGCCTGAATTTCGACCCTTGGGCGATGCGCCCCGAGCTGATCTCGGCCAACTCAGCTCTTCACCGCTCAGGCGACCGCATTCTTGTCATCGAGGCGATGATGGGGCTTTTCGACGGCGCGGCTGACGGAAAGGGCACGGCCGCCGATCTTGCCGCCCAGCTTGGCCTTTCCGTGGTGCTCGTCGTCGATGCCTCGCGAATGTCGCAGTCGGTGGCGCCGCTGGTTGCCGGTTTTGCCGGTTTTCGCGCCGATGTCCGCGTTGCCGGCGTCATCCTTAACAAGGTCGGCAGCGACCGGCACGAGGCGATGCTGCGCCAGGCCCTTGAAGCTATCCGTATGCCCGTCATCGCCGTCATCGGCACCGACAAGGCGCTTTCCCTGCCGGAGCGCCATCTCGGTCTCGTCCAAGCCGGTGAACATGCGACCCTTGAAAGCTTCATCGATCACGCGGCGGATGCCGTCTCCGAGGAATGCAATTTCGAATTCCTGCTGCGCATCGCCAGGCAGGGGCTCAACCGGCCATCGGCCGCCAATATCGACCGGCTGATGCCGCTGGGCGCCCGTATCGCGGTGGCACGCGATGTCGCCTTTGCCTTTTCCTACGAGCATATGCTGCTCGGCTGGCGTCGCCGGGGTGCTGCGATCTCCTTCTTCTCGCCGCTTGCCGACGAGGCGCCGGCTGGCGATGCCGATGCGATCTATCTGCCCGGCGGTTATCCCGAGCTGCATGCCGGGCGGCTCGCAGAGGCGCAGAATTTCCGCGCCGGCATGCTTGACGCGGCGGCGCGCGACATCAGGATCTACGGCGAGTGCGGCGGCTACATGGTGCTTGGCGACGGGCTGATCGACGCGGAAGGGCGCCGCCACGAAATGCTCGGCCTGCTGCCCGTCGTCACCAGCTATGCCAAGCGGAAACGTCATCTGGGCTATCGCCGCGTCATGCCGCTCGACGGCGCCTTCTTCGCGCGGACGATGACGGCGCATGAATTCCACTATTCCACCGTCGTCTCCGAGGGTGAGGGGAAGCGACTGTTCGCAACGCAGGATGCACTCGGGACCGATCTGGGTGCTGCCGGGCTCCGGCGCGACCAGGTGGCGGGCTCCTACATGCATCTGATCGATCTGGCCGGAGCTGCCGCATGAGCGCACCGATCGCCCATGGCGGCGGCATCACCGCCGCTGCCGCCATCTTCGGCGGCAGGCTGGACGACTGGCTCGATCTTTCCACAGGCATCAATCCGTGCCCCGTCGCTCTGCCTGACATTCCGGCAAGGGCCTGGCATCGCCTGCCGGACCGGCATCTCGTCGATGAGGCAAGGCGCGCGGCGCGTGATCATTATGGCAGCGGTGAGATCCTGCCGCTCCCCGTGCCCGGCACGCAATCGGTGATCCAGCTTCTGCCGCGCCTCATCGAGGCGGGCAGGGGAACCACGACGGACAAGAGGGTTGCCGTGGCCGTGGTGTCGCCGACCTATGGGGAATATGCTCAGGCTTTCACCTCGGCCGGTTTTGCCGTCGATGCGGTCGGCGATGTCGCCGCGGTCCGCGCCGAGCATCTGCTGGCCGTCGTTGTCAATCCGAACAATCCAGACGGCAGGGCCTCGCCGGCCGAAACGCTGATTGCCCTCCACGACAGAATGAAAGCGGCAGGCGGGCTTCTCGTCGTTGATGAGGCTTTCGGAGATACCGATCCGGCGCTGAGCCTCGCAGCTCGCGTGCAAGAACTTTCCAACCTGATCATCTTCCGCTCCTTCGGCAAGTTTTTCGGGCTTGCCGGCCTGCGGCTCGGTTTTGCGATTGCGCGGGATGATATTCTCGCGCGTTTCGAAGACTGGCTCGGCCCCTGGGCGGTCTCCGGCCCGGCTCTTTCGATTGCAGGTTCGCTGCTGCGCTCGGACGTTGCTCCGATCCGCAGCCGCATCAATGAGCGTTGCGCCGGTCTGCATGCAGTGCTGAAGGGCGCGGGATTGCGGATGGCGGGAGGGACGGCGCTGTTTACCCTTGTCGCCGATGCGAGAGCCGGCGACATTTACACGCATCTCTGCCGCCATCATATTCTCGTCCGCAAGTTCGATTATGCGCCGGAGTGGCTGCGTTTCGGGCTGACGCCCGATGTGGCGGCGGACAGGCGGCTTAGCCAAGCCCTTCAGAGATTTGAGCAATGACGATCGACGAAAACCTTCTCGTGCTGCTTCTGGCGCTCCTGCTCGACCGGATCGTCGGCGATCCGCAATGGCTGTGGTCGCGGGTGCCGCATCCCGTCGCCATCTTCGGCGCGGCGATCTCCTATGCCGACCAGCAGCTCAATCCATCAAGCCTGACGGGTTCGCAACGCCGGATGAACGGCGTCGCCGCTATCCTGGCGCTGCTTCTTCTGGCAGGGGCCGCAGGGTTCGTGTTCGACCGGTTCTTCGCGCTGTTCGGCCTTGCCGGCATTCTGCTGGAAACGGGGCTGGTGGCGATCTTCCTGGCGCAAAAAAGTCTTGCCGATCATGTCGCAGCCGTTGCCGTCGCCTTACGCGACGAGGGGCTTGCCGGTGGGCGATCCGCGGTCTCACGCGTCGTCGGGCGCGATCCCGAGACTTTGGACGAACCGGCCGTGTGTCGCGCGGCGATCGAAAGCCTTGCCGAGAATTTCTCCGATGGCGTGGTGGCGCCGGCGCTCTGCTATGCCGTCTTCGGCCTGCCGGGACTGCTCGTCTACAAGATGCTGAACACAGCCGATTCGATGATCGGCCACAGGTCGGAAAAATACATCGATTTCGGCTGGGCGGCGGCCCGGCTCGACGATATCGCCAACTGGCCGGCTGCCCGCCTCTCGATCCTGCTGATCGCCGCCGGCGCCTGGATCAGGCGCGGCACCAGTGCCAGCCGAGAAGCGGTTCGGGTGGCGATGCGCGATGGCGGCCTGCACCGCTCGCCGAATTCCGGCCGTCCGGAAGCGGCAATGGCCGGTGCGCTCAATGTCCAGCTCGCCGGCCCCCGGGTCTATGGCGGCGTCCTCGTGGCAGAGCCGATGATCAACAATCCCGGGCGCGATATGGCCACTGCGGCCGACATCGAGGACGGCGTTTCGGTGTTCTATGCCAGCTGCATGGTGCTTACGGGCATCATCTTCGGGCTGTTCTTGTGTTTTCTCTAGGGTACCCCACGCCCGGTGGACATGGCCGCCGCAAAGGTTTATTCGAACCGCCTCATATCTTATCAGACGGAAACAGAGCGATGACAGTTCAGGTTGAATTACCGTGCCCGAAGTGCAAGAGCACCAAGATGAAGTTCGAGCGCCCGGAGATCCAGGAGACCGACATCATCACCTGCGCTGCCTGCGGCCATAATCTCGGTACGATGGCCTCGATCCGCGAGAAGATGAACAAGGCCTATCAGCGGCTGAATCAGCCTTCGGCGGCGCGCAAGCTGCAGTAAGCGGGCGCTGCGTTCTTACGGTGCATCGTGTCCGGCCTGCCCCGTTAAAATTGTGATTACCATTCGGATTAAAGCAATCTAATAAGTATTGCCGTAGTCTCTCTTTCGTGAGGGCGCAATTAAGCTGCGCGAGTTCGAAGAGGGGTTATGATGAAGACGATTTTGGCGGCTGCGGCCGCAAGTTTATTGCTGCAGTTTTCTCCTGTTGCCGCTCAGGCAGCAACGCTGGTCGCCAATATCAGCATCGGCAAGCAGACGATGACTGTTTCCGAGAACGGCTTCGTCAAGTATCGGTGGAAGGTTTCGACCGCGCGCAACGGCTATGTCACGCCGACCGGTTCGTGGCGCGCCAAGTGGCTGTCGCGCGATCACCGCTCCAGGAAATACGACAATGCGCCGATGCCCTACGCCGTATTCTTCAACGGCGGTTATGCCGTTCACGCCACTTTCGACCTGAAGCGCCTGGGTCGGCCGGCTTCGCATGGCTGTGTTCGGCTGCATCCCGACAATGCCGCCCAGTTCTTCTCGCTGACGCGGCAGGCCGGCCTTGCCAATACCCGCGTGGTCATTACGCGCTAACCCAACGGGTTATGCGCCGCGCTGATCTCGGATCAGCAAATCGACAGCTGATCCCCCTTTTATGCGCTGATCTCAGATCAGCGCCTGACCCGAAATCGGCAGCTGATCCCAGTTTACGCGCTGATCATCCGCTCCAGCTCATCCATGTCGGGAACGATGATATGTCGGAAGTTCTCGATGCGAATGACGCCGCTCTTGCGCAGCCTAGTCATCTGGCGGCTGACGGTTTCGATCGTCAGCCCGAGGAAGTCGGCGATCTCGGCGCGGGATAGCGGCAGGTCGAAGGCGGTGCTCGTGGCCGTTTGCGGTTCGGCGTGGGTGGCGATGAGGTGGAGCAGGCTTGCGACCTTCTCCTCGGCGGTGCGCCGGCCGAGCGTCAGCATCCATTCGCGCGCGGCATCCAGCTCCGTCAGCGCCTGATCGTGCAGGCTGCGCTGCAGTTCCGGCGTCTCCGATATCATGCGGTCGAGCAGGTTGCGCGGGAAGACGCAGATTTCGGAATCGGTCGCAGCCTCGGCCGACAGCGTGCTTTCGCGCACGAAGGGCCTGCCGACGAAATCGGGGGAGAATTGCAGGCCGACGATCTGCTGGCGCCCGTCCGGCATCACCTTGCTGAGTTTCACCACCCCGCGCATGATGTTCGAATAGAAAGAGCTTTCCGAGCCTTGAGCGATGATCTCGCTGCCGGCATCGACCTTGCGGCGCAGCGAGTGGCGGCCGAGTTCCCGGAGCTGGCTGCTCGACAGCGCGCCGCAGACGACGCCGTGCCGCGCCTGGCAGGAACGGCAGGCGACGAGAGTGCCGGCGTCGGAAACCTCACTGCGTGCGACGTCCATGTCCTGATCCCTTCGAAATCCGCGTGTGCCGGTATGGCTGCGCATGCCGGGCGTGCTGGGCATACCCTAGACGATTACGCCGCGATTGCGGGTTCGGCTATCCCGATTTCTTCCAGCGCGGCTTGATGATTATCAATTTCGCCGGGATCGCGATTTGATCCAGATCAAAGTTTCCGTGCCCTGGCTGTTGTTGTTGGAGGCGCCTGCGCCGAGAAGAGGCCGTCCGCGGGCTTGATTCGGACGGCTTCTTCGCCCCGCCGGCGGGGCGAACTTTCTGCTGCGGCATCGCCTCGTGCCCTGGGTGACGGCAAAGGCCGGCATTCCATTGCTGTTTAGGCAACACCCAGCCGGCAAATTGCCGCAACGCCGGGACGAAAGCATTGGCTTTTGAAATGGATTTGCCTATGAGGGGGTTTAAATCGTCATTTCATGAGGTACAGCGCGTGACCGCTACATTCGATAAAGTTGCCGACATTATTGCAGAAACCAGCGAGATCGACCGCGCGACGATCACGCCGGAGAGCCATACGATCGACGACCTCGGTATCGACAGCCTCGATTTCCTCGACATCGTCTTTGCGATCGACAAGGAATTCGGCATCAAGATCCCGCTCGAAAAGTGGACGCAGGAAGTCAACGAAGGCAAGGTTTCCACCGAAGAATATTTCGTGCTGAAGAACCTCTGCGCCAAGATCGACGAGCTCAAAGCAGCCAAGGCCTGAGCGATATAACAGTCTTTTTTGAACGCCCTGCCGCCGTGAATATGGCGGCCGGGCGGTTTCGTTCCTAACTAGTGCATGCCGCCCAAAAGTGCGCAGCGGTTTTGGGACAACGGCATGCATAAAAACAAAGACCTAAAGTGCGAACCAGACGCGCTTTAGGCGTCACCGGCGGGCGGATCTGGCCTGTCGGGCCGGAGGATCCGAATGCTGCTGGAATATTTCCAGATGATTGACCGCGTCGAAGCGGTGGACCTGAAGAAGGGCACGCTTAAGGCGCGATCCGTCGTGCCGGCCAAGAGCCCCGTCTTCGAGGGTCATTTTCCCGGAATGCCGCTGGTTCCCGGCGTGCTCCTGATCGAGACCATGGCCCAGGCCTCCGGCATGCTGGTGCTTGCCGTCACCAATTTTGCCGCCATGCCCTTCCTGATGGCGGTCGACGGCGCCAAGATGCGCACCTTCGTCGAGCCGGAAGCCGTGCTCGACATCGAGGCGGTGCTGGAGCATGACGGTTCGGGTTTTGCGGTCACCAAGGCTAAAATCACCAGCGGCGGCAAGAAGGTCTGCGATGCGCAGCTGAAACTGCGCACCATGCCGTTTTCCGAGGTGCCGCTCGGCGATATCGTGAAGAAACGTGCCGGCGAGATCGGGCTTCTCGAAGCGATCGCGGCGCAGGGAGTGATTGGATGAGCAAGGCTGCAAACGACGTCGTTATCTCGGGCATCGGCATCGTCACCTGTCAGGGCGTCGGCAAGGACGCGCATATCGCGCTGCTTTCGGCCGCGAGCAGCCCGAAGGCGATCGTCGAGACCGAGAAGTTCAAGCCCTATCCGGTGCATCCGCTGCCCGAGATCGACTGGTCGCAGCAGATTGCCAAGCGCGGCGATCAGCGCCAGATGGAGAATTGGCAGCGCATCGGTGTCTTTGCCGCCGGCCTTGCGCTCGACGATGCCGGCTTCAAGGATGATATCGAAGCCTGCGGCACGATGGACATGATCGTGGCAGCCGGGGGCGGCGAGCGCGACATCAATGTCGACACACTGATCGTCGACGAGGCGCTGAAGCGCAATGACCGCGAGTTGCTGCTCAACGAGAAGCTGACGACCGAGTTGAGGCCGACACTGTTCCTCGCCCAGCTTTCCAACCTGCTCGCCGGTAATATCTCGATCGTGCACAAGGTCACCGGTTCCTCGCGCACCTTCATGGGCGAGGAAGCGGCCGGCATATCCGCCGTCGAAACCGCCTTCTACCGCATCAAATCAGGCGAATCCTCGCATGCGCTTGTTGGAGGCGCCTTCGCGGCTGAACGGCCGGATATGATCCTGCTCACCGAAGCGATCGGCGCTCATGCGCGCGGCGACTGGGTGCCGCTCTGGTCGCGCAAGCCGAGCGACGGCGGCGGCATGATCACCGGTTCGGCAGGCGCCTTCCTGGTGCTCGAATCGCGCAGACACGCCGAAGCCCGCGGCGCCCATATCTATGCCGTCATCGACGCGGTCGAGGGCGACCGCGGCAACCGCAATTCCGGCAATCTCGAAGTCCGGCTGGAGCGGCTCTTGGCGCCGGCTGCCGGGCTTGCCGCTGAGAGCACGGCGATCTTTTCCGGATCGACCGGCATGCACGATCTTGCCGCTCGCGAGCGGGCGGTGCTCGAGCATCAATTGCCCGACGTTGCGATCCGCGGCTTCGGCGGCGTCACCGGCCATACGATCGAGACGCAGTTCACCCTGGGTCTGGCGCTTGCAGCCCTTGCCGTCGACGGCAGGGCCAAGGTTCCGCCCTTCGACGCCGCCCATGAGGCGCCGATGCGGGCAGGGGCCACGGCCGCCGTCGTGACCACGGTCGGACACCAGCGCGGCGAGGGCGTTGCCGTTCTTTCCGCAGACGCGTGAGGAGTGAGAGATATGACAGCTTCCGCTTATAGAGATCACCTCGGCCGTCCGATCGTGGCTGTTACCGGCATGGGCATCATCACCTCGCTCGGCCAAGGCCTCAGCGACAACTGGGCAGCGCTTTCGTCAGGCACGTCGGGCATCCACGAGATCAACCGCTTCCCGACCGAAGGCCTATCGACGCGGATCGCCGGCACCGTCGATTTTATCGGCATTCCGGCGCCGAACGCTGTCGAGCGCTCCTATGCCTTCGCCCGCGAGACGACGATCGAGGCGCTTGCCGATGCCGGCCTTTCCGGCGATTTCAACGGCCCGCTGTTTCTCGCTGCCCCGCCGATCGAACCGGAATGGAGCGCGCGTTTCGAGCTTGCCGACCGTTCGCCGGCTTCCGACCATCCAGGGGATGCCTATGAGCGCTTCCTGACGGCGCTGCGCCAGCGTCCGGATCCTGCCTTCCATGAGGCCGCCCTGTTCGGCGCGATTTCCGAGCGCCTTGCCGACCGGTTCGGCACCCGAGGCCTTCCCGTCACGCTGTCGACGGCCTGCGCCTCCGGCGTCACGGCGATCCAGCTCGGCATTGAGGCGATCCGCCAAGGCCGTACGGATCGCGCGCTGACGGTCGCAACCGACGGATCGCTGAGTGCCGAAGCGCTGATCCGCTTCTCGTTGCTGTCAGCCCTTTCGACACAGAACGATCCGCCGACCAAGGCTTCCAAGCCGTTCAGCAAGGATCGCGACGGCTTCGTCATCGCCGAAGGTGCAGCGACCCTGGTGCTGGAATCGCTGGAATCAGCGGTTGCCCGCGGCGCCAAGGTGCTGGGCATCATGAAGGGCGCCGGCGACAAGGCCGACAGCTTCCACCGTACCCGGTCGTCGCCCGACGGCGGCCCGGCAATTGCGACGATCCGCGCGGCCCTTGCCGATGCCGGCATCGACGAGAGCGGTATCGGCTACATCAATGCGCATGGCACCTCGACGCCTGAGAACGACAAGATGGAGTATGGCGCGATGTCGGCTGTGTTCGGTGATCGGCTCGTCGGCATTCCGGTGTCGTCCAACAAGTCGATGATCGGCCATACGCTGACGGCGGCGGGCGCCGTCGAGGCGGTGTTCTCGCTGCAGACGATGTTGACCGGAACGCTGCCGCCGACCATCAACTACAATAACCCCGATCCGTCGATCGTTCTCGATGTCGTGCCGAACAAGAAGCGGGAAGCTCAGGTTTCAGCCGTGCTTTCCAACTCCTTCGGCTTCGGCGGGCAGAATGCCAGCCTTGTCATGGCGCTCGAACCGGCTTAAGCGGTTCGCGACAATTTCAAAACAAGAAGACCGTCTTGAAGGCGAGGGATTTTGCCATGCGCGCTTTGCAACTGATCGATGACCGCAAGCTTGAGATCACCGACCTGCCGGAACCGGACGCTCCTGGTGCCGGCGAGGTGACGCTGCGCGTCAAGGCGGTGGCGCTCAACCATATCGACGTCTGGGGCTGGCGCGGCATGGCATTCGCCAAGCGCAAGATGCCGCTGGTCATCGGTGCGGAAGCTTCTGGAGTCGTCGAGGCGATCGGCCCGGGCGTCGCCAACGTGCTGCCGGGCCAGCTCGTCTCCATCTACGGCGCGCGTACCTGCGGCCTTTGCCGCCCTTGCCGCGAAGGCCGCGACAATCTCTGCGAACATGTCTCGGGCGTGCACGGCTTCCATCTCGACGGCTTTGCGCAGGAGAAGGTCAACCTGCCGGCGCGCCTGCTGGTGCCGGCTCCTCCCGGCGTCGATGCGATCGGCGCGGCGCTTGCTCCCGTCACCTTCGGCACGGTCGAGCACATGCTGTTCGACAATGCCAAGCTTGAGCCGGGCGAGACGATCCTCGTCCATGCCGGCGGCTCCGGCATCGGCACGGCGGCGATCCAGCTTGCCAAGAAGATCGGCTGCACCGTCATCACCACGGTCGGTTCGGACGACAAGATCGAAAAGGCCAAGGCGCTTGGCGCCGATCACGTGATCAACTACCGCACCGACCGTTTCGAAGGCGTGGTGCGCAAGCTCACCAAGAAGAAGGGCGTCGACGTCGTCTTCGAACATGTCGGCAAGGACACCTGGGCAGGCTCGATGCTCTGCATGAAGCGCGGCGGGCGCCTCGTCACCTGCGGCTCGACCTCGGGTGTTTCCACAGAGATGAACCTGATGATGCTGTTCCAGCAGCAGCTGAAGCTCTTCGGCTCCTTCGGCTGCCGCATGGAGAACATGGCGGATGCGATGCAGAAGATGGGTCGCGGGCTCGTCCATCCCGTCATCGATACGGAGGTCAGCTTCAGCGATATCGACCGGGCGCTGGAGCGGATGGAATCGCGCCAGATCTTCGGCAAGATCATCCTGAAGATGGATTGACCGCGTGAAGCTCTTCATCACCCGGATCGTTCTGGCGCTGAGGAATTTCCAGCAATGGCTGGTGGCTCAGGTGATGTTCGGCTTCCTGAATTTCCTGAAGCTGTTTCCGGCCGATGGCGCCATCCGTTTTGCCGACAGGACGATGCGCCGCCTCGGCCGGCTGACCAGCCGCCACAGATTGATGCTGACCAATCTCCGCAACGCCTTCCCTGAGAAGAGCGAGGCCGAGATCGAGGAGATCGCGCTTGGCAGCTGGGGCAATATGGGCCGGCTTGCGGCTGAATACGTCTTCCTCGATCAGCTGTTCGACTATGATCCCGAAAAGTCGGAGCCGGGCAGGGTAGAGGTGTCGGGCGTCCCGATCTTCCTCGACCTGCGTGACAATCCGCGCCCCTTCATCGTCTTTACCGGCCATACCGCCAATTTCGAGCTGCTGCCGGTGGCGGGTGCCGCCTTCGGGCTCAACGTCACCGTGCTCTTTCGGCCGCCGAATAATCCTTATGTCGCCAAGAAGGTGTTCGACTTCCGGAGCGCCCGCATGGGCAAGCTGGTGCCGTCGCATGCCGGCTCCTCCTTCGCGCTTGCCCGTCAGCTGGAAGCGGGCCAGGGCGTGGGCGTGCTGGTCGACCAGAAATTCCGTAAGGGGCTGAAGGGCACCTTCTTTGGTCGCGACGTCAAGACCAATCCGCTGCTGCCGAAGCTGGTGCGACAGTTCGACTGCGAAGTCTATCCGGCCCGCTGCATCCGACTGCCCGGAAATCGCTACCGGCTGGAAATCGAGCCGCGGCTAGACATGCCCCGCGACGCCAAGGGCAATCTCGACCTGCCGGCCGCCGCCCAGCTGCTCAACGACAAGGTGGAAAGCTGGGTGCGGGAATACCCGGAGCAATGGCTCTGGTATCATGATCGCTGGCAGATCAAGCAGACGCTCGTGCCTTAGTTGGAGCATGCTGTCGCCCGAAAACCGCTCACACTTTTCGGCATCATACTCTAAAAAAGGTCCACCCCCATTTATCAGCGGTGAAAAGCGGCAGCTGCTCTCGGATTGAAACTGAGGGCACTTCATGTTACCCGTCACCACCAAGACGCGAATAGTGTCTACCGGAAGGCGCATTTTTTGGAAATGCAGCATGTGAGGTTTCGGACTCGTCTCTTGGGCAATGGGAGTGGGAGGCGTCTTGCTGGAGCTTTTTCGAGCTTTTTCTTTGCGTTGCGTGCAAATCGAGGAAGCCATACGCCTGGGCGACGACCAGCGCGTCACGGCGCTCGACCGTCATGTCGAGCCGCTGGTCGAGGCAATCCTCGCCTGCCGGGCTGCCAATCTGCTCGAAGTCTACATGCAATTGCAGTTTGTGAGCCACCTGATCAGCCAGGATGCCGACGACAGCGCCAGCGTCACGGAGCACACGTCGGTGCTTTCCTACCTGCTCGACCGCTATTTCGGGGCGCATGGGCCGGACTGGCGCGTGCCTTCGCCGCAGGATGTGCGCATCGAGCCGCCGCCAGCCTATGTGCCGGATACCGACAATGGCCAATTCCTCAACGCGGTGATCCTCGAAAGCCTGCCGGACCGCGTGGCGGTGCTGACAAGGGACTATCGCTACCTCTATTCCAATCCAGCCAACAGCGCCCATCTCAACAGAAAGCCGATGGAACTCATCGGCCGCCACCTTTCCGAATTCATCGGCGAGGAGCGGTTTGCCGAATGCGCCAAGCATAAGCTCGACGCCTGTTTTGCCGGCGACCAGATCGACTATACCTATGAGCGCTCGGCCGGCAGCGGCGGATCGCGGCAGGTGCGCTGTCGCATGTCGCCGCTGCGCGATGCGGGCGGCACGGTGATCGGCGCCCTGCTCGTCATGGAAGATCTCGATCGGCTGTCGCAGGCCGCCTGAGCAATCCGGCTGCCTTGGGTAGTCTGGCTGGAGCGGTTTAGCTTTTCATGGAAACGCAGAACCGCTCTAATTTTTTGTTTTTACGCAATTCCGTACGGAAAACCGCTTCACACTTTTCCTGGAAGTGCTCTAAGCGGTCGCCCAGACGGCGAGCTCGTAACCGTCGCGGTCGAGGAAGTGGAAGCGACGGCCGCCGGGAAAATCGGTGATCGGCCGGCAGATCGTGCCGCCGGCTCTTTCGACTGAGGTCAGCACTTCTTCCAGATCACTGGCATAGACGACGACCAGCGGGCCGCCCGGCCGCACCGGTCCGAAATCGGTAAAGCCGCCCTTCAGCCGGCCATCGTCGAATTCGCAATAATTGGGGCCGTAATCGGTGAAGCGCCAGCCGAAGGCCGAGCCGTAAAAGGCTTTGGCGGCAGCGATGTCGGCGACGTTGAATTCGACATAGTCGATGCGGCGGTCGTTGTTTTCTGTCTTCTCGGCCATCTATCTCTCCATCAGGGCTTTCAGCATGGCGAGATCCTTCTCGACATGGGCGGCATCGGCGGAAAACTGCGCGTCGGTCATGCCGGGCAGACGCAGCAGCGTGAACATGACCTCGCAGCCATCGCCGTTCGGAACGATGCGCAGGGCATTATAGACCCTGAGGCCGGATTCGATCGTCACCGTATGGTCGATCACGCCGAATTCATTGGCAGGCACGAAGCTCACCCTGATTTTTCCGAGAGCGCCATCGGCGACCCAGTCGGCACCATCAGGATCGAGACCGGTCGCAAGGCCGGAGGCCCAGAGCGGCATGTTCTCCGGCTTTCCGGCGAATTCATAGACGTCGCGCCAATCGCGCTCGATCGACCGGTGGATGATTTTCGCGGGCATTGTCGTCATGGCTTGCAGGTCCCTGTCATTTGGTTTCGTCAGAATAACAAACCTGCCGGCAGCGTCTTGAACAAAACGGTCAGTCGGCTCTTTTCCGCATGCCGAGCTGGTCGAAAATGACAGCGGGCGTCAGCGTCGAAAGCTCGCCGACCTCCCGTGTCATGTGGGGCTGGTCGGCAAAGCCAGCTTCTAGCGCAAGGCGGGCAAGCGGCATCGTGCCCGATTTGCGGCAGAGGTCGAGGAAACGCTGGAACCGACGGATCCGTTCCAGCGTCTTTGCGCCATAGCCGAAATGATGGTGGCAGCGGCGGCGCAGCTGCCTTTCGCTCATGCCGAGCCGGTCGAGCAGGCTGGAAGCCGGGCGACCGCTGTCGGCGGCGGCGAAAATCATGGCGGCGTCGCGGGCAGGCTCCTCCGCATCGCGCGCGATCTCTTCGAGCAGTCGGCCAAACAGCGCCCTCGCGGCTGAGGGGTCGGGACAATCCGCAAGCCGCGCTTCGAACTCGGCGGTGTCCTTCCGGCCGATGTCGGCAAGGGGTACCGAGCAGCCGACCAGTGCCGAGAGCGGCGTCTTCAGCCAGGGTGCCGCGACGCCGGGCGCAAAACGTGCGCCGATGACAGTCGCGCCCGGCCGGATGACGGGAAAGGCCGCCGTCCTGTCGGGGCCGGCGACGACCAGCCGGCCGTCGATCCAGAGGAGATCGCAATAGCCATCCGGCACGATCGCCACCATTGCCGCCGGTCTGTCATGGAGCGCATGCGACCAGAGCCGGCTGAAATGGCGTCGCAGCGTCGGCGGCGGCGCATATTCGCGGTAGCGGCCGGCGCGGGCCGCCAGGAGAGCCGTGTCTTTCCGTTTTTCCGATGCCAATGCGATATCTCCCGAGGCACTGATGATAACATGAGATAGGGCATTACGGGCAGGACACGCGAAAAACTTGCGGCTTCGGATTAAGCGGCAGCCGGTGGGTTGTCGGACAAGCGGGGATATTGCAAGCCTCATTTCATTGGCTTTTGCGAACCGATTAGACCCTTGCGAGACTTGCCGTTTGACCGAGACAGTGCCACAACACCGGTCCAAATGACACATCGGAGGTTTGTCGTGGAAAAGGCAGAAATCGGACTGATCGGCCTTGCGGTAATGGGCTCCAACCTGGCGCTCAACATCGCGGAGAAAGGCAATAAAATCGCGGTCTTCAACCGCACGCCGGAGAAAACCGACGAATTCTACGAAAGCGCCGGCGATCTGAAGAAGCAGATCATTCCCTGCAAGACCATCGAAGAATTCGTCGATGCAATCCGGCCGCCGCGTCCGATCATCATCATGATCAAGGCGGGCGAGCCCGTCGACCAGCAGATGGAGCTGCTGCGCCCGCATCTCTCCAAGGGCGACATCATGATCGATGCCGGCAACGCCAATTTCCGCGACACCGTCGCCCGCTTCGATCGGCTGAAGAATACCGAGCTGACCTTCATCGGCATGGGTGTTTCCGGCGGCGAAGAAGGTGCGCGCCACGGCCCGTCGATCATGGTCGGCGGCACCGAAGAGTCCTGGAAGCGCGTCGAGAAGGTGCTGACCTCGATTGCCGCCCGCTACAATGACGAGCCCTGCGTCGCCTGGCTCGGCAATGACGGCGCCGGCCATTTCGTCAAGACCATCCATAACGGCATCGAATATGCCGACATGCAGATGATCGCCGAAATCTACGGCATCCTGCGCGACGGCCTCGGCAAGAGTGCCTCCGAAATCTCCGGCATCTTCGGCGAATGGAACAAGGGCCGGCTGAACTCCTACCTGATCGAAATCTCCGAGAAGGTGCTTGCCGCCACCGATCCGGTTTCCGGCGGGCCGATGGTCGACATGATCCTCGACAAGGCCGGCCAGAAGGGTACCGGCAAGTGGTCGGCGATCGAGGCGCAGAACATGGGCATTCCGGCAACGGCGATCGAAGCCGCCGTCGCCGCCCGCAGCCTCTCTTCGATGAAGTCGCAGCGTGAGGCCGCCGAGAAGATCTTCGGAACGCAGGCCGTGTCCTTCCCGATCGCTTACGGCCCCGAGCTCAACAAGGATCTGGAGCTGGCGCTTTTCGCTGCCAAGATCGGCGCCTATGCGCAGGGCTTCGCGGTGATGGCGGAAGCATCGCGCGAGTTCAACTGGTCGCTGCCGATGCCGACGATTGCCAGGATCTGGCGCGCCGGCTGCATCATCCGCTCGCAGTTCCTCGACGAGATCACCTCGGCCTTCACCAAGGCGCCTGATGCTGCAAACCTGATCGTCACGCCGGCTTTCTCCGACATGGTCAAGGAATCGATCCCGGCGCTGCGCCGTGTCGTCGGTGCCGCGATTGCCGCCGGCCTGCCGGTGCCGGCGCTGACCTCGGCGCTCACCTATTTCGACGCCTATCGCCAGGGCAGGGGAACGGCAAACCTCATCCAGGCGCAGCGCGATTTCTTCGGCGCCCACGGCTTCGACCGCCTTGATGGTAAGGATTTCCACCACGGCCCCTGGGGCAGCGGTGCCTCGACCTTTTGAGGTTCAGCCCGATTTTCAAGGAGAGGCCCGGCCACTGCGCCGGGCCTTTCGCTGAAGGGCCGAGGCTAAAACCCGGAGGTCACGGTGAATAGCATTCGGATAGCCGCAGCTCAGACGCCGGAGTTTCGGGGGAATGTCGAGGCGGCACTGGATTATGCCTGCGGGATGGCTGCTCGTGCCGAGGCTGAGGGTGTTGCCCTGCTGGTCTTTCCCGAAGGTTTTCTGCAAGGCTACCTGACCGATGAAGCATCGGCGCGGCGGGTTGCCCTGGATCTCGCGTCGTCCGAGTTCGCGGCGATCCTGGATCGGTTGCCGAAGTCGGGACCGGTGCTGGTCATGGGGCTGATCGAGATCGATGACGGGCGATTGTTCAACACCGCTGTTGTCATCGATCGCGGCATTCTCCTCGGCCGTTACAGGAAGGCCCACCTGTTGGGCGGCGAACGGGCTTTCGAGGCTGGAAAGGAGAGCCCGCTCTTTACGATCGGTGCCCTGCGCTTCGGGATCAACATCTGCTACGACACCAATTTTCCGGAGGCAGCCGCAAAGGTCGCCGCGTCTGGTGCATCGCTGATCTTATGCCTGTCCAACAACATGATGCCACGGGAGAAGGCGGAAATATTCAAGCCTCTGCATAATGCCGTTCGCGGTCAAAGATGCCGCGAGACAGGCCTGTGGCTGATATCATCCGACGTGACAGGCGAGCGCGACGGACGCATCGCCTGGGGACCGACGGCCGTGCTGAACCGGCAAGGGCAGGTCGTGGCGCAGCTGCCGCTGGAGGAACCCGGCTTGCTGCTCTTCGATTTTCCCTGCATAGCACCTGTGAACTATGGCGGTTGAGGATTGATAGAGATGCTTATCCGAGGCGAGACGCCTGATGATATCGATGCGATCCATGATCTCACCTCGACCGCCTTCAAGCCGATGCCCTACAGCGACGGTACGGAAGCGGAGATTGTCCGAGGACTTCGCGCGGCGGGCGATCTCAAGATATCGCTGGTGGCCGAGCAGGACGGCGAGATTGTCGGGCATGTGGCGTTTTCGCCGGTGACGATCGACGGTGCGCATGACGGCTGGTTCGGGCTGGGGCCGATATCGGTCAAGCCGGAGAGGCAGCGGCAGGGCATCGGCAAGGCACTGATCGCCAGGGGTCTGGACCTGCTGAAAGAGCGCGGCGCGAGCGGCTGTGCACTGATTGGCAATCCCGAGATCTATAGCCGTGTCGGTTTCAGCAGTGATGGACAACTGAAGTATCTCGACCTCGATACACGGCTCGTGCAGAGAATTGTTTTTCGCGGATCGCCGCCAAGCGGGACGTTGCAATTCGCCCCGGCATTTGAAAGCTAATATTTCGTTCAACGGCCGAAACTCCAAACCCAAGCTGACAGAGAAGGTGACGACATGTCCGAAGCGGGCGCGATGACCATTCGAACCGAGCGTCTTAAGCTCCGCATGCCGGAGATCGACGATTTCGCCGCCTATGCTGAGATCATGGCGTCGCCGCGATCCGTCGGAATGGGCGGCCCGTTCGATCTGCGCGCGGCATGGGGGATGTTCTGTCACGACGTGGCTCTCTGGCAGCTTTTCGGGCATGGAGCACTGACGATCGAGCTTGGCGAAACCGGCGAATGCGTCGGTCAGGTGGGGATCAATCACGGGCCGCTCTTTCCTGAGAAGGAACTGGGCTGGTTCGTCTATGAGGAATATGAGGGCAAGGGCTACGCCACCGAAGCGGCCCTGGCGCTGCGCGACTGGGCCTTCGCAACACTCAAGCTGCCATCGCTCGTCAGCTATATCGCTCCCGGCAATGCTGCATCCGTTGCCGTTGCAGAACGGCTGGGCGCGCGCCTCGATCCTGCGGCACCCCGAGATGACCCCAAGGATCTGGTCTACCGTCACTTCGCTTCCTGAACGAAGAACATTGTGCTGGGCGCACTGTGACTGGTTGCAGACGTCTCGGTCCCTACATGTTGATCAGTTGGGCAATCGGGCTCTGCAAGAGATGGGGATATCGGATGACAGGGGAGAAGCGGGAACACTGGGACGAGGTCTACCGCACGAAATCTGCCGACAGCGTCAGCTGGTATCAGCCGAGGCCTGGGCCTTCCTTGCGGGCGCTTGACGAGCTGCAACTGCCGGCCACGGCCTCGCTGATCGATGTGGGCGGCGGCGCATCGAACCTTGTCGACTGTCTTGTCGAGCGCGGGTGGTCCGATCTCACCGTCCTCGACATCGCCGCGCCGGCGCTTGAGGTCGCCAAGGCGCGGCTGCGTGATGATGCCGCTCGCATCGCCTGGGTGGTTGCCGACGTCACTTCATGGCAACCCGACCGCCATTACGATGTGTGGCACGACCGCGCCGTCTTTCACTTTCTCACCGAGCCCGAGCAGCGGCTGGCCTATCGCCGCGCGCTCGAAACTGGCACGGCGCCGGGCAGCGTCGTGATCATCGCGACCTTTGCGCCGGACGGGCCGGAACGGTGCAGCGGCCTGCCGGTCCAGCGTTACGACGCGGTGGCGCTTGCGACCGAATTCTCGTGCACCTTCGCGCTTCAGCGTGACTGGCGGGAGGAACACACGACACCCGGCGGCGGCCGGCAGTCGTTCCAGTGGTGTGTTTTTCGCAGGCGCTGAGCCTCTTTTGAAAAGGCGGCCGAGAGACAGAACCCTGACGATCTCGTCTACTGCTGCCTCGTTTCCCGAGAGAGGCAGTCAAGGATGAAATCCGCCCGGTCGGCGACCGCGATTTTCGGCAGAATGACGACGTCATAGCCAAGCGTCGGATAGACGGCGGCAAGGCGATCATATTCGGCGACGGCGTCGTCGAAGCCATGGAGCTGCTCGGGGTCGGTCGTGTAGATTTCGGGCCATGGCTGCGTGAGAAAAATCCTCGGGTGATAGCGGTGGGCGGCGCCCAATTTTTCCAGGACCGGTTCTCCGGTCAGGTGTTGCAGCGCTGCCGTCGCATCGATCAGCCCGCGATCGAAAACGTCCAGCCGGTCCGCTCACGCGCCGCCGTGTAGTCGGCCATCGCCATCTCGATTGCGCGGCGGGCAAAGGCCGCCATGTCGACCCAGGGCAGGGCTGCGCCGTTGCCTTCGAGTTCCTGTTTGACGATCTGTCGGCCGGGCTCTTCGACGACGGCATGACCGTGGGCGGCAAGTTCTGCAAGCAGTGTCGATTTTCCACCGCCGGAACATCCCGACATCAAGACCGACCTGTTCATGATCGAGCTCCCGTCTCAGGTGGCCCGTCGGGCGCGCGCCAGGCCGTGGTCCACTAGGCGGTCGATGATTTCGGCGTAGGTGACGCCGCTTGCCGCCATCGCCTTGGAATACATGCTGATATCGGTAAAGCCAGGGATGGTGTTGATTTCATTGACGAGGAACCGCATGTCATTCGTCAGGAAGAAGTCGATGCGGGCCATGCCGTCGCAGCCGACGGCTCTGAAGGCTTTTGCGGCCACGTCGCGCATGGCGGTTTCGATCTCCTGCGGCAATTCGGCCGGCACTTTCAGCGCCGCACCTTTCTCGTCGATATATTTGGCATCGTAGCTATAGAAGCCGTGGCTCTCGGCCGGCACGATCTCGCCCGGCCGGGAGACGAAGAGTTCTCCTGCCGCATCCTCCAGCACGCTGAATTCGATCTCACGGCCGCGCACGAATTCCTCGGCGAGCAGCGTGCGATCGTGGCGGAAGGCCTCAGTAAGGGCGGGCGCGAATTCCTGGCTGGCATGGACCTTGGCGACGCCGACCGACGATCCCTGCCGCGCCGGCTTAATGAAGAGCGGCAGGCCGAGCTCACCTTCGAGGGCTGCCAGCGAAGGCGCGGCACCCTGATGAATCGTTACCGCGCGCGCCACCGGCAGGTCCGCTGCCCTCAGCAGGCGTTTGGCGATGTCCTTGTCGAGCGCTGCGGCGGAACCGAGGATGCCGCAACCGGCGAGTGGAACGCGGGCCACCTCCGCCGTGCCCTGTACTGATCCGTCCTCGCCATGCGGGCCGTGCAGCACGGGAAACAGGATGTCGATCCGCGCCAGCTCATAGGGTGCGCCATGAGTTGGGATCGCCAGGACGCGGCCGCGCCCACCCGGCACCAGGCAGATTTCCGTGCCCGATGAAGGTGTCGCCAGCACGCCATCCTCAAAACTGCTTAGCAGCCATTGTCCGTCGCGGGTGATGAAGACAGGGACGGCGTCGTATTTCTCGGGCTTGAGCGCGCCCATGACATTGGTTGCCGAGAGCATGGAAACCTCATGCTCGGCCGAGCGGCCGCCGAAGAGCACGACAATGCGCAGCCTGTTTGGGGAAGGGGTCATGAAAGCCTCCGAAACGATCTGGTGTTGAAAAAGTCAGGCGTCGACAGATATGCCGCGATTGGCGAAGAAGCGGTCGAAGACGGCAAGCGGCAGCGTCACATCGGCCTGGCTCGCTTCGTCATGACCGGACGGGTTGTGAAAGCGGATTGTGTCGTCGCTGGCTGCCGTCACCAGCACCAGGTGTCCGCCCTTCGAGGGCGGCTCGCGCTCCGGCCAGCGGATGCCCGAGTTCACCGAGGCGATGAAGAACCGGCGCTTCGACAGAAGCTCGGCAATGGCCGATGTCTCTACGCCGGTCATCGTCTCGGCGCTAAGCGCGAATCGGTCGGCGGCGAAGCGGACAAAGGGTGCGTAGACCAGCCCTTTGATCGAGGCATCCATCTCGTTGACGACATAACCGCCATAGGCGGTGCAGGCGCGGGCAAGCTCGAGGGTCGGATGGATCTCGCCGCGGGCGGCAAGGATCATCTTCAGGCAGGCCATGCCGCAGACATTGACCGCCCAGCGCGCATATTCCTCGATCGTCGCGGCCCCAGAATGGCGCCAGAGCGGGTCGTTGAGCAACGCCTGCGATCCCTCGGCAAGCACCGGCAGCGTCATGCCCGGTGTTTCCCATTGGCTGAAATAGGGCACGCCGCTCTGCTGCATCCTGTCGATATCCCCCGTGACTCGTCTCATGAGATGGCGGGCAATCTTGGCTTTTTTCGAACCGATGCGGCACACCGTGACGTCAACCCGCTGGCGCCCGCCTATCGCGGTATCCATGCCGTGACATGGCGCGGCGAAGGCCGCCACCCCGAAGATCGCGGCGGTGTTCGATCAACTGGTAAGGAACGCGCTGGGGGAATCTGATCGGAGCTTTTCGTGCGAATACTCTCTTGGCATAAGCGATCATATCGGGCACTCTTGGCTTATGACCATGGCAACTCAAGCACCAATTGCCCGCGGAAGCGGTGCACGACTTATCACCACGGCCTCCTGATCGGAGCCGGGTCAATGCTGTCGTTTGCTTTCCGTTTGTTTGCCTGAGTTACCATCCATGGACATCAGATCGTTTCCCAAGCCATATTGTGCCTTTTCCGTCCTGCAGGCGGTACTGAGATTCCGTGCCGCAACTCCGCACGCGTTTCGACTTAGCCGCGGCTGCCGGACGTCACCGGAGCACCGGCAGCCGTAGCTGCTCCTGAACCAAAGAACGCCTCCATTTTTCAGGACACGCCGCCGCAGAGCCGGCCGGCGCCAGGAGTGATGCATGCCCTATGATCCCAAGACGATCGAACCGAAGTGGCAGGCTTATTGGGCCGATCACCGTATTTTTCGAGCGGAGATCGATCCGGCCAGACCGAAATTCTACGCACTCGACATGTTCCCATATCCTTCGGGTGCGGGCCTGCATGTCGGCCATCCCCTCGGCTATACGGCCACTGATATAACGTGCCGCTACAAGCGCATGCGCGGCTTCAACGTCCTGCATCCGATGGGATGGGACAGTTTCGGCCTGCCGGCGGAGCGCCACGCGATGCGGACTGGTGTGCATCCCGATATCACGACGAAGCGCAATATCGAGACGTTTCGCGGGCAGGTGCAGAGGCTGGGTTTTTCTTATGACTGGAGTCGCGAGTTTGCCACGACCGACCCCGCCTATGTGCGCTGGACGCAGTGGATCTTCCTGAAGCTGCTCGAGAAGGGCCTCGCCTATCAGGCGGAGGTCGCGGTCAACTGGTGCCCGGCCCAGAACGCGGTGCTTGCCGACGAGGAGGTCAAGGACGGGCGTTATGTCGAGACCGGCGATCCCGTCATTCGCCGCAGGATGCGCCAGTGGATGCTGCGCATCACGGCCTATGCCGATCGGCTGCTGCAGGGACTGGACGGCCTCGACTGGCCCGAAAACCTGAAAACCATGCAGCGCAACTGGATCGGACGCTCCGAGGGCGCCGAAATCCGGTTTCCGCTCGAGCACGGCAAAGAGGTCATCACCGTCTTCACGACGCGCCCCGAGACCCTGTTCGGAGCAAGCTATATCGTGCTCGCGCCGGAGCATCCTGCGGTTGCCGCGATCGTCGAGCCGGAAACGCGCGAGGCGGTGGCCGCCTATATTGCCGAGGCCGAAGGATTGGAAGAGACGGTGAGGGCCGATGCCGGGCGCGAGAAGGCGGGCGTCTTCACCGGCGCCTATGCGATCCACCCTGCCAACGGAGCCCGGCTGCCGGTTTGGGTGGCCGATTACGTGCTGGCTGGCTACGGCACCGGCGCCCTGATGGCTGTGCCGGCCCATGACGCTCGGGACCACGCCTTTGCACGTGCGCACGGCCTGCCGATTATTCGCGTGATCGACAGCGGGAAGGATGTCGAAAAGGCGGCCGATGAAGGCGAGGGGGCGATGGTCAATTCCGGGTTCCTGAATGGCTTGGGCTCGCCGGAGGCGAGATCCGCCATCATCGCCTGGCTGCAGGCGAGCGGCGCGGGCTGGCCGAAAGTTACCTATCGCCTGCGCGACTGGCTGTTCTCCCGTCAGCGCTACTGGGGTGAGCCGATCCCGGTGCTGCATCTGGCGGATGGCTCGGTGGTACCTCTGCCCGATGAATGCCTGCCGCTGCTGGCGCCTGAACTGGACGACTACGCCCCGACGCCGGATGGCGAGCCGCCACTTGCCCGCGCGCCAGATTGGGTCGAAACGACGGTGCCGGGTACTGACATTCCGGCCTGGCGGGAGACCAACACGATGCCGCAATGGGCGGGCTCCTGCTGGTATTTTCTGAGGTTCCTCGATCCCGACAACGCCCGCGAGCCCGTCGGGCGCGAGGCCGAGCGCTATTGGATGCCGGTCGATCTCTATGTCGGCGGCGCCGAGCACGCGGTCCTGCATCTGCTCTATGCCCGCTTCTGGCATAAGGTGCTCTACGACATCGGCGTCGTTTCGACGGAAGAGCCGTTCCAGCGGCTGTTCAACCAAGGCATGATCCTTGCTCATTCCTACCTCGATGCGGCGGGCCGGTATTGCGCGCCGTCGTCCGTCGTCGAAGAGGAGGGCAGATGGTTCGCTGGGTCGGTCGAAGTGCGGCGCGCCGTCGAGAAGATGTCGAAGTCGCGGCTGAACGTTGTTAACCCCGACGATGTCGTCCGTCAGTTCGGGGCCGACGCCTTGCGCCTGTACGAGATGTTCATGGGACCTCTGGACGCGGCAAAACCCTGGCAGACCGCTGGCGTCATCGGCGTGCGTCGGTTTCTGGAGCGTGCCTGGCGCATTGTCTGCGACGAGAACGATGGACTTTCTCCAGTGGTGCTGGCGGCGGCCCCCAGCCCGCAGCTTCTGCGCTTGCGCCACCAGACGGTGAAGACCGTGACGGCGGATATCGAAGCAATTCGGTTCAATACCGCGGTTTCCCGGCTGATGGAACTGGCCAACGCACTGACGGCGGAAGCAGTGCGTCCGCGCGAAGTGGTGGAGACATTCGTGCTGTTGCTCGCACCCTTTGCGCCTCACATCGCGGAGGAGTTATGGAGCAAGCTAGGTCACGGTGGAACACTGACGTGGGTATCCTGGCCGACCTTCGACCCTGCGATAATCGAGATGGAGACCCGCGAATATGTCGTGCAGATCAACGGCAAGGTTCGCCACCGCTTCGAAGCCGCCGCCGATCTCGGCGAGGCGCTGCTTGCAGCGGCGCGATCCGAACCTTCCGTTATGGCCTTGCTCGACGGCAAAACGGTGGTCAAGGAAGTTCTGGTCCCGGGGCGACTGGTGAATTTCGTCGTCGAAGACCTGTGATCATCCAAAGCGGATCGTCGGATTTGAGCCCGACGGTCCGTTCCTTCAACCGACCGCCTACCTGCCACTCTCCGGCCAGGTCGGCTGACTAATGCTCTGCAGCAGTTCCGGTTCGACGCCGTCGATGCGGGCGATGACGGCTTTGGCCATTTCGCGGCCGGCGTGGCGGACGTCCTCCTGGGCGGTGATGATCTCGGGGCGGATCCAGTTCAGGATCGGTACCGATTGCTTGGAGACCATATCGAGGTCTCGGCCGAGCGCCTTGCCGGCGGCCTCAATGCCGGCATTGACGGCGATTGCAGCACTGCCGGCCGAACAGACGATGCCGTCAGGGGCATTCGCCGAGCGCATCATCACCTCGACGACGTCGCGGATGTCGGCGAGCGGAGCGTCGGTGTTGATGCGCAGCGGCACTTCCTCGGCGCCGTGATCATGCAGGCCCGTCTGGAAGCCGATGCGGATATGGGCGTAGTAAGTGAGCTTGCTCGGCGGCTGCAGCAGGGCGATGCGGCGCCGGCCGCGCTTGACCAGCTTTTCCACCGCCTGATGAGCGAAGGCCTCGTTGTCGAAATCGTGGAACGGGTGCGTGAGACCCGCATCGGTGCGCCCATGTGTAGCAAAGGGCATGCCGCGCTCGCTCAGCAGCCGCACGCGCGGATCGTCTGGCTCGATGCGTGAGATGATGACGCCGTCGGCCGAGCCGGTATCAAGGATATAGCGCACCGGCAGCATTGGGTCCTTGCTGTGCGAATGCGGCGTGATGACGATATGATAGGGCGTGCCGGATAGCACCTCGGAGATGCCGAAGACCATCTGGCTCGAGAAGCCCATGATCTCCTCGTCGATGCTGAGGACGAGGGCGATGACGTTGGTCTTGCCGGTACGGAGGCGCACACCCGCCCTGTTCGGCTGGTAGCCGAGCTGGCGGGCGACCATGCGCACGCGCTCCTTGGTTTCGGCCCCGATATCCGGCGCATCCTTCAGCGCGCGCGACACCGTCGTCACGCCAAGGCCCGTCATGAAGGCGATCGTCTTCAACGTCGGGCGCTCGCGCGCTGCCGGCGTCGATGCCGCGTTCCCGAAATTTCCCTTGTTTTCCATCCCTTTAGGCCGTCCTGCGCGAATTGGTGTCGCTTATAGAGGCTTTTTCCAGCGTCGTAAGCCCGCCGCATGCCAAAATCGCACCTCCCTGAAGAATGCAATCTGTAACGATACAGTAGAAATGTCGAGTGCTTTTTGTTGTGTGCAGTGCAACATTGTACGTACAGGTTGAATCGGCAATCCGTGCTCTGTTTTATTGCGATTGCGAAGAGACTGAATTGGAAGGCTAACTTTCTCGTGGAAAATTACTAGGCAAATTCAAATTGATAAAGCGAAAACACATATGCGAGAAAGCCCGGCCTGGTATCGTTTCAAGGGGATGCAATGCTCCTGATGTAAACAGGCAGAAGTAGCAATTCCGGTTATCACGGAAAAATTTGCCTGCGGGCAGTTGCGTGGAGAAATCGATTGATCTAAGTTTTTCCGGCAACGTTTCAGTGAGGGAGGAGAACTCATGAAAATCCGTATAATGGCGGCCGTGCTTGCCGCTTCGGTCGCGCTTCCGTTCAGCGCCGCAAACGCCACCGATCTCGAAGTCACGCACTGGTGGACATCGGGCGGCGAATCCGCTGCCGTCGCCGAGCTGGCAAAGGCATTCGACGCCACCGGCAACCACTGGGTCGACGGTGCTATCGCCGGTTCGGGCGGCACTGCCCGTCCGATCATGATCAGCCGCATCACCGGCGGTGATCCGATGGGAGCAACCCAGTTCAACCATGGCCGCCAGGCCGAGGAACTCGTCCAGGCCGGCCTGATGCGCGATCTGACCGATGTGGCGACCGCCGAGAAGTGGAAGGACATTATTCGCCCGTCGAGCCTGCTCGATTCCTGCACCATCGACGGAAAGATCTACTGCGCTCCCGTCAACATCCACTCCTGGCAGTGGCTGTGGCTTTCGAACGCCGCCTTCAAGAAGGCCGGCGTCGAGGTTCCGAAGAATTGGGACGAGTTCGTCGCTGCTGCTCCGGCTCTCGAAAAGGCCGGCATCATTCCGCTCGCCGTCGGCGGTCAGCCGTGGCAGGCAACTGGCGCCTTCGACGTGCTGATGGTTGCCGTTGCCGGCAAGGATACCTTCAACAAGGTCTTCAAGGACAAGGATGCTGAAGTTGCCGCCGGTCCCGAAATCGCCAAGGTGTTCAAGGCGGCCGACGACGCTCGGCGTATGGCCAAAGGCAGCAACGTCCAGGATTGGAACCAGGCTACCAACCTTGTCATCACAGGCAAGGCCGGCGGCCAGATTATGGGCGATTGGGCGCAGGGCGAATTCGCTCTCGCCGGTCAGAAGGCCGGTACCGACTATACCTGCCTGCCGGGCCTCGGCGTGAACGAGATCATCTCGACCGGCGGCGACGCCTTCTACTTCCCGCTGCTGAAGGACGAGGAAAAATCCAAGGCGCAGGCCGTGCTTGCCAAGACCCTGCTCGATCCCAAGACCCAGGTTGCCTTCAACCTGAAGAAGGGTTCTCTGCCGGTTCGCGGCGACGTCGATCTCGCCGCCGCCAACGATTGCATGAAGAAGGGTCTCGACATCCTGGCCAAGGGCAACGTGATCCAAGGCACCGACCAGCTGCTTTCGGCAGACAGCCAGAAGCAGAAGGAAGACCTCTTCTCCGAGTTCTTCGCCAACCCATCGATGACGCCGGAAGACGCTCAGAAGCGTTTCGCCGGGATCATCGCTTCTGCTGACTGATCAGCAGACTTGCTGCTTGCGGTCCGGCTCCCATGGGGGGCCGGATCGGTCCGGACGGTTGGTGATGGTCCGGCGGGTGGCGGCGTCTCTCCGGAATCTTCAACAGGTTCGGAGGTGGGGACGACAGGCGGCGTCTTGCCGTTTTGTTACTGTCGCAGTTGCGATTGAGGAGAAGTGTTTATGACGGGTCAAGCGCGAGCAGGCCGGCCAAACAAGTTACTGCGCAATCTGAATGCCAAGATTGCGTCCATCCCGATGATCCTGACAGCGCTGGTGATCTTTGTCGGCGGCACGTTCTGGACGGTCTTTTATTCCTTCACCAATTCCAAGCTCCTTCCGCGGTTGAGCTTTGTCGGCTTCGATCAGTACGAGCGCCTCTGGGCGGCACCCCGCTGGGTGACGGCGATCGAGAATCTGGCTGTCTACGGCATTCTCTCGCTGATCTTCAGCCTGGTCATCGGTTTCATGCTCGCCGCGCTGATGGACCAGAAGATCCGCTTCGAAAACACCTTCCGCACCATCTTTCTCTATCCCTTCGCGCTGTCCTTCATTGTGACGGGCCTCGTCTGGCAATGGGTTCTGAATCCCGATTTCGGCATTCAGGCGGTGGTGCGCTCGATCGGGTGGACGAGCTTCACCTTCAATCCGCTCTATACGCCTGAAATCGTCATCTACGGCATTCTGATCGCGGCGCTTTGGCAGGGGACGGGTCTCGTCATGTGCCTGATGCTCGCCGGCCTGCGTGGGATTGACGAGGACATCTGGAAAGCGGCGCGCGTGGACGGCATTCCGATGTGGAGGACCTATCTCTTCATCGTGATCCCGATGATGCGGCCGGTCTTCATCACGACGATCGTCATCATCGCCTCCGGCATCGTCAAGGTCTACGACCTCGTGGTCGCCCAGACATCGGGCGGGCCCGGCATTTCCTCGGAAGTGCCGGCGAAATATGTCTACGACTACATGTTCCAGGCGCAGAACCTGGGGCAGGGCTTTGCTGCCTCGACGATGATGCTGGTCACAGTCGCGATCATCATCGTTCCGTGGGCCTATCTGGAATTCGGCGGAGGGCGCAAGCGTGGCTGATGTAGGAACTCTCAACACCACGGCTGCCGGCATCGACGCCGTCGCGCCGAAACTCGCCGAAGGCCCGAGCGGCCCCCGGCCGCGCCCGGCGCTGTCGGCGCGCAACATCATGCTCTATGGCACACTGACGATCGCAGCGCTCTACTATCTGCTGCCGCTCTACGTGATGGTGGTGACGTCGCTGAAGGGCATGCCGGAAATCCGTCTCGGCAACATCTTTTCGCCGCCGATGGAGATCACCTTCGAACCCTGGGTGAAAGCCTGGGCGCAGGCCTGCACCGGGCTCAACTGCGATGGCCTGTCGCGCGGCTTCTGGAATTCGGTGCGCATCACGGTGCCGTCGGTCATCATCTCGATCGCGATCGCCTCGGTGAACGGCTATGCGCTGGCAAACTGGCGCTTCAGAGGATCCGAGCTTTTCTTCTCGATCCTCATCATCGGGGCATTCATTCCCTATCAGGTCATGATCTATCCGATCGTCATCATCCTGCGCGAAATCGGCATTTACGGCACGCTGAGCGGCCTCGTCATCGTGCATTCGATCTTCGGCATGCCGATCCTGACGCTGCTCTTCCGCAACTATTTCGTGTCGCTGCCGGAGGAGCTGTTCAAGGCGGCGCGTGTCGACGGGGCGGGCTTCTGGCAGATCTTCCTGCGGATCATGCTGCCGATGTCGCTGCCGATCTTCGTCGTCGCGATGATCCTGCAGGTGACCGGCATCTGGAACGACTTCTTGTTCGGCGTGGTCTTCACCCGACCGGATACCTATCCGATGACCGTACAGCTCAACAACATCGTCAATTCCGTCCAGGGCGTGAAGGAATACAACGTCAACATGGCGGCAACGATTCTCACCGGTCTTGTGCCGCTCATCGTCTACTTCGTGTCGGGACGGCTTTTCGTCCGCGGCATCGCCGCCGGCGCAGTGAAGGGTTGATCTCATGAATATGAATGCAAGCGTCTCCATCAAGGATCTGTCTCTGAACTTCGGTTCGGTCAGCGTGCTGAAGGATCTCAACCTCGACATCAACGACGGCGAATTCCTGGTGCTGCTCGGTTCGTCCGGCTGCGGCAAGTCGACCTTGCTGAATTGCATCGCCGGCCTGCTCGACGCCTCGGAAGGGCAGATCTTCATCAAGGGCAAGAACGTCACCTGGGAAGAGCCGAAGGACCGCGGCATCGGCATGGTGTTCCAGTCCTATGCGCTCTATCCGCAGATGACCGTCGAGAAGAACCTATCCTTCGGGCTTCGCGTCGCCAAGGTGCCGCAGGCCGAGATCGACAAGCGGGTGGCACGTGCCTCCGAAATCCTGCAGATTCAGCCGCTCCTGAAGCGCAAGCCAGCCGAGCTTTCCGGCGGCCAGCGCCAACGCGTGGCGATCGGCCGGGCACTGGTGCGCGATGTCGACGTCTTCCTGTTCGATGAGCCGCTGTCCAACCTCGACGCCAAACTCCGCTCGGAGCTGCGCGTTGAGATCAAGCGCCTGCACCAGTCGCTGAAGAATACGATGATTTACGTCACCCACGACCAGATCGAGGCGCTGACGCTCGCCGACCGCATCGCCATCATGAAGAGCGGCATCATCCAGCAGCTCGACGATCCGACGACGATCTACAACAGGCCGCGCAACCTCTTCGTCGCCGGCTTCATTGGCTCGCCATCGATGAATTTCCTGCGCGGCGAGCTGGTCAAATCAGGCGACGGCATTGCCTTTTTAGCCAACGGCGTCATTTTCTCGCTCGCCGGCTACGATGCCAACGAGACGCTGCAGCCCGGCCGCAAGGTGGTGCTCGGCGTTCGTCCGGAACACATCAAGGTCAACGAGAATACCGGCGGCGAAGAACATGACGCCACCGTCGATATCGAAGAGCCGATGGGCGCGGACAATCTGCTGTGGCTGAAACATGCCGGTCACACGATGTCGGTACGCGTCAACGGCGCGCGTCGCTTCAATGTCGGAGCGAAGGTGAAGCTCAGCTTCGACATGTCGGTCGCCTCGGTCTTCGATGCCGAAAGCGAGCTGCGTCTTTAGAAGGTTCTATGGGCGGGGGCTACTAGGCTAGGGCGAGTTTGGCGAGAAGACCAATCCACTCTCCGTCATCCTCGGGCTTGACCCGAGGATCTATCCCCGCTGCTGCTGGTGGATACGCTGTGGATGCTCGGGTCAAGCCCGAGCATGACGGAGGCTGGGGCGGACGGAAGGGGACCAAGGCGCTGCTACACATCTCTTCTCCCCAACGGGGAGAAGGTGCCGGCAGGCGGATGAGGGGGTGAGTGACGATAGGAGCGAGGCGCTGAGCGCAAGTGAAGTGCAACTAAGGGCGTGCCGTGTGGCCCCCTCATCCGACCCTTCGGGCCACCTTCTCCCCGCTGGGGAGAAGAGGGAGCCAAGCCCTTTGACGAACGACAGCTACCGGACGACGACCATGCGCCGTCTCTTTCAAAAACGTAAATCGGAAACGATATCGTGACGCATCGATCAACTACTCCCAACATCGACCTTTCCGGTTCGTGGCAGCTCGCCTCCGTCGACGGCGAAATTCGCACCGCGATCATGCTGCCGGGCGACGTGCACACGGCGCTGCACCGGGCAGGACTGATCCCCGATCCCTATTTCGGCCGCAACGAGGAAAAGGTGCAGTGGGTCGCCGAGCGCGAATGGGCGGTCGAGCGCAGCTTCACGCTTCAGGAGGTCGAGGGCGACTGGTATCTCGATATCGACTATCTCGACACGGTCGCCAGCGTCCACGTCAACGGTTTCCTGGCGCTCGAAGCCGACAACAGCTTCCGCCGCTACCGGCCCGATGTCTCCAGCATGCTGAAATCAGGCGACAACAGCATCCGCATCGTCTTTGCCTCGAACATCGCCGTCGGCGCTGAGCGGCAGAAACAGCAGCCCTTCTACATTCCCTACAGCACGGGCAATTCGCCGATCCCCGACGGCAACATGCTGCGCAAGCCGCAATGCCATTTCGGCTGGGACTGGAACATCGCCATTGCGCCGCTCGGCCTTTACGGGACGATCGCGCTGAAAAAGCTCGAAACGGCGCGCATCGAACACGTCGTCACCCGCCAGACCCACAATAATGACGGCTCGGTCGATCTCAAAGTGACGGCGACGCTGTTTTCCAAGGGGCCAGACATTGCCCAGGTTTATTTCGACCTCGACGGCGAGCGCGTGCGCCTGGATGTCGGCGTCAACGGCGAGACCCATGTCAACCACCTCTTCCATATCGACAATCCGCGCCTCTGGTGGCCTTCCGGCAGCGGCGAGCAGGCGCTCTACAGGCTTTCCGTCGAATTGCCGACGGATGAGGTGACCAAGCAGATCGGTCTTCGCACCGTCGAACTGATCACCACGCCGGATGCGGCCGGCAGTCGCTTTGCCTTCAAGGTCAACGGCCGCGAGATCTTCTGCCGCGGCGCCAACTGGATCCCGGCCGACGCGCTGTTTTCGCTGTCTTCGCCTGAAAAGACCGAAGATCTGCTGCAATCGGCCAAAGCCGCCAACATGAACATGATCCGCGTCTGGGGCGGCGGCTTCTATGAGCAGGATCATTTCTACGATCTCTGCGACCGGCTGGGCCTGATGGTCTGGCAGGACTTCATGTTCGCGTGCAACCTCTATCCCTCGACCGAGGACTTTCTCGACAATGTGACGATCGAGGTTGATTACCAGGTGCGCCGGCTCTCCTCGCATCCCTCGATCGTGCTCTGGTGCGGCGACAATGAGCTGGTCGGGGCGCTCACATGGTTCGAGGAATCGAGGAAGGACCGCGACCGCTATCTCGTCTCCTATGATCGCCTCAACCGCACGATCGAGCAGGCAGTGAAAAAGGCGCTGCCCGGCGCCCTCTGGTGGCCGTCGAGCCCGGCGTCCGGCTATCTCGATTTCGGCGATGCCTGGCATGCGGACGGGTCCGGCGACATGCATTACTGGTCGGTCTGGCACGAGAACAAGTCGTTCGACAATTACCGTTCGGTGCGTCCACGCTTCTGCTCGGAATTCGGCTTCCAGTCCTACACGTCGCTGCCTGTGATCAAGACCTATGCCGAGGCGAAGGACATGAACGTCGCTTCCCCGGTCATGGAGCTGCACCAGAAGAATGCCGGCGGCAACGAGCGCATCGCCGGCACGATGTTCCGTTATTTCCGATTCCCCAAGGATTTTCCGAACTTCGTCTATCTCTCCCAGATCCAGCAGGGGTTGGCGATCAAGACGGCGGTGGAATACTGGCGGTCGCTCAAACCCCATTGCATGGGCACGATCTACTGGCAGCTCAACGACACCTGGCCGGTCGCTTCCTGGTCGAGCCTCGACTATGGCGGCCGCTGGAAGGCGATGCATTATCTCGTCAAGCGCTTCTTCCAGCCGGTCGCGGTCTCGGCCATTCCTTCCGACGACGGAAAGACGATCCGCTTCTCGCTGGTCAACGACACACTTGCCGATGTCAGCGTCGACCTTTCGATCTCGCTGCTGACGACGCAGGGCGAGCGCCGGCACCTGAGAGACGTACGGGCCATATGTTCGCCGGATGCGGCCGTGACTGCCACGAGCATCGACGTTTCCGATATTCCCGAGGGAACGTTGCTTGCCTGGCGTTTCACCGCGTCGAACGGCACGGGCGGCGAGGGGCACCATGTCAACGGTACCTACAAGGCGCTGGAACTGGAACCCGCGGGGCTGACAGTCACCCACGAATATGTCGAGGAAAACGGCTCCGTCGACATCAACGTCACCGCTAGGGGACTTGCGCTTTTCGTGATGATCGAAACCGAGACCGACGGCAAATATTCCGACAACGCCTTCGATCTTGCGGCCGGCGAAAGCCGCCGCATCACCTTTACCCCGGCACGGCCGCTTGATCGTGGCGCGCTACCGGAGTTCCGGTTCTACGACCTGTATTCCTGCCAGTCGGCGGATTGATCTTGCAAGAATGGGCACGAGGCCCAAGGAGAACATGATGACGAAACTCAGCTACCAGCTCTATAGCGCCCGTAACTTCCAGCCCTATTCGGCGATCTTCGAAAAGCTCGGCAAGGCTGGCTATGCCGAAGTCGAGGGCTTCGGCGGCATCTATGCCGATCTCGACGATGCCGGACTGAAGAGCCTTCGCGCTGAGCTCGACAAGAACGGCCTGGTCATGGCGAGCGGCCATTTCAGCCCCGATTTCCTGGAGAAGGAAGTCGAGAAGTCGCTGAACATTGCCAAGATTCTCGGCATGGATTCGATCTATGCGCCGCATTTGGCCGCTGACCAGCGGCCCTCCGACGCCGCCGGCTGGGTCGCCTTTGGCAAGCGTCTGCAGGAGATAGCCAAGCCCTACAAGGCTGCCGGCTACGAATTCGGCTGGCACAATCATGATTTCGAATTCTTCAAGCTGCAGGACGGCTCGCGGCCGATCGAGCGTATCTTCGAAGGCGCGCCCGATATTTCCTGGGAAGCCGACATCGCCTGGGTTATCCGCGGCGGCGCCGATCCCTTCGCCTGGGTCGAGAAGCTTGGGTCCCGCATCACCGCCGTGCACGTCAAGGACATCGCGCCGGCCGGCGAAGCGAAGGACGAGGACGGCTGGGCCGATGTCGGTCACGGCAAGGTTGAGTGGGCCAGGCTGATGACGGCATTGCGCGCCACCAAGGCCAAGCACTACGTCGTCGAACACGATAACCCGAATGACATCGACCGCAATATCAGCCGCTCGATCGCATCCTTCCAGACCTACTGAGGCTTCATCATGACCAGGGAACTTGGCGTCGGCATCATCGGATGCGGCAACATCTCCACCACTTACTTCTCACTGGCACCGCTCTTCAAGGGGCTGAAGGTACTGGCCTGCGCCGATATCAACGTGCAGGCGGCCGAGGCGCGCGCCCAGGAATATGGCGTCAAAGCGCAGACGATCGACGAGCTTCTCGCCAATGACGAGATCGACGTCGTCGTCAACCTGACGATCCCGGATGCGCATTTCCGGGTATCGAAGGCGATCCTCGAGGCCGGAAAACATGTCTATTCCGAAAAGCCGCTGGTGCTTTCACTCGAAGAGGGTGAGGAGCTTCGCCGCATCGCCAAGGAAAAGAACCTTGCCGTCGGCTGCGCGCCCGACACTTTCCTCGGTGGCGCCCATCAGCTCGCCCGCAAGTTCATCGACGACGGCGGCATCGGCCGGGTGACTTCGGGCGCCTGCTACGTGATGAGCCCCGGCATGGAGATGTGGCATCCGAACCCGGACTTTTTCTTCCTGCCGGGCGGCGGCCCGATCCTCGATCTCGGTCCTTATTACATCGCCAACCTGATCAACCTGATCGGCCCGGTCAAACGTGTCGGCGGCATGACCTCTATGGCGTCGCCGACCCGCACCATCACCAGTCAGCCGCGCAACGGCGAGATCATCCCGGTCAAAACGCCGACGACGATCCAGGCCCTGCTCGAATTCGTCAACGGCGCCACGGTGACGCTGACGGCGAGCTGGGACGTGTGGTCGCACCGCCATGCCAATATGGAACTCTACGGCACCGACGGCTCGCTCTACGTTCCGGATCCGAACTTCTTCGGCGGCGTAGTCGAGGCAAGCGGCCGTGACAAGGACATCAAGCCGCTCGAGGCCTGGGAGCATCCCTTCGGCAAGATCAATCAGGAAAGCCCGAATGGCTCGCGCGCCAACTACCGCACTGCCGGGCTTGCCGACATGGCGATGGCGCTGATCGAGGGTCGCGACGCGCGCTGCTCGCTCGACCGCACGCTGCACGGCGTCGACGTCATGACCTCGATCCTGAAATCGGGCGAAGAGGGCCGTTTCATCGACCTGACCACGACCTGCACGCAGCCGGCCGCCCTCGGCATCGAGGAGGCGCAGGCGCTGTTGAGGTAGAGATGACGCGCGCCGTGCGCTTGCCGTATCGGTGCATTTGTAACAATAGTTCGTCACGCTCGGGCTTGTCCCACGGCTGTCCGGTTCGCGCCTGCCCCTCACCCTAACCCTCTCCCCGTAAAAAACGAGGAGAGGGGACGTGCCAAACGCAGCGTCGAGGTTGAGGTTGAGGAAGGCGGCGCGGCATGTCCCTTCGCCCCGTTTACGGGGAGAAGGTGGCGGCAGCCGGATGAGGGGCAGGTGTCGGCAATCTCTTGGGCCGAGGATGTCGCATGACGACCAGATAGCTATTTTATCAAGGAGACATTCAGATGAGCTGGCAACCGGCCGCAGACCGTTATTCGAAAATGAAATATAACCGCACGGGCCGTTCCGGCCTGAAGCTGCCGGCCGTCTCGCTCGGCCTTTGGCACAATTTCGGCGGCGACACGCCGCATGACCGCAAAATCGATATGTGCCGCACGGCCTTCGACCTCGGCATCACCCATTTCGACCTCGCCAACAATTACGGCCCGCCTCCCGGCAGCGCTGAGACCGCCTTCGGCGAAATCATGCGCGCCGAATTCGTCGGGCTTCGCGACGAGTTGATCATCTCCTCCAAGGCCGGCTACGACATGTGGCCTGGACCCTATGGCGAATGGGGCAGCCGGAAATATCTGATCGCCTCTTGCGACCAGAGCCTGAAGCGCATGGGCCTCGATTATGTCGACATCTTCTACTCACACCGCTTCGACCCGGAAACACCGCTGGAAGAGACCTGCGGCGCGCTCGATCATATCGTCCGTTCCGGCCGGGCGCTCTATGTCGGTATTTCCTCCTATAATTCGCAGCGCTCGCGTGAAGCCGCAAAGATCCTCAAGGATCTCGGCACGCCGTGCCTGATTCACCAGCCGAGCTACTCGATGCTCAACCGCTGGGTCGAGGACGACCGGCTGCTCGATACGCTGGATGAGGTCGGCATGGGCTCGATCGTCTTCTCGCCACTCGCCCAGGGCATGCTGACGACCAAATATCTCGGTGGCATTCCCGAAGACAGCCGCGCGGCGCAGAACCACTTTCTCAAGCGCGACTACATCCGCCCCTCGATCATCGACAATATCCGCAAGCTCAACGAGATCGCCGAAAGACGCGGCCAGACTTTGGCGCAGATGGCGATCGCCTGGGTACTGCGCGGCGGCCGCGTGACCTCGGCGCTGATCGGCGCAAGCCGCTCGTCGCAGATCGTCGATTGCGTCAAGGCGCTGGATAATCTCGAATTCAGTGTCGAGGAGCTTGCTGAGATCGATGTCTATGCCCGCGAGGCCGACATCAACCTCTGGGCCAAGTCCGCCGAACGCGAATAGTCATCTCAGGCCCGGAGGCAACTCTTCCCGGCCTTTTCTGCTATAATCTGATGTACGTACAGCAAAACACCGCCGGTCGGAGGAGACCCTGTCATGATCCGCAATCCCATCCTGCCCGGGTTCAATCCCGATCCGTCGATCTGCCGCGTCGGCGGGGATTATTACATCGCTACCTCGACCTTCGAATGGTATCCGGGTGTGCAGATCCACCATTCGCAGGATCTGGTGAACTGGACGCTGGTGCGCCGGCCGTTGGAGCGCAGATCGCAGCTCGACATGCGCGGCAACCCCGATAGCTGCGGCATCTGGGCGCCGTGTCTTTCCTTTGCCGACGGGCAATTCTGGCTGGTCTATACCGACGTCAAACGCTTCGACGGCAGCTTCAAGGACGCGCCGAACTACATCGTCACGGCCCCCACGATTGAGGCCGAATGGTCCGAGCCGGTCTATGTCAATTCCTCCGGCTTCGATCCTTCGCTCTTCCACGACGATGACGGCCGCAAGTGGTTCGTCAACATGCAGTGGAACCACCGCACCGAAAGCTATGGCGGCTCGCCGAAATCGCCGGCCTTCGACGGCATCCTGCTGCAGGAATGGGATTCGGCGGCAAAGGCGCTGAAGGGGCCGATCAAGAACATTTTCGCCGGCAGCCCGCTCGGCCTCGTCGAGGGCCCGCATCTCTTCAAGCGCAACGGCTGGTACTACCTGACGACCGCCGAGGGTGGCACCGGCTACGACCATGCCGTCACCATGGCGCGGTCGCGTAATATCGACGGACCCTATGAGATGCATCCGAACATGCATCTCATCACCTCCAAGGATCATCCAGGCGCGGTACTGCAGCGGGCAGGGCATGGCCAATATGTCGAAACGCCCGAGGGCGAGGCCTATCACACCCATCTTTGCGGCCGGCCGCTACCCCCAAAGCGGCGCTGCACGCTGGGCCGCGAGACCGCCCTGCAAAAGTGCGTCTGGCGCGACGACGACTGGCTCTATCTCGAAAACGGAACCACCGTGCCCGATGTCGATGTGCCCGGCCTCTCCGGCGCGGTGCCCGTGGAAAAGCCGATGCGCAGCGAATACAGCTTCGATGGCGGCACGCTGCCCGCCGATTTCCAATGGCTGCGCACGCCAGAGCCCGCGCGCATCTTCAACCTGACGGATCGTCCCGGCCATTTGCGTCTGATTGCACGCGAAAGCATCGGCTCCTGGTTTGAACAGTCGCTGGTCGCCCGCCGCCAGGAACACCACAGTTTCCGCGCCGAAACCGTGATCGAGTTCTCGCCCGACACCTATCAACAGGTGGCGGGCCTGACGCATTATTACAGCCGCCACAAGTTTCACGCGGTCGCTGTAACGCTGCACGAAACACTCGGCCGCTGCGTGACGATCCTCTCCTGCAACGGCGACTACCCGAACGGACGCCTCAGCTTTCCCGCCGAAAGCGGCGTGGCGATTGCCGCCGGGGGCCGCGTCCAACTTGCCATGGAAATCCGCGAGAACGACCTGCAATTCTTCTGGCAGACCGAGGGCAAGGGCGCCTGGCAACCGATCGGCCCGATCCTCGACGCCGGCGTGATTTCCGACGAAGGCGGACGCGGCGAACACGGCTCCTTCACCGGCGCCTTCGCTGGTGTATTCGCCTTCGATACGTCGGGCCGGGCCAAGGCCGCGGATTTCGACTGGTTCAATTACGACGAGCTGTGAGGGGCACCCTTGGTCTCTTTCATCCGCCCGGACGGAAAGAGCGAGGTACGGAAGGAACGCAAAAAGAAGCCGGCGCAAGGCCGGCTAAGACGAACGCGGCTGGACAGGGGATACTGGCCGGTTCCAAGCACTTCGTGACTGAACAATAACTTTCACTACATGCGGAGGCAGCAAAAAAAGGGGCGCAACGAGAACACCCGAGACGGCTCCGCAAAGGGGTGGGCGGCGGGGCGGATGCCGGTGCTGGCCTCGGTTCTTTTATCGGGCACGAATGTCACCAGATGATGACATTTGAAACCAGCTGCTGCCTTTCTTTTGCCGGCGAGGTCGCTTCGTCGCAAAGACCCGATGCCGGCTATCTCTCACCTGCGCCAGCGGGTCCACCTGCACCAGCGGGACGCCTAAGCCAAACTGTGTTAACAGCGCGCGAATGCAGTGTTCATGCGCTTAAGGATGTTAAAGCGTTACAAAGGGACTATATAGCGGCCGAAGTAACTTCCGAGAATCCGCAAGAGTCCCGCATGGCCCCCATCATTTCCGTTCAGAACCTCACCAAGACCTATGCCAATGGGTTCGAGGCCCTGAAGGGCATCAATCTCGACGTCGAAAAGGGTGAGATCCTGGCGCTGCTCGGGCCAAACGGCGCGGGCAAGACGACGCTGATCTCGATCATCTGCGGCATCGCCAATCCGAGCGGCGGCCGGGTGCTGGTCGCCGGCCACGACGTCGTGAAGGATTTCCGCGCCACCCGCGGGATGATTGGGCTGGTGCCGCAGGAGCTCACTACCGATCAGTTCGAGACGGTGTTCAATACAGTCAGCTTTTCGCGCGGGCTGCACGGCAAGAAAGCCAATCCAGCGCATATTGAGAAGGTGCTGCGCGCGCTCTCGCTCTGGGACAAGAAGGACAATATGCTGCGCCAGCTCTCTGGCGGGATGAAGCGGCGGGTGCTGATCGCCAAGGCGCTCTCGCATGAGCCGGATATCCTTTTCCTCGACGAGCCGACTGCCGGCGTCGATGTGACGCTGCGCAAGGACATGTGGCATGTCGTCGAAGAGCTTCGAGCCTCGGGCGTCACCATCATCCTGACCACCCATTATATCGAAGAGGCCGAGGAAATCGCCGACCGTGTCGGCGTCATCAACGGTGGCGAGTTGCTGCTCGTCGAGGATAAGGCGGCACTGATGGCCAAGCTCGGCCGCAAGCAGCTCATTCTCGATCTCACCGAACCGCTGAGCCGCCTGCCGGATTGTTTTGCCGGCAACGGGCTGACGTTGGAAGCGGACGGCAACCGGCTGACCTATGATTTCGACGCTGGCAACGAACAGGAAAGCATTGCGGCACTGCTGACCCGGCTCGGCGAGAACAATATCCATTTCAAGGATCTCTCGACGCGGCAAAGCTCGCTCGAGGACATCTTCGTGGCGCTGGTGGGAGCGGATAAATGAACGTCGAGGCCGTCAAATCGATCTATTTCTTCGAGATGGCGCGCACGCGCCGCACGCTGCTGCAGAGCGTCATCTCGCCCGTCATCTCGACTTCGCTCTATTTCATCGTTTTCGGCGCCGCAGTCGGCTCGCGCATCCAGGAGGTGGAGGGCGTGTCCTACGGCGCCTTCATCACGCCCGGCCTGATCATGCTGACACTGCTCGGCCAGTGCATCAGCAATGGCTCCTTTGGCATCTATTTCCCGAAATTCACCGGCACGATCTACGAGGTGCTTTCCGCGCCGGTGGCGATGACGGAGATCCTGCTCGGTTATGTCGGGGCGGCGGCGACCAAGGGAATGATCATTGGCTTCATCATTCTCCTGACCGCCAATCTCTTCGTTGACGTCAGGATCGAGCATCCCTTCATGATGATCCTGTTCTTCTTGCTGACGGCGATCACCTTCAGCCTCTTCGGCTTCATGATCGGTATCTGGGCCGGCAATTTCGAACAGCTGAATCTCATTCCCATGCTGGTCGTGCCGCCGCTGACCTTCCTCGGTGGGAGCTTCTACTCCGTCAGCATGCTGCCGCCCTTCTGGCAGGCAGTCAGCCACCTCAACCCGGTGCTCTATCTCGTCAGCGGCTTCCGCTGGAGTTTTTACGGGATCGCCGACGTCAACCCGGCGATCAGCCTGGCAATGATCACGATGTTTCTGGTGATCTGCCTGGGAACACTCGCCTGGATCTTCAAGACCGGCTACCGGTTGCGCAACTGATCCGGCCCTCAGGAAGTGCCGCAATTTCAACATGAAAGATTGCTCAGCAAGACGTCATCGGTCATGGGGCAATCTGATGGTCAGCAGCAATGTGCTTGGATGTCTCGCAATCGCATCCATCTATTACCTAGTACCGCAGCAAAGCCCGTCGCAGGAGGCCGTCCATCCCATCAAGGTTACCTTTGCTGTGGTGGTCGAGGGAAAGGAGCCTTTCTCTGCCGAGGTGTCATGCCTTCCGGACGACACCTGCAGTCTCGCCAAGCATGACGGTCTCGGCATTGACCTTGCAACTACAGTGTTTTCGGGCTCAGAGGCGCATGGTGAATTGAGCATTTATTGCTCGCCCAATCCTTGTTCCTTCCGAATTTGCGATCACGGATGGCGTTCTTCGGTCGGCGTGCTACTGTCGATATCTTGTCCGGCGAGCCAGATTTCGGTGTCGCGACGTCGCTGGTTATAAGGCAACGGCCGGAGATAGGCGAAGTGCTCATCTCGTACTGAGCGTGTTGCCCCGTTTCCCGTCAGGCGCTGCTGACGAGAACGGCGCCCGAGATGATGAGGAGGGTGCCGGCGGCGAGCTTTATTATGTCGAGTTCGGAGGCTTCGCCGAGAAAGACGGCGCCGATTGCCAGCGTCACCAGCACGTTGCAGCTCCAGATTGGGGCGAGCTTCGAGACCGGGACACCATAAGTGAAAAGCGCAAAGCTGATCAGGCCGGTGCCGATGGCGAAGCAGGCGCCGGCGGTGGCAGCAAAACCGAGACCTTCGGCGGTCCAGGGGGCAGGGCGCCAGATCAGGGCGGCAATCATGCCGGCAAGCGCGCAGGCAGCGCCGAAGGCGATCAGATAGACGGCGGAGCCGGTGGCCGATGTGGCGCTCTGTTTCTGGAAGATGGCGGTGATGCCCCAGAAGAGGGCGGGCAGAACGCCGCCGATGACGATCGGCCAGAGTGAATTCATTGCGAAGCTCCTGTCGCACCCACGGGTCAAGGCCTCGCGTGAGGCGAGGGCCGGTCAAACATGCGGTGCCACCAGACTAGGAGTTTCTTTTTGTTCTTTGTGGTCTTGCCATTGCGCCTGAAGGTGACAGATCCGACCGCTGCCGTAAAGACGCCCGCAGTGGCAGCGGATCATGAGCTCTGCGAGGCTTAATCACGCATGCGGAGTTCGTCGGTCTGCATCTGGAGCGAGCCCAGCGTTTCCAGGAAGCTCATGCCGAGCAGGCTCTGGTCGAGCCGGCCGTCCTCTGCGACGCTGGCTGCGACATTGTTGCGGACGATAGGCCCGATCGCCACCTGATCGAGCGTCACGGGTGCTGCGCGGCCGCGGCCATTGGCGGTCATGATCGTCATGGAATAGGTGAGGCGGGAGAGGTCGATACCGATCCGTTCGGCATCGTCGTGCGACAGCGCCACTATGCTGGCGCCGGTATCGACAAGCATCTCGACCGTCTGGCCATTGACCGAGACATCAGCTTCGAAATGGCCGTTCAGCAGCTTGTGCAGGATGATCTCCCGGCCGCCCTCGCTTGTCGTGACGACGACGGCGCGGCCGGGAACCAGGCCGGCGAGCAGCCTGTTGCCGACGCCGAGCGCTTCCTGGCGATAGAGATAGACGGTCACGAGCGCCAGGATGATGACCAGCCAGATCATCATCTGGCGCATCGTTTCGCCGACACTGCGCCGGCTCGCCCAGATGCCGGCCGACAACATCAGCGCGATCGGCAGCAGGTAGACGACGCGGCCGAAGTCATCACTCTGCAGGCCAAGGATGCGGCTGCTGTCATTGTTGACGATCAGTACGGCAAGGCCGATGCCTATCACGACGAGGAAGACGGTCAAACGGATCATAAAACCCGCTCCGGCCCGCCAGCGAGGCTCATTTTCATATGGTTCGACAGCGTGGTAGCGCCTGCAAGCCTTGCCGGCAGCAGCGCCATGATCCGTTGCCGCTCGGTGTCGGAATAGCTCGTCCAGTTGCCGATTTCCTGAAGAGTCCGGCCGCAGCCGGCGCAAAATCCGGTGGTGGGCTCCAGGGAGCAGAGGTGAATGCAGGGCGTTTGCATGAAGGATATATCGGAGTTTCAAAGAGCCGTGGCAAGGGCGCAAAGAGTGGCGATCTCGCAAATTTGCTGCGTCGCGCCCAGCGTATCGCCGGTGTGTCCGGCAAGTTTGCGGCGGATGAAATCGGTGAAGGCGAGCCCTGCGATGCCGGTGGCGAGCAGGCTTGCAACCAGCGGCCGCAGGCCGAATGCCGGCCAGATCAGAAGCGCTGCGACGAGGCCGGCTGAGGCGAGCGCAAACTGCATCGCCGCCTCGTCCGGCTGGCCCGTCGAGGCGGCCACGCCATCGGCCTTTGCCGGTGCCAACCGTTGCCAGTGCCAGGCGATGGCGCCGCGGCTGAGAGCCGCGACGGCGGGAATGGCGAGGGCTGCAGTGAGCGGCGCGGAATGGCGGGCGATCACAGCAAGCGCGGCTGCGCGGATCGCGAAGGAGAGAATCAGCGCTATCGCGCCATAGGTGCCGATCCGGCTGTCTTTCATGATGAGAAGGCTCTGTTCGCGGCTCTTGCCGCCGCCGATGCCATCGGCCGTATCGGCCAGGCCGTCCTCGTGCAGCGCGCCGGTGACGAGGACCTGGACGGAAAGCGCGATCAGGGCTGCCATCAGCGGGTCCGCACGCAGCCCCAAAAGGAGGAGGAGGGCGAGTGCGGGGACGAGACCGATGACGATGCCGGCAAAAGGAAAGGCGCGCACCAGCCGGCCGAGCCTGCCGTCATAGCCTTTGAACAGCGATTGCGGCATGGGAATGCGGCTGAGGAAGGCGACGGCGCGGGCGGTATCGACCGCATAGTCCTTAATCTTCATTCTGCTTCGTTCTGCCAGAGGTTTCGGCTTGTGGTCTCGGCTTATGGTCGCGGCGGCGCTTTTGGAGTTGTTCGCTTCGTCCGCCCGCTTTAAGAGAGTTGCCATCCGCAAAGAAGCTGATTTGCGTGGAAAAAACAAGAATACCCGGATTTATAGGAAAACCGCACAGATGAGCGTTTCAGGCCTGCCGTTCGACGATTTCCGTACCCTTCTCCGCGACCTGCCGGGGCCGGATGCCCGCGCGCTGGTGACCGCGCGTGAACGCGACGCGCAGCTAACCAAGCCGCCGGGCGCGCTCGGACGGCTCGAGGAAATCGCTTTCTGGCTTGCTGCCTGGACGGGCCGTACACCTGCCGTCAACCGGCCGCTGGTGGCGATCTTTGCCGGCAATCACGGTGTCACCAGGCAAGGCATCACGCCCTTTCCGCCTGCGGTGACGCAACAGATGGTCGAGAACTTTGCAGCCGGCGGTGCTGCGATCAACCAGATCTGTGTCGCCTATGATCTCGGGCTGAAAGTCTTCGATCTGGCGCTCGATTATCCCACCGGCGATATCACCGAGGAGGCAGCCCTTTCCGAGCGCGATTGCGCAGCAACCATGGCCTTCGGCATGGAAGCGATCGCCGGCGGCACCGACCTGCTTTGCATCGGCGAGATGGGCATCGGCAATACGACGATTGCGGCGGCGATCAACTATGCGCTTTATGGCGGCTCGGCTCGTGACTGGGTAGGGCCGGGCACCGGTTCGGAGGGCGAGATGCTGGAGCGCAAGATCGCGGCGGTGGAAAGGGCGGTGGCGCTGCATGCAGACCATCTCGACGATCCGCTCGAGATCATGCGCCGGCTTGGCGGCCGCGAGATCGCGGCGATGGCCGGCGCCATCCTTGCCGCCCGCATGGAGCGCATCCCGGTTCTGATCGACGGTTATGTCGCGACCGCAGCGGCGGCGATCCTGAAAGCCGCCAATCCGTCGGCACTCGATCATTGCCTGATCGGCCACGTCTCCGGCGAGCCCGGACATCTGCGCGCAATCGAGATGCTCGGCAAGACGCCGCTTCTGGCGCTTGGCATGCGGCTCGGCGAAGGCACCGGTGCGGCGCTGGCCGCCGGCATCGTCAAGGCGGCCGCTGCCTGCCATTCCGGCATGGCGACCTTCGCCCAGGCAGGTGTGACCAACAAACATTGAGGCTGCGGTCAGCGCCGCCGATCCGCACGCGTTCGCTTGCGCCGTTCAAATGGATTCGGTATTTGCGTATTCGCTCATCGAAGGGGACGGCAAAGCCCTTCCCGGTCTGTGATGCAACGGCAAGAGGAGAGGGCATCTTGACGAAGCCTGTGGTGACGAAAGAGACCGGAATTCGGCATTTCATCGCCGCCGCCAGCTATTCCTGGGCGGGCTTCCTGCGGGTGTTGAAAGAGGCGGCCTTCCGTCAGGAGCTCGGTTTCTTCGTCGTTTCGATCGCGGCACTAGCGCTCGTCGGTGCAAGTGCCGGCGAGATTGTCGTCGCGGTGCTCTTGTTTCTCGGGCTCTTTTCGATGGAGGCGATGAATACCGCCGTCGAAGAGGTGATCGATCGGATTTCGCCGGAGATTTCGATCGTCGGTAAACATGCCAAGGATCTCGGCTCCTTCGCGGTGACCTGCATGATCGCCGCCTGCTGCCTCTATCTCGGCTTCGTCCTAGCCAAGCACCTGTTCTTTGGATCCGGATGATTTCACGCTGGATCGGCCTGAAGTCATCCGGATCCAAGTCAAAAATTGGAGCATGATGTCGCCCGACAACCGCTCACACTTTTCGGCATCATGCTTTCGCTGAATCAGGCAAAACTCTTGCGCTTGCGCGCGACGGCCTGCGCTTCCTCGACTGCCGGCAGGCTCTGGAGCACGCGCTTGGCGGGCAGGATGGCGATGACCTCGGTGCCCTCGCGCAGCTTCGATTTCAGCAGGAACTGACCGTCATGCTTGGCAAGGATCGCCTGGACGATCGGCAGGCCGAGGCCGGTACCCTGTTCGGCGCTCTTGATGGCGATCGAGCCCTGGCCGAAAGCCGACAGAACGACCGGAATCTCTTCTTCCGGAATGCCGGGGCCGTTGTCCTTGATCGAGATGTATTGTCCACCGCCGGCCGTCCAGCCGACCTTGACGTGGATTTCGCCGCCCTGCGGCGTGAACTTGACGGCATTGGAGAGAAGGTTGAGCACCACCTGGCGCATCGACTTTTCATCGGCCCAGATGGCCGGAAGCTGCCGCTCGAATTGGTCCGAAATGGCAATGTTCTTGGCGCGTGCGCGCAGCTGGACCATGCCGATGCAATCTTCGGTGATATCGAGAAGCGAGATCGCCTCCTCGCTCAGCTCGTACTTTCCGGCCTCGATGCGGGAGAGGTCGAGGATCTCGTTGATGAGATCGAGCAGATGCTGGCCGGAGCGGTGGATGTCGCCGGCATATTCCTTGTAGGTCGGATTGGCGAGCGGCCCCATGACTTCGGCCGTCATCACCTCGGAAAAGCCGAGGATGGCGTTGAGCGGGGTCCTGAGCTCGTGCGACATGGAGGCAAGGAAGCGCGACTTGGCGAGATTTGCCTCTTCGGCGCGGCGGCGAGCCTCGTCCGACATCGATTTCGCCACCTCCAGCTCAGCGATCAGGTCGTCCTTCTCCGATTGGTAGGAAAGGATCCTGAGGTTCGACTTGAAGAGCCGGTCGCTGATATAATTGAAGAAGACGAGGGTGGTGGTGAAGAGCCCCGTCAGGCTGATTTCGAGGAGGTCGCGCGACAGGCCGCTCTTGGCGGCAAGCGCCAGGACCGCCGGCGAGAAGGCGGCGAGCACGGCGGGCGTCAGCATGAAGTTCGACATCGCCGTGACGGAGAGCGCGATCAGCAGCGTGGCGCCCTTATAAAGAATGAAGCTCGATGGCTCGCAGGTGTCGCACCCCTGCAGCGCGAAGACGGCCCAGCAGCAGCCGAGCAGGAACTGGCCGAGAAGCAGCAGGCGGCGCCATTTGCGGGCGCTCTCGGAGGTGATCTCCTGCCGGCGCGCGCGCCTTGCAAGCAGGATATTGCCGGCGTGACAGGTGAGTGTCAGCAGCGCCCAGAAGAGCAATTGCGTGTTCTGGGTGAAGTAGACGCCAAGCGCGGTGATGATGACGACGAAGAGCGGCATGATCGTTGCGCCCTGCAGCACCGACGCCACATACATGTTGAGCACGTCACGATCGAAGGAGGAATTGGACGCATGACCGGACTGAAGACGTTCGCGTGTCTGCCGCACGGCCTTGGAAACGGCCTTGTTGCGGTGGCTGCGCGACCTGTCGACGATGATCTTGTCGGTCGATGTGCTTACGCCGGTACTCATGTGCACGTTGAAACTTCATCCCAGGGTGGATAAGAGCTTAACCGGCAATTCTTAAGAAGATGTTTGCCATCTTTGCCAAGGATTTGTTTTTTAAGGAGGCAAAAGCGTGACACGGGGCCTGCGCCTGATTCGCGACGGCGTGACTGCTTTTGCCCTGCTGGCGCTCGTGGCGCTGATCACCGCCAAGCTCAACGATGCAGCAAAAATCGAGCATGCAGGCGCCTTCCATGCTGCCGACGGCGACAGCTTGGCATTGGGAGACGAGCGTTTGCGCCTCGACGGCATCGATGCGCCGGAGCTCAACCAGAGCTGCGAGCGGGCGGGGAAAGCCTGGGCCTGCGGGCGGGCGGCGCGTGCGGCGCTGCAGGAGATGGTGCTGGTATCGGGAACGCTTTGTCAGGGCAGCCGGCGCGACCGCTACGAAAGGCTGCTCGTCGTCTGCCGGAGCGGGGCAGGCGGCGACATCAATGCCGCCATGGTGGGCCGGGGCATGGCCATCTCTTATGGCGATTATGGCAAGGAGGAGGCCGAGGCCAAGGCTCAGAAGGCGGGTCTCTGGGCCGGGACTTTCGAACGGCCGCGCGATGTGCGCGATCATGCGCGCCAGACTTCCGTTTTCGACGGCGCCCTGCGCTTCATCGGGCAGATCGTCGGATGGGAGTAAAGCCATGAGCGACGAAGCCATGCTGGAGACGCTGCGGCAGGAGATCGCCTCCTGTCGCATCTGTCGAGACGCACCGGCGAAAGGCCTCGAATACCGGCTGCCGCACGAGCCGCGGCCGGTGGCGGTGATCTCATCGAGCGCGCGCATCCTGATTGCCGGGCAGGCGCCCGGGCTTCGGGTGCATGAGAGCGGCCTGCCGTTCGACGATGCATCGGGAGACCGGCTGCGGTCATGGCTCGGCGTTGACAGGGCAAGCTTCTACGACCGGGACCGCTTCGCCATCGTGCCGATGGGCTTCTGCTTTCCTGGCTACGACGACAAGGGTGCGGATCTGCCGCCGCGGCGCGAATGCGCGCCGTTCTGGCGGCAAAGAGTGATTTCGGCCATGCCGCAGATCGAACTGGTGCTGGTCATCGGTCAATATGCGCAGGCCTGGCATATGGTTGACGAAAGGCGGGACAATATGACCGAGACGGTGCGAGCGTGGCGCGACAGTCTTCTGTCCGGCCGATCGCCGGCGGTGCTACCGCTTCCGCATCCGAGCTGGCGCAACAGCGGCTGGCTGAAGCGCAATCCCTGGTTCGAGCAAGAATTGCTCCCGGTCTTGCAGGATCGGACAAAAATGCTGCTTTCCTGAAACAAAATTCTTTTCGTTGCGCGGAATCGAGTTATACAAAGAAAATAATTCGAAAGGACTGTTGTGCGCATGGATCGCCTCGACCGAAAAATACTGCGTCTTCTGCAAGAAGATTCGACGCTTGCCGTTGCCGATCTCGCCAAGAAAGTGGGGCTTTCGACGACGCCGTGCTGGCGGCGAATCCAGAAAATGGAAGAAGACGGCGTCATCAAGCGCCGAGTCGCCATCCTCGATCCGGAGAAGGTCAACACCAAGGTCACCGTCTTCGTGTCGATTCGCACTGCCACCCATTCGATTGAGTGGTTGCGCCGCTTTTCCGAGGTGGTCGCCGAATTCCCCGAAGTGGTTGAATTCTACCGGATGAGTGGCGATGTCGATTATCTCCTGCGAGTCGTCGTGCCCGATATTGCCGCCTATGACGCTTTTTATAAGCGGATGATCGCCAAGATCGAGATTCGCGACGTTTCCTCCGCCTTTGCGATGGAGCAGATCAAGTATTCGACGCAACTGCCGCTCGACTACATGATTCTCGACAATGCCAAATCCAACGAGGATTGAGTCCAGCGTGCGGCGATGACCGCACGCAATCTTGCAAAATCCAACGAGGACTGGGACCAGGCGTCAGTCTGACCGGCGATATGCCCGTTGGAGGCGAGATGTGATACCCTGGCCGCGCGCGGAAATGCCGGTTCGGCAAAGACCGGGTTTTGGCATATCCGGCGGCGATTACAAAAAAGCCTCAAAAATAGCGAAAAGACGCTCAAATCGGCCCCAAATTCCTGGAAAAGTGAATAGCCTGGTAAGGATTCCGGGGATACGGTCGATGTAGCCAATGGCGATATGTCATAATATTGTCTCATTGGTATCGAATTCAGAACATCATGTTCTAGACCGTCACCTTGTTTGTGCTTGTTAGCCGGCGGTAGAATTTATGCGCTTCACCAGTATGTTCGACGGGGGTTGGACGGTGGAGAATTTAACAATGGGGGTATAGCGTTTGCGGCTTGCGATGGAGGATTTCCGTCGCGGAGCCTTTTGGTGCTTCTTTCATATAAGTATTTGAAATTGTTGTATAAAAATCACGTTGCCGGTGAAAGTGTCTCAAGGGACCCATCCGGCGAGTATCGTGAATTGCTTGATAGGGCCTCGTATGTGATGACGGTTTGGCGGTTCGATCGATCCGCACGCCGAGATGGCTGTTCAAACTGGGCCGGCTTCAAATCGACTCCCCGATCTGAAGCCAGCTCCGATCGACAAAGGAATGGATTGGTAAATGAACATCAGAATGGTTTTGCTTGCATCAGCAGCAGCATTTGCAGCATCGACGCCGGTTCTTGCAGCTGACGCTATCGTTGCTGCCGAGCCGGAACCGGTTGAATATGTTCGCGTCTGCGACGCTTACGGCACCGGCTACTTCTACATCCCGGGCACCGAAACCTGCCTCAAGATCGAAGGCTACATCCGTTTCCAGGTCAACGTTGGCGACCAGCCAGGTGGTGACAACGATTCTGATTGGGATGCAGTAACTCGCGGTCAGGTTCAGTTCACGGCCAAGAGCGACACCGAGTATGGTCCGCTGACCGGCGTCATCGTCATGCAGTTCAATGCTGACAACGCCACCGATCAGGATGCCATTCTCGACTCCGCTTACCTCGACGTCGCCGGCTTCCGCGCCGGTCTGTTCTACAGCTGGTGGGACGATGGTCTCTCCGGTGAAACCGACGACATCGGTTCGGTCGTAACGCTGCACAACTCCCTCCGCTATCAGTATGAAAGCGGCACCTTCTACGCTGGCCTCAGCGTCGATGAACTGGAAGACGGCGTTTACAAGCTCGGCGAAGAAGCCAACAACGTTGGCGTTGCCTTCGGCGTTGGCGGCACTGCCGGTGCGTTCAGCTACCAGATCACCGGTGGCTATGACGTCGACAACGAAGACGGCGCTATCCGTGCAATGGGTACGGTTGACATCGGTCCCGGTACGCTCGGCCTCGCCGGCGTGTACTCCACCGGCCCGAACTCCTACTACTCCGCAGCTGAATGGGCTGTTGCTGCTGAATACGCTATCAAGGCAACCGACAAGCTCAAGATCACCCCGGCCGTCCAGTACTACGGCAACTACTTCGGCGGCGGCACTGTCGTTCCGGATGACTTCGACGGTCTCGGCGATGCCTGGAAGGTCGGTCTGACGGTTGATTACCAGATCGTCGACAACTTCTACGCCAAGGCTACCGTATCGTATCTCGATCCGGATGATGGTGACGACTCCACTTCGGGCTTCTTCCGCCTGCAGCGTTCGTTCTAATCCACTTGGTGGATGCTCCCGGTCTTCGGATCGGGGGCACTTCAATCAGTTTCTGATCCGAGTGACCTCCGATCAGCTACGGGGACGGGTCCGGTCTTCCCTGCCGGGCCGTCCTTGCAGTGTTTCTGGTGTACCGTCTTCAAGGCCGTCGATCACGATGGCTTTTGGCGAGCCGATCACATGTCGGCTTCCTGCCAGCCTTGTTTCTTGAGGTACCCCGTTTTCAATTTTTTCAACGTGCTGGATCGACCGGTAGAATTGTCGTGCGGGCGGCTGGTTGTCCGTTGTCCTATTCGGTGTCGGCTGGTTTTGCCGCAACAAGTCGCGAAAAGAAAATCCAATGCCGACAATGTGATCACAGCTTTTTAGGAGAGAGGATACAACCCTTGCTGGGGGGCGGCATTCATTCCTACTCTCGGATAGCTTGTTCTTATGGACGATCTCAACGACTACTATTATTTCGCCGCTGTCGTCTCCAGCGGCGGTTTCGCTTCTGCAAGTCGCGATCTCAAAATACCGCGTTCGAAACTCAGCAGGCGGGTCAGCCGGCTTGAGGAAGGGCTTGGCGCAAGGCTCATAGAGCGCTCGACCCGACACTTCCGGGTGACTGAAATCGGACAGGCTTTCTACGAAAGATGCCAGACCATCCTGCAGGAGGCCGATCGTGCCAAATCGATCGTCAGCGAGGCTCAGTCCGACCCGCAAGGTGTGGTGCGGATGGGCTGCCCGCTCGGCCTCGTCGACATCTCGGTCGGGGAGATCCTGCCCGAATTCCTGGAACGTTATCCGAAGATCAAGCTGCAGATCATCGGCTCCGACCGGCGCGCCGATCTCATCAACGAACGGATCGACCTCGAGGTGAGGGCGACCAACGAGCCGGAGACGCAGACGAGCCTGACGATGCGCAAGCTCGACCGCATCAGGCGTATCCTGGTCGCAAGTCCGTCGCTCATCGAGCGTACCGGCAACTTGAATTGCGTGGACGAACTCGCCGACCTGCCGACGCTGGCGATGACGTCATGGGTGTCGTACCACACCTGGGAACTGGTCGGTCCAAATGACGCCAAGCAGGTGATTCGGCATCAGCCGCGGCTCACCTGCCGCAGTATGACCGCCATCCTCGACGCAGCCCGTGCCGGCCTCGGCTTCGGGCTTCTGCTCGAAAGTGCCTGCGAGGCCGATCTCCAGGCCGGCAAGCTGGTGCGGGTGCTGCCGGACTGGCAGTCGGAGGAGAGCCAGTTCTACATCGTCTTCACGACGGCCAAGGGCATGCCGCCGGCGGTGCGGGTCCTGATCGATTTCCTGGTCGAAAAGTCCAGGCAGCATTGATTTAGTTATTCGAGCCGGCATCCCGCCTTATCTCAACCGTGCCAATAGCTTTTCGCCGGCCAGTTCCCTGGCGGCATCCTTGCCGATCCAGCGGGCTGTTTTATCGGAGCTTTCCGCGAGGATCTTTGCGAGTGCCAGTGCCGGCGCATGGCAGGCGAGATTGCGCTTGCCGATGCTGCGCAGCGCCCAGTTGACCGCCTTGCGCACGAAATTTCGCGGGTCGCCGGCATGGGCCTCGATCAGCGGCATCCATGTGAGGAGAGTGGCGTCGGACTCCTTTTTCCGATGGACGGCGGCACCGGCAATCATGGCGAAGGCGGTGCGCCTGATAAATTCACGGTCGTCGGCGGCGAAATCCCAGATGAGCTCGTCCAGCCGGGCTTCAACGAAGAGATCGGCGGCGCAATCGACGATCTCCCAGGAGTTGAAATCATTTGCCCAATTTCGGGCTTCTTCCATCGTCAACCGCTTCGGCTCGGCTGTGTAGAGGGCAAGCAGGCGGGCTTCGCGGATATGGCTTCGCCAGAGCTGCATTGCCCTGACATGATCCTTCTTCGCCAGTCTGGCGACCGCCTTGATATCGGGATTGGAGATACCGAGGGCGCGATCGGTGACGATGCCGAAGCGCGCCATGCCGGCAACATTCTCCTCCGAACGCAGCGTTTCGAGATGCGCGATCAATTCGGCCGCCTCGGAGGAGGGGCCGATCATTTCTCGAGGCGGGCGAGCAGCGAGGATGTGTCCCAGCGATTGCCGCCCATTGCCTGCACGTCGCCATAGAACTGGTCGACGACGGCGGTGACCGGCAGCTTGGCGCCATTGCGGCGGGCTTCGGTGAGCACGATGCCTAGATCCTTGCGCATCCAGTCGACCGCGAAGCCGAAATCATATTTGCCGGCGTTCATGGTCTTATGGCGGTTTTCCATCTGCCAGGAACCGGCCGCACCCTTGGAAATCACCTCGACGACCTTTTCGATATCGAGGCCGGCGCGCTTGCCGAAATGCAGCGCTTCGGCAAGTCCCTGGACGAGGCCGGCGATGCAGATCTGGTTGACCATCTTGGTCAGCTGGCCCGAGCCCGCCGGTCCCATCAGGCCAACCATGCGGGCATAGGCGTCGATGACAGGCCTGGCGCGTTCGAAGACGGCCTCGTCGCCGCCGCACATGACGGTCAGGGCACCGTTTTCGGCGCCGGCCTGGCCGCCGGAGACGGGAGCGTCAATGAAATCGACACCTCTTTCCTTGGCCGCGGCATAAAGTTCGCGGGCGACCTCAGCGCTGGCGGTGGTGTTGTCGATCAACACCGAACCCGGCTTCATGGCGTGCAGGGCGCCGTTCTCACCCGATGTCACCGAGCGGAGATCTTCGTCATTGCCGACGCAGACGAAGACGAAATCGGCGCCGGCCGCGGCCTCGGCCGGGGTGGGGGCAGATTTTCCGGAGAATTTCTCGGCCCAGGCGGCGGCCTTTTCGGCGGTACGGTTGTAGACGGTAACATCGTGGCCGCCCTTCGTCTTCAGATGGCCAGCCATGGGGAAACCCATGACGCCGAGACCGATGAACGCGACTTTAGCCATATGTCCTATCCTTTTCCTCAAGTGCAGGTCCGAGGATTAACCGAAACGGCGGGAGCAGAAAAGCCCGTGAAGGCGGACTTCCTTCCGATTGACGCATATGAGGCTGGCGGCCTTTCGGACGAGCCCTAAAGCGCGTCGCGATCTTTCAGATACGCTTGCCACGCGTTAGGTCTTTACTTTTCCGCATGTCTTTATCGCAAAACCGCTGCACACTTTTGCGAGACATGCTCTAGATTGGAGGGAAGGCATTATGTTCCGGGGGTGACATGAGCGAAATTCCGACGATCAAGCCGCGGCGCAAAGGCCGCAGCGGAATGCAGGCGATGCTCATTCCGTCGCAAGAGATGGTCGCAGAGCAGATACGATCGGCACCGGAAGGCATTCTCACCGACGGCGGCGTCCTCCGCCGCCGTCTCGCTGCCCAATACGGAGCGGACGCCTGTTGCCCGGTGACCGTGCAGCGGCATCTGCGCGCGATCGCTGAGCAGTCCTTCGGCGCGCTGGAAAAGGGCGAGCCGGTTTCGACGGTCACGCCCTATTGGCGCATGGTCGATCCTGCAAGCCTGCTTGCGAAGCGTCTTGCCGGCGGCCCCACCTTCATCCGGGAGCGGCTGGCCGCCGAAGGTCGGGAGTGAGCCCGGTTAGGGAAGCATAAGCCGCGCGCGAAAAAAATTTCGCTTGAGGGCGATTTTCGGGCCGCAAAATTTCAGCAAAGGCGGAAACTTGCAAATAAAATTGTCGATATAAATTATAGATTTCATCATCATGGCCTTCATCACTGACAGGGTCGACCAGCCGAAAACAGGCCCGGCACCATCAAAAAGGGGAAAGTCATGATTTCACGTCGACAAACGCTCGGGCTTTTCGCAGCAGCCGCGGCCACGGCAATCCTGCCGGCTGTCAGGCCGGCACGCGCTGCCGCCAGCGAATTCCGCATTGGTTGGCAAAAGAACGGCGTGCTGGCGCTCGCCAAGCGTCGCAGCGCACTTGAAAAGCGGCTTGCCGATCGCGGCATTACCGTCAGTTGGTCGGAATTCACCTCCGGCCCACCGCTTCTTGAAGCATTGGGCGCCGGCGCTCTCGATTTCGGCGCGACCGGCGATGTGCCGCCGCTGTTTGCCCAGGCGGCCGGCGGGCAGCTCTATTATGTCGGTCTCTACAAGGGCAGCCCGGCAGCCTCGGCCATCGTCGTGCGCAAGGATTCGCCCATCAAGACGCTTGAAGACCTCAAGGGTAAGAAGGTCGCCTTCAAGCGCGGCTCCAGCGCCCACAACGTAACTGTCAAGGTTCTGCGTAGGGCGGGCCTGAAGCCCGACGATGTCGAGCAGGTCGACCTTTCGCCGCCGGATGCCGCCGCCGCCTTCAAGAACGGCAGTATCGACGCCTGGTCGATCTGGGATCCTTATCTGGCGATTGCCGAAGCCGATCCGGAGACGCGTATCCTGACGACCGCCGAAGGCATTGTCGACTCCTATAGTTTCTTCCTCGCCAACCGTGATTTCACCGAAGCGAACGGGCAGGTGATCGTCGACGTGATCGATGAGCTTGCCAAGGTCGGCAAGTCGGCACAAAGCAATCTCGACGCGACGGTGAAGGAGCTTTCCGAAATCACCGGTGTGCCGGCTGAGGTGACGCGCGCGACATTGACGCGCAAGGGCGCCGATCTCGGCAGCGTCTCGACCATCACCGATGCCGCTGCCGCCTATCAGCAGGCGCTCGCCGACGAGTTCCACGGGCTCGGCATCCTGCCGAAGAAGCTTACGACAGGCGATATCGTCTGGCGTCCTAAGGCGAGCTGATTTTTCGCCCGGGGCGAAGTTTTTCGCGGGGCGGCATGAAGAGGGCCTCCATGTCGCCGATCCGGAAAAATATTCTCCAAAATGGACTACAATAGCAAATTGATATTGTCGATCTAATTAGTGGTCTATGTCACTATTCTCGCGATCCGTGGGTGGATGCCGGGAACGTATCCACCCGATCGACAGGAATATTTCAGATGCTCACGCACAGACAGCCACCCGGCCTTCTCCGCCACCACCGCGATCCTCCCGAGCATCCGCGCGGTGGCGGCGCTGCGCAGGCAGACGGTTTGCGCGTGTTGTCGCTGGCCAGGGGCCATCTTGACCACGTGAGTTGATTTTCGAATTCGCAGCAAAGGACCGTCTTCCATGACCGCCACCTCAAATCCCATCAATTTCCTCTGGTTCATCCCGACATCGGGCGACGGCACCTATCTCGGCTCCTCCGATCTCAACCGCGCGCCCGAGATCGGCTATCTCACGCAGATCGCCCAGGCCGTCGACCGGCTCGGCTATTCCGGCGTGCTGCTGCCGACCGGAGTTGCTTGCGAAGAATCCTTCGTGACGGCAGCAGCCCTTGCCGCCAAGACCGAGAAGCTGCAGTTCCTGGTGGCAATCCGTCCCGGCACGGCATCGCCTGCCTATTACGCGCGTCTTGCGACGACGCTCGACCGCATCTCCAACGGCCGCCTGCTGCTCAACATCGTCGTCGGCGGTAGCCCGGCGGAGCTTGCCGGCGATGGCATCCATCTCGAACATGACGAGCGCTACGCCCATGCCGAGGAGTTCTTCACCGTCTTCGAGGAACTGCTGGAAAAGGGAACGGCAAGTTTCGACGGCAAATACATCAAGGCGACCAATGCGCGCCTCGGCTTCCCCTCGGTGCAGAACCCGCGCCCACCGCTCTATTTCGGCGGGTCGTCGGATGCGGGTATCGATTTCTCCGTCGGCCGTGTCGACAAGTATCTGACCTGGGGCGAGCCGCCGGCGCAGGTGGCCGAAAAGGTCGCCAAGGTGCGCAAGGCTGCCGGCGAGCGCGGCCGTGAGGTGAGCTTCGGCATTCGTCTGCACTTCATTGTGCGCGAAACCGATGATGAAGCATGGGAGGCGGCCGAGCGACTGATCCGCCATCTCGACGACGATACGATCCGCGAGGCGCAGGAGCGCTTCGTCCACGAGTCCGACTCGGTCGGCCAGAAGCGCATGGCCGCCCTTCACGGCGGCCGGCGCGACAAGCTCGAAGTCTCGCCGAACCTCTGGGCCGGCGTCGGCCTGGTGCGCGCCGGCGCGGGCACGGCGCTGGTCGGCTCGCCGAAGACGGTGGCCGCGCGCCTTCGCGAGTATCAGGAGATCGGCATCGATACGGTGATCGGCTCCGGCTATCCGCATCTCGAAGAGGCCTATCGCGTCGCCGAGCTGCTTTTCCCTGAACTCGGCATCACCCGCGAGCAGCAGCGCCTGGGCTTCAACAATGAGTTCGGCCGCAAGCAGGTCTTCGCAGGCGGCAGCCATGGCGGCAATCTGAAAGTCGTTTCCGGCTCCTGAGATCGAACAGAGCGTGACACCGTCGCAAGCCGCTTACGGCTTGCGCCATCCTGCTTTCGATAGACGCGAGGACAAAGCATGTCGACTTTCGATACTCCGTTCGTACGATCGGTCGCTTCCGAAAAGGCCGGGAAGGCGGGTCTGCGCCTGCCGCTGCCCGGCCTGGAGAAGCTGACGCCTTACCTGGTGCCGGTGGCGATCGTGGCGTTCTGGCAGCTTGCCTCCTCTGTCGGCTGGATCTCGTCGCGCATCATGCCGTCGCCGGCCGATGTCGGCCTCGCCTTCTGGTCGACGACGGTTTCCGGCCAGTTGCCGAATGACGTGCTGGTGAGCGCCGGCCGCGCCTTTACCGGTCTTCTCGTCGGCGGCTCGATCGGCTTCCTGCTCGGCATCGCCAATGGGGTATCGCGCATTTCCGAGCAGCTGACGGATACGACGCTGCAGATGCTGCGCACCATTCCGCATCTGGCGATGATCCCGCTCGTCATCCTGTGGTTCGGGATCGGCGAGGAATCGAAGCTGTTTCTGACCTCGCTCGGCGTGCTCTTCCCGGTTTATCTCAACACCTATCACGGGGTGCGCAATGTCGATCGCGATCTGATCGAGATGGGCAAGGTCTATGGCATGGGCAACTGGACGCTTTTCCGCAAGGTGATCTTTCCAGGTGCGCTGCCGTCGATCTTCGTCGGCTTGAGATATGCGCTCGGCATCATGTGGCTGACGCTGATCGTATCGGAATCGATTGCTGCATCGTCTGGTATCGGCCATATGGCCAACAATGCCCGCGAATTCATGATGACTGACGTCGTCGTGCTCGCCCTCGTCATTTATGCCGTGCTCGGCAAGCTTGCCGATGTCATCGCCCGGGTTCTGGAGAGGCGGCTGCTTGCCTGGAACCCGGTCTATCAGAAGTAGGAGAGACGCGATGACATCGATCGCACATGAGCGTTTTCACGCCGTCGCCGAAGAGCCAGCTTATGCGCGCGAAAACGCGCCGGCAGTGGGCCGTAGTGCGCCAGCGGCGATCAGCCTGACGGGGCTTGAGAAGAGTTTTGGGGCCAACCGCGTGCTGCGTGGCATCAACCTGCATATTCCGGCCGGCCAGTTCGTCGCCGTGATCGGCAAGAGCGGCTGCGGCAAGAGCACGCTGCTGCGCATCCTGATGGGCCTCGACGAGCCGAGTGCCGGCGAGCTGCATTTCGAAGATGCCGACGGGGCGCAGGCGAGCCCGAACACGCGCATCGTCTTTCAGGAGCCGCGGCTGCTACCCTGGCTTAGTGTCGCCGATAATGTGGTGGTCGGGCTCGGCGATGGCATCGACAGTCGGGCGGCGGCAAAGGCGGCCGATGCCGTACTTGCCGAAGTCCAGCTTGGCGAAAAGACCAGGGAATGGCCGGCGCGGCTTTCTGGCGGGCAGCGGCAGCGCGTGGCGTTGGCGCGGGCGCTGGTCAGCCGGCCCGGCGTGCTGGCGCTCGACGAACCGCTCGGCGCACTCGATGCGCTGACGCGGATCAGCATGCAGGAACTCATCAACCGTGTCTGGCGCGAACTCGGCTTCACCGCCGTGCTCGTCACCCATGATGTCAGCGAGGCGGTGCATCTCGCCGACCGGGTCATCGTGCTCGACGAGGGGCGGATCGCACTCGATCTTCCCATTCCCTATCCGCATCCGCGCCGGCACGGCAACCCCGACCTTGCCGAGCTCGAAGGCCGGCTGCTCGCCGCGATCCTCGGCACCGACGGCGGTCATTGATCCCAGCGCTATTCGCGAAGTTGTATGATCTCGGCATAGGCGAGGCCTGTCGACGCGAGCATGCGACCGATGGCGAAAATGTATAGGCGTCTGGGTATGAGAAATAACCTGTCTCTGCCGAGGCGTGCTGCCACATGCGCGTAACTCGGCAACAACAGCTCCCCCAAGCCGTTTCACGTCTAGCTTGACTCACTCATACCTCTATGGCTATACGTTAACTCATAGCTATCGGGGTATGGATCATAGATGTCGAACGCTCAGGACATGCTCTTCAGAACGCTCGCCGATCCGACCCGCAGGGCGCTTTTCGAGCGGCTGTGCCGTGAAGGAGAGAAGACGGTCGGAGCTCTCACGGCGCGGGCGGGGGTCTCGCAACCGGTCGTTTCAAAACATCTCGGAATCCTGAAGCAGGCCGGATTGGTGCGCGACCGCCATGAAGGTCGCCAGACGCATTATAGCGCGCAGCTCGGTGCGCTGGCGCCGCTGGTCGACTGGACAAGCGAGATGGCGGGCTTCTGGCAAAATCGGTTCGATCAGCTGGAGGATCTATTGAAAAGGATGGACCAATGACCGAAATTTCAAACGAAACCCGTTCCGTCATCGTCGAACGAGAGATCCCTTTTCCGCCGGAAAAGATCTGGCGCGCGCTCACCCAACCGCATCTGATCGCGGACTGGCTGATGAAGAACGACTTCGTGCCGGTCGTGGATCACCGTTTCAAGCTGAGCGCGGATTGGGGCTCCGTCGACTGCCAGGTCCTGGAAGTCGAGCCGAACAAAACCCTGTCTTACACCTGGGCTGCCTATGATCTCGAAAGTGTCGTCACCTGGACTCTCACGCCCATGGGCGCGGGCACGCACCTGCGCATGGAGCAGTCGGGCTTCCGGCCGGATCAGCGGCAGGCTTACGGAGGCGCCAAAAGCGGTTGGCAGCAGTTTTTCGCAAAGCTGGAGCAGGTGCTGACGCGCATAGAGTGAGACCGCTGCCAAAACGGATCACGCCATCCGCTTCGCTTGTTTTCGCAGGAGGTTCCCTTGACTTGGAATAACTGGCTTCGGCAGATCCACCGTTGGCTGTCCATTGCCTTTACGCTGGCCGTCATAATTAATATCATCGCGATGGTGCAGGAGAAATCGTCCGTCTGGGTGGGCTTCATGGCGCTGCTGCCGCTGACCTTGCTGCTGCTCACCGGTCTCTACTTGTTTGCGCTGCCATATGCCGCCAAGTGGCACGGCGCGGGACGCAGCGGAGGGTAGGAGTGAAGGCAATGTCCGGGAAGACATCCAAGACCGCAGCAAAGGTCACGAAGAAGACAACCGCCAAGCCTGGTGCCGCGGAGCCGGTCCTTCTCTCCGGTGGCAACCCTCAGATCGCCAAGGGTTACGGCGACGCTCCCGTGCAAGCCTACATCGCCGCTATGCCCGGCTGGAAAAGCGACGTCGGGCGCCGTCTCGACGCGCTCATCACGCGTGCGGTGCCCGGAGTGTATAAGGCCGTGAAATGGAATTCGCCCCTCTATGGCATGGAAGGGCAGGGCTGGTTTCTCGGTGTTCATTGCTTCGCGAAATATATCAAGGTCGCTTTCTTCCGCGGCAGGTCACTCAGTCCCATCCCGCCCGGCGAGTCCAAACAAAAGGAAGTGCGCTACTTCCACATTCATGAGGAAGACCAACTCGACGAGGCTCAGCTCGCCGCCTGGGTGGAACAGGCAAGCCAATTGCCCGGCGAACGAATGTGAGCGGATGTTAGGCTATCAGCACTAAGAGACGGAGGAGCGATATCGATGAAGAAAGCCACGGCAACGCTGAAGAAGAGCGACTCCAGCGAAGAGAAGGACGGCGACTCTCCTTCTCGATTGATCGATGCGAGAATCGAGGAGTTGAGCGATTGGCGCGGCAAGACGCTCGCTCAAGTCCGAACTCTCATCAGGCAGGCAGAGCCCGACGTGGTCGAGGAATGGAAGTGGAGAGGCGTTCCCGTGTGGGAGCACGCCGGGATCATCTGCACTGGCGAGACTTATAAGAGCGTGGTGAAACTGACCTTCGCCAAGGGCGCCTCGCTGGAGGACCCTTCAGGCCTCTTCAACTCCAGTCTTGACGGCAATACCAGACGCGCCATCGATTTCCATGAGGGCGACGAGATTGACGAGCAGGCGTTGACAGCGCTCATTCGCGGCGCTGTCGCACTCAACACTTCAAAGCGGGCCGCCGCTCGTCCTGCCGGCTCGCGGAAGAAACCAAGCAGCGCTTGAGGCTTGGCTTATTTCGTCTGAAACTCGTCGCCTCAAACTGATTCATGCGAGGCGATTTGGTTTTGCGTGACATGCGATCAGTGGATCGGGCTTTCCTCGCGCTCGAGGAAGAGTTCCAGGTTGTCGAGGCCGATCTCGGTGCCCTGGAGGCGGGCGCCGTTGTCGGCGTAGCCGTCGAGGAAGACCACCTGTTCGGTGAAGACCATTTTCGTGCCGCCGGGTGCGGCTTCGAAGGCAACGGTGGCGAGCGACGCGGAGATGCGGCTTTCCCCAAGCTTCATCTCATAGGCATAGATGATGCGGGCATCGGGCACGATATCGATGTAATGGGCGTCATAGGCGTGCAGAAGGCCGTCAGTATCGGCGACGTAGTTCCTTTCCGCGCCGCCGGGGCGGAAATCGAGCCCGTAGTCCAGCGGCACCCACTCGCCATGGCACGCGAACCATTGCCGTTTGGATTCCGGTGTTGACCAGGCGCGGAAGGCGCGGGCGACTGGCGCCTTCAGGTGGCGTTCGATGACGAGAGTGGTGTGTTCGGCAGATCGTGTCGTCATTCGGGAAGAGTCTCCGTTTCATTGGCGAGAAAGTGGTCCAGCCTGTCGAAGGTGGTCGTCCATTGGATCTTCCGCTGTTCCACCCAGCGCTCGACGGCGGCAAGCGCGTCCTGCTGCAAGCGGTAAGTTCGCACCCGGCCGGATTTTTCGGAGAGCACGAGGCCGCTTTCCTCCAGCACCTGCAGATGTTTCATCACCGTCGGCAGCGCAACCGCGAGCGGCGCGGCCAGTTCGGTGACGGAGGCCGGGCCGCGGCCGAGGCGATCGATCATGCCGCGGCGGCTGCGATCGGAAAGCGCATGGAACATACGGTCGAGATCCGCCTGGCTTTCGATCATCCCGCGGTATCCCGGAAGCGGGCTGGCAGCCTTTCTTTGTAGGGGTAGAACTTGAAGTAGGGGCGGGCCTCTTCCAGAACCCTTGCAAAGGACGGGCGCTCCAGCAACCGATCATAGTAGGCGCGAAGGTTCGGCTGTTCCTGAGTGAAGGGAATCAGCGTCTCAGCATAGAAGAGCGCAGGGGCTGCGGCGCAATCGGCCATGGTGAGGCCGGCGCCCGATATCCATTGCTTGCCGGCGAGCTGCTTTTCGATCATCGCATAGGCGCTGGCGAGCGTCGCCTTGGCGGCGGCCACCTCGATTTCATCCGCCGCGCCCTCGGGCCGCCGGCGATTGCTGACGAGCGTCTGCATCGGCGCCTGGACATAGTGGTCGAAGAAGCGGTCCCAGAGGCGGACTTGCAGCGCCCGGTCGATCTCCAGCGGCAGAAGGCGAACGGGGCCGGGATAATATTGCTCGAGATATTCGATGATGATCGATGTCTCGGGAATGGTGCTATCGCGCGCCTCGTCCCGCAGCAGCGGCATCTTGCCTATCGGCCAGAAGCGAAAGAGATCGGCGCGCGAGCTTTCGTCGGAAAGATCGACGATGCGATTCTCGAAGGGAGTGCCGTTTTCATAAAGCGCGATCAGCACTTTGTGGCAGAAGGAGGCGAGCGGATGCCCATAGAGCACGAGCGACATGCGGCAACCTTTCCTATCGTTGCGATAAACTTTACCGATCGACTAACTATCAGGTCGCGACGCACCAGGCAATAGATACTTCGCCAATCGTGCAAGTATCCGTCAGCCGATATAGCGGGCGATGACAAGATGGCCGGGTGTCGGCTGCCCGTCTTCCATGCGCACGTTGATATCCGATATTTCGACGAGTTCGAAACCGGTGGCCGTCAGGCGTTCTCTGACATAGGCGTCGGCATGAGCGAAGCGCTGGTGCGGGCCGACCATGTAGGCGCGGCCGGCGAGGATTTCCTCGGGCAGGGTTTCCGAGGAGAAGATGAACAGGCCGCCCGGCGTCAGGTTCTCGGCGGCGCCGAAGAACAGCGGTTCGAGCGCGCCGAGATAGGGCAGCACGTCGGTGGCGGCGATGATGTCGAAGGCCTCCTCGTCGTTGTCGTCGAGGAAATCCTCGACCTCGGCGACGAAGAGCGTCTCGTAGAGATCCTTCTCATGGGCGATCTCGACCATCTTCTCCGATATGTCGATGCCGGTCATATCAGCGCAGAGGTCGCGCAGTGCGCCGCCGGTGAGACCCGTGCCGCAGCCCAGATCAAGCAGCCGCTTGAACGGTCCGAGGTTTAGCGCCTGCAGGCGTTGGCGCACCAGCATCGGCACGTGATAGCCGAGCTGCTCGACGAGCACGTCCTCGAAAACCTCGGCATGCTGGTCGAACAAGGTCTCGACATAGGCATCGGGCGCCTTGACCGGCGTTTCGCCGCGGCCCATCGCGGCAATGCGCACGGCCGCACCGCCGTGATCGTCGGGATCGAGTGCTAGGACTTCCTCATAGGCTGCAACGGCCGCATCGACATCGCCGGCCTTTTCCAGCGCCAGAGCCCGGTTATAGGCCTCGCCAAGGGCTTCTTCGTCGATCTTCTTTGCCATCGCAGTCCATCGTCCTTTGTTTCAGGCCGTCCTTTTGTTTCAGGCATGCGTCTAAGGCTGCTTTCGATGTTTTGCAATGGCGTACTTGCGGGCGCAGAATGGCCGAAAAGAAGACGAAGGGAGGAACGAGCCATGAAAATGGAGGAAGACAGGACGTCATCGGTACGGGAAGGAGAGGGCGCGCGGCCATTGCTACTGCCAAGTACACCAGGCGAGGTCACCAACACGCTCATTCATTATTACCGCGGCGAACTCGGACGGATGACGAGTTGGCGCGACCGCATCGACCGGACGTCGAACTGGGCGATCACCGTCGTCGCAGCACTGCTCTCGGTGTCGCTGTCGACGCCGACCTCGCATCACGGAGTGCTGCTGTTCGGGATGATGCTGGTGACGCTGCTGCTGATGATCGAAGCGCGGCGCTACCGTTTCTTCGATATTTACCGCGCCCGCATTCGCCAGATCGAGCGCTGCTATTTCGCGCAGATTCTCGCGCCGGAGGTCGGGACTGGTGGCGAATGGGCGATGGTGGTCGCCCGCAGCCTGCGCAAACCGCGCTTCCTGCTCAGCTATCAGGAGGCGATGCACCGCCGGCTCAAACGCAACTACGGCTGGATGTATTTCATTCTGTTGCTCGCCTGGTGCCTGAAGATCTCGACGCCGAAACTGCAGACGGAGGGCATGCCGGCGCTGCAGGCGCAGTCATGGGCCTATGTCATCGACAATGCCGTGCTCGGGCCGGTTCCCGGCCTTGCGGTCATCGCCATTGTCGTCGCCTTCTATCTCGGCATGCTCGGTTTCGCGCTTCGCCCGGATCGCGACGAAGGCGAATTCGGCCATGGCGAGGCGCATGTCTGACCATGCCGCCCGAACCGCTCACACTTTTCGGCATCCTGCTGCAGAGCCGATCAGTGCAGGATGAACTCGCCCTTCAGCGCCCGCCACTCGGTTGCCGAGATCAGCTTGCGGTGGATGTAGCGCACCGAATGCAGCGGCCCGTCGAGCTTCTCTTCCCAGAATTTCAGGAAGCCGCGCATTTCGGGAAAATCGGGGGCGAGGTCGTAGTCCTGCCAGACATAGGTCTGCAGGATCGCCGGGTGGTCCGGCAGATGGTAGAGGATCTGGGCGGTCGTCAGACCGTAGCCCTGCAATTGTTTTTCCATGTCCTTGTGCATCGCATTCCACTTCTTCTTGTTCCCACTCGCGCGCTTATTAGCGCTACGTGATATGGAAACATGCGAGTGGTTAATGAAAACTTTACAGATACTTCATAAAAGGACAATTTATTTTTTATATCAATGAGTTGGCAGCATCACGCCGGGAGTGCTGCCAAGTCTGCTTTGTGTCATGCATGCCGTTATCCCAAAACTGTGACACGCATCAGCGCTTGAGATGCCGGGTCAGGCGGCGTTCGATCCAGGCCCAGAGATGGCGTAGAGCCTCAACGATGGCGAGATAGAAGATCGCCGCCCAGAGATAGGTCTGGTAGTCGAAGGTGCGGGAGAAGGCGTAGCGGGTTTCGCCCATCAGGTCGAGCACGGTGATGATGGCGACGACCGCCGAGCCCTTGATCAGCAGGATGATCTCGTTGCCATAAGGGCGAAGCGCGACGATGAGAGCCTGTGGCAGGATGATTTTGCGGAAAGCGATGAACTTGTGGATACCGAGTGCGGCGGCCGCCTCGTGCTGGCCATGCGACACGCTTTCGATCGCGCCGCGCAGGATTTCAGCCTGGTAGGCTGCGGTATTGATGGTCATGGCAAAGAGGCCGCAATACCAGGCATCGCGGAAGAACCACCAGATGCCGACGGCCTCAAGCTGCGGCCGGAATATGCCGAGGCCGTAATAGACCAGGAACAGCTGGGCAAGCAGCGGTGTGCCGCGGAAGAAGTAGATGTAACTGTAGGCCAGCGCATTCAGCACCCGGTTCCTTGACATGCGCGCCACGGCAAGCGGCAGCGACAGCATGGCGCCGCAGATGACGGAAATGAAAACGAGGCTCAGCGTTATCCACAGACCATGGAGGTAACGCGGCCCGTAACGGGCGAATTTTTCTGGATCCCAGCCGTTGACGACGGAATAGACAAGGAGCGCCGCGAGCAGAGCCCAGACGGCGACGAAGATATAGCCGGCCATGCGCGCCGGCGTCATCGGCTTCGTCACTTCGCGGGGTGCGGGCTGCGGCGGGATCAGCGTTTCGGCGTAGCTCATCGGCGGATCTCCGAACGCTTGGCCCAACGCTCGACATAGACGAGCAGAAAGGAAGAGAGGATGGCGAGCACCAGATAGAGGCAACAGGCCAGACCATAGAAGAAGAAGGGTTCCTTGGTCACACGCACGGCGACACTCGTCTGGCGGAGGATATCGGCAAGGCTGATGATCGAGACGTAGGAGGTGTCCTTCAGCAACACCATCCAGAGGTTCGTCAGGCCTGGCAGCGCGATGCGCACGAGCTGCGGCAGGATGATCAGGCGTAGCGTGCGGCCGCTATGCAGCCCGAGCGCGTCGCCTGCCTCGTATTGCCCCTTGGGAATGGCGCGGAAGGCCGAGAGCAGCACCTCCGAACAGTAGGCGGAGAAGACGACCGAGAGCGCGATGACGCCGGCGAGAAAGGCGTTGATCTCGACCGGTGGTCCGTCATAACCGACGAAGGTCAGCAGAGACTGGATCAGCATCTGCATGCCGTAATAGATGATGAAGAGCGTCAGAAGCTCCGGCAGGCCGCGAAAGATCGTGGTGTAGATGCCGGCCGCCAGCCGCAGCGGCTTTTCCTCCGACTGCTGGCCGAGCGCCACCAGGAAGCCGATGGCGAGGCCGATCGGCAGGGTGACGATCGCCACCGAAACGGTGACCTGCAGGCCAAGCGCGATCTCGTCGCCCCAGCCGGTATCGCCACAGGCAAGAATCGTCGACGGACCTAACCAAGTGAAGATGCCAACGGGTCCGCATAGCGGATCGAAAATATGCACAATCCAGCTCCAGAAGGAGCCTAGCGCGGAATATAATCCGCCCATGCGAGAATTCCCCTCACGGCTTTTGCCGTTTTGATCTTGCCATCTTTGTCAAACAAAAATGGCGGAAGAGCAAGCCTTCCGCCACTATCTTCATCGGCCAGATAGCGAATTTCTTATTCGCCGTAAACGTCGAAGTCGAAGTACTTGTCCTGGATCTTCTTGTATTCACCGTTGGCGCGGATCGCGGCGATCGCCGTGTTCAGCTTTTCCCTGAGCGGGTCACCCTTGCGGATAGCAATTCCGGCGCCGTTGCCATTGATTTCCTTGTCGACCGGCAGGGTCGTCAGGATCTTGCAGCAGGCGCCGGCGTCGGACTTGACCCATTCGGAGAGAACGACGACGTCGTCGATGACGGCGTCGACACGGCCGCTGGCAACGTCGAGCTTGTATTCGTCAGCGGTCGGATAGAGCTTGAGCTCTGTGTCGGCGAGATGCTTCTCGGCATAGTTGGCGTGCGTCGTGGAGGTCTGCGCGCCGATCACCTTGCCCTTGAGGCCGGCGACGTCTGATATCGTCGAATCCTTCGGCACGGCGATTGCCGGCGGGGTGTTGTAGTACTTGTTGGAGAAGTCGACGAGCTTTAGGCGCTCCGGTGTGATCGACATGGAGGAGACGATCATGTCGAACTTCTTGGCGTTCAGCGCCGGGATGATGCCGTCCCAGTCGGTGCTGACGAAGGAGCATTCGGCCTTCATCTCAGCGCAGAGCGCCTTGGTGATATCGATGTCGAAGCCCTGGATCGTGCCGCTGGCATCGACGAATTCGAAGGGCGGATAGGTCGAATCGGTGCCGATCACATACTTCTCGCCATCGGCCATGGCCGAGCCGGCAAAAAGGGACATCGCCGCGATCGAGGCTGCCGCGAAAATACGGGTGGAATTAAGCATGAGGATCCTCTCTGTTGGTAGCCGTCGCTCCTTTTTCTGTTGGGCTGACGGCTGCAGTTCAACGGTGCTGAGACCGCCTTGCGGCGATAATCAGACTTTTTTTCATGGAATTGCAACACAAATCCCATCGCAATTGTGCGGTGCAAATAACAGGCGAGATGAACGCCGGCAGACTGCAACATTCACGCGAGGTTAATCCCCGACTTCCTAGAACCGGAACAAATCGGCGGCTCGGCGATTGCCATTCCGCCGTTTCGCCTCAATGCGACGCTAGGGGCGGAACCAGGGCCTAGCGGCCTTCAAGAAGCTCAAACAGGATCGAGGAAACCCGATGGGCATGAAATCAAGATTGTTCGCGAGCGCGGCTTTTCCGCTGCTTTCTCTGTCGCTGGCGCTGCAGCCGGCATCGGCGATGGCAGCCGTACGCGACGTCGCGACGCAGGCATCGGCCGTGCGGCAGGCTGAGCAGGGCAGCTTCGAGGTGGCGCAGGATGCGCCTTCCGAGGAGGAACTGCTGAAGAAGAAGCGCAAGCAGCAGGAGGAAGCTCCGGCCGAAAAGGCGCCTGCCGCCGAGCAGCCGGCGCAGCAGGAAGCGCCTGCCGAAAAGCCGAAGGCCGAGCGGAAGGAAGCGCCTGAACCCAAGGCAGAGCCGGAAGCGCCGAAGGCGGAGGCACCTGCGGAGCAGCCTGAAAGCAAGCCCGAGCGGAAAGCCAAACAGCAGGCCCAGCCCGAGGCAAAGCCGGAGGCCGCGCCGCAGCAGGAAGAGCAGCCGGTAACGCAGGAAAAGCCGAAGAAGCCGAGGAAGCAGGAGACGCAGCAGGCCGAGCCGGAGGCTCAGCCGCAGCCCGAACAGCAGCCGGCAGCAAAGGAAGCTCAGCCGGAAACGGAACAGGCACAACCTGAAGCCAAGCCGGAAGGCGGCAAGCGGGAGAAAGGGCAGGATAAGGCCCAAGGCAAAGATAAAGGCAAGGGCAAGGCTGAGACTGCCGCTCCCGAGGCGGTGACACCGACCGAAGAACAGGCCAAGCCCGAAGCCAAACCAGAGGTGAAACCCGCAGCCGAAGCGCCTGCCGAGCAGAAGCCGACAAAGGGCGAGACTGCAGCACCTGCAGACAAGGTACCTGCAGACAAGGCACCTGCGGCTAAGACGACCGAAGACAAGGCGGCGGCACCGGAAGCCGAGCCCGCCGAGAAGCCGAAGGAGGGTACAGCAGCGAAGCCCGCCGGCGAGCAGCCGGCCGCGCCCGCAACTGATACCGCCCAGCCGCTGCCGGACGCCAGTGGCGGCCAGCAGGCGGAGCAGGCCATTCCGGCGCCGGAAAAGGTATCGCCCGAGGAGCTGGAGCGCCGCAAGAAGATCGCCGCAGATCCGGCCAAGAGCAACGAGACCGTCGTGCTGCCGGTGGAGAACGGTGCCGCTGTGCTCGACAGCGACAAGGATGCGGACCGCAGCAAGGGCCGGGAAGGCCGCCGCGATCGCGATAGGCAGCGCGCCGACAGCCAGGAGGTGAAGGTGCCGACCTCGGATGCCGATGCACAGGCTTCGAGCGGCGCCAAAGCGCCGGCGCCGGTCAAGCTCGAGGCGGTGACCCGCGAGAAGGGCAGGAAGCTCGATGAGCGGCCACGATTCGTCCGTCCCGACGGCGCGCGCTTCGACGACCGCGGCGACGACAGCCGTGTGATCATCCAGTACGACAACAGGACGATCGTGCGCGGCGACGACGACAGGCGCTTCCTGCGCGACGGCGAGCGGCCGAGTTATGAGGAGCTCTCAGGCGACCGCTACCGCGAGACGATCACGCGGCCGGAAGGCTACCGCATCGTGACGATCCGCAACCGTTACGGCGACATCATCCAGCGGTCGCGCGTCGACGCCCGCGGGCGCGAGGACGTGCTCTATTATTCGCAGGACCTCTATGACGATCCGGACCGCGACTATTTCGAGGATCCGGGCGCCGATCTGCCGCCGATGCGGCTGCGCGTGCCGCTCAGCGACTACATCATTGATACCCGCAGCGACCCGAACCGGGACTATTACGAGTTCCTGAGCGAGCCGCCGGTCGAGCCTGTGGAACGCGTCTATTCGCTGGACGAGGTGAAGTATTCGGCCCGTATCCGCGACAAGGTGCGCCGCATCGACCTCGACACGATCACCTTCGCGACCGGTAGCGCCGATATCCCGATGACCCAGGCGCGCACGCTGCGCAAGGTCGCCGACGCGATCAGCGAGGTGCTCAAGAAGGATCCGAGCGAGACCTTCCTGATCGAGGGGCATACCGATGCCGTCGGCTCAGACCAGAGCAACCTGCTCCTGTCCGACCAGCGGGCGGAATCGGTCGCCAATGTGCTCTCCGACGTTTACGGCATCGCGCCGGAGAACCTCGCGACGCAGGGTTATGGTGAGCAGTATCTGAAGGTCAACACGTCGGCCCCCGAGCAGGAAAACCGCCGCGTCACCATCCGCCGCGTCACGGCGCTGGTCCGCCCGGTCGCTGCCAACAGGTAATGATGTTGCCCCTCTCCATTCCCGGGGAGGGGCATTTCGCTCTTTTGCGCGACGCGCTTTAGCGCCTAAGCGGCGCTGCCAACACCACGTATCAGTTCATCCGGCGCAGATCGCGATGTCCGAATGTCCTTTCGGACGCACAAAGGACGCTCGAACAGTTTCAATTCTCCCATCGGCCCGAAAATCAATTCTGATTTTCGGGCCGATGCGCTAGCCGACCGTGTCTCCGGTACTTTTAAGGAAAAAGTGCATTTTTTGGGCATCAATGGGAACGTTGATCCTGTCATCCGGGCCAACGCGCGAGGACGCGTCGATTTGGGCAGTAAAGGCCGCTGTCCCGACCTTGCCGATCGCCAGTGTGTATGGGCCGAGGGGCTCGATATCGGCGACATGCAGGCTTGCAGTCGAAGCGTTTGCATCCCTGACCATAGTATGTTCCGGTCGGATTCCGAGAACCACCGACTGTCCTACCGCCGCCGAAAGGCGCTCGGCTCTTTGCGTAGGAATCGCAATGTCGACGTCACCCTCGGCTTGGAAGGCAATTCCACCGGAGGTTTGCACAAGTCGCCCGTCGATGAAGTTCATGCTTGGCGAGCCGATGAAGGCAGCGACGAAGAGATTCTTCGGAGATTCATAAAGGGTGATCGGATCAGCGGCCTGCTCGATACGCCCTTGATTCATAACCACGACACGATCTGCCATCGTCATCGCCTCTACCTGATCGTGCGTAACATACACGATCGTGGTTTTGAGCCTGCGATGTAGGAGTTTGATTTCTGTTCGCATTTCAATGCGCAATTTGGCGTCGAGATTGGATAACGGTTCGTCGAACAGGAACACATCCGGCTGGCGAACGATCGCCCGGCCAATCGCCACGCGTTGGCGTTGGCCACCCGAAAGCGCGTTCGGCTTGCGTTTCAAATAGGCACCGAGATTGAGAATGCGCGCCGCATTTGCAACGGCGGCATCGATGTCCTGCTTCGGCGTTCCGCGCACCTTCATGCCGTAGCCGATGTTTTCGGCGACTGTCATATGCGGATAGAGCGCGTAATTCTGAAACACCATCGAGCAATTGCGCAAACCCGGGCGCAGCGTCGTAACGTCCCGCTCGCCGATACGGATTTCCCCGGACGTCGTCTGTTCCAGCCCCGCGATCATCCGCAGGGTGGTTGTCTTCCCGCAGCCGGACGGCCCGACGAGAACCACGAATTCCTTGTCGGCAATTGCCAAATCGAGCGGAGGGATGACCTCAACGCTACCAAAGGATTTGGTGACCTGATCCAAACGCACCTGGGACATGCTGTAACCTTTTCACGAGAATTCCATCGCCAGCCCTAAGCGACGATAGTCTCCATCTTCTGCAACGATGTCTGATCCCATCCCGGCATCGCCGGGATGGGTGTTGAGGATGGGTTTACTTCGCAGGCAGGCCCATCGACGAACGATAGGCTGCCAGTTGCTTGTCGCGGCCAAACTCGTCCGTCAGCTTGTTCCATCCGGCAGCCACGGTATCCAGCGCCTGCTGCGGCGTGACTTCTCCAGCCAATGCCTTGGAAAGCTCGATCTCGAGAATTTCCGTATAGGAGAAATAGCCCGGCAGGCGCATGTCGAGTGCGGTGTTCTTGGCGGTGACCGCATCCTTCTGGCTTCCAAGATATTCCTTTGCCTCACGCTCGGAGAATATCTTCGACCACAATTCCGTATTTGTCGTGTGCGAAAGACGGTAAGGATTGACGCCTGTGCCGCCGGTGATCGCCGCCTGACCGGAAACTGCCGGGCTCGTCAGGAACTGGATATAGTTCCAGGCCGCCTCCTGGTTCTTGGAGGACGACGGAACAGCCGCCTGCCAGCCGCCGAAGGCCATGAAGGAAGTCTGGACGACATCGGGCTGCTTGTCCCACTTCTTGGTCTTGTAGTTCCAGATCTCGTCCGAGCCCGGCAGCGATGCCGAACCGACATTGCCGGCGACCTTGGACTGCTTCGGGTCGGCGGCGATGACGCCGGTATCGCCCCAGCCGATCGATTCCGCGACCTGGCCACCGGCAAAGGCCGCGTTCACTTCGCCGAACGAGAAGTTCAGCGCATTTGGCGGCGCCAATTTCGAAGCGCGAATATATTCCTCCAGGCCGCGTACCCAGCCCGGATTGTTGACCTGCGCATCCATCGTATCCGGATCGAAGAACATGCCGCCGGGATTGTCGGGATGGCTTGTGTAGCCGGCAACATGGCTGAACAGGAACCAGAATTGCTGGCCACCACGGCGAAAGGCTTCCGCCGTGCCCCAGAGGCCCTTGTCCGGTTGCTGGAAGAACTCGGCGATATCGAGATATTCCTTCCAGGTTTTCGGCGGCGCGAGATCATGACCATACTTTGCCTTGAAGGCTTTCTGGTTGTCGGCGTTCTCGAAAAGGTCGATGCGGTAGGTATAGGTATGAGCGTCACCGTCCATGGTCTGTGACAGCACTTTGCCGTTCCAGACCATCAGTTGCTCGCGGTAAACCGGGGCGATGTCGTCCCAATCGGCACCCGATTGCATCGCCTTGGGCATTTCCGAGAGAAAATCAGTGAAGTCCGGCGCCCAGGCCGGTGCGAAGGCGACCACGTCGAACGTGTCTTCGCCCGAGGTCAGCGAGGTGACGATCTTGGGATAGAGTTCCGACCACGGAAATTCCACCACATTCACCTTGCCGCAGGTCTTTTCCTCCCAGCCCTTGGCCGCGAGTTGCAGCGCAGAAGCGATGTAAGGTCCCGTCTGCGTCGTGGCCGTGAGGGTGACACCGGTGTAGTCCGGTTCGCATGCGAGCGCGGATGTTGTGCCCGCCGCAGCAAGCAGTACTGCGGCCGTTGAACTCAGTAGTAATCTTCTCATGTTTTCCTCCCCGGAATTGAACAATGACTAGGCTTGTCGAACGGTCACTTTATTGCTCCCAAAAGCAGGCCGGACCGCATCAGCCTGCTCAAAATGCCCGCCATGACGACCATGGGTATGATCGCGACCAGGGCGGCTGCCGATATCGACCACCACTCGTCGCCGCGCTGGCTGTTTTGCCCTGCGACGAGAATGGGAAGCGTCTGCCATTTGGAACTGGTCAGGAAGAGTGCGAACAGGAACTCGTTCCAGACGAAGGCGAGGGTGATCATGAATGTCGCGATCAGGCCCGGCTTGGACATGGGCAGGACGATACCGAAGAAAATTCTCCACGACGGCACATTGTCGACCATCGCCGCCTCTTCGACTTCAACCGGCAGCGCCGCAAAGAAATCGCGCATCAGCCAGATCACGATCGGCAGCGAGAAGGCGACATAGGCGAAGGTGAGGCCTGTATAAGTGTCCACCAGCTTGAACCCCAACTTGCCCATTTCCGTATACATCAGGAACAAGGCAAAGGCGGCGACGATCGGCGGAAACATGCGCTGGCTCACAAACCAGAAGACGATATCGTCATTGCCGAGGACCGGCCCTGGAAGCTTGATACGGCTGGAGCCGATGGCGAGCGCAAGCGCTGCAACAAAGGCAAAGATCAGCGAAACAGCCTGCCCGTAACCCAGCACATGACGACCAAGCAGATATCCGCCGAAGGCAACAACGACGAAAATCACGCCGGACAGCAGCTTGACCTCGAAGGTGAAGCGCACCAGCGCATAGGCTGCCATCGATCCGATGAAGGTGGCCAGCACCGATGCGGAAAGCCCGACGATCGTGGAGGCGATGAAGGTGTTGTAGAACTGGCCGCGCGCGCCCGACAGAAGCTCGCTCCAGGCTGTCAGCGTCGGGTCGAAGTCGACAAATGGAATATAGGTCGGCCCGCCGACGACGCCAAGCGGCGACTTGAACGAGGTGATCGCGACCCAGTAAAGCGGAAAGAAGGTGAAGGCCAGCCAGAGCAGGCAGCCTGCGAGCGCCCACCAGCGGCCGGATCCTTTGAGGTCACGAACGCTCATTTGTGCTTCTCCAGATAGGGCTTCAGGATGGCGAGATAGACGAGCCCGATGACGGTGATGACGATCAGGAACAGGAAGGACAGGGCGGAGGTGTAGCCGAGGTTGAACTTCTTGAAGCCCTCCTGATACGCGAACAAAGTGAGCGTTTCGGTCGAAATGCCGGGCCCACCGCCTGTCATGACGAATACCGTGTCGATGATCTTGTAGCTCTCGATGAGGCGGATGAAGACCACAGCCACCGAAATCGGCAGCATCATCGGGAAAGTGATCCCCCAGAACTGCTGCCAGGGGCTGGCATTTTCAAGCGCGGCAGCCTCGTAGACGTCCTCCGGCAGGGTTTGCAACCCGGCAAGAAGCATAAGGATGACGAAGGGTGTCCACTGCCACACTTCGACGGAAATGATGGCGCCGATAGCCCATCTGGTCTGCGTCAGAAATGGCAGATTCGGAAAGCCGAAAGCGGTCATCAACTCATTGAGCGGGCCCATCGTGGGATTGAGGATCTGGCGGGCAATGAGTGCAACAGCAACGGGCGCCACCAGCATCGGCACCAGGAAGCTGACCCGAAACAAACCTTCGCCGGGCACGCGACGGTTGAGCGCCAGCGCCACGGAAAAACCGATGACATACTGCAGCGTCACCGCGACAAAAGCGATGATCGTCGTCGTCCAGGCGACATTCCAGAAGCGCGGATTCTGAAGCAGTTCCGTATAATTGCCGAAGCCGACGAAACGCGCGGGGATCGGCGGGACGAGCCGCAGGCTCATGAAGCTGGTGGTCAGCGAATAGATCAGCGGGAAGATCGAGATCACCAGCACGATCAGCAACGCCGGCCAGATGAAGACGTGTTTGATCGGATCGTTGCGGGTCATGCCGCGCTTCCTTTCTGGAGAAGCGCCTCGATTTCCTCGATCGTCGGCATTGCCGGCGCGGTACCGCGCCGCGTCACCGCAATACCGGCGGTCGCGCAGCCGAAACGCACGGCCTCGACCGGACTAGCGCCCCGCGAGAGCGCTGCCGAGAAGCCGCCGACAAATGCATCGCCGGCGCCGGTGGTATCGATGACCGCTCCCGACGAGACCGCCGGAACATGAACCGATTGGCCGGCCGTATGATACAGCACACCGCGACCACCCAGTGTGATCAGCGCGGCTTTCACGCCCTTGGCAAGGAAGGCGTCGCCAGCCCGTCTGGCGTCGTCGAGCGTGTCGAGCGGAAAACCGACGATGGCGGCCGCTTCGGTTTCGTTTGGCACGATATAGTCACAGAGCGGATAGATCGTGTCCGGAAACGGCTCGGCCGGCGCTGGATTGAAAACAGTGGTAACGCCGGCCGCATGGGCGATTTCGAGGGCGCGCTGCGCCGCTTCAGCCGGTTGTTCGAGCTGGGTCACGAAAACAGCCGATTGCTCGATGGTTTCGCGTGCCGCCTCAACATCACCAACGCCTATGGTGCCTGCGGCACCTGGATAGACGATAATCGCATTGTCGCCGTTACCGTCATTGACGTAGATGAAGGCAGCGCCGGTCGGCATATCGTCCATCTGTACGACCTTCGGCGTCACGCCTGCTTCCGCATAGGACTTCAGGGCCATGTCGCCGAATGTGTCGCGGCCGATCTTCGAGATGAAGGAGACTGTTCCGCCGGCGCGGGCAGCAGCGACAGCCTGGTTGGAGCCCTTGCCGCCTGGGCCTACCGCAAAACCGGTCCCGGTGATGGTTTCGCCAATGTTTGGCATGCGCTTAGCCAGATAAGCCGTGTCGGCGACGAAAATCCCGAGGATCGAAACACCCACCTTCATTTCGTTTCCCCTCATACGGTTTCCGGCGGAATCACGCCTTTGGTGAACAGGAAGCAGCCGTAGAAGCGGTTTTCGCCCGTGGTGATGACGCAATAGGCCTTTTTGGCTTCCTCATAGAAGGCGAAACGCTCGATGCCATACATCGGCGCCGGCTTGCCCTCGGCGCCGTCGATCACGGCCTGGACTTGCTGCTGCACTGGAGGGATCTCGTCCGGCGCGCCCATGATTTCCATTCGCCCGGCAGACGGCTGCAGCGGCGTATCCAGCGGCATTACCGAAAGAATAGCTTTGATGGCGCGGGCAGAGGACACATTGTCTATGCGCAACAGCTTGCCGAGCACCGTTTGCCGGGCAATCGCATCCGAAGGAAAATTAGTGTCGGAAACGACGAGCGTGTCGCCATGCCCCATGGACCGGAGTGCGTGCAGCACATCGGCATTCAGAGCCGGATCGATATTCTTCAGCATGAAGTCCTCCCTTAATTGCACCATTTCGCAGCACCTCCTGCCGCAAAACAGCGCCCGATAACCGCAGCGCCGTTACAGCTCTGCGATTCCCTCAAATTCCGTGGTTCTCGCCTGCCGGAGCGGTTCTCCTCCCGCCCGGATGACCAGAGTTGGATCCCTTATTCTCCGTAGGGGATCCAGATATTCTTCACATCCACAGCGCGGCGAAGGTATAGCGCGCCTTCGGCGGCGGATCTGTCCATCCAGTCCGTCGCCTTGCCATTGTCCACGAAGGTTCGCTTGAGATTGCCCGAAGACAGCTTCTCCACCGTCGTCGAAAGTTCCGCCGAGCCGAAGGCCCACAACGCATCAACGTCATTGTGCGCGGCAAGGATCTTTGCCAGTTCCATCGCCGACCCGGTGACGATATTGACGACACCAGCAGGCAGATCCGACGTTTCCAGAACGGAATAGAAATCCGTCGCCGAAAGCGGGAAAGGCTCACTCGGCACAGCGACGACACGATTGCCGGTGGCAATCAACGGCGCAACCAGACTGATAAAGCCGAGCAGCGGCGCTTCCGGCGGGCAAATGACGCCAACCACGCCGATGGCTTCCGGCATGGCCAGCGCAACGCCGCGAAGCGGCGGCTGGTGAATGCCGCCTTCATATTTGTCCGCCCAGGCTGCGTAGGTGAAGAGACGCGAAATCGCGGCGTCGACCTCGGCGTTTGCATTGGCTGCGGAAGCTCCGGTCATCGCTGTTATCCGCGAGGCGAACTCGTCGGCGCGGCCACTGAGGTTTTCGGCGATGTAATAGAGAATCTGGGCGCGGTTATGAGCGGTCGCATTCGACCAGCCGGAGGCGGCCTGCGCGGCAACCACTGCATTGCGGATGTCCTTGCGGTTGCCTTCGCCGACCTCCCCGATCGCCTTGCCCTTGGGTGAGGCGATGACCCGGGAATAATTGCCGTCCGGGCGTGCCTGCTTGCCGCCGATGAAGAGCTTTGCCGTCCGGTCGATGCTTGGCAGGGCAAAATCGCCGGCAACCGGCTTTACTTGCGAAAGTGCGGGCATTGCTGCGCGCGCCTTGCGACCGACCCAAGCCTTCGGCTTCAGATATTCGTAGCAACCTTCGCGTCCGCCTTCGCGGCCGAATCCGGATTCACGCTTGCCGCCAAAACCGACGGCGGCATCGAAAAGATTGGTGGCATTCACCCAGACCACGCCGGCTGCGAGCTTTGCCGCAACGTTCAGCGCCAAGCCGATCGTCTCGCTCCAGACGCTCGCGGCGAGGCCGTAGCGGGTGTGATTGGCAAGCTGGATAGCCTCTTCCGGTGTGCGAAAAGTCATGGAGACCGCAACCGGCCCGAAGATTTCCTCGGTCGCGACGATCGATGTCGGCTGCACGCCGCTCAGAAGCGTCGGCGGGTAGAAGCTGCCGCCTTTCGGCAGGTCGATCTTAGCCTGATGCAGCGTCGCGCCTTCTGAAACTCCCTTTTTCACCAGGGTTTCGATACGCGTCAATTGCACGGGTGCGATGATCGCACCCATATCGATGCACTTGTCCAAAGGCTGACCGACCCGCAATGTCTGCATGCGGCGCTTCAGCCGCTCGTGGAAAAGATCGGCAACGCCTTCCTGGATCAGAAGCCGCGAACCGGCGCAGCAGACCTGTCCCTGATTGAACCAGATCGCGTCGACCACGCCTTCCACGGCGCCGTCGATATCGGCGTCGTCAAAAACGACGAAAGGTGACTTGCCGCCGAGTTCGAGCGTCAATGATTTGCCGCTGCCTGCGGTACGCTCGCGAATAATGCGCCCGACTTCGGTCGATCCGGTAAAAGCGATTTTGTCGATATCCTCATGCCCGACGAGCAGCGCGCCTGTTTCGCCTTCTCCCGTCACGATATTGAGCACGCCCGGCGGAAGGCCCGCCGCAGATGCCAGTTCGGCAAAGAGAAGCGCCGTCAGCGACGTGAATTCGGCAGGCTTCAGGATGACGGCGTTGCCGAGCGCCAAAGCCGGCGCCACTTTCCAGGCCAGCATCAGGAATGGGAAATTCCACGGGATGATCTGGCCGACGACGCCCACCGGCACATGATCGGCAAATTCCGTGTCCTGGATCTGCGCCCATCCGGCGTGATGATAGAAATGACGGGCGGCCAGCGGCACGTCGAGATCGCGGGTTTCCCGGATCGGCTTGCCGTTGTCGATTGCCTCGACCACGGCAATCAGACGCGCATGGCGCTGGATCATCCGGGCAAGCGCATAGAGATGGCGCGCCCGCGCGTGGCCTGGCAATCGCGCCCATGACGCCTGTGCCTTGCGGGCCGCAGCAACCGCATTGTCCACATCCGCCGCGCCGCCGCTGGCGAGCTTCGCCAGGACCTTGCCGGTGGCTGGCTCGAACGTGTCGAAGCTCTTGCCCGACACGGAGGGCACGAACGCGCCATCGATGAAGTGACCGAAACCGGAAGCGTGGCGCGCCAGCCAGTCGCGAGCTTCGATATCGGATTCAGGGGCGGGGCCGTAGGACATTTCGTCGAAATACTTTGCAACGGTCATCTGGATCATCCAATCGGGTGTCTGTTGAGGGCCGAATAGGCACCGGTGACGTGATGCTCCAGCTGCCGCTCGATATCCGCAAGCAAGCTCGATGCGCCGATGCGGAAGAGATCGGGCTCCAGCCACTCGCGCCCCAGTTCGTCCTTCATCAGAAACTGGTAGTTCAACACGTCCTTCGCCGCGGAAATGCCACCGGCCGGCTTGTAGCCGATCTTGATGCCGGTGCGCTCATAATAGGCGCGGATCGCCCGCAGCATGGTCAATGTCACGGCCAGCGTCGCATTGACGCCTTCCTTGCCGGTCGAGGTCTTGATGAAATCGGCTCCCGCCATCATGCAGACCAGCGAGGCTTTGGCGACATTGCGGAGCGTCTTCAGGTCGCCGGTCGCCAGAATGGCCTTGACATGCGCATCACCGCAGGCGGCGCGATATTCTTTCATTTCCTCGTAGAGCGCCGTCCAGTTGCCGGTCAGCACATGCTCGCGGGTGATGACGATGTCGATTTCGCTCGCGCCATCGGCAACCGATGCCTCGATTTCCTTGACCTTGAGGTGGTGTGGGCTGAGGCCGGCGGGGAAACCGGTCGAAACCGCGGCGACCGGAATGCCGGAATCCCCGAGTGCCTCGACGGCCGTTGCAACAAAACGATGGTAGACGCAGATGGCGCCGGTGGTGATCGAACGGCCGCTCATGCCAAGCGAATCCAGAATGTCGGCGCGTACCGGGTTCATCGCCTTCGCGCATAACCGCTTGACGCGCTCGGGAGTATCGTCGCCGTTCAACGTCGTCAGATCGATGCAGGTCACCGCCTTCAGGAGCCAAGCCGCCTGTGCGTCTTTTTTGACGGTCCGGCGTCCGGGAAGCGAGGCTACGCGGCGCTCGGTGGCAGACAGGTTGACCCGGGTGTCAAGCACCCACGACAGATCGAGTTCCATACCGGCATTGCGCGGCCGGTTATGGGTGCGCTCCGGCGATTGCGAGGGGGCGTTTGCCGCATTGTGAACAGCAACGGTTTCCAAATAGAATCCTCCCGGGCAGAGCATGAAGATCCTGTTGCTGTTAGTGCAAAAGCACGCAGCGGAAGACGGTCTTCACAACCAACTCAAATGTGATTTTTTTTTCATTATTTGTGAGACTTGCACCAGCTTGCCGTCGCGTCAAGTTAGATTTCGACAGACGCGGAAAAAATACCGATTTCTCAGTCGAAATCGTTCATGCCGTTTTCGGTGATGACCACATCGAACGACTTCATGTCGCTGAAAAAGGCCGGCTTGAGCTTGCCGATTTTGCTACTATCGGCGAGAAGAATATTCTTTCGTGCCCGGGACATCGCCTTTTTCTTGATCTCCGCTTCGTGAAAATGCGCGCAGGTCGCGCCACGCCGGGCATCGACACCCGCTGCAGAAAGAAATGCCACGTTGATCACAAGCTGATCGAGCATTTCCAGCCCCGAGGCACCGGAAAAGCTGGCCGATGCTGGGTGGTAAAGACCACCGAGCATAACAAGGCGAACGTTGGGTTTTCGGGTCAGACGATCGGCGACATTCATGGCGTAACAGATCGCCGTTATGTGAATCCGGTCTGGGAGAAGATCGACCAGATAGGGCAAGGTGGTGCCGCAATCGAAAAACACCGTATCATCATGGTGAATGTAATCAATGGCTTGCTGGCAAACTAGCCGTTTTGCAGCGGCATGACTGTCGGCTGCCTTGGAAATTTCATAGGGATCGTTTTCCGTTTCGACAGCCGGGACGATATGGCCGCCGAGGAAGGCGAACTGGCCTGCATTGGCGCTGACATCACGTCGCACCGTCATCTCTGAGACGCCCAGGATCTCGGCAGCATTCTTGATGTGCAGAATGCGATGTTGTGAAAGGGCCTCGGATAAGACTGCGATGCGCCGGCCCCTGCGACTATCCATACCGCATGTCTCCCTTATCGTTTACTCTGGAATAGTGTTTTGATGAAAATTTAACAAGGAACTGCCATTCCCATCTCGGTTGTCCTCGACCTACGATTCGGCATTTGCGCTGAGATACAGCTTCTGCACCAGCCGGTTGCGCGCAACATGGCATATCATCTCAATTATTTTATAGGGAAACCCGGCAATTTGAAATGAGAATTTGTGACTTATCTTCCATTTTTTGATGGAATAGTCACAAAATTGCATGGATGGTGGCCCGACTTCGGCTGCGGGGAGGCGGGTGACGACGAGATCGACATTCTTGGCCGGCCGCGACTTCTCACGCCTCTGGCCGGGCGGGCGTCCGACCAGAGGCTTCATGCTTAGGAACATTCCTGGCTGCGCGCTACTCGCCAGCTTTCCTTGCTGCCGTTTCGATCGCATCGGCAACCTTTTCCGGTTGGGAGGCGAAGACGGCGTGGCTGGCCTTTATCTCGGTCACTTCGCTGCCGGCGCGTTTTGCCATGTCACGCTCCAGATCGGGGTTGATAGAGCGATCCTCGGTGGCGACGATCGACCAGCTTTTCTTCGTCCGCCATGCCGGCTGAGTGATCTTGGTGGAGAATGCCTGCTTCGAGGCGAAGACCTGTGACTTTGCCATGAAATCGGCTTCGGCTTGCGGAAGGTCGGCTGCGAAAGCCGCGGCGAAGGCGCCCGGATCGAGATAGAGGTATTTGCCGTCCTTCGTTTCCTTTATATCCATGCTGCCTGCGGGTTTCGAGCTGGCGAGGCTCAGCAGACTTTCTCCCTTGTCGGGCTGGAATGCCGCGACATAGACCAGGCCCGCGACCGCGGGATCGTTGCCGGCTTCGGTGATGACCATGCCGCCGTAGCTGTGGCCGACGAGCAGGACCGGTCCGTCCTGAAGGTCGAGAACCCGCTTGGTCGCCGCCACATCGTCGTCGAGAGAGGTAATGGGCTGCTGGACGATGGTGACGTTGAAGCCGCGATTCTCGAGAATCTCCGTCGCCTTGCGCCATCCCGAGCCGTCGGCCAGCGCGCCGTGGACGATCACGATGTTCTTGACCGCGGCAGCCTCTGCTGCGAACGCGATGGCGGTGGTGGCAAATGCAAGCGCTGCCGTGAAAAGAAGACGTTTGTTCATGACTATCACTCCTTTGGTCATTGTTGATGATCGGGATATTGATGCGTTTCAGGTTCAGCCGAATGTGAAGGCGTAGGCCTGCACCCCGGGGTCGAGGAAGCGGATTTCGAAATTGCGGGCGACGACCGGGCCGGACTGGCGGACAAGCTGGTAAAGCCTCGTCGCGGTCACCGTGCCGTTGCCGTCGGCATCGATGTCTGCACCGTGGTCAGGCCCCGGCATCTTGCCGTCGATCTTCACCTGGAAGCGGATCGGTTTGCCGCCGGCACCAGGCCCGAGAACGAGATGCAGATCGCGGGCGCTGAAGCGATAAGTGATGCCGCCGCCCGGCTGATCAAGCGTCGCCTGATCCCGGCCGACGACCCAGCTTCCGGACAGGCCCCAGCCGTTGAGACCGGGTTCGCCGACCGTATAGTTTTGTGCCATGTCAGCCTGCAGCCCTTCCGGAGAGGCGAAATTCGCCGCCTGTTCGTAGCCGAGATAGGTCTCGCCGGAGCGGATATTGCGGAGATCCGGGCCTGCTTCCACGCCCTTGGCATCCGGCGCGACTGGCGCGCTTGCCGTTGTTTGGCTGCCGGCCTCGCGCAACAGGTCCTGAATGGCCTTTTCGGTCCTGCCGTAATTGCCTTCACCGAAATGATGGTAGCGGATCTGGCCCTTGGCATCGATCAGATAGGCGGCCGGCCAGTAGCTGTTTTCGAAAGCGCGCCAGATTTTGTAATCATTGTCGATCGCAACGGGATAGCCGATCTTGAAATCGTCGATTGCGCTTTTGACGTTGTCGATCTTCTTCTCGAAGGCAAATTCCGGGGCGTGGACGCCGATCACCACGAGGCCTTGATCGGCGTATTTTTCCGCCCAGGCCCTGACATAAGGGATGGTGCGAATGCAGTTGATGCAGGAATAGGTCCAGAAGTCGACGAGGACCACTTTACCCTGCAACTGCTCTGATGTCAGCGGCTTGGAGTTCAGCCATTCGACCGCACCGCCAAGCGACGGCGCATGGCCTTCGATGGGCAGATCGCTGCGGAAAGGCTGCTTTGCATCGGCGGCCGCAATCATCACGTCGTTGCTCGCTACCTCTGAGGATGCGCCGCCCAAGGGCTTCGCATGCAGCCTGTCAAGAACGGCCTGTTCCAGGGACGCGGTGCTGGCATAGGAAATCCGCGCCAGCAGGGTGGTATCCAGTCCAAGGGCGATGACGGCGACACCCGCCAACACGGCTGCGCCGAGCACCTGGCGAATCCGGTCACCAAGGCCGAGGGAACGCTTCATGGCGGCGAAGAGCTTGCCACCGACCAGCAGGGCGACGGCAAGCGAACTTGCAGCACCAGCAGCATAAGCGATCAGCAGGAAGGTCGTTTGCAGATTGGCGCCCTGTAATGCGGCGCCGGTCAGCACCAGGCCGAGGATCGGACCGGCGCAGGGCGCCCAGAGCAGTCCGGTGGCGACGCCGAGAAGAAGCGCATTCTTCACGGTCGTGGTGCCGCGCCCGCCGCCGCTGGCGTTCATAAGATTGTTGCCAAGGTCGACGACCGGCCGGGCAAGCGTGCTTGCAAAGCGCGGCGAAAGCAGGCTCACGCCGAAGAGCGCAAGCAGGACGATGGCGGCAAGGCGGCCATATTCATTGGCGCGAATGGCCCAGCTGCCGCCGACTGCGGCAAGCGTGGCGACCAGCGCGAAGGTGGCAGCCATGCCCGCCAGCATGGGCAGCGTGCTCCTGACGAAGGGCTGTCCGGCACGGGCGAAGACGAAGGGGAGGATGGGGAGGATGCAGGGGCTGAGGATGGTCAGCGCGCCTCCGAGATAGGCAATGATCAGAAGTGTCATCATCGTTTCCTTTGAACCGATTGATCGGGCTCTGGACGGCGATGGGGCCTGAACCAGCAACGGCGGGGATATGGCCGTGCGGACGTATCCCCGATGTGTCCGGTTTCGCGGGGAAATGTACCGAACTATTGCGGTCGGGGGCGGGCGATACAAAGCGATACAAACTGCCGTCCCGGCGGTGGGCCGCGGCGAAATGGCTGCTGGCGGTGCGATGCTTTACTCCGTCGGCGCGATTGTATCAGAATGTATCCCGGCGGCCGGAAACTACATCCGCATTCAAAACCGACGGCTTGTGACATATGGGGGATACAAGCCCAACGTCATATCAGCACCGTGATCCATTCGACAGGAGAGACCGATGTCCGAGCAAATCAACCATCACCGCCGCCGTTTCTTCGGCATGACGGCAATCGCCCTTGCGGCGGTCGAATTCGGCGTGGCCGGCACCGCCGCCGCCCAGTCGTCTGCGACGGCCGCTTCGGTGCCAGCTATAAAGCCCGGAACCAACACGTCCTTCGAAGCGCTGAAGCAGGTCAAGGCAGGCGTGCTCGACATCGGTTATGCCGAGGCGGGAAAGGCGGATGCCCCTGTCGTATTGCTGCTGCATGGCTGGCCCTATGACATCTATAGTTTCGTCGATGTCGCACCGCTGCTTGCCTCGGCGGGCTACAGGGTGATTGTGCCTTATCTGCGCGGTTACGGGACGACCCGCTTCCTGGACGAGCAGACGCCGCGCAACGGCCAGCCGTCAGCGCTCGCCGCCGATATGATCGCGCTGCTCGATGCGCTCGATATCGAGAAAGCTGTCATTGCGGGCTATGACTGGGGCGGGCGGACCGCCAACATCATGGCGGCGCTCTGGCCCGAGCGCTGCAAGGCGATGGTATCGGTGAGCGGCTACCTGATCGGCAGCCAGGAGGCCAACAAGAAGCCGCTTCCGCCGAAAGCCGAACTCGCCTGGTGGTACCAGTTCTATTTCGCCACCGAACGCGGTCGTCAGGGATACGAGAGCAACACGCATGATTTCGCAAAGCTCATCTGGCAGACGGCATCGCCGAAGTGGAACTTCGACGATGCGACATTCGACAGGTCGGCCGCTGCCTTCGACAATCCCGATCACGTCGCCATCGTCATTCACAATTATCGCTGGCGCCTGGGGCTTGTCGAAGGCGAGGCAAAGTACGATGCCTACGAGACGACTCTCGCCGCAACGCCTGTCATTTCGGTGCCGACCATCACCATGGAAGGCGATGCAAACGGTGCGCCGCATCCGCAGCCTTCCGCCTACGCCGGAAAATTCTCCGGCAAATACGAGCATCGCACCATCGGCGGCGGCATCGGCCACAATTTGCCTCAGGAGGCGCCTCAGGCCTTCGCGCAGGCTGTCATAGACGTCGATCGCTTTTAAGCCGACGGTATCGGGCTGCAGGGCCTCGTTGCTCCGGCCGGCGGAATATGTGTAGGTCGTGTCAACCGCCTCGTATGGGGTGGAGGGCGCGGCCGCTTCTATCGGTAAGGAACCGGGAAATATGGATCATGTCGATCACATCCTGATCGTCGATGACGATCGCGAAATCCGCGAGCTGGTCTCGGGCTATCTGCAGAAGAACGGTTTGAGGACAAGCGTGGCTGCGGACGGGCGCCAGATGCGCAGCTTTATCGAGGCCAATGCGGTCGACCTGATCGTGCTCGATGTGATGATGCCCGGTGACGATGGGCTGGTGCTGTGCCGCGAACTGCGCGCCGGACGGCACAAGGCGATCCCGATCCTGATGCTGACGGCCCGCACCGACGAGATGGACAGGATCCTCGGGCTGGAGATGGGCGCCGACGACTATCTTCCCAAGCCCTTTGCCGCGCGTGAGCTTCTCGCCCGCATCAAGGCGGTGCTGCGGCGGACGCGGATGCTGCCGCCCAACCTGCAGATCAGCGAGGCCGGACAGTTGCTGACTTTCGGTGACTGGCGGCTCGATACTGTCGCCCGGCACCTTCTCGACAGGGAAGGGACCGCGATTGCGCTGAGCGGGGCCGAATACCGTCTGCTCCGTGTCTTCATCGATCACCCGCAACGTGTGCTCAATCGCGACCAGCTTCTGAGCCTGACACAGGGCCGCGACGCTGATCTCTTCGATCGCTCGATTGATCTCTTGGTCAGCCGCCTGCGTCAGCGGCTGGGTGACGATGCGCGCGAACCGACCTATATCAAGACGGTACGCAGCGAAGGCTATGTGTTTTCGGTTCCCGTCGAAATATCGGAGCCGCGCCAATGAAGGCGGCAATCCCCTTGCCTTCGGGCCTGACGTGGCCGAGCACGTTGCGGTCGCGGATCTTCCTGATCCTGCTGATCGGACTGGCCTTGGCCTACGGGCTGTCTTTCAGTGTGCTCTATATGGAGCGGTACATGTCGGCCAAGGCGGTGATGCTCGGCACGCTGGAAAACGATGTGGCAACATCGATTGCCGTTCTCGATCGGCTTCCTCCAGGTGAGCGCGGCGACCTGCTCGATCGGCTGAGCCGCGGCAATTACCGTTTCGTGCTCGGACCCGGCCTTCCCGGCGTGCCTGACACGTCAAGCAAAGGGGCGGAAATCTCAGGAAAGATCGAGCAGGCTATCGGGCACCGCTTTCCAATCCGGATCGAACGGATTCCAGGCGATGTGAACCGGCTGCAGGCGCATCTGACGCTGACCGACGGAAGCCCCTTGACGATTGACGTCACGCCGAAGGGCGTCATGCCGATTGCCGCATGGCTGCCTTATGTCTTTATCGTCCAGATGGCTCTGCTGATCCTCTGCACCTGGTTTGCGGTTCGCCAGGCGATCCGGCCGCTCGGCGAGCTTGCCGCCGCCGCCGATGCTCTCGACCCGAACAAGGACGGTCCGGCCCTGAGCGAGGCGGGGCCGAGCGAGGTCGCGCATGCGGCAAGGGCGTTCAACGCGATGCGGGAGAGGATTGCCCTTTACCTCGAAGAGCGCGTCCAGATCCTGGCGGCAATCTCGCATGACCTGCAGACGCCGATCACCCGCATGCGGCTGCGCGCCGACATGGCGGAGGAGTCGCCGGAGAAAGACAAGCTGGTGCATGATCTCGGCGAGATCCAGCGTCTCGTCCAGGATGGCATTGCCTATGCTCGCAGCGCGCATGGCAACGGCGAGAAGAGCGCCCGGATCGATCTCGCCTCGTTCATCGACAGCATAGCCTATGACTACCAGGATACCGGAAAGGCCGTCACCGTCGTCGGGCTGGTTCACGGCGCTGCCTTCACCAAGCCGCATGCGCTTCGCCGAATCCTGTCGAACTTCATCGACAATGCCCTGAAGTTCGCTGGTGCTGCCGAGATCAGCGTCGAGCGCAGCGCCGAGAACGATATCGTCATCACAGTCATGGATCGCGGGCCGGGAATTCCGGACGATATGCTGGAAGCCGCCATGCAGCCATTCTTCCGGTTGGAACAATCCCGCAACCGGGAAACCGGCGGCACCGGTCTCGGTCTTGCGATCGCCCAGCAACTGACGGCCAAGATCGGCGGGGCGCTCCGGCTCTATAATCGCACCGGCGGCGGACTGGCAGCAGAAGTCACCATCCGTTGACATCGGCAGTCGTCGCAAAATTTCGAGATGTTTGTATATAAAGATGTCCCCGATATCGGATGCTACGTTTCGTGACATTTCGGGCGATTTCGGAAACATGGCGGATATATCCGTCGGTCAAACCACACTCCGTCAACCCGGCCGCGCAACGCGGCCAGTCGCCTGGAGCGACGCAACACAAGGAGTGTTCCATGACAAAGATCGATAAGGTTCTCTATACCGGCAAGACCCATACGACGGGCGGGCGCGATGGCGCTTCGCACAGCGACGATGGCCAGTTGGAGATCAAGCTTTCGCCTCCGGGCAGCAACCGCGCCGGCACCAATCCCGAACAGCTTTTCGCCGCCGGCTGGTCTGCCTGCTTCATCGGCGCGATCGGCTTTGCCGCGGCCAATCAAAAGGTCAGGCTCCCCGCCGACCTTGCCGTCGACACCGAGGTCGATTTGGGGACGGCCGATGGCGGCTATTTCCTGCAGGCCCGTCTCAAGGTCAGCCTGCCGGGGATCGAAGCGGATGTGGCAAGAGCACTCATTGAAGACGCTCACCAGACCTGCCCCTACTCGAAGGCTACACGCGGCAATATCCATGTCGAATTGAGCGTTGCCTGACGAATACATTGCCCGCCGAAGGCCATTGGCTGCGGCGGGCAATGGACAGGAGCTGAAAGCAAACAGGACGAGGCCGACCGGGCCTCGCCGATGGAGGATCTGGTGAGATTGATGATCATCTGCATTCTGGGAGCGGCGGTCTTCGCCGCGCCCTGCATCTACGACGTAAGCTCGCAGGAGCCTTCGCCGCTAGCGGGCCTCGTGACGGCAGCATCGTTTTCCGGGGAGCAAGCGGCCGTTCCAGCCCCTCTTTTAAGTCACCAGGGAGAAGACCCGTGAAGCTCTATCAGAATGAAATTTCCTCGGCGACATCGCGAGTCCGCATCGCGCTCGCCCTGAAGGGATTGGCGGCGGAAACACTGCCGGTGACCATCCTCGGCGAAGATGCCGAAAGCCGGCAGGCCGGATATCGCAGCGTCAATCCGCAAGGGCTGGTGCCGGCCTTGCTGACGGACAGCGGCGTCCTCATCACCCAGTCACTGGCGATCGTCGAATATCTCGACGAGCTTCACCCCGAACCGCCGCTGCTGCCCGACACGACGGAGGGCAGGGCGCTGGCGCGGTCGATCGCGCTTGCAATCGCAGCCGAGATCCATGCGCTGCTGCCGCCGCGGATCGGCCTCCACCTCAAAACGGCCTTCCAGGCGGATGCCGATGCCATTGCCGCCTGGAGCCGTCACTGGGTCGGCGAGGGAATGGCCGCTGTGGAGACGACGATCGCCGGCCGCAGGCAAGGCGCCTTCGCCATCGGCGACCGGCCGGGTATTGCCGATATCTTTCTCTTCCCGCAGGCGATCAGCGCCCGGCGCATGGGCTTCGATCTCGCCCTGTGGCCTAATATCGCGGAGATTGTCGGCAGGCTCGAGGCGATCCCGGCTTTCCAGGAGAATGCGCCGGCGCCGAGACGATGATGCGATCAATGAAGAAGCGACCGCAAACGATGGCGGCCGTTTCTTTTCTCAGCGGTTGACCCTTGCCTGCAGATGCGCGGGATATCGATCGCCTTCCACCTTGATGGTGGCGAGCGCGCTTTCGATATTGCCGAGATCCTCGGCCGTCAATTCGACCTCGGCGGCCCGGATGTTCTCCTCCAGGCGATGCAGCTTGGTGGTGCCGGGGATCGGCACGATCCAAGGTTTTTGCGCCAGCAGCCATACGAGAGCCACCTGTGCGGAGGTGGCCTTCTTGCGGGCGGCGATTTCGGCGAGGAGATCGACGAGCGCCTGATTGGCCTTTCGCGCTTCCTGAGAAAAGCGCGGCACGATGTTGCGGAAGTCCTTGCTGTCGAAGGTCGTCGTTTCGCTGATCGCGCCGGTGAGGAAGCCCTTGCCGAGCGGGCTGAAGGGCACGAAACCGATGCCGAGCTCTTCTAGCATCGGCAGGATTTCCTGCTCGGGTTCGCGCCACCATAGCGAATATTCACTCTGCAACGCCGCCACCGGCTGGACGGCATGGGCGCGGCGGGTCGTCTGGGCGCCGGCTTCCGAGAGACCGAAATGCCTGACCTTGCCCTCGGCGATCAACGCCTTGACCGTGCCGGCGACATCCTCGATCGGAACATCGGGGTCGACGCGATGCTGGTAGAAGAGATCGATGACATCGGTCTTCAAACGCTTCAGCGCCTGGTCGGCGACTGCGCGGATCTGCTCCGGCCGGCTGTTCATGCCGCTCTGGCCGCCATTGGCATCGAAGTTGAAGCCGAATTTCGTGGCGATCACCACCTCGTCGCGGAAGGGTGCCAGCGCCTCTCCCAGAAGCTCTTCATTCTTATAGGGACCATAGGCCTCGGCCGTGTCGAAGAAGGTCACGCCACGTTCGAACGCGCGGCGGATCAGTGCGGTCGCTTCCTGAATATCTGTCGCCGGGCCATAGCCGTAACTCAGCCCCATGCAGCCGAGACCGATAGCCGAGACATGAAGTCCGCTCTTTCCAAGTTCACGTTTCTGCATAGAAGTTTCCTTTTCTAGCCTTGGTATTGCGTGTCGGTGACATGCTCCATCCAGTCGACGACCTTGCCGTCGAGCTGTTCCTGGATGGCGATATGGGTCATCGCCGTCGTCGGCGATGCGCCGTGCCAATGGCGTTCAGCCGGTGCGAAGCAGACGACGTCGCCAGCCCGGATCTCCTCGACGGGGCCGCCTTCGCGCTGCACGCGACCGCAGCCCGACGTGACGATCAGCGTCTGGCCGAGAGGATGGGTATGCCAGGCGGTGCGGGCGCCAGGCTCGAAGGTGACGCTGGCGCCAGCCGCGCGTGCGGGGCTGGCCACGGCAAATAGTGGGTCGACACGCACGCTGCCGGTGAACCAGTCGGCCGGTCCCTTGGCCGAAGGCTGCGAACCGCTTCGCTTGATCTCCATCTCGTCTTCCTTCCGATGTCGGGGTGGGGCCAGGTAAACAAGTCCGCCTGTGCAGGACAGGTCTGGCCGGGGCAGATAGGTCTGCCTGGGCAGATGCGTCTGCCCGGGATGACAGGATATTTACCGCGTGCGCTTGGTTGTGATTAGATAGTATAAACGGCAAGAACCCATGAGAAAGTTTCATAAATGCCGCGCCCCGCCGTCAACGGCCTCATCGCCTTCATCGCCGTCGCGCGCGCTCAAAGCTTCACCAAGGCGGCGGGCAAGCTCGGTGTGTCTCAGTCGGCGCTCAGCCACACCATCCGAGGGCTTGAGGAACGGCTTGGACTGCGATTGCTGACACGCACGACCCGTAGCGTTTCGCCGACGGAAGCCGGCGAACGCCTGCTCGTCTCCATCGGACCGCGCTTAGACGAGATCGAGAGCGAGCTGGCTGCCTTGAGCGCGTTCCGGGAGAAGCCGGCAGGCACCATTCGCATCAATGCCGGCGAGCATGCGGCCGATGCCGTCCTCTGGCCCGCCCTGGAAAAGCTGCTGCCTGATTATCCCGATATCAATGTCGAGATCATCGTCGACTACGGCCTGACCGACATCGTCGCGGAGCGTTACGATGCGGGAGTGCGGCTTGGAGAACAGGTGGCGAAGGACATGATTGCGGTGCGCATCGGCCCCGACATGCGCATGGCCGTTGTCGGCGCTCCCGCCTATTTCGACACCAGGCCGAAGCCGCTGACGCCGCAGGACCTTACGGATCACAATTGCATCAATCTGCGCCTCCCGACCTATGGCAGCGTTTATGCGTGGGAGTTCGAGAAGGATGGGCGCGAGCTCAGGGTTCGCGTCGAAGGACAGTTGGTCTTCAACAATATAGCGCTCCGGCTGAATGCCGTGCTGGCCGGTCTGGGCCTCGCCTATATGCCGGAGAACTTGGTCGAGACGCATCTTGCCGATGGGCGGCTGGTGCGGGTCCTCGAGGATTGGTGCCTGCCGTTTTCCGGCTACCATCTCTACTATCCGAGCCGCAGGCATACGTCGCCGGCATTCGCCCTCGTCGTCGATGCACTTCGCTATCGGGGATAGGTCTCGCCGTTTCGAGCTGTCCGGACAGGGCATAGATCCGAGCTACCTGACGTCCAATCGATTGGCTCTTGCCGAAGGTGAAATCATGCGCGCTTGACTATTTGACATTCCATCGGTCGCCACTAATTCCCGTTATAAGCTGAAGGAAACAATGAATGAATACTGCTATACCTGCCATGAAAGCCCGGACTGGCGTGTCCGGTTTGGACACAATTCTGGCAGGGGGGCTTTCGCCGGGGCACGTGTTTCTCCTGGAGGGAAATCCAGGGGCGGGAAAGACAACGATTGCATTGCAGTTTCTGATCGAGGGTGCGCGGATCGGCGAGCAGGGGCTCTACATCACCCTTTCCGAAACCGAGAGTGAGCTTCGTGCCGGTGCGGCATCGCACGGGATGGTGATCGACGGCCATATCGAGGTCTTCGAGGTCGTGCCTCCGGAAAGCCTGCTGGATGCCGACCAGCAGCAGAGCCTGCTCTATTCATCAGACCTGGAACTCGGAGAGACGACAAAGGAGATCTTTGCCGCTTTCGAGCGGGTTAAGCCCAGTCGTGTGGTTCTCGACAGCCTGTCGGAGATCAGGCTGCTGGCGCAAAGCTCGCTGCGCTACCGGCGGCAGATCCTCGCGCTCAAACACTATTTTGCCCGGCAGGGGGCGACAGTCCTTTTGCTCGATGATCTGACGTCCGACGTGCTTGACAAAACGGTTCATAGCGTCGTGCACGGCGTCATCCATCTCGAGGAGATGGCGCCGAGCTATGGGGCCGAGCGCCGGCGGCTCAGGATCACGAAATACCGTGGGCAAGCCTTCCGCGGCGGTTTCCACGATTTCACCATTCAAACCGGCGGCGTCGTTGTTTTTCCACGTCTCGTCGCCGCCGAACATCGGTCGACCTATGTCCGCGATGAGTTATCCTCAAATATTCCGGAACTGGACCTTCTATTGGGCGGGGGGTTGGAGAGAGGTTCCAGTACACTTATCCTCGGTCCATCCGGTACCGGCAAGAGCACTTTCTCGTTTCAATTCCTGGTCGCGGCGGTTGCGCGTGGCGAGAGAGCCGCGGCCTTCATCTTCGACGAAGAGCTTGGCCTGCTCTTTACGCGGCTCAAGGCGCTGGGAATAGATCTCGAGAGTCTAAGGAGCAGCGGTCTAATTCACATCGAACAGCTCGACGCCGCTGAACTGTCACCAGGTGAATTCGCGCATCGCGTGCGCGAGTGCGTGGACAAGTCGAATGCCAAGACCGTCATCATCGACAGCATCAACGGCTATCAAGCATCGATGCCGGATGAAAATTCGCTGATCCTTCACATGCATGAGTTGCTTCAATATTTGAACAGGCAAGGCGCCAATACCTTCCTTACCGTTGCACAGCATGGACTTGTCGGCGACATGAAGGCGCCTGTCGACGTGACCTATCTTGCGGACACAGTCATACTGTTGCGCTACTTCGAGGCCGCGGGGAGGGTGCGGCGAGCGGTCTCCGTGATCAAGAAAAGAACTGGGCTGCATGAGGATACAATCCGAGAGTATCGTATCGACAGTTCGGGGCTGACGTTCGGGGATCCTCTGGTCGGGTTCCAGGGTGTGCTTCGCGGCGTTCCCGAATTTGTCACTAGCGCAGAGCCGCTCCTGTCGACTGATGGCGGGGATCGCGGCAATTCCTAACTCCGTAAAGCCGAAAGCATTGATCTATACTCCTGCCGGACGCGATGCCCAGGTGGCGGTATCGCTAATCGACGAAGCCGGCCTATCATCGATCGCGGCTGCCGACCTGAATGTCTTTGCCTCTTTACTTAACGATGAGATCGCGCTTGGCGTGCTGACCGAAGAGGCCGTTCGCTGGAGCGATTTGAAGCCAATTGCTGCCTGGGTCTCCGCCCAGCCAAGCTGGTCCGATCTACCGTTCATCGTGCTCACCACGCGCGGCGGCGGACCTGAACGAAATCCGGCCGCTGCCAGGCTTTCAGAGGTTCTCGGCAACGTCACTTTCCTGGAAAGGCCGTTCCATGCGACCTCCTTCATCAGTATTGCGCGGACCGCGTTAAAAGGGCGCCTGCGCCAATATGAGGCTCAAGCTCAGCTCGAGGCTTTGGGCGAGGGCGAGCGACGGTTGCAGACGGCGCTTGCAGCCGGTCGTCTTGGGGCGTGGGAGCTGGAGCTATCCTCGATGGCCCTGTCTGCCTCGGCCACCTGCAAGGCAGTCTTCGGCCGAAAGCCGGACGATGATGTCACACGCGACGATCTGATCGCAAGCATCCATCCCGACGACCGAGATCTTGTGTTGGCACGCCTGCGCGAGACGATCGATACCGGACGCGACTATTCGATCGAGCACAGGACAATCTGGCCGGATGGTTCACTCCATTGGACGGAGGTCCATGCGCAGCTTTATTCCGACAGATATGGTTCCGCGAGGAAACTCGTCGGGGTCTGTTCCGATACCACCGCCCGCAAGACCATCGAGGAAAATCTGAGACGCCTCAATGAAAACCTCGAAGAGCGTGTGCGGGAACGGACGAGGGAGGTCAACGCCGCTCACCAGACGCTGCTCGAAGAAGTCGCCCAGCGTGAAAAAGCCGAGGAGCAGCTACGCCAATCGCAGAAGATGGAGGCAATCGGTCAGTTGACCGGCGGCGTCGCCCACGATTTCAACAATTTGCTGATGGTCGTTCTTGGTAATCTGGAATTACTCGGCAAGCACGTTGCCGGAGATGCCAAGGCGACGCGTCTGGTTGAGGGGGCAGTGCAGGGTGCGAGGCGCGGAGCGGCTCTGACGCAACGGCTGCTGGCTTTTGCCCGGCAGCAGGATCTGCAGGTCAAGCCCGTCGATCTGGCCGAGCTAGTCTCCGGCATGAACGACCTGCTGCAGCGCTCGGTCGGATCCTCGATCAGCATCGAAACCAATCTGCCGACAAGCCTGCCGCCGGCCCTGGTTGATGCGAACCAGCTCGAATTGGCGCTGCTCAACCTTGCCGTCAATGCCCGTGATGCGATGCCGGATGGCGGGACGTTGGCCATATCGCTGCGCGAGGAAGAGGTTGTCGGCGATGGCGGCGCTCTCGGTAAAGGGGCCTATCTTGTGCTGGCAGTGGCCGACAGCGGCACCGGCATGGACGCGGAAACATTGAAGAAGGCGGTCGATCCGTTTTTCTCGACCAAGGAACTCGGAAAGGGCACAGGCCTCGGCTTATCGATGATCCACGGACTTGCCGTTCAGCTCAATGGCGCACTTCTTCTGACCAGCGAGCTTGGTGTCGGAACGACCGCCGAACTGTGGCTTCCGGCGACCGAACGGCGCCCCGAGCGGCCAGCCGAGGCGGAGCTGCCCGTCCCGCAAGCTGCATCCAGACTGAAGATTCTGCTCGTCGATGACGATGCCTTGATTGCCATGAGTTCGGTCGACATGCTTGAAGATCTCGGCCACGAGGTCGTCGAAGCAAACTCCGGCTCGCAGGCGCTGGAACTGATCAGCAGCGGTCAGCATTTCGACCTTGTCATTACCGACTATTCGATGCCCGGTATGACCGGCGCACAGCTCGCCCAGGCTGCGCGCGACATTCATCCGGAATTGCCGATCGTGCTGGCGACAGGCTACGCCGATCTTCCTGCCGGTACCGATATCGATCTTCCGAGATTGGCAAAGCCCTATGATCAGGCGCAGCTCGCCAAGGAAATCGCCAAGGCGATGGCCCGCGAAACGGCTCCGCTTCTTAGATCCGGCGGCGACGCAGTTGGTTCAGAGCCTCGCTTGTTCAAGGCCAACGATGTCAGCGATGAAATCGGCGATGGCGCCTGTGTCGTCTAGATCGAAGACCGGCAGGGCCGTATCCGGAACGGCATGATCAGCAGCGATGGCGCAGATATGGGGATCGCTCGGCGCCAACGGTTCACGATTGGCGGCCTCCAGGCGGCGGGCCTCGATCTTCGGCATCGGTTCGCGTTTGTAGCCTTCGATCAGCACGAGATCGCAGGGTGCGAGACGGGCGAGTATCTCCTCGAACTCAGGTTGGGGGGCGCCGCGCAACTCGTGCATGATGGCGTAGCGTGTGCCGGAGACGATGGTGACCTCATGGGCTCCCGCCTGGCGATGGCGGTAACTGTCGGCCCCGACCTTGTCGATGTCGAAATCGTGATGGGCGTGCTTGATCGTCGAGATCCTGTAACCACGGCGGGTGAACTCCGTCACCAGCCGGACGGCGAGACCCGTCTTGCCCGAGTTCTTCCAGCCGGCGATGCCGAAGATTTTCGGTGCGGTCATGCGCGAAGGGCCTCCAGCCAGCGTTCCGCCTCGACGAGATCGTCGGGCGTGTTGATGTTGAAGAAGGGATCGAGCAGGCTGGCGCGGGTCGGATGCAGCGGGAACGCCACTTCCGTAACGTCATGCCGCAACAGGAAGTCGCGTACGCGGCGCTTCTGGTCGGTGGCGATCCAGGTTTCGAGATCGGCGGCCAGCGTCACCGGCCAGAGCCCGAAGACGGGATGGCTGCGGCCCTCGGAGGCGGCGATGGCGATCTGCGAGGGGTGCTCGACCGTTGCGGCCAGCCGGGCGACGAGATCGGCCGGGAAGAACGGGCAATCCACCGAGACGGTGGCGACATGGGTAATCGATGGCAGGCCGGCGGCATAGACCATGGCCGCATGGATGCCGGCCATCGGCCCGGCCTTGCCGGGAAAAAGGTCGGGAACGACAGGCACGTCCTCGGCGGCAGTATCGGCATTGACTGCAACGAGCGGGATCTGCTGCGAGAGGCGGGTCAACACATGGCGGAGCAGGCTCTCGGCCCCAAGCATTACGCCCGCCTTGTCGCGGCCCATGCGCTGCGAGCGGCCGCCGGCCAACACGACGCCTGCTATGTCAGATCTGTCGAGCGAGAAGTCAGCCATCACACTGCTCAAAATCCTTCCTCAGACCGGCGCGCGCGGCGCGGATTCCTGCGCGATCGGAGACACGCGGCGCTTGGCCTCACGATAGAACGTATAGAGGCCGGAGGCGATGACGATTGCAGCCCCCACGAGCGTCCAGCTGTCAGGCACTTCGGCAAAGAAGAAGAAACCCAGCAGGGAGGAGAAGATCAGGCTGGTATAGCGGAACGGGGCGACGAAGGAGATTTCGCCGGTACGCATGGCGAGGATGACCGACTGGTAGCCGACCAGCACCAGTACAGAGGCAAGCAGGAGATGCCCGAGCGCGGTAGCGCTGACCGGCTGCCAGCCGCCGAGCACCGGGATGAGCAGCGCGCCGAAGAAGGAGGCTGACATGGCGGTGATGACGGTTATCATCAGCGAGGGGATTTCCGGACTGATGCTCCGGGTGGCGAGATCACGGCCGGCTGTCGTCAGCACCGCACCGACGCAGAGGAGGGCGGCGGCAGTGAAACCTTCCGGGCCGGGGCGGATGATGATCATCACGCCGACGAGGCCGACGAGGATTGCCGACCAGCGCCGCCAGCCGACCGGCTCGCCGAAGAAAAGCGCCGCACCGAAGGTGACGACCAGCGGCAGCGACTGCAGGATCGCCGAGGCATTGGCAATCGGCATCATGCCGAGCGCGGTGATATAGGTGACGGCGGAGAGCATCTCGCAGATGATCCGGAAGATGATCATCGGCTGCAGCACGACGCGCCAGGAGCGTAGCGCGCCCATTTTCCAGGCGATCAGATAGACGAGCAGGCTGGTAAAGAGGCCGCGCAGGAACATGATCTCGCCGGCGTTCATATAGGCGACCACCGATTTGGACAGGGCGTCGCTTGCGGAAAAGCCGGCCATCGCCATGCTCATATAGATGGCGCCCTGAGTATTGCGTGACCGCGGCATGAAGAGATTCCCTTTACCTGTGCGCTCCTTTTAGTCGCGAAGATGGATGAAGGGAATCGGATGAATGTCACACCAGGCATAAATCGATCATGCAGTGCACAACGGCACTGATGCCAACGCAGGCATCGGGGTGGGAGTCCCAGCAAATCCCCGTTTTATAAGACGAATTCCGCTATTTCCGACGCCGCAATCACGGCGTCGATGGGGAAACGTCGTCGCGCCTGCCGGTTCGCCCATAGGCGTTTTTCTCGTGCTGCGCGGGAAACGGGTGGCTGCATCGTCTGAAGTTTGAGCATCTCAGATATCGCAACAACCCAGGAGAGACCGATATGACACTTCTCAACGATAAGATCGCAATCATCACCGGCGCAAGCTCCGGCATCGGCCGCGCGGCGGCGAAACTCTTTGCCCGGGAAGGCGCCAAGCTCGTGGTTACCGGCCGGCGGCAGGACGCGCTCGATGCCGTCATCGCCGAAATCGAGGCGGAGGGTGGTCAGGCCGTCGCCATATCCGGCGATGTCAGGGACGAGGCTCTGCAGGCAAGGCTCGTCGAGACGGCAGTCTCGCGTTTCGGCCGGCTCGACATCGCCTTCAACAATGCCGGCATCATCGGTGAGATGGGGCCGGTCGCCGGGTTGTCGCTGGAGGGCTGGCGCGAGACGATCGAGACCAATCTCACCGCCGCGTTCCTCGGCGCCAAGCACCAGTCGGCGGCGATGGGAAAAGGCGGCGGATCGCTGATCTTCACCTCGACTTTCGTCGGGCACACCGTCGGCATGCCTGGCATGGCCGCCTATGCGGCGAGCAAGGCGGGTCTGATTGGCTTCGTGCAGGTGCTCGCCGCCGAACTCGGAGCGCAAAAGATCCGCGTCAACGCACTGCTTCCCGGCGGCACCGACACGCCCGCCAGCATCACCAACGCGCCTGATGCCACGCCGGAGGTGCTAGCCTTCGTGGAGGGGCTGCATGCGCTGAAACGCATGGCGCAGCCCGAAGAGATCGCCAATGCGGCGCTTTTCCTCGCCTCCGACATGTCGAGCTTCGTCACCGGCACGGCGATGGTGGCGGATGGCGGGGTTTCGATCAACCGGACATAGGACGGGCAAGGGGAAGGTGTCGTCAGAGTTGCGGCGGGGCTATGCCGCCGCAACAAAGGCACCGATCAGGCGACTTCGCGTATGTCTCTTGCTGCCTGGCGGTCGAGATAGGCGACCAGGTCCTCGATGGTGACGAGCGGGAGGTTGTGGCGTTCGGCAAAGAGCGTGAGTTCGGGCAGGCGGGACATGGTTCCGTCGTCGTTGGCGACTTCGCAGATGACGCCGGCGGGGATCCTTCCGGCCAGGCGGGCGAGGTCGACGGCGGCTTCAGTGTGGCCGGGGCGGCCGAGGACGCCGCGGGGATTGGCGCGCAGCGGAAAGATGTGGCCGGGGCGGGCGAATTCGTCAGGCTTTGCGCGATCGTCGACGAGGGCGCGGACGGTGGCGGCGCGGTCGGCAGCCGAGATGCCCGTCGTCGTGCCCTTGAGATAATCGACCGAGACCGTGAAGGCGGTTTTGTGCGATTCCGTATTGTTGGGCACCATCAGCGGAATATCGAGCGCATCGAGACGCTCGCCTTCCATGGCGATGCAGATGAGACCACGGGCGTGGGTCATCATGAAGGCGATTGTTTCCGGGGTGACGGCATCGGCCGCGACCACGATATCGCCTTCGTTTTCCCGGTTCTGGTCGTCGACGACGACGACCATCTTGCCGCTGGCGATGGCTGATATGGCATCTTCAATTGTTGCGATAGTCATGCTGTCTGGCCTTTCAAGGGTTATGTCAGCGGGCTGACATGGTCTGCAAGGCTCAATCCGTGAGCCAGCCTTCTGCCCTTGGGCGAACAAACGTCAGCCGACTCCGGGATGGAGTGCGACTGCCCGTGTTGTCCTCTTCCATCCGGACTATACCGTCGGCTCCGGCATCTCACCGGATCTGCTGACCTTCCGACAGGAGGTGCCGGAAGCGCTCGCGGGCTCCAGGATTGCTCCTGATACCGCCGGTGGGGAATTGCACCCCGCCCTGAGAACATTTCAAAGATAGGATCAAACACAGGCGGATGGCAAGGTCACTCGACCGGGCGAAAATGCAAAGCTGCCCTAACGCCGATGGACACACTGTTCACACGGAGGCGACGACCGTGTCGCCTTCCGCGCTTCATTGGTGGTTTGATCTTTCCATGCATGTCGTTGTCCCAAAACCGCTGCGCAGTTTTGGGCGACCTGTGTCAGGACATGATCAGCCCGCCGTCGACATTGATCGTCTGGCCGGTGATATAGGCGGCGTCATCGCTGGCGAGGAAGGTGACCAGGCCGGCGACGTCTTCGCCAGAGCCGGCCCGTTTCATCGGGATGCCCTCGACCCATTCCTTCATCAATTCGCCGGGAGCGTAGTTGCCGAGCAGCTTGCCCCAGGCCTGGTCGTTATAGGCCCACATGTCGGTCTCGATGATACCGGGGCAGAAGGCGTTGACGGTGATCTTCTCGGTCGCGACTTCCTTGGCCAGGCTCTGGGTGATGCCGACGACGCCCATTTTCGAGGCGGCATAATGCGGCGTGTAGATGAAGCCGTCGCGCGCCTGGCCGGAGGCGGTGTTGATGATGCGACCGCCGCGCTTGTGCTTGCGCATTCTAAGAATCGCCTCCTGAGCGCAGAGGAAAACGCCCTTTGTGTTGACGGCCATGACCTTGTCCCACTCGTTTTCGGTCAGGTCCTCGACGCGGGCGATGGTGATGACCCCAGCATTCTGGATCGAGACGTCGACCGCGCCGAATTCCCTCTCGGCGGCATCATAGAGGGCGGTGACGCTCGCCTTGTCGGTGACATCGCCGATGAAGGAGATCGCCTTGCCGCCTTCGGCCCGGATTTGTTCGGCGACGCCGTGGACCAGGTCCTCATTGGCCGATACGACGAGATTGGCGCCTTCTTTCGCAAAGCGTTTGGCGATCGCCGCTCCGATGCCGCGGCTACCCCCGGTAATGACGACAGTCTTCTGCTCAAAGCGTTTCATGCTCTTTCCTTGTGTCCGTCGATAAACAGCAAATCTGGGTGCGACCTACCATGCGATCATTATTAGAGCTCAACCGGTTGTCGCAAATTCAGGCAGTCTTGAGCGCCGATGACGACGCGCCGAGCCATCCGCCCGTTCGATCGGCGTGAAGGGCGGGCAGACGACGATATCGCACGCCGTCATACCCGTTGGTCCCTTCAGCGCCTCGATCTCAGCCAGGGAGGAAGCGAGACCGTGCATTTTCCAGCGGCGGCAATGAGTTTTCTCATCGCATCACCAGCAGCAGAAACCGCCGTCGACGAGAAGATCGACGCCGGTCACGAAACTTGCCGCATTCGACAGCAGGAACACCGCCGGACCTACCATCTCATCCACCGCTGCCATTCGCTGCATTGGCGTCTGCTCTTCGAAGAGCTTGGTCTGATGAACCATCTCGGGACGGGTGTTCATGGGCGTTGCCGTGTATCCGGGGGAGATGGTGTTGACGCGAATGCCGCGGTCGACCCATTCCATCGCCATGGACTTCGACATATGGATGACGCCCGCCTTGGAGGCGTTATAGTGCGCTTGGCTCAGCCCGCGGTTTACGATCACACCGGACATGGAAGCGATGTTGACGATGGAGCCGCGTCCATTCTTCAGCATGGCGCGAGCCTCTGCCTGGCAGGAAAGAAAGACGCCTTTCAGGTTGATATCCATCAACGTCTGATATTGGTCCTCCTCCATCTCTTCCGCAGCGTTCGCGTTAGCGATGCCCGCCGCGTTGACTGCAAGTGTCAATGGGCCGAGATCGGCCTCGGTACGTGCTATTGCCTCTCCAAGGGAAGATTTGCTCGTGACATCCGCCGCGATCTGGATCGAGCGGCGGCCGGCGGCGCGAGTATGTTCAGCCGTCTTGGCCAATCCGTCGTCGGTTCGGCGGTCGAGCAGCGCCACGTCGGCGCCGCATTGCGCAAGGCCGATGGCAATGCGCTGCCCAATGCCGCTCCCGGCTCCGGTAACGATGGCAACCTGGCCGCTGAGATCGAAAAGCTTCGGGGCGTTCAGAGTGATGTCGGACACCGCTCTTCCTTTCTCTGTCTGTTTAGATAGTGGCTAGCTCCATGACCGAAACGTCATTCGCCTCGTCACGATTGAGAATGCCTGCCTGTTTGCCTTGGGCAAGCACGAGAATGCGATTGGAAACTCCGAGAACCTCCTCGAGGTCCGAGCTTACGACGATGACCGCCACGCCCCGTTTGGCAAGATTGACGATGATGTCGTAGATGCCCGCTCGGGCGCCGACGTCGATGCCTCTCGTCGGTTCGTCGAGTACGACGACCTTGGGATCGCGCATCAGCCACTTCGCGATGACGACCTTCTGCTGGTTGCCGCCGGACAGGTCCGAGGCATATTGCTCCGCACGGCCCTTTACGCCGAACTTGGCAACTGCCTTCTCCGCAAACGAGCGCTTGACGCGCGGCGTAATCCAACGCCCGCCCAGCTTGTCGAGATTGGCGTAGATAATGTTCTCGCTGATCCGGTGCCCGACGATGAGCCCCTGCTCCTTGCGGTCTTCCGGAACCATCACGACACCCTTGGCGATCGCGTCCGCCGGATCGCGCAGCCTGAGTTCCTCGCCTTCCAGCTTGATCGAACCGGCACTGATTGGGTCTGCTCCCGAAATCGCACGCACCAGTTCGGTGCGGCCGGCGCCGACCAATCCGGCGATCCCGAGAATTTCTCCGGCCCGCACCTCGAAGGTAACATTACGGAACGAGTTTTCCGGCGAACTCAGCCCGGATACCTCAAGTACCGGTCGGTCTGTCGGAACGGGCAGGGCGGGGAACAAGCGGTCAAGCGGGCGTCCAACCATGCTCTCGACGATCGTTCGCACCGGGGTCGCGCTGTCTGAGAATTCTTGCACCCGCTCGCCGTCGCGAAGAACGACGATCCGGTCGGTGATCTGCTTGATCTCTTCCATGCGGTGGGAAATGTAGACGATGCCGACACCTTCTGAGCGAAGCTTCCGAACCTGTTCGAAGAGAGCTTCCGTCTCGGCGCCGCCAAGGGCGGCTGTCGGCTCATCGAGGATCAGCAGCTTTGCGTTGAGAGCAAGTGCCTTGGCGATCTCGATAAGTTGCTGATTTGCCGTGGAAAGGCCGGCGACCGTCCGCGTTGCAGGGATGTGAAGGTTCAATCGAGCGAGCTGGTCCTGGGCCCGGCGAACCATCTGGGCGCGGTCGACGACGCCGTTCTTCATCGGCCAACGTCCGATGAAGACGTTTTCCGCGATCGACAGCTGCGGCAGAAGCTGCAGCTCCTGGTGGATCAGGACAACGCCCTTGTCGATCGCTTCCCTTGGGGTGGCCGGGGCATAAGGCTGCCCCAGCCATGTCATTGATCCTTCGGACGGTGTGCGTGACCCGGCGATGATGCCTGATAGCGTTGACTTGCCCGCTCCGTTTTCACCGAGAAGTGCAACCACTTCGCCCGGATAGACGTCCAAGCTGACATTCTTCAGAACCTGGAGCGGCCCATACCATTTGGATATGCCCCTCAGGGAAAGAACTGGATCAGTCACGGCACACCTCCTCAAGACCTCAACTTCATTACGGATGGTTGGCGATGAAGCCTGCGACGTTTTCCTTGGTTGTCAGCGTGGCATCCAGGAGCTGGACCGGTGGCACCTTTTCTCCGGCGACAAGCTTGGCGGCGTTTTCAACCGCGTCGCGGCCCATCTTCTGCGTCTGCTGGGTCGCAGTTACGTTGAAGACACCCTTGCTGAGCGCTTCGAGAGCTGCGGTGTCACCATCGAAGCCGCCAACCACGATCTTCTGGGAAGGATTGGCGACCTTGATCGCCTGCGCGGCGCCGAGGGCGAGGCCGTCGGCCTGGGCGAACACGATCGAAACGTCCGGATTTGCCTGCAGCATATTCTGCATGATCTGGAAGCCTTCATCCTGGCTCCAGATGTTCGAGAACTGCTCGGCGACAACCTTGACGTCCGGATATGCCTTGAGAGATTCAGCGCAGCCCTTCGAGCGATCGACTTCCGGCGTCGTGCCCTTCTGGCCGTGGATGATGACCATCTTCCCCTTGCCGCCGGCTTCCTTCAGGATGTAGTCGCACACCGCCTTGGCAGAGGCGACGGAATCCGTTGCAAGGAAGGTATCACCGGGTGCTCCGTCGGCGTTGCGGTCAACGTTCACGACCGGAATACCGGCGCTTTTCGCGAGCTTGACCGGAACGGTCGCAGCCGCCGCACCTGCCGGAATGTAGATCAGCGCGTCGATTTTCTGGGTCAGAAGGTCCTGGATCTGATTGACCTGCGTCGGCCCGTCGCCCTTTGCGTCGACGGTGATGACTTCGATGCCGCGCTTCTTGGCTTCGGCTTCGACGGATTGCTTGATCTGGTTGAAGAAGTTTGCCTGAAGGTTGGCAACGGCCAGGCCGAGCTTCTTCAGTTCCGCCGCATGTACGGGGCCGAGCGTGAGGCTGAGCAGTGCAGCAGACGCGAGCATGGTGCGCGCAATTTTCATTGTATTTCCTCCGTTGTTGATGGAACCCTCGGGTATGTCCTCCCCCTCGGGGTATTGATCCGCCCCAACATTCCGGGGCGGAATTCCGGGTCCGCCAACACGGCGGACCCCGCTCGTCAGGCGCGACGCCGACGAATGGTCTCCGCGCCGACCGCGAGCACGATGACGATGCCGATGATCACTTGCTGCAGGAACGGTGAGACGTTGAGAAGATTGAGCCCGTTGCGAAGGACGCCGATGATAAGAACACCGATCAGTGTCCCTCCGATACCGCCCGCGCCCCCCGAGAGCGAAGTCCCGCCGATGACGACGGCAGCGATGGTGTCCAGCTCATAGCCCAGGCCGCTGGACGGCTGGACGGAATCCAGCCTGGCGGCCAGTACGATGCCTGCGAGCCCCGCAAGGACTGAACTTGCGACATAGACGCCAATCGTCACGAGCGGGACGTTGATACCCGCCAGCCGAGCGACTTCCGGATTTCCTCCCACCGCGTAGAGCATGCGACCTTCGGACCGGAAGTGCAGGAAAAGCCACGCAGCAAGAACAACCGCAAGCATGAGGAACACAGTGGCTGTCAACACGCCGAAATGGCGATCGATTGCCAGCATCATGAACCAGTCGGGAAATCCGACGATCTGCTGGCCGTCCGTGATCATATTTGCGACGCCGCGAGCCGCGGACATCATCGCAAGAGTGGCAATAAACGCGGGAACCCTGAATTGCGTCACCAGAAGTCCGACGATCAGGCCCGAAACGCCCGATGCGACCAGAGCAAAAGCGATCCCGACCGGCAGCGGTAGGCCGGCGACATTCGCAGTCCAGCCCATGACCATCATCGCAAGAGCGAGTGCCGAGCCGACGGAGAGATCGATGCCGCCGATCAGAATGACAAAGGTCATTCCGACGGCCATGATGCCGAGAACAGTGATCTGATCGAGGATGTTGAGGCCGTTCCGAACCGAAAGAAACGTGTCGGTGCTGAAGCTCAGAAAGACGCAAAGCGCGAGCAGCCCCACGAGCGGCCCGGTGGCTCCCTTGAGCTTGCTCAACCAGGCGCCGGACGAAAGCCCGTTTTCATTGATTTCGAGCGCCACCATTGTTCCTCCCTATGCCTAGGCTAACCGCTAGTTCATCTAGAATAAATATTCACTGATGCTGGAAAATTCATTAACAAGTTGCCTCCAAGCTGTCAACAGGATTTTCTAGACCTGCAACTGCCAGTATACTGCTTAAAGGGCTTGACTAATCGGCACCATGTGCAAAAATATTGATAACTGAATATTTATGCATGAGAGGAATCCATGAATACGACAGAACTCGAGCGGATCGCTCGCGAGATTCGATTGCGCGATCTCCAGGCGGTTTTCGAAGCGGGCGCCGGCCATATAGGCGGGGAAATGTCTGTTATCGACATTTTGACTGCCCTCTATTTTCGTGTGCTGAATGTTTGGCCCGATCAGCCGAAGCACCCCGACCGCGACAGGTTCGTTCTGTCGAAGGGACATACGGCATGCGCTCTGTATGTGACGCTCGCAAAACGCGGCTTCATCCCGGAGGAAGAGATTTCCACCTTCTTGCAGCCGCATTCGAGGCTGAACGGGCATCCAAATTGCAACAAGGTTCCTGGCGTCGAAACGAATACCGGGCCGCTCGGGCACGGTCTTCCAGTCGCAATAGGAATGGCGAAAGCCGCCAAACTCTCGGGCGCGAAATATCACACCTACGTCGTCACCGGCGACGGTGAGATGCAGGAGGGCTCCAACTGGGAAGCGATCATGGCGGCCGCGCAGTTCAAGCTCGATAACTTGACGCTGGTCATCGACCACAACAGGTTCCAGCAGGGCGCCGCCCTGGCGGAGACCAACGATCTCGCCCCGCTGCGTCCGAAGCTTGAAGCTTTCGATTGGGAAGTCACCGAGATCAATGGGAACAATATGAGCGAAGTGGTTTCAGCCCTCGAACACCGGGGATCGAGACCGCATTGCATCGTCGCCCATACCAACAAGGGGCATGGAATCTCGTTCATGCAAGACCGAGTCGACTGGCACCACAAGGTACCGAGCAAGGAACAATACGAAATCGCATTGGCAGAATTGTCGGAGGCACAGTAATGAACGCGCCAATAAACGCACCCAAGCTCTACGATTGCCGCGACGCATTCGCCTCTACGCTCGAGCGGCTGGCAGCCGAAAACGAAACGATCGTTGCCGTCTGCAACGACTCCGTCGGCTCCTCCAAGCTCGGCGGCTTCAAGGCGAAGTTTGGAGAGCGCCTGGTCAATGTCGGTATCGCCGAGCAGAACATGGTGGGGGTTGGAGCAGGCCTCGCCAACGGCGGACGCCTTCCGTTCGTGTGCGCCGCCGCTCCGTTTCTCACGGGACGGTCGCTGGAGCAGATCAAAGCCGATATTTCGTATTCGAATGCCAACGTCAAGCTGGTCGGCATTTCTTCTGGAATGGCCTATGGCGAACTTGGTCCGACCCATCACTCGATCGAAGACTTCGCCTGGACGCGGGTTCTGCCTAATCTTCCGGTCATTGCACCTTGTGACCGCATCGAAACAGCTGCTGCGGTTGAGTGGGCCGCGACCTACAACGGTCCCTGTTTCCTGCGTCTGTCTCGCGTAGGTGTACCTGATCTCCTTCCGGAGGGTCACAAGTTCGAACTCGGCAAGGCAAACCTCCTTCGCCAGGGTTCCGATGTCACCCTTATCGCAAACGGTACTTTGACTCATCGAATTCTGAAGGCTGCCGAGATCCTCGCAGAACGCGGCATCAACGCCAGAGTGCTCAACCTTGCAACGGTTCGTCCGATCGACGAGGACGCCATCATCGCCGCGGCGAAGGAAACCGGAGCGATCGTCACAGCCGAAGAGCATTCGATCTTTGGCGGGCTCGGTTCCGCGGTCGCCGAAGTGGTGGTCGACAACGCTCCAGTCCCGATGAAACGTCTCGGCGTTCCCGGAGTCTACGCTCCGACCGGTTCGGCAGAGTTCCTGCTCGACGAATTCGGGATGGCGCCGTCCGCGATCGCCGACGCCGCGCAGTCGCTGATCAGGCGCAAGTAACTGGGATCACGTGATCGGCCGGGCCGCCTATTTGTCGTCCCGGCTGCCGTCTGATCTGGGGAGGATAGAATGCGGGCAATTCTGGCAATTGACCAGGGCACGACCAATTCAAAGGCCGTTCTCGTTTCCGAAAAGGGAGAAATTGTCGGCAGAGGTTCGGCTGCTGTCGGCATCACCTATCCCAAGCCAGGCTGGGTCGAACAAGACCCACGCCGGCTCTACGCATCCGTCTGCGAGGCGATCGACGCCTGCCTGAAGGCCGCCCCTGACGTGGTTATCGAGGCCGTGGCGATTTCCAATCAGCGCGAGTCGGTCACGGCCTGGGGCGCCGAAACGGGAGAAGCACTTGGACCGGTGGTGAGCTGGCAGTGCCGTCGAACGGCACAGGATTGCGAACGTCTCATTGCCGAAGGCCACCTTGACCGGGTGCAGGCGCTCACGGGCCTGCCACTGGATCCGATGTTCCCGGGTTCGAAATTCCGATGGCTGCTCGACCGTATTCCGGCCGGGCGATTAGTGCGGCTGGGAACGGTCGACAGTTGGCTCGTCCACTGCCTGACGGGCGGGCGCCGGCACGTTTGCGATGCTTCGAATGCCGCCAGGAGCCAGTTGTTCGATCTCCAGGAGCAGAGATGGTGCGAGGAACTTGGCGGGATTTTCGGCGTGGATATCGCGCTCCTCCCCGAGGTACTCGACAGCTCTGCCGACTTCGGCAGGACGCAAGGGTTGCCAGGCGTGCCGGATGGAACTCCGATAATGGCCGTGATCGGAGACAGTCATGCTGCGCTGTTCGGTCATGGAGCATTCAAGCCGGGTGATGGCAAGGTAACCTTCGGAACCGGCTCGTCGGTGATGACGACGATTCCGCGATTTATTCCCCCACGCAACGGCGTCACAACGACCGTAGCATGGCGTCTCCATGGAAAGCCGACTTTCGCTTTCGAAGGCAATATTCTCGTTTGCGCCGCCAGTCTCCCCTGGATGGCAGGCATTCTCGGCCTTTCGGACGTGGCGGCCCTCGTCGAACTTGCGGCGAGCGCCGAACCGGGCGGACCGGGTTTCGTGCCGGCATTCGTGGGACTGGGCGCACCCTATTGGAACTCCGACGCCCGTGCCCTGTTCTCCCAGATCAACTTCAATACGACACGTGCGCAAATGGCGCGGTCGGTCACCGACTCGGTCGCCTTCCAGGTGCACGACGTGATCGCCGCCATGCGAGCACAAAGCGGCGGCGAGCTCGGGGCGCTCTATGTGGACGGCGGACCGAGCCAGAACCGCTTCCTGATGCAGAGTGTCGCCAACCTCATCGAACATCCCGTGATTCAATGCGAAGCGCCCGAGGCGTCGGCTTTGGGGGCCGCATATCTCGCGGGTCTCTCACTTGGCCTGTGGAGCGATCTTCAGGAGATCGCAGAGCTCCCGCGGAGCTCACATGTCATTGACCCGGAACCCGTGGATCGAGTGGTGCTTCTGAATACCTGGAATGATGCGCTTGCCCGCTCGACGTTACGCGAAACACCGGCTAATGATGAATAAAAATTCACCCTAGGATTAGCGATGACTCGCCTCAATGAACTCCGCCTCATCTCAAGGGTCGCCCAGATGTACCACTTGGAGGGACGGCGACAGGCGGAGATCGCGCAGCACCTTCGCCTGTCGCAGGCGACGGTGTCGCGAATGCTCAAGCGTGCCGAGGCTGAAGATATCGTGCGAACCAGCGTGACGCCCCCCGTTGGCACCTACAGCGAGCTTGAGGGCGCCCTTCGCGAGAAATATGATTTGCCGGAGGCGGTCGTCGTGGAGTGCACGGAAGATCGGGACGGAGCCATCATGGCCCGTATCGGAGAGGCAGCGGCTCATCTCCTTGAGGTGACGCTTGCGCCAGGGGAGATCATCGGCGTTTCGAGTTGGAGCCAAACCATCTCCAAGATGGTCGAGAACATTCATCCCCTGAAGAGCGCTCAGGCGAAGTATGTCGTCCAAACCCTCGGAGGCATGGGCGATCCTTCAGTGCAGACGCATGCGACGCAGCTTACCACGCGGCTTGCTCGGCTGACCGGCGCTGAGCCAAAACTGCTCGCTGTGCAGGGCGTTACGACGTCCAGAGAGGCAAAATTTCTTATGCAGGCCGATCCATACGTGCGGGAGACGATGGACCTGTTCGGCAGCATAACGCTTGCGATTGTCGGAATCGGAGCAGTCGAACCGTCCGAACTTCTCGCACGGTCCGGCAACATTTTTTCGTCCCGCGAACTGTCTGATCTCGCGGAAGCGGGAGCCGTCGGCGACATCTCGCTTCGCTTCTTCGATAAAAACGGCAAGCCGGTCAAGACGCCCCTGGACGACCGGGTCATAGGGCTTCCACTCGAGGATCTCGAACGGGTGGACCGGGTCATTGCTCTTGCCGGCGGGTCGAAAAAGACCGACGCTATCGCAGGCGCGCTCCGCGTGGGCGTCATCGACATGCTTGTTACGGACAAGTTTACCGCGCAGCGATTGATCGACTGACGGGGCAGGGTGGGAGCGCCCGCCTCGTCCTTCGAGGCTTAGCCTTATGGGCTACGCGCCCGAGGATGAGGCTCTCTCGGGTATTATTGGCGCCTCGGGATAGGCTCTCTTGGGTCAATGCGCCGTTCCATCCACAATTACATGGTCGTGGTCCAGCGAGCATTTCTCCACTCGGGCCTCGACCCGGTAGATCTCCCGCAGCATTTCGGCGGTGACGACATCCCTCGGGGTGCCGCAGGCGTGCATGCGGCCGTTGGCGATGACGAGGACCTTGTCGGCGAAGCGCAGCGCCTGGTTGATATCGTGAATGGCGATCAGCACGATCATGCCCTTGGCGCGGGCCTGTCGGCGCATGAAGTCGAGGACTTCGACCTGGCGGTGCAGGTCGAGCGCGCTGGTCGGTTCGTCCATCAGCATGATTTCGGGCTCGCGCACCAGCGCCTGGGCGATCGAGACGAGCTGGCGCTGGCCGCCGGAGAGCGCGCCGAGATCGCGGAAGGCGATGGCGGTGATATGAAGCGCCTTCATTATTTCGTCGATGAAACGTAGGTCGCTGTCGCTGACGGCCCAGGACTGGCCCTGCTTGCGGGCAAGCAGGACGGATTCGTAGACCGTCAGCACCGCGTTGGCCGAAGTATCCTGCGGCATGTAGCTGATGGCGTTTTTTGTCTTCGAGCCTTCGACGATGACATGGCCCGGTCCCTTGAGCAGGCCGGTGATGCGCTTGAAGAGGGTCGACTTGCCGGCGGCGTTCGGGCCGATCACCGCGACGACCTCGCCCGATTTCATCACCGGCGTCGTCACGTCTTCGACGAAGAGCTTGCGGCCATGATAGGCGCCGACCGACTGCAACTGAAGCGCTACCACGACCGGCTCCTGTTCGAGAGGATGAGCGAGAAGAAGAAGGGTACCCCGACCAGAGCGGTGATGATGCCGATCGGGAAGACGACGCCTGGAATGATCGACTTCGAGACGATCGAGGTCAGCGACAAGAGCAGCGCGCCCGACAGGATCGAGCCCGGCAGGAAGAAGCGCTGATCCTCGCCGAGGATCATGCGGGCGATATGCGGACCGACGAGGCCGACGAAACCGATCGTGCCGACGAAGCTGACGGGGACTGCGGCAAGCAGCGAGACCACGAGCATGGTCTCCAGCCGGATGCGGCGGACATTGACGCCGAAGCTTGCGGCCTTGTCCTCGCCGAGGCGGATGGCGGTCAGCGCCCAGGCGTTGCGCGCAAAGAGCGGCAGCGCGATCAGGAGAACGGTAAGCGTTACCCAGATCTTCGGCCAGGTGGCCTTGGTGAGGCTGCCCATCGTCCAAAAGACGACAGCCGACAGCGCCTGTTCTGAGGCGAGATATTGCAGGAAGGCGAGCAACGCATTGAAGGTGAAGACCAGCGCGATGCCGAGCAGTACCACCGTCTGCACCGAGACGCCGCGAGCCTGCGAGACGAAATGGATGAAGAGCGTGGCAATCAGCGCCATGATGAAGGCATTGACCGGCACCAGCAGGCCGGCGGCGACCGGCAGCAGTGGAACGCTGGTGACGATCGCAAGGGCCGCGCCGAAGCTTGCCGCCGCCGAAATGCCGAGCGTGAAGGGGCTGGCGAGCGGATTGGCGAGGATCGTCTGCATCTGCGCGCCGGCGACGGAGAGCGAGGCGCCGACGACGATCGCCATCACGGCAACCGGCATGCGGATGCCCCAGACGACGGCCCGCACCTGGTCGGAAACGGAGGAGGGGTCGAGAAGGGCGGAGACGACTTCGCTGAGACTGTAGCGGGCCGGCCCCCAGGCGAGATCGACGGCGAAGGAGAGGCAGAGCGCTGCCGTCATGGCGGCAAGGATCAGCAGCTTGCGCCGGGCGAGGGCGCGGTAGCGCTCCCTCCCGGCTTCGGCTTCGATCGATATGGCGGCGATCTCGACCATTTCGGATTACCGACCCGCCTTGGCGTCGACCCAGTAACCCGGCTGGTAGGCGACCGGCAGGAATTTTTCGTGGAATTCCTTGAAGGTGGCATCGGGATCGAGGTCGGCAAAGAGGTTAGGATGGAACCACTTGGCCAGTTGCTGGACGGCGACGAACTGGTAGGGGCTGGTATAGAACTGGTGCCAGATCGCATGGACATTGCCGCCGGCAACCGCCCTGGAGCCGGTGAAGGCAGGGTTTTCCATCAGCGTGTTCAGCGCCTTGCGGCTGTCGTCGAAGGTGGCGGCGGCTTTCGGGCCGACATTCACGAAGTCCTTGGCATTCTTGGTCTGGCTCCAGTTGGAGCCGGTGACAACGATGACGTCAGGATTGGAGGCGACGACCTGCTCGGCATTGATCGAGCCGGTATAGCCCGGCAGGAAATCGGAGCCGAGATTGTGGCCGCCGGCCCAATCGACCATCAGGCCGAAATTGTCGGGGCCGAAGGTGCCGCAGCATTCGACCAGGCCTGCGGCGCGGTACATGAAAACATTGGGCTTCGGCGGGTTGGCGGCCTTCAGCTTGTCGGTGACGCGGGCCATCTGCTCTTTCCAGAAGCTGGCGACGGCTTCGGCGCGGTCTTCATGGCCGAAGATCTGGCCGAGGATCTTCAGGCTCGGCTCGGTGTTGGCGAGAATGTGCTCGCGGAAATCGATATAGACGATCTTCACGCCGATGCCGTTCAGCATGTCTTCGAGCTTCACCTCGTCGGCCGCTGCCTTGTTGCCGATCGGCAGCAGCAGCACATCGGGATGAAGCTTGACGACCGTCTCGGTCTGCAGCGTGCCGTCGGTCAGGTTGCCGAGGAAGGGCAGGTCCTTGCCCTTCGGAAACTTCTCGACATAGGCGTTGAAGCCGTCCTTGTCGGTGGTCCAGAGATCGTTGCGCCAACCGACGATCTTGGCGAAGGGATCTTCCTTCTCGATCGGCGCGACTGCGTAGAGCATGCGGCCTTCCCCAAGGATCACACGCTCGACCGGCTTGTCGAAGGTCACCTCACGGCCTGCCACGTCCTTGATGGTGAAGGACTGCGCCCAAGCCGAAAGCGGCATGAAGCCGGCAATCGCAGCTGCGGAGACTGCGAGCATTTTTACGAAATTCATCTGGAAATTCCCCCGATGTCTGAATAATGTCCGCAGGCATATGAAATATGACTTTGTGAATCAAGTTTTATGTTTTAGAGCGTTTCCAAAGTGATCCAAAGCCGGGATGCCCAAGATGAATTCCATGAATACGAACTACTCGATCCGCGACGAAATTCGCGACTTCTGGTCGGAAAGGGCGGCGACCTTCGACCAGAGCGTCGGCCATGAAATCTTTTCGGAAGCGGAACGCAAAGGCTGGCAGCGGCTGATCAGAAAACATCTCGGCGAAGGGAAGGGGCGCGCGGCCCTCGATCTCGCCTGCGGCACCGCCGTCATCTCGCATCTGATGCATGATGCCGGCTTTGCGGTCACGGGGCTCGACTGGTCGGATGCGATGCTCGCGCAGGCGCGCGCCAAGGCGAAGAAGCGCGGCACCGATATCCGCTTCGTTTCCGGCGACGCCGAAAACACGATGGAGCCCAAGAACAGCTACGACGTCATCACCAACCGGCATCTCGTCTGGACACTGGTGGACCCGGCGTCGGCCTTCAAGGAATGGTTCTCGGTGCTGAAGCCGGGCGGCAAAGTGCTAATCCTCGACGGCAATATGGGCAAGGAGACCTGGGTCAAGGGGCTGCAGAAGCTCTGGACGAAGGTGACAGGCAAACCGCCAGCGAGCCATATGTCGCCGGATATGATGGCACGGCACCAGAAGATCCGCTCTCGGGTGCATTTCTCCAAGCAGATGCCAGCGGAAGCAGTCGTCGATCTTCTGCGCCAAGCCGGTTTTACGGATATTGTCGTCGACCGCAAACTCGCCGACATCCATTGGGCGCAGGCTCGAAAGATGCCGTTTCTGCGCGGGCTTGAGCGGATGGTGCAGGAGCGGTTTGCGATTTGTGCGCGTAAGCCTGGGTGATGGGGTTGGCGCGGCGGTTCCACTTGCCCCCTCTTCTCCCCGCTGGGGAGAAGAGAAGATGGAGTCTGCCGCACCCTATCCCGGCCCTTCGCATGGCTCAGGGCGTTCGAAGCTGCAATCGATTCACTGGATCGATTGCTCCCGCTTGCGGGACCGCTTCTCACCCACCAGTAACACTCATATGCCTGGCCACGGCAGGGCGATTATGCGTGCGGTCGATGATGAAGTCGTGGCCTTTGGGTTTGCGGGTGATGGCCTCGTCGATGGCGGCGTGGAGGAGGGCGTCGTCTTCGGTGGCGCGGAGTGCGGCGCGGAGATCGGCGGCGTCGTTCTGGCCGAGGCACATGTAGAGCGTGCCGGTGCAGGTGAGGCGCACGCGGTTGCAGCTTTCGCAAAAATTATGGGTCATCGGCGTGATGAAGCCAAGGCGGCCGCCGGTTTCTTCGACCCTGACGTAACGCGCCGGGCCGCCGGTCTGGTAATCGATGTCCGCAAGGGTGAACTGCTCTTCGAGATCGGCGCGCAGCTTTGAAAGCGGCAGATACTGGTCGGTGCGATCTTCTTCGATCTCGCCCATCGGCATGGTTTCGATGACGGTGAGATCCATGCCGCGGCCATGGGCGAAGCGCAGCAGCTCCGGCATCTCGGCATCATTGAAATCCTTCAGCGCCACGGCGTTGAGCTTGATTTTCAGACCGGCTTTCTGAGCCGCGTCAATGCCTTCCATGACTTTGGCGAAGTCGCCCCAGCGGGTGATCTTGCGGAACTTGTCGGGGTCGAGCGTATCCACCGAGACGTTGATGCGGCGCACGCCGCAATCATAGAGCTCGTCGGCATGGCGGGAAAGCTGAGAGCCGTTGGTGGTCAGCGTCAATTCGTCGAGGCCGGAGCCGATCTTCTGGCCGAGCTGGCGCACCAGATACATGATGTTCTTGCGCACCAAGGGCTCGCCGCCGGTCAGCCTGATCTTCCTGACACCCTTGGCGATGAAGGCGGAACAGAGCCGGTCGAGCTCTTCCAGCGTCAAAAGATCCTTCTTCGGCAGAAAGGTCATATTCTCCGCCATGCAATAGGTGCAGCGGAAATCGCAGCGGTCGGTGACGGAGACGCGGAGATAGGTGACCGCCCGCCCGAAGGGGTCGATCATCGGATGTGCACCCGCCACCAGCGGCGATGCATTGCCTATCGTTTCGACTCTGGTGTTCACCTGTATCTCCGTACTCTCATCAATGTGGGCATATGCTATTGTCGCGTCAAGGGAAACAGCCCGCGCGAGCATGGCAATTTCAGCTTGCGCTGAAAAAGATCAGCGCCTACTCCTCGCATGAGAAGAGGACAAAATGATGAGCGATTTCTGGCCGAGCGAACTTCGCGTCTCGAAAGACAGGCAGCGGCTGGTGGTGACCTTCAACGACGGCCAGAGCTTCGATCTGTCGGCCGAGCTGTTGCGTGTGCTGTCGCCCTCGGCCGAGGTGCAGGGCCACGGGCCGGGGCAGAAAGTGACGGTGCCCGGCAAACGCAATGTTGCGATCATCTCGATGATGCCGACCGGCAATTACGCGGTCCGGATCGGCTTCGACGACATGCACGATACCGGCATCTACACCTGGACCTATCTGCGCGAGCTCGGCGAACGGGGCGCGGAGCTGTTTTCGGCCTATGAGGACGAGCTCAGCAAAAAGGGCATGAACCGCGACACGGCGGAGAAGCCGCGCTGACGCTCACGAGAGCGCCGCTATCAGTTTCAATAGACCCATAATTCCAGCCATCGGGGGCCATATGGCGAAAACGAACGGAAAGAACTGGCTGCGCGCCAAGGGGAGTGCTGCCGGCAACAAGGTGACCTTCCTCGAACTGTTCTTCGACCTGGTCTTCGTCTTTTCGATCTCGCAGCTTTCGCATGCGCTCGCCGCCCACTACACGCCGCTCGGTGCCGCCGAAGCGGCGCTGATGACTTTCGCCGTCTGGTGGGTGTGGATCTTCACAACCTGGGTGACGAACTGGCTCGATCCGGACAAGATGCCGGTGCGCGGGATGCTGGTGGCGCTGATGATGCTCGGGCTGCTGCTGTCTGCCTCGATCCCCGAGGCTTTCGGCGACAAGGGGCTGCTGTTTGCCGGCGCCTATGTGGCGATGCAGGTCGGGCGCTCGCTGTTTACGACCTATGCGATGACACGCGTCGACCGCGCCAATACGCTGAATTTCGTCCGCATTACCGCCTGGCTCGTGGTTTCCGGGGTCTTCTGGATTGCCGGCGGGCTGCTCGAGCATGAAGCCCGGCTGATTGCCTGGGTGATAGCGCTTGCGATCGAATATGCTGGGCCGGCCGCGGGCTTTGCCGTGCCGGGGCTCGGCCACTCGACGGCGCGGGACTGGGACGTTTCCGGCGCGCACATGGCGGAGCGCTGCGCGCTCTTCGTTATCATCTGCCTCGGCGAGGCAATCCTCGTTTCCGGCCGCACCTTTTCCGAGCTGCCGTTCTCGGGGCTGACCGGCGTCGTCTTCGTCACCGCCTTCATCGGCACGGTCGCCATGTGGTGGCTCTACTTCCGCTTCGGCCACGGGCGCGCCGCCCACCGGATCGAGCATGAAGAGGCGCCGGGAAGCTTGGCGCGGCAGGCCTTCACCTATGGGCATATCCCAATTCTTGCCGGCATCATCGTCCATGCGGTCGCGGTCGAGTTCATGTTCTCGCATCCGCACGAGACGGGCAATCTCGGCATCGCCGCGGCCGTGCTCGGCGGCTCCGGCCTGTTCCTGATCGGTAATCTCTGGTTCAAGGGCGCGACCAGCGGGAAGATGCCGCTATCGCATCTCGCCGGCCTGGTGTTCTTGATCCTGCTCGCCTTCGCAGCACCGTTCATCGAGGTCTATTTGATGGGCATTCTGGCGACGCTGGTGCTGATCATCGTCGCCGCCTGGGAATATCGCTCGCTGACCGGCACGACGGCGGCGCCGACGCTGCACTAGCGTCGTCCGGCGCCGAGGCATAAGCTCACGTGACCGACAGAAACTCCTGTGGCGTAACGGCAAGCCCCTCCAGCCAGCGATCGCCGCGCTGATAGAGCGCCTCCACCTGCTTGCCCTTCAGACCCGGCATGTCGCGTTTTACGCGATAGCCGATCTGCTCCTGAATATAGGCGAGATGCCGGTATCCTTCCGGAAATGCCTGTAAAGCCCCCTGGTCGAGCTCGGGTAAGTCAGCCGGCAAAACGGGGTCGATCCTGTCTTTCTCATAGATCGGTTGCCGGATCACGATCGCCCAGCGGTCGTTTCTCTTTTCAAGGAAATCGTAGAAACGGCCGGTGCAGACGACGTCGCAAAGGCAGCCGTGAATCGATGCCCGCTGGGAGATTGTCATCTTGGTCTGAGCGATCGCCCGATGCGCTCTGATGTCGATCGAACTGCCTCCGAGAAAGTGGAGGATATTGACGCCTTTGTCCCAGCCCTCCCTGCTGACCCGAATGAACTCCGTTGCAGGCCCCTGGAACCAAGTCGCCATCATCCACCCGTCGTCGTGCCACACGGTCTGGAAACGCTCCCAATGACCGGCATCCCGCCAGATCGCCCAGTTGTGGAGAAGCTCATCGATTGCAAGCTTGTCGTCCCATCCCGACATGATCGCTTACCCCGCTTGTGCGCTACAGGTTTCGAAGATAGCACACACCCACTTGATACCGGAACCAATTCAGCTCTCTGCTCGGTCTTCGTCGCGCAGGTCCCTGAGCAGCACGGTGATGATCCGCTCCATCGATGCGGCGGTCGCCATGCATTGCTCTATCGGCTCGTCCGACAGCACGCGGTCGATGAGGCCGGTCTGGATGGCCATGGCTTCCTCACTGAGCTTTCGACCCTCTGGCGTCAAATAGAGGCGCAGCACGCGCTTGTCGCGCTCGTCATCGCGGCGAAGGAGCAGACCGCGCTTTTCCATCTGTGGCAGCAGCATGCTCATATTGGAGCGGCCGACCAGCAGCTTGCGCGCCAGCTCCTGCTGCGAGATGCCCTCGAAACGATAGAGATTGACCAGGATATCGAGGTGCGGCGGCTTGATGTCGAGATCGGCAAGCGAGCGGGAAAGGGATTGTTGCATCAGCTGGCAAGCGCGAGCCACCGCGATCCAGCTGCGAAAACGCGGATGATCCCAGGGAAGGGATTGATTTTTGTTCATCGTTGTACTTTATTGTTCAGTGTTGAACAGTCTTTTGGAATCCCACTATGGCAAACTTTGCGCTTGACGTCACCCGCCTCGGGTTTTCGGTTCTGCAGGCGGTTTCTCCTGATCTGGCAGGCAGAGCGGCGTTCCAGTTATTCTGCCGGACGCCATCGACAAAGCCGAAGGGAGCAAAGGCGAAGGCGGCGCATGCGGTCGGCGCGGCCCGGCTTGCCGGTGCCGAACGCTTCACCCTCCGGCTTGCCGGCGGGCGCCAAGCGCATGCCTATCGGCTGAACGGCGGGGCGAGGGGCAAACGCAAGCGCTATCTGGTGACGCATGGCTGGGGATCGAGCGCGGCTTATATGGCCGAACTCGTCTCGATGCTTGCGGCGACGGGCGCGGAGGTTGTGGCACTCGATTTTCCCGGCCACGGCCGTTCGGGCGGGCGCTTCCTGCATATGGGGCTTGCCGTCGAGACGATCGCGGCGGCCGAGGCGCGCTTCGGGGCATTCGATGCGGCGATCGGCCATTCCTTCGGTGGGGCGGCGCTGATGGTTTCGGCGGCTGGCCTGCTGCCCGGCGTGGCCCCTGTTGGCGGCGATCGCCTGGTGCTGATCGGCGCGCCGAGCGAGATGGGCTGGCTGTTTACCGATTTCGGCCGGATGATCGGCCTTCGCGCTGCAACGCAAGCGGCACTGGAAAATGAAGTCCATCGCGTCACCGGACGGAGACTTGAGGATTTCGACGCCGGCGCGGCGGCGGGCGTCATCGGCCGGCCGGTGCTCGTCATCCATGCCGAAGATGACAAGGAGGTGTCGTCACTCCATGCCAGGCGCTACGGCGCGGCGGGAAAGGGCGTTCGACTCCTCTGGGCGAACGGCTTCGGCCACCGGCGCATCATCGGCGCCGCGCCGGTTCTTGCCGCGATCGCGGCGTTTCTCGACGGCGATCGGGGCGTGGGTGAAGTGCTGGATGAAAGCATCAAAAAAGATGCGGAGATCATTCCGTTTTTTGAGCTTCCGGCAAGGCGCGCGGCATTGTAGCGTCCGTCGCGAAGATCAAGCCGCGGCGGGACGCCTCATGAAAATCATCAGCAGCATCGAAGAGCTCAATACGATCTATGGCGCCGGGCTTTCGCCGGCCTCGGTCACCAAGGTGACGAAGCAATTGACCCCGCTCTATCGTGAGATGATCGAGATCTCACCGTTTGCGGCGCTTGCGACCGTCGGGCCGGAAGGGCTCGATTGTTCACCGCGCGGCGATCTTGGCGGCGTGGTGCGTGTCATCGACAACGAGACGCTGCATCTGCCGGACTGGCGCGGCAACAACCGCGTCGATTCGCTCTCCAACATCGTCCGTGATCCGCGGCTGGCGCTGATGTTCCTGATCCCCGGCTCGAACACGACGGTGCGTATCAACGGCCGAGGCGTCGTCTCCAACGATGAGGCGCTGCTTTCGAGCTTCGAGATGGACGGCAAACATCCGCGCACCGTCGTCGTCATTTCGATCGACGAGGTCTATTTCCAATGCGCACGTGCCGTGATGCGGGCCGAGCTCTGGAATGGAGAACACTTTGCCGATCCGGCGAAGCTGCCGACGCCCGGGCAGATGCTGAAGGCCGCGACCGGCGATTTCGACCAGGAAACCTACGACCGGGAATGGCCGGGGCGCGCGGCGAAGACGATGTGGTAGGGCATCGTCACCTTGGCCCAGACTGCCGACAAAGTCGGCCAACTTTTATTTCGTCATGCTCGGGCTTGTCCCGAGCATCTGCAGCCGGTGCAGCAGATCCTCGGCACAAGGCCGAGGATGACGCCGAGTAAGGAACGAGGTTTGTCAACAAATCAAACCGTCACCTGCCGGTGACAGCGCGCGGCGTTGGATCACCTCACGTCTTATAAATCAACCAGCTCTTGGTGAAATCCTTCTGCATGCCGTCCTGATAGAGGATGGTGCAGTTGCGGCCGGCATTCTTGGCGCCGTAGAGCGCGATGTCGGTCTTGCTATAGAGTTCGCCGGCATCCTCGGCATTGGAGGCCATGCAGATGCCGATCGAGACGGTGACCGGACCGTAATTTACCCGCGTGCGAGAATTTTTGAAGGGCGTCGTCTCAAGCGTGCGGCGGATGCGCTCGGCGATCGCGGTAACTTCCTCGGGCGTGTTGCCGTCGATGATGAGGGCGAACTCCTCGCCGCCAGTGCGGGCGACGAAGATGTCGCGACGAACGTTGCTGCGGATGACAGAGGCGACGGTGGCGAGCACCTTGTCGCCGACCGGATGGCCGTAGGTGTCGTTGATCTTCTTGAAATTGTCGATGTCGCAGAGCAGCAGTGCCGTCACCGGCCGCATGCTAGAATTGTCGAAGATGGCGGCGAGACGGTCGTCGAAGGCGCGGCGGTTGGAAAGGCGCGTCAGCGAGTCGGTGTTGGCGATGCGCTTGTATTCGTCGAGTTCCTTGCGGACCTGATCCATCTCCTGCGAGCGCTGGACGACGTCCTCGACGGTGCGTTCGCCATGCGCCATGGTGTCTCCGGTCGCCTGGCTCAGCAGATCGATGGCGTTTTCGATCAGTTCGACGCTGGCATTGCTCTTGGAGGTGATGCGCTTGTGGGTCTCGCCGAGCAGCCTGGTATAGCTTTCGAGCGAGCTCTGCTCCTGCCTGAGAATGCGTAGCAGGCCGTCGAGTTCGCCGGCAATGCGCGTATGGGCGTCGTCGAAGACACGGGCCGGGCTGTGAGTGAAGTGCTGCGCGCCGAGCGCATCGAGTTCGGCCTGGGTCACCTGGCCGCCGAGGGCCGCGAGCTCGCGGGTCAGCGCAGGATTGGAGCCGATATAGGCCTCGTAGAAGAGTTCGTAATTGCGCGGTATCGGCGCAACGCCCATGGAGCGCATGGCATAGGTGATCTGACCCGCAACGTCGGGAACCGGCACCTTGGGCGCGACAGCCGTATTCATCCGGCGAACTCCTCATATATTCAAAGGCAATATTCTGTTTGTTAGCTTAAATTTCTTGGGAAAAGATTAAAGCGATATATACCAAAGATTACATACGACAAATGCTCCATGGGCCAATACTTCGATCAAGCCTATGATTCTCCACGGAAAAACGTATCTTTAGCAGGACAGTGCATACTCGCTGAGCGGGTACAGTGTCCGGAAAACTAACAGTTCTTCTCTGGCGGAGACCGTATTCATCTTGTCGACAGCTGGTTTTGGCCGTTTCGTATTGCAGTCCCGGTATTTCGGCATGATATTTCTTGACGGCAAACCCGATCGTAGCCTGCAAGCCAGGGCGTGAGATCGTGGAAACCTGCCGTCATATTTTCTTTCGCTATCCTCGCCTTCACCGTGCTGGCCGCCGGCACCTTGCTGCTGGAGCACACCGGCTTCTTCGCCGGCGCGTTCCGCACGGAGATCCTGGCAAGGGTCGATGCCGGGGATGTGGTGAGCGTAGGCGAGGCGGTGACGGCGCGGAATGTCAACGCGTCGGATAAGGCGTCGGCACGGTAGCGCAGGCGGCAACGCAGCCTGCCCATTACCCCAAATTCAGCTCCTGGAAGAAATCATTGCCCTTGTCGTCAATGACGATGAAGGCCGGGAAGTCTTCGACTTCGATCTTCCAGACCGCTTCCATGCCGAGTTCGGGATATTCGAAGACCTCGACCTTGCGAATGCAGTCCTGGGCAAGACGGGCGGCGGGGCCGCCGATCGAGCCGAGATAGAATCCGCCGTGTTTCTTGCAGGCTTCGCGTACGGCGCGCGAACGATTGCCCTTGGCGAGCATCACCATCGAGCCGCCGAAGGACTGGAACTGGTCGACGTAACTGTCCATGCGGCCTGCCGTGGTCGGGCCGAAGGAGCCGGAGGCGTAGCCGACCGGCGTCTTGGCGGGGCCGGCATAATAGACCGGGTGGTTTTTCAGGTAATCGGGCATGCCTTCGCCTTTTTCGAGCCGTTCGCGGATTTTGGCATGGGCGAGGTCACGGGCGACGATGATGGTGCCGGTCAAGGACAGGCGTGTCTTGACGGGATGTCGGGAGAGTTCGGCCAGCACCTCGGGCATCGGCCGGTTGAGGTCCATACGCACCGTCGATTCCGACAGTTTCGCCTCGTCGATCTCGGGCATGTATTTCGACGGATCGGTTTCGAGTTGTTCGAGGAAGATGCCATCGCGGGTGATGCGGCCCTTGGCCTGACGGTCGGCGGAACAGGAGACGCCGAGGCCGATCGGCAGCGAGGCGCCGTGGCGGGGCAGGCGGATGACGCGCACGTCATGGCAGAAATACTTGCCGCCGAACTGAGCGCCGACGCCCATCTGCTGGGTCAGCTTGTGGATTTCCTTCTCCATTTCGACGTCGCGGAAGGCGTGGCCGCTCTCGGAACCTTCGGTCGGCAGCTCGTCGAGATAACGCGTCGAGGCAAGCTTGACGGTTTTCAGGTTCATTTCGGCCGAAGTGCCACCGATGACGATCGCCAAATGATAGGGAGGACAGGCTGCCGTCCCTAACGTCAGGATCTTCTCCTTAAGGAAGTCGATCATCCGGTCATGGGTCAAGAGCGAGGGCGTGCCCTGGTAGAGAAAGGTCTTGTTGGCCGAGCCGCCGCCCTTGGCGACGAAGAGGAATTCATAGGCGTCTGTGCCTTCCTCGTAGATGTCGATCTGGGCCGGCAGATTGTTCCTGGTGTTCTTCTCCTCGAACATTTTGACCGGCGCGAGCTGCGAGTAACGCAAGTTCTTCTTCTCGTAGGCGTCCATGACGCCGCGGGCCAGCGCTGCACTATCCTCGCCCTCGGTCCAGACCCTGCGGCCTTTCTTGCCCATGATGATCGCCGTGCCGGTATCCTGGCACATGGGCAGCACGCCTCCGGCGGCGATATTAGCATTCTTCAAGAGGTCGTAGGCAACGAAACGGTCATTATCGGTCGCCTCAGGGTCATCGAGGATCGAGGCGAGCTGTTTCAGGTGGCCGGGGCGCAGCAGATGGTTGATGTCGGCAAAGGCGGTTTCGGCCAGCAGGCGGATGCCTTCCGGCTCGACGGTCAGGATCTCCTGGCCCTTGAACGTGTCGACCGAGACGTGGTCGCCGCTGAGCTTGCGGTAGGGGGTGGTATCCTTGCCGAGAGGGAAGAGATCGTCAGCCATCGAAGTGACCTTTCTGGTAGGGCGTCGCTAGATTGGAACCGGTCTAAATCCGCCGCGGGGCAAATGCAATCAGGATACGGCCGGAGTTCGGTGGGATCGGCGCGTGCCTCGATAAAGGACGACTTCAGGTTGCCTTCCGGTCGAGGCCAGTTCATATTCCCGGCAGCGTTAACTTGCCGGGGCTTCCAATGACAAATGCAAAGCCAACTGCTGTCGACGACCTTCTCGTTTTTTTCGAAGACAATTGGATCCGTGGGGATCTGCTGCGCCTCGCCAGTGATCCCGAGGGAGCGGACATGTATGCTCGCTTCGTTAATGGCGTGCGTATCGACGCCAAACATGGGCCTGACCATGAAACGATCATCAAGGGCGAGTACGGAACCTTCAGAGTGAAGCCGGACGGCCACTTCGAATATGAGCTGGACTACACGCTCGACGTCGTGAAGAATTTAGGGAAATACGATCAGCTCATCGAGACGCTGAGCTACAAGATGTCCGATGGCTCAGGGGGCACGGACCTCGGCGTGCTGACCCTTGCGATCGACGGCGTCGACGTAGGCGAAAAATACCACGAAGTCCTGGATTTCGACGATATGGGCGTCACCTCGAGGGCGGATAATTTCTCTCTACCTGACTACCGCAACTTTGCACTTTCGGTGAACGGCAGCCACGACCTGACGCTTCTGAACGGGTATGTCTATGATACCATCCCGGGCGTCGACGCCATCACCGAGGACGGTTTCAGCGATACGGTCCTATTTCCAGGTTCCGCGCCCGTAAGCTTGAAAATGCTCGATGGCGGGGAGTTCACCTTTCAGAGCGTTTCGATTGCCGAATTGTCGGCAGCGCCCTTTCACCTGACGCTCACCGCCCTGAACGATGGCCAGATCGTCTATCAGCAGGAGCTTGAAGTCACCGGCCCCACTCTCGAGGTCAATCTCGAAGACATTGAAGAAATCCGTTTCGATTTCATGGGCAATTCCGTCGTGATGGACAATTTTTCGCTGTTTGCCTTGCTATAGGCTGGAGGGAGTCGAGGCGTTGCGGCATATCCCCTTCTCCCCCCGAGCGGGGGTCCGAAGGACGGGTCGAGACCTGTGGCTCGACCCCGGTTGGTGGCGGCAGCCGGATGAGGGGCTGTGGCCTATGCGACCTTCTTACTTCGGCCCGATCATCGTTTCCGGGCGCACGATCTCGTCGTACTCTTCCGATGTCACCAGGCCGCTGGCGAGGGCCTCTTCCTTCAGCGTCGTGCCGTTCTTGTGCGCCGTCTTGGCGATCTTGGCCGCCGCGTCGTAGCCGATCTTCGGGGCAAGTGCAGTGACCAGCATCAGCGAGCGTTCGAGGCCCGCCTTGATATTGTCTTCGCGCGCCTCGATGCCGACGACGCAATTGTCGGTGAAGGAGACGGCGGCGTCGGCGAGCAGCTGCACCGACTGCAGGAAGTTATAGGCCATCATCGGATTATAGACGTTGAGTTCGAAATGGCCCTGGCTGTCGGCGAAGGTCAGAGCCGCGTTGTTGCCGAAGATATGGATACAGACCTGCGTCAGCGCCTCGCACTGGGTCGGATTGACCTTGCCGGGCATGATCGAGGAGCCGGGCTCGTTTTCCGGCAGCGCCAGCTCGCCGAGGCCGGCGCGCGGGCCGGAACCGAGCAGGCGGATGTCGTTGGCGATCTTGAAGAGGGCGGCGGCTGCCGCGTTGATGGCACCGTGGGAAAAGACCATGCTGTCATGCGAGGCGAGCGCCTCGAACTTGTTGGGCGCAGTGACGAAAGGCATGCCTGTGATGGCGGCGATCTCTTCGGCGACCTTTTCGGCAAAGCCCACCGGCGCGTTGAGGCCGGTGCCGACGGCAGTACCGCCCTGGGCGAGCTCGCAAAGGCCGGGCAGGGTCATTTCGATGCGCTTGATGGCGGAGCCGACCTGTGCGGCATAACCCGAAAATTCCTGGCCGAGTGTCAGCGGCGTCGCATCCTGGGTGTGGGTGCGGCCGATCTTGATGATGTGGCTGAATTCGGTGACCTTCATATCAAGGGCGGCATGCAGGTGCTTGAGGGCCGGGAGCAGGTGATGGGCGATTTGCTCGGCGCAGGCGATGTGCATGGCCGTCGGATAGGTGTCGTTCGACGACTGGCTCATGTTGACGTGATCGTTCGGATGCACCGGCTTCTTGGAACCCATGACGCCGCCGAGCATTTCTATCGCACGATTGGAGATCACCTCGTTGGCATTCATATTGGACTGCGTGCCTGAACCGGTCTGCCAGACGACCAGCGGAAAGTGGTCGTTCAGCTTGCCGTCGATCACCTCCTGGGCGGCCTCGACGATCGCTTTGCCGAGGGCAGGATCGAGCTGGTCGAGCGACATGTTGGCGCGGGCGGCGGCCTGCTTGACGATGCCGAGCGCGCGCACGATCGACAGCGGCTGCTTTTCCCAGCCGATCTTGAAATTGCCGAGCGAACGCTCGGCCTGGGCGCCCCAATATCGGTCGGCGGCGACCTCGATCGGGCCAAAAGTATCGGTTTCGGTGCGGGTTGCGGTCATCAGCCTTGCCTTCCCTTTACATGCTGTTTTCGGACATTTTCGAAGATGAGGTCTTATAGGTTGGAAAGCTTGATAAGAAAACCGGACGCCGTGCGAAATATTGAAAGCGGAACTCATGTTTGCCCTGGCCTGGCGGCGTGCTTTTTAGGCCACGTTGGATATTTTATGCGCCGAGGCGTTTTCGCCGCACTGGTCTGCCGGCAAAAATTCGGTAAAAAATTAACTAATAATTTCATAATTTTGTGTGAACTGCTGCACGGCGCCGTGCAGGATCTCCGTCACACAGAATTGAGTCCGCCGGCGCTGGCGGCGCAAGCCGGTTTCTGATCAATGAGGCCCTACGCTGCTTGAGTTTCGCGGGATTTGAGCTGAGAACAGCATGACACCGGGACTGGAATATATATGACCTTCGTTTTGAAAAGCGCGGCATCCGCGTTGGCAATTTCCTGCGGCGTGGCATTGATGAGCGCCGCTCCCGCGCATGCTTACACACTGATGGATATGCTGCGCGGCGATAGGCAGCGGACCCAGAGCACTATCTTCATGGACCAGATGCCGCCCGGCCGCGTAGGCCAGCGGGGCGGCGTTGGCGGATCGCTTGGCGGGCTCGACCCGGAAGCGCCGCTGCCGAAGGTGAGCGGTCCGCGTTATTATACCTATAAAACTGAGACGCTGCAGTTCGTCGACACCGGCAGGTTCGCCGATCCCGTCGTCACCGGCGCGGTCGCCGATGTTTCGGGCAGCGGTGATGCCAGCGCCGAGCCGGCCGTGCAGCGCCGTTTCCTGGCGCAGGCCAAGGTGCGCGCCAATGCCGACGTCGCAAAGGCGCTTGAAGCCTATTACGGCGACAGCCGCAATCCGCTTGTCTGGGTCGAAGGCAACCAGATCAACGACCGCGCCAAGTCGGCGATGCTGGTACTTGCCGATGCGTCCTTCGTTGGCCTCGACCCGGCGGATTACGCCGTCCAGACGCCTGATATCGACCCGGCCAATCCCGATCCCGCCTTTCGCGATCGGGCGCTGACACAGTTCGAGCTCGATCTCTCCGCCAAGGTGCTCGCCTTCGTGCAGGACACGGTGCGCGGCCGCATCGATCCGAACAAGATCTCCGGCTATCACGACTTCCAGCGCAAGGTGGTCAATCTGGCCCCGGTGCTGAAGCTTGCCCGCCTGAGCCCCGATGTCGGCGCCTACATCGCCAGCCGCTCGCCTGATAGTCCGCAGTTCCAGGCGCTGAAGGCGGAGCTTGCCAAGCTTCGCGCCGCCGACGGCGGCAATGAGGAGCGAATCGTCGTTTCGCTCGACAGGTTGCTGAGGCCTGGCGACAGCTCGCCGGAGATCGCCAATATCGTCAAGGCGATTGGCAAGCACGGTTCCGAAACGCTGAGGACCGATCATGCGGCAACGCTTGCTGCTTACGCCGGCAGCATCGACTATTCGCCCGACATCGTTTCGCTGGTCGAGGATTTCCAGAAAGAGCGTGGGCTGAAGCCCGATGGCGTCATCGGCCAGGCGACGGTGCGCGCCATGACCGGCGGCGATACCAATGCCTCGAAGATCGACAAGCTCGTCGTCGCCATGGAGCAGGCGCGCTGGCTGCCGGAGGATCTCGGTTCCCGTTACGTCATGATCAACCAGCCGGCTTACATGGTCTACTACCACAATGACGGCAAGGAACAGCTGTCGATGCGCGTAGTGGTCGGCGGCAAGAACAACCAGACCTATTTCTTCGACGACGAAATCGAGACGGTCGAGTTCAACCCTTTCTGGGGCGTGCCGCAGTCGATCATCATCAACGAGATGCTGCCGAAGCTGCGCTCGGATCCGAACTATCTCGACCAGCTCGGTTATGAGGTCGAGGTGAACGGCCACGCCGTCGCCTCGTCGAGTGTCGACTGGTATGGCTCGACCAATAATGTTTCGGTGCGCCAGCCGCCGAGCAGCGACAATGCGCTCGGCGAACTGAAGATCCTCTTCCCGAACAGCCACGCGATCTACATGCACGACACGCCGTCGAAGAGCTTCTTCAAGCGCGACATGCGGGCGCTGAGCCACGGTTGCGTGCGCCTTGCCGATCCGCGCGCGATGGCGGCCGCCGTGCTCGGCACGACGGTCGACGACGTCGCCAAGCAGATCGCCAGCGGCCAGAATCATGCGGTGCGCGTGCCGCAGAAGATCCCGGTCTACGTCTCCTACTTCACCGCCTGGCCGAACAAGGACGGCGTGGTGGAATATTTCGACGACGTCTACGGCCGCGACGCTTATGTCGACAAGGCTTTCGACGCGACGAGCAAGGCGCGAGGGGCGCAGATCTGATATCGGATTTGATTAGTGGTGCTGGCGGGCGGTCTCCGGGCCGCCCGTTTTGTTTTTGGCGGCGTTTGCGCGCCATAGAAGTGAAGTGTGGCCCGAAGCTTCGGATGAATGGGCTTTATCCGCGTTGGCAAAAAACTTGGCGAGAACCGCGACTACCATCTCCCTCATTCCTGTGCTCGTCACAGGAATCCAGTGCGCCCAAGTCATTGGGCGCGAAGGACTCTTCCCTTGAGGTATTGATTCATTCACGGCGCTGACGCGCCGTGGCTGGATTCCTGTGACGAGCACAGGAAGGAGGGAGGAGAGGTGAGCGGCCGCCTCAGACCGCAACCTTCGTCGCAAACTCCCGCAACAGTCTCTCCACCAGTTCCGGCGTCAGCTCATCGTAATGCATAATGATCTTATCCGGATCGAGGCTTGAGACCGGCACATCCGAATAACCGAAAGGCACGGCGATCGACGGTACGCCGGCGTTTCTCGCAACGGCGATGTCGTTGACGCTGTCGCCGATCATCACGGTGCGGGTGATGTCGCCGCCGGCACGTTCGATGGTGCCGGTGAGGTGGCGGGCGTCGGGCTTGCGATATTCGAAGCTGTCGCCGCCGGTGATGGCGTCGAAATATCGGGTAAGCTCGAGCTTGCCGAGCAGGCCGAGCGCCAGGCTCTCCATCTTGTTGGTGCAGACGGCGAGGCGGTAACCCTGAGATTTCAGCCGGTCCATCGCGGCAACCAGGCCCGGATAGGGTTCGGTCCGGCCGGGCATGTTGCCGGCATAATGGGCGACGAAACGCTCGACCAGCGGCGGCAAGGCGTCGCTTTCAAGCGGATGGCCACGCAGCCGGCAGGCGCGCTCGATCATGACGCGCGCGCCCTGGCCGACGAGATGAGTGAGGTCGTCGTAGCTGACCGGTTCGAGGTCAAGGGCCGCGATCGTATGGTTCAGGCTCTCGACCAGATCTACGTGGGTATCGAGAAGGGTGCCGTCGAGATCGAAGACGACGAGCGCCGGGCGAGCGGGAACAGGGGTCAAGGGCATGTCTCTTTGAGCGATGGTCGTCTTGAGAAGCGATGGATCGTCCTGAGGTAGGCGATCATGCGGCGGAAAGCAACGTCCGGCGATGGTTGGGAAGGCTGCAGGCCTCTGTTTCGGCTTTTCATTTTCCGTGATGATTTTGACTTTCGTTTGCTAGGCGAGCCGTGTAAACAGCACATCCAACGCAATAATCGGAGCTGGCGGCGCATGGATGCCCGCGAAATGAAGATCAAGGCCGCCGAGGCCGCACTCGCTCATGTCGAAAGCGGGATGCGTCTCGGGATCGGCACCGGCAGCACGGCGGAAGAATTCGTTCGCCTGCTGGCGGAGAAGGTCGCGGGCGGCTTCAGGGTCGAAGGGGTTCCGACGTCCGAACGAACCGCGCGGCTCTGCGTCGAACTCGGCGTGCCGCTGAAGTCGCTCGACGAACTGCCGGCACTCGACCTAACGATCGATGGCGCCGACGAGGTCGATCAGGCGCTCAGGCTGATCAAGGGCGGTGGCGGCGCGCTGTTGCGCGAAAAGATCGTCGCGGCCGCCTCCGAGCGAATGATCGTCATTGCCGACGAGAGCAAGCTGGTGGAAACGCTCGGCGCCTTCGCGCTGCCGATCGAGGTCAATCCTTTCGGGCTCGTCTCGACACGGATCGCCATCGAAAAGGTCGCGGCTCGGCTCGGTCTTGCCGGTGAACTCGATCTGCGCCAGTCGGGTGACGGAGAGTTTACCACGGATGGCGGCCATCACATCATCGATGCATCTTTTGGCCGCATTCCTGATGCAGAGGCGCTTTCGAGCGAGCTGAATTCCATACCCGGCGTCGTTGAACACGGGCTCTTTATCAATATGGCGGCACTTGCGATCATTGCCGGTCCTGCGGGTGCGCGCACGCTGCAGGCAAACAGATAACAGGAGCATATACTCATGATGAACATTGCAGGTCTTGGCCGTCTCGCCGCTGCGACCGTCGTTCTTTCCGGGCTTGCCTTCGTCTCCGCCGTCCAGGCGCAGGAAGTCTCCGAGGAGCAGCTGAAGGCGTCTCGCGCGGCGATCGACGCCATCGGCGCCACGGCTCAGTTCGACAACATCCTGCCCGGTCTCGCCGAGCGTCTGAAGGCCGGCTTGATCCAGGATTCGCCGAACTACCAGGACATCATTTCGTCGACGGTCGATGCGCAGGCGCTGGCGCTGGCGCCGCGCCGCGGCGATCTGGAGAAGGAGGCGGCACTGACCTATGCCAAGACCTTCACCGTCGAAGAGCTGAAGGCGATCGCCGACTTCTATAATTCCGACGTCGGCAAGAAGCTGCTGCGCGATGGCCCGGTCGCCTCGCGCGAGACGGCGAAGGCTGCCGACATCTGGGCGCAGGGCATTTCCCGCGACCTGGAAAAACAGAGCAACGCCGAGCTTTCCAAGGTGATCAAGGCACCGCCGCCGGCAACCGACAGCCCGACCGCTCCGGCTCCGGCACCGGCTGCCCAGCAGTAAGGTCTGGCCCATCAAATTTACAAAAGCCCGGCATCGTCCGGGCTTTTTTGTTATGATGCGGTAAATGCTGCCGGCGAGGCTTCAGGTGACTGCAGACATGTCCGATCACGGTAGGGCCGTCCGAGTGCGGATATCCGGCAAGGTCCAGGGTGTGGGTTTTCGCTATTGGACCCGCGATGAGGCGGTGCGGCTCGGCTTGACGGGTTGGGTTCGCAATGAAGAGGACGGGGCTGTCGTCGCTGTGATCGCAGGACCCGACGCCGCCGTCACGACAATGATCGAGCGTTTCAGGCGCGGGCCTTCGGGGGCGTCTGTTTCGAGCGTCGAGACGGAAGCAACCCAGCTTGAGGAGAACCCGACGGATTTCCGGATTACCCGCTGACAGCGCCGATCGCTAAGCATATGCAATTGGCAACGCATGTGCGCCGCAACTCAGCCCCTACGGGTTCGGGTTCTTTGCAAGTTGCCATTCACCCGTCTCATCCGGCTCTACGCGCTTGTTGCCACGATAGAAGATCGGCAGCCTCGTCTTCTTATCGATCGAGAAGCGGCTCGGCGTGTATTTTTCATTCTCATGGCCTTGAATAGCGAGGCCGAGCGCTTCCTTGAATTTGCCGGCCTTGCACAGGTTGCTGAAGAGAGTTTGATCCATCTTTTGCTCCGCCATTCTTTTCCATCCCATGGATTGCCTGCCAGCCTCGGCCGACCGGGTCAACCGTAAACGGTGACTGGGGTCAGCCCTGTACAATGAAGATTCGGCAATGGGAACCGGATGACGCAGGAGCGGGCTTTTGTTTTCATGACGATCGCCCCTATATCAGGAACATCCGTCCTGCGATTCCCTTCCGGAGCTCCTCATGTCTTCCTACGACTACGACCTCTTCGTCATCGGCGGCGGTTCCGGAGGCGTGCGCGGCGCCCGTGTCGCCGCATCGCTCGGCAAGAAAGTGGCGATCGCCGAGGAGTATCGCTACGGCGGCACCTGCGTCATCCGCGGCTGCGTGCCGAAGAAGCTCTTCGTCTATGCTTCGCAGTTCCACGAGCATTTCGAGGATGCGGCGGGCTTCGGCTGGACGGTTGGCGAAAGCAGCTTCGACTGGAAGAAGCTGGTGGCGGCCAAGGATGTTGAAATCGCCCGTCTGGAGGGCCTCTACAAGAAAGGTCTCGCCGGCGCCAATGCCGAGATCCTGGAAACGCGCGCGGAACTCGTCGATGCCCATACGGTCCGGCTGCTGAAGACCGGACAGACGGTGACGGCAAAGACGATCGTAATCGCCACCGGCGGACGGCCGAATCCGCATGCAGCGCTTCCCGGTCACGAGCTCTGCATCTCCTCCAACGAGGCTTTTCATCTCGAAGAGCTGCCGAAATCGATCGTGATCGCGGGCGGCGGCTATATCGCCGTCGAGTTCGCCAATATCTTCCATGGTCTCGGCGTCGAGACGACGCTGATCTATCGCGGCGCCGAGATCCTGTCGCGTTTCGACGAGGATCTGAGGCGTGGGCTGCATGAGGCGATGGCCGCCAAGGGCATCCGCATCTTTTGCCACGACACGCTGCAGAAGGTTTCGAAGGGTGAGGACGGGCTCATTCTGGAGACGCTGAACAACGGCACGCTGCAAGCCGGCGTCGTCATGCTGGCTCTCGGGCGCGATCCGAACACCGAAGGCCTCGGCCTCGAGGCGGCCGGCGTCGCCGTCGACGAACGCGGCGCCGTTATCGTTGACGAATATTCCCGCACCAATGTCGAAAACATCTATGCGCTCGGCGATGTCACCAACCGGGTACAGCTGACGCCGGTGGCGATCCACGAGGCGATGTGCTTCATCGAGACCGAGTACAAGAATAATCCGACCCGGCCGGACTACGAGCTGATCCCGACTGCCGTCTTCTCGCAGCCTGAGATCGGCACCGTCGGCCTCTCGGAAGAGGAGGCGGGCAAGCGTTATTCCGAACTCGAAGTCTACCGCGCCCAGTTCCGGCCGCTGAAGGCCACGCTTTCCGGGCGGGCTGAGCGGATGATCATGAAGCTGATCGTCGATGCGGCAAGCCGCAAGGTGGTCGGCGCCCACATCCTCGGCCACGATGCCGGCGAGATGGCGCAGCTGCTCGGCATCACGCTGAAGGCAGGCTGCACCAAGGACGATTTCGACCGGACGATGGCGCTGCACCCGACGGCGGCCGAAGAGCTCGTCACCATGTATGCGCCGAGCTATCGGATCCGCGACGGCAAGCGGATTTGAGCCCTCTTAGCTGGTGATGCGCGGCGCGCGGATGACCTTGAGGAAGAGTTCTTTCATCGCTTCGGCGATGCCTTCGGTCGGCGACACCTCGAAATAAAGGCCGGGCGAGGCGCAGGCCTGCATCTTCGTCGGGATCTCGCTCTGGAACGGCCTGATCCAGTCTTTATACCAGTCGTTGCTCGGCAGCGGCAGGTAGGTGGTGTAGAGCACAGCGATCTTGACGCCGCGATCCTTCAAGGGCTTGCAGAAGGAGGTATCGATCGGCTCCTGGCAGCGACCGCCGGTCGTCTTCTTGGTGCATGTCGACGGCTTGTAGCTGTCGCCGACGCCATCGGAAACGAAGAACAGGATCTTTTGCGGGCTGATATTCGATGTGCCATCACCGGCAGTATCGATGATGGTGTTCATCTGCGTCATGGCGCTGTCGAAATTGGTGAGTTGGTCCTTGTTGTAGTTCTGGTAGGGAATGGTCATCAGGTCGACCGCGTCTGTGTAATTTTTCACCTTCGTGAGGTCGGAGGTGAGGCCCGAAATGGTCGTCAGCTTCGCGTCTTCGGCTTTGGTGCCGAAAGTATAGACGCCCATGCGGAACTGGTCGCTGCTGACACGCTCGGTCTTGGCCGTGTCGGTCAGTGCCTGGGTGGCCAAACGCACCACATCGATGCGCATGGCGACGCCGAGGCTCTTGGCAATGGTGTAGTTGTTGGTGCTCTTGTCCATCTGGTGGCAGGCGAAGGCGCAGCCTGTCTTGGCCTCCAGCTTCGAGACGTCGCTCGGGGTCGCGCCGACACCCATGGAGGGCGTGTTGTCGAGCAGGATGTAGAAATCCATGAAGGCGGCGGTTTGATATTCGGCAGTCGCGGCGCCGGCGATCGTGATCGAGTCCCGGCCGAGGATGCGCATGAAGGTGGTGGGCACGGTCGCGCTGAAGGAAACCTGCGCATTCAGCTTGTTGGCAGTCTTGGTGACGTCGATTCCGAGATCGACATGAACGTCAGTTAGCTCGCCGGACATTTGAGACATGAAGATATTGCGGGCGTCGTCCTTGCCGAGCGAGATCGTGCCGTTGCCGCTCATGGTCATGGCGGCTGCGACCGCGCCGGATTTCTCCGCGATCGAACCGACGGCGGCGGCATCGGCAGCGGCGTAGAGCTGCGTCCTCAAGCTGAGTGCGTGGGCGAAATCCACCGCCATGCCGGCCGCACCGAAGAGCGGCACCACCAGCAGTGCCGTCATGATGCCGAAATTGCCCGAGCGGTCCGATATGAAACCGGGCGGAAGGATTGCCATGCCACGTCCCCGAAATTGAAACTCTCTCCGGTTCTACATTGAAAGTCTAAAATATGGGAAAATCGACATGGTATATGCTGGTTTAACCAGAGCAGGGTGGGCGGCGGCGGCGAGGCGACAACTGTCGGCGAATGGTCTTTGCAAGCCGGGTCTAAAGGTCTATAAGCCGCCGCATATTGAGGGCATCCTGAGGTATGGATGTGAGAACAGGTGAGTGAGATGGCAGACAATTGGACCCCGAGCAGCTGGCGGCAAAAACCGATCCTGCAGGTTCCCGAATATCCCGACGCAGCCGCTTTGGCGGCAACGGAAGCCACGCTCGCCAGCTATCCGCCGCTTGTCTTTGCAGGTGAAGCGCGCCGCCTGAAGAAGCATCTCGCCAATGTCGCCGAAGGCAACGGCTTCCTGCTGCAGGGCGGCGACTGCGCCGAGAGCTTCGCCGAACACGGCGCCGACAATATCCGCGATTTCTTCCGCGCCTTCCTGCAAATGGCCGTGGTGCTGACCTTCGGTGCGCAGTTGCCGGTCGTCAAGGTCGGCCGCATCGCCGGCCAGTTCGCCAAGCCGCGTTCGTCGAATGTCGAGAAGCAGGGCGACGTGACGCTGCCGGCCTATCGCGGCGACATCATCAACGGCATCGAGTTCACCGAGGAGTCGCGCATTCCGAATCCGGAACGCCAGGCCATGGCTTATCGCCAGTCGGCTGCAACGCTGAACCTGCTGCGCGCCTTCGCGATGGGCGGTTACGCCAATCTCGAAAACGTGCATCAGTGGATGCTCGGCTTCGTCAAGGACAGCCCGCAGGGCGAGCGCTACCGCAAACTTGCCGACCGGATCAGCGAAACCATGGATTTCATGAAGGCGATCGGCATTACCTCGGAAAACCATCCGAGCCTGCGCGAGACCGACTTCTTCACCAGCCATGAGGCGCTGCTGCTCGGTTACGAGGAGGCGCTGACCCGTGTCGATTCCACATCGGGCGACTGGTATGCAACGTCGGGCCACATGATCTGGATCGGCGACCGTACGCGCCAGGCCGACCATGCGCATGTCGAATATTGCCGCGGCATCAAGAACCCGATCGGCCTGAAATGCGGCCCGTCGCTGCAGGCCGACGACCTGCTGCAACTGATCGACATCCTGAATCCTGCCAACGAGGCCGGGCGCCTGACGCTGATCTGCCGCTTCGGCCATGAGAAGGTCGCCGACAGCCTGCCGAAGCTCATTCGTGCCGTCGAGCGCGAGGGCCGCAAGGTCGTCTGGTCCTGCGATCCGATGCACGGCAACACGATCACGCTCAACAACTACAAGACCCGTCCCTTCGAGCGGATCCTGTCGGAAGTCGAAAGCTTCTTCCAGATCCACCGCGCCGAAGGCTCGCATCCGGGCGGCATCCATATCGAGATGACTGGCAAGGACGTGACCGAGTGCACCGGCGGCGCTCGCGCGGTCTCCGCAGAAGACCTGCAGGACCGCTACCACACCCATTGCGATCCGCGCCTCAACGCCGACCAGGCACTCGAGCTGGCCTTCCTGCTTGCCGAACGCATGAAGGGCGGCCGCGACGAGAAGCGGATGGTTGCCAACGGCTGAGATTAGGCCAAAACATATGATAAAAGCCCGGTTCCGCCGGGCTTTCTGTTGACTGGCCTTGCCCTTCACTCGGCGTCATCCTCGGCCTTGTGCCGAGGATCTGCTGAGCCGTCGGCAGGTGCTCGGGACAAGCCCGAGCATGACGAAAGAGGGGTTGGCCGGTTTTTTCGGCTGTCCGATCGCGGGGCGATCCGTGCTTTTTGTTGCTGCACTCATATACTCGCCTGGACACTGTGCAGATTGGCGTAGACGCCGTCTTGCGCCATGAGCTCGTCATGGGTGCCCTGTTCGGCGATGCCATCAGCCGTCAGAACCAGGATGCGGTCGGCATGGCGGACGGTCGACAAGCGGTGGGCGATGACCAGGGTGGTTCGGCCGTTTGCCAGGCTGAGCAGCGCCTGCTGCACCGCCCGTTCGCTCTCGTTGTCGAGCGCGCTGGTCGCCTCATCGAAGATCAGGATCTCCGGATTCTTGAGGAAGGCGCGGGCGATGGTGATGCGCTGGCGCTGGCCGCCCGAGAGCTTGACGCCGCGTTGGCCGATATCTGTGTCATAGCCATGGGGCAGGGCGATGATGAAGTCGTGCGCATTGGCGGCGCGCGCGGCGGCTTCCAGCTCGGCATCGCTGGCGTCGGGCCGGCCATAACGCAGGTTTTCCGCCACCGTGCCGGCAAACAGGTAGACATCCTGCTGTACCACCCCGACATGGCGCCGGAGCGAGGCCAGCGTCACATCGCGGATGTCGATGCCATCGATCTGGATCGCCCCGGCCTCGACATCGTAGAAACGCGGTATCAGCGCGCAAAGCGTGCTCTTGCCGACCCCTGACGGGCCGACCAGGGCGACGAACTCCCCGGGGGCGATGGTGAGGGACAGCTGCTCGAGCACCCGCGGGCCATCGGCCTCGTAACCGAAGGCGACGTTGGAAAAACTGATCTCGCCCCTTGGTGCCGGCATCGGCCGCGCTTCCGGCCGATCGGTGATGTCAGGGGCAATTTCCAGGATCTCCATGGCCCTGACGAAGCCGGTATAACCCTCCTGCCAGAGGCGCACGAAATTCGCCAGCCGCTGCACAGGATCGACCAGCACGGCGACGCAGAGCAGGAAGGTCAGCATATCAGGCACGGTCAGCTCCGCCGCCAGGATGCGCAGGCCGCCGACGATGATCACCAATATGGTGACGAGCTGGGCGAAGGTTTCGGTGCCGACTGAAAACCAGGCTTCGCTGCGGTAGCCTTCGGCGCGGCTTTGCAGGAAGCGCCGGTTCTGCTCGGCGAAGCGTTCCTTCTCCAGCGCCTCGTTGGCGAAGGACTGGACCACGCGGATGCCTGCAAGCGCATCCTCGACGCGTTCATTGACGGCGGCGATCTGCCGTTTGCTGGCTTCGAGCGCGCGGTTCATGCGGCGGTTGAAATAGAGCGCGTAGGCGACCGCCACCGGGGTGAGCAGCAGGATGATGCCTGCCAATGGCGGATCGATGAAGAACAGCACCAGCATGGCGCCGCCGTATTTGAGTACGGCGATGGAAAGATCCTCGGGGCCATGATGAAAGAGCTCGCCCAGCCACAGGCTGTCATTGGTGATGCGGCTCATCAGCTGTCCGGTGCGCTGGCGGTCGTAGAAGCTGAACGAGAGCTTCTGGCAGTGCTCGAAGAGTTCCTGCCGCACCGTCGCTTCGATGCGCGCGCCCATCACGTGGCCGCGATAATCGACGAAGAAGATGGCGACGATCTGGACGGCCAGAACGGTCAACATGATGCCTCCCATCACAAGGATCTGCGCGAAAGCCTGCGGTGCGTCGGGCAGAGTCAAAAGCCGGCTGGTGACGACGTTGGCGCAGAGCGGCAGGGCGACCGCCGTGCCGGCGACAAGGATGGCGCAAAGCAGATCCGCCAGCAGCAAAGGCAAGTGCGGACGGTAGTAGGAGAGGAATTTGCGCATACGCGACCAACGCCGCTCGCGGTCGGCGGCATTCGCATCGTCGCGGAAGAATTTCAGGAAGAGGTTATGGCGTCGCGAGCTTTTCCTCGCGCGGGAGAACCGAATGTTCATGAAGCTGAATGTCCTTGTGGGGGATGTTTCCTTTCTGTTCGGACAGGGTCGCTCTCATGTCAGTCTCCCGAGATTGAATTGAGCCGTTAGTATTGCCGACAACCGCGATCGATTCAATGCGATGCTGGGAGGAGGTTGGCGGGTGTTGTCTACAAGCAACACGGGAGTCGCGCCGGCCAAGTGCATAAGGACGACGATCCTCAAAATTTCTGATGATTTTGTTGAAGGGAATGGATTTGACGCCGCGGGCGATCGGCGGCAACGTTCCGTCATAAGCGGGAGAGCGATCATGACTGAACGGCATACAGGCGGCTGCCTTTGCGGCACCGTGCGATTTTCAACGACGGCGAAGCCAGGACCTGTCGTCGGCTGCCATTGCTCGCAGTGCCGCCGGCAGACGGGGTTTTATTACGCCGCGGTCAACGTGGCCCGCGCGGCTCTTTCGGTAGAAGGCACCGAGGCGGTCCGTTGGTACCGGTCGAGCGAGGAGGCGCAGCGTGGCTTCTGCTCGAATTGCGGTTCCGCGCTGTTCTGGCAGGCGGACGGATCGGCGGAGATTTCGGTGATGGCAGGCGCTTTCGACGAACCGAGTGGGCTTGCATTCGGCCACCATATCTACTGCGCCGACAAGGGCGATTTCTACGAAATATCGGACGGCCTGCCGCAATACGCGGTGAATCCGGTTTAACCCTTGGCGGCAAGCGCAGCGCTGAGGCGAGCCACATCCTCGCGCAGCGCCGTCAGTTCGGTCAGCACGCTCATGTCGATCTTCTGGTGCAGCGAGAGCACTTCGAGCTCGGCCTTGAGATTGACTTCGTAATCCTTGGCGGCCTCGAAGCGGTCGCGCTCGGCCTGGCGGTTCTGCGACATCATGATGATCGGCGCCTGGATGGCGGCAAGCATCGACAGGATCAGGTTCAGGAAGACGAAGGGGTAGGGGTCGAAAGCGCCGGTCGCCAGGATGATGGTGTTGATCACAGTCCAGACGACGAGAAAGGCGAGGAAGGCGATGATGAAGGACCAGGAGCCACCGACGCGGGCGATGCCGTCGGCGATACGCTCGCCGAATGAGGCTTCGGCGGAGAAGGCGGCATTGACGTCGGTCGAGATGATCTTGCGCGCGTGCGCTTTTGCCAGCACGCGCTTCTCGATCGTGCCGAGCTCTTCGGCTGGCTTGTCGAAATGATGGTGCACGAAGTTCGAAAAGTTATTCATGGCTGTGTTTCCGATGCTGTCGCTTCCGGCGCAGTATTCCGCTCCGTCTGTAAATTGCAATGTGTATCGAGTCCCGCGGCGCTCTGGCGCACCCTTCATAAAAATTTGGTCACTGCCGGGTGGTGCTTTCGCAGCGAACATGTTGCCGTTGCGGAAGCTGCAGGCTAAATAAATGACATGACACAGGAAAACGCGCTCTCTGATATCTTCCGCATCGCCATCGGCCAGCTCAATCCAACTGTCGGCGACGTCGCAGCCAATCTCGCCAAAGCGCGTGAGGCGCGCGCTGACGCTGCCCGGGAGGGCGCGCATCTGCTCGTCTTGACCGAGCTTTTCATCTCCGGTTATCCGCCGGAGGACCTTGTACTGAAGCCCGCCTTCATCCGCGCCTGCTGGAAGGCGGTCGAGAATCTCGCGGCCGATACCGCCGATGGCGGACCGGGCGTCATCATCGGCTTTCCCCGGCAGGACGAGACCGGGCGCTACAATTCGGTCGCCGTGCTCGACGGCGGCAAGGTGATCGCGGTGCGCGACAAGATCGACCTGCCGAACTACGGCGAGTTCGACGAGAAGCGTGTCTTCGATCAGGGCGCCATGCCGGGGCCGGTGAATTTTCGTGGCGTGCGCATCGGCATTCCGATCTGCGAGGATATCTGGGGCGATCTCGGCGTCTGTGAGACGCTGGCCGAAAGCGGGGCTGAAATCCTGCTGTCGCCGAACGGTTCGCCCTATTATCGGGGCAAGGTCGATATCCGCCATCAGGTGGTGCTGAAGCAGGTGATCGAGACCGGGCTGCCGCTGATCTATGCCGCCCAGCTCGGCGGCCAGGACGAGCTGGTCTTCGACGGCGCGAGCTTCGCTTTCAATGCCGACAAGTCGCTCGCCTTCCAGATGAGCCAGTTCGAAACCGCGCTGGCGGTGACGACATGGAAGCGCGGCGACAGCGGTTGGCACTGCGCCGAAGGGCCCATGGCGCATATTCCCGAGCGCGAGGAGGCCGATTACCGCGCCTGCCTGCTCGGCTTTCGCGATTATGTCAACAAGAACGGCTTCAAGACCGTCGTGCTCGGCCTTTCCGGCGGCATCGACTCGGCGATCTGCGCGGCGATCGCCGTCGACGCACTTGGCGAGGAGCGGGTACGCACCGTCATGCTGCCTTACCGTTACACCTCCGAGGATTCGCTGAAGGATGCGGCCGATTGCGCCAAGGCGCTTGGCTGCCGCTATGACATCGTGCCGATCGAGCAGCCGGTGACGGGCTTCAGCAATGCGCTCTCCAGCCTTTTCGAGGGGACGGATAGCGGCATCACCGAAGAGAACTTGCAGAGTCGGGCGCGCGGCGTCATCCTGATGGCGATCTCCAACAAGTTCGGCTCGATGGTGGTGACGACGGGTAACAAGTCGGAAATGTCGGTCGGCTATGCCACGCTTTACGGCGACATGAACGGCGGCTTCAATCCGATCAAGGATCTCTACAAGATGCAGGTCTATGCGCTTTCCCGCTGGCGCAACGAAAATGTGCCGCCGGGGGCGTTGGGACCGTCAGGCGAGGTGATCCCGCGAAATATCATCGACAAGGCGCCATCGGCCGAACTGCGCCCGGACCAGAAGGACCAGGATTCACTGCCGCCCTATCCCGTGCTCGACGATATTCTCGAATGCCTGGTGGAAAAGGAGATGGCGGTCGAGGAGATCGTCGCACGCGGCCATGATGTTGCGACCGTCCACCGGGTCGAGCACCTGCTCTATCTCGCCGAATACAAGCGCCGGCAATCGGCGCCCGGCGTGAAGATCACCAAGAAGAATTTCGGCCGCGACCGGCGCTATCCGATCACCAACCGTTTCCGGGATCGCTGACGCAATTGAGATCGCTGACGGCATCAAGCTTTGCGGGAGGAAACATGCGCAGCTCGGTTGAGATATACAATGTCAGGACGGGCTGGGCGCGCGAAGTCTGGCAGACGGACAGGCTGGTCGAGGCGCCGAACTTCTCGCCCGACGGTTCCACCCTGCTCTTGAACGGCGACGGGCTGCTCTACAGATTGCCGCTCGATGGCGGCGAGGTGGTCAAGGTCGATACCGGCTTTGCCGTCAACTGCAACAATGATCACGGCATTTCGCCCGATGGCACTGAGATCGTCATTTCCGACAAGACCGAATTCGGCAAGTCGGCGATCTATATCCTGCCGATCGAAGGCGGCACGCCGCGGCTGATCACCCAGAACCTGCCATCCTACTGGCATGGCTGGTCGCCGGACGGGCGCCAGCTTGCCTATTGCGGCATCCGCGACGACCTCTTCGATATCTACACGATCTCCGTCGACGGCGGCACCGAGACGCGGCTGACGCATGGCGAGGGCCGCAATGACGGACCGGATTATTCCGCCGACGGACAGTGGATCTATTTCAATTCCAGCCGCACCGGGCTGATGCAGATCTGGCGCATCCATCCCGATGGCACGAGTCTCCACCAGGTGACATCGGACGATTACGGCAACTGGTTCGCCCATCCGTCGCCTTCGAATGACAAGGTGCTGATCCTGTCCTACGACCCTTCAGTGTTCGACCATCCGCGCGATCTCGACGTGCGGCTGCGGCTGATGGACATGGACGGCGGCAATCTGAAGACGCTGTTCGAGCTTTTCGGCGGGCAGGGCACGATCAACGTGCCCTGCTGGTCACCAGACGGCGAAGAATTCGCCTATGTCCGGTACTTTCCGGCGGGTTAGGCCGCCGCTGCCTTGCGACGATCGCGTGCCGATTTCGCGAGGTCTTCCAGCACGGCGACCGACATATCCCAGTCGATACAGCCATCGGTGATGGACTGGCCGTAGACCAGCGGCTTGCCAGGAAGGAGATCCTGGCGGCCGGCGACGAGGTTGCTTTCGATCATCATGCCCTTGATGTCGTTGTTGCCGGCGGCGATCTGCGCTGCGACGGATTTGACGACGCGCGGCTGGTTCAACGGATCCTTGCCGCTGTTGGCATGGCTGGCATCGATGAGGATGCGCGGGGCGACGCCGAGCTTGACGGCTTCGGCGGTGACAGCTTCGACGTCAGCCGCCTCATAGTTCGGCCGTTTGCCGCCGCGTAAGATGATGTGGCAGTCCTCATTGCCCGTCGTTGAGGCGATGGCCGCCTGGCCGTCCTTGGTGACCGCAGGGAAGTGATGCGGCTGCGAGGCGGCGAGGATCGCATCGAGGGCCACGCGCGCACCGCCGTCGGTGCCGTTTTTGAAGCCGATCGGGCAGGAGAGGCCGGAGGCAAGCTGCCGGTGGATCTGGCTTTCGGTCGTGCGGGCGCCGATCGCGCCCCAGCTGACGAGGTCGGCGATGTATTGCGGGGTGATCGTGTCGAGGAATTCGACACCGGCCGGAAGGCCCATTGCATTGATATCGAGCAGCAGGCGTCGTGCAATCCTCAACCCTTCCTCGATGCGGTAGCTGCCGTCGAGGTGTGGGTCGTTGATCAGGCCCTTCCAGCCGACGGTCGTGCGGGGCTTTTCGAAGTAGACGCGCATGACGATCTCGAGATCGCCGGCAAAGCGCCGCCGCTGTTCCTCGAGCCGCGCGGCATATTCCCGGGCGGCAACCGGATCGTGGATGGAGCAGGGGCCGATCACGACAATCAAGCGATCGTCTTCGCCACGGAGAATCTTGTGGATCGCATCGCGGTTGCTGGTCACTGTCTCGGTGACGGCAGTATCGCGGTGAATTTCTGCGAGGATATCGGCGGGTTTGGTGAGGGGCGTGATCTCGAGGATACGTAGATCATCAATAGCATCAGACACGGTATGGCTCCTGTTTGGTCATACCGTGCGGAACAAAAAAGCCGCCAGGTAGACTAGCGGCTGTTCGGGTTGTCGTCGCGTCGAATTCAATTACGCATGGACCCGCGTCCGCTGAGAGCAGCGGTACCAATAAAATCGCGAGGCGTTGATTGACGTGTTCGACATGACGCTGATTTAGCGTCACGCCCGCGCATTGTCACGCAGATTTTTCTGCCTAAACCGGACGCTCCTGGGGACAGCAACTGCTCTTGCGCGAACTACACCCACCGGGGCAGGAAGCCCGTCGCACTCGATCTCACTCGTGCGACGTGCTCAGGGTCTTTGAGATCAGAGGGCGTCGACGTTCACGCCGACGGTGATGGCACCGATCGGTGTTCCCGTGTCGTCTGATATCGTCACGCTTGCCTGCGACTGGAGCGTCTGGGTCGATTCATCTTTTTCGATCTCATCGACGAAGACGGCATCCTTGCCGGCGCCGAAGGACTTCTGGAACTTGCCCTCGTCGCCCTGCCAGTAGTCTGAGGTGACGTCGCTTTGGCCGACATTCAGGCCCTTGGCATCCATGACGAAGATCTCAGTGATCTTGCCGCCGGAGGCCTCCTTCTTTGCCTGAAGGAATTTCGACAGCGCATTGTTGAGCACGCCGTCGATCATCGAATGGTCGGAACCATCGACTTCGGCGCGCCACTTCTTGTCGAGGGCGTCGATATCGGCCGCACTGAGATTGGCGTTGGCAGCGTCCTGCGCCTTGACGGCCTCGATGATGGCGGGGTCGTTCAACCAGGGCGTTACGTCGCTCTTCACGTAGTCGAAGATCGGGGCAAGCTTGGCATCCTGCGCCATGGATACGCCCATGGGCGCGGCAACTGCGGTGCAGGCCAAAAGAAATGCGGGCACGAGTTTCTTCATAACTGTTTCCTTCCTGATTATCGGTTGCTGAGAACTAAGGCTTATCGGACGAAGATGAGGTCAGAACTCCTCCCAGGCGCCGGGAGCAGCGGCAACGGCGGCATTTCCTGCATGCCGCTGCACGTAGGCTCTGGGTTCGGGACGAGATTGGCGGGCGACTTGAACGGGTTTGGTCTGGCTGGCTGCGGACGCGCCAACGACGAACCTGCCGGCCGAGTCCTGCAGAAGGCGTCCTTGCTGCAGCAGTTCCTGGCAGGCCGCGTTGGTTTCCTCGACCATTGCCGCGTTCTGCTGTGTCGCCTGATCCATCTGATTGATCGCGCCATTGATTTCCTGCAGACCCGTTGCCTGTTCGCGATAGGATTGAACAATGGAAGCGATACTGTCGCTGATGCGGTTGATCTGTTCCTCGATCTTCAGCAGGGCGTCGCCTGTTTCGTTCACTAGCCCGACGCCTGCGGCAACCTCTTGGCCGGACACATTGATCAGGTTCTTAATTTCCTTGGCCGCATTTGCCGACCGCTGGGCGAGTTCACGCACCTCCTGCGCGACAACCGCAAAACCCTTGCCGGCCTCACCGGCACGTGCCGCCTCGACGCCGGCATTCAGCGCCAGCAGGTTTGTCTGGAACGCGATTTCATCGATGACGCCGATAATGCGGCCGATCTGGCTCGACGAGGTCTGAATCCGGTCCATCGCCCCGATGGCATCACGCACCACCGTCGCCGAGACATGAGCGCTCCGCTTTGTCTCCTCGACCAGCTTCCCGGCATTTTCGGCGCGCTGCGACGATGTTCGGACCGTGGTGGTCACTTCATCCAGTGCAGCAGCGGTCTCTTCCAATGATGCCGCCTGTTGCTCGGTTCGCTTGGCGAGCTGATCTGCGGAGGAGGCCAGCTCGCTCGAGCCGCCTTCAACCGCCACGGAGGCGGCCTTGATCTCCGTCAGGGCGGCGGCGACGGCCTCGACCATGTTGTTGAAATCCTGCCGTAACTTATCGAACTCCGGACCGAGATCGGCCAGGTGTACGGAAAAGTCGCCTGCTGCGAGCTTTTCCAATGCATTTGCGAGAGCGGTCATGACCAGCCGCTGCGTGTTGCTGGCTTCTTCCGTGAACAATGCATTGCGCGCCCGTTCGGCATCGAGCGAAGCGCTCTGCTCGGCAGCGGCCTGCTCCCTTTCGACCTTCGCAATAGCCTCGTGGCGGAAAACTTCCAAGGCACGCGCCAGAAAGCCGATCTCGTCGCCATTTTCCTTGTAGGTGACGGGAGAGGCCAGGTCGCCTTTCTGCAAGGCGCTGATCCGTTCGCTGATGATCCGGATCGGCCGGCCAACGAGGCTGCGCATGGCAAGAAGGAAGGCGATGACCGCCAAGGCGGTGATCACGGACTGCGTGAGCAGCGATACGAGAACCTTCTGCCTGACTTCAGCAGCGATTTTTTCGACGGACCAGTTCGTGACGATGTAGCCGGTCGCCTTACCTGATTTATCCAGCGGGAGCGGCGCGATGATCGTGACCACGCCGGCGGCTATTCCGCTATCGTCGATCGTCGTTTTCTCCGGCTTGGCACTGAGGCTCTTCGCCAGATCGGCCGGTGCGGGCAAACCGTTGATGCCATCGCGTGTCCATGTGTCGACGGCGGCAGGTTCCGCGTTGAATGCGGCAAACTGCACAAGATCGAGCGAAGGGTCGTCGCGGTAGAGCGAATAAGCTTCACGGACCGCATTCGCCTTGCCCCACTTGACGCCGCCGGCGGCCAGCGAGGCAAACTGCTCCGCATCCTTGGACCAGTTGGCCTTGGCGCCATCGATCAATGCCCGGGTTTCGTACATCCACGTATAGGTGGCGAAAGCGGAAATGCCGCAGAGGTTGACGGCAACGATAATCGCCGCCAGCTTGGCTGTCAGAGGCATAGTTTTCAAAAATTGGAACATTCCGCGGCGGCCTAGAATTGCGGCTCAGTCGAACATGCCCGACCGGCGTCTCGATACGGGCATCCGCGCTGACGGTCACATCACGAGCCCTCATGCCCATGTCCGGATTGCAACCCAAAACGCGCAAACGCAGTGTGTATTTGATATGTGAATAAATCATAAAGTAGAATGGGATGTTGAGCACACGCGTGCCATTCGCCCTTGCTCCCGCCGGCCCCGAGCCTTGCGCACCGTTGTGGGAGTAGTGCTTCCAACGCGCCAGGGAGATCAGCTATTTTCCGCCACGGCCTCTTCGGGCTCGGCATGCCGGCGCTTGCGGCCGCGCGCCGTCAGTTCCGCGCCGGCATCATGCGGCAAGCGCAGGAAGGTGATGCAGGCCAGCGCCGAAATCGCCGAGACGCTGAAGAAGGCAATGTGGAAATCCGAGACCAGCAGCCTGCCACCATGGAAGCTGCTGGAAATTTCAAGAATGCCGCCGGCGATCGCCACACCCATCGCCATGGAGATGCGCTGGGCAACGGCATTGATCGCGGTCGCCTGGCTGCTCTCGGCGTCGTCGACATCGCCAAAGGCCATGGCGTTGACGCCCGAGAAAGCCATGGAGCGAAACAAGCCGCCGATCAGCAGGCTGGCCATGATCAGGAACAGCGGTGTTTCGGCGGTGAACAGACCGTTGATGCCGAGGAAGATCGCCGCCAGCAAGGTGGTGAGCGAGATCACCGTGCGGAAGCCGAAGGCATTGAAGGTGCGCGAGGCGGCGAATTTCGAGCCCATGGAGCCGAGCGCGCTGACGAAGGTGACCGAGCCCGATTGCAGCGGCGTCAGGCCGAAGCCGAGCTGCAGCATCAATGGCATCAGGAACGGCAGGGCGCCAAGCCCCATGCGGAAATTCGAGGCGCCGAGGATCGCTGCCCGGAACATCGGGTAACGGAACATCTTCGGATCGAGAAGCGGATAGGGCACGCGGCGGGCATGCAGGAGGTAGAAGAGGCCGGCAAGGATGCCGATCGTCACCGCGGCATAACCATAGATGACGGGCACGGCTGGCAGGCTGATCACCGACAGGCCGAAGACGAAGCCGGAGAAGCCGAGGCCGCACAGCAAGAAGCCCGGAAAGTCCATCGGTCGCGGACTGCGTGGCTCGACGGCCGGCAGGAAACGCGTGACGAGGATGATGCCGAGCACGCCGATCGGGACGTTGATCCAGAAAATCCAGTGCCATGTGAGATAGGTGGTGAGGAAACCGCCGATCGGTGGACCCATGATCGGGCCGATCAAAGCGGGAATGGTGAGCCAGGCCATGGCATCGACGAGTTCGTGGCGTGGCGTTCCCCGAACCAGCAGCAGGCGGCTGACCGGTGTCATCATCGAGCCGCCGGCGCCCTGGATCAGGCGCGAGATGACGAAGGCCGTGATCGAGTTGGAAAAGGCGCAAGCGATCGAACCGATCATGAAAACGAAGATCGCCATGCGAAAGATGTTGCGCGCACCGAAGCGATCGGACATCCAGCCGCTGATCGGGATGAAGATCGCCAGCGCCACGAGATAACTGGTGACGGCGAGCTTCAGCGCGATCGGCGAGGTGCCGATATCGGCGGCGATTGCCGGCAGGCTGGTGGCGATCACGGTCGAATCCATCTGTTCCATGAACAGGGCGACCGCAAGGATCATGGGTGTGAGGCGGGGCACGGGCAACCGGGATGCTGCGATGGACTGGCTCAGTCCATACGCCTTCGGCGGGGACAAGGCCATAGAAACTATCGATGAAGGGCTTTGCCACGCCGCTTCAAACCGACGCGGGTGGGCTTGTTCCCTTAAGACCAGACAGCAGCAGCGCTGTCATGTTAGCCACATGCACCAATGCCCAAGAGAGCCTCCTCCTGAGGTGCGCAGCCAAAGGCCGAAGCCTCGAAGGGCGAGGCGGGTGCACCGGCGCGGACGCGAAATGATGAATGACGAAAGAAGCGGCGCTGCGGCGTGTCCTTCGAGGCTCCTACGGGGCAAGGATGGAATCGTGGAGGATGCCGCGCCGTCCTCTCAACCGCCTGTCGGCTCGCGGCTTGCCGCCGCAGCACTTTCCTGAAATAGATGCGCCGTCAGGTGCCCGCCGGTAAGGCGGGAGAATCGGGAATCCGGTGCAAGGCCGGAACGTGCCCAACGCTGTAAGGCCGACGCTTGCCGCATCATCATGCCACTGGCTTTTTGCCGGGAAGGCTGCGGCAGACGGATGACGCCGAGTCAGAAGACCGGCCTGGCAAGATAGACCGATCCGCGCGGACGGCGGAGCGGTTGCATTGTTGGGGATTTGACGATGCGACCCTTTGATGAGGATGCCCTTTCGGCGGCGTCCGGTTTTTCCTTGGCCGAACGCGAGGCCGTCTATCATGCGATCATGACGCGGCGCGACGTTCGCAGCCAGTTCCTGCCCGATCCCTTGCCGGATGACCTTGTGCGGCGGCTGCTGACGGCAGCCCATCATGCACCCTCCGTCGGCTTCATGCAGCCGTGGAATTTCATTCTGGTGAAAAGTGCCGCTGTCCGGACGCGCGTCCGGGATGCCTTCGCGAGCGCCAACGACGAGGCGGCGCTGATGTTTGCCGGCGAGCGGCGGCAGGCCTACCGCGCCCTCAAGCTTGAAGGTATCGTCGAGGCGCCGCTCGGCATATGCGTGACCTGCGATCCCACCCGCAGCGGCAGCGTCGTGCTGGGGCGCACGCACAATCCCAAGATGGATAGCTATTCCACCGTCTGCGCCATCCAGAATCTCTGGCTTGCGGCGCGGGCGGAAGGGGTCGGCATCGGCTGGGTCAGCATTTTTCGCGAAGGCGATCTGAAGAGCATTCTCGGCATACCCGAGCATATCGAAGTGGTCGCCTGGCTCTGTGCCGGTTTCGTCGATCGGCTCTATGACGAGCCTGAACTCTCCGTCAAAGGCTGGCGGCAGCGGCTGCCGCTCGATGAACTCGTCTTCTACGATGGATGGGGACTGAACACCTAAAGCGCGTCGCGATCTTTCGATGCCGGTATCGCCGACGCCGTGCGAGGCCGAGTGATATCTTTATTCCTGACCTTCATATCGATACGCTGAAAGCGAAATCCCGGAACTAGATATTCGGCTATCTGCGGCTCAATCGGAGGATAACGGCCCAATGAACATGATCGACTTGAAGGAGCGGATCATCGTGATCACAGGCGGTGCGCGCGGCATCGGCTATGCTATCGCAGAGCGCGTCATCCAGTCTGGTGGCAAGGTGGCCATCTGGGACCTGAACGAAAACCTGGCGAAGGACAGCGCTTCCGCTCTCGGATCCGGTACGGTCGCTTTCGGCGTCAACGTCGCAGATCCCGTATCAGTGAAAAACGCGGCGGCGACGACCGAAGAGATTTTTGGCCGTATCGACGGGCTCGTCAATTCCGCCGGGATTACCGGTCCGGTAAAGCCCGCGATCGAATACGATGTCAGCGAGTGGAAAGACGTCATCGATGTCTGCCTCACGGGAACCTTCAATTGTTGCCGGCACGTCGTTCCGGTCATGTTAAAGCGCGACTACGGGCGGATCGTGAACATCTCCTCGGTTGCGGGCAAGGAAGGAAATCCGAACATCGCCGCCTACAGCGCAGCGAAAGCTGGTGTGCTGGGCTTTACCAAATCTCTTGGCAAGGAACTCGCAAAGACGGGGATCGCCGTGAACGCGGTAACGCCGACCACCGCAAGGACACCTATATTGGACGGGCTGACACCCGAGTTTATCGAATATATGCGCGTCCGCATCCCGCGCGATCGTTTCGTCGAACTTGGTGAGATCGCTTCCATGGTCGTCTGGCTGCTCTCCGAAGAGAATTCCTTCACGACCGCATCGACGTTCGACCTGAGCGGCGGTCGTACGACCTACTGACCATGCTCAAGCGACCCGCATTCACATCCCGCCGAACGTTCGCGTGACATCGCCGCATCTCATGCACCCTGGCACAACGTCGCTATGGTTCCGCCGCCGCTGTTCCAGCTGTTCAATCACTGCTGCTGTTGCGGCTGCGGGCCCGGCGTTGCCGGGTTGGCGAGGTCGATCGAGCCCTGATCGCCGGCCAGAAATTGCGGGCCGACCTGACGGACGCGGTTCTGCGTCGGATCATAGGGGCGCTCGGGAACGGAGGGTTGCGGCGCTGCGGCTGCGGCATCCTTCGCCGGGGGATTGGTGCGGATGGTGGTGATCGAGCCCTGCTGCGGCGGTTCGCTCACCGCCTGCCTGCCGCGCATCTCCTCGTAATAGGCGGTGAGATTGCAGGCGCAGGAGGACTTTTCCCCGGGTGTGCGGTTCTTGTAGGCAAAGGCGTTCTTCATGGCGCTATAGGGCGTGCCTGTTGCGACCGAGATCATGTTCGAGGCTTCGGTGCTCGTCACGTCCCGATAGAACAATTCGGTCTCGATGCCCGGGCACATCTTGGCGCAGGTCTGGGCGTCGCGGCCGAAATCGACCGATGTGGCGTTCGAACTGATCGGGAAGAAGCCGCCGTCGCAGCTGCGCACGCACATGGTGCTGACTGGCGACAGCATCTCGGCCCGCGGCAGGCCGTAACGTGGATCGACCTCTTCGCCGCCGCCGAGCGGGATGAAGGTATCGGCGCGCATCGCCTGTTCCTCGACACTCGGGGGCGGCTCGGCGGCGCTGCGCTCGTCCGGGGCATAGAAGTTTTCGCTGTTGCAGCCATTGCGGTCGAGAGCAGCCATCAGTTCGCGGCGGGCCTGGTCGTTGTCGCTGCCCCGGCCGAGCAATTCGGCACGGCGGTCCTGGAGATAGCGGATATTGTCGATCATGCGGGCTTCGGATTGCGAGAGCTCATCGCAATAATCGGCATTCTCGCCGCCGATCACGACCATGCTGCCCGACGTGCAGTCATTGCTGCGCAGCTCGTTGCGGACCTTGCGCAACTCGAGGTTCTGTTCTGCCAGGGCGCTGGAATAGTGGCGGGCTTCCGGCCCGTTGCCATTGCCGATCGATCGCGGCAGGTCGGCAAGGCGGCCGCGCAGATCCTCACAGATTGCGCTGCTTTGCGCGGCGGCAGGCGCCGCAAGGGCAAGGAGAAGGACAAGAGACAGGTTTCGGCGTTTCACGGCGTCGTCCCGGAATGAGCAAAGAATCGATCGGTCGATTGCGGCCTCGATCGCCGCGCGTTGTCTCTTAACGTGTTTCTCTTAATAAGCTTGGAGAAATTCCTAGCGCATTTTCGCGATCTTATCCAGCAGGCCACGTCCGCCGAGGGACGTCAGCTGCCATTCGCGCCGTATTCCAGTCATTGATCCATCTCACCCCCAGCCAAAACTGGAAGCGATCATGGGGCCAGTCGCGTTGACGGTATGCGCCATACCGATTAAGCAAATACAATAAATGATTGACCTATTAAATTAATAATGCAACCATACATAAGCTTAAATCGCCTGATGCTGGCGATGCGATTAGTATCTCTTTTTATGGTTGCCATAGAAGTACTTGTCGCCCTTGGTAATGCCGCTGGGGGCGATGGGTACGACTTTAACCTGTTGAGAGTACCGAGCACCGGACTTAGGCCCGCTGTTCGATAGCTATCGGTTGCTATGTCGACCTTCGTGCAACGCGAATGCCGCGCTTGATGCGTGCCCCAAGCATTTTCTATTCGATCAACTTTTCCGTAGGCTTAGGAGGAATGAGCATGAGAAAAGTGTCGCTTGCGAGAATGATTTTCAACGGCTTTGTTTCGATTTCCCTCCCTTTCACCGCGTTGGCGGCGGAACCGCCTTCCTGTCCACGCGCAGATGGTAAGCTGACCGCCGACGCGTTGAAAACAGTCGTTATCACTCAGAAGGATCATTCCACGGTCTTTGATGGAGATCGTTTTTCTCTTTCACTTACCCTGCAATCCATTCTTGCCACGGCCTTCACGCCCAAAACGGGATCTCCCATCCCTGTCGAACAGCAGAAAGCGCTCGCGTCGTCCCACACCGAACAGCTTGCGCTGCTGACGAGCTTGATCCGATCATTTCGGAATCTGGATCGTTCATCCAATGGTGTCACCAACAACGCAACGTTCCGCCTACACGAGGCCGAGCTGGAGCCAGAGGCGCTATTGGCTTCCATGAAACCTGTAGGCCTGTTCAACCGCTTCGACCTTGCTCCCGCGAATTGGAGCTACTGTGGGGAGCATCGCGTGGTGTACGCAATGGGTACCGGAACAAATCGAATGTTCCTGATATTCGAGGCTGCCGTCGACAATCCCGACCCTACGAACGCCGAAATCGGCTGTCAGCGCATTGCCGAATTCTGGGGAGGACTACAGTCCAAGCCGGAGGGCGAACTGCCGGATGCTCTTCGCAGTTTTTACTATGACGGTGAATTGGGTGACGGCAAACCGCCTATCACGCCCGTGCTTCACAACCAGCACTTCGGCGTTCCCTTCGGTCAGGTGAGAGGCAATCTTTTCCTTACGCAGCCGGAAGGGCCTGGCGTCATTCCATGGATGCTGAGGGAATGGCGGACATTTCCTTCGGCTCAGTCTGTCACGACACTCGTCCCAGATACGGTGAAGTCCAACCCAAACCCCGAACTCTACAATGACGACCCGATCAATCTTGCCGGCAACGGCCGCGACCAAGGGTTTGTTGATCTTCGCGCCGAGTTTCAAGACAAGTTCGTTGTCAGTCATGTCAGAGAATTAATCGACGTGGATCTCGAGGCGGCGCTACAAGGTCGGAAACCCACAGGCGACGAGCTATTCAACCAGCTGAGCGCCGCTTTCGACGACAAGTTCAATGATTTTGAAAGCGTTTCGCAAGGCAGCGCAGATGTCGTACGCGGTTCCTCCAGTCTGATCTCGCGGATCGATCATGAGTTGATGAAATACAAGCTTCCCACTGGTTGGACTCTCACTCCGGAACACATTCTGGCGCGTGCCGAGGCGCTGAGCTGCGCAGGCTGCCACAACCTTACACAGGGCAAGGAAATAGCGCCACAAGCTGATATCAAATGGCCGAATGCATTGGCTTTCACACACATAAATGAGAAGGCCGAACTGTCCGAGGCGCTTGTGAACAGCTTTCTTCCCGCGCGTTGTGACAATCTTCAAAGATTTTTGCGACGCACAGAGCCGACCGTTGCGCTCAGTGAGCCGAGCAGCGAGGTTCGGACACCAGCCCTTGCAAAAACGCGCCTTTCGGTTACGACATTTGAAAATGCGATAACCGATGCAGAAACATCGACCGCACTTTCTGAGCTGGCGTCGGACATCCAGACAGCGAGACAGCAGGATAGCGTTACCGCTGGCGCGTTCAGAAGGTTTCGGCGAACGCACTGAAACTTTCACACGCCCAGTATTTTCTCGATCTTATTGAGCAGATGCCCCGCCTTCCAAAGGGAGGGCGGGAGCAGCTTCGAGCCGGCAGTGATTATCGTACATCACAAAAGGTCGTCGTTCGCACACAGCTCACTCCGGTCGCCAGACCATCAGACCCGCCTGGAGCGCGCCATTTCGGCGCGCATCCAGCTTGAGTCTCCCCATGTCGAGAGCCAGATCATCAGGTCGGTAAGCGCGGCGACGACGGGCAGAAGCAGTGCGTGGCCGACGCCGCGCCTTGTCTGGTTTTTCTCGGCCTTCCTGAGGTGAGCCAATTCCTCTTCCTGAATGGAGGCAATAAGGCCGTGAAGCTGTGGATCACGGGTCTCCAGGAAAGCCAATTGATCTTCCAGATGACGGTGAACCGTGCTTTCGACCGCCTCGGTGCAGATCCAGACCATGTTGCGTCCGCCGAGGGCTGTGAGAAAACCGAGCACATAACCGCCGAGGCTCCAGAATGCCATGACGCGGCAGGGCTTGGCATCCCTGGTGGGCATTGCGTCTCGAAACAGGCGGCAATGCTCGATCTCGTCGTCCCGCATGGCACAAAGCGCCGGCACGATGTCAGGAAACAGCCGACGGGCCATCCAGATCTGTGCGCCGTAGATGCGAATTGCGCCGAACTCGCCGGCGTGATTGACCTTGAGAATGCGGCGAACGGTTAAAGCTCCATCGCGCTTACCTGTCTTGTTCAACGGATTGTCCATGATCCACGCTGCCCACTGTTCCCGGTACACAATAAGGCACTGGTGCCGCCATGATCGTCAACGGTTGACACAGTGGATGAGGTGCAATTCCAATGAGCGGGCGCGGCGAAAGCGAGAATGGCGGAGACAATGACAGGCATTTCCAATGAACTCCGCTCCCCTGCGACGACGATTGGAATACCGGAAATCCAACACGGCCTTCATGTCTTCGTGGATGGTTGTCATGAGCCCGGCTCCGCGCAAGGAGGATGGGCATTTGTCGTTTACCGCGATGCCGTGGAAATCGGCTCCGGTTTTGGTGGCGTCGAAGATTCCGCCAATAATTCGATGGAATTGATCGCTGTCCTCAAGGCAGCACTATGGATCAATAGCGAAGCGTCGGGCGAAGCTGCGACCATCTGGTCGGACTCCATCTACGCCGTCAAAGGCTGCAACAGCAGGCGACATATCTGGAAGAACAATGGCTGGAAGAAAAGCAGCCCAAATGGGAATGGCCGAAGCCGAACGATCGCCAATGCGGAACTCTGGAAAGCGTTGGATCTTCAGTTATCCCGGAACGCTCTGGTGACCATTGCCTGGTGTAAGGGACATTCCGGCATTGACGGCAACGAACGCGCGGATGAACTGGCGGATAGAGGGCGCCTGTCGTTGCGGGGTACCTGATCTGTGTGACATCAGGACATGTATCGGAGCGGCTTCAAGGGCCGCTCGTACCAAAGGATTTTATCCCAGGGCCCCGTGCCTGGTATCTGCTGCACCTGATACAGATGCTCGGGACAAAGCTCGAGCATGACGAAAGAAGCGTTGGTCGGCTTGTCGGCAGTCTGAGCCGGCTCACGCCGGTTGCGATGCCTCGACGACGGCGAGCGCTGCCATATTGACGACGCCGCGGGAGGTGACCGAGGGGGCGAGGATATGGGCGGGTAGCGCCGTGCCGAGGAGGATCGGGCCGACATGCAGGCCGTCCGTCATCGACTTCACCACACCGAGGGTGATGTTGGCGGCATCGAGGTTCGGGAAGACCAGGAGGTTCGCCTCATCGTGCAGCGTCGTGTCCGGCATGACGCGCTTGCGCAGCGCTTCGGTGATGGCGCTTTCGCCGTGCATCTCGCCGTCGACTTCAAGGTCCGGTGCAGCGTCACGCACGAGCTGCAGGGCGCTGCGCATCTTCGTGGCGCTTTCGGATTCACGCGAGCCGAAGTTGGAATGCGAGACTAGGGCGGCGCGCGGGGTGATGCCGAAACGGCGGATTTCCTCGGCCGCCAGCACCGTCGCCTCGGCAACCTCCTCGGCGGTCGGATTGAAGGTGACGTAGGTGTCGGTGAAGAAGGTGGCGCCGCGCTGCGAAATCATCAGGCTGAGTGCGGAGAAATCGCGGACATTCTTGCGCTTGCCAATGATCTGGCGAACATCGCGCAGGTGCTTCTCGTAGCGACCTTCGAGGCCGCAGATCAGCGCATCGGCCTCGCCACGCCTCAGCGCCAGCGCGCCGATGACGGTGGTATTGGTGCGCACGATCGTGCGGGCCGCTTCCGGGATGACGCCGCGCCGGCCGACGAGGGAGAAATAGAGATCGACATATTCGCGGAAGCGCGGATCGTCTTCCGGGTTGATCACCTCGAAATCCTGCAGCGGGCGAATGCGCAGGCCGTAGCGCTTCAGGCGCGTCTCGATGACTTGCGGGCGGCCGATCAGGATCGGTTCGGCAAGGCCTTCTTCGAGCAGCACCTGAGCAGCGCGCAGCACGCGCTCGTCCTCGCCTTCGGAGAAGATGACGCGCTTGCGCTCGGCGGCCTTGGCGGCGGTGAAGATCGGCTTCATGACGAAGCCGGAGCGGAAGACGAAGCGGTTCAGCTGGTCGAGATAGGCGTCGAAATCCTGGATCGGGCGGCGTGCCACCCCGCTCTGTTCGGCGGCCTTGGCGACGGCCGGTGCGATGCGCAGGATCAGCCGCGGATCGAAGGGCGAGGGGATGAGGTAGTCAGGGCCGAAGACCGGAGTTTCACCGGAATAGGCGCGGGCGGCGACGTCGGAGGGCTCTTCGCGGGCAAGTGCGGCGATGGCGCGCACGGCCGCCATCTTCATTTCTTCATTGATCGTCTCGGCGCCGCAATCGAGCGCGCCGCGGAAGATATAGGGGAAGCAGAGGACGTTGTTGACCTGGTTGGCGAAATCCGAGCGGCCGGTGCAGATCATCGCGTCGGGGCGGGCAGCACGGGCGAGATCGGGCATGATCTCGGGCGTCGGATTGGCGAGCGCCATGATCAGCGGCTTGTCGGCCATCTGCGCCAGCAGCTCCGGCTTCAGCACGCCGGCGGCGGAAAGGCCGAGGAAGACGTCGGCGCCGCCGATATTTTCGGCGAGCGTGCGCGTCTCGCTCTTCTGGGCATAGATGGATTTCCATTCATCCATCAGCTCGATGCGGCCCTCATAGACGAGGCCTTCGAGATCGTGGACCCAGATGTTTTCGCGTTTTGCCCCGAGAATGACAAGCAGGTTGAGGCAGGCTAGGGCGGCAGCACCGGCTCCGGAGGCGACGATCTTGATGTCGGCGATGTTCTTGCCGGCGAGCTCCAGCCCGTTCAGGATCGCGGCGGCGACGATGATCGCCGTGCCATGCTGATCATCGTGGAAGACGGGGATCTTCATCTTTTCGCGCAGGCGCCGCTCGACGTCGAAACATTCCGGCGCCTTGATGTCTTCGAGGTTGATGCCGCCGAATGTCGGCTCCAGCGAGGCGATGGTCGAGACCATCTGGTCGACGCTTGCCGCGTCGATCTCGATATCGAAGACGTCGATGCCGGCGAATTTCTTGAAGAGTACGGCTTTGCCCTCCATGACCGGTTTGGAGGCAAGCGGGCCGATATTGCCGAGGCCAAGCACGGCGGTGCCGTTGGAGATGACGGCGACGAGATTGGCGCGCGAGGTATATTCTGCCGCCATTTCGGGATTGTCGCGGATGGCAAGGCAAGGGGCGGCAACGCCGGGCGAATAGGCAAGCGCCAGGTCGCGCTGGTTGCCGAGCGGCTTTGTCGCCTGGATCTCAAGCTTGCCGGGGCGAGGATAGCGGTGGAAGAAAAGCGCCTGTTCGTCGAGATCGCCGCTCGTCAGGTTCTTTTCCGTCTTCGATTTTTCCAGGTGATCCATCGCCGCCTCCGTGCACGTCTTTTGAGTTCTCTCCATACATCAATCGGATACGGGCGACAGTATGGAAATGAGGGATGGGAGAAGTTTTCGTGAGGTGGGCGGGGGGCCCACGGGACGACCATTCGACCCTGATGCCAATGGCTAATCCTTTTGGAAAACTTGTTTGACGACTTCAACAAGCGCAAAATGCCGCCGCGACGGTGCGGGGCGCCGGTCGCATGGAGGAAATCATGGACAATTTGAACCTGACGACCCTGCAAAGGGGTCAGACGATGGTCAATGACGTGGCCATCGATGCCTTTGCCGCCGGATTTCGCGGCAGTCTCCTGACCAGCAAAGATATGGATTACAATGAGGCGCGGGCGATCTGGAATGCGATGATCGACCGCCGGCCCGGGCTTATCGCGCGCTGTGCCGGTGCCGCCGATGTCGTGCGGGCGGTGCGGTTTGCACGCGACAACAATCTGCTCGTTTCAGTTCGCGGCGGCGGGCACGGCATTGCCGGCAATGCCGTCTGCGAGGGTGGTGAGGTCATCGACCTGTCGGCGATGAAATCGGTGCGAGTCGATCCGCAAACGCGGCGCGCCAGGATCGAGCCGGGCGCCACGCTTGCCGATGTCGACAAGGAAACGCTGGCCTTCGGGCTGGTGCTGCCGACCGGCATCAATTCCACCACCGGCATCGCCGGGCTGACGCTCGGCGGCGGCTTCGGCTGGCTCACACGCAAATTCGGGCTGACGCTCGATAATCTGCTTTCAGTGGACGTGGTGACGGCCGATGGTGAGTTGGTCAAGGCGAGCGAGACGGAAAAGCCGGACCTCTTCTGGGCGTTGCGCGGCGGCGGCGGCAATTTCGGTGTCGTCACATCCTTTGAATTTAAACTCAACCCGCTCAATCCGGAGGTGCTCGCCGGGCTGGTCGTGCATCCCTTCGCCGATGCGGAGAAGGTGCTGAGGGAATATCGGCAGGCGCTGGACGCGGCACCCGATGAGCTGACCTGCTGGGTGGTGATGCGCCAGGCGCCGCCGCTGCCGTTCCTTCCGGCCGAATGGCACGGCAAGGAGATCGTCGTGCTCGCCATGTGCTATTGCGGAGACATCGCTGCGGGCGAAAAGGCGGCGGCCAGATTGCGCACCATCGGAAATCCGATTGCCGACGTCGTTGGCCCGGTGCCGTTTACCGGCTGGCAGCAGGCATTCGACCCGCTGCTCACGCCCGGTGCACGCAATTACTGGAAGAGCCAGGATTTCGCCTCGCTCTCGGATGCGGCGATCGATGTGCTGCTCAAGGCCGTGCGCAAGCTGCCCGGACCGGAATGCGAGATCTTCATCGGCCATGTCGGCGGTGCTGCCGGGCGTGTGCCCATCGAGGCCACCGCATTTCCGCAACGCAGCTCGCATTTCGTCATGAATGTGCATGCGCGCTGGCGGGAGGCCGGGATGGACGGAAGCTGCATCGGCTGGGCGCGGGAGCTCTTCGAGGCTACCAAGCCGCATTCTGTCGGCACCGCCTACATCAACTTCATGCCTGATGATGAAGGCGATCGTGTCGAAGCCGCCTACGGCGCCAACTACGCTCGCCTTGCCGAAGCCAAGCGGCGCTACGATCCGAACAATCTTTTCCGGATGAACCAGAACGTCAAACCCGTGGCAGCCGTGCGGGCTGCCTAGCCGGATCATCCCTCATCCGCGCTCAGGTGAAATCACTTGGGCGCGGGATGCCGATCGCCTGTCACCCCTCGGTGAGTTGGATCAATTCCTTCAGCAGAACCGCGTCGTCGGAGCCGGCATGGTCGTCCGGTCTCAGAACATGGGCAAGCCATGCTCCGTCTGCTGCCAGGCGAACGATCTCGAGCCGCATTCCGGCGTCGGTTTCGGCGTGCCTGACAAGCCGGTCATTCATCCATCTGTGCCAGAGGCTCTTGGAGTAGGGGTCGGCAAGCACGGTCATGGTTTGCGCCGACCATGGGCTGTTGTTGAGGGCGCGGTCGGCAAACAGGGTGCGGACATAGGCGCGGGTGAATGTGCCGCGGCCGCCCTTATCCTTTTCCAGTTCCTGGTCGATTTCGCGGTCGAGGTTTTCCATCATGCCGTCGAACACGGCCTCTATAAGCGCCTGCTTATTGGGGAAGTGGTGAAACAGACCTCCCTTGGTCACGCCGGCTGCGCTGGCGACAGCCTGCAGGCTGACGGCGGCCAGACCATGCTCGAGCGCCAGCTTGGTGGCGCAATCGAGAAGAGCCTGCCGCACGACATCCGGCTGTTTCTTTCTGTTGCGGGGGCTATCTACCAATGCATGACTCGTGTTCGAGATGAGCTTCGTGACGATCAGTATCACTCCCGGGATCGCGGTTCCATGGGCACGCTGAACGTGATAAGGCTATCATACCAACCGGTAGGTATCTTGCAAGGCGGAAAAATATCGACTATCTGTCGGCTCAGAGGCCCGCCGAACGTCATGTCGGCGGGCTGTGCTTTTTTGGACGACATTGGGGCCACCTGGAAGGCTGATGACCATGCTTCTTCATACGAAATCATTGCGTTACGCGCTGACCTTGGCGCTGCTTCTCAGTGCAGGCCTGCCGGCTTCCGCCCAGGAAGGCGGGGCGATGCCGCCTGCCGCCGTCAGTGTCCTGACGCTTAGCAGCCGCCCCGTTCCTGTGGTCAGCGAACTGCCCGGCCGCATTGCCGCAACGCGCGTTTCCGAAGTGCGGGCCAGGGTTTCCGGCATCTTGCAGCAGCGGATCTTCGAGCAGGGCAGCCTCGTTCATCAAGGCGATGTGCTCTACCGGATCGATCCGGCGCTGTTCCGCGTCCGGGTGGCAAGTGCGGAGGCAAGCCTCGATCGCGCCAAGGCGACGCAGCTGAATGCTCGCCAGCAACTGGACCGGCAGAAGTCGCTGCGGGACCGCGATGTTGCCAGCGGTATCGAATACGATGCGGCAGCCGTCGCCCTTGCCCAGGCCGATGCCGATGTCGCGCTGGCGCAGGCCGCCCTCGACGAAGCGAAAATCAATCTCGGCTATACCGAAGTTCGTGCGCCGATATCAGGCATCATCGGCGGCGCACTGGTGACGGAAGGCGCGCTGGTGACGGCCGACGCCGGCGATGCGCTGGCGATGATCCAGCAGATCGACCCCGTCTATGCCGACTTCACGCAATCTTCCGGAGACCTGCTGGCGCTGAAGCGGGCGGTCGAGAATGGCAGCCTCACATCGACCGAACCAGGCAAGGCCGATATCAAGCTCGTCTTCGATGACGGCACGGTCTATGGCGAAGCCGGCAAGCTGCTCTTCAGCAGTGCCAGCGTCGATGCGACGACGGGCCAGGTCACCCTTCGCGGTGAATTTCCCAATCCGAAGGGCGATCTGCTGCCGGGTCTTTACATCAGGGTCCGCATCGAACAGGCCGTCCGTGAGAAGGCAATCCTCATCCCGCAGCGCGCCGTCATCCGCACGGCCGACGGCAAGGCGCAGGTCTATGTCGTCCAGGAGGGAGACGTAGCACAGCCGCGTGACGTGGAGCTCGGTCAATCCTTCGGTAATGAATGGGTGGTCGAAAGCGGCCTGTCATCAGGTGAGCGTCTCGTTGTCGACGGCAGCCAGAAACTGCAGCCGGGCGCAAAGGTCGCGCCGGAAGAATGGCGGGATGGCCAGCTCGCGTCCGGTGACGCCAAGAAGCCGGAGTAGGATCGATGGCACGTTTCTTTATCGATCGCCCGATCCTTGCCTGGGTCTTTGCGATCTTCATCTCCATAGCCGGCCTGATCGCGCTGCCGTTCCTGCCGGTCGCGCAATATCCGAAGGTCGCGCCGCCGCAGCTAAGCATAACCACCAGCTATCCCGGCGCATCGCCGCAGGACATCTATCAAGGCGTCACTCGCCAGATCGAGGAGGAGCTGAACGGGGTCGAGCACCTTTCCTATTTTGAGTCGACCTCCGATACATCGGGCGCGATGACGATCACCGCGACCTTTGCCGCGGGCACTGATATCGACCAGGCTTCCGTCGACGTTCAGAATGCCATCCGCCGCGTCGAACCGAGGCTGCCGCAATCCGTCAAGGATCAGGGCATCACCGTCGAGGAGGCGTCCTCAGGCTTCCTGATGTTCATCTCGCTGACCTCGACGGACGGGAAGACCGACGAGGTGGCGCTCGGCGATTATCTCAACCGAAACGTCATCGGCGAACTGCGCCGTCTTGAGGGTGTCGGCCGCGCGCAGCTGTTTGCTTCGCAGCGGGCGATGCGCATCTGGATCGATCCCGACAAGATGGTCGGCCTGAGCCTCACCGCGTCCGACATCAGCGCGGCCATCTCGGCGCAGAATGCCCAGGTGGCGGCGGGCCAGATCGGCGCGGCGCCCAATCCGATCTCGCAGGACCTGACGGCGACGGTGCTGGTCAAGGGGCAACTGACTGACATCAAGGAGTTCGGAGACATCGTGCTGCGCGCCAATGCCGACGGATCGAACGTCCGGCTGCGCGACGTCGCGCGCATCGAAGAGGGCAGCGAGAGCTACAGCTTCTCCACCCGCTTGAACGGGCAGCCGAGTGCGGCCATCGCCATCCAGCTGTCGTCGACGGGCAATGCCGTCAATACGTCCAACCTGGTCAAGGCGAAGATGGAGGAACTGTCACGCTTCTTCCCTGATGGCGTCGAATATTCCGTTCCCTATGATACCAGCCCGTTCGTCTCGGCATCGATCGAGAAGGTGGCGCATACGCTTGCAGAAGCCGTCGCGCTCGTCTTCGTCGTCATGCTCATCTTCCTGCAGAGCTTCCGCTACACTATCATTCCGACGCTCGTCGTGCCCGTCGCGCTGCTCGGGACGCTGGCTGTCATGTATGCCGCCGGCTTCTCGATCAACGTGTTGACGATGTTTGCGATGGTGCTTGCCATCGGCATTCTCGTCGACGACGCCATCGTGGTGGTGGAAAACGTCGAGCGGCTGATGGCGGTGGAAGGGCTGTCGCCGAAGGAAGCGACCAAGAAGGCGATGCGGCAGATCACCGGTGCGATCCTCGGGATTACGCTGGTTCTCTCCTGCGTCTTCGTGCCAATGGCGTTCTTTCCGGGCTCGACCGGCATCATCTACCGTCAGTTCAGCCTGACCATGGTCGTATCCATCCTGTTTTCGGCCTTCCTGGCGCTGTCGCTGACCCCGGCGCTCTGCGCTACTTTCCTAAAGCCGATTAAGGGTCATCACGAGAAGAAGGGCATCGCCGGCTGGTTCAACCGCAATTTCGACCGGCTGACCGGCCGTTATGCCCGCACCGTCGAAGGACTGGCCAAGCGCTCTTGGCGGGTCATGGCCGTTTATGTCGCGCTGCTCATCGGCCTTGGCTACCTCTTCGTCAACCTGCCGAGCAGCTTCGTGCCGGATGAGGATCAGGGCTTCCTGATCGTCGACGTGCAGGGACCGCCGGAGGCGAGCCGCAACCGCACGGTGGCCTCGCTCGAAAGCATCGAGGCGATCTTCAAGAAGGAGCCGGCCGTTGCAAACGTCGTCGCGATCCAGGGCTTCAGCTTCTCGGGGCAGGGACCGAACGCTGCCCTGGTGTTCGTCACGCTCAAGGACTGGGCCGAACGCGGCGCCGGCAATTCGGTACAAGAGATCTCCAACCGCGCCAACATGCAGTTGTTTGGGCTGAAGGACGCCACATCCTTCGCGCTTTCGCCTCCGCCGATCGAAGGGTTCGGCACGACCAACGGCTTCACCTTCCGTCTGCAGGATCGCGGAGGGAAGGGCCAGGCGGCACTGACCGAGGCGGCTGGCATGCTGATCGGCAAGGCATCTGGGAATCCCATCATCGCCGGTATCCGCCCGGAAGGCATGCCCGACTCGGCCCAGCTTGTGCTGGTCATCGACCGCGAAAAAGCCAATACCTTTGGCGTCGCCTTCGCTGACATCAACAGCACGATCACCGCCAATCTCGGTTCGAGCTATGTCAACGACTTCCCGAATTCGGGCCGCATGCAGCGCGTCATCGTGCAGGCGCAGGACAAGAGCAGACTTCAGGCGGAAGACCTGATGAAGCTCAACGTCCGCAATGCGAGCGGCGGCATGGTGCCGCTATCATCCTTCGCCGTCGCCGAATGGCAGAAGGGACCGGCGCAGATCGTCGGCTATAACGGCTACCCTTCCGTGCGTATCTCCGGCGCTCCGGCGCCGGGATATTCGTCGGGGGCGGCGATTACCGAAATGGAGCGGCTGGCCTCGGAACTTCCCGACGGCTTCGGCTTCGAATGGACCGGCCAGTCGCTGGAGGAGTTGAGATCGGGATCGCAGGCGCCGTTCCTGTTCGGCCTCAGCATTCTCTTCGTCTTCCTGCTGCTGTCGGGGCTTTACGAAAGCTGGTCCATCCCGTTGTCGGTGATGCTGGTCGTGCCGCTCGGCGTCATCGGCTGCGTGCTGGCGGTGATGAGCCGCGACATGTCCAACGACATCTACTTCAAGGTCGGCCTGATCGCGATCATCGGACTGTCGGCAAAGAACGCGATCCTGATCGTCGAATTCGCCAAGGACGGCTATGCCGAGGGCAAATCGTTGATGGACGCCGCGATCGAAGGCGCCCGTCTGCGCTTCCGGCCGATCATTATGACCTCGCTCGCCTTCACTTTGGGCGTGGTGCCTCTGGCGATCGCCACCGGGCCAAGCGCGGCGAGCCAGAATGCCATCGGCACGGGCGTGCTCGGCGGCATGATCTCGGCGACGGTGCTGGCGATCTTCTTCGTTCCCGTCTTCTTCGTCTTCGTGCTGCGTCTCTTGAGGACGAAGCGGCCGGAGACGGTGAACGAGGAGGCGCCGGCCGGGCTGGAGCCGGCAACCGTCACGTCGCCGACCTGAGGTGAAGAATTGGCGGGTTGCCTTGGGCAACCCGCCGCACCTTTGCGCCGGTCCGATTTCAGGAATTATGCAGTCGGCTTCGGCGTGATCGTCACGTCGGCGCCATAGGCATCGCGCAGCTTGCCTTCCTCTCCCGGCTGCCGGTCGGCGGCCTGATGCAGCAGGATCGACTCGTATCCTTGCGAGCGCGTCCCCTCGATCAGCGTGATATCGGCATTTCCGGGATTGTCGGAGCGCTCGAACCACTCGACGGGGCGGTGCAGGAAATTCATTTCGACTGCCCGGTTGGTGACGCCATGACCAACGATTACGACGTTGTGGTCGCTACGTTCGGCGTCGTGCATGACGGTCTGCAGGAATAGGCGCACCCGCTGGGCCACATCCGCCCGGCTTTCGCCATCCGGCGGCCGTGCGTAGAACTTGCCGCTGTTGCTGCGCAGCCTCGCCCATTTTTCGAACTCTTCGGGAAACTTCTGCTTCTGTTCGGCGTGGTCGTAGATTTCGGTGAAGAGACCGAAATCCTGCTCGCGCAGCAGATAATCCTCCCTGATATCGCCGACGAAGCTTTCCGGCAGTGCTTCGAGCAGCGCATCCTTGCTCTGCCGAGTCCTGAGAAAGGGCGAATACCAGATCTGCAGCTTGCCGAAACCCGCGCTCGGCAATGCCTTGAGATAGGACGCGATCACGCCGCCTGCCTCCAGTGCCTGCCGATGGCCCCACTGCGTCAGCGGCACGTTGTGATCGCCGAATTGGCGGTAGGCCTGTTCGTTAATGTTGCCGAGGGATTCGCCGTGGCGAACGAGAAAGAGACGCATCAGCCATCCCGCATTGTCGGATATGAATCGCCGTCATCATGAACGCCCTGAATGCACAGGGCAACCTTGTCCGCGGGCCTGGCGGCGACGGGCATGCTGCCCGCGTGGCGACGGGTATACTGTCCGCGCGGCGACGGGCATGCTGCCTTCGCGACGACGGGCATTCTGCCCGCGTGAGATGAACAGGTTTGCAGGGCTTTTCCCCAGCTTGTCATCTTCCTGAAACACGAGTCTGGTTTTGGAAGGTTAGATGAAAGATGGGACATGAGCGGCAGCTCGTGAAAGACATGATGGAACCCAGACATTTCCGCACGCTCTTCATTTCCGATGTCCATCTCGGCTCGAAGGCCGCGAAGGCCGACTTCCTGCTGGATTTCCTGCGCCACCACGAGGCCGACACGATCGTGCTCGTCGGTGACATTGTCGACGGCTGGCGCCTGAAGCGCAGCTGGTACTGGCCGCAGGTCTGCAACGACGTCGTCCAGAAACTGTTGCGCAAGGCGCGCAAGGGCACGCGCGTCGTCTATATTCCCGGCAATCACGACGAATTCCTGCGCGCCTTCCCGGGCATGCATTTCGGCGGCATCGAGGTCGTCGAGCGCATGATGCATGACGGTGCCGACGGCAAGAAATACCTGATCCTGCACGGCGATGAGTTCGACGTCGTCGTCCGCAACGCCCGACTGCTCGCCTATCTCGGCGACTGGGCCTATGACACGGCAATCCGCATCAACATCATCCTTGCGGCAGTGCGCCGCCGGCTCGGCATGCCCTACTGGTCGTTCTCTGCCTGGGCGAAGCTGCAGGTCAAGCATGCCGTCAATTTCATCGGCGAATTCGAGCGCGTCGTGGCCGAGGAAGCCCGCAAAAACGGCGCCGACGGCGTCATCTGCGGACATATCCATCATGCCGTGATCCAGGAAATGGACGGCATCCGCTACATCAACACCGGCGACTGGGTGGAGAGCTGCACGGCGGTCGCCGAACACGAGGATGGCACCTTCGAACTGATCACCTGGCGGTCGCTCGCCAGCAGCGTGCCGGCGCTTGCCGCCATCGAAATGCATGACGAGGGTGAGCTGGCTCCGCAGGCCGCCTGATTTTGGCGCCGGCGCTTTACAGCGCCGCGCGTCTTTTCAGACGCGCAAAGGATGCCGTAGCACTTTGAAATTTTGCCGTAGGAATTTAGCCGTTACCGTCAGGCGACAGGCCCTATTTATTTTCTAAAACGTTTCAGAACGGCTATTTCTCGCAATAGTCGCTTCCAGGGTGGTGTGTTAGGACAACGACCAGTTTCCTTCAGGTCCACCCATGATTCCCGCTCAAAATTCTCCGACGGGTGAGGGAGCGCCGCCGCGCTTCCGGCTGCTCAGCGCGCTTTCCTATTGCGCGCCGCTGCTCGTCAACGGCATCGTCCTGCCGTTCTTCCCCGTCTGGCTTGCGGGCCACAGCTTCAGCGACCACGAAATCGGTGTCATCCTGGCCGTTCCCATGGTCGTGCGCGTGCTTGTGGCGCCTGTTGTCGCCATGATCGCCGACCGGATGAAGGAACGCGCCGACGTGCTGCTCTGGTCAGGCGGCCTGTCGCTGCTGACGGCGGTAGCACTCTATTGGACGACGACTTTCTGGCCTGTCTTCATCGTCTTTACGCTGCAGGGCGCTACCTTCGCGCCCTATGTGCCGGTCGTCGAATCGATCGTCATATCGGGCGTGCGCCGCTGGGGGCTCGATTACGGATCGATGCGGGTCTGGGGCTCGATTGCTTTCATCGTTTCGACGCTGGTTGGCGGCGAACTCATCAACCAGTGGGGCGGGGGGATGGTGCTGCCGATCATGATGTTCGGCTTTATCATGACCGTGGTCATGGCGATCTTCTGCCCGCGCATCGGGCCGACGCGGCGGCGAGGCCAGCCGATCGATCTTCCGGCCGCCACCGGCAGCGGCCTGCGTGAGCCGCACCTGCTGCTGCTCTTGATCGGCGTCGCCATCCAGCAATCGAGCCATGCGGTGCTCAACGCCTTCTCCTCGATCTACTGGCATCACCTCGGCTTTTCCGGCACCGAGGTCGGCCTGCTCTGGAGCGCCGGCGTCGCTTCGGAAGTGACGGTGTTCTTTCTGTCGAAGCGTCTCAGCCGTCGCTTCGACGCCTGGACGCTGATCCGCTTCGGCTGCGCCGTCAGCGTCTGCCGCTGGATCCTGTTTCCGATGAATACGGGTTTTGCCGGTTTCTTCCTGCTGCAATGTTTCCACGGTTTCACCTATGCCTTCGTGCATACCGGCGTTCAGCGGCGGATCGTGGCGACGGTGCAGGAGACGCAGGAGTCCTCGGCACAGGGCGCCTATTTCTTCTATGTCGGCATGGCGATGGCGCTGATGACCCTGGCGTCGGGTTATCTCTATGCCTGGCTCGGCGTCGTCAGCTATTACGTCATGGCCGTCGTGGCGTTCGCCGGCCTCGGCCTCGTTATCTCAGCCTATTACCTTCAGCCCCAAAGGCTAGTTTCGGGCGGAAATACCAGGGAAGCGGCGTAACGCAGGCCAGGTTCGCGGTCGCGAGCAAGTAGCAGCGGACCATCGAGATCGACGAAATCGGCATTCTGGGCGAGCAGAACGGCGGGCGCCATGGCAAGCGAGGTGCCGACCATGCAGCCGATCATGATGCTGAATCCAAGCCGTTCGGCCTCGGCCTTCATCGACAACGCCTCCGTCAGGCCGCCCGTCTTGTCGAGCTTGATGTTGATCGCGTCGTAGCGGTCGGCAAGGCTTGCGAGATCGCCGGTGTGGTGGACGCTCTCATCGGCGCAGACGAGGAGCGGGCGGCGGATTTCGGCGAGCAGCCCATCGCGGCCGGCCGGCAGCGGCTGCTCGACGAGGGCGATGCCTGCTTCCGCGGCGATATGGAGATGACGCTCCAACACCGCTTCCGGCCAACCTTCATTGGCGTCGAGGATGATTTCGGCATCGGGCGCGGCGGCGCGGACGGCGCGGATGCGGCTTTCATCGTCGCCGGTGCCGATCTTGACCTTCAGCAGGGCGCGGCCGGCATGCTCGCGCGCCTGGGCGGCCATCACCTCCGGCTCACCGAGCGAGATGGTGTAGGCTGTGGTGAGCGGCTGCGGAGCGGACAGGCCGAGGCGGACGGCGACACTGTCTCCCGTCCGCTTCGCCTCGAGGTCCCAAAGGGCGCAGTCGACGGCGTTGCGGGCCGCACCCGGCGGCATGGCCGACAGCAGGTCATGGCGCGAGATGCCGGCCTCGATCAGCGGTCGCGCCGCCTCGATCTGGGCGAAAACACTCTCCATGGTCTCGCCGTAGCGGCGGTAAGGCACACATTCGCCGAGCCCCTGTGCACCCTCTTCGATAAGCGTGCAGGTGATGACCTCGGCTTCGGTCTTTGCCCCGCGCGAGATGGTGAAGGTCCCGGCAATCCGAAAGGAATTCATCTGGATATCGAGGGTGCGCGGCATTATTGCTCTCCTGCAAGCATGGAAATTGCACGGTGCTTCTGTATATTGACGCGCCGGGCGACGAACGATCTGCTTCGCGATTCGGCGATGTCGCTGTAAGCCTTGAAAGACACAAGTATCTTGAACGCCGAGAATCGCAACGCCGCCTCCCTTGATGTGGACGACCAGGCTGATGGCTCGGGACAGCGTGTGCGTCTTCAGGGAAATTGGCGCAGCGCCTACATCCATCTGGTGCTTCGCGATTTCGAAAAGCTCCTGCAGAAGAAGACCGGCGACCTGACGGTAGACCTCTCGGATATTTCGGAGATCGACACAGCCGGCATCTGGCTGCTGTGCCGGCTGAAAAAGCAGGAAGAGGCTGGCGGGCGTACGGTTCGCTTCGAAGGCACCAATCCGCATATCGACGAAATGCTGGAGATGTTTTCCGAGGAGCCGGCCAAACCCGAGCCGGAGCAGACGGAAAAAGTCTCGCTTGCCGCGCGCATATTCGCGCCGATCGGCAGGATGACCTACGACCTCTGGGACAATTTCGCCGCCTCCATGTATATCCTCGGCTCGGCGGTGCGCGGCGCGCAGATGAAGTTCGGCCGCGGCAGCGGCGTTTCGCCAGCCTCCATCGTCAACCAGATCGACCATATGGGCGTTCGCGCCGTTCCGATCATTCTGTTGATGTCGTTTCTGATCGGGGCGATCATCGCCCAGCAGGGCGCCTTCCAGCTGCGTTATTTCGGCGCGGAGGTTTTCGTCGTCGATCTCGTCGGCATCCTGCAATTGCGCGAAATCGGCGTGCTTCTGACCTCGATCATGATCGCCGGCCGTTCCGGCAGCGCCATCACCGCCGAAATCGGCTCGATGAAGATGCGCGAAGAGATCGACGCGCTGAAGGTGATGGGGTTGAACCCCATCGGCGTGCTGATCTTCCCGCGGCTGGTGGCGCTGACCATCGCGCTGCCGCTTTTGACGGTGCTCGCAAATTTCGCTTCGCTGGGCGGGGCTGCCGCTGTTGCCTGGGGCTATTCCGGCATCACCTTCGCCAACTTCCTGTCGCGCCTGCACGAGGCGGTGACACTGTCGACGGTGCTCTCAGGCATGATCAAGGCGCCGTTCATGGCGCTCGTCATCGGCATCGTCGCCGCCGTCGAGGGGCTGAAGGTCGGCGGCAGCGCGGAATCGCTCGGCCAGCATGTGACGGCCGCGGTGGTGAAGGCGATTTTCGTCGTCATCCTGATGGACGGGCTTTTTGCGATGTTCTATGCAGCGATCGATTTCTAGGATGGCAGACCGCGTGGACGAGAAACCGATCGATACGGAAGACAAGGACGAAAGGGACATCGTGTTGTCGGCGCGCGACGTCACCGTCGGCTTCGGCTCCAAGGTCGTGCTCGACAATCTGAACCTCAATATCTATCGCGGCGAGATCCTCGGTTTCGTCGGCGCGTCGGGCACCGGCAAATCGGTGTTGATGCGCACGGTGCTCCGGCTGTTGCCGCGCCGCTCCGGCACGATCAAGATCCTCGGCCAGGATTTCGACGAGCTCGATGAACCGCAGCGCAACGCGCTTGACATGCGGCTCGGCGTGCTGTTTCAGCAGGGGGCACTGTTCTCGTCGCTGACGGTCAAGGAAAACATCCAGGTGCCGATGCGCGAATATCTCGACCTGCCGCGCTCGCTGATGGACGAATTGGCGCATCTGAAGATCCGCATGGTCGGGCTTGCGGCCGACGCCGCCGACAAATATCCGTCCGAGCTTTCCGGCGGCATGATCAAGCGCGCCGCCCTTGCCCGCGCGCTGGCGCTCGATCCGGAACTCGTCTTCCTGGACGAACCGACCTCGGGTCTCGACCCGATCGGTGCGGCCGAATTCGACGAACTGATCGCCAACCTGCGCGATAGTCTTGGACTGACCGTGTATATGGTGACGCACGACCTCGACAGCCTGTTTTCGGTCTGCGACCGTATTGCCGTGCTCGGAAAGAAACGGGTAATGGTGGAAGGCACGATCGAAGACATGCTGGCCTATGACGATCCGTGGGTGCAGGCCTATTTCAAAGGTAAGCGGGCGCGGTCGATCGTGCCGCAGGACGATGGCGCGCGGCACGGCAGCAGCGGGAAGTGACCGGATAAGATGGAAACCAAAGCCAATTATACAATTGTCGGTTTTTTCACGGTGCTGGTGATCGCGGCGGCCTTCGGCTTCGTTTACTGGATGGCCGAATATGGCCGCGGCGGCCCGATGACGGAGCTGATCGTTCGTATTCCGGGCTCGGCCAACGGGCTTAGCGTCGGCTCGCCGGTGCGCTTCAACGGTATCCAGATCGGCTCGGTGCAGACGCTGTCGATCGATGCCGACGATCCGCAATATTCGCTGGCCTTCACTCAGGTGCGCACCGATGCGCCGATCTACCCCTCCACCAAGGCCGCCCTTGAAATCCAGGGTTTGACCGGGGCTGCCTATATCGAACTCTCGGGCGGTCGCAAGGGCGAGGAAAGCATCCTCCAGCATGCGATCGACAATAACAAACGCGCCGTCATCGTCGCCGACCAGTCGAGTGTCACCAATCTTCTGGCGACCGCCGACAAGATCCTCGATCGCGCCAACGACGCGGTCGGCGAGCTTCAGGGTTTCATCGAAGATTCGCGCGGGCCGTTGACCGAGACTTTCAAGAATGCCGAGACGTTTTCGGATGCGCTTGCCAAGAATTCCGGCAATATCGATGCCTTCCTGCAGAGCGTGGGTGAGCTCTCCAATACGGTGAAGGCGGTCTCCGGCCGTGTCGATTCGACGCTTCAAGCTGTCGAATCGCTGGTCAAGGCGGTCGATGCGCAGAAGATCGACAACATCGTCTCCAATGCCGAGAAGATCACCGCCAATGTCGCCGATGCCTCGGGCGACCTCAAGGGCGCGATCCAGAAGTTCGACCAGACGGCCACCACCTTCAACGATTTCGGCAAGCAGGCTCAGGCGACACTCGACCGCGTCGATACGCTCGTTGCCCAGATCGACCCGGCGAAGGTGAAGGGTTCGGTCGACGATATCGCGCAGGCGACCAAGGATGCGCGCGCCGCCGTCGCCTCGATCCGCGATGTCGCCAACACGGTTTCGGCGCGTCAGAAAGATATCGACCAGACGATCCAGGACGTGTCGCAGCTTTCCAACAAGCTGAATTCGGCCTCGACCCGAATCGACGGCATTCTCATCAAGGTCGATGCGCTGCTTGGAACCGACAATACGCAATCGCTGTTCACGGAAGCGCGCAATACGCTGGAATCCTTCAAGAAGGTCGCCGACAACCTGAACTCTCGGATCGGGCCGATTGCCGACAATCTGCAGAAATTCTCGAGCGGCGGCTTGCGCGACGTGCAGACTCTCGTCAACGACATGCGCGGAACCGTGAGCAATCTGAACGATACGATCACCAACTTCGACCGTAATCCGCAGCGCCTGATCTTCGGCGGGGACACGGTGAAGCAATATGACGGCCGGACGCGGCGTTAACTGGGAAATCAGGGGTAGCCTAATATGGTCGCATCGCATCTGTTGTCGTGCCGTTCTTGGATCAGGGGAACGGTGATCGCGCTGCCGCTGACGGCGCTGATCCTTTCGGGGTGCGGCACCGCGGCCAAGAACGACACCTATGACCTGCCCGCTGCCGTCGACGGCAGCGGACCCGCGGCCAAATCCCGCCAGATCCTGATCGCCAGCCCCACGGCGCTAAGGTCGCTCGACAGCGAGCAGATCGTCATCCGTGTTTCGCCGTCGGAAATTCAGTATCTCTCAAAGGCGCAGTGGGGCGACAAGCTGCCGCGCATAGTGCAGTCGAAGCTGGTGGAAGCCTTCGAGAACTCGGGCAAGCTCGGCGGCGTCGGCATGCCGGGGCAGGGGCTGGCGATCGACTACCAGATCGTCACCGATATCCGCGCCTTCGAGATCGATGCTTCGAACAGCAACCAGGCGGTGGTCGAAATTTCCGCCAAGATCCTCAACGATCGCAACGGTTCGGTGCGCGCTCAGAAGGTGTTCCGCGCCATGGCGCCGGCTGGCGGCGACAATGACGGCTTTGTCAAGGGCCTCGACCGCGCCTTCTCAACGGTTGCCTCCGAAATCGTCACCTGGACGCTGCGCTCAATTTGAACTGGAATTTCGAGGCCGCCCCGTGAATATCGGGGGTTGTCGATTGTGAAAAATATTTGAACCCATGGCATGGGTGTCGTCATCGTATTCAATTTCTTCATGAATTTATGGAACGCATCATACAATCCCTTTTCAGGAGGAATGTTGCATGGTGGCTGCACGAGTCTTCGGGAAATCGTCATCGGAAGCGATCCAACGCGAAAATGATCGCCTGGCTGTGCTGCAGCAACTCGACATCCTCGACACGCCGAGGGACGAGGGCTTCGAGCGGATCGTACGGCTGATAAAGGAGATATTTTCCATCGACATCGGCATCGTGTCGCTGATCGATGCGCATCGGCAATGGTATAAGGCATGCTCCGGCCTTTCGGCCGACGAGGTGTCGCGCGAAGATACGTTCTGCCGCTATGTCGTGGACTGTGAAAGGCCTGTTGTCGTGCAGGACGCTACCAAGGACTCGCGGTTTTTACAGCATCCTTCGGTGACGGGCGACGACAATATTCGTTTTTATGCCGGTGTGCCGTTGAGAACAAAAGCCGGGCACATGATCGGAACGGTATGCGCCATCGACCGCAGGCCACGATCATTCGGCAACCGAGATCTCGGCATTCTCGAGGAACTGGCGGGGGCCGCCATGGACCGCATCGAGCTCATGCAGTCGGCCGCGATCGACAGCCTCACCGAGGCGATGACGCGGCGTGCCTTCAAGCAGGAGGCGGAGCAGCTGATTTCGCTCGCTTTGCGACACCAACACGACCTGTCGTGCATCGTCTTCGATATCGACCATTTCAAGCAGGTGAACGATACGCATGGGCATGCGGCAGGAGACGAGGTTCTCAAGGCGGTCGCATCGACTTGCAAGACGGCCCTTCGAGCCGGTGATCTGTTCGGCCGTCTTGGCGGCGAGGAATTTGCCGTCATCCTGCCGCATGTCGATCGGGAAGGTGCCGTCGCCGTCGCCGAGAAACTCAGAGCCGCCGTCGCCTCTCAGATCATACGCGGCGATCATGGCACCCTGACCGTAACAGCCAGCTTCGGAACGTCGGCACTCTCGATCGTCAGCAAGGAGATCGAGACCCTGCTGGCTCAGGCGGATGCGGCAATGTATCAGGCCAAGCATGGCGGACGGAATCGTTGCGTGTCGTGGAGTTCCATCCACGCCGATCACGCCATTGGCGCTCGGCGGCGGGTGCTGAAGGCGGGTTCGATCCTGTTCAACGATCGACGCTCGACCATCGACTGCACCGTCAAATCCATCGGCTCGGAGAGCGCCGGCATTTCAGTCTCCAATACATCAGGCATTCCTTCGGAATTCATCCTGGCCATCAAAGGCGAAGGATTCGAAACGAATTGCCGGGTGATCGCGCAAGACCGCCAGCATCTGGAAGTAGCTTTCAGGTAATCTGTCGACGAGTCACCGCTCATCAACTACTTCGTCAGCTGCGAATCCGTCATCGTCGCTCCCGGCTGGCTGCCCGGTGTCGTGGATGCCGTGGCGGTCGATGACGATGACAGGGTGCTGTCCAGCAGACTTGCCATCTTGTCATCGCGTATACTCGCGGTTTTTTCGCCCATGACGACGCCGACCACGCGGCGGCCATCCTTCAGGGCCGAGGTCACGACGTTGTAGCCCGATGCATCGGTGTAGCCTGTCTTGATGCCGTCGACGCCATCATAGCGATACATGAGGTTGTTGTGGCCGCGCAGCTTCATGCCGCGGAATTGGAAGCCGCGCATGGAGAAGAGCTTGAATTCCTCGGGGAAGTCCCGCATCAGCGAAACGCCGAGCGTCGCCATGTCCCGCGCCGTGGTGACCTGCTCGGGATCGGGAAGGCCCGACGGGTTCTTGAAGACCGTATCCTTCATGCCGAGCTGGCGCGCCTTGTCGGTCATCGTCTTGGCGAAGGCCTGTTCGGTGCCGCCAAGCTGCTCGGCGATCGCCACAGCTGCATCATTGGCGGAGAGCACGACAATCCCTTCGACGGCTTCGCGCACAGTCACCTTGCGGCCAACGCCGACGGCGAGCTTGAAAGGCTCCTTGCTCTCGGCATTTTCCGACATGGTGAGCTTCTGGTCCCAGTTGAGGCGTCCGTCATGCAGGGCTTCGAAGGCGAGATAGAGCGTCATCATCTTGGTCAGCGACGCCGGGTAGTTCAGATCGTCCTGGTTGGAACCTTCGAGGACCTGGCCGGACTGCACATCCACGACGAAGCTTGCCTGGCCTGCCTGAACCTGAGTGAAAGTACTCACCAGGAAAAAGGAGGAGAGCGCGGTGGCAAGGAGCCGGGATGTCGTCTTGGTCATCAATGTTGCTGTCTCTGTCGTTTGGATGGCGGAGTGAGCCGTTCTGTTTGAATATGAGCGGATCAGAAAAGTTTGTGACGGAATGAAGGACAGGGGGCAATAAAAAAGGATCATCCACAGCTGATTCCTTTTGTTTCACCCTCTTCGGTTTTGACAATGATGCGGACTGCACGTAAAAAACGCGCCATGAGCATGAAGCGCGCGTCTTTCTCCCGTCATATCAGCACCTGCCTGCAGGTCGCGATCGTGCGCGCTCTTGGCGGACGAGGTCTTCGCGTCCTGCTGTGACGTCGGGGCGCTAGGCGGTCCGGCGCGCTGCTGGACGTAAAGCCCCTCACCACGTCAATCAAGGTTGCCAGGGAGACAGGCGCCGTGCTCAATATTTATCATGTCAATTCGCTCGTCCATTGGGAGGAGCGCGAGATCCATTTGCGCGATCATATGATCGGCTTCTTCTCGCAAGAGGTCCGCAGGTTTCTCAGATCCGTCAATCCGGCCTGGGATGTCAGAAGGGTCGAGGCGCCGGCGCTGATGCCGCGATCGCTGGTTTCAAGCGCCTATTCGAACGCCGATATCTGGGTCCAGGAACAGCTTTCCGCCAGCGATCCCGCGCTGGTGCTAAGACCGGAGACCACGCCGTCGACCTACATCTACATGCAGCATATTCTCGGCAATCACTCGAAGACACGGCTGCCACTCTGCGTCTGGCAGGCGGGCCGATCCTATCGTCGCGAGCAGGAACAGCCGAGCAAACACATGCGGCTGAAGGAATTCTGGCAGCTCGAATTCCAATGTGCCTTCACCGCCGATAGCGGCAACGACTATCACGCCGCCTGCCTCGAACCGGTGCGCCGCATGATCGCCTCGCTGATCCATCTGCCGACGCGGATCGTACCCTCCGACCGGTTGCCGGCCTATTCCGAGGTGACGATGGATATCGAGGTCGACAATGGCGACAAGTGGATGGAGGTCTGCTCGATCTCCCGACGCACGGACTTTCCACAGCGCTACCAGTCGCAGCCGAGGAAGGGAGCGGCCGTCGAGCACGATGTTCTCGTGCTTGAAATCGCCATCGGCCTCGACCGGTGTATCTATAACTGGAACATAGCGGCCGATCGGTGAGGGCATTGTAAAACGAAAGCCGCCTGACACCTGTTCAAGCGGCTTTCCCATATCTGGTTCAGATCAGCAAGTTCAGCCGAGCCTGCCTGCTGCATGAGCGAGCATGGTGTAGACCTTGCCCGTGTCCGAGGTGAGGTAGGATTGCGTCACCGTGCGGTTCGGGTCGGTGCGGGCGACATCGGCGAGCAGCTTTTCGAAATCACCGATGTAGCGGTCGACGGCTGTGCGGAATTCCGGTTCGCGGTCGTATTTGCGCTTGATCTCGTCGAAGGTCTGCTGGCCCTTCAGCGTGTAGAGGCGGCGGGTGAAGACGTCGCGCTCGCCGCGTTGATAACGGCGCCAGAGATCGACCGAGGCGTCGTGGTCGATGGCGCGGGCGATATCGACCGAGAGCGAGTTCAGCGATTCGACGACGTGGCGCGGATTGCGGCTGTCATTGCTGCGCGCGGTCGGTGCTGCAGTTTCCGCCGGGCGGGCCGGAGCGCGGGCAGCCGCCTCGTCAGCAGCCTCCTCACGCGAGGCGCCGCGCAGGAGATCGCTGATCCAGCCGCCGCTTTCCGGACGGGCCGGCTCTTGGCGACCTGTTTCCGGGCGACCTGTTTCCTGGCGAGCGGGGGCAGGCTGCGAGGCGGCGCGCTGGGGGGCGGCAGCCGGCGCAGACGGTGCGATCGTTCCGCGCAGACCTGTCGCTTCGATCGGCGGCGGCGCTGCCGGCTGCGGAGGCTGGGCTGCGACCGGCTGGGCGGGGCGGGGCGCCGGCTGGACCTGGGCGAGCGTGCGGGCGACGGGCTCGGAGATCTCGAGCTGCTGGCTGGAGCGGCCGACGAGCTGGGAGATATCCTGCAGCGCCTTGATCTGCTCGGCGACGGCCCGGCGCATGGCCGAGGCGCTTTCCTTGGCCTCTTCGGGAAGATCGAAGGCGCCGCGCTTCAGTTCGGCGCGGGTGGCGTCGAGTTCGCTGCGGATGTCGGCGGCGGAGCGGCGGATATCCTCGGTGGCGCCGGAGAAGCGGCCGACGGCATCATCGATCGCCTCGCGCAGCGCTTCGCGCATGTGCTGGGCGGCACCGTCGGAGGCGCGGCCGGCTTCGCCGAGCATGCGCTCGACCTCCGACAGCGAGGCGGTGAGACCACCGCGAATGCGATTGGAGAGATCGCCGGAGCGGCGCTCGACATTGGCGAAGGTGCCGTCGATCGTCGTATTGGCCTCGTCGCCGGCGCGGGTGATCGCCTCGCGCATCGTCTCTGCCGCTTCCTGGGCGCGCTTCTCGGTTTCGGTGAGAATGCGGCCGATATCGGCGAAGGAGGACTGCACGCCCTGGCGCAGATTGCCGGTGACTTGGGTCGAGCGCTGCTCTGCCCGCTCGAATACGGTTTCGATCATGCCGCCGAGGCCGCGCATGGTCTTTTCGATCTCGGCCGAGCGCTGGACGAGGCCGACGGAGAGCGTCTGCAGAGCGCTCTCGCGCTCCTCGAGCGTCGAGGCGAGGTTGGACTGGGCGGCACCGAGAAGCTGCGAGGCCTGGGTCAGGACCTTGGAGTGTTCGTCGAAGCGGCCGATGATGCTGCCGACTTGCGATAGCGTCTGGCCCGAAATGTCGGAGAGGCGGTCGACCTTGCCTTCGAGAAGCCTGGTCGAGGCCGAGACCATTTCAGCAGCCTTGGTGGCGGAATCGGCAAAGCGCGTCGTGGTATCGCCGAGACGGCCGTCGACGCTGGTCAGTTGCTCGGCGGCGCGGTTCATCATCATCGCCATCGCCGCGCTGCTTTCCGACATGCGCTCGACAAGGCCGTTGACGTTGCCGACCAGGCTGTTCTCGATGGCGCTGACGGCATTGGCGACATTCTCGGTGCGGGCGGCAACGGCGCTGGCGAGCGCTTCGTTTTCGGCGCGCAGACGATCGGCGCTGAGGTTGGCCGCGGCGGTGATGCGAGCGGCAGCCTGCTCGCCGGCATCGGTGTAGCGGTCGATGATCGGGCGGGCCGTTTCGTCGAGGATGCGCGTCAATTCGACCGAACGGCCAGCGAGCATCGAGTTGAGGTCGCGGGTGCGTTCCTCGAGCGTCGAGCGGATCGAGTTGCCGCGCGCTTCGAGCCCCCGGTCGATCTCGGAGAACGTCGTATCGATCTCGCGGGCGCGCTCCTCGAGATTGGAGCGGATGGCGCTGCTGCGGGCTTCGAGCGCTCGGTCGACATCCGCCATGGTGGCGGAAATCTCGCTGCCGGCGCCCGACAGCGTCGAGCGGATGGCACTGCCGCGCGCCTCCAGAGACTGGCCGGCATCCGACAGCACCTTGGAGATGGCATTGACTTGCGTGCCGACAATGGTCTCGGCCTCGGCGACCTTGTTGACGATGGCGTTGCCGGCTTCCGAGAAGGTTTGGGCGACGGCAGCAGCCTGGCTTGCCAGTCGGTTCTGAGCTTCGGCGACCCGGGTGACGATCTGCGACGAGCGCTCATCCATGGTGCGGGTGAATTCGTCGCTTTTCGCATTGAGATCCTCAGCGAATTGCTGGCCGGTCTTGCCGAGCAGTTCGGTGGTTCTCGTCGCTTCGCCTTCCATTCCCTGGGCCGCGTCGGCAACCGCGCTGCGCAGCGTCGAGGCGAGACCGGCGGCCTTGCCTTCGATGGTGCGGTTGACGGCTTCAAGGCCGACGGTCAAGGCGCGGTCCATAGTCGAGAGACGTTCCTCGATGCGTTCATTGCCGCGGTCGAGGGTTTCGCCGAGGCTTGCAGTGCGGCCTTCGATGGCGCCCGTCAGGGTCGTGGTGCGGCTGTCCAGCGTCTCGGCCAGATTGGCGGTGCGGCTGTCGATCGCCTGAGTGAGGTTTGCAGCACTGCCTTCGAGCGTCGCCGAGATGCGCTGCGCAGCGTCGTCGCTAAGCGCACCGAGACGGGAAACGCCGTCGGCAAGTACGCCGGACAGCTGGCCGGTGGCCGCTTCGACCTTTTCGGCAACGCCGCCGACGCCGTCGCGGATGCGGGTCTCGATCGCAGCAAGACCGGCTTCCACACGCGATCCGGTTTCTTCAAAACGGCCCGTCAGGCTTTCGACCGACCGATCGAGATGGGTGGACAAATCCTGGGTGGAGCTCGAAATCGCGTTTGCCGCCTCCTGGAAACGGCCGGCGATCTGGCCGGCGCCGGCATGCATGCGATCTTCCAATGTCTGGGCGCCGGCATCAATCGCCTGGCGGATAGCGGCTTCACGGTGCTCCAGCGACAATTCGAGCATGCCGACGCTCGTCGCCACCGAGGTGCCGATGCTGGTCGCCTGTTCGGCCAGCGTATCGCTGATCAGCGCATGGGCCTGGTTCAGCGACAGGTCTATGGCGTTGGCGCGGTCTTCGAGCGTCGTGCGGATGCGCTCATGGGCAGAGGCGAGCCCGCCCTCGATGCGCGCCGCGGCCTCGTCGGCGAGGCCCCCGAGCCGCGTATGTGCATCGGTCAGGCGGCCTTCGATGCGGCCGGTCAAGCCGCCGACGAGATCCTCGAAGCGGTCGCCGCCGGCATCGAGAACGCCCGAGAGGGCGGCGCTATGTTCGGAAAGCGCATTTTCGAGCCGCTGCTGATTGTCGGTATAGGCGGTGCGGATCGCATCGGTCTTGTCGGAGAAGGCGCCGGCCACTCGTGCCTCGGCACCGGAGACGGCCTCCATGATGGCGTTGCTGCGGGCTTCGAGCACACTGTCGAAGCGGCTCTGGTTATCGTCGAGCGAAATGGCGAGCGCCATGGTCTTTTCATCGAGCGTATCGGTGAGCCGATCGTGGGTTGCCGTTACGGCGCCGATGATCGCGGCGGTGCGGTGGCCCAAGGCTTCTTCGAGGCGGGCCTGGCCTTCGCTCAGCGAGGAGGCGAGGGCGGCGGCCTTCTGGTCGAGTACACCGTTCAGGCCGTCATGCGTGCCGGAGACCGCATTGGTGATCGCATCGGCGCCTGTTGTCAGCGTCTCCTCGAGACGGCTCTGGCTCTCGTTCAGCGAGATGGCAAGCGCCATCGCCCGATCGTCGAGTGTCTCCGACAGGCGGTCGTGCGTGGCGGAGACCGCATTCAGGAAGGACTCCGAGCGGCTATCCAGCGTATCCTGCAGGCGGCTCTGACTCTCGTTCAGGGAGGCGGCGATCGCCGTCGCCTTTTCGTCGAGCGTCTCCGAGAGACGGTCGTGCGTGCCGGACACGGCCTTGAGGAAGGCTTCGGAGCGTGCTTCCAGCGTGTCTTCGATCCGCGATTGGCTCTCATTGAGCGAGATGGCGAGCGTCATCGCCTTCTCGTCCAGCGTTTCGGACAGACGGTCATGGGTGCCGGAGACGGCATTCAGCAGGGCCGTCGAGCGGGTTTCCAGCGTGTCCTCGATCCGCGTCTGGGTTTCGTTGAGCGAGATGGCGAGTGCCATCGCTTTTTCGTCGAGCGTTTCGGAGAGGCGATCATGGGTACCGGAGACGGCATTCAGCAGCGCTGCGGAGCGGGTTTCGAGCGTATTCTCGATACGGGCCTGGCCTTCACTCAACGAGGCGTCAAAAGCTGCCGCCTTGCCGTCCAGCGTCTCCGAGAGGCGGTCATGGGTGCCGGAGACGGCGTTCAGCAGGGCGGCGGAACGGGTTTCAAGCGTATCCTCGATGCGGGCCTGGCCTTCGTTCAAGGAAATGGCGAGCGCCATCGCCTTCTCGTCGAGCGTCTCGGCAAGGCGGTCGCGCGTGCCGGATACAGTGTTCAGCAGTGCCTCGGCGCGCGTTCCAAGCGCATCCTCGATGCGGGCATGGCGCTCGTCGAGCGAGGTTGTAAGGGCCGCCGCCTTGCTGTCCAACGTTTCCGACAGGCGATCATGCGTGCCGGAGACGGCATTGAGGAAGGCCTCGGAGCGCGTCTCGAGCGTATCTTCGATGCGGGCCTGGTTTTCGCTGAGCGAAATGGCCAGCGCCATCGCCTTCTCGTCGAGCGTCTCGGAGAGGCGATCATGGGTGCCGGAGACGGCGTTCAACAAAGCTTCGGAGCGGGTCTCGAGCGTGTCCTCGATGCGGGCCTGGCTCTCGTTCAGAGAGATGGCAAGCGCCATCGCCTTTTCATCGAGGGTCTCGGCAAGACGGTCATGGGTGCCGGAGACGGCATTGATGATGGCGTCGGAGCGGGTCGTCAGCGCTTCCTCGAAGCGGCCGTGATGGGTGGTCAGCGCCTCGAGCAATGCGCCGCCGCGCTCTGCCATGACGCTGTCGATACGGCCGTGGGCCGTGCCGAGCGCCTCGCTGATTTCGGCCGCGCGGGCGGTAAGCACGCCGCTGAGCTCCTCGGCGCGACCGCCGAAGGCAGCGGTCACCTGCTCGGTGCCAGCGGCAACGGCCGTCGTCAGATCGGTGGTGGTGGTGCGCAGCGTGTCGCGGAATTCGGCCGAGCGTGTCTGAAGGTTGTTCTGCAGCTCGGAGGTGCCGGTCGCAAGCGTCAGCGCAATTTCCGAAGTGGCGCTCTGCAGCGCCGAGGTCAGCTCGCCGGTGCGGCTGGTGAGTGCCGTGGTGATTTCGTCCACCCGGTTGCCGAGCGTGCTTTCCAGCACTTCGTGGCCGGTGGCAAGCGCGGTGGCAAGCGCCAGCGACTGGTCGCTCATCGACGAACCGAGCCGGTCGATGCCGGTATTCAGGATGCCGTCGATTGAATCCGAGCCGCCGGTCAGCGTCTCGTTGATACGGGCGAGGCTCTCCATCAGCTTGGTGTCGAGCGAGCCGGTGCGTTTGTCGAAGGCGCTGGTGAATTCGGCGACGCGTTCGTCGAAGGCGGTCGACAGCTGGGCGACGGTCGTCTGCAGCCGCTCCTCGAAGAAGCCGGAGCGCACGTCGAGATCCATGACGGCGTCGTCGGCGGTGGTCTGCAGGCTCTGGCGGAAGCTTGCGCCCTTTTCGTCGAGCGCGCTGTTAAGCTTCGACAGAACGTCGTCGAGCGTGCCGCCGATGGTGCGTTCGCCTGACGTCAGGCTCTCATTGATCTCGCGGGTGCGGGCGATCAGGATCTCGTTGAGCTGGTGCGTACGCTCGTTCAGCGCCGCATTCAGCTTTTCGGTGCTGCTGTCCATGGTCGAGGCGCGCGTCTCGAACTGGCTAAGCAGCCTTTCGCCATGGTCGTTGAGATTGACGGAGAGGGCTTCGAGGCGGTTGTCGAATTCGGTGGCCAGCGCAAAACCCGATGCGTTCAGGGTCTGCAGCAGGGTATCGGTCTTGGCTGCGAGCAGGCTGCCCATCGACTGCAGGGCGCTGTCCGACTTTTCCAGGATCGTCGCGGCGCGTGTATCGATCAGCGAGGCGAAGGCTTCACCCGACGTGGCAAGCCGCACCGCGATCTCTTCGGTCGCAAGCGACAGCTCTTCCTTCAACTGGTCGTGGACGCTGCCGATCGAAGTGCGGATACGGTCGGCATGGTTGACGATCGCCTCGCGCTCGGAGCCGAGTTCGTGGACAAGGCCGCGAACGCGCAACTCGTTGTCGGCATAAGAACGCTCAAGCGCATTGACTTCGGAATGGACGAGCGTTTCCAGCTCGGAGGCACGCGCGATGGTGCGCTCGATGCCTTCATTCATAGCCGAGACCTCACGGCGCACGGCCTGGCCGACGGTCATGATGCGCTCGGAGGCTATGGTTTCCGGCTCTGCCAGGCGCAACGCCACCTCTGCCATGGAGCGGGCGGCGTTGCGCATGTCCTGGGCGCGGGAGATCATGATGGCGAAGGCATAGAACATCATCACGGGAATGATGATGCCGACGAGGCCAGCGATAACGCCGGGCAGGGCGACGAGATCGGCGAGCGAACGGATCTGCCAGATCTGTGGAGCATAAAGCAGCGACATCAGGCCGAGGCCGGCCATGACCCAAAGCACGGAAAACAGGGTGGCGGTGCGCACCGCCGAGCGGCTGGAGGCGCCGTCGAAGGATTTCAGGATCGAGGCGGGCGTATTGCGGCTGGCATCGTTGGCGGGCGCGAAGGCCGGACCCCTGGAAGCCTGCTCGCCGGCGGCACCGCGGCGGCTGCGGCGCTGCGCTTCTTCCTGGGCCTGCTGGTTACGCGCATTTACTGGATCAGACACATTAGCCTCCGGGGCCTGGGGCGCGTCGCCGCGGCGAGACGGTACGTTATCCTTGCTAAAGTCGATCTGGAGCGCCTCGTCCAATGCCTTGAACGCCTTGTCCTCAATTGACTCGTTATATTTGTTGTTCGCCATTCGGTTATGCCTCGTTACTGTCAGCCAGTCCGACAGCGCATCCTGGGCTTCCGCCTCACCCGGGAACAACTTTGCCGTTCCAGCCTTCCATCCCAACGAAGGACGGATAAGCATGTCATTTCAGAGTAGATAGCCGCTTTTTCAAACGGAAGGTATCAAAACACTACCATTATCCACTCGCTCGGCAAAGGCGCGTACCATAAACCCGCTCCACCAGTATCGTAGTGACACATCTGGGCTCTTCACACAATTAATGAAGGCTTGAGATTCACGGCGCGTTAACCCGTTGTTAACACCTTTGAATCCTAGGCGCGGCTTAAAAACCAATAATTTAGGGATATTTAACGGATGTTAACCATATGGCGAGATTTCCACCCTGAATGTGCCGGAATTTAACGTGATGGCCACCCTCCTGTCGCAGAACTGTTGCAACTGCGGACGACAGAGACGGGAGAATTGGCAATGGCAGCCCAGATGGCAGCATTGAACATCGTATTCGAGGCGCCTGATAATGCAAAGGGACCGTGTCCCTCCAAGGTCCGGCCGATCGATCTGGTCCATCTCGCAAAGCAGACGATGGGCGACAAGACGCTGGAACTCGAAGTCCTTCAGATGTTTGCGCGTCAGGCCCGCGCATGCCTTCAGGATATTGCCAGCGGCGAAACCATCCGTATCGGCGCAGCCGCGCATCGGCTGAAAGGCGCGGCAAGCTCGGTCGGCGCGTTCCGCGTGTCGCAGACAGCGGAAGCCGTCGAGGAGAACGGCGGCGATGCCGGCGCGACGGCAGCGCTCGGTGCCGCCGTCATCGACGCCGAGAATTTCATTCTGAAGCTCTGCCGCGGCTGATTTCCAAGTCTTTCGTTGATGCATGTCGTTGTCCCAAAACCGCTGCACAGTTTTGGACGGCATGCATAAGATGCCGTTCGAACGAGGCCCGTTGTTCCATTGCGGAACCTCGGGTCTTTTTGCGACCTGCTTCATGACGCTTTGAAGACGGCGGACGAAGGCCTGATCTGCGACGCTATGGCGAATTGCCGCGATGTTGACTGACGCGTCGATTTGTCGGAAGAAAATCCGCCCACCCACTTGAAGACCGGAAATAGTCCTGATGCCCAAACTTACCATCGTCGCCTTCGACGGCACGCGCTTCGACCTCGATGTCGACCAAGGCTCCACCGTGATGGAGAATGCCGTGCGCAATTCGGTGCCCGGCATCGAGGCCGAATGCGGTGGCGCCTGCGCCTGCGCGACCTGTCATGTCTATGTCGACGAGGAGTGGACGGAGAAGGTCGGCCAGCCTGAAGCGATGGAAGAGGACATGCTCGACTTCGCCTTCGATGTGCGCCCGACCTCGCGGCTGTCCTGTCAGATCCGGATGAAGGCTGTCTATGACGGGCTCGTGGTGCACGTGCCGGAACGCCAGGCCTGAAGCACGCTGCTCTTCAAACGTCGCCGAAAAATTCGATACCAAAAAAACGCCTCGCGCGCTAGAGCGAGCGAGGCGAGGCGGGCGCATTACCTACGGATGAGGGAGGAACATCCGCGGCTTCGGAACGCGCCAGGAGAACCCAGCGATGAAAGTGCAGATGCCGTACCTGAACTTTCGAATGTGTTCATATTAACGCGTTCCGGTTGAGTCTGCCAGGATGAAAAATGACCAGTAAATCGCTGGGGAGGGTGCAAGTTTCGCACAAGTTTCGTTATGCAGCTAAGGTTTTCCGCTCGCAACCAGACTGAAAAAGCCTTATTTTGCGCCGGCTCGACCGTTGATTCGATTGTTCAGCAACCTCAGCATGCGCTTCTGAAAATTGACCGCCTCGACCCGGTCGAATCGCGCCTGCTGCCGGTCGTGCTCCTCTATACCGCGAGCTGATTCGTCGGAGACGAGTTCCTGCATGGCTTCGCAGCTGCGCTGCCGCGGCAGCGCGCGAATGGCGCGCTCCATGGCGCGGGCCTGGTCGCGGGCGATCTCGGCATGGCGCTCCTCGTGGCGCTTGATATCGCTCGACAGCGCGTCCCAGATCATCGACAGCTCCTTGCTGGCGCCCTTGCGGCTGCTCCAGCGCGGCAGGATGATCTGGGTGTGGACCGTGACCTTGACGTAGCCGACGCGGCAGCGCCCGTTATTCTGAACATAGGTTGCCTCGCCGCCGAAGCGGATCTTCGTAGCGCCGGGATGGCGTGCCGAGGAACCGCTTGCCGTTGGGCCGCGCCGGCTGAGTTCGCGGTCGAGCTCATCCGCGGTTTTGCCGCGAATGTCGAAATAGGAATAGCTTTTCGATGCGATCACTTCGGCTGCCGACGGGCTGCAAAGAGAAAGAGCAATGGAAAAGGCGATGGGAACGACCATATAACGCACTGCAAGCGGCATTCTGAACGCAACCCGTGTTGAAATCGACAGGAGCTTGGGGCATAGCCACCCCAAGCGCAATATCAGATGGCGCTTTTTTCGTCATCAATGGGATAAGTCTGGTGACAGGGCTCGAAGGCAGCATATGGCGTGTCGGCCATGGCCGGGAGATCGAACTCGGCCGTCGTTCGGTGATCATGGCGATCATCAACGTGACGCCGGACTCCTTTTCCGACGGCGGACGTTTTGAAACCGTCGATGCGGCGGTCGAACAGGCGCTGCGGGCGGTGAGCGAGGGTGCCGGCATCATTGATATCGGCGGCGAATCGACCCGGCCGAACGCAGCAACCGTCAGCCCTTCCGAGGAGCAGGCGCGCGTGCTGCCCGTTATCCAGGCACTGCGCGGCCGCACCCAGGCGCTGATCTCGATCGATACTTACCGCGCCGAGACGGCGCGGCTTGCGATCAGTGCCGGCGCCCATATCGTCAACGACGTCTTCGGGCTGCAGAAGGAGCCCGATATCGCCGATATCGCTGCGGTGACCGGAGCCGGGCTCTGTATCATGCATACCGGCCGCGACAGGGCGAAGCTTCCCGATGTCATCGCCGACCAGGTGCATTTTCTCAAACGGTCGCTTGCCATCGCTGCGGCATCAGGCGTCAACAGCGACCGTATCGTGCTCGATCCGGGCTTCGGCTTTGCCAAGGAGACGGCAGAGGAGAATCTGGAACTGATGGCGCGGTTTTCCGAACTTTCCCGCTTCGGCTTGCCGCTGCTCGCCGGCACGTCGCGCAAGCGCTTCCTCGGCACGGTGACGGGGCGTGAGGCGCAGGACAGGGATGCGGCGACGGCTGCGACCAGCGCGCTGCTCAGGCTTCAAGGGGCTGCGGTTTTCCGCGTGCACAATGTCGCAATCAACAGGGACGCGCTCGAGATCGCCGATGCTATGCTGAATGCGCGCCAGGAATTCGAGAGGAAGCGGCCGACATGACCACCTACACGATCACGCTGCAGAACTGCGCCTTCTTCGCGCGCCACGGCGTGCATGACGAGGAGGAATTCCTCGGCCAGCGTTTCTTCGTCGATGCCGAGCTCGATGTCGTCGCCGGCGAGGCGCTGGAAAGCGATTCGATCAACGACACCGTCAATTACGGCATCGCCTTCACCGTGATCGAGCAGATCGTCACCGGCAAGCGGCGCTACCTGATCGAGGCCCTGGCGCTCGATATCGCCAAGGGGCTCTGCGAGACATTCCCGCAGATCCGGCGGGCGAAGATCACGGTGCGCAAGCCGAACGCGCCGGTGCCCGGCGTGCTCGATTTCGTGCAGGTGAGCGTTGAACACTTTGCCTGAGGCCGCACTAAAAACCGCCACACTCGGCCTCGGCGGTAATATCGGCGACCCTGTGAAGGCGATGGCTGCGGCACTGCAGAAGCTGGACGGACGCAACGACTGCCGGGTTACGGCGGTCTCGCGGCTCTATCGCACGCCGCCCTGGGGCAAGACCGACCAATCGTTCTTCTTCAATGCCTGTGCTGTTGTCGACACCAGGCTGGAGCCTGAGGCTTTGCTCGATGTCTGCCTGTCGATCGAACGAGAGATGAAACGCGAGCGCATCGAGCGCTGGGGTCCGCGCACGCTCGATATCGACGTGCTGACTTATGGCGACGTGATTCAGGACGCGCCGCGGCTGGAACTGCCGCATCCGCGCATGACGGATCGCGGTTTCGTGCTGATGCCGCTTGCCGATATCGCGCCGGGTCTTCTGGTCAGGGGCAGGGCGGTCGGTGACTGGCTTGATGATGCCGAAGTGACCGGTATCGAGATTGCCGACGACAGTCGCGACTGGTGGCTGAGCGCCTGAAGAAGGGAACCTGAAACGGAAACGGCGGGAAACCCGCCGCTTCAGGAAAATCCGCAGTGCGGTTTGTCTACTGGATGGAACCGACGGCCATCTCGTCGACCTGGCGGGTCAGTGTCAGGCCGATCACCGGGATCATCTGACTTTCGACCTTGACTGAAACGGTGACGTTCATCGTCTTGTCGTCGCGCACGCGCGCGATCATCGCACCATTCAGCTTGGCGCGGTTGATGCCGACAACGACGGTATCCTCGCTGACGGCACCGGAGACGACGTCAAGGCCCTTGCCGGCGGCGCCGTCGAGGAATTTGCCCTTATAGCTCGAGCCCGACTGAGAGATGACGGCGGTCATCGGCTGCTTGAAGACGCCGACGCGGCAGGTGCCGTCGAGCTTGATGCCGGCGCTGCTGTCGCCGGTGGGCTCACCGATCAGGTTGCAGGTGAATTTTGTGCCCTTGTACTTGCCGGCGACGATTTCACCGGGGCCCTTCCAGGAGCCGGCGACGGAATCGAAGAAGGCCTTGTCACGGGTTGCAGCGGTGGCTGCCGGTGCGACATCTGCGACGGGAGACAATGCCGCGGCGGCCAAGCCGCATACGATGAGAAACTTGCGCGAATACATGGATTTTCCTTGGCAAACACCACTCACGAACTGACTGCAAGTTTTGCCGAAGAATGGTTAATCCTTCCTTTCGATTGTGCCGAAATGCAAGGCAACACAGAGCTTTCGTGCGGCAGAGATTTTAAATCTTCGTCACTAAAGCGTTGAAGCTGCTAGAGTTTCTTCGGCATTACGCAAGGGGAGGCAAAATCTGGTTATTCGCTGCTTTGTTCAGGGATTGTTGCCGCGCGGCGACATGGAGGGAGTGAGATCGCCGATGAAATCACCGATTCCCGGCCGCTTCAGGGCGCGGAAGGCGAGCGGGCGGCAGAGATCCATCGCCGCGATTCCAATTCGGGCGGTCATCAGGCCGTTGATGACGCCTTCGCCCAGTCGGGCCGAGAGCTTCGAGGCCAGCCCGTGGCCGAGCACCTGCTGGACGAGGCTGTCGCCAACGGCAATAGAGCCGGTGACGGCCAGATGCGCCAGTACGTCACGCAGCAGACGGAACATGCCGAGCGTGCCGGGACGGCCGCCGTAAAGCTCGGCCATGGCGCGGATGAGGCGCACGGCCTCATAGAGCACGTAGAGCAGGTCGACCACGGCGCGCGGGCTGACGGCGGTAACGATCGAGACGCGCTTCGAGGCGTTGACGATCAGGGCGCGGGCCTTGCGGTCGAGCGGAGCGAGCAGTTCCCGTTCGGCGAGCGCGATCAGATGCGGGGGATCGATAACCTCGCCCTCGGTCTCCTTCAGCGTCGCGCGGCCCTTCGCCGTCTCCGGATTGGTGGAAAGGAGCGTGGTAAGGCGTGCGACTACGGCGCGCGCTTTCACTGGTCGGGTTTCGAGCATCGCCACGTCTGCCTCGGCCTTGATCGTCTGGACGGCGGCAAGGCGCATCATGCCGACGGTTTCGCGGATGACGAGGGCAAGTACGGCGAGGATGCCGACTGCGAGCACGGCAAGGGCGGCATAACCCAACCAGTCGGCGCGGGTGAAGAGATCGCGGATCAGGCTATCGGTCCAGAGGCCGATGGCCAGAGACAGCAGGATGCCGAAGGCGCCGGCGGCGATCTTGCCGAAGGAGGTCCGCCGCTTGCGCGGCGCTTGAACGGGGATCGCGCTCAGATCCTTGTCGGGATTGAGGAAGGGATCGTCCTCATCAGGCGTCACGACGATATTCTCGGCGAAGCTTTCCGGCTTGCGCCGCTCACCTCCTTGCCGGCCGTTGTCACGCCGCTCGGTGGCTTCGTCCTCATAGATGAAGGCGGCGGGCGCGCGGCGCGGCGGATCGGACGGGGGCTTGCTCATGCGAGACGGTCTCCGAACAGGAACTGCATGGCACGGTCGAGGCGGATATGCGGCACCGACAGCTTGATGCCGCCGCCGGTTTCCTCAAGATGCGGCGGCCGGAACCTGACGACGTTGACATCGGGCAGCTGCAGGCCGCTCTCGCCCGAGGCGATGCGGTCGAACAGGCTTTCTGGATCCTCCGGCAGGTCGCCGGGGAAGATCGCGGTCTTTCTCTCCCCGTCGAAACGCTCGCCGGCGATCGTTTCGCCCTCCATCGGCGTGCCGACGATAACCGGCAATTCATGGCCGTCGCGTTTGACGGTCGCCTCGCGGGTGGCGCGCACGGAGGCAAGCGCCATGACGTCGATGCCGGCGCCGGCCATGCCGATGCGGTCGATGGCGCGATCCACCAGGCGGCGGGTCAGGGCATCGAGCCGGTCGTGGCTTTCATGATGGAGATGATCGGCCTTGGTGGCAGCGACCAGCACGCGGTCGATGCGGCGCCCGAGCAGGGAGGAGAGCAGCGAATTGGTGCCGGGGCGGAAACAGGCGAGCACGTCGGTCAGTGCGCGCTCCAGATCCTGCACGGCTTCGGGGCCGCGGTTCATCGCCTGCAGCGCATCGACCAGGACGATCTGGCGGTCGAGCCGGGCGAAATGCTCGCGGAAGAAAGGTTTGACGACGACCGATTTGTAGGCCTCGTAGCGCCGCTCCATCATCGTCCAGAGCGAGCCTCGGCCGGGACGGCCATCCGGCGGCAGAGCCAGCGGCGCGAAGGTCAACGCCGGCGAGCCGTCGAGATCGCCGGGCAGGAGCAGACGGCCAGGCGGCAAGGTGGAAAGCGAGCGTTCGTCGGCTTTGCAGGCTTTGAGATAATCGGCAAAAGCGGTGGCGAGGTCGCGGGCGACCATCTCGTCGGCGCCGGCATGGATATCGGCGGCACGTGTCAGCGCCAGCCATTGGCGCGACAGCTCGGAGCGGACGCCGGTTTCGGCAAGCGCGATCGTCTCTTCGCTGAACGTGCGGTAGTCCTTGCCGAGCAGCGGCAGGTCGAGCAGCCATTCGCCGGGATAATCGACGATATCGATCGACAAGCGACCGGGCGAAAACAACCGATTCCAGCCGCTGGCGCTCTGATAATCCAGCGTGATGCGCAGTTCTGATATGGCGCGGGTCGAATCCGGCCAGATACGGTCCTTCACCAGCGCGCGGATATGGTCCTCGTACTGGAAGCGTGGCACGGCATCATCCGGCTGCGGCTCCAGCCGCACCGCCGAGACGCGGCCGGATTGGATCGGCTCGAACAGTGGCAGTCGGCCGCCATGCAGCAGATTGTGAACCAGCGAGGAGATGAAGACCGTCTTGCCGGAGCGGGAGAGGCCGGTAACGCCGAGCCGCACGGTTGGGTTGACGAGGCCGCTCGCCCGGTCGGCGAGATTGTCGAAGGCGATGCGGGCGTCATCGGCAAAGGATGTCAGGCGTGGCGGCAAGGCGCGATTCCGGTTGGTGACTGCCGGCAATATAGGAAGGGCGCGCCGCCCGCAAAAGACGCGGCGCGAAAGTCTTCAGACGACGACGAAATCGGTGAGGCGCCAGACGGCGGCGGAAGCGTCGTAATCGACGACGGCAAGGCCTGCCGTCGGGAAGCCGCCGGGAAGGGCGCTTGCCATCGCCTCATGACCGATCAGCGCTTCCAGCGCCTGCTCCATGGTTGGATTGTGGCCGACCAGCATGACGGCCGCCTCATCCTGCGCATCGACGATCTCCAGATAGGTATCGACCGTGGCGTTGTAGAGCGCATCGACATAGCGCACGTCGAGCGTGACGCCCATTGCCCGGTGGACGGCGCCGGCGGTGTCGCGGCAGCGCAGTGCAGTCGAACTGATCACAAGATCGGGACGGTAGCCCTTGTCGGCGGCCTTATCGGCGATGATTTCGGCATCGCCAAAGCCCTTTTCGTTGAGCGGCCGGTCGAAATCGCGCTGTCCGGGTTCGGCCCAGGCGGCCTCGGCGTGGCGCAGGAGATAGATGCGGTTGGGCGGAGGCAGGGGTACGGTCATGGGCAAATCCAGGATCCAGCGGGCCTTTTCAGTAGCGGTTGCAATCGGCCGGCGTCAACCGTCCGCGCTGCTCCGGCTGCCCAAAACGCGGCTGACAACACGGCCTTTTGAAGGCGAAGCAAAAAACGCAGGCCGGAATAATGATGAGAAAATAGTCTGTTAGCCGAAAACTGTAACAGATTTAAAAATCTGTTTACCTGTCGTATTAGGCTTGAATCGCGGCTAGCGCTTGGGATATACACCCGGCCAGATGAGATGTTCTTCAGGAGAATCGCGTTGAGTGAGAAGATCGATCTTAGCAATTACGTTCCCTCGGAAGAGGAAGAATTCATGAACGTAAACCAGCGTGCGTACTTCAGGGCGAAGCTGGTTGCATGGAGAAATGATATCCTTAGAGAAGCGCGTGAGACACTCGACCATCTGGCCGAGGAAAGCGCAAACCATCCCGACCTCGCCGACCGGGCGTCGTCGGAAACAGACCGGGCGATCGAACTTCGCGCCCGTGACAGACAGCGAAAGCTGATTTCGAAGATCGACGCGGCACTGCAGCGCATCGAAGACGGCACCTACGGCTATTGCGAGGAAACCGGCGAACCGATCGGCCTTAAGCGTCTCGACGCCCGCCCGATCGCGACATTGTCGATCGAGGCGCAGGAGCGCCACGAACGCCGCGAAAAGGTCTATCGCGACGAATGACAATTTTCACGCAGGCATGAAAGCAGAACAGGCGCCGCGATCCGATCGCGGCGCCTTTTACAATTACGGTGAGCTTCCGGTCGCCACAGACCTCCACCATTGCTCCCGGCCGGTCTCGGCGGCGAGGTCGACTGTAACCGTGGTGCCGCTCTTGATCCGCCGCCGCAAAACGTCGGCTCGATTCGAATCCGTCCGCAGCATGCCACCATCGTGAAGAGCCTGTAGCCGGGTGCGTGAAACTTGCAACTCGGACGCCAGCAGGCGGTCGAGGCGCGTACTTGATGGAAACGGGACCATCAGTTCGATTTCCAGTCGCGTCCAATTGGCAATTTCCTGCTGCATCTCTTTTGCGATTTCAAATTCGGCAAACTCGTCGACATGCTGCGACTTGCGCCTGAGAGCCTCGAGGTTGAACGCTTCTGCCCGGATCCAATCCGGATCGTTGGACTGCAACGCCTCGAGGATCGCGGGATCGATGTCGCGAACATTGCGGCGCTCGAAGATCGGACGGTTCCACGTCTTTTCGCAGGTCGAGCATTTGTAGATAAGCCAGGCATCGAGCTTGCGGCCATTGGCGTTGAGCCGGATCTTGTTGCTGCATCGGAAAGCTCTGAGTCCCCCGCAGCCGCTGCATACAATCCAGGGCTGGGGCGCTGTTTTCGGCAGAATGGTCCATCGGACCCGAAGGGTATTGCACATATCGTGTTGGTCTTCCGTTCGGAAGTCCACCAGGATGGTGCGTGAGAAAGCCCTTGCGGGCGCGGTGTGGCGATGTTCTGGGCGGGGCGGAAGAGCTGAGACAGCGGAGCTGCACATGGCACATGTCAACAATGCCAAACCGGTCTCTCGCCACCACCCGATGAACATGTTCATACGCCGTCAGCGCGTCGCTGTCCGGCAGTACGGGTGAAATTGGAGTGAGACCGGTATTTACTTAGGCAAACTATGACCTCGATGCGCCAACGCTCTTCAACCGGAGCGATACCAAATTATCAGCACAAGATGGAGTCCCCTGACGCATCGGGAACTGAAAGTCGCGGCATTGCGGCTTTTATGCAACTTGGTGATGAAGGAAAGTCGGAGGTACGTTCCGCTCACTTGTCGCGCCCGGTCACTTGTCGTGCCCAGTCACTTGTCGCGGTTGACGCTCATCTCGCCGAAGATACGGGCGACTTCCTTTTGCAGATCGGTATCGGCGCCGGTGATCGGGGCCATTTCCGGATCGCGGCGCGGCAGGTTTCCGGGTTGCGGCGCTCCGGGCCGGGGCGCCTGGTTTGCCGGCGCCGGCACGATGCGTTCGGCGGTCAGATTGTTCGACATTTCCTGTTCCAGCACCCGCTGGAAATCAAGACGGCTCGCTGCTGCCGACTGCGCGGCCGAATCGTCTTCGGCGCTACCTAGTGCGGCGCGTGCGGCCGCCGGCATATCCTTGACAGGCGGGGCGGAGACCTCGGGTTCGATGCGCTGCTGCGGCAGCACGCGCTGGCGGGCGGCATCGAGGATCTCGGTGGCACTTGAGGTATCGTGAAACGGTATGGGCTGCGCGGCCGGGGGAACGACGGGACGCTCCAGTGGGCGCGGCTGGGGCGGGACGGCACGCAGAGGATTGTCGCGTTCGGCCGACAGCGGCGCTGTCACCGGCTCTGCCGGAAGGGGGCTCGTGACCACCGGCGGTGCCACGGCAGGCTGGGCCGGCGGTTGGGCCAACGGTTGGGCCGATGATTCTGGCCGCGGGCGCGGCTCTGGCGAAGCCGGCGCGGAGAAAGTGGGCTCGGCGGCCGGCTCGACACGGGCTGCGACCGGCGGGCGCGGTGGCGAGACCGGTGGCGTTTCCGGCCGCGCGACAGATATCGGACGCTGCTCGACGGGTTGCGGACGGATGGCGCGGTCCGGCTGCTCGGCCGCTGCCGGTAGGATACGGCTTTCAATGACGATATCGCTCGGGCCGCCGATCATGATCAGGTGCTCGACATCGTCGCGGCGCACCAGCACCAGCCGGCGACGGGCATCGACGGCTGCGGCATCCAGCACTTGCAGGCGGGGTTGGCGATTGCGGCCGCCGCGCACGAAGGGTGAGGGCGCCCGGCTGCGGATCACCCAGAGCACGATGATGAGCAGGAGAAGCGCCAGGCCGACGCCACCGGCCGCAAGCAGGAAACGGCTGCCATAAGCTCCGACAACATCATCCAACATAGTCACTCACTCCATTTCGCATTCGGCACATATTGACGACTTTTCCGTTCCTTAGGCAAGGGCCGCCGATGCTGTCCAGTCACGGGAGAACGCGATTTCGTGTTCCGCTGCTTGGCACCCGGCGACCTTGCGCACGGGTGGCAGCGTTGGGCTTCTGGGGCAGATGGCGCTGTTGCCTGTGAATTCAAGCAGTCTTGCCGGCTAGCGGTGTTTTTGCCGACGCGGCAAATTGCTAAGAAGGAAAGAGTGCCTGATTCCTGCTTCGTGTTCGTGCTACGAAGCGGGAGGGCTTATGTGAGGAATACATGACGAAACCGCGTCAGGCCGACGACTATAACGCACCGCTTGTGGATCGTGGGGGGCGTTCTGGCACGGTCTTGCGCATTCTTCTGCTGGCGCTCGTGCTGATCGCAGCTGCCGGCGCCTTCGTCTTCTTCAAAAAGTCGCTCGACAACGAGGTGGTGCTTGGCGGTCTCGGCGTGCTCGCCATGGTCGGCATCTTCTTTCTGGTGTCTTCGGTCATCGGCTTCATCGAGGTGATGCCGCAGCATCAGTCCGACAGCCTGGCGCGCGCCTTCCTCAACAGCCATCCCGACGGTACGCTGATCACCGACGAAAAAGGCCGGATCATCTATGCCAATGCCGCCTATGGCGCGCTGACCGGCGCACGTAAGGCGACCGAGGTGCAGACGCTGGAAACGCTGCTGTCGCGCCATCGCGAATCCAACGAGGCGCTCTACAGGCTGGTCAACGGCCTGCGCGAGGGCAAGGAAGGCCGGGAGGAATTTCGCCTGCTGCGCGCCGTCGGGCCTGGCAGCAACAGCTCCGGCGCGCATTGGTACCGGCTGAAGGCGCGACTGCTGCAGCCGGAGGAAAACGGCGGCAAGCCGCTGCAGATCTGGCAGATCACCGATATCACCACGGAGCGCGACGACCAGGAGCGCTTCTTCAAGGAATTGCAGAACGCGATCGACTATCTCGACCATGCGCCGGCCGGCTTCTTTTCCGCCGGCAGGAAGGGCGAGATCTTCTACCTGAATGCGACGCTTGCCGAATGGCTGGGCCTCGACCTCACCAAGTTCGTGCCGGGCTCGATGACGATCGGCGACGTCGTGGCAGGCGAGGGACTGGCGCTGATCCAGTCGGTGCAGGCCGAACCGGGCCTGAAGAAGACCGTGACGCTCGATCTCGACCTGCGCAAGAGCAACGGCCAGAGCCTGCCGGTGCAGATCATTCATAGTGTCACCTCGATGCGCGATGGCGCACCCGGCGAAAGCCGGACGATCGTGCTGGCGCGTGAAAAGAGCGATGCCGGCGGCCAGTCCGCTTCGGCCGCCGCCATGCGCTTCACCCGCTTCTTCAACAATACGCCGATGGCGATCGCCTCGGTCGACGGCAACGGGCGCATCTTGCGGACTAACGCGCCGTTCCTGAAGATGTTCTCCGGCGTCGTCTCGCGCGACGATCTCGAAAAGGCGCCGCATCTTGAAACCATCGTACAGGAGAGCGACCGGCCACAGCTGGCCGCGGCGCTGGCGGCGGCCAAGGACCGGCAGGGCGACATCGCGCCCCTCGACACCCGCACACCGACCGACGAGGCGCGCTATTTCCGCTTCTATGTCAATGCCGTCATCGACCAGAGCGATGAGGCGCCAGAGGAGGCGGCGATCGTTTATGCCGTCGAGGTGACCGAGCAGAAGGCGCTGGAAGCGCAGATGGCGCAGACGCAGAAGATGAATGCGGTCGGCACGCTCGCCGGCGGCATTGCACATGATTTCAACAATGTACTGACGGCGATCCTGCTTTCCTCCGACCATCTGCTGCTGCAGGCGCGGCCGGCCGATGCTAGCTTTGCCGACCTGATAGAGATCAAGCGCAACGCCAACCGCGCCGCAGTGCTGGTGCGCCAGCTGCTCGCCTTCTCACGCAAGCAGACGATGCGGCCCTCGGTGCTGAACCTGACCGATGTCGTCGGCGACCTGCGCATGCTGGTCGACCGGCTGCTTTCCGGCACCAATGTCAAGCTCGACGTGCAATATGGCCGCGACCTCTGGCCTGTCAAAACCGACCTTTCGCAGTTCGAGCAAGTGTTGATCAATCTCTGCGTCAATGCGCGCGACGCGATGCCCGAGGGTGGCACGCTGACACTGCGCACCCGCAATCTGACCGCCGCCGAGGTCTCGGCCTTCAATTACTCCTACATGCCGGCCGAGGACATGGTGCTGGTCGAAGTCGCCGATAACGGCACCGGTATCGCACCGGAGATCATGGACAAGATCTTCGAGCCTTTCTTCACTACCAAGGATGTCGGCAAGGGCACCGGTCTTGGCCTCGCCATGGTCTACGGCATCGTCAAACAGTCGGGCGGCTACATCCAGCCGGAATCCGAAGTCGGCAAAGGCACGACCTTCCGCGTCTTCCTGCCGCGCCACATTCCGGAGCCGGCGGTGGCCGCCGAAGCAGGTTCGATCGACGGCGCCATCGCCGGGGCCGAAGTGGTGCCGCTGCCGGTGTCGCCGCAGCAGCCGGAGGACCTGACGGGATCGGCCGTCATCCTTCTCGTCGAGGACGAGGAGGCGGTGCGCCGTGGCGGCAAGCGCATGCTGGAAACGCGCGGCTACACGGTGCACGAGGCGGGCTCGGGTGTCGAGGCGCTGGCCATCTTGGAAGAACTCGACGGTAAGGTCGACATCGTCGTTTCCGACGTCGTCATGCCCGAAATGGACGGCCCGACGCTGCTGCGCGAGCTGCGTAAGACCTATCCCGACATGAAATTCATCTTTGTTTCCGGCTACGCCGAAGATGCCTTTGCCCGTAATCTGCCGCCGGAGGCGAAGTTCGGCTTCCTGCCGAAGCCGTTTTCGCTGAAGCAGCTTGCTGTTGTGGTGAAGGAGACGTTGGACGGGTGAGGGAGGGTTGTCGGAGGGTGAGCGTGGGCGTTGTGCCGTGTCAGCCCCCTCTACCCTGCCGAGCATCTCCCCCACAGGTGGGGAGATCACAAGGGGCGAACGCTTTCCATCACATCAACGTTTCTCCGAGCTGCAATGGAAACTTGGTTGGGGAAGCCGGTGCTTCCTGCCAATCTCCCCACCCGTGGGGGAGATGCCCGCCAGGGCAGAGGGGGCACCGCCGGCGGCCCGTAGTCCTCATTCACCCAGCGCCACCGCAATCTCAGCAGCAAGCCGCGCGTTGTTTTCGACGAGCGCGATGTTGGTCTTCAGGCTCTGGCCATCCGTCAGGTCGAAAATAGTCGACAGAAGATAAGGTGTAACCGCCTTGCCGGTCACTTCATCGCGCTCGGCGCTGTCGAGCGCTCGCTCGATATAGATTTCCATCTCTTCGCGCGCGATCTCGTCGGCCTCGGGCACGGGGTTGGCGACGAGCATGCCGCCGTCGATGCCGAGCTGCTCGCGCACCGTCTGGAAATTGGCGATCGCGGCCGGGCTGTTCAGCGACAGTGGGCTTGGAATGCCGGAGGAGCGCGACCAGAAGGCGGGGAATTCCTCGCTCTCATAGGTGACGACGGGCACGCCGCGGGTTTCCAGCACTTCCAGCGTCTTTGGAATGTCGAGGATCGCCTTGGCGCCGGCGCAGACGACGATGACGCCGGTGCGCGCGAGTTCCTCGAGATCGGCCGAGATATCGAAGCTTTCCTCGGCGCCGCGATGGACGCCGCCGATGCCGCCTGTGGCAAAGACACGGATGCCGGCGCGCGCCGCCGCAATCATCGTCGCCGCAACCGTGGTGGCGCCGGTGCGGCGCTCGGCGATGGCGAAGGCGAGATCGGCGCGCGACACCTTCATCACTTCGGTCGCCTTGGCGAGTTGCTCCAGTTCCGCAGCTTCAAGGCCGATGTGCAGCGTGCCGTGAATGACGGCGATCGTTGCCGGCACCGCACCCTGTTCGCGAATAATCGCCTCGACGCTGCGGGCCATCTCGATATTGCCGGGATAGGGCATGCCGTGGGTGATGATCGTCGATTCCAGCGCCACCAGCGGCGCGCCGCGCTGCTTGGCGCTGGCGACTTCCTTCGAATAAGCGATCGGCAAAAGAGGGGAGACGGGCTTGGTCATGGTCTTGTCCTGTGATCGACAGAGCATGATGCCGAAGGTGTGAGTGGTTTTCGGACAACATCATGCTCAACTATAGTTAGCCGCTTCAATGCAGAATTCTGACCTTGGGAACAAGGGCGAGCACCTCATTCAGCAGATCGGGCGTCAGATTTTCGTTGACGGCGTGCTGCGACTGCACGGTCAGTATGGCGGCCGCAGTGCCGTGGCGGACGGCTTCTTCGAGCGGCAGGCCTGATATCAAGGCAGCGAGTGTGCCGGCAGCAAGAGAATCGCCGGCACCCGTGACATCGGCGACGGTGTCGGCGATCGGCGGCTGCAGCGTCACGGCGCTGCCATCGCAAAACGCGACGAGCTCGCGCCGGCCGCGGGTGACGACGGCGTTCCTGATGCCGATCTCGTTCAGCAACGGCGGCCAGCCCGCAGCCTCTTCCGGCCGCTCACCGGCAAGGGCGGCAGCTTCAGCCTCATTCAGAAACAGGTAGTCGATATCTCCGATGCAGGGCTTCAGCCTGACGACCTTGGCCGGCGAGATGGCAATTGCCGCAACGGGCTTGTCTAGCGAGCGTGCCTTGGCGACGATCGCCGCGATCGTCTCTTCCGGCAGGTTGGCGTCGAAGAGGATGAAATCATGCGCGGCGAAGGCCTCCCGCACCCAGCGGATGGAGAGACGTCGCGGCACGAAGAAGCGGTAAAGATCCATGTCGGCGAGGGCGATCACCAGATTGCCGTCCTTCTCGATGATCGCCGTGTAGCTCGGCGTCTTGCGGTCCAGGAAGACGAAGGGCCGGTCGTCGATGCCGGCGAAATCGGCAGCTTCTCCGACCGTCTCGCCCATCGGATCGCCGCCGCGCGGCGAGATCATCGTCACCTGAAAACCGAGCCTCGCCAAGTTGCGCGCCGCATTGAAGCCACCGCCGCCCGGTTCCTCGAACCAGGTGCCGGGATTGCTGGCGCCAGGCGCCGTCTCACCGGAGATGCGGCCGCGCCGGTCGACATGGGCGCCGCCGAGAACAAGAATCTTTTTCTTCATCCGATCCGCTCTCCCGATGCCCGAAGGACGAATCGATACGGTGCGCCACGTCGCGGTTGAGTCGACACTTTTGGCCTAAGCCGTTGCTTTTCATTGATAAAACAAATGCAGAACACGTGTCGTTTTACCTTTTTCTTTCAACTGTTTGATCGCCTATTGCGAGATTGGAACAAATAGGGTACAAACTCGACATTGCTTGAGCGGCTTCAATAACCTAAAGGTGGATCGGATGTCTCAGAATTCATTGCGGCTGGTAGAGGACAAATCGGTGGACAAAAGCAAGGCGCTTGAAGCGGCACTCTCACAGATAGAGCGGTCGTTCGGCAAGGGCTCGATCATGAAACTCGGCTCCAACGAGAATGTTGTCGAGATCGAGACGATCTCGACCGGCTCGCTTGGCCTCGATATTGCACTCGGCGTTGGTGGCCTGCCGAGGGGCCGCATCATCGAAATCTACGGGCCGGAAAGCTCCGGCAAGACGACGCTTGCACTACAGACGATTGCCGAAGCGCAGAAGAAGGGTGGCATCTGCGCCTTCGTCGATGCCGAACATGCGCTCGATCCCGTCTATGCCCGCAAGCTTGGCGTCGACCTGCAGAACCTTCTGATCTCGCAGCCCGATACCGGCGAGCAAGCGCTCGAAATCACCGATACGCTGGTGCGCTCCGGCGCCGTCGACGTTCTCGTCGTTGACTCGGTCGCCGCACTGACGCCGCGTGCCGAAATCGAGGGCGAGATGGGCGATAGCCTTCCCGGTCTTCAGGCGCGCCTGATGAGCCAGGCGCTGCGTAAGCTCACCGCTTCGATCTCCAAGTCGAACACCATGGTTATCTTCATCAACCAGATCCGCATGAAGATCGGCGTCATGTTCGGTTCGCCTGAGACGACGACGGGCGGCAATGCGCTGAAATTCTATGCCTCCGTGCGCCTCGACATCCGCCGCATCGGCGCGGTCAAGGAACGTGAAGAGGTGATCGGCAACCAGACCCGCGTCAAGGTCGTCAAGAACAAGATGGCGCCGCCCTTCAAGCAGGTCGAGTTCGACATCATGTATGGCGAGGGTGTTTCCAAGACCGGCGAACTGGTCGATCTCGGCGTCAAGGCCGGCATCGTCGAGAAGTCAGGCGCCTGGTTCTCCTATAACAGCCAGCGTCTCGGCCAGGGCCGTGAAAACGCCAAAACCTTCCTGCGCGACAATCCGGATCTCGCCCGCGAGATCGAACTGTCGCTGCGCCAGAATGCCGGCCTGATCGCCGACCGCTTCCTGCAGAATGGCGGACCGGACCCGGATGACGGCGATGGCGATGCCACTGCGGAAATGTAATTTTCGCGCTTGAACTCATCGGACAGTTCCAACCGGCCGCATTCCTGATGAGAATGCGGCCGGTTTTGTTTGTCTGCTGGACAGTGGCGGGGGCGAACGTTAAAAGCCGATGGATTTAAATTTACCTGCCTCGGGCAGCATTGAAGGGCATAGCATGAGCGGCGTGAACGATATCCGGTCGACCTTCCTCGACTATTTCAAGAAGAACGGCCATGAGATCGTCCCGTCGAGCCCGCTCGTGCCGCGCAACGACCCGACGCTGATGTTCACCAATGCCGGCATGGTGCAGTTCAAGAACGTCTTCACCGGCCTCGAAAAGCGTCCCTATTCGACGGCGACGACGTCGCAGAAATGCGTGCGAGCCGGCGGCAAGCACAACGACCTCGACAATGTCGGCTATACTGCACGCCACCTGACCTTCTTCGAGATGCTCGGCAACTTCTCCTTCGGCGACTATTTCAAGGAGAATGCGATCGAGCTTGCCTGGAAGCTCGTCACCGAAGGCTTCGACCTTCCGAAGAACCGCCTGCTGGTAACCGTCTATTCCGAGGACGAAGAAGCAGCAGCGCTTTGGAAGAAGATCGCCGGCTTTTCCGACGACAAGATCATCCGCATCCCGACCTCTGACAATTTCTGGCAGATGGGCGATACAGGCCCCTGCGGCCCATGCTCGGAAATCTTCATCGACCAGGGTGAGAATGTTTGGGGCGGCCCTCCGGGCTCAGCGGAGGAAGATGGCGACCGGTTCCTGGAATTCTGGAACCTCGTCTTCATGCAGTTCGAGCAGACCGAGCCTGGCGTTCGCAACCCGCTGCCCCGTCCGTCGATCGACACCGGCATGGGTCTGGAGCGCATGGCCTGTATTCTCCAGGGCGTCCAGAGCGTATTCGATACCGACCTCTTCCGCACGCTGACCGGCACCATCGAGGATACGATAGGCGTCAAGGCGGAGGGCAGCGCCAGTCACCGTGTCATCGCCGACCACCTGCGCTCCTCTGCCTTCCTGATTGCTGACGGCGTGTTGCCTTCAAATGAAGGCCGCGGCTATGTGCTGCGCCGTATCATGCGCCGCGCCATGCGCCATGCGCAGCTTCTCGGCGCCAAAGAACCGCTGATGTACAAGCTGCTGCCGACGCTGGTGCAGCAGATGGGTCGCGCCTATCCGGAACTGGTGCGTGCCGAGCCGCTGATATCAGAAACGCTGAAACTCGAGGAAAACCGCTTCCGCAAGACGCTGGAGCGCGGCCTATCGCTTCTCTCCGACGCGACTGCGGACCTTGCCAAGGGCGACATGCTTGATGGCGAGACCGCCTTCAAGCTCTACGATACCTATGGTTTCCCGCTCGACCTGACGCAGGATGCGCTACGCGCCCGCGAGATCGGCGTCGACATCTCCGGCTTCACCGATGCGATGCAGCGGCAGAAGGCGGAAGCCCGCTCGCATTGGGCCGGTTCAGGCGAAAAGGCGACCGAGACCATCTGGTTCGAGCTCAAGGAAAAGCACGGCGCGACCGAATTCCTGGGTTACGACACCGAGACGGCTGAAGGCGTGGTGCAGGCGATCGTTAGGGACGGCGCTGTTACGGCCCAAGCTATGGCCGGCGACAAGGTACAGATCGTCGTCAACCAGACGCCGTTCTACGGCGAATCCGGCGGCCAGATGGGCGATACAGGCGTGATCTCGTCCGATCACGGCAAAATCGAGATTTCAGACACGCAAAAGAGGGGCGAAGGCCTGTTCGTGCATCAGGGTACTGTCATCGACGGTGTGGTCAAGGACGGCGATGCGGTCGTGCTTACGGTCGATCATGCCCGTCGTTCGCGGCTGCGCGCCAACCACTCGGCGACCCACCTGCTGCATGAGGCGCTACGCGAGGTGCTCGGCACGCATGTGGCGCAGAAGGGGTCGCTGGTCGCGCCCGAGCGCCTGCGCTTCGACGTTTCGCATCCGAAGCCGATGTCGGCCGAGGAGCTGAAGTTCGTCGAGGATATGGCAAACGAGATCGTGCTGCAGAATTCGCCGGTTACCACGAGGTTGATGAGCGTCGATGATGCGATCGCTGAAGGCGCGATGGCGCTGTTCGGCGAAAAATACGGCGATGAAGTCCGGGTTGTCGCGATGGGCGAGGGTGTACGCGGCGCCAAGGCCGGCAAGCCCTATTCGATCGAACTCTGTGGCGGCACCCATGTCGGAGCCACCGGCCAGATCGGCCTGATCCGCGTTCTCGGCGAAAATGCCGTCGGCGCCGGCGTTCGCCGTATCGAGGCCGTCACTGGCGAATCGGCGCGCGAATATCTGGCCGAACAGGACGAGCGCGTGAAGACGCTTGCCGCCTCGCTGAAGGTGCAGCCGGGCGAAGTGCTGTCACGTGTCGAAGCGTTGATCGACGAGCGCCGCAAGCTCGAAAAGGAATTGGCCGACGCCAAGCGCAAACTCGCCATGGGCGGCGGGCAGGGCGGCTCGGCCGATGCCGTGCGTGAAGTCGCCGGCGTCAAGTTCCTCGGCAAAGCGATTTCGGGCGTCGATCCCAAGGATTTGAAGGGACTTGCCGATGACGGCAAGACCAGCATCGGCTCTGGCGTCGTTGCTCTCGTCGGCGTGTCCGACGACGGCAAGGCAAGTGCTGTCGTGGCGGTGACACCGGATCTGGTGCAGCGCTACAGCGCCGTCGATCTCGTCCGCATCGCATCTGCCGCCCTCGGCGGCAAAGGCGGCGGCGGCCGCCCCGACATGGCGCAGGCCGGCGGCCCCGACGGATCGAAGGCCGGCGAGGCGATCGAGGCGGTTGCCGTAGCACTCGCCGGCTGAGCTGCCGGTTTATTCCCGAGTTTCGAAAGGCGGAGGCTTAGCTTCCGCCTTTTTCGTTTCATCCTTTTTGTTCTGGGGCTTCCGCCTCAGAGCAAGTCAGCAGGATTTGTCAAATCGGGATAGGGTTCTCTCAAGCCGATCGATTTGCACGAGGTTCCGACATGAATGGCGAAACGGCATGGGCACTTTATGAAAACCGTCTGAGACGGGTTTCGGCCTATATTCACGACCACCTCGACGAAGAGCTGGATATGGAGCGCCTTGCCGAGATCGCCTGCATGTCGAGCTATCACTGGCACAGGATCTACCGGGCGATTTACGGCGAGACGCTGGCGGCCACCGTCAAGCGGCTCAGGCTGCATCGCGCGGCGGGCGAGATCGTCCGCACCGAGCTTGCCGTCGGCGAAATTGCGAAGCGATCAGGCTATCCCAATCTCCAATCCTTCAATCGTATCTTCAAGTCGGTCTACGGCATGCCGCCGGCCCGCTACCGGAAAGAGGGAAGCCACACAGCCTTTGAACCCTCACCTAACGGAAAGACCAAAGCCATGTTAGACATTACCATACGCGAGATCGGGCCGATCGAGGTGATCGGCGTTGCCCATACCGGTTCCTACATGCAGATCGACAAGGCCTTCGAGACGCTGTTCGGCACGCTTTACGCCCGCGGCCTCGCCAAGCCCGACATGCGGATGATTGGCATCTATCTCGACGATCCCGATCTTGTGCCGGAAGAAAAGTTGCGCTCGATCGCCTGCGTCACCGGCGCTGCCGAAATGCCGGCGGCGGCACCCTTCGAGCGGCGCACGATCGACGGCGGCGATTATGCGGTGCTGCGCCACAAGGGTCCCTATGCCGACATGTCCAAGTCCTATCAGTGGCTCTTTGCCGAATGGCTGCCGAAATCCGGCCGGCAGTTGAAGGACAGGGTCATGTTCGAGGAATATCTCAACAATCCGCGCGAGGTGCCGCCGACCGAGCTTCTGACGGACATTCACATGCCGCTTGTCTAAAGTCGTCGGTCGGGGGCGCGGCGGATCCGCCGCGCCTTTGACACTCAAGCGGCCTGCATGGTCTTGATGGCTTCGTCATCAAGGGCGTTGGCCCGCTTGTAGGCCTCACGCTGGCTGATGCGGCCGACATAGTCGAGGAAGGCCTGGCGTCTTTCGATGCCGCCGAATCCGATGCCCCAGCCGATATGGGAGCCGACATAGACGTCGGCGGCGGTGAAGCGCTCGCCGGCGATGTAGGTCGAAGCGGAGACGGCTTTCTCCAATGTGTCCATGACGTCGTCGAAACCGCCGCAGCCGGCCATGCGCAGGCGTTCCTTCGGAATTTCGAAGCCGAGAGCCTTCATCGTCACCGCCGATTCGAGAGGACCGGCGGCAAAGAATATCCAGCGGTAATAGCGCGCACGCTCTTCCGGTCTCGGCGCCAGCGCCTTGTCGGGGAAGGTTTCGGCGAGATAGGCGCAGATCGCCGCGCATTCGGTGACGATAGTATCGCCATGGCGGATCGCCGGCACCTTGCCCATCGGATTGACCGCGAGATATTTGGGCGCTTTCATCGTGTCGCCGAAGGTCAGGTATTCGGTGCGGTAGGGCTGGCCGATCTCCTCCAGCATCCAGCGCGCGATGCGGCCGCGCGACATTGGGTTCGTATAGAATACCAGTTCCTCGGTCATGAAATCCTCCTCGTGTTCCGGTTATTCCATCCCACGGAATCAATAGGGCAGCGATGTCTGCCTGCAAGCCCCAATCGTCAGAGCGGCTTGCGATACTGGATGAAACCGGAGCGCTCTGCGATCCTGTCGTAGAGCTGGCGGGCCGTTGCATTCGTTTCGTGGGTCATCCAATAGAGCCTGCCTGCACCGTTTGCGCGGGCGAGATCGGCGACGGCCTCGATCAATACGGCACCGGTGCCGAGCCCGCGCTGGCTGTTGTCGACATAGAGATCCTGCAGGTAGCAGGTCCATTGCGGCAGCCAGCAGGAGCGGTGAAAGACGGCATGGACGATGCCGACGAGACGGCCATCTTCGTCGAAGGCGCCGAGCGCATGTATCGGTTCGTCAGGATCGTGGAAGCGAGCCCAGGTGAGATCCGTGGTTTCGGGCGGGATGACCACTTCGTAGAAGCGCTGATAGGCCTCCCATAGGGGTTCCCAAGCCGTACGATCCGAGGGTTCAAGCGGTCGCAGGATGGCCGTCATCGGTTCATTCTCCCAAAATAAAACGGCGGGGAAATCCCCGCCGCTTCGATGTTATCTCGGAAAGACCGGCTTACGCCATGGCCTTCTGCAGGTTCTGGTCGATCTTGTCGAGGAAGGCGGTGGTGGAGAGCCACGGCTGATCGGGGCCGATGAGCAGCGCCAGGTCCTTGGTCATGAAGCCGGATTCGACGGTGTCGACGCAGACCTTTTCCAGCGTTGCGGCGAAGCGGGCAAGCTCGGCATTGTCGTCGAGCTTGGCGCGATGCGCCAGGCCACGGGTCCAGGCGAAGATCGAGGCGATCGAGTTCGTCGAGGTTTCCTGGCCCTTCTGATGCTGGCGGTAGTGACGGGTGACCGTGCCGTGCGCGGCTTCGGCTTCGACCGTCTTGCCGTCGGGCGTCAGCAGAACCGAGGTCATCAGGCCGAGCGAGCCGAAGCCCTGGGCAACGGTATCGGACTGGACGTCGCCGTCATAGTTCTTGCAGGCCCAGACGTAGCCGCCGGACCACTTGAGCGCCGAGGCGACCATGTCGTCGATCAGGCGGTGTTCATAGGTGATGCCGGCTTCCTTGAACTGATCCTTGAATTCGGTCTCGAAAACTTCCTCGAAGATGTCCTTGAAGCGGCCGTCATAAGCCTTGAGGATGGTGTTCTTTGTCGACAGATAGACCGGCCACTTGCGCATCAGGCCGTACATCATCGAAGCGCGGGCAAATTCGCGGATCGATTCGTCGAGGTTGTACATGGCCATGGCAACGCCGGCGCCCGGTGCGTTGAAGACTTCCTTCTCGATGACGGTGCCGTCTTCGCCGACGAACTTGATCGTCAGCTTGCCCTTGCCGGGGAACTTGAAATCGGTGGCGCGGTACTGGTCGCCGAAGGCGTGACGGCCGACGACGATCGGCTTGGTCCAGCCTGGAACCAGGCGCGGCACATTCTTGCAGATGATCGGCTCGCGGAAGATGACGCCGCCGAGGATGTTGCGGATCGTGCCGTTCGGGCTCTTCCACATTTCCTTGAGGTTGAATTCCTTGACGCGGGCTTCATCCGGCGTGATCGTCGCGCACTTGATGCCGACGCCGTACTTCTTGATGGCGTTGGCGGCATCGACGGTCACCTGGTCGTTGGTGGCGTCGCGGTTTTCGACGGACAGGTCGAAATAGTCGATGTCGAGGTCGAGATACGGATGGATCAGCTTATCCTTGATGAGCTGCCAGATGATGCGCGTCATTTCATCGCCGTCGAGATCGGCGACGGGATTGGCGACCTTGATCTTGTTCATGTATCTGCCTCGTTCGAGCTTGAATGGGGACGGAGTCCCGGGTGGGTGATGTGATGAGGAGCGCTATAGCATTGTGAACCGGGAACGCAAAGCTGCAAGGGGTTCGACAATGCGTTTTTGCCGGCATTGCCAGGCGCTGAAATTTAGCTAGTGTCCGCCTCGATCTACCGCTCCGGACATTCGACCATGAAGACAATCGCCGTTGTTATCGCATGCCTTATCGCCTTTTCGGGCGCCAGCCATGCTGGCGCCGACATCGGTGATGCCGCTGACATCACCGCTCCCGTGAAGGAGATCATGGATGCGACCAGGAGCAACTGGGCCGACAATAACAGCGACTGGACCGACATCTTCGACGCGAGCCGGCTTGATCATCTCTACAGCCGCGATTTCGTCGCGAAATACCAGGCGGCGGCGCAGTTTCCCGCCGTCGACGACGATGGCATTTCGCCCTTCGACTACGACGTCATCGTCAATGGCCAGGATGCCTGCCCGCTGGAGGATCTGACGATGGTGGCAGCGCCTGTGGTCGACGGCGTGGCCGAGGTGACCGTGCGCTTCAAGAAATCCGCCTGTTCGCATGCGCCCGATGCCAAGGATTATACGACCGTTCGTTTCGAGGTGGTCGAGGAAGGCGGCAAGCCCGTCATCGACGATATCGTCACCGAGAATATCGAAACGCAGGCGCGCGATTCCCTGAAGACAACGATGGCGCTGATTGCCAAGGGCCAATAGGCGCGGGACGTTCAAGAGCATCGAGATTCGATCTCGGGCGGTTTGATTTCCGCTCTTGCGGCGGTATCTGTTGATCCCTGGGCGGCATGAGGGGCTCTTGCATTTGTTTTCCGGTTTTCAGTTCCGCGACTGGCTGCTTGCCAACGATCCGGCGCTTTCGCGCCTGCGCATGGCCTCGCGGGTGACGCTGACGATCGTCCTTTCCTTTGCCATCCTGTTTGCCATCCAGATGTTCATCGTGCCGCTGCCGACGGCGGCCTTCGGTCTCGGCATCGTACTGTCGATCGAAGGTGGGGTGGCGGTGCGCGACAAGGGCAATTCGCGCCAGCTGGTGACTCGGCTTTTCGGCTGTCTCGCGAGCATTGCCGTCGTCGCCATCGCCGCGGGGCTGGAGGATCGACGTTTTCTCTCCGATCTCGTCTTCCTGGTGGTGATCGCGCTCGCATCGGCTGGGCGGGTGTTCGGGCCGCGCGGTTTCGCAATCGGCATGTTCGCCTTCACCTCCTATTTCATGGGCGCCTATTTCCAGCCTTCGCTTGCCGAGCTGCCTTATGTGGCGACCGGCCCCGTCGTCGCGGTGCTGGTCGGCCATGTGGTGAGGGCGGTGCTTCTGCCGGATGATTGGCGGCGCGACCTGCTGCGCTCGCTCGAAAGCGTGCGCGGCCGGATCAACCAGATCCTCTTCAAGCTCGCCACCCTTGCCGGCAGCGGTCATATCGGCGAGGCCGACCGGCAGGAGCTGCGCCAGCTGGAGGACCGGCTGAAGGAAGTGGTGCTGATGGCCGAAACCTTCATCCCGCGCCCGCCGGCCGGCGTCTTCGACGGTGCTTCCGATCCCGCCGCGGAACTGGCGATCCGGCTCTTCGATGCGCATCTCGCTGCCGAAAGCGCGATCGTGGTGAGTTTTCAGAGCCTGCCGCCCTTTGCGCTCGTTCATGCGGTGATCGAGGCGGATGCGACTGAACTAGCACCCTATAGTGCCATGGCGGAAGCCATCAAGGACGAGCCGCAGGGCGAAACCGTGCGGGCGCTGCTCTGGCTCGGCGAGGCGCGGCAGCAATTGACGCAGGCGATTGGCGAGGGGCAGGCTTCCGGCTTTGCCGGCATCGATGCCGTCAAGGACACGGCGCAGCCTGAAAAGATCGACTTTTCCTTTGCCAATCCGCTGCTGCGCTCGGCGCTGCAGATCACGCTCGCCTCGGCACTCGCCATGGGCTTCGGTCTGCTTCTGTCGCGCGAACGCTGGTTCTGGGCGGTGCTGGCCGCCTTCCTCGTCTTCACCAACACCAATTCACGCGGCGATACGGCGATGAAGGCGCTGTCGCGCTCGCTGGGCACGGTGTTCGGGATTGCCATCGGCCTTGCGCTGGCGACGCTGATTTCGGGTCAACTGGTCATCGCCATTCCGGTAGCGGCCGCCTGCATCTTCCTCGCCTTCTATTTCCTGCAGGTCTCCTATGCGACGATGACCTTCTTCATCTCAATCGTGCTCTGCCTGGTCTACGGCATGACCGGGGTGCTGACGCTCGATCTCCTGCAATTGCGCATCGGGGAGACCGTGATCGGCGCGGTGGCCGGGACAGCGGTCGCCTTCCTCGTCTTTCCCGCACGCACGCGTGGCGCGCTTGATGCAGCACTCGCCCGCTGGTTTCAGGCGCTGGACGAGTTGTTGAGCGCGATCGGCAAAGGCAAGAGCGGTTTTGCGCTGATTGCGCTGTCGCAGAAGATCGATGCCTGCTACCGCGACGTAACGGTGGCGGCGCGGCCGCTCGGCTCGTCCTGGTCGGTGGTGACGCGGCCCGGCCAGATCCGCCAGACGCTGGCGATCTTCCTCTCCTGCACCTATTGGGCGCGCATCCTGGCGAAGAGCTACGCAGCATCGGCCGAGGCCGACGAGCTGAAGAGGCTGATCGCGGCGGATCTGGCGCTGACCAGGGATGCCGCCCCGCGTGGCTCGACCTGTTTCTTCATCGAGCGTACGGCGTCGCGCACGACAGGACGGCATCTGCCGCTGTCGCGCGAGGGCGCCAGACTCGGGCTCGAAATGATCGGTTCGGCGCTGGAAAGGCTCTATCCGCAGGCTGATGTCTTGCCGTTTGCACCGGGCGAGGCTATTGCGCGCTCGAGACAGGGATAAGATCATGGCAGGCACCAACAGCGAACGTCAACTTCTGGCCGAAGGGCCGGCCATCATTCTGGTCGAGCCGCAGATGGGCGAGAATATCGGCATGGTGGCGCGCGCCATGGCGAATTTCGGCCTTGCAGAACTGCGCCTCGTCAATCCGCGCGACGGCTGGCCGAACGAGAAGGCGCTGGCGACCGCCTCCAAGGCCGATCACGTGATCGAGGCGACCAAGGTCTACGACACGCTGGAGCAGGCCGTCGCCGATCTCAACTTCGTCTATGCGACGACGGCGCGTGAGCGCGACGGTTACAAGCCGGTGCGTTCACCCGTCATCGCCGCCGAAACGCTGAGGACCAGGTTCCGCGCGGGCGAGGGGACCGGCATCCTTTTCGGCCGTGAGCGCTGGGGGCTGACCAACGAGGAGGTCGCGCTTGCCGACGAGATCGTCACCTTTCCCGTCAATCCGGCTTTCGCGTCGCTGAACATTGCCCAGGCCGTGCTGCTGATGTCTTATGAATGGATGAAATCCGGCATGGAGGATCTTGGCGCCGTGCCCTTCCAGGCGATGGGGCAGACGCCTTCGACCAAGGAACAGCTGTTCGGCCTGTTCGACCAGCTGGAAGAGGCGCTCGATGCGCGCGGTTATTTCCATCCTGCCGGGAAAAAGCCGAAAATGGTCGACAATCTGCGCGCTGTTCTCTCCCGCCGGGCCTTCACGGAGCAGGAAATCAGCGTGTTGCGCGGCGTCATCTCCTCCCTCGACCGCTTCTCGCGCAAGAGCCCGCGCGGCGGCCGGTTCCCGACAGCGGCCAAGGAAACACCGCCAGATGACAGCGCCGACGCATGAGCTGAAACCCGTCCTCGTCTTCGATTCCGGCATTGGCGGGCTGACCGTCTTGCGCGAGGCGCGCGTGCTGATGCCGGAACGCGGCTTCATTTATGTCGCCGACGATGCCGGTTTCCCCTACGGCGGCTGGGAAGAGCAGGCGCTGAAGGAGCGGGTGATCGGGCTTTTCGGCCGGCTGCTTGAGGAGCACGATCCCGAAGTCTGCATCATCGCCTGCAACACCGCCTTCACGCTTGTTGGTGCCGATCTGCGCGCCGCCTTTCCTCAGATGACCTTCGTCGGCACCGTGCCGGCGATCAAACCGGCGGCGGAGCGCACGCGGTCCGGCCTGGTCTCGGTGCTCGCGACGCCGGGCACGGTCAAGCGTGCCTATACGCGCGATCTCATCCAGTCCTTCGCGCAGCAATGCCATGTTCGCCTCGTCGGCTCGGAGAACCTTGCGCGCATGGCCGAGGCCTATATCCGGGGTGGCGCTGTCTCCGACGACGCGGTGCTTGCCGAAATTGACCAATGTTTCGTCGAGAAGGACAGTCAGAGGACCGATATCGTCGTGCTCGCCTGCACGCATTATCCCTTCATGGCGAACCTATTCCGCAGACTGGCGCCTTGGCCGGTGGACTGGCTGGATCCGGCAGAAGCCATTGCCCGGCGGGCGCGCACACTGGTTCCGCAGATCGCCGATGCTGTTCACCCCGATAACTTCGACTTTGCCGTCTTTACATCCGGCAATCCCGACTTTGCGACGCGCCGACTGATGCAGGGTTTCGGTCTCAGCACGCGATAAGGCATTGCGCGCTTTATTTCACCGATGTCATCGCGCAAGATCTCCGGGGAATCGCAGGCGGGTGTCCGCTAATTACATAAAGGGATGCACCGTGCCGCTGCAAAGACTTGTCATGCTGATCTTCTTTCTGCAGCCGATAGCCTTTGGTGCCTGGTTACCGCGCATTCCCGATATCCAGGCGAAGCTTGAACTCGGCACCGCCGATCTGGCCGTCGCACTTCTGGGATTGCCGATCGGCACGCTGATCATCCTGCCGTTTGCCGGCCGCCTCGTCTCGCGCATCGGCGGGCGCATGGCGATTATCTATGGTTTCATCTTCTTTCTTGCCGTGGTTTCGCTTCCAGCCTTCGCGCCCAGCGTCATGCTTCTGTTCTTCGCCTTGATTGTCGTTGGGGTCGCGCTTTCGACGGTGGAACTCGGCATGAATGTCGAGGCCGATGTGACGGAGAAGGCGACGGGGCTGATCATCATGAGCCGCTGCCACGGCTTCTGGAGCTTCGGCATCATGGCCGGCAGCCTGATCGGTGTTGGTGCCATAGCAATCGGGCTTTCGCCGCACTGGTCGATCCTGATCACGGCGATCGTCATCCTGCCGGTGGCGCTGATTGCCAGCCTGCGCCTGCCGAAATTTCCGGAAAGTCACCATGCGGAGAATTCGCAGGCAAAGACCGGCTTCAAGCCGCCAAGCCTTGCGCTGCTCGGGATCTGCGCCTTCGTCTTCGGCGTGACCATGACCGAAGGTGCGATCGCCGATTGGTCGGCGATTTACCTCCGCGATGTCATGCATGCCGAGGGCGCGCAAACCGGCCTTGGTTATTCGGTTTTCGCTTTCATGGTTGCGGCGGGGCGCTTCAGCGGTGATTACATGAAAGGCCGCTTCGGCGCGGTTGCCATTGCCCGCGGCTGCGGCATCGCCTCGCTTGCCGGCATGCTCGTCGTTCTCCTTGCGCCCGCGACGCCGCTTGCCCTCATCGGCTTTGCCGCAGTCGGTGTCGGCGTCTCGGTCGGGTTTCCGCTTGCGGTGACAGCCGTCGCTTCGCTGACCGACCGCCCGCCCGCGTCAAGCGTTGCGACGCTCTCCTTCGCAGCCCTGAGCGGCTTTCTCATCGGGCCGCCGATCATCGGCTTTCTCGGCGAACTCCTGGGCTTGCGTGTGGGGCTTGCGGTCTTGCTGATACCGCTTTTCGTCAGCCTGCTCTGCACCCGTTTGCTGATTCCGATGCAGAAGGACATGGTGGCCGACCTCGTTGAGCGCGAGGCGGTGTAAAAACCTATTTCCCAAGGCTGACTTTCCCTGTGGGTTCTTGACGGTTTGACGACAACAGCGGCTGCGAATCTGCTAGAGACGGGCCGGGAATTTGTAAGGGGAATTGGACGTGCAGGTTGGCATCGATATGGGACTGGCGTCCGGCGCTCCGGCGACGCTCGATATCGAGGAGCTGCTGGCGACACGCCTGCTCGTTCAGGGCAATTCCGGATCGGGCAAGTCGCATCTGCTGCGCCGCCTGCTCGAGCAATCGGCGCAATGGGTGCAACAGGTCATCATCGATCCCGAGGGTGATTTCGTCACACTCAGCGACAGGTACGGCCATGTCGTCGTCGACGGTGAGCGCACCGAGGCCGAGCTTGCCGGCATTGCCAACCGTATCCGCCAGCACCGCGTATCCTGCGTGCTGACGCTGGAAGGGCTTGATATCGAGCAGCAGATGCGGGCGGCGGCCGCCTTCCTCAACGGCATGTTCGATGCCGATCGCGAATATTGGTATCCTGTTCTCGTCGTGGTCGACGAAGCGCAGATGTTTGCGCCGTCGGTCGGCGGCGACGTGTCGGAAGATGCGCGCAAGGCTTCGCTCGGTGCCATGACCAATCTCATGTGTCGCGGGCGAAAGCGCGGACTTGCCGGCGTCATAGCCACACAGCGTCTTGCCAAGCTTGCAAAGAACGTGGCGGCTGAAGCCTCGAACTTCCTGATGGGCCGCACCTTCCTCGATATCGACATGGCGCGCGCCGCAGACCTGCTCGGCATGGACCGTCGCCAGGCGGAAATGTTCCGAGATCTCAAGCGCGGCCATTTCGTAGCGCTCGGTCCGGCATTGTCGCGCCGGCCGCTGCCGATCCAGATCGGCAATGTCGAGACCTCGGCGCGCTCTTCCAGCCCGAAGCTGATGCCGCTGCCGGATGCGCCTCAGGATGTGGAAGACCTGATCTTCACGCCCGATCCGGAGGAATTCCAACGCCCGCTGGTGCGCCGCGCCCCGCCGGCGCCGCGGCCGACGACCGATATTCTGGCCGAACTCTCGCGCTCGACGCCGGCGGCATCGGCTGCACCTGCCGAGGCGAGGGCCAGCCAGGTGGAAGTCTCCGCCGAGGAGCGGGAGGAGCGGCTTGCCGGTGTGCTTGCCGAAATCCTCGACGATCCCACCTCCGCCTTCCGTACCGATTCGGTGCTCTACCAGGATTTTCTGGTCCGGCTGCGCATGCGCCGGGTGCCGGGACCGCCGATCGCGCTGCCGGATTTCCGCCGGCGGGTGGCGATTTCGCGCTCCGGCGTCGATGCGGGAACGGCCGCGACCGATGCCTGGGCGACGGCGCTGTCGCTGTCATCAGCCGTCACCGATGACCTGCAAGGCGTTTTCCTGATGCTTGCCAAGGCCGCCGTCTGCGGCGAGCCATGCCCCTCGGACGCGCGCGTCGCCCGCGCCTACGGCACCCATTCCGCCCGCCGAGCGCGGCGCCTGCTTGGCTATTTCGAGGAGCAGGGCATCATCGTCGTGCACGCCGATTTTTCCGGCAAGCGTATCGTCGCCTTCCCGGACATGGACTGTCAGACGGCGCCGGGCGACGCCAACGCACCTGATGCTGGCGGGGACCAACCGCTGGCGGCGGAATAGTGGCGCTTTCCAGGTTGCTGCTGTTGACATTTTCATGACGGGCCTCTAAAGACCGCCGCAAGCACCGGGCAGCAATGTCCGGTGTTTCATTTGACATGTCCCGTGGATCGTTCCTGTTCGCTAACCGGAACATCCTGTCAGGTCTTGGAAGAGACCAGAGGAGGGCGTGTTTCCTTCGTGCGGTTTGGCAACAAACCGTCATAAACCTTTGAAAGGAAATACGATGAGCAAGCGCGAATCGTCCAAGTACAAAATTGACCGCCGTATGGGCGAAAATATCTGGGGTCGTCCGAAGTCCCCGGTGAACCGCCGCGAATATGGCCCGGGCCAGCACGGCCAGCGCCGCAAGGGCAAGCTTTCGGACTTCGGTGTGCAGCTGCGCGCCAAGCAGAAGCTCAAGGGTTACTACGGTGACCTGCGCGAAAAGCAGTTCCGCGCGATCTTCGCCGAAGCCGACCGCCGCAAGGGCGACACGTCTGAAAACCTGATCGGCCTCTTGGAATCGCGCCTCGACGCAATCGTCTATCGCGCCAAGTTCGTCCCGACGGTCTTTGCTGCCCGCCAGTTCGTCAACCATGGTCACGTCACCGTCAACGGTGTGCGCGTGAACATCGGTTCCTACCGTTGCAAGGCCGGCGACGTCATCGAAGTTCGCGAAAAGTCGAAGCAGCTGGTAATCGTTCTGGAAGCCGTCAGCCTCGCAGAGCGTGACGTTCCCGACTATATCGAAGTCGATCACAACAAGATGGTCGCAACCTTCGGCCGCGTTCCGACGCTCAGCGACGTTCCGTTCCCGGTCGTCATGGAACCGCACCTGGTCGTCGAATTCTATTCGCGTTAATGCCTTCGTCTCGCAGTCGAAACCGATTGCGAGACAACAGCATGCGTCGATATACGGAAAGCCGCTCTTTCGAGCGGCTTTTTTGCGATCTGGAGAGAAGCAATGGCAGATTTGCAGGCGACCCTCGATAGCATCTACGCCGATATCCAGCCGCGGATCGGCGAGGGCAAGGTCGCGGATTATATTCCCGAGCTCGCCAAGGTCGATCCGAAGCAGTTCGGCATGGCGATCGTCACCGTCGACGGCAAAGTCTATCGCGTCGGCGATGCCGACATCGCCTTCTCGATCCAGAGCATATCGAAGGTCTTCATGCTGACGCTGGCGCTCGGCAAGGTCGGCGAGGGGCTGTGGAAGCGCGTCGGGCGCGAACCCTCCGGATCGGCTTTCAACTCGATCGTCCAGCTCGAGCACGAGAGCGGCATCCCCCGCAACCCCTTCATCAATGCCGGTGCGATCGCCGTCAGCGACGTCGTCATGGCCGGCCATGCCCCGCGCGAGGCAATCGGCGAGCTGTTGCGCTTCGTGCGTTATCTGGCCGATGACGAGTCGATCACCATCGACGACAAGGTGGCGCGCTCGGAAACCCAGACGGGATACCGCAATTTCGCGCTTGCCAACTTCATGCGCGCCTACCGCAATCTCGACCATCCCGTCGACCACGTGCTCGGCGTTTATTTCCATCAATGCGCGCTGTCGATGAGCTGCGAGCAGCTCGCCCGCGCCGGGCTGTTCCTGGCGGCGCGCGGCAGCAATCCGACGACTGGCCATTCGGTGGTCTCGCCGAAGCGGGCCCGGCGCATCAATGCGCTGATGCTGACCTGCGGCCATTACGACGGCTCGGGTGATTTCGCCTATCATGTCGGCCTGCCCGGCAAGAGCGGCGTCGGAGGCGGCATTTTCGCGGTGGCGCCGGGCATCGCCTCGATCGCGGTGTGGTCGCCGGGGCTGAACAAGGTCGGCAATTCGCAGCTCGGCGCCGCGGCGCTGGAAATGCTCGCAGCGCGCACCGGCTGGTCGGTTTTCGGCGATTGAAGCTGTGTTGCCAGGCGGGTTTCTGCTAGAGCAAGTGTGGAATTTCGGTAGGACGAAGCAATGAATATCGCAACCAATATCGCCGACGAGTTGGAGAGTAGCGAGGCCGACGCCAGCGGACATGCGCTGTTTGCCGATGCGCCGCGTTCCGTCTCCTTCAACAAGCTGCGAAAGCGGCTGCTGCGGCAGGTGCGTCAGGCCTTCGACGATTTCGACATGCTGAAGGGCCAGAAGCGCTGGCTGATCGGCCTTTCCGGCGGCAAGGATTCCTATGGGCTGCTGGCACTGCTGCTCGATCTCAAATGGCGCGGCCTGCTGCCGGTCGAACTGATCGCCTGCAATCTCGACCAGGGACAGCCGAATTTCCCGAAGCACGTGCTGCCGGACTATCTGACGAAGATCGGCGTCCGGCATCGGATCGAATATCGCGACACCTATTCGATCGTGAAGGAGAAGGTGCCTGAAGGCGCCACCTATTGCTCGCTCTGTTCGCGGCTGCGGCGCGGCAATCTCTACCGCGTGGCGCGCGAAGAGGGCTGCGATGCTCTGGTGCTCGGCCACCACCGCGAAGACATTCTCGAAACCTTCTTCATGAATTTCTTCCATGGCGGGCGGCTTGCCTCGATGCCGGCGAAGCTTCTGAACGACGAGGGCGACCTGATGGTGCTGCGCCCGCTTGCCTATGCCGCCGAGGATGACCTCGCGAAATTCGCCGCCGCCATGCAGTTTCCGATCATCCCCTGCGATCTCTGCGGCTCGCAGGACGGGCTGCAGCGCAATGCGATGAAGGACATGCTCGCCGATATCGAGCGGCGGATGCCGGGACGTAAGGATACGATGCTACGGGCGCTTTCGCATGTGAACCCGTCGCATCTGCTCGACCCGAAACTCTTCGACTTTTCCACCCTTGGTGTTACCGATCCTTCATGAAAGGCCGGCTAAGCAGGCTGCTTATTGTATGACGGACAGGATTTCGCATGACTATTTCAGATCAGGATATTCTCTTTCTCGGCGATTGCGTCAGGGAAGCGGCGCAAGCCGAGATCATGCCGCGTTTCCGTAATCTCGGCGCTGCCGATGTTTCGGAGAAGACTTCGGCAATCGATCTGGTGACGCAGGCGGACGTGCTTGCCGAACACCGGATCACCGCGGCGCTGAGAGAGCGCTTTCCCAAAGCACTCGTCGTCGGCGAGGAGGCTTATGATGCCGACCGCTCGGTCGTGCCGGCACTTGCCGATGCCGAGCTCGCCTTCGTCATTGACCCTGTCGACGGGACGTTCAATTTCGCCGCCGGGCTTCCCGTCTTCGGGACGATGTTGGCGGTGACGATCAAGGGCGAGACGGTCGCCGGCATCATTCATGATCCCGTTCTCAGTGACACGGTGACGGCGATAAAGGGGGCAGGCGCCTTTCTGACGCGTCGGGATGGGCAGTCGACAAAGCTGAAGGTCGCTGAGCCTGCTAGCCTGAACCAGATGGTCGGTGGCCTGTCATGGAGCCACATGGACGAACCGGATCGCGCGCGCATTTGCGCCAACATGGCAAAGATCCGGATGACCTTTGCCTTCAACTGCTCGGCCTACGAATATTGCGCCTCAGGCAAGATGCATTTTATCGGCCATGCGAAGCTGATGCCCTGGGATCACCTGGCCGGCGTGCTCGCGCATCAGGAGGCCGGCGGTCACACGGCGAAATTCGACGGCACGCCCTATCGCCCCGGCGAGACGACGGGTGGCATCATCTCTGCGCCCGATCGGGAGAGCTGGCAGCTCATCCGGCGCGAGATCGTCGGCATCTGATTCAAGCTTCTCCTAAGAGACCTAAGCGTGAGGATTTGACATGACTTCGACTGTTGACGTGACCGTTCTGGCCAATTTGTTGCGCCGCGCGGCGAAGGCAGAGATCCTGCCACGCTTCCGCCGGCTTGGTCAGAGCGATGTGCGCGCCAAGAGCGAGGCGACCGATCTCGTCACCGAGGCTGATGAGCAGGCCGAGCGGATGATCAAGGCGGAAGCTGAGAGGCTCTGGCCGGGCGCGCTGTTCCTTGGCGAAGAATCAGTCGCGGCCGATCCCGATTTGCTCCACAGGCTCGAACATGCCGATCTCGCGATCGTCGTCGATCCGGTCGATGGCACGTTCAATTTCGCCGCCGGCATCCCGGCCTTCGGCGTCATGGCCTCCGTTGTGTCCGGCGGCGAGACGGTCGCCGGTATCATCTACGATCCGATGGGCGACGACTGGGTGATGGCGGAAAAGGGCGGCGGCGCCTGGCTGCGGCGGCCGGATGGCGAAGCGCAGCGGCTCTCGGTGGCAGCTCCTGTGGGACTGGAGCATATGGTCGGCATGGCTTCCACCGGCTACCTGCCGCAGCAGAAGCGCGCCGAAGTGCTCGGCAATCTTGCCAAGGTGCGCTTCCTCACCAATTACCGCTGTGCGGCCCACGAATACCGCACCTTTGCCGGCGGCCATGTGCATTACCTCATGTACAACAAGCTGATGCCCTGGGATCACCTTGCCGGCACGCTGATTGCGCAGGAGGCCGGCGCCTATGCGGCGCGCTTCGACGGCTCACCCTATCTGCCGCACCATCTTGACGGCGGGCTGCTGATTGCGCCCGACAAGGCCTCGTGGGACGTGTTGCGGCACGAGGTTTTCACGGTCTGAATGCACGGAAAGCCAAGCGATCGGGCTAGCCGTACCGTCGCATAATTTAATGTCCGAGCAGAATTGCGCCCGCTGCGACGATCAAGCAGGCGAGAATGCGCCGAAACGTCAGGGTTTCCTTCAGAAACAGCCAGCCGATCAGGACGGCGAAAACAACGCTCGTTTCCCGCAGCGCCGTGATCGGTCCGGCAGGCCCGAGCGAGAAGGCTGCGATGACAACCCCGTAGGCGATCATAGCGACCAGTCCGCCGCCAAGCGCCTTCCATGTGTCCGGCGCTCGAAAATCGACGACCAGCCGCCTGCGCATGGCGATGAACATGGCTGGAAGAAACGTGCCGTAGAGCACCAATACCCAGGCTGTATATGCACCGCTCGCACTGGTCTGCCGCACACCGATGGAATCGACGGTAGCATAGGCGGCGATGATGGTCCCGGTCGCGAGAGCAAGCAGATTGGACGCAGTAGAAGCTCTGCCTTTGCCAAGCGACAGGCTCATGATTCCCAGAGCGACAAGCACGACGCCAGCGAATTGGGAAAGATCCAGACGATCGCCCGCGATGATGAAGCTGCCAATTGTCACCAGAAGTGGGACTGTCCCGCGAACGATCGGGTAGACCTGTCCCAGTTCTCCATTTCGGTAGGCGGCGACGAGGAAGACGCTGTAACCCACCTGAAGAGCGGCCGAGAGTAGAATATAGGGCCACGCGTCAGATGTCGGCAGGGGATAGACGAACAGGAACGGCAGGGCCACGGTCGTACTGGCAAAACTCATGAGGGTAACGGTCCTTAGCCGATCACCGCCGCTGCGCAGGAATGCGTTCCAGGTCGCGTGCAGGATCGCTGCAAAGAGCGCCAGGCCGATAACGATAGCGCTCATTGTCGTATTTCCGCCAAGAGAATCCCGGTCGCGATCCTTCGAGCGTTGTTGATCGCTTCCTTTCCTTGTGCCATCTGCGCGAGGAGGGTCGCCCCTTCGATCAGCATGAACAGGCTCATGGCGGCTTGCTTCGCACGATCGTCCGGTATGGATTTCGCCAGGATGCGGTGCAGCCGTTCCTGAAGATCGCGCTTCTGTCGGGTGACCGCCTCGAACACTGCATGTTTCGGCTTTCCGAACTCGGCAAGCGCGTGCTGAAACAAGCATCCGTGGAAATCCGGACTGTCGAACCAGCGTTCGTGCCATTCGAAAATTGCGAGGATGCTCTCTTGCGGCGACAATGCCGCTTCGGCCAGCCGGTCGAGTTGGCGTTTGAATCTTTCCGCCCGCCAGTCCAGAACCTCGACAATGAGGCCGTCCTTGCTTGGGAAATGCCGATACATGGTCATCTTCGCGACGGCAGCCTCGGCAATGATCTTGTCTATGCCGGTGGCGTGGAAGCCGTCTCGTTTGAAGAGGCGATAGGCGGTTTCAACGATGAGTTGGCGTTTCTCGGCGGCGTCGGCGCGAAGCGACATGGGAGACCTTAAATCTTAAATGATGCAGACCTGTCTCACTCATATAATGGCCGCCGGCTTTGGTCAACGGGCGATCGCACAGCGATGCACTTCCCCAATCTCCCGATCCAGGCGACAGTTTTCCGTCTGATTTCACAGCGTCGCAAAAAATCAGCCTTCGGCGGCGCTTCCCATTTCAGAAATGGGCAGCACCCGGATCGAGCTGCGGACTGTCTCCCGGATGGGTGAAGAGCTTGCCGTTTTCGGCCCAGAGGGTGGCTGCGATCGTCACCGCGCCGAAGAGGGCGAATCCGCCGAAGAGCGGCTGCACCGTGCCGTTGAACATCTGGCCGACCAGGCCGCCGAGGATGGCGCCGAAGGTCGTCGAGACGAAGCCGGTGATGGCGGTCGCCGTGCCGGCGAGATTACCCATCGGCTCGAGGCTGATCGCGGTGAAATTGGTGGCGATCAGGGCAAACATCATCAGTACGATGGTGAAGATGCCGTAGGCGATGGCAAAATCCGGCTTGCCGGCCAGCGAATAGAAAAAGCCGACAGCCGACAGCGCCGTGAAGATCAGCAGGGCGGCGTGCGAGATTCGGCGCATGCCGAATTTGCGCACGAAGAAGCCGTTGGCGAAATTGGCGACGGCGATGCCGCCGGCGGTGGCCGCAAAGGCGATCGGCAGCCAGTCGCCAAGGCCATAGACCTCGCCGAAGACCTGCTGCACCGAGATCACATAGGCACTGATGACGCCGGTGAACATGGTGAGGCCGATCATGTAGCCGCAGGTGATGCGGTTTGTGAGCACGGTCTTGAAACCGTCCACGACAGAGCCGACCGACAGCGGCAGCCGCTCTTCCGGCGGCAGCGATTCCTTCAGCCGCAGGAGAGCCCAGACAAACAGGATGGCGGCGATGATCCCGAGCAGGATAAAGATCCAATGCCAGTTGGCATAGAGGATGATGAGTTGGCCGACGGATGGGGCAACGATCGGCACGATCATGAAGACGATCATCACATAGGACATGACACGGGCCATTTCGCGGCCACCGAAGCAGTCGCGGACGATGGCCATGGTTGTGATGCGCACGGCCGCACCGCCAATACCCTGAACGAAGCGCATGACGAGCAGCATTTCGAAGCTGCCGGTCGCTGCGGCGGCAAACATTCCGACAATATAGCAGGCCAAGCCGCCGAGCAGGATGTTGCGGCGGCCGAACGTATCCGAAAGGCTGCCGAAGAATATCTGCGAGACGCCGAAGCCTAAGAAGAACACGCCGATGATCAGCTGCGCGTCGTTGGTATTGGTGACGCCGAGGGAATGGCCGATATTGGGCAATGCCGGCAGCATGCTGTCGATCGCCATAGCGACGCTGGCGGTCATGATGGCGATGGTAACGACGAATTCGCCAAAGCCCATGCCGATGCGGCGGGAGCCCTGGTTTTCCTGGTGCGGTTTATGCGGCGGCGTCATGTGGTGAAATCCCGGATGCGTACGAGGCCCGCCGTTCAGACGGCTGGGTTCTGCGATTGGAAGAGGCGGCCCTTCTCGGCGATCAGCACGAAGACGAGCCCGATGATCGACACGGTGAAATAACCGGCGACCATCGGCAGTGCTGTGCCGTCGAAGGCCTGGCCGATGCCGGCGCCGATAATGGCGCCGCCAACCGTGCTCATGAAGCCGAGGACGGAGGAGGCGGTGCCGGCGACATGGCCGAGCGGCTCCATGGCGAGCGAATTGAAGTTCGAGCCGATCCAGCCGAACTGGAACATGGAAAGGCCGAAGAAGGAGATGAACAGAGCAAAGGGCATCGGCTCCGTGCTGGCCATCTGGACGATCAGCCAGATGGTGTTGATGGCGATGAAGCCGATGAGCGAACCGTGCGACAGGCGGCGCATGCCGAGCTTGCCGACAAAGCGCGAATTGAAGAAGGACGACAACGACATGAAGATCGCCACGCCGGCGAAGGCGAAGGGGAAATAGACGCCGAGATCGTAGATGCCGACATAGACTTGCTGGGCGGAATTGATGAAGCCGAAGAGCGCGCCGAAGATGAAGGTGCTGGCGATGGTGTAGCAGAGCGCCACGCGATTGGTCAGCACCAGCTTGAAGGCGCCGAAGATCGAGCGGGCAGTGAAGGGGCGGACGTTCTGCGGATGCAAGGTTTCCGGCAGACGGAGATAGGCCCAGACGGCGATAGCAGTCGCCATCGCGGCGATGAAGAGGAAGATCAGGTGCCAATTGCCGAAGAACATGACGATCTGGCCAGTGCCCGGCGCAATAACCGGTACGATCATGAAGACCATCATGATCAGCGACATGACTTCAGCCATCTGCCGGCCGCCATAGATATCGCGAACGATGGAGACGGTGATGACGCGGGTTGCGGCGGAGCCGACACCCTGGATGAAGCGCAGGGCGAGCAACCCAGCAAAGGAAGGAACGAAGACGATACTAATGGCGGACAGGATATAGATGACGAGGCCGATCAGAAGCGGCGTGCGGCGGCCGAAACGGTCGGAGAGCGGACCGTAGAACAGCTGGGCGCAGCCGAAGCCGAGCAGATAGGTGGAGACGACGAATTGCCGGTGGTTCTCGCTCTCGACGCCGAGGCTCGCGCCGATCTGCTGCAAGGCCGGGAGCATGATGTCGATCGCCAGCGAGTTAATGGCCATCAGGAAGGCTGCGAGCGCGATGAATTCTCGCTTGCCCATGGGCAGGCGGCCCGCGGACACGGCTTGTGAAGAATCTGTCACAATGAAATTCCCATAAACAGGTCAAGGCGCTGCTGGCCGCAGCGCCTCGAACTCAAGAAACAGATTTGGAAACCGGGCGGACGTCCGGTGACCGGTCAGGAGGCGGCGCGCACCGTGATGCCGTTTTCCTGGAGGTGCTGCTGCAACTCACCAGCCTGGAACATTTCCCGGACGATGTCACAGCCGCCGACGAATTCGCCCTTTATGTAAAGCTGCGGGATCGTCGGCCAGTTGGAATATTCCTTGATGCCCTGGCGAATTTCCGAATCGGCGAGCACGTTGACGCCCTTGTAGTCGACGCCGATGTAATCGAGAATCTGCACGACCTGGCCGGAGAAACCGCACTGCGGAAACTGCGGCGTGCCCTTCATGAAGAGGACGACGTCGTTGCTCTTGATTTCGTTGTCGATGAATTCGTGAATGCCGCTCATGGGACCTAATCCTTTCAACAGGCGGGTTAAAGGCCCACCGTTTCAATCGTTGCCTTTAGATAGCATGCGACGGCAGGAATTCCAGCCGCCCGAACCAAAAAAAGACCAATTCGGGCTGGGCCTCGCTGAGGATTGTTGCCGTCGCGTTACGGCCGGAGTTTTTGCCGCTCGCCTCAGCTGCGACGCTGGCGGCTGCGGCCGGCGGCGGTGCGGCGCTTGCTGACCTGTTTGCGGGCGGGCTTGGCCTTGGCCGAGGTCGTCTTGCGCGTTGCCGTTGTCGTCGCGACGGGGCGTGTCTTACGCCTCCTGCGTTTCGTCGTAGCGCGGCCGGTGGTTTTCTTCAGGATTTCCTTCAGCACGGTGTCGACGACGCCCGATATCAATTCTTTCACCAGGTCGGCCACAAAACCCCTCCGTTCGTGTTGGAAACGACATGGCCGCTATTGAATTCCGGAAGAGTTCGGTTAGCAAGACCGCTTCGAGACCGTAGCTGCCTTTTCGCCGATATAAGCGACCAGCAGCCGGATCGTAGCAACAAGCCGGCCATTGCCCGGCCGGAAGAACGGAATGAAATTGATCGAGAAGCGGGTCGTCCTGCACTTTCCCGGCTTCGAGCCGCTCGACGGTACCGCCCACCGGGCGCGCTACGAGCGTTCGGCAAAACAGAGTGCGGCCGTCTGGGGCTATTCGCTCGAGATGGGGGCGCCGGTGTCGGAAAGCAACCCGTTGAGCTTCACGGTCACGACAGCCGGCGAAGCGGCGTCCGGGTCAGAGACCATATCCTCCGCCTGGCAGACGAAGAGCCGGATCTATATGGTCGATCATGATCTGCTCGTGCGCCGGTTGCGCAGCGGCAATACGATCAGTCAGATTCTTGCGGGCTTTCGCAGCTGCGTCCAGATCATGATCGAAGGCGGCATGCGGGGATATTTCCGCCATGCCTGGCGTTTCGGGCTGTTCTTCCTCTTCCCCTTTCTGCTGACGGCGCTGGCAATCGTGTTGACCGCGGTAATCGCCCTCACGCCCTATAGTCTCGGCTTTTCCGCCTGGCACATGCTCTGGAGCGGACCGCTGGCGCTCTGCTTCTTTATCTTCGCTTTTCTGCCGTTTTCCGAACGCTTCCACACGCTGCATCTCTTTGCCGACTGGGGAATGGCGGTGGCGCTCGGCCGGATGGACCGGGCCGATTTCAATAACTGGCTGGAAGACCGGGCGACCGTCGTGCGTGAGGTGTTCACCGAAGAAGCGGACGAGTATGTGATCTCGTCGCACAGCATGGGATCGAGTGTGGCCGCCCATGTCATTGGCATGTTGCTCGAAAGGGAGCCGGAGATCTTCGCGGGCAAGCGAGTGGTATTCGCCACGCTCGGCAGCGCCATCCTGCAATGCGCGCTGCTGTCATCGGCGAGCCTGCTGCGCGCCCGCGTCGGTCTGATCGCCCGCTGTCCCGAGATTTCCTGGCTCGACGTGCAGTGCCTGACGGATTCGATCAATTTCTACAAGGTGCCGGTTGTGGCGGTCTCAGGGCATGAGGATTCGCCTCCGGCGAAGATCCTGCTCATTCGTGTCAAGCAGATGCTGACGCGCGAACATTACCGCAAGATTCGCAAAGACCAGCTGCGCGTTCATCGGCAATATGTGCTAGGGCCTGATCTGAAGGCGCCGTTCGATTTCACACTGATGACCTCGGGGCCGATGCCGGCGTCGGTCTTTGCCTCTCCGGAGCAGAACAAGCTGCCGGCTTGAGGGCTGGGTTCCGTCGGCAGCGTAGACTGAGGGGGGTGCGGTGGTGTTGAATTGCTACGTGAAGGAGAGGAAGGAAACGTCGTTCTGGTCGAAGATCTGAACTTGTTGCAGATATTGCAGAGTTTTTGCCGCTCGGCGAGCGCGGGATCAAGCTCGACCCATTTCCGCGCCGCTATCATGGGAGATTCTCTTCACCGTCGCCGGCCAGGTCAACGTCTCCCGCGGCAGTTTCGCTCAGACGGCGTATGAAATCCGCAAAGAAGGCCGAGGCATGAACGGATCTTCGGTGCACGGCGATCGTCTGGGGAATTTCGGAGAATGCTCCCTCCACTAGTCGGAAGCCGGAAATCCGCTCCGAAGTCTGAACGAGGAATTCGGTCAATCCCGCAGCCGCGTCGCATTGCGACCCGACAAGGAGATCGATGGCAGCTGCCGGGCTGTCAGTATGCGAGACAGTGGCCTTTTCAAGGATACGTTCGAGCTGCTTCGTATAGGCGGCACTCCTTGCGGAGGCGATTTGCACGCTTTCAATGTCGAGGTCTCCGACCGTCCGGAACGCCGAAGCCTCAGCCACCATATAGGTCGCTTTGACGGACATATAGGGGGGTGAAAAGGAGAACCGGTCGGCTCTGGATGGATCCGAGGCAATGAAAGCAATGTCCCACTCGCCGCGATCCGCAGCGGCGAGGATGTCGGCGGCCGAGCCGTACTGGATCAGCGACAGTCCGCAATCCAGTTGCTCGGCAATCTTGTGTCCGATCAGAGCGCTTGGACCGATCAATGCGGCCGCCTGATCGTCCCACCGGACCAAGGCTGCATTCGACATGTTGACGGCGGCCCGGATTACGCCCGCGGGCGCTATCTCGGACAGAACTTTCTTCCGCGTCGACATCGGCGCGAACTCCCTAAGATGCAAACCGGGCTGCTAGCGCCTCGGATCCTCTCGCAAGAAGGGCGACGTCTACGCCAACGGCGGTGAACGACGTCCCGAGCGAAATGCAGCGGGCTGCAAACGTCTCGTCCGGCGTGAGGATGCCTGCCGGCTTTCCAAGAATTTTCAGGCGTCCGATCGCGTCTTCGATCGCCGCGACCACCTCAGGATGCCCCGGTTGGCCGGGATGACCGAAGCTGGCCGCCAGATCGGCGGGGCCGATGAAGACGCCGTCGACGCCTTCGGTCGCTGCGATCGCCTCTAGCCGACCGAGTGCCTCTCGGGTCTCGATCTGCAGAAGCAGGCAGATCTCCTGTTCGGCAATCCGCGCGTAGTTCGGCACGCGCCCGAAGCGGGTGGCGCGCGTCAAGGCGGAGACCCCGCGAACACCGTGCGGCGGATACCGTATGGCGGCGACCGCTGCCTTCGCTTCCTCTTCGTTCTGCACATAGGGAACGAGGAGCGTCTGGACGCCGATGTCCAAGAAGCGTTTGATCAGCACGGGATCGTTGAATGCCGGGCGTACGACTGGGGAAACATCGTAAGACGCGACCGCCTGCAATTGCGGTAGGACGGTGAGGACGTCGCTTGGAGAGTGCTCGGTATCGAACAGCAGCCAGTCGAAGCCCGACGGCGCGACGATTTCTGCCGCGTAGCTTCCGGGAAGGCCGCACCAGAGACCGATCTGGCTTTTACCGGCTCTCAGTTTCCGTTTGAAGTGATTGACGGGAAGTTCCATCGGCGCCTCACACGAACGAGACGCCGATGGAGCCGACCGGACCGTAGTCGGCTTGGATGACATCGCCCTTGACGATGTCCACGGGGCGGGTGAACGAGCCGGCAAGCACAATCTGGCCCTTCTTCAAGCCGCCTCCGACGGCATGGAGCTTGTTCACGAGCCAGGCGATACCCGCGGCCGGATGCCCCATTATAGCTGCGGAAACACCCGATTCCTCGATGATGCCGTTTTTCGAAAGGGTCGCGCCGACCCAGCGGATGTCAATATCCATCGGCCGGATGATACGACCACCCACGACGATCGCTCCGAAAGCGGCGTTGTCGGCGATCGTGTCGGTGATCGCTCTGGGTACCTCGGTTCGGTAGTCGATGATCTCAAGCGCAGGAACGACAAACTCCGTCGCGCGCATGACATCATAGATCCGAGTGCCCGGACCCTCGAGATCCTCACCCATCACGAAGGCGAGCTCAACTTCGAGGCGAGGCTTGATAAAGAGCTCCGCCTTGATCTGCGCTCCGTCGTTGAAAAGGGCGTCGTCGAGAATGACGCCGTAGTCAGGCTCGGTCATTTTCGAGGCCATCTGCATCGCCCGCGATGTCAGTCCGATCTTATGACCCGCGATCCGCGCGCCCTTTGCGATCCGCGCCTGCGCCCAGAGTGCTTGGATCTTGTAAGCGTCTTCAAGTTCCAAATTCGGATATGTCCTGCTCGGCTGGACGATGGGCTTGCGTTCGGTTTCTGCCTTCAGCAGTGCGTCGGCTGCCGCCTGGCGTTCTTTTTCCGTAATCATGATGTGGCTCTGCTGGTTTCGTTACTTGATCGGGGGACGCGGCAGAATGGCCTCGCCCGGCTCCATGACGTAGGTGTAGTCGAGCGAGAACCACGGGCCACTGACGTCCGTGTCGGATGGGTGCGGCTCGTCATGACGGACAAAGTCGCCTGTCAAAGCCGCGGTGACGCCGAACTGCACGTCGGACTCGATATTCGGATCGCTCGGGTCGAAGACCTGGGAAATGAGGGTTTTGTATCCCTCTTTGAAGATCAGCGCGTGCAGATGAGCAGGTCGGTAGGGGTGGCGGCCTTGCGCTTGGAGAAGCCGACCTACGACTCCGTCGACAGGGATGGGATAGCCGACCATCTTGACCGTTCTAAACCAGAACCGACCCTCGTCGTCCGTAGTGAACTTGCCGCGCAGGTTCATTTCCGCCTGATCAGGATCCTGGTTCTCGTAAAGGCCGACAGGAGAGGCGTGCCATACGTCTATCTCGGCGCCTGGGATGGGCTTACCTCCCCGATCAACCACCTTCGCGTGGACAAACAAGGGTGTTCCCGGAGTTTCCGACCGGATGATGGTTCCGCCGTTTTCGACCCGCGGAGAGTTGAGCCGCCAGAACGGCCCGAGTAGCGACTGTGAAGTCTCTGTCTGCCCGTTGTCGCCGTTGTTGAGCAGGCATACAAGCGACGAGACGCCAAGCGATCCTGCCATGAGCACGAATTCGTTGTGGCTGTCGGTCTTCAGCTGGCCAATTTCGTTGAGGATGGCGGTCGCTTCGCGAAACTCGACTTCCGACAGCCTGACTTCCCGCACGAATGCGTGGAGATGCTTCACCATCGCAACGAGTATATCTCGCAACCGTGGATCTTCGGTGCGGTTCATCACGGCGAGGACGGCAGGCGTCAACTCGCTTTCGGTCCTGATTGCCATAAGGCTACCTCCCAATGAGGCTCGACTATCAGAATAATCGATTATCAGTCAAGTCGCTCATTGAATTTTCAACGCTCGTGGCAGAGACGGAATCGCGCTTGATGGCAAATAAATACCTGTAATAACTTGATTAACGTGAATTTACACAGGCAAAGACGTAGGCATTCAGTGCTTTTTGACCCTATCAAGTTGACATAAATAATCGTTTATTATATCGATCATCGAAACTTGGTTGAATTGCTTGGAGGAAAGATGGACTCGGCCGACGACAGCTCTCTTGGGCCGTTGACAGAAGATGTGCCGCCAGCCGGCTTCCTCGACGATGGCAAGAACACCATCGGCAGCCAGCTCGCATCGCGCCTTCGGGAGGCGATCATCTCCGGTGAGCTGGAAGCCGGCAGCAAGATCAATCTCGACAAGGCGCGGAAGACTTTCAATGTCAGTCTGAGCCCGTTGCGGGAGGGCTTAGCCCGGCTCATTTCAGACGGCCTGGTCGAGTTTCAGGACAACAGAGGCTATCGCGTCGCGCCGATCTCGCTGGCTAATCTCGAAGAGGTTACGAGCCTGCGCGAGGAGCTCGAGGTTTTCGCGCTGCGTGAATCCATGCGTCTTGGCGACGTCGAATGGGAGGGCAACATTATGCGTGCGCTTCATCGTCTAAACCGCACGGAGCGCGACGCCGCGCGTCCCGAAACGCTGGAGCACTGGGAAGCGCTTCACCGCGAATTCCACCTCACCTTGATCTCGGGCTGTGGCAAGCCTCTGCTACTTCACTTCTGCAGTCTTCTGCTGAATCTCAACGACCGATATCGCCGCGTCTTCCTGATCCGTACGTCGGGGGACCGCAATGTAGGGCAGGAGCACAGCGAGATTGCCCAGGGAGCGGTCGCGCGTGATGTCGACTATGCCTGCGAAAAGCTCCGCCAGCACATTCATCGCACCGGCACCAATCTTCGCAACCATCTCGCGACGAAGGGAATCGCGTGATGGCCGCCGCAACATCGAAATCGGCGCCCCTGATTGGCGTCGCGCACTTCTCATCGATATTGCTGTCTCCCGTGGAATTTGCGAAGGCCGCAGCGCGCGCGGGATTTTCGAGGATCGGGCTCAGACTGAACCCGGCGTTCCCTGGTGCGCCTTACTACGAATTGCCTGTCGGTAGTTCAGCTGCAGGCGAGCTGAAATCCGTGCTTACGGGTGAAGGCGTCGAGGTTTTCGATATCGAGTTCTTCGTAATCGACCCCTCCTTCGACGCGTCTTCGGTGGAGGCCACAGTCGCCGGGGCTGCGAACATTGGAGCACGCCGGCTCAGTGTCTGCGGAGATGATCCTGACCAAGCCAGATTGGCATCGAACTTCTCGGATCTCTGCGGCCTTGCGGACCGATACGGGTTGGCTGTCGACATCGAGAACATGGGTTGGCGGGTGATTAAAACCTTCCAGGACAGCGTCGGCCTTGTGAAGGCGAGTGGTGCCCGCAATGCCGGCGTCCTTGTCGACGCAGTACATTTCTTCAGGAATGGCGGCACGCTCGCCTCGCTCCGAACCGAGATCGGCTGGGTAAAGCACGTTCAGTTGTGCGATGTCGCTGGACCGGCGCCGGTGACACCAGAGGAGATGATCGCTGAAGCTAGAGGCGGGCGGTTCGCACCGGGGGAGGGCGAATTGCCGTTGAAGGAACTCGTCGCAGCGGTCGCTAGCTCCGCGGCGATCTCGGTGGAAGTCCCACTCGCAGGGTCTGCCCCGCCTGAGACGCATTTGAAACAACTGTACGACAAGGCCGAAGGATTATTCGGGCCGGATCGCTGATCCGGCGCCGGCGCGGCGTGAGCCGCGTCGGAGGGAGGAAGTCAACATATGGGTTATACGTTCGATTTTGGTGCGGTCTTCGACCGCGCCCCGGAATTGTTTTGGGGTTCGCTTGGGACGCTCGGTCTTGCGGTTGCAGGAATGATCCTTGCGCTCGCGATCGGTATTCTCGGCGTCGCTGCAAGAACATCCAAGAACAAACTCGTTCGAGCTCCAGTGATTACCTTCGTCGAGATTGTTCGAAACACACCCTTCCTGGTGCAGATATTCTTCATCTACTTCGCACTTCCGCTCATGGGCATCCGACTGAACCCCACCGCTACCGCTATCATCGCGCTGGGGATCAATGGCGGCGCCTATGCGATTGAGATCATTCGAGGCGGCGTGGAAAGCGTGAGCAAGGGACAGGTTGAGGCAGGCTTTGCGTTGGGCTTGCATAAGGCCGATGTGTTCCGGCTGATCGTTCTGAAGCCGGCCCTGCGGGCGATCTATCCGTCCCTGACCAGCCAGTTCGTGATGCTGACCTTGACGACTTCGGTCTGCACTTCGATCGCCGCCTACGAGTTGACCTCGGCGGCCCAACGGATCGAATCCGACACTTTCCGAAGCTTCGAGGTCTATTTCAGCGTGACCGCAATCTACCTCGTCATCTCGAGCCTGATGATGGGCATCTTCGCCCTTATCTCCCGTTACTACTTCAACTACCCGACCCGATAGGAGGCGTTCATGGGTCCCATCGGCGAAAACGAGCTGTTCTTCCTCTTGCAGGGTCTGAAGTGGACTGTGCTGCTGGCCATCATCGGCTTCCTCGGCGGAGGTGTATTTGGAATCCTGATCGCTCTGGTGCGCACGTCGAAGAACCGCTTCGCACGTTTCGTATCGTCGGGCTACATCGGGCTCTTCCAGGGCACGCCGCTCCTGATGCAGCTCTTCGTCGTCTATTACGGCGTCGCGCTATTGGGCGTCGACGTCAATGCATGGATCGCTGTGGCAATCGCGTTCACCCTCCATGCGAGCGCCTTCCTGGGCGAGATCTGGCGCGGCTCGATCGAAGCCGTTCCGAAGGGCCAGACCGAAGCCGCGAACGCGCTCGGGCTGCATTACATCTCCCGAATGAGGGACGTTATCCTGCCGCAGGCGCTGAAGATCTCGATGCCTGCAACCATCGGATTTCTCGTTCAGCTGATCAAGGGAACATCGCTCGCCGCAATCGTCGGCTTCATAGAGCTGACCCGTGCCGGACAGATCATTTCGAACCAGACCTACCGCCCGCTGCTCGTCTTTGGGATCGTCGGAATAATCTACTTCATCATTTGTTGGCCTCTCTCCCACATCGGGAGCGGCCTCGAAAAACGGATGGCGAAAGCTGTCCGATAACCTTGCTTCGCCCGAAGCAAAGACCACAGAGGAGGAGAATGGAATGTATAGCAATCGCAGACAATTTCTTGGAATGGCCCTGGCTACGGCCGCCTTCGCCACCGTAGGCGCGGCTGCAGCTTCCGCAGCGACCGTCGAGGAGATCAAGGCCAAGGGCACGATCGTCGTCGGCATTCAGGGCGACAACGCGCCATGGGGCTTCGTCAACACGAGCGGCAAGCAGGACGGATTCGACGCCGATGTCGCGACACTCTTCGCCAAGGAGCTCGGAGTTAAGGTCCAGTTCCAACCGCTTGCCGTCGCCAACCGCATTCCGGCCCTGACCACCGGCAAGGTCGACATCCTGTTCGCCACCATGGCCATGACGGAAGAGCGCGCCAAATCAATCCAGTACAGCAAGCCATACGCGGCGAACACGATCTCACTTTATGCGGCAAAGGCCGATACCGCTAAAACGCCTGCCGATGTTGCCGGCTGGGAAATCGGCGTGCCGAAGTCCAGCTCGCAGGACAAGGCCATTACCGACGCGATGGGGTCGACGGCCACCATCCGCCGCTTCGACGACGACGCCGCAACCATTCAGGCGCTGGTCTCCGGACAGGTCAAGGCCGTCGGGGGCAACATGTTCTACGGACAGCGGCTCGATGCTGCCAGCGCCGGCACCTACGAGCGCAAGATCGACTTCCTGACGACTTACAATGGCGTTGGGACGCGACTGGGCGAGAAGGACTGGAACGAGGCCGTCAATGCCTTCCTCGACAAGATCAAGGCTAATGGCGAACTTGCAGCCATCACCAAGAAGTGGATGAACATCGATCTGCCGACGTTCCCGGAATCCATCCCCAACATCCCGTTCACCGTCAAGTAAAGCATATGGAGGGCGCCGTGCTCAGTTCCGCTAATGATCAGTCGACATTGATATCTCTTGATAAAGTGGAGAAATGGTACGGCTCCTTCCATGCGCTGAAAAACATCAGCCTGTCGGTTCGCAAAGGCGAGAAGATCGTACTTTGCGGACCTTCGGGTTCCGGCAAGTCGACGTTGATCCGCTGCATCAACGCTCTCGAGCTGATCCAGGAAGGCAGGATTGTCGTCGAGGGACAGTTGCTCGACGGCACAAGCAAGGCGGTTGATGCCATTCGGCGTGAAGTCGGGATGGTGTTCCAGAACTTCAATTTGTTCCCGCACATGACCGTTCTGCAGAACTGCGCGCTTGCGCCTATGAGGGTCCGCGGAACCAGCCGGGCCGACGCCGAGAGGCTGGCGAGAAAGTACCTCGAACGGGTTCGAATCCTTGATCAGGCGGAGAAGTATCCCGCTCAGCTCAGCGGAGGGCAGCAACAGCGTGTCGCCATTGCCCGGGCGCTCTGCATGGAACCCAAGGCGATGTTGTTCGACGAACCGACATCGGCGCTCGATCCGGAAATGGTGAAGGAAGTGCTGGACACGATGATCGGTCTCGCACGCGACGGCATGACCATGATCTGCGTCACCCATGAAATGGGCTTCGCCCGTCAGGTTGCAGACAGGGTCATCTTTATGGCTTCCGGCGAGATCATAGAGGAGGCCGAGCCCGAGGTCTTCTTCAAGTCTCCGAAGCATGAGCGCACCAAGGCTTTCCTTGGCGAGATCCTCGCACATCACTGAGCTGATGGGGCTATCGAAATGAACAACAACAAATTCCTCGTCGGTCTCATCGGGGCCGACATCCAGATGTCGAAGTCGCCCGCACTGCACGAAACCGAGGCGCGGCACTTGGAGCTGGATTACCATTACGAGCTCGTCGATTTCGCCGAGCGCAGTTTACCCGCTTCTGCGCTGCCTGAATTGCTCGTAGAACTCGAAGACCGCGGCTTCGCAGGAAGCAACATCACGCACCCGTGCAAGCAGACGGTCATCGCCCATCTTAGCAGCCTGTCCGAGGACGCCGAGATGCTCGGAGCAGTCAACACAGTCGTGCTTCGGGATGGAGAGCGGATCGGGCACAATACGGACTGGTATGGCTTCTACAAGAATTTCGAGCGCGGTATGCCCGGTGTCGCCAAAACTCATGCCGTCCTGCTCGGCGCAGGCGGCGCGGGGGTCGCCGTAGCGCACGCAGCAATCAAGCTCGGTATCGCGATGCTCTCGATCTTCGACCAGGACACAAATCGCGCCGCCGCGCTTGCCGATCAGCTCAACCGACGCTTTTCAAGAACCTGCGCGCAGCCGGTCAGGGAAGTCGGTGCGGCGCTCGCTTCGGCCGACGGGCTGATTCACGCTACGCCGACGGGCATGCGAAGTCATCCGGGTCTCCCGATCGAACCGGAATGGCTTCATCCACGTCACTGGGTCGCCGATATCGTCTACATGCCGCTCGTGACCGAACTTCTGGCCCTGGCAGAGAAGAAGGGGTGCAGGACCTTGCCGGGCGGCGGCATGACCGTGTTCCAGGCCGCGGCAGCCTTTGAACTGTTCACGGGTGTAAAACCGGATGCGGAACGCATGTCGCGTCACTTCGAAGAATTGTGCCGAGCTCCAGCCTGACCGGGAGAACATGCCTTGCCGCACATCATTATCGACTATAGCCAGGGTGCTGCCGAACGGGTGGCGATCGATGAATTGACCAGAGCGGTCCACCATCGGGTGCGCGACGGAGGCTTGGTCAAGCCCACTGCAGTGCGGACCTTCGCCAGGGAGGCGACCTTCTCCTGCGTCGGAGACGAGCATCCGGACAATCACTTCATCCAGATAGTCGTCCGCGTGGCGCCTGGCCGGCCGGCTGAGACGAAGCGGGAGTTGTTGAAGGCTGTGCTCGAAGCGGCGCGCGGTGTCGCGGCCCCCGCGCTGCAAGCGGGCCGGCTGGGGCTGCGGGCCGATCTTTACGAATCCGATCCGGATTTCGCATTCCAGGAAATAGCGTTTGCCTGAGCTTGGCAACGCGCCTCACAAGGACAATTGCAATGAGCCTGATCTACGTTCTCAACGGCCCAAACCTGAATTTGCTCGGCAAGCGTCAGCCAGACATCTATGGTCACGAGACGCTGGCCGATGTCGAGGCAGACTGCCGGAAACTGGCCTCGGAACTCGGCCACGAGATCCGTTTCCACCAGAGCAACCGTGAATATGAAATCATCGACTGGATCCACGAAGCGCGCGAAGACGGAGTCGGCATCGTCATCAATCCGGCTGCATTCACGCACACGTCGCTTGCCATCCTCGACGCCTTGAACACGTTCGAGGGTCCCATCATCGAGATCCATATCTCCAACGTGCATAAGCGCGAAAGCTTCCGTCATCATTCCTTCGTTTCCCACCGCGCCGACGGCGTCATCGCCGGTCTTGGTACGGAAGGCTATCAGCTCGGAATCCGCCGCATCGCGACGATGCTCAAGGCGCCGAAGAAGGACTGACAATGGCTCCCCCAGTCAAACTGGCGGTCCTCGGCGCGGGGCGGAAGGCGTCACATCAAACACGTGCTGGACGAACCGATGGCGGAGCTTGTCGCGATCGTCGACCCGAGCCCGGTTGGAGAGGCGATCGCAAGCGAGGTCGGCGCCAAATGGTTTTCGAGCTTCGCTGAAATGGTCGCCGCAGCTCGCCCTGACGGCGTCATCATCGCGACGCCCAACCAGATCCATGTCAGAAACGGTTTTGAGGCCGTAGAGGCCGGCATCCCGGCATTGATCGAGAAGCCAATCGCCGACGATATTAGCGCCGGCGAAGAGCTCATTGCGGCGGCGGCGGCCAAAGGAATCCCGTTGCTGACCGGACATCATCGCCGACATAATCCGATGATGCAAAAAGCTAAACAGATCATCGAAAGCGGAAAGCTCGGGCGGATACTGGTCGTGAATGCGATGTTCTGGCTATTCAAGCCGGACGAATACTTCGATATTGCCTGGCGGCGCGAACGCGGAGCGGGGCCAATCTTTCTCAATCTGATCCACGACATCGACAACCTTCGCTACTTATTCGGGGAGGTCACTGCGGTCCAGGCACGCGAATCCAACGCAGTTCGCGGAAACGCCGTTGAGGAGACCGCGGTGATCCTCATCGAGTTCAAGAACGGAATTCTCGGCTCTGCTTCCGTTTCGGATTCCGTTGTTGCGCCCTGGAGTTGGGAGATGACGACCGGCGAAAACCCCGCTTATCCTAAAACTGAGGAGGCCTGCTACATGATCGGCGGTACCCACGGGTCGCTGTCGGTGCCGTCACTCAACATGTGGAGCAATCCCGGCAACAGGGGCTGGATGGAACCGTTCGAATGTAATCGCGCCAAAATTGAGAACGAGGATCCGCTCGTCCTGCAGATACGCCAGCTTTGCAGGGTCATCAGAGGCGAGGAAGCACCGCTGGTCAGTGGATGTGAGGGACTGGAAACCTTGAAGGTTATCGACGCCGTGAAGCGATCCGCCGCAGCGGGTCAGCGTATCAGCCTGGTCTAAATGGTTGCGCGCCAGCTTAAGGCGGTCGCAACTCGCGCGAACGATCTTACGCCATCTCGCGTGAGGTGATGTTGGACCTCTCTGGAACACGGCCACAGGTCCGTCATCCTTATGGACGGGCGCGACGCCGCGAAGACACCCTTGAGCATAAGGACACGCGCGCGCTGTGACAGGCACAAGAACGGGGAGGTTGAAGTACGGCGCACAACGAGTTCGGACGCCTTTGTCATCTGGAACCGCTTTGCAGAGAACCAAAGACCCGGCAGGAAGGAATCCTTCCACCCGGGTCTGTTTCATTTCAAAGCTTCAACCGGCCGAAGCTGGCATGTCAATCCGGCGCGGAGGTCTGCAGGGCCAAAGCGTGCAGCACGCCGCCCATATTGCCCTTCAGCGCCTCGTAGACCATCTGGTGCTGTTGCACGCGGCTCTTGCCGCGGAAGGCTTCGGCGACGACTTCGGCGGCGTAGTGATCGCCGTCGCCCGCCAGATCGCGGATCGTCACCTTGGCACCGGGAATCCCAGCCTTGATCATGTCTTCGATATCGCCGGGTTTCATGGCCATGATCGTTACTCCTTGCGCATCATTCCGCAGCAAGCTCGCCGCGGCCTTCCATGAAATCAGGGAACCACGATTCATGGGCATCGCGCAATTGCTGAATCGGCAGCGAGATCAGATCGCCGACGACGAGCGCCGATCCTCCGACCGTGCCGAGACGGCGGAAGGGAACGCCGCCACCTTCTGCATTGACGCAGACGAAATCGGCGACATCGGCAGGCAACGTCAGCACGTAGCGCGCCTGATCCTCACCGAAGAGCAGCGCATGCGGTTCACCCTTGCCTTCACTCAGATCGATCGTCAGGCCTTTGCCCGAGGCCATCGCCATCTCGGCGAGCGCCACCGCAAGACCACCCGAGGAAATGTCGTGGCAGGCGGTCGCCTGGCCGTTGCGGATGACGGAGCGAACGAAATCGCCGTTACGGCGTTCGGCGAACAGATCCACCTCCGGCGCCGGACCTTCGCTGCTGGAAAGCACATCGCGGAGATAGACGGACTGGCCGAGATGGCTGCCGTCGACACCGATCATGATGACCTTATCGCCGTCGTTGGCGCTGCCGATGCGGGCCATCTTGCTCCAGTCCGGCAGCAGGCCGACGCCCGCGATCGTGGGGGTTGGCAGAATGGCTACGCCGTTGGTCTCGTTGTAGAGCGAGACGTTGCCGGAGACGATCGGGAAGTCGAGCGCGCGGCAGGCCTCGCCGATGCCCTTCACCGCCTCAACGAACTGGCCCATGATCTCGGGCTTTTCGGGATTGCCGAAGTTCAGGTTGTCGGTGGCGGCGAGCGGTTCGGCGCCTGTCGCGGTGATGTTGCGCCAGCATTCGGCGACCGCCTGCTTGCCGCCTTCGAAGGGATCGGCCTCGACATAACGCGGAGTGACGTCGGAGGAGAAGGCGAGCGCCTTGGAGGGATGGCCGTCGACACGTACGACGCCGGCATCGCCGCCCGGAAGCTGCAGCGAATTGCCCTGGATCAGCGTGTCGTATTGCTCATAGACCCAACGGCGGCTCGACTGGTTGGCGGAGCCGACGAGTTGCAGCAGCGCCTGGCCGTAATCCTGAGGTGCGGCGACGAGATTGGCGGGCAGGGGAGCGTGCTTGCCGGATTCGCGCCAGGGGCGATCATATTCGGGCGCCTGGTCGCCGAGATCCTTGATCGGCAGGTTGGCGACCTCCTCACCCTGGTGCATGACGCGGAAGCGCAGATCGTCGGTCGTCCAGCCGACGATGGCAAAGTCGAGGCCCCACTTGACGAAGATCGCCTTGGCTTCCTCTTCCTTTTCAGGCTGCAGCACCATGAGCATGCGCTCCTGGCTTTCCGACAGCATCATCTCGTAGGCCGTCATTCTCTCTTCGCGCACCGGCACCTTGTCGAGTTCGAGCAGGATGCCGAGATCACCCTTAGCGCCCATTTCGACAGCCGAGCAGGTGAGGCCGGCCGCACCCATATCCTGGATGGCGATGACGGCGCCGGTCTGCATCAGCTCTAGGCAGGCTTCCAGCAGGCACTTTTCGGTGAAGGGGTCGCCGACCTGAACGGTCGGCCGCTTCTCTTCGATCGATTCGTCGAATTCGGCCGATGCCATCGTCGCGCCGCCGACGCCGTCGCGGCCGGTCTTGGCGCCGAGATAGACGACCGGAAGGCCGACGCCCTTGGCTTCGGACAGGAAGATGGCGTTGGATTTGGCGATGCCGGCGGCAAAGGCGTTGACCAGGATATTGCCGTTGTAGCGGGCGTCGAACTCGACCTCACCGCCGACCGTCGGCACGCCGAAGGAATTGCCGTAGCCGCCGACGCCGGAAACGACGCCGGAGACGAGGTGGCGGGTCTTCGGGTGATCCGGTTCGCCGAAGCGCAGCGCGTTCATCGCGGCGATCGGGCGCGCACCCATGGTGAAGACGTCGCGCAGGATGCCGCCGACGCCGGTCGCAGCGCCCTGATAAGGCTCGATATAGGAGGGGTGGTTGTGGCTCTCCATCTTGAAGACGACGCAATCGCCGTCATCGATATCGACCACGCCGGCATTTTCGCCCGGGCCTTGGATGACGCGCGGTCCCTTGGTCGGCAGTGTGCGCAACCATTTCTTCGAGGATTTGTAGGAGCAGTGCTCGTTCCACATGGCAGAGAAGATGCCGAGCTCGGTAAACGTCGGTTCGCGACCGATCAGATCCAGAATACGCTGGTACTCGTCGGGCTTCAGGCCATGGCTCGCGATGAGTTCCGGCGTGATCGGGATGGTGTTTGGAATGGTCATGAGCTCTCGGAAGTCCCTGCCGTTGCGCGTTTTCCGCTCTTTAACCTATGTAGGGACGGCGCGCGACAGGAAAATGCCCGCCGTCAACAGCGGCGGGCGACTTCTTCGGCCCCATACGGGCGGCCGCTTCTCAGAGTCTGTTTGACAACTTGCTTTTGATTCTCGATCGATAGCAATGGGCAAGGCTCCGGCCCAGCTTTTGTGTGCCGCTGATGTTTCCTATAGGAAACTTTTCTTCTTGGTTGATGGTATCGAGATACAATGCCAGACATACAACAACAGGCAGACGAAAAGGTATTTGCCGGGCGCGCGCTTGTGGCTGGCTTCGCTACAGGGTCGATCGTATTCAGCGACACGGCGCTCAGCTTCTGGGGCGGCGTCGACTCCCGGACCGGAGAAGTCATCGACCGCCACCATCCCCTGTCGACACAGGTCCTGACAGGAAAGATTCTCGCCATCCCCGGCGGACGCGGTTCGTGTACGGGCAGCAGCGTGCTCATGGAGCTGATCATGAACAGGCACGCTCCCGCCGGCATCGTGGTCTCGCGCCAGGAGGAAATACTGTCGCTCGGAGTGATCGTCGCGGACGAAGTGTTCGGCCGATCGATCCCCGTTGTCCAGCTCTCCGAAGACGACTTCGCCGAGCTGCACTCTATCCCTGAAGTCACCCTCATCGGCGACAAGGTCATCGCGGGCCGGATCGAAACCGCCCCCGGTTTCGATGCCGCCGATCGCACCTATGGAAATTCAATAGTGCTGACATCGAGGGATCGGTCGGCTTTGAACGGGGAAATGGGCAAGGCCGTGCAGGTGGCAATGAGGGCCACGACGCGCATGGCTGAAATTCAGGGAGCGACGGAACTTATCGATATCTCCCAGGTCCATATCGATGGCTGCATCTACACCGGGCCGACCAGCCTGGAATTCGCGAAACGCATGCGGGACTGGGAGGGTAGGGTTGTCGTTCCAACGACCCTGAACTCGATATCGGTGGACCAGATGCGTTGGCGGGAGCAGGGCGTGTCTCCCGGCGTCGCCGGACCCGCATCAGAATTGGGTGAGGCTTACGCCTCCATGGGAGCACGAAAGACGTTCACCTGCGCACCCTATCAGCTGTCGTCCGCACCCAGGCAGGGTGAGCAGGTGGCTTGGGCGGAGTCGAACGCCGTCGTATTCGCGAACAGCGTTTTGGGTGCTCGCACTGCCAAGTATCCTGACTACCTGGATCTGTGCATCGCTCTCACCGGGCGCGCGCCGCTGACCGGGCCGCATATCGCCGACAACAGGCGCGCGAGCCTCGTGGTCAAGGTGTCGGGCTTCGTGTCGCGGGATGACATGGTCTACCCCATTCTCGGCTACCACATCGGCAAGCTTGTCGGAGATGAAATTCCGGTCGTGATCGGCCTAGAGACGTGGAAGCCGAATCTGGACGACCTAAAGGCGTTCGGGGCGGGTTTCGCGACGACATCAGGCTCTCCCATGTTCCATATCGTCGGTGTCACGCCGGAGGCCGACAGCCTTGAGAGCGTTGTCGGAAGTAAGATCAAGGCGAGCTATGAAGTCTGTCCCGAGGACGTCGTTGCCGACTGGAGGAAACTCAACGGCGGGTCTGTGGATGGCATCGAGTTCGTTGCGCTGGGCAATCCCCATTTCTCTTTCGACGAATGCGAGCGGCTGGCCGCGCTCTGCGAAGGCCTGGCGAAACATCCTGACGTTAAGGTTCTGGTTACCTGCAACCGTGCGACGTTCGAAAGGGCTTCCGCTGCGCATCTTGTCGGCAAATTGTCGGACTTCGGCGTAGAATTCGTAACCGATGCGTGCTGGTGCACACTTGCGGAGCCTGTCATCCCAATATCGGTCGATACAATTATCACCAATTCCGCGAAGTTCGCTCACTACGGTCCTGGATTGACGGGTAAGGCGCTTCGGTTTGGCAGCCTGGCGGACTGCGTCGCGGCGGCTTGTCAGGGCGAGTTGAAGCCTGTTCGTCCCACATGGGACTGAACGGTTTCCGCCTGCCGATGGTCGATCAGACGGCCGCAATGAGCAGTTCAATGATCCGTCGGCCAACCCGCTGAAATTGTCGAACGGACTCAGAACTTGTAGCCGACCTGCAAGCCGGCGCGCGTCATGCCGTCGTTCGGCCCATCGCAGAGATTGGCATGCGAGGAATGGGCGATCTGGGCCATCACGTTCCAGTGGGCGTTGAAACGGTAGCCGGCGCCCACATATTCGTGGAAAAGGACGCGACAGCCGAGTTCCGGACCGTCATCATCGCCTTCGAGATCGCCGGTATGGATGACGCCGCCGAAGCCGGCTTCGGCAAAGAGCTTCTCGTTGAAATCGACCGTCCAGGTGAAACCGGTGAAGAACTGGGTGGCTTCGCCCGACGTGCCGATCGAGGTACCGAGATGGACACGTGGGTGCAGCAGCTGTTGCTGCCAGCCGACCGCCGTGTCGTAGCCGAAAGGATCGAAGAGAGCGGTAATCTCCGGAAAGACGCCGTCTTCCCTGGAATGGCCCGACTGCACCGAGGCCGAGGCGCCGAAGCGTAATTCATCAAATATCTGCTCGCCGGCAGTTGCAGAGCCCGCAACCGAGACGGCGGCTGCCGCTGCCATACTCAAAAAACGCAACCCGATCCTTCCGAAGTCGACCCTCATTTGCTGTCCTTTGATTTGCATCAGACGGGAACAACAAAGAGGTAACACGGAGGTTGAGTCGCTAAAGCGCTCCGAAGAGGCTGCGGCGTTTTTTCCGATTTATGACGTGTATTTGCAACACGTCATATTTCGCCGTCATAGGCGGATCCGCCATTTTCCAGCAGCCGGCGCAGGATCATCAGTCCCGAGGTCAGTTCCTGCCCCGTCTTCGGCGAGGACAAACCGATGCGAACGCGGTGATAGGCTTTCTCGCCACGGGCCGCCTTGAACTCGTCCTCATCGTCGACGAGCACGCCGTCGCGGTAGGCGGCGTTCTTGAATGTGCCGGACATCCAGGGCTCCGGCAGTTTCAGCCAGAGGAAGGGCGCGTGGAGATGCGATTCGAAATCGAAACCCTGCAACTGCTCGCGGGCGAGCTGGACGCGCCTGGAAAGTTCTTTGACGCTCGCTTTGCGGATCTCGTGCGCTGTGCCGCTTTCGACGAGGCGCGCACAGGTCTCCGCCAGGATGAAGGGCAGGCCGCCGGTGATCATCTTGTGTGTCACCCTGATGCGCTGGGCAAAATGCGGCGGGCAGGCGACCCAGCCGCCGCGCACGCCGGCGGCGACCGATTTCGACAGGCCGTTGACGAGGAAGGTGCGGTCGGGCGCGATCGAGGCGAGCAGCGGCGTATCGTCGTCGGCCATGCCGCCGTAGAGGTCGTCCTCGATCAGCCAGACGCTGTGTTTCCTGGCGATTGCAGCGATGGCCGCGCGCCGCTCATAGGGCATGATCGCCAGCGTCGGATTGTGGACGGTCGGCATCAGGAAGGCGATCTTCGGATGCTGCTGCTGGCAGAGCCGCTCGAAATCCTCGGGGATCATGCCAAGCTTGTCGGAATCGACCGTCAGTGTGCGGCGGCCGAGCAGGCGGGCGCTGCGGCTGACCTGGGTGTAGGTGAGATCCTCGAAGACGATCTTGTCACCCGGCGCCGAGACGGCGGCGATAACGGCGATCGCCGCCGCATGGGCGCCGAGCGTCGGCACGATGTTTTCAACCTCCGGCGTCCAGCCGCTGCGGGCAAGCCACAGGCGGCCGGCCTCGAACCAGTTCTGCGGGAAACTCCGGGAATAGGAGGAGATTTCGGAAAGATGCTGCTCACCGATCTCGGCGAGGATACCCGCTATGATCTTGCCCTGGCCGAGATCGGGCGCGGCTGTCGTGTCGAAACGGATCTTGTTCGCCGGCGCATCCTGGACGCGGGTGCCGCCGAGCGAGACGGTCAGCGGATCAATCTGTTCCCCGGGCGGCGTCTCGGAACGGTTCAGCACATAAGTGCCGCGCCCCACTTCGCCGGCGACCAGGCCGCGCTCATGCACCAGCGCATAGGCGCGGCCGATCGTGCCGATCGTCACGCCGATATCATAGGCGAGGTTGCGCTGCGGCGGCAGCTTGCTGCCGGCGGGCAGGGCGCCGCTTGCTATGGCGGATTCGATGCTGTCGGCAAGCCGGAGATAGACCGGCCCGGAACCGCGGGATATATCGGGAAGCCAATTTGTCATGGTGACAATTGTATATATTGTCACATTGTACCCGTCAAGCGTATGAGTTAATTCCAATGGCAAACCGAGAGGATTCCTGGAATGTCTGCCTTGCCTGAGATCAAAATGCCGATTGTACCGATTGTCTCTCGCGATGACAGGAGACAAATCATCCTCCCCGACGCGCCCGCTGAGGTGACGACGCATCTGGAGCGAATCTGGGCCGCCATTCTTCTCTGGCATCAGAAGCGGGAAGGCCGGCGCGTGTTGAGAGGCCTGACGGCGACCGAACTGAAGGATATCGGTGTGTCGCAGTCCGATGCGGCGCGCGAAGTCGGCAAGTCGTTTTTCTTCGACTGACAGTGCTTTCGGGAGTGATCGTATTTCGGTCCTGATCGGGGCGATCAGCTGCAGGCCTTGTTGCCGCCAGACCAGCGATTGACGTCGGCGGTGATGCGACCGGCGACCGGTTCCTGCATCATGGGGCCGAAGGCCTGCAGGCGCGACGGGCTTCCCTCGGCCTGCACGACGAGCAGTGGCCGGCTTTCCGGGCTGCCCTTATGGACGAGCAGGATGCGCGGACGGCCGGAGAAGGAATTGAGCTCCGGCGCGAGCTTATAGGCTGCAAAGGCCGGATCGCCCGATTTGAACCAGCAGGCATTGGCGCCAAGCGCCACGCGTTCCATCGTTGGCAGTGCGGCGCGGTTCGGGCCTGTCGGCGCCGGCGTCTGGCAAGCTGCCACCATGGCTGCGATAGCGGTCAACAGGGCGGCGTGTGCGACAGAGAGGCGAGGGCGCATCGATTGCTCCAGATCCGAACAGAAGGATTTTCGTGTGCCGAGGTTCAGGCGGCGATGACGTCGAGCGCCGAGGCGAATATGCCGCGGCCGTCCGAACCGCCATGGGCGGCCTCGATCAGGTTCTCGGGATGCGGCATCATGCCGAGCACGTTGCCCTTTTCGTTCATGACGGCGGCGATATCATTGATCGAGCCATTCGGGTTGGTGCCTTCGGCATAACGGAACACCACCTGGCCGTTGCCTTCGATCGCAGCCAGCGTCGCATCGTCAGCGAAATAATTGCCGTCATGATGGGCAACCGGGCAGCGGATGACCTGGCCCTGCGCATAGGCGCGGGTGAAATCCGTCTCGGCATTGACGACTTCGAGCTTGATCTCGCGGCAGACGAATTTCAGCGAGGAATTGCGCATCAGCGCGCCAGGCAGCAGGCCGGCCTCGACGAGGATCTGGAAGCCGTTGCAGACGCCGAGCACCTTCACGCCCTTTGCAGCCTTGTCGATGATCGCCTGCATGACCGGCATGCGGGCGGCGATCGCGCCGCAGCGCAGATAATCGCCATAAGAAAAGCCGCCGGGGATGACGATCAGATCGACATCGGGGATCTCGTTTTCCGTCTGCCAGATCGTCACCGGGGGCTGGCCGGAGATCTTGGTCAAGGCGGCGATCATGTCGCGGTCGCGGTTGAGGCCCGGAAGTTGAACGACGGCTGATTTCATGGGGTCCCTGCGTTTCGCGAAAGATATTGAACTGGAACGCTTGCGGCGAGCCATACTCCATTGTCGGAGACAAAGAAAGAATGACCCTCTGAAAACATGCGGGCCGCGTCCACACGCAGGATGAGATGTTCACCCTTGCGGCGCATTGCGACGATTTTCGCCGTTTCGACATCAGCAGACAGATGAACGTGGTGTCGTTGCATCTTCTTCAAGCCTTCGCCCTCGATCGACTGCCAGTTCGTCAGAGACGTGCCGTGAAAAAGAGCAGCCGGCGGTTCAACCTGGTTCAATGCAAGATCGACCTCGACGCTATGACCTTGGTTTGCGCGAATTCTGTTATCGGCGAGCGTGAAGCGCTTCTTTGGATTGTTTTCGACAATCTCGATGATCTCGGCGCGGGAAACGTCATATTTCGACGCCAACGCTTTTTCGAGCTCGTCGAACGACACCCAACCCTCGCTATCAAGCGTCAAGCCCGCAGATTCCGGCGCATGACGCAAAACATAGCTCATATATTTCGAGACTTCCGTCTCCAGCTTTGCTTTCATCATGACGCCAAATCCTCAAAGTCCGCCAGACGACGGGTCTGTGATCATCAGTCGATCGCGATTGCGTAGTTCTCGATCACCGTGTTGGCGAGCAGTTTTTCGCACATGGCTTTGAGGTCGGCCTCGGCCTTGCCCTTGTCGGCGCCTTCCAGCTCCAGGTCGAAGACCTTGCCCTGGCGGATATGGCCGACGCCTGAGAAGCCGAGGGCGCCAAGCGCACCCTCGATAGCCTTGCCCTGCGGATCGAGAACGCCATTTTTCAGCGTGACGGTGACACGAGCCTTGATCACTTTGTCTTTCCTGCCTTACTTGACGAGAACCGGGCCGGTGCCGCGCACAGGCTCGTTTTCATTGATGATGCCGAGACGGCGCGCCACTTCGGAATAGGCTTCGAGCAACCCGCCGAGGTCGCGGCGGAAGCGGTCCTTGTCCATCTTCTCGTGGGTTTCGATATCCCAGAGCCGGCAGCTGTCCGGCGAGATTTCGTCGGCGAGGATGATGCGCATCATATCGCCTTCGAAGAGACGGCCGCATTCGATCTTGAAATCGACGAGCTGGATGCCGACGCCGAGGAAGAGGCCGGTCATGAAGTCGTTGACGCGGATGGCAAGCGCCATGATGTCATCGAGTTCGGCGGGGTTTGCCCAGCCGAAGGCTGTAATATGCTCTTCGGAAACCATCGGATCGTCGAGCGCGTCGGACTTGTAATAGAATTCGATGATCGAGCGCGGCAGCACGACGCCTTCGTCGATGCCGAGGCGCTTGGCGAGAGAACCGGCCGCGACATTGCGCACGACGATCTCCAGCGGGATCATCTCCACTTCCTTGATCAACTGCTCGCGCATGTTGAGCCGGCGGATGAAATGAGTGGGAATGCCGATCTTGTTCAGATGGCTAAAGATATACTCGGAAATGCGGTTGTTGAGGACGCCCTTGCCATCGATGACTTCGTGTTTTTTCTTGTTGAAGGCAGTGGCATCGTCCTTGAAGAACTGAATCAAAGTGCCCGGTTCCGGGCCTTCATACAGAATCTTTGCCTTGCCCTCGTAGATACGGCGGCGACGGTTCATCGTGGTCATTCTCTGTTGTTGGCGCTCTTGGGATAGCGCGAGTGGATCGATCTCGTGGCGTCCCCTTAAAGGAAAAGAGAGGGTTTCACAATCCGCCTGTCGCTCCTTCCCGGGTTTCGGATTCTCTTGGCCCCGGTTTCGGGTTTTCCCGGCCCTGGTTTCCAATTTTACGGAATACCGCCAAGAGAATCGAATGAATTCGCAAGACGAGTTTAGCGTCTTTTCCTCTACGGTGGAATGAAGGCAAAATGGCGGGGCGCTTTTGCAGGTTTTTATTTGGCGGCTCTGCTTCGCAGCGCGCGACGGAGCTGCGTCTGCAAGGCGCGAGCAGCGATTTGCCCGTGGCGCCAGCTTCCGGCGCGGATGAAGGAGGGGATCTGCATGGCCGGCATCGGCCGGGCGAGTGCGTAGCCCTGCAGCGTGTCACAGTCGAGTTCTTCGAGAATGCGGATATGATCCGCCGTCTCGACGCCCTCGGCGATGACGAGAATGTTCAGCGAGCGGCCGATATCGATGATCGAGCCGACGAGTTTGCGCTGCTCGGACGATTGCGGCAGCATGCGGATCAGTTCGCGGTCGATCTTCAGCGTTTTCGGGCTCAATCGCAGCAGGCTGACGATCGAGGCATGGCCGGTGCCGAAATCGTCGATCTGGATGTCGATGCCGAGCTTGCGCAGCTTTTTCAGGTTGGCGGCCACCGCCTCGTCGCAATCGTCGAGCGAGATCGATTCCAGCAACTCGAAGGAGATGGTGCCGGGCTCGATCTTCAGGGCCTGAAGCTTCTTGCCGAGATCGGGGTCGGCGAGCCGCCTGGCGGAGACATTGACCGATATCTTCGGGATCGACAGCCCGTCCTTGATCCAGACGTGGCGGTCGGCCAGCGCTCGCTCCAGGATCAAGGCGTCGATGGTCGAGACGACGTCGAGGTCTTCGGCGATGTCGAGAAAGCGGTCGGGCGTCAGCAGCCCGTGCACCGGGTGCTGCCAGCGGGCAAGCGTTTCAATGCCTACGACATCGAGCGTGCGGGCATCGAACTGCAGCTGATAGAAAGGCACGAATTCATCGCGCTCGAGGCCGATCAGGATCTCGTCGGCAAGGTGCTTGGCGGAGATGATGTCGCGGCGGGCAGCGGCCGAGAAGAATTCGAAGCGATTGCGGCCCAGGCCCTTGGCGCGATAAAGCGCGATATCGGCGTCGAGCAGCATTTGCTTGGCGTCGAGCGTCGGTCCGCTATCGATGGCGATTCCAATGCTGGCGCCGAAACGGCAATCGTGCCCCTCATATCTGACGGGTTTGCGCAATTCGCGGATAACACGTTCGGCAAGGCCGGCGATCTTCTTCGACGCTGGATCGACGGCGCAGAGGATGACGAATTCATCGCCGCCGATGCGGGCGACGAAATCGGCGGCGCGGACGGAATTTCTCAGCACGCTTGCGGCGTGCTGCAGCATGGCGTCGCCGGCCCGGTGACCGAGTGTGTCGTTGATCTGCTTGAAGCGGTCGAGATCGATATGCAGGATCGCCAGTGCCAGGCCCTTTGCCCGGCATTCGGCCGAGCGCTCGCCCAGCATCTTGTCGAGATAGCGGCGGTTCGGCAGGCCGGTGAGATAATCGTGCAGCGCCAGGTGCTCGATGCTCTCCTTGGCGGCTTCGAGCTCGCGGTTGCGCGCCTCGGCCAGATCCTTGGCGCGCTGCAGTTCGTTGCGGAGCGCGACTTCCTCGGTGACGTCCCAGTTGGCGCCAATCAGCTTGCGGTGGCCGTTGCCGTCGATGAAGAAGGCCGAGCGGGCGCGGATGACGCGTTCGGCGCCGTCGCCGCGGATGATGCGGTATTCCTGCTGGAAATCGCTTCCGCTTTCGACGCTGCGGTCGGACAAGCCAAGCACGCGCTCGCGGTCGTCGGGATGCAGGCTTTTCGCCCAGGCGTCGCTGCCGATCAGGCGTGAGGCGCCCTGCAGCCCGTAAATGGCGATGAGGCGGTCGTCCCATTCGACGCTATCACGCTCGATATCGGCCTCGAAGACGCCGATGCGGGAAACCTCCAGCGCCAAATCAAGCCGGCGCGACAAACGCGATAGTGTTTCCTCGGCTTCCTTGCGGGCGGTGATATCCGTATCCGTGCCGATGATGCGCGTCGGCACGCCGTTCTCGTCCCATTCGACGCAGGCGCCGCGACACTCGATCCAGACCCAGTGGCCGTCCTTGTGACGCTCGCGATATTCGAAGATCTGGTAATTTGGATCGCCGGCATTCTGCCGGTCGATTGCATGGACGACGAAATCGCGATCGTCGGGATGAACGAGCTGCAGCCAGGCCTCGTAATCGCCGTCGGCTTCCTCGTCGGGCGCCATGCCGCGGATGGTTTTCCACGTTGGCGAGTAATATTTCCGGTCGAGACGGTAGTTGTGATCCCATACGCCGAGGCCAGAGCCGACGAGCGCATAATTCCAGCGGCTCTCCCGCTCGGCCAGGTCGGAATCGTCGGTTGCCCCATTGCCGATGCCTGCTTCAGCCGCATCGCCATGCGGATCACCGGCCTCTGTATGGGCTTTCTTCACGGGCATTCTCGCTTATCTCACCTCGGCGCAGTCTGCTGTCATTCCATTAAGAAAGACTTAGAAAGCAGCTGCTCAACAAGCGAGATGGCGGCTTTTCCTCGATCAGGGGGAGAGCCGGCCGAGGAACTGGGCAAAGACCATGGTACCTTCGGGCCAGGGGCCGTGACCGGAATCGGCATTGATATGACCGGACTCGCCGGCATCGACGAGGAAGGAGCCCCAGCTGCTGGCAATATCGTCGGCATGGTCGTAGCTGCCGAAAGGATCGTTGCGGCTGGCCACCGTGATTGACGGGAAGGGCAGCGGATCGCGCGGATAGGGGCCGAAAGTCATCAGGTGCTTCGGGCGGATGTCGGGATTGGCGACATCGGGCGGGGCGACCAGGAAAGCGCCCGCCACGCGGTTGCGGAAATGCGGAATGGCGTGGATCACCGAGGGCACGCCCAGCGAATGGGCGACGAGGACGACCGGACGGGTCGAGGCGTTCACCTCCTCGGCGATGCGGGCGATCCAATCCTCGCGGACCGGCTTTGTCCATTCGGCCTGCTCGACCCGCCGCGCCGTGCTGAGTTTTGCCTCCCAGCGGCTCTGCCAATGGCTCGGGCCGGAGTTGGTGTAGCCGGGGATGATGAGGATATCTGCGTCTGAGGCTTTCATAGTGCCGCCGATGTGAGAAAGCTGGTCCAAGATGTCAAGAGGGGATGTCAAGCAAGAGAGCGACACGGGCGCTGAGATTTGTTATATTGCGCCAGTGCCGGTTGCGGATTTCGTGTCGGCTTGCCCGCCGATGCTTACCGCCGCCGACCAGGTCTCGGCTGAGGAGGAGAAAGCCATGGCGGCATTTCATGTCATGACGGGTGCCAGCGAAAGCTTCGCACGGCCCGTCGTCAATCGCATCGGTATCGCTGATGTCTTCGACGCGCTGAAGCGCGGATACGAGGATTTCATGGAGAAACCGTCCCACTATGTGTTCCTGTGCCTGATGTACCCGATCGCCGGCGTCTTCCTGACGCTGTGGACCTCGGGCGCCAATCTTTTGCCGATGGTCTTCCCGCTGATGGCAGGTTTCGTGCTGATCGGCCCGATCGCAGCGATTGGCCTCTATGAAATCAGCCGCCGTCGCGAGGCCGGCCTCGATCCGTCGTGGACGCATGCGCTTGATGTGCGCCATTCGCCGGCGCTACCGGCGATCGTGGCGGTCGGGCTGATGCTCTGCGGCCTCTTCGTCGTCTGGCTGGTGACGGCACAGACGCTCTACAGCAATCTGCTCGGCGAAGTGTTCCCGCGCAGCATGGCGGATTTCTTCCGCCAGGTCTTCGGCACGTCAGAGGGCATGCAGTTGATCATCTGGGGCAATCTCATCGGCTTCGTCTTTGCGCTCGTCGTGCTGGCGATGACCGTCATTACCTTTCCGCTGCTGCTCGACCGCGATGTCGGGGCGGTGGCAGCCGTCACGGCGTCGATCCGCGCCACGGTTCTCAATCCGGTGCCGGTGCTGCTCTGGGGCCTGATCGTCGCTGCGCTGCTCGTCATCGGCACGATCCCGGTCTTTGCCGGACTTGCGCTCGTCATCCCGATCCTCGGCCATGCGACCTGGCATCTCTATCGCAAGCTGATAGGGCGGGAAGGGGAAGTCACAGCATAACCACGGCTTCGCCTGCGGGGAATCACGGAGATCCCTCAGGGGAATCTCCGATCCTTAGGGGAATCTGAGATCCCTGGGGAACCTCGATCCTGGCTCGGAGTTTGTTCAGCCGAGAGCATGATGTCGTCGACATCATGCTCCGGAGACTTCGAGGGAGGATTCCAGAGGTGACGATGAAACATCTGTTCGCCCGCTTCGCAACAAAGGTATCGGAATGGGCGGGCAAACCCGTCATCTTCATCCTAGCACTGATCGCTGTCGTCATCTGGGCTGGGCTCGGGCCCTTTTTCGATTATTCGGAAACCTGGCAACTGGTCATCAATACCGGCACGACCATCGTCACTTTCCTGATGGTCTTCGTGCTGCAAAACGCCCAGACGCGCGACACCAGGGCGATCCAGGCCAAGCTCAACGAAATCATTCTGACCAGTCATGCCGAGAACCGTTTCATTGGTATCGAGAATCTCGACGAGGAAGAGTTGAAGCACCTCGACGAGCTGGTCGCCAAGGCCGCAAGGGGCAGGGGCGAGAGGGAGGCTTGCAGGACATCGGAGGCAGTCGAAGCAGCGAAGGCGGCGCCCTCCAAGAAGGCGGAGGCGCGCAAGAGCTCTGTGGCTGCCAAACTGCCGAAGCAAAAACAACGGCCGCTTGAGAAAAGCTAAACTATGAAATAGAATCGGCAATTATATTGAGTTCATTAAATCCAACTCCGTAGGGGAAAATGAACGACTCCTTTCTTAGAGAGCCGCAAGTCGAGCTGTTCTTTCAGGCTTATTTCATAGGAATGACATTAGGTCATTTGCCATTTTTCTTCGACGATATCGGCTTTGTCGCGTTTATCCCGAAGTTTATTGTTTCGCTGCCAATCGTCTTTGTATTGTTTATTTTTTATCGCGTTAGATACTGTGAAATAAATTCACGCCCATTTCTTTGGTCATCTATTATTTTTATAGTAACTTTGTTGCTGATTGTGGCGGTTTTCTTTTTGTTGTTAGGCGGAAGTATTCAGAGGATGACCTTGTTAGCTTTTCTCCTACTCATTTCTCTGCCTTCTGTCTTAGTCGCATGCCTCTACTTCCCAGTTATGATCAGGCTGCGACTGAGGAAAGCCGTCCGATAGATTCTTGATGGAGAGGGTCGCCGGCAGAAAAACGGCGCCTGCAAGCGCGCCGCTATATCGTTGATGCAGATCGCTCAGGCGTTGCCAAACACGCGTCGGAAGATCGTGTCGACATGCTTCGTATGATAGCCGAGATCAAACTTCTCCCGAATATCCTCCTCCGACAGCGCGGCGCGAACCTCGGCATCGGCAAGCAGCTCTTCCAGGAAATCCTTGCCCTGTTCCCAGACCTTCATGGCGTTGCGCTGGACGAGGCGGTAGGCATCCTCGCGGGAGGTGCCGGCCTGCGTCAGCGCCAGCAGAACGCGCTGGGAATGGACGAGGCCGCGGAACTTGTTGAGGTTCTTTTCCATGTTCTCGGGGTAGACGAGCAGCTTTTCGATGACGCCGGCCAGCCGCGACAGGGCGAAATCGAGCGTCACCGTGGCATCGGGGCCGATCATGCGCTCGACCGAGGAATGCGAGATATCGCGTTCATGCCAGAGGGCGACGTTTTCCATGGCCGGCATGGCGTAGGAGCGGACCATGCGGGCAAGGCCGGTCAGGTTTTCGGTCAGCACCGGGTTGCGCTTGTGCGGCATGGCCGAAGAGCCCTTCTGGCCGGGCGAGAAATATTCCTCGGCTTCCAGCACTTCGGTGCGCTGCAGGTGGCGGATTTCCGTTGCCAGCCGTTCGATCGAGGAGGCGACGACGCCGAGGGTGGCGAAATACATGGCGTGGCGGTCACGCGGGATGACCTGGGTCGAAACCGGCTCGGCCTTCAGGCCCAGCGCCTCGGCGACGTGTTCCTCAACGCGCGGATCGATATTGGCGAAGGTGCCGACAGCGCCCGATATGGCGCAGGTCGCGACTTCCTCGCGGGCGGCGACGAGGCGCTGGCGGCAGCGCTCGAATTCGGCATAGGCAAGCGCCAGCTTGACGCCGAAGGTGGTGGGCTCGGCGTGGATGCCGTGCGAGCGGCCGATGGTGACGGTGTCCTTGTGTTCGAAGGCGCGGCTTTTCAGCGCCGCGAGCAGACGGTCGAGATCGGCGATGAGGATATCGGTGGCGCGTACCAGCTGGACGTTGAAGCAGGTATCGAGCACGTCAGACGAAGTCATGCCCTGGTGGACGAAGCGCGCATCCGGGCCGACGATCTCGGCGAGATGGGTGAGGAAGGCGATGACATCATGCTTGGTGACGGCCTCGATCTCATCGATGCGGTCGACGTCGAAGGTGGCGTTGCCGCCCTTTTCCCAGATCGTCTTTGCCGCCGATTTCGGGATGACGCCGAGTTCGGCCAGCGCGTCACAGGCATGCGCCTCGATCTCGAACCAGATGCGAAACTTGGTTTCGGGAGACCAGATGGCGACCATTTCGGTCCGGGAATAACGCGGGATCATGGGTGGCTGCCTTCACTTCAAGAGGTTTGTCGACGTTTTGTTTTTGCGCAATTCCGGACGCAAAACCGCTGCACACTTTTGCTGGAATTGCTTTAGCGCCCCTGTAGCAAAGAAGGGCGGCAATCTCAACGCATGCGTTTGGCAAGATGATAGCTGCTTGCGACAAGACAGACGAGGCCGAGCGGCAGGAAGAGGCGCAGGCCGATCACCAGGAACTGATAGACTGCGCTGATACTGGTGAAGACGAACTGGAAGGCCCAGACGATGCTGCCGAAGGGCGCGTGCCAGCGCGAATAGAACATCCGGTATTCCATGGCGAAGAGGAAGGCGGTCATCAGGATCGTGGCCGCTGTCAGCGTCACGAAAAAAGCGGCAAAACGCGTTTCCAGCGGCCTGTCATAGGCCAGGAAGCGGGCAACCGGCAGGGCGAAGGGCCAGGCGAACAGGCCGCCGGCGAAATAGAGTGCGGCGATCTCGGCGAGGCGGCTCGTCTGCAGGCCGTTGCGCAGGTAAAGGCCGAGCATGGCGGCGGCGAGCATCTGCATGCCCCAAAGCAACGCGCCGGCGATCAGATCGGGATAGGGCGGTCGTGCAGCTCTTAGACGATCCATCCTGGGGCGATCCGTCCTCGGACGATCCATGTTCAGGGATGAACCGGAACGGCGATCCAGCGTCCGTTCCTGTCGGCATCGAAGGCGAGGACGAGGGCGATGTGAACCTGGTTTCCGCCTTCCGGCTGATAGACCACGGCGCCGCCGATCCGGTATTCGACCGAACATACACGCTCGGCCGGAACTGCGGTGGCCTGGCGCGCCGCCTGCCGGTTCGGAGCGCCTTCCTTCTCAATCATCTGCAGGCTGAAACCGATAACGCGCTTGTCGACCGCCGTGCAGTCCTTTGGCGTCGGCACCGGCATCTCGCCGAGCGACAGCGTATAAGGCGCTTTCGGCGGACCGTCGGTTGCAAGCGTCGTGTAGCGAAGCGTCTTCGATGGTGAGCCAAGCTCGGTCGGCGGATTGAAGGCGGCAATCAGGCCGGGATTGGTGAGGAGATCGTATTTGTCCATCTGGCTGCGTGCCGCCGTCAGGTTCTGCCGCCGCGCCTTGGAGAGATTGGCGTCCTTGTCGGTCAGCTCGGTATGGAAGGGCGTGCCCTCGAGATAGTGGCCGTCTTCGGTATCGATGAAATAAGTGTTGGAGTAGGGAAGGTTGCCGCTCTCCTCGATGCCGAATTCCTGAAATCCGAAGACCTTGCCGTCGGCGGAAAAACCGATCGGCTGGATATTGGCGATGTCGCCGGCAAGCGACAGGCCGGGCAGGCTGGCAAATGCGACGGCAAGCATGCCACCGATAATCAGACGTTTCTTCATGCTCGTGCCCCTTCGGCTGCCTGACGCAGATCGGCGACGGTCCGGCGATAATCCTCGACCGTATCGCCCTTGAAAATTGCCGAGCCGGCGACGAGGACGTTGCCGCCCGCCCGCGCGATATCAGGCGCCGTTTCCACGGTGACGCCGCCATCGACCTCGAGTTCGATCGGCCGATCACCGATCAGTGACTTTGCCGCCGCGATCTTCTTCGCCATCGCCGGAATGAATTTCTGTCCGCCGAAGCCGGGATTGACCGACATGATCAGGATGAGATCGACATCGTCGAGCACGTTCTCGATGGCGCTGAGCGGTGTCGCCGGATTGATCGTCACCCCGACCTTCTTGCCGAGATTGCGGATGGTCTGCAGCGAGCGATGCAGATGCGGTCCGGCTTCGGCATGGACGGTGATACGGTCGCAGCCGGCCTTGGCGAAGGCTTCGAGATAGTCGTCGACCGGCGAGATCATCAGGTGGCAGTCGAAGGTGGCTGATGTATAGGAGCGCAGCGACTTGATGACATCGGGGCCGAAGGAGATGTTCGGCACGAAATGCCCGTCCATCACGTCGAGATGGATCCAGTCGGCGCCGGCGGCCGTCACGTCGCGCACCTCCTCGCCGAGCCTGGCGAAATCCGCTGCGAGGATCGAGGGTGCAATGCGAATGGGCAGCGTCATCAAATTATACTCCGTATGGGGCTCCATCTGTCCACGGCGCCCGAATTCAAGGCTGATGCCCGCTCATTGCGTCGGCGCGGCAGGTGGAAAAAAGCCGTTGCTCCGCCATTCGAGCAGGCGGTAGGGGTTTTGCGAAAGTTCATGCGCGCCGGTGAAGCCGACGGCGCCGATCGGCGTCTGGAATGTCGTGCCGACAAGCGTCTCTTGCAGAGGTTTGCCCGCTGCGGCGGCGGCTTCTCCCGCCTGGCCGGCAATGAGGGCGGCGGCCAGCGACGGCAGGACATAACCTTCCGGCTCGATGCCTTTGGCGCGCAGCGCGTCGGCCGCAGCCGTGCCTTCCGGCAGGATAGCATATTCTGGCAGGGCGACGGCGCGCACGCCGGCATCAAGCGGCAGCGGCTGATCGGCAGCGCGCATGGCATCGCCGCCCAGGATGGACAACTGGATGTTCTCGGCCTTGGCGTCGCGGGCGATGACGGCGACGTCGTTGCGGTCGCCGCCGATGAAGACCCTGGTGGCGCCGGCCCGTTTCAGGCGGCGGACGAGGGCGATCTGCTGCTCCTGTCCCGGCCGGTAGGTGTCGGTAAAGACCGGCTTCAGGCCGTTCTGCTCCAGCGCGTTGCGCACCGCTTCGGTCAGTTCGCGGCCATGAATGGTGCCGTCCTCGATCAGGGCGATCGGATCGGCGGCCCAGTCTTTCAGGATCACCTCGATGACCCTTGCCGCCTCGGCGCCGTCGGCGGGCGCCGCCCGGAAGAGCGGCCAGCCGTTCTTCAGCGCATCCTCCATCAGGATGCGGGAGCGCACGGAGACGGTGATCGCCGGAATATTGGCGTCCTTCAGTTTCGGCAGCGCGCCTTCCAGCGTCTCGCTGCAGAGAAAGCCGACCGCGACCTGCACCTTGGCATTGACAAGCGCATCGGCGACCGCGGCACCATTATTGTCCTCGCAGGTCTCGTTGATGGCGACGAGGGTATTTCCGGACTGTTGGATCTCGAAACCGGCGCCGGCGGCAATCTGGGCGCCGAGCAGAGAGAGGGGGCCGTTTTGAGGGGCGACGACACCGATCGTCACGCCGGCCGCATGGCTTTCAGCCGCCGCTCCCAGCAGCGCCAGAAAAGCTGCTATGCCACGCAGGTTGATCATGAAAGGCGGAGATCCCTAGCCATCGTCCTTGCCCTTTTATCCGCAAGGCCGCGATCGTCAAAGAAAAACAAGCGCAACACAGCGCTTTTCACCGGTCCTATTGTAGAAAAGGTAACCGATGCTCGCCATATTGGCGCGATAACAAGTCGATCCAGACAGAATAAGCCTACGGGAGAAGCAGGTGTTGAACAGGCAGCATATCGACCCCGGCCTTTATCGCGATGCCATGAGCCGCTATGCCGGCCATGTGCAACTCGTGACGACGGCGATGGGCGAGCTGCGCCGCGGCGTCACCATCACCGCCGCCTGCTCGGTCTCGGACAATCCGGCCTCGGTGCTGATCTGCCTCAACAACACCAATCCGAAGAACGAGATCTTCTTCCGTAGCGGCATCTTCGTGCTCAACACGCTTGGCGCTCATCACCAGGCCGTTGCCGACGCTTTCTCCGGGCGCACCGCGCTTACCAATGACGACCGCTTCGCCAGCGCCCGTTTCGACACACTCGTCACCGGCGCGCCGGTTCTCTTCGATGCGCTCGCCGCCTTCGATTGCCGGGTGACCGACATCAAGGAAATGCCGACGCACAATGTCGTCTTCGGCGAGGTCGCGGCTGTCCGCTTCAGCGAAAAACACCCGGCGCTCATCTATATGGACCGGGATTATCACGCGCTGTGATGTGAGCGGCGACAGGGATTTCAAGGGAATAAGAGCATGGACAATGCCGGCATCGAGGAAATGTTTCAGGGGCTCGGCCCCGTCACGGTCAAGCGCATGTTCGGCGGCAAGGGCATCTATCATCTCGGGCGCATCATCGCGCTCGAAGTGCGCGACGAGATGCTGCTGAAAGCCGACGAGACAAGCGCTCCGGAGTTTGCCGCTGCCGGCGCCACGCAATGGACCTATGAGGGCAAAAAGGGCAAGCCGGTAAAAATGCCCTACTGGTCGATCCCCGACGAGGCCTACGACGATCCCGATCTGATGGCGAAATGGGTGCGGCTTGCCTATGAGGCGTCGCTTCGCGCCGAATGACTAGCCGCGTTCGGCAGTCGGCAATGCTGCTATGGCAGCCTTGGTGAAGGCCGACAGTGGCTCGGGCAGATCCGTCAGGGGAAACCAGCCGAAATCCGAGAGCTTGTCCGGTTCGGTCAGTTGAGGCTCGCCCTCGACATCGCGGGCGAGATAGAGAATTGAGATCCAGTGTTGGCGGTCGGCATCGATGATCTGTTCGGTCATGCCGATTCGCTCGATGCGGCCGATCGTCAGGCCGGTTTCCTCCGCGGCCTCACGACGCGCGGCTTCCTCAGCCGGCTCCATGTGATCGACCTTGCCGCCGACGATATTCCAATAGCCGGCTTCAGGTGGACGCATGCGTTTGTAAAGAAGGATCCTGGCGTCGCGCAGAATCACAAGGCCGACGCCGAAGCCCGGAAAATCGAGACCGGGCTTACCCATGGCAATGCTCAGACCTTGGCGCTGCCGGCGATCAGCATGAAGGCGGGAATGTCGTCGCCGAAGCCGACCGGAGTTGGGCCGTCGTCGTGATCGCGATGACGGCGGCGGTCGCGGCTGTCGTCGTTTGCCGGGTAGGGCCGACTGTTGCGCGCATTGTTCTGCGGCTTCTGCTCTGCTTTGCGCTCGTTCTTCACGATGTCGGCCTTTACTGGTGCTGCTTCGATCACGTCGACGCCATTATCCTGTATGTCGTTATCAGATTTATGACTCGCGGCGGCGCGATTGCCGCGTCCGCGTCCACGATCCTTGTCGCCATTCTCTCTCGGCGCACGATCTCGGCCTGCACCGTCTCTGGCGCCACGCTCGCGGCTATTGCGGCGCGGGCGTTCGCTGTCCCGGCTGTCTTCTGCCGGCGGCGGCAGCGACGTCAGGTCACCGCTCAGCCATTCGACCTTTTCCCCGATCAGCTTCTCGATGGCATCGATGAACTTAGTGTCGCGCTTGGTGACGAGAGTGAAGGCGGCACCCGAGCGGCCGGCACGGCCGGTGCGGCCGATGCGGTGGACGTAATCCTCGGAATGGATCGGTACGTCGAAATTGAAGACGTGGCTGACATCAGGGATATCGAGGCCGCGGGCGGCGACGTCGGAAGCGACCAGAAGCTGGAGATTGCCGTCACGGAAGCTCTGCAGCGTCATCGTGCGGGAGCGCTGGTCCATGTCACCATGCAGGGCGCCGACCGAGAAGCCGTGACGCTCGAGCGACCGGAAGAGATCGGCGACATCCTTCTTGCGGTTGCAGAAGACGATGGCGTTCTTGAGTTCGGTCTGGGCGCGGACGAGTTCGCGCAAAACGGCGCGCTTTTCGTAATCCTTGCCGTGCGAAGCGACGAAACGCTGCGTCACGGTCGCTGCGGCGGAAGCCGGCTTTGCAACCTCGATACGTTCGGGATTCTGCAGGAAGCGGTCGGCGAGCTTCTGGATCTCCGACGGCATGGTTGCCGAGAAGAACAGCGTCTGGCGGGTGAACGGGATCATCTTGGCGATGCGTTCGATATCCGGGATGAAACCCATGTCGAGCATGCGGTCGGCCTCGTCGATGACGAGGATCTCGACGCCGCTCATCAGGAGCTTGCCACGCTCGAAATGGTCGAGAAGGCGGCCGGGGGTGCAGATCAGCACGTCGGCGCCGCGTTCGAGCTTGCGGTCCTGGTCCTCGAAGGAAACGCCGCCGATCAGAAGGGCGACGTTAAGGCGGTGGTTCTTGCCGTATTTCTCGAAATTCTCGGCGACCTGGGCGGCGAGTTCGCGCGTCGGCTCGAGAATCAGTGTGCGGGGCATGCGCGCACGCGCACGGCCCTTTTCGAGAAGCGACAGCATTGGCAGCACGAAGGATGCCGTCTTGCCAGTGCCGGTCTGCGCGATGCCGCAAATATCGCGGCGCTCAAGCGCAAACGGGATGGCTCCCGCCTGAATGGGCGTGGGGATCGTGTAGCCCGCATCCGTAACAGCGGATAGCACTTTTTGGCTCAAGCCAAGGTCAGCAAATGTCGTCAAAGGGAAAACTGTTTCCATTCCGTTCGGCCGAGCTCTGAACGAGTCGGCGGGATTGCATGCCGCAATGCAGCGCGACATAGCCCCGAATGGCCGGCAAGTCAAGAAATAGAGACGCCGCACCCATTGCAGAGTGAAGCGTTGGTTACCGGGCAGGAGTTACTTGATATAGGTGGCGAGTTTAAGGCCAGCATTCATGAAATATACTGGATCGACGGCATGGCCATCCTGGCGCACTTCATAATGCAGGTGCGTGCCCGTCGAGCGGCCGGTGCTGCCGGCAAGGCCGATGACGTCGTTGCGGTCGACGGTGTCGCCGACCTTGACCAGAACCTCCGACATATGCCCGTAACGCGTCGAGATGCCGTTGCCATGATCGACCTCGACCATGTTGCCGTAGCCGCCGGTCCAGCCGGCCGAAACCACCTTGCCGGGCGCCGCCGGGCGGATCCTTTCGCCCGGCGAAAAGCGAAAGTCGATGCCGGAATGGAGCGCGAGGCGGCCGAGGAAGGGATCACGGCGATTGCCGAAGGGGCTGGTCACTTCCTTGCCGATAGCGGGATTGCGGAAGGGCAGGGATTCGGCAGTGCTGCGCACGGCTTCGAGCCGGGTCAACGCACCGTCGAGCGCTGCCAGCGAATTGTTGAAGCCGTCGTTGCTTTCTGGCTCGATATAGGGGCCACCGACGGAATCGTCATCGTCTTTCCTGGCAGCGGTCTCGGGCATCGGAATCTTGAAGCGGGTCAGCACGGTCTCGATGGCGTTGGCGGCATTGCCGGCATCGCTCGTCAACTGTTCGACACGGCTGCGCTGATCCTGTTCGACATCTTTAAGGGACAGCGTCACCTTGGAGAAGATGCGGTCGGCGCGGTCGCCGACCGTGTCAGTGGCCGGCACATAGGCAAGCGTCGAATTGTCGGGCGTCGCATCGGCGGGCGCGCCGCTCGCCAGCTGTTTCTCGATCGCCTCGATGCCGCCACGGTTAAGCGAAGCGCGCTTATCCTTGACATCGGGTGCATAGGACTGAACGGGCGAAGACGGCGTAGGCGGGGCGCCGTCCTTTTCCGTCAGGCCGGAGCTTTCGGCCCGGTCGAGCAGATTATCGAGTTTGCCATGGCGCGAGGTCAGCGCCATCTGCTGCTCCATCAGCTTGTCGACCTTGTCTTCCACCACCTGCTGGTCGAGAAGCTGGCGGGAGGTGATGCGGTCGACCTGCGCGCGAAGGGCGGCGATGCGGTCTTCATAATCGTGCTGCATGCGGGCCTGGCGGGCCATCGTGGCGCCGATCAGGTCGTCGCGCAGCACCAGATAGGACGTGGCGAGGAGATAGCCGATCGAGAAGACGCCGACGAAGCAGAAGGCAAGTGCTGCCATCCATGGCCGGACCGTCATATGGCGGACCTTGTCGCCGCTGGCGAGGATGAGGATATGTTCCTTCGCCCGCCTGCCGAATACCCGGTGCTGATGTCCGCTGTTCACGCAGGCTCTCCCGATTGATGCTCTACGCCTCTTTCGGAAATTAGACACCGTTATGGTTAATGAATGCTTTCGTTGTTGTCGTCACATCATAAATTTCAGTGACTTCAAGCGTAGCTGATCGATGCGAGCGAGCGGTAGAAAGACGGCGTCAGTCCGGCTTCGGCGCGGGCAAGGTCGTTGAAGGGCGGCTTCAGCGGTCCGCGGAAATTGGCGCGCACCAACTCCTGGAAGGCCTTTGCCGGGTCGCGCTTCTCGCGGGCGCAGAGGAAGCGGAACCATTTGGCGCCGACGGCGACATGGCCTTTCTCGTCATTGTAGATGACGTCGAGCACCGCTGCACTTTCGAGATCGCCTGTCTGGCGCATCTTCGCCTGCAGTGACGGCGTGACGTCGAGGCCGCGGGCTTCCAGAATCAGCGGCACGACGGCGAGCCTTGCCGTCAGATCGTTGCGCGTCGAATGGGCGGCCTGCCAGAGCCCGTCATGGGCGGGCAGATCGCCATAATCGGCGCCGAGATCGTTGAGCCTGGCGCGCACCATGCGGAAATGTTTCGCCTCCTCGAAGGCGACCAGCATCCAGCCGTCGAAAAAGGAATTCGGCACCTGCTCGGTTGCGAATCGCGCGACGATATCGAGCGCCAGATCGACGGCATTGAGCTCGATATGGGCGATGGCATGGAGCAGGGCGATCCGCCCTTTGAGGGTATGCAGCGAGCGCTTCTCCACCTGGGTCGGCGGCGTCAGCACCGGTTTATCAGGACGGCCGGGCCTGTCGGGCAGGGCCGCATCGAGCGGCGAGCGCAGCGACACCCGGCGGGCGAACCAGCGGGTGGCGCTTTCCTGCGCAAGTGCTGTCTTGCGGTCGAGATCGGCAGAAGAGATCGCATCGATGGCACCTCCGCGCAGCGAGCTTATCGTGAGATCCCCGGTCACGCCGCCAGGTTCCTCACGGCCTCGAGCACGGTTTCGGCATGGCCTTGCACCTTCACCTTCTGCCAGATGGTGGCGATTGTGCCGTCCTGGCGGATCAGGAAGGTGGTACGCTCGACACCCATGAAGTTGCGGCCGTACATGCTCTTTTCCTTCCAGACGCCATAGGCCTGCAGCGTCGTCTTTTCCTCGTCCGAGGCAAGCGCCACCGAAAGACGGTGCTTCTTGATGAACTTGTCATGGCAGGCGGCCGAATCGGGCGACATGCCGATGACTGCGGCACCGGCCGCTTCGAACTCGGCTGCTAACGCGGTGAAAGCCAGTGATTCGGCGGTGCAGCCCGTCGTGTCGTCCTTAGGATAGAAGAACAATACGAGCGGCTTGCCGTGGAATTCGGCCAGCGAAACGCGGCCGCCGCCGTCGCGGGGAAGGTTGAAATCAGGGGCCGTGGCGCCGATGCCGGGAACCGCCATTGGGAAAACCTTTCTTTTGCCGGGTTTGTGGATGACACTTTCTCTCCCCGAATTATATAGTGGACGGATACCCGTCCAGCATGGCCGGGTTCAATTCTTCACTAAAGGGAGAGCCCGAGGGCGCATGTCAGCCATCCGCGGCGAAAAGGTCACGTTTCGCAAGAAGGATATCGTTGCGCTGGACCGCTTGCCGTCCGCCCAGGCCGAGGATCCGATCATCGTCCATTGCCCGCCGCCGCGTTCGCCGATGCGGCGCACGGCGAAGCTGACCTCAGGATTTCTGGGGCTGATCCTTGTTATTCTGGCCGGCATCATTTTCACCGTCGAGAGCGGCATGTTCGACAAGCCGCTGTCGCAACAGGCGCAGGCGGCGCTGAATGGGGTAGCTGGACCGCGTTATCGCGCCGAGGTCGGTTCCACCGTCATCCGCTTCACCTCGGATTTCCGGCTGGCACTGGAAGCGCGCAACGTCAACATGATCGACCAGGAGAGTGGCCAGCACCTGTCGACGACGGGTTCGGTGCGCCTGGGGCTCGATCCGCTGCAGCTTTTCCGCGGCCGCATCGCCGTCGCGGACATCGAAGCGGAGGATATCGCGCTCGATACCGCGCTTCTGCCCTCCGGCAATGCCGTCAAGCTCGACGATCTGCGCATCGACGCCATGCCTGCGGCGATGGAGAAGTTCTTCTCGCAGTTCGACATGTTCGACAGCATCGTGACCCGCGGCTCGACCAATTCTGTGCGCATCTCCGGCATCGACATCAAGCTTGCCGATACCGCCAACGGTCCGCTGTCGCTCGTCATCGACAATCTCGTCTTTGCCCATGCCGGCCCGTCCTCGCTGCAATTGACCGGCGAAGTCGCGCTGAACGGCGAAGTGGCGGAGCTCGACGTGCTGGCCGAGAAGGAAGATGGCCACGTGTCGAAGGTCGTGGCGACGCTCAAGCATGCCGACCTCACCCCTTTTGCGCTGAAACGCAACGATCAGGGCGTGATCCGGCAAGGACTCAGCGCCTTTGCCGATCTGACAGCGTCGGCCACCCGAGCGCGTGATGGCGTGCAGCCGGCGCTTACGGCGACGATCGAGATCGATCCCGGCCAGATCTATGCGGACGGCGATCCGCAGGAACTGTCGGGCGGGCAAATCAACCTCGTCTACGATTTCTCCAAGCAGACACTCGAGATCGCCCGGTCGAACGCCCGGTTCGGCGCGACCACGCTTCCCATCAATGGCGCGTTGATCGATCTCGACAAGCTCGACCCGCAGGCAGGAAAAGGCTTCGGCATCGACCTGCTCGTCAGCGGCGGCACGGCAGCCCCCGGCGGCTCCGGCGAGCAGCCACTCTCCTTCGACATCCAGGCGACCGGGCGCTACATGGTCGCCGGCCGCGAATTCCAGTTTCCCAACATGACCGTTTCCAGCCCGCTCGGCGCGCTCTACGGTTCACTTGATATCAAGCTCGGCGACAAATCGCCGGAAATCAGCTTCGCCGGCCAGTCGGCGCAGCTGCAGACGACGGCGATCAAGCAGCTCTGGCCGTTCTGGATGGCGCCCAAGGTGCGCACCTGGGTGCATGGCAATCTCTTCGGTGGCACCGTCACCAACGCCACAATATCCGTCTTCATTCCTTTCGGCAGGTTGGACGAGGCAGCCGGCGGCAAGGGATTGAAGCTCGACGCCAACCAGATCCGCATCGGCTTCGACATTGCGGAGGCGCGGATGAACGTCGCCGGCGACATTCCGCCGATCCGCGACACGTCGGCGCATTTCGACCTGACCGGTCCGGTTGCGACGATCGCGATCAAGAGCGGTACCTCCTACTTCCCCTCCGGCCGGTCGGTCGGTTTAGGGCAGGGGACGTTCATCCTGCCCGCCACTTACGATAAACCGCTGATGGCCGATATCGATCTCGCGGTCTCCGGAGCGGCGGACGCCGTCGGCGAGCTTCTGACCTACCGGCCGATCCGGGTGCTGCAGCGCGCCGGCTTTACGCCCGACGATCTCAAGGGTCGGATCGAGGCGAATGTGAAGGCGCATTTCGGCCTGCTCTCCTCGCAAAACCCGCCGCCGGCCGAATGGACGGCGGCAATGAAGCTCACCGATATCGATCTTGCCAAGCCGTTTTCCGGTCGGATGATCAGCAATCTCGACGGCACGCTGAACGGCAATCCGAAGCGGATCACGCTCGACGCCAAGGCCCAGATCGACGGCGTCCCGGCCGATATCGAACTTACCGAACCGGTCGAGGCAGCCGATGCAGCGGCCAGGCAGCGGGTGATCACCGCGACGCTTTCCGAGGACCAGCGCAACAAGCTGATACCCGGGCTTTCCGGCATCGTCGGCGGCAGCGTGAAGATGGTGCTGACGCGGATCGACGACGATCGGCAGGATGTCCAGCTCGACCTTACCAAGTCGCTGCTGGAACTCCCTTGGATCGGCTGGTCGAAGGGCAGCGGCATTGCCGCCACCGCCGAATTCGAAACATCAGGCCCGGCCGACAATACTCAGATCAAGAACTTCCGGCTGAAGGGCGATGGTTTCGGCGCCAACGGATCGCTGAACATCGGCAAGGGCGGGCTGATCTCGGCCGATTTCGACAGCGTCAAGCTCTCGTCGCTCGACGATTTCGCCCTGTCGGTGAAGCGCAGCAAAGGCAATTTCGACGTCTCGGTCTCCGGCGACAGCGCCGATGCGCGGCCGGTCATTGCGCGGTTGAAAGCGGGCTCCGACGGCGATGGTGATGGTGATGGTGATGGCGGCAACACCGGCGTATCGGTGCGCGCCAGACTGAAAAACGTCATCGGCTTCAACGACGAGAAGGTCGGCAATTTTCAGGCGCAAATATCACTGCGCGGCGACAAGCTGCAGGCACTCAATTTTTCCGCCGTTACCGACAGCGGCGAGGCCGTGGTCAGCCAGATGAAGGACGGCGGCGTCATCAACATCACCAGCGGCGATGCCGGCGCGGTATCGCGTTTCGCCGATCTCTACCAGCACATGCAGGGCGGCCTGCTCAATCTGGCGATCCGGCTTTCGGCGGAGGGCGGCTGGGACGGCTCGCTCGACGTGCGCCGCTTCGCGATCGTCAACGAACAACGCCTGCGCTCGATCGTCTCGACACCGGTCGGAAATGAGCAGCGCAGTCTCAACGAGGCGGTCAAGCGCGACATCGATACTTCGTCGCAGCGCTTCCAGCGCGGCTTTGCCCGCGTCGTCTCGCGCAATGGCATGGTCGGCATCGAGAACGGCGTGCTGCGCGGCGACCAGATCGGCGCAACCTTCCAGGGCATCGTGCGCGACCGCAAGGGCAACATGGACATGACCGGCACCTTCATGCCAGCCTACGGCCTCAACCGCCTCTTCGCCGAATTGCCATTGATCGGCGTCATCCTCGGCAATGGCAGCGACCGCGGCCTGATCGGCATTACCTTCAAGCTGACAGGCAAGTTCGACCAGCCGAACCTGCAGATCAATCCGCTGTCGATCATCGCGCCTGGTGTTTTCCGGCAGATTTTTGAGTTTCAGTGAGGGGAAGCGGTCACGGCAGAGGCCGTGCCGAGAAGTACTTAAATCTCCGTCCGCCTGAGGAGATAGTCGAGGCCGCCGACGCGATACCAGCGATAGCCGTATGCATCGAGCATGACGGTATGAAATCCTTTCTCGTCTGCCTTGCTGCTCGCGCCATCGGCGATATCGATCAATTGTCGGCCGTCTTCGCCTCTATCGGGATCAAAGGTCACTTCCGTCGGCTGCGCATGCAGATTGTGCAGGATCAACACGGAATTGCCACGCCAGTCATAACGAAGCGCCAGCACGCCGTCATTCCCGGTGTCGATCACGGAGAAGTCGCCCCAGCCGATTTCAGGGGCCTCCTTGCGCATCCGGATCATCCGCTCGGTCCAGTTCAGCAAGGAATTGGGATCGCGCCGCTGTTCGGCAACATTCACATGCTGGAAACCGTAGGGACCATCCTTGATGACCGGCAAGATGGGCTTTTTGCTTTTGGTGAATCCGCCTTCCGGCTCCGTCGACCATTGCATCGGCGTGCGTGCGCAATTGCGTTCCGGCAGGCCTAGATCGTCGCCCATGCCGATTTCGTCGCCGTAGCGGATGACGGGCGTTCCAGGCAACGAAAACAACAGGCTGTAGGCCATTTCGATCCTGCGGTGGTCGCCGCCGAGCATCGGCGCCAGGCGGCGGCGAATGCCCCTGTCGTAAAGCTGCATGTCCTTTTCAGCTCCGAAGGCCGCAAATACCGCGCCGCGTTGCTTTTCCGTCAGCCGGCCGAGATCCAGTTCATCGTGGTTGCGGAGGAAGAGGCCCCATTGGGCGGTCGCCGGGCGCGGTTTCGTGGCCTCCATGGCCTTCTTGAGCGGCCGCGTATCGGCGCTGGCGAAAGCGTAAAACAGCGCCTGATTGACCTGAAAATTGAACATCATCTGCATGCGGTCGCCATCATCGCCGAAATATTCGAAATTGTCCTTCGGCAGGATATTGGCCTCAGCCAGTATGATGGAATCGCCCAGGCGCCACTGCAGGAATTCGCGAAACTTCCGCAGCATATCGAACTGTTCGACAGGCTTGGTAACGTCGGCGCCTTTCGTTGCGATGATGAACGGGGCGGCATCCATCCTGAAGCCGGAGACTCCGAGCTGGATCCAGAAGCCCATGATCTTGAGGATTTCCGCCTGCACCTCGGGGTTTGACGTATTGAGATCGGGCTGATGATCGTAGAAGCGGTGAAAATAATAGGCCTTCGCCTTGTCGTCATAGGTCCAGGTCGTCTTCTGCACGCCGGGGAAGACCATGCCCTGATCGGCATTCGCCGGCTTTTTCTCCGACCAGACATACCAGTCGCGATAGCGCGAGCGCGGATCGCTCCTGGCGTCCTGGAACCAGGGATGGTCCTTGGATGTGTGGTTGATCACCAGATCGATCAGCACCCGGATACCGCGCTGCTTGGCGCCATGGGTGAATTCGACGAAATCGCCGAGCGAGCCATAGCGCGGGTCGACATTGTAATAATCGGAGACGTCGTAACCGTCGTCGCGACCGGGCGACGCCTGAAACGGCATGAGCCAGATCGCCGTCACGCCGAGGCCGGAGAGATAATCGAGGCGCCGCATCAGACCCTGAAAATCACCGACGCCGTCACCGTTCGCATCCATGAAGGTCTCGACGGAGAGGCAGTAGATGACAGCGTTCTTATACCAGAGGTCGTTGATCATGCCGGGGCTCCAATCCAATCTGGTCGCAAATCCCGGCGGGCGGAAAAGGTTCCGATAAAGCATTCGCTATGAGGGTCGCTAAGCTTCGCAGTAGAAAATGCGCGGGCTCCTCCTCGACAAAACCGATCCCAAGCCAGGCTGACAAATCCGGCAGTGATGCTTTGCCTATTTTAGGAAAATCTGATGTACTATAGTGTCCCGGCCAGGAAGCAACGGCCGGTGCAATGTCGGAGGATGCGATGCGGTGCGCCCGGACAGTTTCTTTTGCATCGGCCGCCCTAATGGCCGTCACGATTGCCGACGTGTCGCTTTCTGCGGAAAAGAGCGTGCGGCTGAAATCGCAAGAGGCGGTCATCCGTTCCGACCACGTCCTGATGGTTCCTCTAGACGCGATGATGACGCCGCCGATCTTCTCTATCAGCTGGTGGTCGCGGGTGAAACCCGCTTCTAGCATCGATCCGCCGGGCTATCTTCTTAAGACACCAGACGAGATGACGAAGAATACCGGCAGGGAGCTGAATGATCTTGCTCGCCGACCCGAATAGTGAGGCAAAGAAAAGCCGGCCCGGGCGCCGGCTTCGATATTCGGAATTGAGGGCCCTTACGCCGCGCGGCGAATCAGGATGTGCTTCTTCTTGCCGAGCGAGAGCTTGATGACGCCGTCAGCGGTGATTTCGCCGCTGCCGATCATCTTGCGTTCGTCGCTGACCGCCTCGTCGTTGATGCGGACTGCGCCGCCCTGGACGTGACGGCGGGCCTCGCCGTTCGACGAGGCAAGGCCGGCACGAACGATCAGCGACAGCAGGCCGATGCCAGCGTCGAGCTCGGAGGCGGGCACATCGACCGACGGCAGGTTTTCCGAGAGGCCACCTTCCTCGAAGGTCTTGCGTGCCGTTTCGGCAGCCTGTTCAGCGGCTTGGCGGCCGTGCAGGATTGCCGTCACCTCGGTTGCAAGGATCTTCTTGACCTCGTTGATCTCCGAGCCGCCGAGTGCGGAGAGACGGGCGATTTCATCCATCGGCAGCGTTGTGTAGAGCTTCAGGAATCGCGAGACGTCTGCATCCTCGGTGTTGCGCCAGTACTGCCAGAAATCATAGGCCGAGAGCATGTCGGCGTTCAGCCAGACAGCGCCGGTCGCCGACTTGCCCATCTTGGCCCCGGACGACGTCGTCAGCAGCGGCGATGTCAGCGCATACAGTTGCTTTGTCCCCATGCGGTGACCCAGATCGATACCGTTGACGATATTGCCCCACTGGTCCGAACCGCCCATCTGCAGGCGGCAATCATAGCGCTTGGCAAGCTCGACGAAGTCGTAGGCCTGGAGGATCATGTAGTTGAATTCCAGGAAGGACAGCGACTGTTCGCGGTCGAGACGCGTCTTCACGCTGTCGAAGGACAGCATGCGGTTGACCGAGAAGTGCTTGCCGACATCGCGCAGGAATTCGAGATAGTTGAGCGAGCGCAGCCATTCGGCGTTGTTGATCATCAACGCTTCCTTGGGACCGTCGCCGTAGTTCAGGTAATTGGAGAAGACGCGTTTGATCGACGCGATATTGCCTTCGATCGTATCCACGGTCATGAGCTGGCGCGCCTCCTCCTTGAAGGAGGGATCGCCGACCATGCCGGTGCCGCCGCCCATTAGCGAGATGGCGCGATGACCGGTCTTCTGCATCCAGTGCAGCATCATGATCTGGATCAGCGAGCCGGCGTGCAGGCTGGGCGCCGTCGGATCGAAGCCGATATAGGCCGTCACGGTTTCCTTGGCGAACAGGTCGTCGAGGCCGCTTTCATCGGAAATCTGATGAATGAAGCCGCGCTCTTTCAGCGTGCGGAGGAAATCGGACTTGAACTCGGACATAGGTTTCGTCTCTTGGTGTCTGCTCCGCACCCCATGGGGGCTTGATGCAAGTTCGTTGTTGTTGATCTGTCGCGGCGCGTTTAGCACTGTTTTTATAAAAGTGCATCCGGGAATCGCATGGGAGGCAAGCCTCATGGATGTCATCAGGACCGCGATCGGGCTGATGAGCGGCACGTCGATGGACGGAATCGACGTCGCGTTGATCAGGACCGACGGCCGCGGCTTCATCGAGCGCGGGCCGTTCATGGGCGTGCCCTATGACGCCGATTTTCGCGGGCAGCTCAAGCGGGCGCTTGAACTGTCCCGTCCACTCAGTGAGAGAAGCCAGCGACCGGCTGAGCTGCGCGATATCGAGCTTGAGCTGACGTTGCGGCATGCAATTGCCGTTACGGCATTCATGGAGCGTTTCGAGCTTTCTGCCGGTGCGGTCGATATCCTCGGCTTCCATGGCCAGACAGTGCTTCATCGCCCTGATGAGGGATTGACGATCCAGATCGGCGACGGCGGGGAACTGGCGCGCCGAACCGGCATATCTGTGGTCTACGACATGCGCGCCAACGACATGGTTCATGGCGGGCAGGGCGCACCGCTGGTGCCGGCCTATCACGCAGCACTTGCAGGAAAATTCCAGCAGGCGGGACAGGCAGTGTGCTTCGTCAATATCGGCGGCATCTCCAATCTGACCTTTATCGGCACGGACGGCCGGATATCTGCCTTCGACAGCGGTCCGGGCAATACGCTGATCGACCAGTGGGTGGAGATGCAGACCGGCAAAGCTTATGACCCTGGCGGCGAGATCGGTGGGCGCGGCAAGGTCGTGGCCGCTCTCGCGGAACGCTATCTGCAAAGCCCGTTCTTCCGCGGCAATGTTCGTCGTTCCCTTGATCGCGGTGATTTCGCGCCGCTTCGGCCCGAGGAGGCGAGCCTTGAAGACGGCGCCCGGACGCTGGCGCATGTCGCCGCCGCCTCGATCATCAAATCCGCCGGTTTCCTGCCCGAGACCCCAGCGCTCTATATCGTCTGCGGCGGCGGGCGGCTGAACGCCACTCTGATGGCAGAGTTCTCAGTCATGGCCGAAAGGCTGGGCTCGAGGGTGTTGACGGCCGAGGAGGCGGGCTTCGACGGCGATGCGATGGAAGCCGAGGCCTGGGCCTATCTCGCCGTCCGCTCGCTGGACGGGCTGCCGCTGACATTTCCCAGCACGACGGGGGTCGCGGCTCCCGTCAGCGGCGGGGTGCTGGCAACGCCATGACAGAGAAAAGGGTCATACTGAAGACGCCACGGCTTATCTTCGTCATGTGGGACGAAGGTGATGCGACCCTGGTGCAACAGCTGCATTCAACGATGGCGACGACCCAATATCTGTCCGGCAACATGCCGTGGAGCCTCCAAAAGGCTGAGGAACGGCTGCGCGGCTGGTTCGAGGAACAGGCGCGCGACGGCACGGCCAAATACAAGCTCCTCGCCGAGGACGGTCGATTTGTCGGCCGTGCGGGGATTTCGAAGTTCAAGAACGAGCAATTCGAACTCGGCTATTCCCTGCGCGAGGAGGCGTGGGGCAAGGGCCTGGCAACAGAAGCGGCGAGCGCGCTTGCCGACTGGTTCTTCGAAAGGGAGCTTGCATCGGGCTTCATCTCCTTCACGCATCCCGAAAACACCGCTTCGCAGCGCGTCCTCAGAAAGATCGGCATGCGCGAACGCGCGCCGATTCTGGTCGATGGAGTGCTGGACACCGCCTTTGAACTCACCGCCGAGCTGCGGCCGGCAAAGTCCTAGCTCTTTACGGCGACCGGCCGAACATTGGGTTCACGCCCAGCCTGATTGCCATCCTCGACGCCCCTGACCTGGGCGATGAACGAGAATTTCTTGCGAAGGCCGAGGATCGGCTTCTCGATGAAATGCCAGGACAGCACCGCAACGGCGAGAGCCGATGGCAGGCCGACGAGATAGAGCGCCAGCGCACCATATTTCGGATAGAGGAAAACCGACGGGAACGAGCTGATCCAGATCTGCAAAAACGGGTCGTGATAGAGATAAACGCCGTAGGAATAGTCGCCTTTCCTGAAAAAGGCCGGGATGGGCACCTCGGACAGGCCGACGAAGACGGTGATGTAGACAAGAGAGGTGATGACCAAAGGCCGGTTGAGCACCGACTCCGTCGCCCGGCTGTCGAGGGTGAGGATGGCGACGATGCAAACCAGGCAGGCGGCGCCGAATATCCAGCGGGAATGCGGAATGACTGCCCTGAACTGAAAGGCGACGATGCCCATCATGAAGGCCGTTATCAGCTGGGAGCCGCGGCTCATGAACAGGAAGCGAGCGATCGGCTTGATCGAGCCTGGCAACAGATAAGGCATCTTCTGCACGATAAGGCCGATGACGATGTAGGCGATCGTGACCGCCAGCAGCTTGTAGCGCGTCTTGACGATGGCGGTGATCATCAGGAACGACATGATGATGTAGCAGAAGATTTCCCAGGGAACCGTCCAGAGAGCGCCGTTGACACGCTGGCTCGGATTATCCTGGAAGACGCCCGGCAGCTCATAATGGATCCAGCCGACGATATTCAGGAAGTATTTGAAAAACCGCTGATCGGTAAAATATTCGGAGTGGTAAACGACCGTAATAATCGGCCCGATGATCAGCGAACAAACGACGATATCGACGGCAAGGGCCGGGACGATGCGCAAGCCTCGGTTGATCAGAAAATTCCGAAGGCTCAGGCGCTGGGCGCTGCCAGCGATCAGAAATCCGCTCAATGCGAAGAACATTGGAACAAGAGCGTATTCAGTGAACCAGAATACTGACCCCCTGATGAAGTCATTGTTGTCGGTTAACAAAAAGGAATGGGTCAATACGATGGAAAAGGCGAGCCCTATTCGAAGGAAATCGAACCCCGGACCAATTCCCCTATACTTATCCAGGACTTCCCCGAACGACTTGGTCATTGCGGACCTCGCTTTTGTTAGGATCGCGAGGACCCTACCGCACTGCAACATGGATTGCAACACGGTAGGTGATCTGTTCCGGCACAGCCGGCCGGTTGTGTTCCGGACCGTCATGGCATCGATGAGGCCGAGATTTGTGGTGTCAGCGAATCCGCTTGGCGGCCGGTTCCGGCACCAGTTCGCCGTTGAGGCGACGGTCGAGATAGTCCTCGCATTCGCCCATCAGCGTTTCCACCTGGCCATTGAAGAAGTGGTTGGCGTTGGCAACGGTGCGGTGGGTGATGAGGATGCCCTTCTGGGTCTTCAGCTTCTCGACCAGGCCGTTGACATCCTTTTCCGGGGCCACCTTGTCGGCCTCGCCGTTGATGATCAGGCCGGAAGACGGGCAGGGCGCCAGGAAGGAAAAGTCGTAGGTGTTCGGCTGCGGCGCGATCGACATGAAGCCTTCGATCTCCGGCCGACGCATCAGGAGCTGCATGCCGATCCAGGAGCCGAAGGAATAACCGGCGACCCAACAGGTCTTCGAATCGGGATGCAGGCTCTGCACCCAGTCGAGCGCCGAGGCGGCATCCGAGAGCTCGCCGGCGCCGTGGTCGAATTCACCCTGGCTGCGGCCGATTCCCCGAAAATTGAAGCGCAGCGTCGTGAACCCGCGCTTCTGGAACATATAGAAGAGCTGGTAGACGATCTGATTGTTCATCGTGCCGCCGAACTGCGGATGCGGATGCAGAATCAGGGCGATGGGCGCGCTTTTTTCCTTGGAGGGCTGGTAGCGGCCTTCAAGACGGCCGGCTGGGCCGTTGAAAATAACTTCGGGCATTGGTACTCCGGGTTTTATTTCGCGTTCGCGCGGCGTTGGACGACAACATGACTTGACTAGTGTTGTCAGCTTTTCTAAAACGCAGTTTAGAACAATTCGAAACTTGCATGGCGATCCACGCATCGTGGAATGTGTCATAAGGCAAGCCCGGCGGAAATTTCAAGAAAAATGAACCGCTGATGCTGAAGCAAGCTCGTCAAGCGCAGGACTGAAGATCATGGCGCCGCCACGCCTTTATCTCGACTGGAACGCCACAGCGCCGCTGCACCCCACAGCACGCGCGGCGATCATGCGCGCCATCGATATTTTCGGCAATCCAAATTCCGTTCACGGCGAGGGCCGGGCCGCCCGCGCCGCCATCGAAGGCGCACGGCGCAAGGTAGCAGCACTTGTCGGTACCGATGCCGGCAATGTGGTCTTTACCAGCGGCGCGACTGAGGCCGCCAATCTCGTGCTGACGTCGGATTTCCGCATGGGCCGCACGCCGCTTCGGCTTGGCCATCTTTATTTTTCGGCGATCGAGCATCCTGCGGTGCGCGAAGGCGGCCGCTTCGCCAGAGAGAAGATGACGGAGATCCCGGTGACGAAAGCCGGCATCGTCGATCTCGACGCGCTCGGCCGCCTGCTCGATGCGCATGACAAGGCCGCCGGCCTGCCGATGGTCGCTATCATGCTCGTCAACAACGAGACGGGCATCGTGCAGCCTGTGGAGGCAGCTGCAAAGATCGTCCACGCTTATGGCGGGCTCTTCGTCGTCGACGCCGTGCAGGCGGCCGGTCGCATCGCGCTCGATATCGAGAAGATCGGCGCCGACTTCATGATCGTTTCCTCGCACAAGATCGGCGGGCCGAAGGGGGCCGGCGCGCTCATTGCGCGCGGCGAGGCGCTGATGCCCAGACCGCTGATCCAGGGCGGCGGGCAGGAGCGGGGTCACCGCTCAGGGACACAGAATTCGCTGGCGCTGATCGGCTTCGGCGCGGCAGCAGAAGCGGCGTGCGACGAACTTGAGGCGCGCAATGCGGCAATCGGCGCGTTGCGCGAGCGGCTCGAAGCCGGCATGCGTGAAGCAGCAGCCGATGTGCTGATCCACGGCGAGGGTGGTGAGCGTGTCACCAATACGATCTTCTTCACCCTGCCGGGGCTGAAGGCTGAGACCGGACAGATCGCCTTCGATCTCGAAGGCGTTGCACTTTCCGCAGGTTCGGCCTGCTCATCGGGTCGGCTTGGCGAAAGCCACGTGCTGACGGCGATGGGACGTGATGCCAAGCTCGGGGCGCTGCGCATCTCGCTCGGCTTTTCGACGACGGAAGAGGATATCGACAGGGCGATTGCGGCTTTCGCAAAGATCGCCAACCGGCGCAGGTCGGCTGGGGAGGCGGCGTGCCCGCTGTCAAAACTTGCGGAAACGCAAATTTCTGCTTGCCAATCGGGCTGAAAAGTCCCTTTTGGCCTCTTACATGAGGGGCAAGATAATTGCCCAAACGCTACAAGCTGCCGGACCTTGTATCCGGCGAGATTGGAGAATGAGATGGCTGCCGTGCAGGAAACAATCGACCAGGTGCGCCTGATCGATGTGGATCAGTACAAATACGGTTTCGAGACCGTCATCGAGATGGACAAGGCGCCGAAAGGCCTGTCCGAGGACATCATTCGTTTCATTTCGGCGAAGAAGCAGGAGCCGGAGTGGATGCTGGAATGGCGTCTCGAGGCCTATCGTCGCTGGCTGACGCTGGAAGAGCCGACCTGGGCGCGCGTCGACTATCCGAAGATCGATTTCAACGACATCTATTATTACGCCGCGCCGAAGAGCACGCCGGGTCCAAAATCGCTCGACGAGGTCGATCCGGAGCTGTTGAAGGTCTATGAGAAGCTCGGCATCCCGCTGCGTGAGCAGGAGATCCTTGCCGGCGTCGAGAAGCCGAAGATCGCCGTCGACGCCGTTTTCGACAGCGTCTCGGTCGTCACCACCTTCAAGGCAGAGCTGAAGAAGGCCGGCGTGATCTTCATGTCGATCTCGGAAGCCATCCGCGAGCATCCGGAACTGGTGCAGAAGTACCTCGGCTCCGTCGTTCCGACGAGCGACAACTACTATGCGACGCTCAATTCGGCAGTCTTTACCGACGGTTCCTTCGTCTTCGTGCCGAAGGGCGTTCGCTGCCCGATGGAGCTTTCCACCTATTTCCGCATCAACGAGAAGGGCACCGGCCAGTTCGAGCGCACGCTGATCATCGCGGAAGAGGGCGCCTACGTCTCCTATCTCGAAGGCTGCACGGCGCCGCAGCGCGACGAAAACCAGCTGCACGCTGCCGTGGTCGAGCTGGTTGCGCTCGATGATGCCGAGATCAAATATTCGACGGTGCAGAACTGGTATCCGGGCGACAAGAACGGCAAGGGCGGCATCTACAACTTCGTCACCAAGCGCGGCGATTGCCGCGGCGACCGTTCGAAGATTTCGTGGACGCAGGTCGAAACCGGCTCGGCGATCACCTGGAAATATCCATCCTGCATCCTGCGCGGCGACGACAGCCGCGGCGAGTTCTACTCGATCGCCGTGTCCAACGGCCATCAGCAGATCGACAGCGGCACCAAGATGATCCATCTCGGCAAGAACACGTCGAGCCGCATCGTTTCCAAGGGCATTGCCGCCGGTGTTTCCAACAACACTTATCGCGGCCAGGTTTCGGCTCACCGCAAGGCGTCGAACGCGCGCAACTTCACCCAGTGCGATTCGCTGTTGATCGGCGACAAGTGCGGCGCCCATACCGTGCCCTACATCGAGGCGAAGAACTCGACGGCGCAGTTCGAGCATGAAGCGACAACCTCGAAGATCTCCGAGGATCAGCTGTTCTACTGCCTGCAGCGCGGCATCCCGACCGAAGCGGCGATCGCGCTGATCGTCAACGGCTTCGTCAAGGAAGTCCTGCAGGAGCTGCCGATGGAATTCGCTGTCGAGGCGCAGAAGCTGATCAGCATCTCGCTGGAAGGCTCGGTGGGGTGACATGAGCGAGGCGGACAAGAAACGCATTCTTGATCGTCTGGATAATATGCGCGGGGAGATATTGGCGAAAATTCGCCCGCGCGAGCAGAGATATGAAACCGAGAAGCCGCCGGAGCATCCTTATGTGTTTCTCCAGCAGCGTATGGAAAAGCCGGGAAAGATCGTTCAGGGGATCCCGGAATTTCTCGAATGGCTTTGGCTCGTAACGGTCGCGGTTTTCCGTGTCATCCGTTTCTTTTGGCGATAGCGCCGAGCCCAACATGTTGATGTCCTTAGAAATTACGCGAGGCTCTGATGAGCTGCGCAGAGAAAACGCAGGAACCAAAGATGCTTGAAATCAGAAACCTCCATGCCCGCATCGCCGAAGACGGCACCGAGATCATTCGTGGCTTGAACCTGACGGTGAAGGCCGGCGAAGTTGCCGCGATCATGGGGCCGAACGGCTCCGGCAAGTCGACGCTCTCCTATGTCCTGTCCGGCCGCAGCGACTACGAAGTCACCGAGGGCGACATTCTCTATAATGGCGAGAGCATTCTCGAGCTCGATCCGGCCGAGCGCGCCGCCAAGGGCATCTTCCTGGCCTTCCAGTATCCGGTCGAAATTCCGGGCGTTGCCACCATGCAGTTCCTGAAGGTGGCGATGAACGAGCAGCGCAAGGCGCGTGGCGAGGACGAGCTGACGACGCCGGATTTCATGCGCCGCGTCAAGGATGCCGCCGGCAAGCTGCAGATCAATACCGAGATGTTGAAGCGGCCGCTGAACGTCGGCTTCTCCGGCGGCGAGAAGAAGCGCGCCGAAATCCTTCAGATGGCGCTGCTCGAACCGAAGCTCTGCGTGCTTGACGAAACCGATTCCGGCCTCGACATCGATGCGCTGAAGATCGTCGCCGACGGCGTCAACGCGCTGCGTTCGCCGGACCGCGCGGTCGTGGTCATCACCCACTACCAGCGCCTGCTCGACTATATCGTGCCGGATACCGTCCACGTTCTCTACAAGGGCCAGGTGATCAAGTCGGGCGACAAGACGCTGGCACATGAGCTGGAAGCCAACGGCTATGCCGACATCATCGGCACGGCGGCCTGAGTTTCGGGTGGAAAGGACGACGTCCATGAACATGCAGACGACGAGCCGCCTGACGGCGGCCGAGACGGCGCTGATCGAGGCTTTCAACCAGCAGATCGGCGAGCTGCCGGGCAATGGCGCGGTGACGGCACTGCGCGACCGGCTTCTCGACGACCTGAAGAAAGCCGGCCTGCCGACGCGCCGCATCGAGGCGTGGCACTATAGCGACCTCAAGAACCTGCTGCGCACTGTCCCGCAGCAGGCGGGCGATGCCGGCTCGCAGGCTTTGGAGCCGCTTGTTGCCGACTCCACGGTGCTGGCGGTGATCCAGGGCCATTCCAACCAGAAGGCTACGGTCGATGGTCTTGGCGTTTCGGCCTATTCCGAACGTCTGCTTGACGGTTCTGCCGCAGGCGGACTCGATGCGCTCGGCAGCGACGACGCGGTCGGCCGCATCAATGGCAGCTTCGTGCGCGACGGCTATGTCGTCGACGTGCCTGCCGATACCGAGCTTGAAAACCCGCTCGAAATCCAATTCATCCATGCCGGCGGGCAGACACATACGCGCCTGCCCGTGTCCTTCGGTGCCGGTGTCAAGGCGACCGTCATCGAGCGTCACCGCACGGTGACCGGTGATGCAGCACTGGTGTCCCATGTCAGCGACATCACGGTCGGCGAAGGCACGGAACTGACCTGGATCATCCTGCAGCAGCAGGGGGCCGACGATACGCATCTCGGGCAGATCCGCATCGATCTCGGCGCTGACGCCAAGCTCCGGCTTTTCGTCATCAATGCCGGCGGCAAGCTGGTGCGCCAGGAGCTGCATATCAAGGTGACGGGCGAGGGCGCCGATCTGACCCTGCGCGGCATCAACCTGCTCGGAGCAGAAAGCCATACCGACGTGACGATGGTGCTCGGCCATGACGTGCCGAATACCGGCTCGACCGAAGTCATCCGCAACGTCGTCTTCGACCGCGCCAAGGGCGTCTTCCAGGGCATGATCCGGGTGGCGCCCGATGCGCAGAAAACCGATGCCAAGATGGCCTGCAACACGCTGTTGATGTCCGACGATGCCGAATTCTCGGTCAAGCCCGAGCTCGAAATTTTCGCCGACGACGTGCAGTGCGGTCACGGCGCGACGGTGACTGATATCGACGCCAACCATCTCTATTACATGATGGCGCGCGGCATTCCGGAGAACAAGGCGCGGGCGATGCTCGTCAACGCCTTCGTCGCCGAGATCGTCGAGGAACTGGAAGACGAAGCCCTGGTCGAGGCGCTGGAAGGCGTGATTTCGGCCTGGCTCGAAAAGCACGCCTGATCGGATATAGCAATGGACAAGATAGTGCCGGCCACGCAATACGACGTCGAAGCCATCCGCCGGGATTTCCCGATCCTGGCGGAAAAGGTGTATGGCAAGCCGCTGGTCTATCTCGACAACGGCGCATCGGCGCAGAAGCCGCAGGTGGTGATCGATGCCATCTCGCATGCCTATTCCCATGAATATGCCAATGTGCATCGCGGCCTGCACTATCTCTCGAATGCGGCGACGGACGCTTATGAGGGAGCGCGCGAGAAGGTCCGCCGCTTCCTCAATGCGCCTTCGGTGAACGACATCGTCTTCACCAAGAATTCGACGGAAGCGATCAACACCGTTGCCTATGGCTGGGGCATGCCGAAGATTGGTGAAGGCGACGAGATCGTGCTCACGATCATGGAGCACCATTCCAACATCGTGCCCTGGCATTTCATCCGCGAGCGGCAGGGGGCCAAACTCGTCTGGGTGTCGGTCGACGACGAGGGCGCCTTCCATATCGAGGATTTTGAAAAGAGCCTGACGGAGCGCACCAAGCTCGTCGCCATCACCCATATGTCGAATGCGCTCGGCACGATCGTTCCGGTCAAGGAAGTCTGCCGGATCGCGCATGAGCGCGGCATTCCGGTGCTGATCGACGGCAGCCAGGGCGCCGTGCATCTGCCTGTCGACGTGCAGGATATCGATTGCGACTGGTACGTGATGACCGGCCACAAGCTCTACGGCCCGTCCGGCATCGGCGTGCTCTACGGCAAGAAGGAGCGGCTTTTCGAGATGCGCCCGTTCCAGGGCGGCGGCGAGATGATCTTCGAAGTCGCCGAAGACGTGGTTACCTATAATGATCCGCCGCATCGCTTCGAGGCCGGCACGCCGCCGATCGTGCAGGCGATCGGGCTGGGTTATGCGCTCGACTATATGGAGAAGATCGGCCGCGAGGCGATCGCCAGCCATGAAGCCGATCTTGCGGCCTATGCGGTCGAACGTCTCAGATCGGTCAATTCGCTGCGCATGTTCGGGACGACGACGGAGAAGGGAAGTATCTTCTCCTTCGAACTTGCAGGCATTCATGCCCATGACGTCTCGATGGTGATCGACAGGCAGGGTGTTGCGGTGAGGGCCGGCACGCATTGCGCCATGCCGCTCTTGAAACGCTTCGGCGTCACCTCCACATGCCGTGCATCCTTCGGCATGTACAATACCCGCGCCGAGGTCGATGCCTTGGCCGATGCGCTTGATTATGCGCGCAAGTTCTTTGCTTGAGGAGTGTCCGTGATGAGCCTGGACGAAAGCGAACAGAAGATCGACGTGCGCGAAGGCATCGTGCATTCCAGCATTCCGGCCGATGAGCTGGCGCGGCTGAGCGACGACGTCATCAGCGCGCTGAAGACCGTCTACGATCCGGAAATTCCCGCCGACATCTTCGAGCTCGGTCTGATCTACAAGATCGACATCGAAGACGACCGGATGGTGAAAATCATGATGACGTTGACCGCCCCCGGCTGCCCGGTGGCCGGCGAGATGCCCGGCTGGGTCGAAAACGCAGTCGGTGCCGTCGAAGGCGTGTCGGGCGTCGAGGTTGCCATGACCTTCGATCCGCCGTGGACGCCGGACCGCATGTCGGAAGAGGCGCAGGTCGCCGTCGGCTGGTATTGACATCCCGCGGTGCTGGGACTGACATCCCGCGGTGCTGGGACTGACATCCCGCGGTGCTGGGACTGACATCCCGCGGTGCTGGGACTGACATCCCGCGGTGCTGGGACTGACATCCCGCGGTATTGATCCGTTTACGAACGGGTACTACATTTGAGTGATGATGCGCCGGATCTTGACCCCGGTTGCAGAAGGAGAATTGGCCGATGGGCTTTGCAATCATGAGTATGACGGACGGGGCTGCTGCCCGCGTCAAGGCGATCGTCGAGAACTCGGGGCCGGAGGCCAAGGGCGTGCGCGTCGGCATCAAGAAGGGCGGCTGCGCCGGGATGGAATATACCATCGACCTGGTGACCGAGCCCAACGCCAAGGACGACCTGATCGAGCACGACGGTGCCAAAGTCTGGGTCGAGCCATCGGCAGCTCTCTATCTGCTCGGCACCGAGATGGGGTTCGAGACGACGACGTTGCGCTCCGGCTTCACCTTCACCAACCCGAACCAGACATCGGCCTGCGGCTGCGGCGAATCCGTCGAGCTGAAACCTGCCGATCTCGCAGCCCTTGCCGCCCAGCGCCAAAGCGAGCCGGCGCATTCTTGACAGCTACCCTCAGGCTGGTGGGAAATTTTCCGCCAGCCAACTCTCGATAAAATCCGGTTCGTTCTCATCCAGGCCATGGCCCGCCGGGAACAGTAGCGTCGTGACGCCGGCTCCGCTTCTTTCGATCTGATCCCTCACCAGCACAACATCCTCAGGCGCGCGCCGCTCGTGGCGTTCGCCGGCGAGGGCCTGTCAGCTCGGGAAAATCGGCGGCCGGCGCGGGTGAGAGCGGCCGCAACAGGATAGCGCCGGCTGCGGTTTCCGGCCGATGCAGCAGGATCGAAGCGGCGATGATCGCGCCGTTGGAAAAGCCGAGCAGCACAGGCGGCCGTTTCAGCAGGCCGTTCTCCATTGCCTTCAGCAGGAAATCGGCGAGATGATGGGTCTGGTTGAAGAGGTCGATGTAATCAAGCGTGCGGTCGGAGTTTCGGCGAAAGAAGGCAAAGCCTTCCTCCCATTCCACAGCGCCCCTCAGCGCCACATAGGGACGATCCGGCCCGACCATGTCCGCAAGCCCAATGAGATTGCGTTCATGCATGCCGCTGCCATGCAACAGCACCAGTGGTGCTGCATCGAACTCGGCTCGTCCTTTGATGAAAACGAAATCCTGACATTCCGGCATGGCATCGATCCGCGACAATAGCGCGGATCGGCATAGGCCTGATTCGAGACGATCTTATAACAAAGCCGTCGAAAGCTATTGGTGTTCGCGACCAATCGCGGCAGGGACGTTATGCGGGTAGGGCGCTCAGTCGCGCTTGATGCTCATGAGCATTTCCCACATGTCGGCGCCGGTCTCGAAGACCACGGCGTTTGCCTTGTAGCTCTGCTCGGCTTCGATCAGGTCGGTCAGTTCGGTGGCCGGATCGATATCTGACGCCGTCGGGTTGACGACGGCCTGGACGCCACCAGTCTCAACCGGAGAGAGGCTGGTGTTCAGCCTGGCATAGCCCGGCGTGCTGCTGTTTGCGATGTTGTTTGCAATCGCGCTAACCCGCGTCGTCTGTGCCCGCATTCCCGAAAGAGCCGTGCTCGTAATACCCGATATGCTCATCAACCATTTCCCCAGAACTGGATGAAATTCTTCTACATGCAAGGGCTTAGAGAATGTTGAAGGCGTTGCGTTAGCAAAGACCTATAGATGCGCGCGCCTTGCCGCTGCATCTGTTCCGGATTGGTACGGAACGGGAGGCGGCAGAACCATGGAGCAGTCGCTATCGCGACGCCACCCAGTCGTGCCAATCGCTCTCGCTGCCGTTGAAGACGTTGAGGTCGATCTTGCCGTCGACCCCTTCGGAGAGGCCGGAGCCGGAATATTGCCAGAAGACCCACTTGCGGCCGGGGTAGACCTTGGAGGGGTGAGCGGCCACCGAGCGCAGCCAGAAGGGATAGTTGAGCAGCTGACCCTTCAAATTGTCGCGGTAGAAATCCGGCGCGGTATAGATGATCGGGCGCTGGCCGTAATGGCGCTCCAGCTTGTCCATGAAAACCTGCATCTTTTCCCGAACACGTGCGGGGGAGATGCGCCTCTTGCAGCTCGATTCGCCGTTCCATTCGACGTCGATGACGGGCGGAAGAGCGTTGGCTTCCCTCGGCACGTTGCGGATAAACCAGTCGGCCTGCTCACCGGCTGTCCGGCACCAATAGAAGAAGTGATAGGCGCCGTGTTTCAGGCCGGCTTCCTTGGCCCGGCGCCAGTTCTTCTTGAACATCGGATCAAGGTGATCGCCGCCGTCGGTCGCCTTGATGTAGACGAAGTTCGCGCCTTGCCGCCGCAACGTCTCCCAGTCGATCTCGCCCTGCCAGCGCGACACATCGACGCCGTGCACGGCAAGCTTTCTCGGCGAAGTGGAGCCGAAGTTGATCGGCTTGGCATCGCGGAAGCGGTGGCCGTAAATTTGCCCGCGTGTCGGCGATCTGGTGCCGACATCGGGCATTGCATTGCCGGCGGGATTGGACGGCATCAGCAGCGCGACCGGCTTATCTGTCGGCAGCGGCATTCCGACCGGCCTGTCGGCGGGCACGAGCGCCTGCGGCTCGGGAACTTGTCCAGCCCAGCTCAACGCCTGCTGCGGCGGGCTTGCCAGCGGCGCGGAAACGCCCACCGCGGCGGCAGGAATCGGGCCGCTCGGCTGGGCGATGGCATTAGTCGTTTCCGGTGACGGCACATTGCCCAGCACATCTTCGGCGCCAGAACTGGCAGCGCATCCCGAGAGGATCAGGGCGGCGAGGAGGATTGCTGGCACTGCCGATGGACGCATAAGAACCTGCACGCAAAACAAGGGATCGACGGTGATCCACTCTGATGGAAGCCGCCTTTCTGAATTGCTAACAGAGACTTGCTAAGAAAGGTTAAATTTGATCCTTGTGCCCGGAAATCCTCCATGTCGATGTCGCCATTCTCTCGCACCTCCGTCCGAAACAGCCTCAGCGACTGGCTCTCATACCCGCAATCAGAATATCGATGAGTTGCCTTGCCGCATCCCGCCAGGCGGGGCCACAGCTGATGCTCGCGCCGCCGGCCAGCGCGCGCAGGATATCGAGCGGGTCCATCGCCAGACGGATTTCACCGGTGGCGACTGCGCGATCCACCAGCAGATTGACGGCGCCTATGATCAAATCGGCAGAATCGGCATAGAGCTCGGAGGTGCCGCCAACCAAAGAATCCAGTACCTCGGACATGCCGCGTTTCGTCACGACATAATCGACGAACTGCACCAGCCACAGGCGAAGCGCTTCGACAGGCGGATGTGTCTCGGCAAGGCTTTTTGCGGCAGCGGCAAGCTGCGTCGTCTCGTTGCGGTAGATGGCGGAAACCAGTGCATCACGCGTCGGGAAATGGCGATAGAGTGTGCCGATGCCGACGCCGGCGATCCGGGCGATTTCCTCCAGGCTGGCGCTGGAACCCTTGTCGGCAAAGACGGTCTTTGCCGTTTCCATCAGCAGAAGACGATTGCGTTCGGCATCCGCACGCGGCTTTCGGACGGTGGACCCGTCACTTTTTTCGGCCATTTCCGAGAGGTCCCCTTGATAAACGGAGGCGCCCTCCGTATTTATCTGGAGGCATCCTCCTTTTATTCCATTTGAGGCCTGTGGGCAATGGTTCACCAGTCCGGAGCGGTGCGTCCATGATCAAGGAGATAATCATGAGTGGATTTTTTGGCGCGACATCGACCACCGACGAGGTGCTCGCCGGCGTTGATCTCAAGGGCAAGCGTGTTCTGGTGACGGGTGTTTCGGCCGGGCTCGGCGTCGAAACCGCGCGTGTGCTGGCAGCCCGTGGAGCGCAGGTGGTGGGTACGGCACGTGACCTCGCAAAGGGGAGGGCGGCAACGGAAGTCGTGCGCGCGGGTGCCGCCAATGGTGGCAGCCTTGATATCGTCGAGCTCGATCTTGCTTCTCTGGCAAGCGTGCGCGCCTGCGCCGATGCGCTCATTGCGGATGGCCGCCCCTTCGATGTCGTCATTGCCAATGCCGGCGTGATGGCCGCTCCCTTCGGGCGCACCGCCGATGGTTTCGAAACGCAGTTCGGCACCAACCATCTCGGTCATTTCGTGCTGGTCAACCGCATCGCACCACTCGTCAAATCGGGTGGACGTGTGGTGATCGTCGCATCCTCGGGCCATCGCATGGCTCCGTTCAGCCTCGAAGACCTCAATTTCGAGAGCAAGACCTATGAGCCTTGGGCGGCCTATGCCCAGTCGAAAACCGCAAATGTCCTGTTCGCGGTGGAACTCGACCGGCGCCTCCAGGAGCGCGGCATCCGTGCGACGGCACTGCATCCCGGCGGCATCAACACCGAGCTCGGCCGTCATCTCGAGCCTGACATGATCGAAGGTATGATAGCGCAGATCAACGCAGCACTCGCCGCCGAGGGCAAGCCGCCCTTCCAGTGGAAGACGATCCCGCAGGGTGCCGCTACATCGGTCTGGGCAGGTTTCGTCGCCCCGGCAGACGTGGTCGGCGGCAGATATTGCGAAAACTGCCACGTCTCCGAAGTGACGGATGCAGAGATCAGCCCGATTTCCGAAGGCGTGCGCAGCTACGCGCTCGATCCCGAGACGGCCAGGGGATTGTGGGCCAAAAGCGAGGATATGGTCGGCGAGCGCTTCTAGGCCGTAAACCGCACACACTTTGGTGCTGACAGAGTAGAGCAGGGGTACTGGGAAACTGGTGCCCCTGCCGAGGAATTGAACCCGGATCGGCTGCAAACCAGTCCACTGCTCTTAAGTTGAGCTACGCGGGGCGCGGAGTCTTTATCGTCCATTCCAGCGGCTCTTTGCCGATCGCCGCCCTTCAGGCCTTGATGTCGAGGCCCGCTTCGACTGCGGCGGCGATGAACGCTTTGCGTGCATCCTCGCCGGCGCGCTTGCCCTTGATGACGTCGGCGCAGATCAGCAGCGCCTGGTCGAGTGCGGCACCGTCTTCCGTCGGCCAGTCCTCGATCATCGCCCAGGAGGCGGCCTGGGTGTTATCGATGGTCACGTATTGGCCGGGCTCTTCGAGGGCGATAAGCACGGGCTTCGACCAGGGCGCCTGCATTCTTGCTTCGCTTTGATCCTGGGGCATGAGATGACCTTCTTTCGCGCATTCTATCAGAATTAGGAAAGCCCCTCCCATGATGGAAGGGGCTTGGATTGTCCAGCCTTTCGCTACTGAATCAGGCTTGACCGCTACTCGGCGGCCTCCGCGTAAGCCTCCACCGGCGGGCAGGTGCAGATCAGGTTGCGGTCGCCATAGACATTGTCGACGCGGTTGACCGGCGACCAGTATTTGTCGACGCGGAAGGCGCCGGGCGGGAAGCAGGCCTGTTCTCGGCTGTAGGGGCGATCCCATTCGCCGACGAGATCTTCCACCGTGTGCGGGGCGTTCTTCAGCGGGTTGTTCACCTTGTCCATGCGGCCGTCCTCGATGGCGCGGGCTTCCTCGCGGATCGCCAGCATCGCCTCGCAGAAACGGTCGAGTTCGGCCTTGGTCTCGCTTTCCGTCGGTTCGATCATCAATGTGCCGGCGACCGGCCAGCTCATGGTCGGCGCATGGAAGCCGCAGTCGATCAGGCGTTTGGCGACGTCGTCGACGGTGACACCGGAGCTGTCGACCAGCGGGCGGGTATCGATGATACATTCATGCGCCACACGGCCGGCCTCCGATTTGTAGAGCACGTCGTAGGCGCCCTTCAACCGGGTGGCGATATAGTTGGCGTTGAGGATCGCCACCTTGGTCGCCTGCGTCAGGCCTTCGCCGCCCATCATCAGGCAATAGCTCCAGGAGATCGGCAGGATCGAGGCCGAGCCGAAGGCAGCGGCCGAGACCGCACCCGAGCGGCCGTCGGTTTCGGGATGGCCGGGCAGATAGGGAGCCAGATGCTCCTTAACGCCGATCGGGCCCATGCCGGGTCCGCCGCCGCCATGCGGGATGCAGAAAGTCTTGTGCAGGTTCAGGTGGCTGACGTCGGAGCCGATGTCACCGGGACGGGACAGGCCGACCATGGCGTTCATATTGGCGCCGTCGAGATAGACCTGGCCGCCGTGCTCATGCACCAGATCGCAGATTTCCTTGACGGTCTCCTCGAAGACGCCGTGCGTCGAAGGATAGGTGATCATGCAGCAGGAGAGGTTTGCCGCATGCTGCTCCGCCTTGGCGCGGAAATCGTCGAGATCGATATCGCCGTTTTCGCGCACCTTGACGACGACGACCTTCATGCCGACCATCTGGGCCGAAGCCGGGTTGGTGCCGTGCGCCGAGGTCGGGATCAGGCAGACGTCGCGATGGCCGTCGCCATTGGCGATATGATAGTTGCGGATGGTCAGCAGGCCGGCATATTCGCCCTGCGCACCGGAATTCGGCTGCATGGAGAAGGCGTCGTAACCGGTGACGGCGCAGAGCTTTTCGATCAGGTCGTCGATCATCTCGCGGTAGCCGAGCGCCTGGTCTGATGGCACGAAGGGATGGATGTCGGAAAATTCCGGCCAGGTGATCGGCAGCATTTCCGCCGTCGCGTTGAGCTTCATCGTGCAGGAGCCGAGTGGGATCATCGAGCGGTCGAGCGCCAGATCCCGGTCGGAGAGCCGGCGGATGTAACGCGTCATCTCGCTTTCGGCGCGGTTCATGTGGAAGATCGGATGGGTGAGGTAATCGCTGGTCCTGAGCAGGCCCTTCGGCAGCCGGTAGGAAGGCTCGAAATCGGCGATAGTGAAATTGCCGCCGAAGGCGCGCCAGACGGCTTCGAGCGTCGCCGGCCGGGTCCGTTCGTCGAGGCTCATGCCGATTTTGGTTTCGCCGACCTTGCGCAGATTGACGCCTTCGGCGACGGCGGCGCGCAGGATGAGGCCCTGCATATGGCCGACATCGACGGTGATGGTGTCGAAGAAGGTCTCGGGTTCGACCTTGTAACCGAGCTTTTCCAGGCCCTTGGCCATCAGCACGGCCTTCTGGTGCACCTGCTGGGCGATCGCCTTGATGCCCTTCGGGCCGTGGAAGACGGCGTACATCGAGGCCATGACGGCCAGCAGCACTTGGGCGGTGCAGATGTTCGACGTCGCCTTTTCGCGGCGGATATGCTGTTCGCGGGTCTGCAGCGACAGGCGATAGGCGCGGTTGCCGCGGGCATCGACGGAAACGCCGACGAGGCGGCCAGGCATGGAGCGCTTGATGGCATCCTTGACCGACATATAAGCCGCATGCGGGCCGCCGTAGCCGACCGGGACGCCGAAGCGCTGCGAGGAGCCGACGGCAATATCGGCACCCATTTCGCCGGGCGATTTCAGCAGCGTCAGCGCCAGGATATCGGCGGCGACGATTGCGATGGCGCCGGTCTGATGCAGGCGCGAGATCAGGCCGGTAAAATCATGCACATGACCGTGCGTGCCGGGATACTGGAAGATCGCGCCAAAGACGTCGACAGGATCGAGATCGGTGAAGGGATTGCCGACGATGACGCTCCAGCCGAGTGGCTCGGCGCGGGTGCGGATGAGGGCGATGGTCTGCGGATGGCAGTCGGCATCGACGAAGAAGGCCTTCGCCTTCGACTTGGCGACACGCTCGGCGATCGCCATGCCTTCGGCGGCGGCGGTCGCCTCATCGAGCAGCGAGGCGTTGGCGACGTCGAGGCCGGTGAGGTCGCAGATCATCGTCTGGTAGTTCAGGAGCGCTTCCAGGCGGCCCTGGCTGATCTCCGGCTGGTAGGGCGTATAGGCGGTGTACCAGGCCGGGTTTTCCAGGATGTTGCGCTGGATGACAGGCGGCGTGATGGTGCCGTAGTAACCCTGGCCGATCAGCGAGACCAGCACCTTGTTCTTGTTGGCGGTCTCGCGCAGCTTGTCGAGCGCCTCGCGCTCGGTCATCGGCGCACCCCAGACGAGCGGCGCCTTCTGGCGGATCGAGGGCGGCAGCGTCGCGTCGATCAGGCCATCGAGGCTGTTATAGCCGATCACCTTCAGCATATCGGTCATCTCGGCCGGCGAGGGGCCGATATGGCGGCGATTGGCGAAATCGTAGGGCTGATAGTCGGTGAACTGGAATTCTGTCGGCGTCGTCATTACGCAGTGAGCTCCTTGTAGGCCGCCTCGTCGAGCAGACCATCGGCGTCCGCAGCGTTTGCCAGCTTCAGCTTGAAGAACCAGCCGGCGCCCTGAGGATCGGAATTGACCAGCGAGGGATCTGCAACGATGGCCGGATTGACCTCGGTGATTTCGCCATCCAGCGGACAATAGACATCGGAAGCAGCCTTGACGGATTCAACGGTCGCGGCATTGCCGTTCTTGGAGAAGGTCGCGCCGACTTCCGGCAGTTCGACGAAAACCAGGTCGCCGAGCTGTTCGACGGCATAAGTCGTGATGCCGACCGTTGCAACGCCGCCTTCGATCTTCAGCCATTCGTGTTCTTCGGTAAACTTCAGCATTGTTCGTCCTCTCTGGAAAAGGTTTAGCGTTTGTAGGTCGGGGTGACGAAGGGCAGGGCGCTGACGGTGATCGGCAGATATTTGCCACGCACCTCGGCATAGACGAGCGTGCCTGCCGCAGCATGGGAGAGCGGCACATAGCCCATGGCGACGGGTCCTTCGACGCTGGGGCCGAAGCCGCCCGAGGTGACCTCGCCGATTTCGATCTTGCCCTCGGCATCGGCATAGAGCTTGGCATGGCCGCGCACCGGCGCCTTGCCTTCCGGCTTCAGGCCGACGCGGCGGCGGGCAGCGCCGTTTTCGAGTTCGGACAGGATGCGGCCGGAGCCCGGGAAGCCGCCGGCACGCGCACCGTTGCCGCGCCTTGCCTTCTGCATGGCCCATTCCAGCGCCGCCTCGACCGGCGAGGTGGTCGTGTCGATGTCGTTGCCGTAGAGGCAGAGACCGGCTTCGAGGCGCAGCGAATCGCGGGCGCCGAGGCCGATCGCCTGGACATCGGGATGTTCGAGCAAGCGCATGGTGACATCCACGGCCTTGTCTGATGGAATCGAGATCTCGAAGCCGTCCTCGCCGCTATAGCCGGAGCGCGAGACCAGACAGGAAACATCGTGCAGGCGGCAGTGGCGCACGTCCATGAACTTCATCGCAGCGACGTCGGCCCAGAGTTCGGCGAGAACCGCGACTGCGCGCGGCCCCTGCAGCGCGATCAAAGCGCGGTTGAGAAGGGTGACGTCGCACTGGTCGCCGATATGTGCCTGCAGATGGGCGAGATCGGCCTCCTTGCAGGCGGCGTTGACGACGACGAAGAGGTGGTCGTCGAGATGGGCGATCATCAGATCGTCGAGAATGCAGCCGGTATCATCGGTGAAGAAGCCATAACGCTGGCGACCTTCGGCAAGGCCTAGGATGTCCACCGGCACCAGGCTTTCAAGCGCCAGCGCCGCATCCTCGTAGCTGCCCGACTTCGCCTTCACGATGACCTGGCCCATGTGGGAGACATCGAAGAGGCCGGCCTCAGTGCGGGTATGAAGATGTTCCTTCATCACGCCCAAGGGGTATTGCACCGGCATGTCGTAACCCGCGAACGGCACCATGCGGGCGCCGAGCGAAAGATGCAGGGCATGCAGCGGGGTTTTCTTCAGGGCAGCAGTATCGTCCAAAAGACGCCTCCGGGGTTTGCGCCTTCTCGCGAAGGCGCGGGCTCAAATCTGAAGGCGCGGCTGCGCACTTCTCTCCTGAGCCCCCTCTGTCCCTTTGCCTGAGATTGTTATCCCTTCGGCGAGCGTTTCGAGAACGCTTCTCTCCAGAGTTCCGTCTGCCCCTTGCTGGTCCTTTTGCCTGAGAGTTTCCGGGGCGGTTGCTCCTTCGGCACCGGTGGCGAAAGCACCGGCTTCTCCCAACAAGGTTGGCGCAATTATCCGGCGGGTGCAGCGCTTGGCAAGGCCAAATGTCGTCACCGGACAATTTTTTGTCGCCATATGCCGGCTGAGCCCTAATCTGCGGCAATCTGCTTTTGCATTTCACCGGGAAACCGGCTATCGCGACATGCTGTTGAAGGGGATCTCATGCGGCAGACCGGACTGAAAGCGACGCTCTTCCTGCGCATGCTTTGCGCATTGAGCTTGGCTTTGCTCGGCCTCGCCCATCAGGCGCCGCAGGCTGTCGCCTCCGAAGGCTACGATAGCGCGGCCTATGTGCTGCCCGACGGCACTTTCGCCTCGCTCTGCATTACCGTGAAGGACGCCGACGGAAAGACCTCCGCCTTCAAACCGAATTGCGAAGCCTGCCGGCTGTCGGCCTCCGTCATCCTGCCGATGCCGGATGCGGGCTCCTGGCTCGAGCGCAAACTCGCCTCGCTGATCAACGCGCCGATCGAAATCTCAGCCGTTGCCGATGCAAGTGCTGTCAGCCGGCCGAATTCCCGCGCGCCTCCCATCCTCGCCTGATCTGCCTTCGCAATCATGAGCAGCATGCCGGTCCGCCCGAGAGAAGTCCGCGGCCGGCGAGGAGACATCCGATGAAAACTATCAAGACATTTGGCAAGACGTTCGGGCTTGCTGCCGTTTTTTCCGTGGCCGCCTTTGCCGGCGCCGAGGCGCATGTGACCTTCCTCGACAGAGAGGCGACGCAGGACAGCACCATTCTCGCCGCGCTGCAGGTGCCGCATGGCTGCGACGGCAAGGCGACCACGGAAGTGCGGGTCAAACTGCCGGAAGGCTTCGTCTTCGCCAAGCCGCAGCCGAAGGCCGGCTGGGAACTCGAGGTGATCAAGGGCAACTACCGGAAGACCTACGATAATCACGGCGACAAGGTGAAGACGGGCGCGATCGAGATCCGCTGGAAGAATGGCAATCTCTCCGACGATTTCTACGACACCTTCGTCATCCAGGGTAAAGTATCGGGCGTCGAGGCCGGCACCTCGCTCGCCTTTCCGGTGACGCAGATGTGCGGCGACACGGTCACGGCCTGGGATCAGGTGGCCAAGGAAGGCGGCGACGCGCATGGGATGAAAAGCCCGGCGCCGCTGTTGAAGGTCGTTGCCGGTGAAGACCATGGCCACGATCATCACGATATGGCCGGCATGGACATGTCTGGTATGGCGGGCATGGGCGCTGCTGCACCGGCCGGCGACACGGTCAAGGCCGGTGATCTCGAAATCTCCGGCGGGTTCGCCAAGGCAATGCTGCCCGGCCAGCCGGTCGGCGGCGGCTTTTTTACGGTGAAGAATAACGGCCAGGCGGACGATCGCCTGGTGTCGGTCAGCTCGTCTGCAGCTGGGGAGGTTCAGATCCACGAGATGGTGACGAAGGACAATGTCATGCGGATGCGCCAGCTGAAGGACGGTATCGCCATCGCCGCCGGCGAGACGGTCAAGCTCGAGCCCGGCAACCTGCACCTGATGTTCCAGAAGGTGAAGACGCCGTTCAAGCAGGGCGATACGGTGCCGGTAACGCTGACCTTCGAAAAGGCCGGCAAGGTCGATCTTGTCCTGCAGGTACTCTCCGCCCAAGGCAAATGAAGTAGACTGATCAAACAGAAAAGCCCGCGACTGTAGGCTGCAGCCGCGGGCTTTCGTTTGGAAGGCGATGGCCTCAGAAATCTTCGTAGGATCGCAGCGCCTGTTTCAGGCCGGCCTGCGGCTGGCGGTTGCCTTTGGCCATCAGGTCGAGGGCCACTTCGGTTGACTGGATGATGCTGGAGGGCTCCTCTATTTCCTCAGTGCCTTCGGCCTTCAGCTGCCGGTCGGCAATGCGGCGCGCATCGCGGGCGGCGGTGCTCGTCGCAACACGCTGCGGGATTCGGAGCGAGTCGAAGGCAATGGCGGCGGTGTTCGCCGATATGGACAGGAGCTGGGTCATGCCGTCAGCGTATCGGCACGACCTTGGCGCCATTATAAAAAAATCATCGGCATTTTACCGGATGGTAAGAATTCATTCCTTCTCGATTGGAATCGCTGCGGAGTTGCGATAAATCCGGCTGATGATCCAGGCTCTTCTCGTCGCCGTCGGCGGCGCCATCGGTTCTCTTCTCAGATATTATGTCGGCCAATGGGCGCTGAGACTCATGGGTCCATCATTTCCCTGGGGCACGCTCGCCGTCAATGTCGTCGGCTGTTTCCTCATCGGCGTCTTCGCCGAGCTGATCGCGCGGAAGTTCAACGCCTCGGTGGAACTGCGCCTCCTCTTGATCACCGGCTTCCTCGGCGGCTTCACAACCTTCTCGGCCTTCTCGCTGGATGCGATCTCGCTGTTCGAACGCGGCGAGGCTGTCGCCGGCAGCATTTACATTGCGGCGAGCGTCGGGCTTTCGATGGCGGCCGTCATCGCCGGCCTTGCCGTCATGCGCGCTTTGGCCTGATTTCTTTTCCGGTTTCCGTTTTGCGCGAAAATGCTCTAAAGGCTGCGGCAAGAACGCCGGCTTGGCCTGCGCTGCAATTTCCGAAAGATTTCTTATGGCTGGCATAGAACATATCAAGGTTGAACCCGATGAAGCCGGCATGCGGCTCGATCGCTGGTTCAAGGTGCATTTTCCCGGGCTCGGCTTCGGTCCGCTGCAGAAGCTCTTGCGCTCCGGCCAGGTGCGCGTCGACGGTGGACGTGTCAAATCGGATGCGCGCGTGCAGCCCGGCCAGACGGTGCGCGTGCCGCCGATGGATGTCGATGCGAAGCTGAAATCCGGACCGATCGCCGGTAAGGATCTCAAGCATTCGACCGATTTCGAACTTCTGTCGCGCATGGTGCTGCACGAGGACGAAAAGGTGATCGTGCTCAACAAGCCCCCTGGTCTTGCGGTGCAGGGTGGCTCGGGTGTGGCCAGGCATATCGACCAGATGCTCGAAGCCTGGACCAGCCCGAAGGGCGAGAAGCCGCGGCTCGTCCATCGTCTCGACCGCGACACATCGGGTGTTCTCGTCATCGCCCGCACCCGCGGTGCGGCACAGAAACTGACGGCTGCCTTCCGCGAGCGCGATACCAAGAAGACCTATTGGGCGCTGGTCAAGGGCGTGCCGCGTAAGCACGAGGACAAGATCTCGACCTGGCTGGTGAAGGAGCCGACCGCCGACGGCGACCGGATGCGCATCGCCAAGCACGGCGAGGACGGCGCCGACCATGCGATTTCCTTCTACCGCGTGCTGGAGACGGCGGCACAGAACCTCGCATGGCTGGAGATGGAGCCCTATACCGGCCGTACCCATCAGTTGCGCGTTCATGCTCTGCATATCGGCCACCCGATCATCGGCGATCCGAAGTATTTCGACGACGATCCGAATTGGGATTTTCCAGGCGGCGTCCAGAAGAAGCTGCATCTGCACGCACGTCACATCGACATCCCGCACCCCTCCGGTGGCCGCCTGCGCGTCAGCGCGCCGCTGCCGTCACATATGGTCCAGACCTGGAATCTTCTCGGCCTCGATCTCGCCAGTGCCGAAAGGGACGCCGAATGAAACTTGCCCTTTTCGATTGCGACGGCACGCTGGTCGACAGTGCTGCGCTGATCCACGAAACCATCCGCAGGACCTTCGACAAGTTCGGCAAGCCGGAACCGCGATTTGAAGACACCAAGGCTATTATCGGCTTGTCCCTCGATATTGCGATCGCCCGCATGCAGGGCAGGCCGCATGTGGAGCAGCAAGATATCGACATGACGGCGCACTACAAGTCGCTGTTCTCGATCGTGCGTCAAGATCTTGACTACAAGGAGCCGCTGTTTCCCGGCATTCGCGAGATGATCGACGCGATCAGCGGGCGCGATGACCTGCTGATCGGCGCGGTGACGGGCAAATCCAGGCGCGGGCTCAAGGTGGTGATGGAGACGCATGGCTTCGACAAGCATTTCATCGTCGCACGCACCGCCGACGATTGCCCCTCCAAACCGCATCCGGCCATGGTGACGGAATGCTGCGATGAAACCAGCATGAGTGCTGCCGACACCATTGTCATCGGCGATGCGGTTTACGATATGCAGATGGCAAAGGCCGCCGGCGCCAAGGCGATCGGCGTTGCCTGGGGCTATGCCAGCGTGGATGAGCTGATCGCCAACGGCGCTGATGCGATCGCCTACCATCCGAACGAGATATTGCGTCATTTTTGCTGAGGTGAGCCCATGCGCGATCTGCTGAACGACCTTTCCGAAGGCCTGAGCCATCCCGATCCCATCCGCCGCGCGCAGATCCAGATGAAGAAGCCGCTGCCGAAGCGTTTCTATACCGATGTCTCCGTTGCCGAGCACGAGGGTGGTTTTGCGATCACGCTCGACGGCAAGATGGTGCGCACGCCGGCGCGCCAAGTTCTCGCCGTGCCGACCGAGGCGTTGGCGCGGCTTGTCGCCGCCGAATGGCAGGCGCAAGGCGAGGAGATCAATCCCCTGAGCATGCCGGTGACGCGGCTCGTCAATACGGCACTCGACGGCGTTGCCGTCAACGCGCAGGCGATCTTCGAGGATATATTGCGTTTTTCATCCAGCGACCTCATTTGCTACCGCGCCGAGGAGCCGGCACTGCTGGTCGAGCGCCAGGCCGAACGCTGGGATCCCGTAATCGACTGGGCGGCGACCGATCTCGGCGCCCGCTTCATCCTCGTCGAAGGGGTGATGCCGCATGAGCAGCCGCGCGAGGCGATTGCCGCCTTCGCCGTTACGCTTGCGAGATATGATAGCCCGATGGCGCTTGCCGCCCTCCACACAGTTACCACGCTGACCGGCTCGGCGATCCTGGCGCTCGCCTTCGCCGAGGGCCGGGTGACGGTGGAGGAGGCTTGGTCGCTTGCCCATCTCGACGAGGATTGGACGATCGAGCATTGGGGCAGCGACGAGGAGGCCGAGGAGCGGCGGGCCAAGCGCTTTGCCGAGTTCAAAGCCGCAGCTGATGTTTTTTTCGCCCTAAGCGCCTGAAACATATTGCCTTCCAATGCATTATGACGAAGTCTGCGACTCCAACGGGGTGGTGCGGGATTTTGCAATGAATTGGCTGAGGTCGTGTTTTTGCCGGGCGACACTCGTCTGTGTCGCGCTCACGGCCTGCGGCAGCCTCTCGGCCACCAAGCCGGCGGCGCCGGTCTATGATGTGCGCAGCGCCGTCGTTCTCTCCGGTCCGAACATGCCGGCCGAGCTGCTTTCCGGCATCAACGACCGCGTCAACGCAGCGATCAATGCCACCGTGCGTGACACCGTGCTGCCGCGGGTGGTGCTGACGATCCGCGTGGTTTCCGTCCAGAAGGGCCTTGGCTTCCAGAAGGACCGCAACGTCGCCAAGATCAGCATCGACGCAGCCTCGGTCGAGGACGGCTCGGTCATTGCCGTCAGCGCCTTCGACGTCACCAGTATCGCTGCCGATCCCAAGCTTGCAGACGAGATCCTGGCCGAGGACGCCGCCGCAAGAATACGCTCGGTTTTCTCACTCAGCGGGCGCAGCCGCTAGAACAAAATCTACCGCCGGATTGCCGCCCGCAGCGGCGAGGGAGATCGCATGAAGGAAATTCTCGAAGAGCTGGAACGACGCCGCGACGTCGCCCGCCTCGGCGGCGGCAAAGCCCGCATCGACGCCCAGCATAAGCGCGGCAAGCTGACGGCGCGCGAGCGCATCGACCTTTTTCTCGACGAAGGCTCCTTCGAGGAGTTCGACATGTTCGTCGAACATCGCTCCACCGATTTCGGCATGGACAAGAGCCGTATCGCCGGCGACGGCGTCGTCACCGGCTGGGGCACGGTCAATGGCCGCACCGTCTTCGTCTTCGCCAAGGACTTCACCGTCTTCGGGGGCTCGCTGTCGGAAGCGCATGCAGAGAAGATCATGAAGGTGCAGGACATGGCGCTGAAGAACCGCGCGCCGATCGTCGGCATCTATGATGCGGGCGGTGCCCGTATCCAGGAGGGCGTGGCGGCTCTCGGCGGTTATGCCGAGGTATTCCAGCGCAATGTGCTCGCCTCCGGCGTCATTCCGCAGATCTCGGTGATCATGGGTCCCTGCGCCGGCGGCGACGTCTACTCGCCTGCGATGACCGATTTCATCTTCATGGTGCGTGATACCTCCTACATGTTCGTCACCGGGCCGGATGTGGTAAAAACCGTCACCAACGAGACGGTGACGGCCGAAGAACTCGGCGGCGCCGTGGTGCATACGGTGCGCTCGTCGATTGCCGACGGCGCCTATGAGAATGATGTCGAAACGCTGCTGCAGGTGCGCCGGCTGATCGATTTCCTGCCGCTTTCGAACACGGCGCCGCTGCCGGAGATCGAATGTTACCAATCGGTGACAGAAATCGATGCCTCGCTCGATACGCTGGTGCCGGCGAGCTCCAACAAACCTTACGACATCAAGGAACTGATCCGGAAGGTGGCGGACGAGGGGGATTTCTTCGAGATCCAGGCGAGCTTTGCCAAGAACATTGTCTGCGGCTTCGGCCGCATCGAAGGTTCCACTGTCGGTTTCGTCGCCAACCAGCCGATGGTGCTGGCCGGCGTCCTCGACAGCGACGCCTCGCGCAAGGCGGCCCGCTTCGTGCGCTTCTGCGACTGCTTCAATATTCCGATCGTCACCTTCGTCGACGTGCCGGGTTTCCTGCCGGGTACGGCGCAGGAATATGGCGGCCTCATCAAGCACGGCGCCAAGCTGCTTTTCGCCTATGCCGAGGCGACGGTGCCGAAGCTCACCGTCATCACCCGCAAGGCCTTCGGCGGCGCCTATGACGTGATGGCGTCGAAGCATCTGCGCGGCGACCTCAACTATGCCTGGCCGACGGCGCAGATCGCCGTGATGGGCGCCAAGGGCGCCGTCGAGATCATCTTCCGCAAGGATATCGCCGATCCGGAGAAGATCGCCGCGCACACGAAAATGTACGAGGACAGGTTCCTCTCGCCCTTCGTCGCCGCCGAGCGCGGTTATGTCGACGAGGTGATCATGCCGCATTCGACCCGGCGGCGGCTGGCGCGCGGTTTGAAGATGCTGCGCAACAAGGATCTCGCCAATCCGTGGAAGAAACACGACAACATTCCGCTTTGACATTTTCCGCCGAATAAAGCTGTGGCCTCAGGTGTTTAACTGCTGTCGAAAAAGTGAACAGCCGTCAGCGATCCGTGTGTTCAATCCTTGCCGAGGACAAGCTAACGCTCGGCTCTTATTGTTTTAAAGGAGAGGTTTAATGTCAAGTTTCGAGCGTCTTTCTGCCTATCGCCCCTATGGGCTGGCCGCTCTCAGAATCATCACCGCCCTGCTGTTCATCGAGCATGGCACGATGAAGCTTTTCGGTTTCCCGGCTTCGCAGATGGCGGGCTCGCTGTCGCCGCTGATGCTTTTCGCCGCCTTTCTCGAGCTTGTCGGTGGCATCCTTATTCTCGTCGGCCTGCTGACGCGCCCTGTCGCCTTCCTGCTGGCCGGTGAAATGGCGGTCGCCTATTTCATGGCGCATGCGCCGAGCAGCTTCTTCCCGGCCGTCAACCAGGGCGACGCGGCGATCCTGTTCTGCTTCGTCTTCCTCTATCTGGTCTTCTCCGGTCCCGGCGCTTTTGCCGTCGATAACCGCAAGACGGTTTGAACGAAAGACTGAGGGGCGTCAGCGGCGCCCCTCGATTTCATATCAGGCGGTAAGCTTGAGACCGGCGATGCCGGCGACGATCAGCGTGATGCAGGCAAGGCGGGAGACACTTGCCTCATCGCCAAGCAGCCAGATGCCGAGGAATACGGTGCCGACCGTGCCGATGCCGGTCCAGACCGCATAGGCGGTGCCGATCGGCAGATGCTTCACCGCCAGGCCGAGCAGCACGATGCTCACCACCATGGATATGACGGTCAGCGCAGTCGGCAGCGGCCGCGTGAAACCCTCGGTATATTTAAGGCCGATTGCCCAGCCACATTCGAAAAGACCGGCGAGAAAAAGCAGAAACCAGGCCATACGCCTCTCCTTGTTCAAGAGCGAGGCCGTCCCCGCGACGGTTGCATCCCAGAGGATGCCGCAGTCGTCTGCGATAGCGCCTATATGCGTGAGGAAACGGCCGACTTCAAGGTAGGAATCGGCATGGCTGCCATGCCACCCGTTTCTTGCGGCCTATAGCGCCGAGCGTCTTTTAGACCGTGCAAGGACGCCGTAGCACCTTTAGTTGCTGCATCACGGCTGCCCGCCAGCCTCCGCGGCAAGGCTTTTGGCGCGGCGGCAGAGACGATCGAAGGTTTCGAGGAAGCGTGAACGGTCCTTCGGGCTGAAGGCTGCGTTGTAGCCCTTGCTCTCGCCGGTTTCGCGCAGGTGCGCGCCGAGATCGCGCATGGCGCTCGCCATGCCGATATTGGTCTCGTCGAAGACGCGTCCCGTGGGACCGCTGACGAAGGCGCCGGTCGCGACGCAACGCACGGCGAGCGGCACATCGGCGGTGACGACGACATCGCCCACGCCGGCGCGTTCGGCGATCCAGTTGTCGGCGGCGTCGAAGGCGTTGGAGACGATGACGTTGTGGATCATCGGATCGCGCGAGGGGCGCAGGCCGGAATTGGCGACGAAGGTGACTTCGAGGCCAAGGCGTTCCGCGACCTTCAGGATTTCCGGCTTGACCGGGCAGGCATCGGCGTCGACATAGATCATGGCAATATCCTCATGCCGGCTGCGTGGCCGGCTGGCGGACCATATCGATGTGGGGAATGCCGTCTTCGAAATATTCCTGCGATGTCCCGATAAAACCGAAGGATTCATAGAAGCGCCGCAGATGGGCCTGCGCCGACAAGGCGATGGCATTTGCCGGATAAAGCCGCTCGCAGGCGGTGATCGCTTCGCTCATCAACGCATCGCCCAGACGCTTGCCGCGATGGGCAGGCGAGACGACCACGCGACCGATCTTCGACGCATCCTGCGGCTTATGCGGTTTCAGGATCCGCGCCGAGGCCAGCAGTTCGGCGCCCTCCAGCAGCCGCAGATGCAGGGCATCGATATCCTTGCCGTCGAGTTCCGGGTAGGGGCAGTTCTGCTCGACGACGAAGACGTCGACGCGCATTCTCAGGAGGTCGTAGAGTTCCCGCGCGGAGAACTCGTCGAGACCCTTGATGTCGGTTGTGTAGGTCGTCGGAGCCATCATTTGACCACGCTGCGGATGCTCTCGCCGGAATGCATGAGCTCGAGGTTTTCCGTATATGTACGACGGGAACGTTGACTTCAAGCGAGGAAATGGTTGCTCCTGTTTTGCTAATCCTCGCGAAGGTACTGATGAAAGTTCAAGCCGTACGCATGAGGAGCCTCTGTCGGAGGCTGCTGCGGTTCGGTCGAGTAAACATAGATTCGCTTGGACGCGCTAAATCCCAAATCCCGACCAATCGTCACGATCATATCAACAGCTTGGTCATTGTCGATCGCCCAAGCTTGTATGGTAAAGAAGGCTGCCGAGCCCGCCGTGGTACCGAAGTCCGGATTGGAGTTTATGATTTCTCCCTCTGCAATAACGGTAAAATGGCGGAAAGCAGTTTTCAGCTTTCCGTATCGTAGTTTCAATTTCCAGTTCTTTAGCAAATCCATATACGATCAAAACCAGGTTTAAGCTGCGAATAGACATCCGGATTGCATCAGCTCACAGCCCCTATTGATGTCATCCAGCGGTATGGGATGGGTGGTCATTGCGTCGATCTCGATGTTGCTTTGTCACGGCCAATCTTCGCTAGGCGGTAGGCCGAGCGCGGAAGGTCTGGCCTGCCACTTTTGCCTCACGCAAATTCCATGATCACGGCATCGACGGCCAGGCTTTCGCCGGCTGCGGCATTGATCTTCGAGACGACGAGATCGCGGTCGGCGCGCAGCACGTTTTCCATCTTCATCGCTTCGACGATCGCAAGCGTCTCGCCGGCCTTGACCTCCTGGCCCTCGGCCACCGCGATGGCGACGACGAGGCCGGGCATCGGGCAGAGCAGGAGCTTGGAAGTATCGGGCGGCAGCTTCACCGGCATCAGCCTGTCGAGCTCGGCATGACGCGGCGAAAAGACCTTGGTCGTCACCGAAAGCCCCTGCCAGTCGATACGCAAGCCGTTCAGAACGGGGCGGATCTGCGCGGTGATGTCGCGACCGCCGACCTTGCCGCTCCAGACTGGGTCGCCCGGTCTCCAATCGGTGACAACATTCTGGCTCTCGCCCTCTATCGCCCCCTCGATCGTCATGTCCATATCGAAGGGGATGGTGACGAGGCCGTCGAGCAATCTTGCCGCGACGTGGTTGTCGCCGATCTTGACCACCCAATCCTCGCGCAGCGCGCCCGCTGCGGTGCGCAGGCGATCGGCGAAACGTTCGCGGCGGTTGGTCTCGATCAGCGAGGCGGAAAGCGCGATGCCGGCAAGCACGGCCTCTTCCGCCGGGTCAGGTTTCATCGGCGCGAAACCATCGGGATATTCCTCGGCGATGAAGCCGGTCGACAGCCGGCCCTCGCGCCAGCGCGGATGTTTCATCAGCGCCGACAGGAAAGGAACATTGTGCTCGATGCCGTCGACGACGAAGCCGTCGAGCGCCTGACCCATGGCCTCGATCGCTTCCAGCCGCGTCGGCGCCCAGGTGCAGAGCTTGGCGATCATCGGATCGTAATACATCGAGATCTCGGCGCCTTCAAAGACGCCGGTATCGTTGCGGACGACGACATTGCCGGTTCTACCTTCCGCCGGCGGCCGGTAGCGCGTCAGGCGGCCGATCGAGGGCAGGAAGTTGCGGTAGGGATCCTCGGCATAGAGCCGGCTCTCGATCGCCCAGCCGTCAAGCCTGATATCATTCTGGGCAAAGGGAAGGGGCTCTCCCGCCGCGACACGGATCATCTGCTCGACGAGATCGATGCCGGTGACGAGTTCGGTCACGGGATGCTCGACCTGCAGGCGGGTGTTCATTTCCAGGAAATAGAAATTGCGGTCCCGGTCGACGATGAATTCGACGGTGCCGGCGCTCTGGTAATCGACGGCTCTCGCCAGCGCCACCGATTGTTCGCCCATCGCCTTGCGGGTTTTCTCGTCGAGGAAGGGCGAGGGCGCCTCTTCCGCTACCTTCTGGTTCCGCCGCTGGATCGAGCATTCGCGCTCGCCGAGATAGACGACGTTGCCATGGGCATCGGCGAGCACCTGGATCTCGATATGGCGCGGCTCGACGACGAACTTCTCGATGAAGACCCGGTCGTCGCCGAACGAGCTTTTTGCCTCCGAGCGGGCGCGCTCGAAGCCGTCGCGCACTTCCGCCTCGTTCCAGGCAATGCGCATGCCCTTGCCGCCGCCGCCCGCCGACGCCTTGATCATGACGGGATAACCGATCCCGCCCGCTATCACTTCCGCATGGGCGGCATCCTCGATGGTGCCGAGATGGCCAGGCACGGTGGAGACACCGGCAGCATTGGCGAATTTCTTCGATTCGATCTTGTCGCCCATCGCCATGATGGCTTTCGGCTTCGGGCCGATGAAGATGATGCCCTGCTTTTCCAGTTCAGCGCAGAAGGAGGCGCGTTCGGACAGGAAGCCGTAGCCGGGATGCACCGCCTCAGCGCCGGTTGCCTTGCAGGCAGCAATGATCTTTTCGGCAACCAGATAACTCTCCGACGCCGCGGCCGGGCCGATATGAACGGCCTCGTCTGCCATCTCGACATGCAGCGCGTCCCGATCCGCATCCGAATAGACCGCGACGGTCAAAATGCCCATGCGGCGCGCAGACTTGATCACGCGGCAGGCGATTTCGCCGCGATTCGCGATCAGGATTTTCTTGAACATCGAGACTCCACCCAGAAATGCATCCCGGAGTTTTACGCACAAAACACCGGAACGCACAATCAGGCTTGCGGAGCGTCAGGCGACGGCAGCTTCTGCGACGGGTTCCTCGTCGACGATGCGCAGCCAGCGGCTGCGCCGCGGCTCGGCATAGTCGCGCAGCTCGACGGCAGCCATGATCCCCGCCCATTGCGGGTGATTGGCGCCGAGCAGCGTTGCCTGCTCGATCTGCTGGAGAACGCCGTATTCGACCGACGAGACAGGGATGGTGCCACCTTCGGCGACGCTTCTGAAGATGCGCATCGCATAGTCGATGTCCTGGCGGGTGATGCCCCGGCGATCGATGGCGCGCGACAGCTTGTAGCCACCGATATTGTCGGTGATCGCCAGGCGAAGCTGATCGAGGGCGAGCGCTCTCAACTCACCGGGAACGTTGGCCGAAACCTCCATGACGTGGAGAATGAGTTCGAGCTCGAGCGCCGAGTTGACGACACCATCGGTCGTGAACATGCGCATGATCCAGGCGACGTTGATTTCATCCAGCGAGCCCTGCGGATAAGTGTAATGGACGATGAAACCGGCGAGCTGCTCCACGAAGAAAGCGTTCCAATCGGCACATTTTTCAGGGCAGGAATTGTTGAGCGCCAACATCGCCACGACATCGTCGGATGTCCGGATACCCTCGGGAAAACTATGTTTGCGCAGCAGTACTATATCTTCGGCCGTCAGCCGATGCTTGCCGGCCACGACACAGGCCGGAAAAGCGAGACGAAATTCGCTCATGTTTTAACTCCAGGCTTCATCATGAAACCGAAGACTGTTTTATCGTCTGCGAATTGACGATCCCTCAAGAAGCGGAGTTAACCTGATATTCCCGGGGTCAGGAAGATTTTAACGATTGCGCCTGCTGCCGCTCGCGCCAGATGATGAAGAGGCCTGAAGCAACGATGATGAAGATGCCAATCCATTTGGAAAAGCTCGGGAAATCGTTGAACAGCGCATAGCCGAGAACGGTCGCCGAGATGATTTCGAAGTACTGGAACGGCGCAAGCAGCGACAGCGGCGCGAGCCGGAAAGCCCGGACCACGAGCATATGCGCATATCCGGAGATCGTGCCGAGGGCGAGCAGCAGGACAAGGCCCAGACTGGAGGAGGGCAGAGAGATGGCAAAATCGGCATTGCCGGAAGTACTGCCGACAAGAAGGGCGGCCGCCATGAAGACCGTTCCGCCGATGCCGGCCATCGTCTGCATGGTCAGTGGCGAATCGGCCTCGCCGATGGCGCGGTTGAGGAAGAGATAGAGCGAGAACAGAAAGGCGCAGGCGACCGGCAGCAGCGCCTTCAGGCCGAAAATCTCGTAGCTCGGCTGAATGACGATCATCGCGCCGCCGAAACCGACGACGATCGCCGTCCAGCGCCGCCAGCCGACCCTCTCTCCGAGGAACAGCGCCGACAGGGCGGCCAGCATGAAGGGCTCGACGAAATAGATGGCGAAGACATCGGCGAGCGGCATGTATTTGACGGCGACGAAAAAGAGCAGGCTCGCGGCACCGTGGAGCACGCCGCGCAGCAGGTTCATCCACGGCCGTTTGGCCGAAAGCGCCTTCAGGCCGAACAGCGCGAAGAGAATCGGCAGGGTGCAGGCCAGTTGGAAGAAGAAGCGGTAGAAGGTGACCTGGCCCGGCGACATCGCCTCAAAGGTCGCCATATATTTGGCGATAGCATCCATGGTCGGCAGAATGAACATGGCGCCAGCCATGATGGCCATGCCCTGCAGGTGATTTTGATGGGGCTCTGACATGGCTGCTGATTCTTGCGAGGATCATGCCATCAACCACGGGAGGGGCGGGCGATCAAGCCGAGCACCGCGAAGAGGTCAGACTTCGTTCGCCGTTTCGCCGAAAATCTGTTCGAAGGCGGCGCGCAGCCTAATATCGGCGTCCGCCATCATGACAGGCAGGCCGAGATCGACGAGGCTGGTGACCCCATAGGCTGATATCCCGCAGGGCACGATGCCGCCGAAGTGATCGAGATCGGGATCGACGTTGAGCGACAGGCCATGGAAGGTCACCCATTTCCGCAGCCTGATGCCGAGGGCGGCGATCTTGTCCTCGGCCATCGTCCCATTGGCCAGCAACGGCTTTTCCGGCCGGCGCACCCAGACGCCGACGCGATCCTCGCGCCGTTCGCCGCGCACGTTCATCATGTCAAGCGTGCGGATGACGACATCTTCAAGTGCAGCAACGAAAGCGCGCACGTCCTGGCGCCGCCGCTTGAGGTCGAGCATGACATAGGCGACGCGCTGACCGGGTCCGTGATAGGTATATTCACCGCCCCGCCCAGTCGCAAAGACCGGAAAACGGTCCGGCTGAACGAGGTCCCTGGCATTGGCGCTGGTGCCGGCGGTGTAGAGCGGCGGATGCTCGACGAGCCAGACAAGCTCATCGCCGCCATCTGATATCGCCGCCACCTCGCGCTCCATAGTCTCCACCGCCTCCACATAGGGAACGAGGCCATCGGCGATGCGCCAGCGCACCGGCCGGGTGCCGAGTTGCGGAAGCATGGAGAATTCGAGATCGGTACGAAGCATGGCCATTCCTTGCCGCTCCGCTGCGACGACAGCGAAAAAGGTGGCGGCAGAACAGCTATATGGACCCGTTTCGGGGGCAATTCAAATGCCGTGAGCGGTTTTAAAAAAAACTGTCATATCGCCCTTGTGCACCCCAGATGCTTTTGGTACATGCTGCCCCGCCGACGCAAATCGGCACCTACCACGATGCGGTCGTGGCGGAATTGGTAGACGCGCAGCGTTGAGGTCGCTGTGGGGCAACCCGTGGAAGTTCGAGTCTTCTCGACCGCACCAAAAAAGTTTAAAAAACCCTCGTGACCATCTGGTTCTACGAGGTTTTTTTATGCCTTTATTTCTGCGGATATCTCGTCGAGCGCAGATGTCCGCGATGGCTGCATGCCGAATGTTCTTTACTCCTTCATGAATTGCGATAGTGCGGCGAAGTCATCATGCAAATGGCCGGATGCGATCGCTCGCCGGAAGATCTTATCATAGCCGTCGACCACCGAACGGTCGATCTTGCGCGCTTCCATCAGTTCCAGAAGATGCTGGAAGGCGCCGTAGTGCGGCGAGATCGATGAGAGTGTTTCGTCATCGCTGGCAAAACGTCCAGCGCTGGTCCGTTTGATAAGGTCGGCAACCAATCCTTCGACGACGGGCGCTGTCGCGGTCCATTGCCGTGCCAACTCACCGAGGTCTATCCTCTCGGCTTGAGAGACTGCGATCGCGTTCAGCGTCCCGAACAGTGCACCCCACATCAGGGCCAGCAACGCGCTATCAAGTGCGTTGGCGAGACCTGGCTCCTCCCCGACATGCTGGGCATTGCCGCTGAGTGCCTGAAAGACGTCCCTGTTTGAATCGAAGACCTCTCTTGGTCCTGAAAGCAGTATCGTGCCACCATCCGTGCCGATGAAGTCCGGAGTGGCCATGATCGCCCCATCGAGGTACCTGGCCCCACGCTCAACGATCCAATGGCTTGCTTCGCGTGCACCATGCGGCGTTCCTGACGTGAGCTCAACGACCAACTTGTCGCGAATGGCTGACGCTACGGTCTCGTTGCGCAGAAGTGCGGTGGTTGCAGTGTAATCGCTGACGTTCACGATGATGTCTGTGCCGCTTCAATGGCTTCCAGAACGGATGCCGCAACGGTGGCGCCGATCGCGGCCAAGGGCTCGGCCTTTTGTTTCGTCCTATTCCAGACCGTTGTGCGATACCCCGCCTGGACCAAGGCGCGGGCTAGCGCCGATCCCATACGTCCCGTCCCCAAAATGCTGATTGCAGGCTTCATGACTACACTCCATATCCATTGGCGCGATGCGCCGTGCTCTTGTCACCACGGGCAAAGGTTATGGAGGGATGCGCGGCGCACAATACACACCGAGGGGTAAGTGGTTACCGGACGGTTAGGAGGACATCATGAGCAAGCCCACGGATAATTGCGGCTTCGCGGCCGCGATCAAGATGATCGAAGGCAAGTGGAAAGTGGATATCCTTTGCGAGCTAGGAACGGCGTCGCGCAGGTTCGGCCGGCTGAGGCAGGCGATTCCCGAGATCAGTGAAAAGATGCTGGCGCAGCAGTTGCGCGAATTGGAGGCTGACGGACTTGTCGATCGAAAAGTCTATCCGGAATTGCCGGCGAAGGTCGTCTATTCGCTAACGGAGCGCGGCATGGCGCTCAACACCGCAGCCGACGCCTTATGTCGTTGGGCCGAGCAATTTAGCCCTGTCGCCGAGGCTTCAACGCAAGTCTATGCAGCTCCTGCTCCGTCGTAAAATGTCAGGCGGAATCGAAAGGCTGGCGACAATTTCGTGAGAGTTGCGCTGCCGTCAGGGAAACGAACGCATGAAAGAAAGGGCCGTTTTCCGGCCCTTTCTTTCTGCCAATCAATGCGTGGCACGCAAAGCAAGAATCGCTGCACTGCCAGATCTGAGGCAACATCTTAACCTATAATTATAAGTTGCAAATTTATAGACGCAACAACTTGATTGATGTGGAAGTCTTGGGGATAATGAAAAAGGCAACGGCAAGCTGGTCATTCCTCGATGTGTATTTTGTTCTCGATATTATCGAGAAGGTCCTCATCGGCTATTTCTTCGTCGGGATCGTCATGCGTGTCCTGCCGCAGATGCAGGATAACCGGGCGATTATCGATTGCCTGCTGATCGTTTCGGAGGGAGTTGCCGCATTCCTCATCCTGACTCGCCGACCGACGAGAAATGCGTCGCTGCGCCTCTCCGACTGGACGGTCACCGCCATCGGCGCGCTCTTCCCGCTGCTCGTCTCACCCTCCGCGACACAGCCGCTCGCGCCGCTCGCATTCTGCGGGACGGTGATGGCACTCGGCTTCGTCCTGCAGATATCGGCAAAGCTGACATTGCGGCGAAGCTTCGGCCTGGTGCCGGCCAATCGCGGCGTCAAGATCGGTGGCCCCTACAAGTTTATCCGCCATCCGATGTATGCGGGTTATCTGATGACGCATATCGGCTTCTTCCTGACCCATCCGAGTCTCTGGAATTTTGCCATCTATGCGACCGCCCTTGCCGCGCAGTGTTTCCGCCTTTTGGCGGAGGAACGCCTGCTGAAGCAGGATCCTGCTTATGAGGCCTTCATGACCACGACCCGTTACCGGCTCCTTCCGTTGGTGTTCTAAGACGACAAAGCAAGTCGATTGAAAAAGAGAAGGGCCCTTTCCGGCCCTTTCCTTTATTGGATCAATGCGTCGCGCGGCATGCTTCGGTGCGGGAGGCGCCGCTGTCTGCACCCTTGGTGTGGGAGCCCTTCGGGCCAATCATGCTGTGGCATGGGGGCAGGGGGTTGATACTGGCCGTTGCGGTCTTGTCGACGACAGGAGCCGCCATGGCGCTTGGGGCAAAGCCGTCGCTATCATTGGTGTAGTCGCTGGAATAGGCCGGCGCCTTGCGGCTGCTGTAGTGGACCGGAGCCGGCTTTGCGACGGGGCTCGGAGCAAAGCCATCGCTGTCGTTGGTGTAGTCGCTGGAATAGGTCGGCTGGGCGAAGGCAGCGCCTGCAAGGCTGACGGCGAACAGGGACGCGGCAAGGGCGAATTTGATGCGCATGGGACTATCTCCTCAATCTGCTGTTGAATTCCACAACAAAAATTAACCCTCGGCACACACGAGTTCGCGCCCCAATTCAGGCAATTTTGTGATAATACGGCGACGCAGCCGCGACCATTTGTCCGAATAAAATCACAGTGTTGTCAACGGAATTGACGTTCTTGTGACAGAAGCCGCCTAACAGAAACAGGCGATTGATCTGGTGAGTAAGACAGTTGTTGCTACAATCGTAAATTGTTAACTTTTGGTAATGTTGAGAGGGCTCGTCAGGGAGGCGGCCGCCCGCCTCCCGTTGATAATCTCCGCCTTTGCGTGAAGTCAGTCCTCGTTCGGGATATGCGCGTCGACACCGGTCAGCTGCAACTTGTTGCGGACATGATGGACGCCGTCGACCGAAAGCGCGCCGAGTTCGACCTTGCGGGCGATGCCGATCGTCTCCACCGATCCTTCCAGGGTAACGACGTGACCGTCTGCATGAACCTCGACGCTGTCGATATCGACCTCCGGAATGTTTTCGAGATTGTCGTTCACCCGCGCTTCGAGGTCGTCGCTTTCATCGCGGTCGATCGTATCGGCGCGCAGCGAATCTCTCAGGCGGTTCTCGTTGCCGTCTTCATCCGTGCCATCTATCCGGAAGCCCTTGTTGGGATCGCTGTCGAAATTGGCCGCGGTCTCGCCGTAAGGACGATTTTCCGGGCCGCCGGTGCCGGCGCCGCTGCCATCGGCATAGGGCCAGCCTTCGTCGAGATTGCGCTCTTCGAGGTCGCGATAATCTTCCTCCCGGGAAAGCTCAGGCTTCTCCCGGGAAAACTGGGTCTTGTCACCGATCCTTGCCATTGCATTTGCTCCTTGTTTCTCTGCTGGAAACGCCGGCAGCGGCGAATGGTTCGGCATGGATGGCGATTTGTCAGCCGTGATTGTCAGCCCTGGGCCTTCTCCCATTTCTTCACGAGACGGTCGCGCTTCAGCCTTGAGAGGCGCTGCAGCCAGAAAATGCCGTCGAGCTGGTCGACTTCGTGCTGGATGCAGATGGCGAGGAAATCTTCCGCAGCGTCGTCGTGCACGGCGCCCTCAGCATCCTGATAGCGGAAGCGGATCGCCCGCGGGCGCGTGACCTCGTCCGTCGCGCCGGGCATCGAGACGCTGCCTTCGGCATGGCTCATCGTTTCCTTCGAAAACCAGGTGATATGAGGATTGACGTAAAGGCGCACGCCGTCGGCCTTGTCGAGTTCCAGCACCGTGACACGGCTGAAGACGCCGATATGGGCGGCGGTGATGCCGACGCCGGGGGCTGCGCGCATCGTCGCCAGCAGGTCATCGGCGAGTGCTGTGAGCGAGGAATCGAAGACCGTCACCGGCGCGCAGACAGTCTTCAGGCCCGGATGCGGATAACGCAGAATCGGACGGATGGGCATGGGGCGGGCTTCCTCTGCTTGGACGGGTGAGGAAACTATCGCCGGCCGTGGGCATTGTCATCACGAAGCACGGTTTGCCGCTTTACGACACGGATGCTTTGGGCTAGCAGGGGCCAAGAATTCCGGTTGCGGGAGCCTCGCGCGGGATTCGCTTATCCGCTTGTTGATAATGTGTTTTCGGCCGACATTTGCGAATGCGGCGCGGCAGTCGTTGAAATTCAAACCAGATGCGAGGGCGGCAGATGACGACGACCGATGGGGACGACCGTATTCGCAGGCGTCCCGATGACGAGGAAGCCGATATCTACGACGAGGACGGCAATGTCCGCGGCGATTTCCTGGCGCTCGTGGGTGCCGCGATCGCCGACCGCGATACGCTGTTCCTGCGCCAGAATGTTGCCCGCCTGCATGAATCCGAAATAGGCGACCTGCTGGAATCGATCCAGCCGGATCAGCGCCTGGCGCTGGTGCGCCTGCTCGGCGACGATTTCGACATGACGGCGCTGACCGAGGTCGACGAGGCGATCCGCCGCGAAATCGTCGACCAGATGCCGAACGAGCAGATTGCGGCAGCCATCGGTGAGCTCGATTCGGACGATGCCGTCTACATTCTCGAAGACCTCGACAAGGAGGATCGGGAAGAGATCCTCGCCCAGCTGCCGTTCACCGAGCGAGTGCGGCTGCGCCGGGCGCTCGACTATCCCGAAAGCTCGGCCGGGCGCCGCATGCAGACGGAATTCGTCGCCGTGCCTCCATTTTGGACGGTCGGCCAGACGATCGACTACATGCGCGATGAAGAGGATCTGCCCTATTCCTTCTCGCAGATCTTCGTCATCGATCCGACCTTCAAGCTGCTTGGCGCCGTCGATCTCGACCAGATCCTGCGCACCAAGCGGCAGACGAAGATCGAGCAGATCATGCGTGAGACCAACCATCCGGTTCCGGCCGAGATGGACCAGGAGGAGGCGGCCCAACTCTTCGAGCAGTACGACCTTCTCTCGGCCGCCGTCGTCGACGAAAACGGCCGGCTGGTCGGCGTGCTGACCATCGACGACGTCGTCGACGTTATCCACGAGGAGGCGGACGAGGACATCAAGCGCCTCGGCGGCGTCGGCGACGAAGAGCTGTCGGACAATGTGCTCTCGACGGTGCGTTCGCGCTTCCTGTGGCTCTTGATCAATCTCGGCACGGCGATGCTGTCGGCAAGCGTCATCGGCCTGTTCGACGCATCGATCGAGAAGATGATCGCGCTTGCGGTGCTGATGCCGATCGTCGCGTCGATGGGCGGCAATGCCGGCACGCAGACGATGACGGTGACGGTGCGCGCGCTCGCCACCCGCGATCTCGACATCTACAATGCCGGCCGCATCATCCGCAGGGAGGCGGGCGTCGGCATCCTGAACGGCATCGTCTTCGCGACGATCATGGGCGCGATCGCCGGCACCTGGTTCCACGACTACCAGCTCGGCGGGGTGATTGCGGCGGCGATGATCATCAATCTGATAGCGGCAGCCCTTGCCGGCATCCTGCTGCCGCTGCTGCTCGACAAGATGGGGGCCGACCCGGCGATCGCCTCTTCCGTCTTCGTCACGACGGTGACGGACTGTACCGGCTTCTTCGCCTTTCTCGGCATCGCCACCTGGTGGTTCGGCATCTGAACCGCCCAAAATTGACTATTACGTAAAAGTCAATATTATCGTCTGTCCGACGACGGGGAACACATGCCGGTGAACAAGTTTTATAGCATAACGGAGCTGACGCGGGAATTCGGGGTCTCGACGCGCACGCTCCGCTTCTACGAGGATGAGGGACTGATCCATCCGGAGCGACGCGGGCGCACGCGTCTGTTCCGGCAAGCCGACCGGCGGCTGATCGGGGAAATCCTGCGCGGCCGGCGCATCGGCTTCACCATCGCCGAGATCCGCGAGATCATCCAGGTCTACAAGGAGCCGCCGGGCGAACTCGGCCAGCTGAAACTCCTGATGAAGCGCGTCGACGAGAAGCGCGACGACCTGCGCCAGAAGCGCAAGGATATCGACGACACGCTGGCGGAACTCGACTCTATCGAAGAGACTTGCCTCGGCCGCCTCGCCGAAATCGGCGTCAACACCTGAAAAGCGCCGCAGGGCGATTGCCGGCGTTTATTGCGCCTCGGCGCTGCATTCGGCGGCGATCGTCTGAACCCGCTCGTCGTTCTGTATATCGATCGCGCCCGCCTGCAGCGGCGTGAACAGGGCTTGCGCCTGCAATTTCCCCAGCGTGCACTGGCAGAAGTTGTGGCAGAGCGCTTCGCCTTGCTGCATGACGCAAGAGGCGTTGCATTGCCTTAGGTAAGTTGCGACCGGATCCGGGGCTTGCGGCGGGATGACGAGAGAAATCCCATAAGCGATGCCGATCAACATCGGTTGGTGGATGAGATAGAAGGCAAGGCTGTGGCGGCCGAGCCTTGCCGGCCACCAGGAGCCGGTGCCGATGGCGGCAAGCCGGTGCAGCAGCCTGGTTCTGATGGCGATCGAGGCGATACTCAATCCAGCGAAGAAGGGCATTGCCCAGGGAAACAGCGGCACGTAGTCGTTGGACCGTTCTGGCGCAACAGCAAGACCGATCCAGGCGAGATAGCGCGGATCGAAGAAGGACGACCGAAGCAGGCCGGGTGGTCCGAAATTATCGGTGATCCAGGCGGCAAAGAGCACCAGCGTGGCGACAAGTGTGAAGGCGAGCGGCAGCCTCAAAAAAACGACGCCGACGAGCGTGAGCACCGCGATACAATGCAGGATGCCGAAATAGATCCACTCGTTCGGCATCGCGATCCGCGTGGCGATCGAGATGAGCGCGGCTGCCGCGGCGATCATGCCGAAGCGCTTCCAGAAGGAGGACCAGCGAATCTCAGGCCTGCTTGAGAGCACCAGGCTGATGCCGACGATGAAGAGAAAGGTCGTTGCGATCGCCCGGGCATAGATCTTCAGCCAACCGGTCTCGGCCGTGCCCGGCCCGAGATAGCCCATGAACTCCATGTCCCAGCTGAAATGGTAGCTTGCCATGGCGATCAGCGCGACGCCGCGCGCCGTATCCAATAGACCGATGCGCGGCGGTTTTGCCGCCGCATCGGCTTCCCTTGCCGGCAATGTCATCAAAGTCCCTCGGGCAAATCACGTCCGTCGCTCGACGGCATATCGCGGCGAATAGCAGAAAGGTGGAGATTTGATGGCGGGCCAGCATCCATGATCGCCAGCCGCGCCTCCGAGAAGAACTGCCGCCGTGCAAGCACGAAGATGACGATCGCCGTCGTCAGCATGAAGACATAGGGGTTGATGAACCAGCCGAGATAGCCGATCGACAGGAAGATCGCCCTGAGGCCCTCGTTGAAATTGCTGCCGGCAATGACATTCATGCGGATGACGCGTTCGGCCGCCCGCTCAGCAGCGATGATGTCGCGCTCGGTGTCACGCATCATCGGGATCGAGCCGAAGAGGATGGTGCAGTAGTTGAACAGCCGGTAGGACCAGCCGAATTTGAAGAAGGCATAACCGAAAAGCGCTGCCAGGCCGCCGACCTTCATCTCGAAGACGGCATGGCCGCCATGGAAGACGAAGGGCAGGTCGGCGAAGACGGCGTCGACCTTCTCCGTCGCACCGAGCAAAGCAAAGCAGCTGCCGATCGCGAAGATCGAGGTCGAGGCGAAGAAGGCGGTGCCGTTCTGCAGGCCGGCCATGATCTGCGTGTCGATCATCTTCAGGTCGCGGCGCAGCGAATTGTAAATCCATTCCCGGCGCCGTTCGGTCATCGCATGGGTCAGGCTGGTGCGCCCGAAGAAGGTGCGGCCGTGCAACAGCCAGGAATAGCCCATCCAGACAAAGGCAAAGAAAGCCAGAGCGATATAATCCGCCGTCGTCATCAGTGATTCCGTCTCCGCATGAACGCGGCCACTATGCCGCAAGTCGGACTATGCCGCATGACCGAGTTCGGCGGCTTTACGCGGGCTTTCGGCCATCCGGCAGTTCGGCATAATCGAGCCGTCGGCAAACGACAAGGCTCGGCGGACAGCCGGCCGGCATCTCCTGGACCTAAATGTAGCAATGCGGTCATCCGTCAGCTTGCGGATTGAGGGCGGGGACCTAGCGCTCTCACGCCGGAGCGAAGTCAATGCCATCGATCGCGCCTGCAGCCGCCAGATGAGTGCGCCGCGTTAACCGCTTATAAAGTCGTGATGGCCAATTCTTCAGGACTGAGCCTGAACTCCGAATTCACAAGTGACCCATGAGCCGGCCGGATTACATTCCCAGTCTCGATGGCCTGCGCGGTGTCGCTGCGCTTCTGGTCGTTGAAGCCCATATTGGCCTTATCTTTCCGATCACAGCTCCGCATCTCGTGACGATGGGCGACGAAGCTGTCGGTTTGTTTTTTGCTCTCAGCGGCTTTCTTATGGCGCATCTCTACGGCTCAAGGCCGGTCACGAAAGAAAACGTGCTGGATTTTCTTGTGAGCCGCTTTGCCCGCATCTATCCGGTTTATCTGGTGGCCGTCGTTCTCGTAGCAATGCTGTCGGTCATGCAAAATCTGGATTTTATTCAGCCTATCATTGGCGTCACAGATTTCGTGCGTCATGTCTTTCTTCTCGGCTCGAGTGGTGTTTTCTGGTCGATACCACCCGAGATCCAATTCTATCTTCTCTTCCCCGTCCTGTGGCTTTGCTTGGCCCAGCCGCACCGCTATAGCGGAATGATTGTGGGCCTCACCGTGGTCGTCGTCGTGGATGGCCTGGTTGAATTGCCTGGCCCGGGAATAATGCTCGTCTCCAAGCTCCCGTATTTTCTTTTCGGCGCACTTGCCGGAATGATGCATTCCTTCTGGAAGAGCTGGATTCCATCTGCGCTCACAGGAGTTTCAACGCTTTTCCTTCTGGCGGTGTTCTTCGCTTACCGACATATCTTGCCCGGCTTTTCCCCTGAATTCTGGGGCCTGCAAAGTGCGGTGGCCGCAGCCGTCATTGTCGGGCTCGTCGCTCGACAGCCTCCCATCGCTGCCCGTGTCCTGGCAGCTGCACCAGTACGGTTTTTCGGAAAGATCAGTTTTTCACTTTACCTTTTCCATGTCCCCATCATGTTCCTGGCGCGTCTGACTTTTGATGCCTTGATGCCCGAACCGGCGCTCGTCGTGGTGACGCTTTGCGTTGCGGTGGTCGGGGCATGGTTCATCCACGAGACGATAGAGGTTCCAGGCCGGCGGCTGCTGGTCCGGCTATGGCAGGATAATCGCCGGCGTCTGGTTTCGCGCAAAACTCCGGCCGACCAAATGGACCGCGCAATTCTCGACCTGCTGGAGATCGAAAAGCGCCTGCTGAGCGACACAACGTCAGCCATGGCCGATCAACGACAAGTCTCAACGGCGGCCGAACCCCGGGATGGAGCCGATGGCACGATCATTCAAGATGATCGCGACGAGAAGCTTCGCGCATAGCGCAGATGCACGTTTGTGTGACCCACTTTCAAATTGTTTTGCCTGAGGATAAGTTCGCGAACATGAAAGGTGCGCTTGTCATTCATCGACTGCTCTTGTTTGTCGCCATGCTCGCGATCGTTATCGGTCCGATGAGCATCGGGCTGGCCGGCAGTGCTATGGCGTCTTCGGGTGCCGCAACGATGGAGGGTATGGCAAGCGCCATGCCCGGCATGCAGATGGCGAAAGATATGCCCTGCTGCCCGGACGAGCAGCCTGTCAAGCCGGATTGCGACAAGGGATGCCCCCTGGCCCTGGTTTGCACGACCTCGATCTCGGCCCACGCTCCCGAGAGTCACGGTTGGTCGTTCGCCATTGAATGGCAGTCCCACCGCTACGACCTCTTGCCGACGTCGCAACTGATGTCCGCGCTCGTCGAGCCTCCGGCCCGACCTCCGAAAGCCTGATCTCAATCCATTTTTGAGCATGCCTACGGTTCGCGTCAGACGCTTGACTGCGTCTGTGCTGATCCCACGGCGATCATTTTTGACCCGAGGACGCGATGCAGACATCCGTCCCGACGAGATCGAAAATCATGAACAAAACTACTCTTTCCGCAGGAACGATGCTCCTCGCCAGCGTGCTGATCGTCGGCTCCGCCACCGTGACCCTTGCAGCCTCGCAGGACTACGAATTCCAACCTGTTTCGACCGATGTGAAACAAGGCCAGGGATCGCTCGTGTCCGTCCGCCTCGTTGACAAACGCACCGGCAAGCCGGTTCCCGACGCCGTCATCTTCACCACTCGAATGGACATGGCTCCCGAAGGCATGGAGATGATGACGACCCCGGTCGAGGCTGCTTCCTCGACGGAGCCGGGCGTCTACGCCTTCAGGACCAACTTCACCATGGCGGGCGGCTGGCGTTTCAAGCTCGCCGCCAAGGTCCAGGGCGAACCTGACACAGTTCAGGGCGAACTCGTCCTGAAGGCAGCCCCTTGAACACGCCATCTCGTGTGGCAGCCACGCTCTCCCTCGCCGTATTGCTCGGCGGGGGAGGCTATTGGGCTGGCACGAACGATCTTGGCGCGCGGCTTGGCCTTCACGTCGTCGAGCCGGCTTGCGCTACGCCCGAGGCTTCCATGACCGCCCCGAGCGGCGCGGTCATCTACTACCGCCATCCCGACGGACTGTCCCGGTTCTCTGCATCGCCGAAGAATACCGACGATGGCCGACCTTTCGTCGCCGTCAGGGAAAGCGAAGACGTCAGCTTCAGCGACACCGCCGCCAAGCCAAACAAAACGGTGGAGGCAGCCGAAACCGGCGCGAAGCCGGCGGAGCGCAAGATCCTCTACTACCGAAACCCGATGGGCCTGCCGGACACCTCCAAGGTGCCGAAGAAGGACTCGATGGGTATGGATTACATTCCTGTATTCGACGGCGACCAGGGTGACGCTTCTACCGTGAAGGTCTCACTCGGCAAGCTGCAACGCACCGGCGTGAAGACGGCCACCGCGGAGATGGCCAGCATCACCCGTAAAATAGAGGTGCCGGGGACCGTCGCTTTGGACGAACGTCTCGTCAGCATCATCTCGATGCGAACGGATTCCTTCGTTGACGATGTCGCCGATGTCACCACGGGCGACCATATCCGCAAGGGCGAGAAGCTCTTCCGCTTCTATTCCAGAGAGATCGCGACCGCCGCGTCGGAATATGCCGCAGGCAGGAGCGATGCCCGTGGCAACGGCGACGCTGGTTCGGCGCTGCGACTGAAGAACCTCGGCGTCCCGCAGGAGGTCATCGATAGCGTAGCGAACACCCGTCAGGTGCCGCCGAGCATCAGCTACGTCGCCCCGCGCGACGGCATTATTCTCGAACGCATGGCAACGACCGGGATGATGGCCAAACCGGGCGACGTGCTGTTCCGCATCGCCGACATCTCCAATGTCTGGGTGGTGGCTGACGTGCCGGAATACGATCTGGCCTCCATCCGCAACGGAGCCGAGGTCACCGTCACTGTCAGGAGCCTTCCCGGCAAGTCGTTCAACGGGGTGGTCGACCTTGTCTATCCTCAGGTCGATATGCAGACGCGGACGACCAAGGTCCGTATCGAGCTTCCCAACCCGGATGGCGTGCTGCTGTCCAACATGTATGCCGAGGTCGAGATCGAGGCGGGGGCGCCGAAGCCCGTCGTCGCCGTGCCGAACAGTGCCGTCATCGATACCGGCGACCGCCAGGTCGTCTTCATCGACAAGGGCGGTGGGCAATTCGAACCAAGGGACGTCAAGCTTGGCGTGCGCGGCGAGGACCAGACGGAGATCACCAAGGGCGTGGCAGCCGGCGACAAGGTGGTGGTTGCCGCCAACTTCCTGCTCGACGCCGAAAGCAACCTCAATTCCGCGCTGAGCGCCATGACCGAGGAGGCCAAGCCATGATCTCGCGCGTCATCTCGTGGTCCGCCCACAATTTCGTGTTGATTTTAGTCGGGGCGGCGCTCGCCGTCGCGGGCGGCGTTTATGCCCTGCGGTCCCTTCCCCTCGACGCCATCCCAGATCTCTCCGACATCCAGGTCATCGTCTACACCGAATATCCCGGCCAGGCCCCGCAGGTGGTCGAGGACCAGGTGACCTATCCGCTGACGACCTCGATGCTGACGGTGCCGAAATCGAAGGTCGTCCGCGGCTTTTCCTTCTTCGGCGTCTCCTTCGTCTATGTCATCTTCGACGATGGCACCGATCCTTACTGGGCGCGAAGCCGCGTGCTGGAATATCTGAACGCCGCGCAGAGCCGTCTGCCACAAGGCATCACGCCGACACTCGGCCCTGACGCGACGGGCGTGGGCTGGGTCTATCAATATGCGGTTGTCGCCAAGCAATTGTCGCTCGCCGAACTGCGGTCGCTACAGGATTGGGTGATACGCTTTGCCGTCTCCAAGTCCGAAGGCGTCTCGGAAGTCGCGAGTGTCGGCGGCTTCGTCAAACAGTATTCGATCGTCGTCGATCCGGCCCGGCTGAAGGCGCAGGGCGTCACGCTCTATGACGTGGCCAATGCCGTGCGCGCCAGCAACACCGACGTCGGTGGCCGCACCGTCGAACTGTCAGAATTCGAGTTCATGGTGCGCGGGCGCGGCTATCTCGAGGGCATTCCCGATATCGAGAACATCGTGCTGAAGAGCCAGAACGGCGTGCCGCTCAAGCTGAGCGACGTCGCCAGGGTGGAACTCGTTCCCGACGAGCGACGCGGCATCACCGAACTGAACGGCGAAGGCGAGGTCGCCAGCGGCATCGTGCTACAGCGGTTTGGTGCCAATGCGCTTACGGTCATCGACAACGCCAAGAAGAGCCTGGAGTCGATCAAGAGCAGCCTACCTGATGGCACGGAGATCGTTCCCGTCTACGACCGCTCGACACTGATCGAGGCGGCCATCGAGACGCTGAAAGGCACGCTGGTCGAGGAATCGATCGTCGTCGCGCTGGTAACGATCGCCTTTCTTCTTCACGTGCGCAGTGCGCTGGTCGCCATCATCATACTGCCCGTCGGCATTCTGATGGCCTTCATCGCCATGAAGCTACTTGGCATTGGCGCGAACATCATGAGCCTTGGTGGCATCGCGATTGCCATCGGGGCGATGATCGACGCGGCGATCGTCATGATCGAGAACGCTCACAAGCATCTCGAACGCGCGCCGCCGGACAAGCCCCGCATCAACATCCTGGTCGAGGCGGCGAGCGAAGTCGGCCCGGCGCTGTTCTTCAGCCTGCTGATCATCACCGTGTCGTTCCTGCCGATCTTCACGCTGGAATCGCAGGAGGGCCGCCTGTTCGGCCCGCTCGCCTTCACCAAGACCTTCTCGATGGCGGCCGCCGCGCTGCTGTCGGTGACCTTGGTGCCCGCGCTGATGATCCTCTTCGTTCGCGGCTACATCGTCCCCGAGCACAAGAATCCCCTGAACCGGTTCCTCATCTGGATCTATCGCCCCGTCATCTCGGGCGTGCTGCGGGTGAAGACGCTGACCATACTGGCGGCACTCCTGATCCTTGGGGTCACCGTCTGGCCCGTCCAGCATATCGGTAGCGAGTTCATGCCCAATCTCGACGAGGGCACGCTGATGTACATGCCGACCACCTTGCCCGGCATATCGGTCACCAAGGCGGCGGAACTGATGCAGACACAGGACCGCATCATCAAGTCCTTTCCCGAAGTGCAAAGCGTCTTCGGCAAGGCCGGCCGTGCGCTCACGGCCACCGACCCGGCGCCGACGGAAATGTTCGAGACGATCATCACCCTGAAGCCGAAATCCGAATGGCGACCGGGAGTGACCACCGACAGCCTGAAGCAGGAGATGGATGCCGCCCTGCAGTTCCCCGGCGTCTCAAATGCCTGGACCATGCCGATCCGCGCTCGCATCGACATGCTGTCGACCGGAATTAGGACGCCCGTCGGGGTCAAGGTCTATGGCACCGATCTCGGCGAGATGGAGAAGATCGCCCGCCAGATCGAGACCGTGCTGAAGGCGATCCCCGGAACGTCGAGCGCCTATGCGGAGCGGGTGATCGGCGGCTACTACCTCGACATCGTTCCAGATCGGGCGGCGCTCGGCCGCTATGGACTGACCATCAACGATGTCCAGGACGTCGTCGGCATGGCTCTCGGTTCGGAGGTCGTCACCCAGACGGTGGAAGGCCGCGAGCGATATGGCGTGGCGGTTAGATATCCGCGGGCGTCTCGAAGCGATCCGCAGTCCATCGCCAGGGATGTGCAGATATCCTTGCCGGGCGGCGGAACCGTTCCGCTCGGTGAGGTGGCGGACGTCAAGTTGACCCGCGGGGCGACGACCATTCGCACCGAGAACGGCCAACTTGCCGTCTACATCTACGTAGATATCGCCAATCGCGATCTCGGCGGATATGTGGCGGAAGCCCAGCAGGTGGTGGCCAAGAGAGTGACAATGCCGCCAGGCTATTCCGTCGCCTGGAGCGGCCAGTTCGAATATCTCGAACGGGCCAAGGCGCGGCTGGCCGTCGTCGTTCCCTTGACGCTGGCGCTGATCTTCCTGCTGCTCTACCTGAACTTCAAGGCGCTGACAGAAACCATGATCGTCATGCTGTCCCTGCCGTTCGCGCTGGTGGGCGGCATCTGGCTGATGTGGTGGATGGGCTTCAACGCCTCCGTCGCGGTCGCCGTCGGCTTTATCGCGCTTGCCGGGGTCGCCGCCGAAACCGGGGTGATCATGCTGATCTACCTCGACCATGCCATGAAGGAGCAGCGCGAAGTCTCCGAAAAGGAAGGCCGCGCCTTCTCGAGGCTAGATCTCAACAGAGCGATTATGGTCGGTGCGGTCGAGCGCGTTCGGCCGAAGATGATGACGGTGGTCGCCATCATGGCCGGTCTCGTTCCCATCCTCTGGAGGACGGGTACTGGCTCGGAGATCATGCAGCGCATTGCCGTGCCGATGATCGGCGGCATGGTATCGTCCACGCTGCTGACGCTGATCGTCATTCCGGCTGTCTACGGATTGATAAAGGGATGGGGGCTGCCTGCGACGGCTGCCACCTACAAGTCCATCGCCGAGCACAGCGAGCGCAGTCTGCTGATCGGCGCTCCTGAATGGTGATGCTTGAAACCGGCGTTACATTTTCCACTCTTTGTGAGAGGCGCTCGCTGACATTGGACGCTCTTCATTATTCTGTTCGCATAGCGCTCAGCCAAGTTCTTGGGCGAGTCCGATGAGAAGCCCTCCAGGCCCGCGGATGTAGCAGAGCCGATAGGTATCTTGATAGTCCACTACTTCGCCGACGAGCTGCGCGCCGCGCTTGCGGAGCCTCTCAAGCGTCTCGTCGATGTCGTCCAGGGCGAACATGACGCGGAGGTAGCCTAGAGCGTTGACCGGGGCATTGCGGTGATCCGCGACGGCAGGCGGCCTGAGGAAGCGGGAGAGTTCGAGCCGGCTGTGGCCGTCCGGCGTGCGCATCATGGCAATCTCGACGTGCTGATCGCCCAGTCCAGTGACACGTCCAGCCCATTCTCCTTCGATCGCAGCCCGCCCTTCGAGCTCGAGGCCGAGGTCGCGAAAGAAATCAATCGTCTCTTCGAGGTCATCGACGACGATTCCGACGTTGTCCATCCGTTTGAGCGCCATGTGTCCAATCTCCCAATCTGCAAGGTGTCGTCTAGCATCGACGTCAGCAGGACATTGGCAGTCGGTGCAGACTGTCAAGACAAGGCTCCGGTTCTTCCGCTGCATAGCCTTCATCAACCAGTGCTAACGGCCAAGATCGCAATCCGGTTGTCCAATCGGTTCTGCGTCGATATCGGGCAAGGCGGACCAGTTGGTTTAGCGCATGACCCCGAAAATCGGATTCGATTTTCGGGAAGGATTATGCGCACACTCAAAGTGCCTGCGCGTCCTATTGGACACGCGGCGCTCCAGTGTGCAGCCGGAATGTCGCACCGGCTCCATGCGATGTCGGTGTGCTGCACGGATTCGAAACCGACCTCGCTTAAGCTTGCATCCTCGTATTCAGAAGGCGCACCCATGTTTCTCTCGGTATTCGATGTCTTCAAGATCGGTGTTGGGCCGTCGAGCTCGCACACGATGGGTCCGATGTCGGCGGCCAACCGGTTTCTCGAGCTGATCCTCTCGAACGAATGGCCGCGCCCGTCATCGGGCGCGCAGGTCACAGCCATCAAGGTCAGCCTGCACGGCTCGCTCGCCCATACCGGGATCGGCCACGGCACGGGCAGGGCTGTCATTCTCGGGCTGATGGGCGAAGCGCCCGACAGCGTCGATCCCGACAGAATGGACGGCATCGTCGACGCCGTGGAGCGCACCGGCCGCATCACGCCGGAGGGCCATCCCGCCTATCAGTTCCAGCCGAAAACCGACCTGATCTTCGACAAGAAACAGTCGCTGCCCGGCCATGCCAACGGCATGGTCTTTTCCGCCTATGACAAAGACGGCCGGCTTCTCGTCAAGCGCATCTATTATTCGGTCGGCGGCGGCTTCGTCGTGACCGACACCGAGCTGGAGCAGATGCGGGCGAAGAAGAACGCGCCCGGCGGCACGCGTGTGCCCTATCCCTTCTCCACCGCCAAGCAGATGCTCGAGATGGCGGAGCGCTCGGGGTTGTCGATCGCCCAGATGAAGCGGGCGAACGAGGAGAGCCAGCGCAGCCAAGAGGAGCTCGACCAGGGGCTTGACCGGATCTGGGAGGCAATGCGCTCCTGCATCGAACGCGGCCTCAAGGTCGATGGCATCATGCCGGGTGGTCTCAACGTCAAGCGCCGCGCCCGCAGGATTCACGACAAGCTGGAGGAGGAGTGGCGCAGCAACCGCATCAACCCGCTGCTCGCCAATGACTGGCTGAGCGTCTATGCGATGGCCGTCAACGAGGAGAATGCAGCCGGTGGGCGCGTCGTCACGGCGCCGACCAATGGTGCTGCCGGCGTCATTCCGGCGACGATCCGCTATTATGAGCATTTCCACGAGGACTGGGACCAGAACGGCATCCGCGACTATTTGCTGACGGCCGCCGCCATCGGCGGCATCATCAAGCACAATGCCTCGATCTCGGGCGCCGAGGTCGGCTGTCAGGGCGAGGTGGGGTCGGCGGCTGCGATGGCGGCCGCGGGCCTTGCCGCCGTCATGGGCGGCACGCCGGAACAGATTGAAAACGCCGCCGAAATCGCGCTCGAACATCATCTCGGCATGACTTGCGATCCGATCGCAGGCCTGGTGCAGGTTCCCTGCATCGAACGCAACGCGCTCGGCGCCGTCAAAGCCGTCACGGCGGCCTCGCTCGCCATCAAGGGCGACGGCCAGCATTTCGTGCCGCTCGATGCCTGTATCGAGACCATGCGCCAGACCGGCCATGATATGAGCGAGAAATATAAGGAAACCTCGACCGGCGGTCTTGCGGTCAACGTCGTCGAATGTTGAGTTTGTGGATGCCGGATGCTTGGTGCTTGACGCTCGCTGCCAAAAGGATTTCAACGGCAGCATGGCATTGCATCTCATCAAACTCTGTGTCGGCGCCGACTCGATAGACGATCTGCGTGAATGGGTGGCGGAACGCTCGCTGCGTGCCATCGCCGCCGGGCTCGAGCCGCATTCGGTCCATACGACGCGCATGGCGCCGAAACGGATGGAGGAGCTGCTTGACGGCGGCTCGCTCTACTGGGTGATCAAGGGGCAGGTGCAGGCGCGGCAGAAGCTGCTCGACATCGAGACCTTCACCGACGGCGAAGGCATTTCGCGCTGCCGCCTGATGCTCGGCCCTGAGGTCATCGAGACGGCTGTGCAGCCGAAGCGTCCCTTCCAGGGCTGGCGTTATTACACCGAGGACGACGTGCCGCGCGACCTGACAAGCCTTGGCGCCGGTATTGCCGAAATGCCCGCGGATCTGCGCCGCGAGCTTACGGACCTTGGTCTGCTCTAATCCCCGAAAATCGTATACGTCCGGTGATGTGTTGATCAGCGTTTCAGGGATTGATCCATCTGAACGGATCGGGCGGCCAAGCCCATTCTTCGATAAAATGCCTGAGCCGCTTCGTTTGAAGCCGACACGTTAAGGCTGATTAGATCGACCTCTTCTTCAGATAACCATTTCCGCATGTGGTCGAAGAGCGCCGCCCCATAGCCACGACGACGTTCGATTTCTTCAACGCCGAGTGCCATTATGAAGGCCATCTTTCGGTAGCGGGATCGAGGATGTTCGGATAAGTCCACTATTCGGACGGCATTGATGCCGATTAACTGATCATTCTTTCCGAGCACAAACGTCTTGCAGTTTTCAATGACGCCAAGCAGTTGTTCATCAGTGCTGCCAGGCCCATGCTCAGCATCATTGGAGCAAGCGGCTATTTGACGAAGCAGCCGCAACATTGCGGCAGTATCATCGGGATTGGCGTCGCGGATGAACATTTATTTGGCCATCCCTCCACCAGCAAAAGAGGTTGATGATCTTTCCACATTCCAAAGCAGATATTTCATCTGTCCTGTTGATGGGCCAGATCTCAAAAGCTGCTCTACCGGTCGTTTACCGAAAATCGGAGCTGATTTCCGGAAAGGTTCATGCGTGGATTGGACGTGACGCCGCGTCGGATTGGGCACGTGGCACTCTGCAGTTCAGCGCAGGCGCAGCTGCACCGGCGCGCTGCCATCCGGCGAGGTCACATGCAGATGGATGCGGGCTTCGGGCTGGGAATAGCGCCAGGCGCGGGCACCATGGCACAGCAGCAGATTGATAAGGTCCCGGGTCTTCGGAGACTTCGCCTTCGGCCTCTGCAGGCCGATTTCGGCGAGGCGCAAAGCCGCCTCGTGCAGCGGATGCAGGGATGAGCGCCCCTTGGCTGCCGTGCGGCGGTCTGAAGGCATTCCCGGAACATTCTCATTGATTGCCATTGTTTTCCCCGTACGCAATACTGATCGAGTTCAAGAACGGTGGCCGGAAACGCAAACACCGATTCCGGCCGTCACCGATGCCGCCGGCCATCTTGCAGGCAGCATCGAATAGCTCATTGGGCAGCCGCCCAGCACTTGATGCCGGCCCTTTTCAAGGCCTTGCAGGCGTTGACGGCGTCGCGCTGATCGTCGAAGCCGCCGAAGCGGGCGCGGTAAAGCTGGTCACCACCAGCGGCGTAGGCGACCGCGAAAGGCTTTGCCGAGGCCAATGCCTTGCCGCCCTTGCTCTTGGCGCCCTCCAGGAGATCCATGGCCATCTGCCGGCTCGGCGAGATGCCGACCTGCACGACCCAACCTGCCGGGCCATTGCTGGTTGAAGCAGTGCGAGTCGGGGAGGGAGTGGTCGAGGCGGTTGTGACGTTATCGACCGACGTATCGCCCTGTTCCGACGGCACAGATGCAGGCGTCGGCTTTGGTGCGGCGACCGCTGCCTGTTGCTTGAAGGTCATGGTCTTGACCTTGGTGGGCGCCGGCATCGGCTGTGCTACCAGCGGATTGTCGGATTTCGGTGCAGCGGCCTCGGCATAGGCGACCTCGGTCTCGGCGACCTGATAGCGCGCATCCGGCAGCGGGCCTTTATGCGGCAGGCTGATATCGGCAGCGGCGGCCGAAACGGGCGGCTGCGCTGCGGTGATGGTCTTCGCTACTTGCTGAGCCTTCTGGGGCTGGACCGGAGCCGGCGTCACGATCATCGCCGGGGCAGGGGCTGCCTGGGCGATTAGCGCCGACGAACCGCCACGGCTCGATGCTTTCGGCAGATAGGTGGCGATCAGATTGCGCATCTGGGCATCGCGGGCAGGCGTCGATGCGCCACCCATCACGACGCCGACGATCGACTTGTCGTCCACCTGCACCGAGCTTACCAGATTGAAACCGGCCGCCCGCGTGTAACCGGTCTTGATGCCGTCGACGCCGCGCACTGAACCGACCAAGCGGTTGTGGCTGCGAATCGTGCGGCTGCCGAACTTGAAGGCGCGCGTGGAGAAATAGCCGTAATATTGCGGGAAATGCTGGCGAAGGGCGATGCCGAGGCGGGCCTGGTCGCGCGCCGTCGTCATCTGCGCCGTATTCGGCAGGCCGTTCGCATTGCGATAGGTGGTGCGCGTCATACCGAGCGCATGCGCCTTGGCGGTCATCAGCTGGGCGAAGCGATCCTCGCTGCCGCCGCCGAGCATTTCGCCGAGCGCGGTTGCGGCATCATTGGCCGACAGAGTGACGAGACCGAGAATGCCTTGTTCGACGGTGATCGTACCGCCGGCGCGCACGCCGAGCTTGGTCGGCGCCTGGGCTGCCGCATGGGCGGAGAAGGGAACCGGCGTATCGAGGCGGATGCGACCCTGCTCCAATGCCTCGAAGGTCATGTAGAGGGTCATCATCTTGGTCAGGGAGGCGGGGTACTGCAGCCGGTCGGCGTTCTCACTGTAGAGAACGTTGCCGGTCTTGGCGTCGACGACGATGCCTGCATATTTCGGATTTGCCGCTTCCGCGTCGGCATTCACCGAATCGACCATGACGATCGTGACGGCCACCGAAAGGATCGCCAGCAGCCTTGCGAAAAAACTGCCGGATCGGGGCGATGATACGGAGGAGACTGACCTTGACACTATTCCACTCTTCGCTTGCATTTCAGATATTTGGCACTTCAGATTTTGGCAGGAACCGCACACCTCCCGCCGCACAGCTCGTCTTCTAAAATTACCGGTTGGGCGTTACCAATCCGTTTATGATGAATCGTTTATTTCGCCGTTCGTGGAGCATTTTAGGGACTTGTTGCAGAACGGTTCACAAGACGCGCGTCTACAAAGGTGCGGATAGCGGCATCAATATGTTCCCAATCGTCGAGATGGCTGCTTGAGAAGCGGTAGAGAACGCTGAGATCCCGACCGACCTTGATATCGCGCTGACAGTCTCCGCCCGCCGCCTTATCCGGGGCTGACGGCAATATGCAGCGCACGACGTAATCCGGCCCGCCCTTGACGGGCGCCGTCAGCAGCACCTCGTCGCCGTAACCCGCATCGGCGCGAAGACGGTGCAGCGTCAGCCCGTCGCGGAAGGGCTCCGCAGTTCCTTCGAGCAGATGCGAATAGATCGGCTCCAGCCGCCCGGACATGTCGCGCGACATGGTGCTCTGGGTGATCTGCAGGAAGATCAGCCCGGAGGATTGGGTGATATCGTCGAATCGTAGGTGGTTTTCCTGGCCGTAACCCTGCATTTCCGGCCAGGCGAGGTAGAGATCGACGCGCTCGGCGGCGCCTTCATGCCTTTGACTCGGGAAGCGGATGGCATTCTCGGGGAATTTCACGGTGTCGCGGCCGATGGCCAGCTTGATTTCAGCCGTGCTGTCGGTGTTGCCGGCGAGCGAGATATGCCGGCCGAACCAGCGGCCGCCTATGCTGATGGCAACAGTCAGGACCGCCAGAACGGCAATCACCGCCATCGTGCGGAGGAGAAACCCCATGGAAAGAAGCGGCTGCTCGTCGGGTGCGCTGTGCGCGGCATGGCTCATGGCGGTTCTTCGGGTTTCGGTCCGCCGCAGGAAGAACATGAGCCGCCGGTGCCGATGATGAATCTCATCACCATGATCGGACCGGCAAGGTTAATAATTCGCTAAGATGTTGATGGGTAAGGCTTGAAAAGGGGCGAGCCGTTCCCGGGACAGCGGGAACGGCTCTTGGGCGCCGGTCGGGGACGGGATGCGGGGACTGACCGGGCCGCAGCTGCAACCGGCAATGGCCGGCAGGCTGTGCTTACTTGACGCTACCGACCGCGACAGCGCGGCCGTCCTGAAGCTTCGACCAGCGGGCCGGATCGTCGGCGGACTGGCGCTTTAGATAGGTGTATTCGGTATCCGACCACAGCAGCACCTTGTTGCGCATATTGTCGAGGATGAAGTCGCCATGATCGGTTCGAACCGTCAGCACGGCATGGCCTTCGCCATTCGGCTGCAGCACGACGGTGATCAGCGTGTCGGACGGCGAGAAACCGTCATCGATCAGCATCTTGCGCTTCAGCAGGGCATAATCCTCGCAGTCGCCGACGGTGCGCGGATAGGCCCAGCGCTCTTCGACCCCGTAGATCTGCTCATCCGTCATCGGCTGGATTGCCGAATTGACGGTGTAGTTGACCTTGAGAATTTCCTTCCAGCGATCTTCGGTGAGGATCGCCGGTCCGGCATCGCCGCCGACTTCAACACATTCCGTCGGATTAGCCTTGCAGAATTCGTAGTGTCCGATCGGCGGGCTGGCATTGCCTGCAAGGGCCATGCTGGCGGGCATCGCCTGTCCCGAACCCGCCATTGTCATCATGATGGCACCGGCCAGAAGGCCGCCTTTCAGGATGTTCGTAGTTGTCATTGCCGTCTCCCCGTAAGTTGAGGTGACAATGGCACAGACATTTTTATCTCACGCAAAATTACGCAATAGAATTAAAGGCTTAGTTGATTCAAATACCGATAAAGCTTGGCTAAAAACAGATTCGAATGCGCATAAAATTCGATGCGGATTTGTCGCGAATTCGCTTAAAATTTTAATCCACACAACAAGGCTTTCGCCCGCAAAAAGGTTGCGCTGCCGTCGTCATGTTAAGGATTTTCGTTGAGCCGGATAAATTCCGGCTGCCGGCAGGCGATCTGCAGCGACGTGGGCCTGGCCATCGATGCCGCCGGAATTGACCGAGTCGGCCGACCCAAAAGCAGAATATCTTTCAGATCGCCGGTGTGGGCGGGAAAATTATTTTTGCTAGATATCGCGAAATCGATCGGTGGCGGCGACGATCGCTGCGCTCATTTCCGGATTTGCGGTGGAATGGGCAGCATGCGCAAGGATGCTGAGCTCGCTTTGCGGCCAGGCGCGGGCGAGTTCCCAAGCGGTGACGAGCGGCGCCTCAATGTCGAACCTTCCCTGCAGCAGGATACCGGGGATGCCGCTGAGCCGTGCGGCATTCTTCAAAAGTTGGCCGTCCTCCAGCCAGGCGCCGTTGGTGAAGTAGTGGGTGATGATGCGGGCGCGCGTCAGCAAATAGGCCGGGTCGGCCCAGCGGCGCGGCCGGCCTTGGGGATCGGCGAGCAGGATCGAGGCCGCCTCCCAGTCATGCCAGTCACGCGCCGCCTTGAAGCGCGTCTCCGAATTCGGATCGTTGAGGAGACCATGGTAGGCGGCAACCATGTCCTCGTCCTGTTCCTGCCTGCCAGGAGGAACCGCCTGGCGGAAACGGTGCCATTCTTCCGGAAAGAGCGGCGCCACGCCGCGATAGAGCCAGTCGATTTCCGAGCGCCTTGTCGTGGTCACGCCTGCGATGACGATCGCAGCAACTCGCTCCGGATGGGTTTCGGCATAGGCGAGTGCCAGCGTCGAACCCCAGGAATTGCCAAAAAGCAGCCAGCTGTCGATGCCGAGACAGGACCGCAGCCGCTCGATATCGGCAACGAGATGCCAGGTGGTGTTGAGCGAGAGATCGGTTTCGGGATCGGCAGCACTCGGCAGGCTGCGGCCGCAATTGCGCTGGTCGAACAAAATGATTCGATAGGCGTCGGGATCGAAGTAGCGTCGCACCGCGGTCGAACAGCCGGAACCAGGGCCGCCATGCAGCACCAGCGCCGGCCGACCCGCCGGATTGCCGCAGGCCTCCCAATAGATCAGATTGCCGTCGCCCGTATCGAGCTGACCATGATCATAGGGTTCGATTTCGGGATAAATATCTGACATGGGCGCACCTGCAATCGAGGCGGGGCCTTATCCATTATATCCGTGACGAAGGGATGACGGGCGAGGCATTCGCGAGGCCAAAAAACTGCACATTTTTCCCCAACCTCATTGGGTGCCGATCGGTGTCGCAGCTTGTTCCACTCATAATATTATCTACCGACTGGGTGGAACGACTTGCGACAGGTTTCGCGCGTGCTTTCCAAAGCCAGATTCGTTGCCGCTTGCAAAGCTCTTGCCGTGAAGTGCCGGCTTTTCAACACGACCTGACCGGGCGCACGCCGGACCTGGCAACCGCGTTCGATGGAAGTTCGTCATTGCGCCCCGCCACGGAATCCCCGGCAAGGCAGCGCCATTTTCCGCAGCTGTTAAAGGAATTCGCGCAGCGTCTCGCGGGACTGGATCGACAGGAATTCGATCGCCACGCCTTCGACGAAATGGCGCACGACGCGACCACGCATGTTGCCGAGGCGCACGGCCGTTCCGATCGACGGGCGCATCTCGACGTCGACGGCAGCGCCCGACAGCGAAAGGTCCATGATGCGGCAGGAATAACGCGTGCCGTCTTCAAGCGTCAGCTCGGTCTTCGTGTCGCGTGGCGTCAGACGGTCGTGGCGGCGATCCTCGGGCAGGCCGAGTTCATGCTTGTTGGCAAGCCAGGTGAGCTGGGCCGCGAGCTTCTCGCGTTTCCGGTCGGTGGCGTTGATCGACATGGTGAAGCCACGGCCATCGATCGTCTGGACATAACCTTCGACGCGGCCGAGATGGTCGATATAGGCGACGACGCGTTCGTTGGCGCGCGGCCGGCCGAGGCAGGTGACGTACATATCGCCAGGCGACATGTCGATCACCATGCATTCGAATTCCTCGTAGTTCGCAAGCATCAGCCGGCCCTGCATATTGATGGGCACGCGCTGGAAAACGCCCTGTTCAGGGCGCGGCGCAGGTCGTTGCGTCTGAGCTGGCTGGAACGAGTGCATCAAAGGGCTTCTTCATGAAAATCGCAGAGACCGATCTTTACCCACAATCCATTAACAGAAGGTTGTTTTGCCCGGTCCGCATATAGCGGAAAACGAGTATGCCCGATGTGCCGAAACGGGACCGTCAGCGCGCCTCCACGCTCAGCAGCTGCGACACCATGCGGCGCATGACCTGCCCGAAATGGGTGCTTTTGCCAGCGACGATCCTGTTGATGGGGCGCAGTTTGGCCGGTGCTGGCTTGTCGAATTTTCCGGGCAGCAGCCGGCTGCGGTCGAGCGCCAGGAATTCGAGCGGTACGATCTCCAGCCAGCTCGCGGCCGCCGCCGGCGCGATCGCGCCGAGCAGCCGGTCGCATGCGCCGTCCGACGAACGCAGCGGCATCATGATAATCTCGAAGGAGGCCTGATGACCAACGGTGCTGTAGCCGGTGGCGTTGAACAGGGCCGGCATGGCATGGTCCATCACGCCCATCGCAGTGCGTTCGATGTCCGCGAACTGACCATTTGCCCAGAGAGACGAAAAACGTTCGCCGCGCAGGTCACGCCCAAAGAGATCACAGATGCGGGTGCCCGCGAGCCGGAAGCAGATATCTCCGCCCTCGCGCGTCTCCAGAATAAAGAGACTTTGAAGAAGATGGGGGACGGCGGAGGGGTCGACCTGTGATTTCAGCGGCGCATCGGCAGCGCCGCGGATACGGTTCCAGTAGTCAAAAATCTCGATGGTCGTTTGTAGCCGCATTTCACACCAACCTGTCCCATTCCGGAGCATTTTCGGGCAGTCATTGCCCGTACAGGCTCTACCTTGCGGGTTTCATGCCAAATCGCGGCGGTTAAGGTTAAGAGATGGTTTCGGTTGAGATGCGATGCCCGTCGTGAGACTGTCCTGCCAGCGCTTCGACTTTCGAAGTTCAGCACAACCTGCCCGGGCCGAGGTCTTTTCCTGGAGCTCAGGGTCACGCCGTCCGGCACTTCGGACGGCTTTTTTTTTGACAGTCGCTCCTGTATGGCTGTGGCCTCAACGAGGCAAAACACAGATGAATGAGCAGTCGGCCGAGCCGCATAAGGCGCCCGAACCTCCCCAGGTCCAGCCGCCGGCACGGCCACCGCGCGAACCGGTCTTCAACCTTCCGCCGGCGCTGTTCTTCAGCCTTTGCCTGCTGGCCGTCATCTATGCGGTGCAGGAGCTCCTGCTGTCCGATGACGCGCTGAACTGGCTGTTCTTCACCTTCGGCTTCGTTCCCGCCCGCTATGTGATTCCGCTGTCGCAGCAGGGGCCGGAGCTGTTCTGGACGCCCGTCACCTATTCTCTGCTGCACGGCAGCGTCCAGCATATCCTCTTTAACGCCTTCTGGCTGATGGCCTTCGGCGCGCCGGTCGTGCGTCGCATCGGGACGCTGCGTTTCGTGCTCTTCTGGATTTTTTCCGCCGTCGCTTCCGCCGCCCTGCACGCGGTGCTGAACTGGGGGGACGTGTCGCTGCTGATCGGCGCGTCGGGCGTCATCTCCGGGCTGATGGGCGCCGCCTGCCGATTCGCCTTTCCGGCCGAACGGCGGCCGATGCTGCCTGCGCATCTCAATCCTCGGCTTTCCTTCGTCGAGGCGCTGAAGAGCCGCACAGTCATCATCTTCATGCTGCTCTGGCTGGTCGGCAACGCGCTGATTGCGGTCGGCATCCCGCTCGTCGGCGACAGCGATCAGGCGATTGCCTGGGACGCGCATATCGGCGGTTTCGTGTTCGGCTTCTTGCTGTTTTCGCTGTTCGACCGGGCGCCGCGCCCACCGGTGATGGAACCTGACGGAACCGAGAAGGATATGTTGCAATCCTGAGCCGGGCGGTGCACGATTGACCTATCCGCGCTGGGGGGAGAAACCGCCGCGGATGCCTGTGACAAGTGTTTCACGGACATAGGAGGTTCGAATGACCAGTTCAGTTAAAGCAATCCTCGACCTGAAGGGCAGGGACGTTATCACTGCCGCGCCGAGCACCACCGTCGCCGAGGCGGCCGCCATCCTCAGTAAGAAGAAGATCGGCGCCATCGTCGTCGTCGGCATGGAGAATCGGATTTCGGGGATGTTCACCGAGCGCGATCTCGTGCATGCGATCGCCAAACACGGCAAGGAAGGCCTCGACCAGCCGCTGGCCCAGGTCATGACCGCGAAGGTCTACCGCTGCCATGAGGAGACGACCGTCAACGAGCTGATGGAGCTGATGACCAGCCGCCGCTTCCGTCACGTGCCGGTGGAAAGCAACGGCAAGCTTGCCGGCATCATTTCGATCGGCGACGTGGTGAAATCGCGCATCGCCGAAGTCGAGCGTGAGGCCGAGGAAATCAAGGCCTATATCGCCGGCTGAGGTTTTCGCCGCTTGGGCTTTTGTCGGCAATAGCCTTGCGAAGCCAGGTGCTGTCGCAGGCTTTATCGGCCATGCCATGACGACGTCGGCTGGCAGATCGCGCGCGGAAATGTCTGTGCGATCTGCGTCGGCTCGGCTCTGAGTTGTAGGCACCTCGTTCTGTTAGAACGGATAGTGCTGGGCAGCGTCCTCAATGGTTATCCAGCGTAGATCGGTGAACTCCGCGATCGCGGCTTTCCCTCCGAAGCGTCCGTAGCCGCTCCCCTTCACACCACCGAAGGGCATCTGCGCCTCGTCGTGAACGGTCGGCCCGTTGATATGGCAGATGCCCGACTCTATGCGGGCCGCAACGGCCATCGCCCTTTGGACATTGCGGCTGAAGACCGCGGCGGACAAACCATACTCGGTGTCGTTTGCCACCCGGATTGCCTCCTCTTCGTCGGCCACTCGGATGATCGGCTTAACTGGCCCGAAGGATTCCTCGGAATAGATCCGCATCTCGCGGGTGACGTGATCGAGCAGCGTCGCCTCGACGACGGTGCCGGTGCGCTTGCCGCCCGCGACGAGCTTTGCGCCCTTGGCCTCGGCGTCTGATATCAGTGCTTCCATCTTCTTGGCGGCGTCGAGACTGATGAGCGAGCCGAGGACTACGTGTCCCCGGGGATCGCCGGCCGGCAATTGGGCCGCACGCGCTGCAAGCTTGGCAGCGAACTCATCGGCAATCGCCTGGTGCACGATGATGCGCTCCGTCGACATGCAGATCTGCCCCTGATGCAAGAAAGCGCCGAAAACGGCGGCATTGACCGCGCCGTCGATGTCGGCATCGTCCAGAACGACGAGCGGCGCCTTGCCGCCGAGTTCGAGCAGGGCGGGTTTCAGGTGTTCGGCGGCAAGTTTGGCGATGATCCTGCCGACCTTGGTCGACCCGGTGAAGTTGACCCGCCTTACGGCCGGATGAGCGACGAGTGCTGCAACGATCTCCGCCGCGTTTTCGGGCGCATTGGTGATGACATTGATGACGCCGGCCGGCAGGCCTGCCTCCGTCATGGCCGTGGCAATCAGCCGATGTGTGCCCGGGCATTGCTCGGACGCCTTGAGGACGACGGTGTTGCCGCAGGCAATCGGCATTGCAATTGCGCGCGTTGCCAGGATGACGGGCGCGTTCCAGGGGGCAATCGCCAGGCAAACGCCGACTGCTTGGCGAACGCCCATGGCCAGCGCGCCGGGCTTGTCGGAGGGAATGATTTCGCCGGCAATCTGGGTTGTCATCGCGCCGGCCTCCCGCAGAATATTGGCGGCAAGCATGACGTTGAAGCCCGCCCACGGTGCGGTGGCTCCGGTTTCCTCCATCATCAATCTGGTGAATTCTCCAGCCTTGGATTCCATGATCTCCGCCGCCTTCGTCAGCAATGCGCGGCGCTGAGTGGGGCCTGTCTTTGACCATGCCGCAAATGCAGTTGAGGCGGCTTCAACTGCAGCAGCGACGTCCTCAAGTCCGGCGGCGGATGCGCGGCTTGCAAGCCGTTCGGTAAAGGGGTCGAAACGATCGTAGGTTCTGCCGCTTGCGGCGGGACTATCCGCGCCATTGATGAGAAGGGGAATGTTCATGGAAGCTTCCTGTTCGACATTGAAATTGCTGATCAAGCGGATGTCTGCGAAACGGCGGTGCTTTCGTATTCTGCCGCTGCATCGCGGTTTCCAGCATTTTGCGCCTTAGCCAAGCGGTGGACAAGCAGCAGGCTGGCCAGGCCGCCGAGAATGGCGATCGGCACGATGCCCAGCAGAACTTCAGTCGCGGACTTTCCGCCGGCAACGAGCGCGCCGGCAAGGAGCGGGCCGGCGACGGAACCAAGGCGGCCTGCCGCGACCGCAAATCCCACCGCCGTGCCGCGCACTTCCTGCGTATAGCTTTGCGGCGCGAGACCGTAGAGGATTGCCTGTACGCCGATGATCGTACCCCCGAGAAGCACGCCCGAGACGATAGCCAAGGCAAGGTTGTTCGGCAGCAGGGCGACACCGAACAGTGCGGCGACAAGCAGGCCGTAGCTGAGAATGACCGCGCGGCGGCGATGAATGCCGTCGAGCGCATTGCCGACCATCAGGCTTCCGGCCGCGCCGCCGATGTTGAAGACGATCTGGACTATTCCGGCGTCATATTTGCTGAAGCCCTTGGCGACCATCAATGCCGGCAGCCAGTTCAGCAGGAGATAGAGAACGAGGAGCGAGAAGAAGAAGCCAAGCCACAGAAGCAGCGTCGTCTGCCAGCTCGAAGGACCGAAAATGGATCTGAACGTGGCGCTGATATTTGCCTCGTCGCCATGGTCCCGCGCGACTTTCAGGTCCGGCAGCGACAACAAGAGTACGGGCACGAGCGCAACGGGTAAAATGCCGCCTATGACGAAGATCGATTCCCAGCTGTCATGCAGTCCGAGGATCGAGACCGCACTCGCGATCGCGCCGCCGATCGGAATGCCGGCGTACATCAGCCCGACGGCCGTGCCGCGCCGTTCGCGTGAGAGCGCCTCGGCCGCGATTGCCACAAGATTTGGGAGCGCTCCACCCAGGCCCACACCTGTGAGGAAGCGCATAAGGACCAGAGCGGAAAAAGAGCCGACCAGAGCGGTGCCCAAAGAGAACAGGCCAAACGTCAGGAGCGACAATATCAGCCCGGTTCGTCTGCCAAATCGATCGGCAATTCGCCCGCCGACAATGGCGCCGAAGATCAGCCCAAACGTGGCGGAAGAGAAGAAGAGGGCCATCTGACCCGGTGCAAGGCCAAGCGCAGGCGCGAGTTTCGGCGCGGCAACACCTGCGGCCTGGATATCGAAACCTTCGATCATCGCGGCGCAAAAACACAGTATCAGCACCTTGTAGCCGCTGGTTTGGAGACTTATTCCACGCGCAGATTTTCCCATTTTATCCTCCCTGAGAAAATACCAACCGGGCATGAGTGATCCCTGTCTGAACAGCCCGGTTCAGCCAAAGTCGAACGACAGTTTCGTATTCCGTTAACGTTGCGCGGCCAGCTCTTCCGGCTTCGCACTCGCGTGCCGGGCATGCGGGATATCGCCGATCCGATCCGGTTCCGGGTCTTTCCCGAGCGCCAGCCGCCGCAATTCACGTTTCAGGATCTTGCCTGCGCCGTTGCGCGGAAGCGCATCGATCAGAACAAATTCCTTCGGCACCTTGAACCGGGCGATCAATGCGGAACAGTGGGCGGCGAGATCGACTGCGGATGCAATCGCACCATCGTGGAGGACGATATAGGCGCACCCGACTTCGCCCCAGCGTTCATCGGGAATGCCGACGACCGCTGCCTCCTTGACGCCGGGGTGTTCCATCAGGGCCGCTTCGACCTCGGCGGGATAGACGTTCTCGCCACCTGATATGAAGAGGTCTTTGCGGCGATCGACGACCGTCACGTAGCCGTCGGCATCCGCCTTAGCGAGATCGCCGGTCTTCAGCCAGCCATCATCCGTGAAGGCGCGGGCGTTTTCGTCCGGGCACGCCCAATAGCCCGCGCTGACGTTTGGACCGCAGACGAGAACTTCACCGACTTCGCCGGCCTCGGCATTGAGACCGTTGTCCGCGACGATCCGAAGTGACATGTCCGGCGGCGGCAATCCGACCGATCCGGCCTTCTCCGCAATGATGGCCCGATCCAGCGGCATCCCGAGCAAAGTGCCGGCCTCGCTCATGCCGTAGCCATCGACCATCAGGACATTCCGGTCGAGCCACCAGCGGATATTTGCCGGAGGATTGGGCGCGCCGCCGGTAAACAGCGCCTTGAGGCTCGCCCATTGCTCCGGATGAAAATTCTCCGCCTTTCGCAGCGCGTCGGCCATTTGCGGGACGCAGAAATAATGGGTCACTGCGAATGCCGCGTCCGCCAGGCGATCATTGGTCGCGACGGGGTCGAACCCTCCGGAGATCAGGACGGTGGCGCCTTGCAGGAAGGGCGCCTGTATGCTCGTGACCAGTCCAATGACATGAAACATCGGCGTGTCGCAGAGAAAGACGCTCTCCTGAGAGACCTCGCCGAGGACACCGAAATTGACCGCTGTCGCGAACATATTTCGGGCCGACAGCATCACGCCTTTCGGGCGCCCTGAGGTTCCTGACGTATAGAGTAGAACTGCGGGAGAATCGGCAGAGATCGTCGGCCGGGCCGCCTTCGGTTTCGCTTGCGCAACCGCAGTGACGAAGTCAGCCGTTGCGAGCGTGCGTGCGCCCTTTATCGACACCTGCGAGACCGCATCGCCAAAAACAAACGAAGGTTTGCAATCGAGCAGGATCTGCTCTTGCTCCGTCATCGAAAGGCGCCAATTGATCGGCACGAAGATGACGCCAAGGCGCATCGCCGCCTGCTGAAGAATGATGAAATCGGCGCTGTTCCTGGCGACCGCCGCGATACGCTCGCCACGTGCGACCTGATAGATGTCCGACAGCACGAAGGCGGCTCGGTTGACCGCGTCATTCAACTCCGCGTAGGTCCAGCGACGCCCGCTCGATAAATCGACGCAGGCGAGGGCGCCCGGGCGCAAACTGGCGTGCAGACGTACCGGGTCCGGTGCTTTCCACTCCGTCATAGGTTCTCCTCCCATCCCAGCGCTTTCCCCGGCGCGGGATATGCTCAGCGGCAGCGATCAGGATGCTTGCCGCGTCTTGTCATAGGCGCCCAGCCCAGGTTTGTAGGTCTTCTCATCGATGAACTGGTGAATGCCTTCCTTGCGGCCTTCATTGTCGAAATAGTTCGCCGCCTCCTGCGCCCGCACCAGATAGTCCTCGGCGCTGTCGTAGGTCATCTCGGCGACACGGCGAAGCGCATCCTTGGTGGCCTTCAGGGCAACCGGATTTTTGCTCAGCAACACGTCTGCAACCTGCTTTACACGGGTTCTCAACTCGGCAAGCGGAACGCTCTCGTTGACGAGTTTCCATTCGGCAGCCTTTTTGCCGTCGATCAACTCGCCGGTCAGAGCGTGATACATGGCGTCCCGCATCGAAAGGAGATCGGCGACCACTTTCGTTGCACCGCCGCCGGGCAAGATTCCCCAGTTGATCTCCGACAGGGCGAACTGAGCTTCATCCGCGGCAAAGGCGAGATCGCAGGAGAAGAGCGGCCCGTAACCCCCACCGAAACACCAGCCATTGACCATGGCGATCGTCGGCTTCTGATACCACCGCAGCCGGCGCCACCAGCCATAGGCCTCCTGCTGAGATTTCCGCACGGCCCCAAGGCCTTTTTCCTCGCTTTCGCGGAAGTATTCCTTGAGATCCATTCCGGCCGACCAGGCCGTTCCCTCGCCGGAGAGCACGAGCACACCGACGTCGTCGCGATATTCAAGCTCCTCGAGGACTTCCATCATGCGACGGTTGAGCGAGGGGTTCATGCAGTTGCGCTTTTCGGGGCGATTGAACCGCACCCACGCAATATTATCGACGACGTCGAAGGCGACTGGATCATCAGCCAAGCGCATTCTCTTCTCCTGTGTCCGAATAAGGTGTCTAATTCGCAGAAGACCTGCCTAATCCGAGGCAGCAGATCTCAGCTTGTATTCCAAATGCCCGCGTCACAGCTGCCCTGACAGAATAGCTTCGTCGGGTTTTCGGCTGCGTCGGGCGATGCAGTTGGCACGGCAATACAGAGTGATATCGTCATAGCAGTCATGCTATTCATCCGATCGCGTTGGTGGTTTACCGCAGCGATAATTGCTATATGACATAGCAATATTGAAATTGCAAGTGACAAGGCGGATTTAGTTGAATGGGACCTACAAAGAGCAAGACGAAGGCGACAAAAGGACAACTACCGCAGCAGTTGGAAGACTATGTCGGCTACCATTTGAGGCGCGCTTCGGCTCTCAACATGCAGGACATCACCAATGCTCTCGCAACGGTTGGACAACGACCAAGCGGCTTCAGCGTTGCCTGCATTATCAATGAGCAGCCCGGGATAACGTCGGCGGAGATCTGCCGGATGCTGGGGCTGCAGCGTGCAAACATCGTACCGCTCCTGGATGAGCTTTCAGGCCCCGGATACATTAGCCGGGTCGACGACGAGAGGGATAAGCGCGTTCAACGCCTGTATCTAACCGACGCGGGATATGAGGCTCTGGAAACTTGGCACGACATCGTTTTCAGTCACGAAGAACGTGTCCTGGCAAATCTGTCGCCGTCGGAGCGAGACTTGCTCCGGGAATTGCTGGCTAAAATCTGGAATTAAACTTCTAGGGATGGTTGGCGTAGACTTCCTGCATGCGTTGGATCTCGGGGAGCCGGGCTCTGGCTTCCTCGTAGCCGCGTTCGATCGCTTCGCCCGCCCGGTGGAATTCGGAAAGGCCGATATAGCTGAGACGCGGCTGCAGCGAAATGTCCGGCGGGTCGCCGGCAAGGCGGGCGCGGGCGATCCGGTCCTGGATGATGTTGAAGGCCTGCACCATGACGCCGGTCATGCCGAGGCGCGCATAGGGCGCCTCTTCCTGTTTCTGCACTTCCTGGGCCGACAGGCTGGCGTTGTGCCGGACGACGGCCGAGCGGCCGTAGAGATCGTAATTGAGATTGACGGCGACCACGAGCGGCTGCTCATAGGCGCGGCAGACGGAGACGGGGACGGGATTGACCAGCGCCCCGTCGACCAGCGTGCGGTGATTGCTGCGCACCGGCTCGAAAATGCCGGGCAGGGCATAGGAGGCGCGCAGCGCCGTAATCAGCGAACCATTGGCAATCCAGACCTCATGGCCGGTATTGACCTCGGCCGCGACCGCGACGAACGGCCGGTCGAGATCCTCGACGTTCAGGCCTTCGAGATGTTCCTGCATACGCTTGGTCAGCCGCATGCCGCCAAAGAGGCCGCTGCCGCCAATCGTAAGATCGAGGAGACTTGCGATGCGGCGCATCGTCAGCGAGCGCGCGAAACTTTCGAGTTCATCGAGCTTGCCGGCGAGATAGCAGCCGCCGACCAGCGCGCCGATCGAGGTGCCGGCAATCATGCCGATCTCGACCTTTGCCTCGTCGAGGGCGCGCAGCACGCCGATATGGGCCCAGCCGCGGGCAGCGCCGCCGCCGAGTGCCAGCGCGATCTTGATTTTCTTTTGAGGCGCGGGAGGCGGGAGCATCTCGAGCGTGGTCGACATGCCGGAACCGGAACCCTCGCCTTCAGAGCTTTGACGATGCAGACTCCAGCTCAGCATGGCGCTCTCCCCTCCCAGCAGAACACTTGATTTTCGATAGTGTGCCCGATCAGTTTCCAAATGGTATATAGAAGCGGTTTCTGGCGCAATAAGGAGCAAATGTCGGAGAATTCGGGGCTATTTCTCGTAGACGTCCTGCGGATCGAAATGAAGCTCGTCGTCAACGATATCCAGCATCGGCTTTCCGTCCCGCAGCGTGATCGTCCGGTAGAAGCAGGAGCGGCGGCCGGTGTGACAGGTGGCGTCGTGGCCGGCGACCTCGACCTTCAGCCAGATGGCGTCCTGATCGCAATCGGTGCGGATTTCCTTCACCGTCTGGAGATTGCCCGAGGTCTCGCCCTTCTTCCAGAGCTTGCCGCGCGAACGGCTGAAATAGTGCGCCGTGCCGGTCTGGATGGTCAGCGCCAGCGCCTGGGCGTTCATATGCGCCACCATCAGCAACTCGCCGTCACCGGCGTCGGTGACGATCGCGGTGATCAGGCCACGGTCGTCGAAACGCGGCGTGAAATCACCGGCGTCTTCCAACGCCGACTTGTCCTCGGATGGTTGATTGAAGATCAGTTGACTCATCGCGGCCCTCCTGAGGGAGCCGGTATCAGCGGCTCCGCACCATGGTCATGAAGCGGGCCTGATCGGCCGGCTCGGTCTTGAACGTTCCCGTAAACGTCGTCGTCAACGTGGTCGAGCCCTGCTTCTGAACGCCGCGCATCGCCATGCACATATGTTCGGCCTCGATCAACACGGCGACACCGCGCGGATTAAGCGTATCGTCGATGGCCCGGGCGATCTGCGCGGTCATCGTTTCCTGGGTCTGCAGGCGGCGGCCATAGATCTCGACGACACGGGCAATCTTCGACAGGCCGAGCACACGTCCGTCCGGCATGTAGGCGACGTGGGCCTTGCCGATGATCGGCACCATGTGGTGTTCGCAATGTGAGTAGAACGGAATATCCTTGACGAGGACCATGTCGTCGTAACCGGCGACCTCCTCGAATGTGCGGCCGAGCACGTCTTCCGCCGCCATGTCGTAACCGGAAAAAAGCTCGCGGTACGATTTGACGACGCGGGCCGGCGTTTCGAGCAGGCCTTCACGCGTCGGGTCGTCACCGGCCCAGCGCAGCAGGACGCGAACGGCTTCCTCCGCCTCCTGCTGGGAGGGGCGATCCGAGTCGCGGTTCGTCTGCGGAAAATTCTTTACGATGGCGTCCATGAACAATGGTCTCCTGGTCCGCACCGCGGACCCATCTGTCGGAATCGCCACTGGTCAATCCCATGCGGGAATTCATGCACCTTTGGCAGGCTCCGGGGCTTTCAGGGCAAGTTCACCCGTCCGGCACGGTTTCCCAATCAAACTTACACCAGGCCATTGCATTTTCATGGCCTTCGAACGACATACATATAGGAAGACGGCCATCGTATGTAAGTATCCTCACACGACACGGTGTGTTTTTTGTTTTGACGACAATGACGCCCCTAGAGAGGCCGATCCGCAGCGATTTTGGAGCGGAAATCCAGCATGGACGATATCTACAACAGCAAAATCCTCGAATTCGCCGGCAATATTCCGTTGACCGGCATGCTTGATGATGCCGATGCGAGTGCCCAGGCCCATTCCAAACTCTGCGGCTCGAAGGTGCGGATCTGGCTGAAGATGGATGGCGACACCGTGACCGGCTTTGCTCATGACGTGAAGGCCTGCGCGCTCGGCCAGGCCTCGTCCTCGATCATGGCGCGCCACGTCGTCGGCGCCACGTCGGACGAACTGCGTCAGGCCCGCCAGGACATGCTCGCCATGTTGAAGGCGGACGGGGCGGGGCCTCATGGACGGTTCGAAGACATGCGCTATCTGTTGCCGGTGCGGGACTACAAGGCCCGCCATGCCTCGACGATGCTGACCTTCGATGCCGTCGTCGACGCGATCGGGCAGATCGAAGCGAAACGGGCGGAAGTTGTCGAGGCGTAACGGAGATGTGCGAGTTCTGCGCCCAGCAGACTGACGATGAGGACGACGGTGGCGCCGCCGGATCAGTAAAGCCGCGCGAAAAGGCCGCACGCACCTCCCGAAACTATACCGGTCCGTTCCGCAAGACGCCCGACCGCCTGCTCGGCATGGGGCTGATCCGCCTCTACCAGCTGACGCTTTCCGGCTTTGTCGGCAATTCCTGCCGCCATATCCCGACCTGCTCCGAATATGGCTACGAGTCGATCGCCCGTCACGGCCTTTGGGCCGGCGGCTGGATGACATTGTTTCGCGTCGGCCGCTGCGGCCCGGGCGGCACCAGCGGCCTCGACCAGGTGCCGGAGATGCTCGGCGACGGCTTCCGCTGGTGGACCCCTTGGCGCTATTTCGCCCTCGGACGCAAGAGAGGCTGATGGCCATGACGATGCCCGGCGAATACAGGCGTGCATCGGAAGACTTCGACGGTTATCTCGATGATCTGAGAGCCGATACGCTGATCGACAGCCGAAACGTGGTCTACACGATGACCCAAGGGGTCTTTCAGACGTTCCGCCGCCGCCTCGATGTCGCAGACGCGCTCCGGTTTGCCGATGTGCTGCCGCCTGTGCTGCGCGCGATCTTTGTCGCCGACTGGAATCCCGACGAGGCCAAACGGTCTTTCGTGGATCGTGTGGCGATGACGCGGGAGGTGCAGTCACTACGCGGTGACCATAATTTTGCCCCTGACACCGTCATCCGAGACGTGGCGATGGCCGTTCGCAAACATGTCGACGCCGCCGCATTCGACAGAGTGCTGAGGACCTTGCCCGGTGGAGCGGAGGAGTTCTGGCAGCCATGAGCACCTTCATCGCCCTTCTGCACAGCATTGTGCTGACGCCCGACCGCCGCGTCATCATGCAGGATTTGCGCGCACTTGCCAAAGAACTCGGTTATCGCGAGCCGCGCACGCTGGTTTCCACAGGCAATCTTGTCTTCGAGGCCGACGAGATGCGGCCGCACGAAGTCGAGACCCAGCTGGAAGAGGGTTTTGAAGAAAAGTTCGGCAAACATGTCGATATCATCGTGCGCAGCGACTGCACCTGGATGGCGCTTTGCAGCACCAATCCCTTCAAGGACGGCAATGGCGACCAGGTCATCGTCCGGGTGATGCGTCTGCCGGTCGATCCCAAGAAGGTGGAGGCACTGAAACCGCTGATGACGGAGGGACAGCGCATCGCCGTCGTCGGCGGCGATCTCTGGATCGATTTCGCCGGCAAGCCAAGCCAATCCAAGCTGCTTTCGGCGCTGACGACCAAGCGGCTCGGCGTCGGTACGATGCGCAACTGGAACACCGTGCGCGGGCTGACTGAAATGATTATATAACCCCGCTTTTTCTTTACTCAGACAGCAAATCTGGCTATCAGGCGGCTGCGCATTCAGCTCCGCGGAGGCGCGTTCGTGTCAACCACCCGCATTCGTTGGCGGGACTGGACAAGGAGAATTTCGATGTCCCAAGCTATTTCCCTGACATTTCCCGATGGTTCCGTGCGCGGCTATGATGCCGGCGCAACCGGCCGGGATGTGGCCGAATCCATTTCCAAGTCGCTTGCCAAGAAGGCGGTCGCCGTTGCGATCGACGGTACCGTGCGCGACCTTTCCGATCCCGTGACGACCGGCAGGATCGAGATCATCACCCGCAATGACGACCGCGCGCTGGAACTCATCCGCCATGACGCGGCGCATGTCATGGCCGAAGCAGTGCAGGAGCTCTGGCCCGGCACCCAGGTGACGATCGGCCCGGTCATCGAAAACGGCTTCTATTACGACTTCGCCAAGAACGAGCCCTTCACACTCGATGATCTGCCGAAAATCGAAAAGAAGATGAAGGAGATCATCGCCCGCAACGCCGCCTTCACCAAGCAGGTCTGGTCGCGCGAGAAGGCGAAACAGGTCTTCGCCGACAAGGGCGAGCAGTACAAGGTCGAACTCGTCGATGCGATCCCGGAAGGGCAGGATCTCAAGATCTATTACCAGGGCGATTGGTTTGACCTCTGCCGCGGTCCGCACATGGCCTCGACCGGCCAGATCGGCAGCGCCTTCAAGCTCTTGAAGGTGGCTGGCGCCTATTGGCGCGGCGACAGCAACAATCCGATGCTGAGCCGCATCTACGGCACGGCCTTCGCCGAGCAGTCGGAACTCGACAACTACCTGCATATGCTTGCTGAAGCCGAAAAGCGCGATCACCGCCGCCTCGGCCGCGAGATGGATCTCTTCCACTTCCAGGAAGAAGGTCCTGGTGTCGTCTTCTGGCACGGCAAGGGCTGGCGCGTATTCCAGACGCTGGTTGCCTATATGCGCCGCCGGCTTGCCGACGACTATCAGGAAGTCAATGCGCCGCAGGTGCTCGACAAGTCGCTGTGGGAAACCTCCGGTCACTGGGGCTGGTATCGCGACAACATGTTCAAGGTGACGGTTGCCGGCGACGACACCGATGACGACCGCGTCTTCGCGCTGAAGCCGATGAACTGCCCGGGCCATATCCAGATCTTCAAGCACGGGCTGAAATCCTACCGCGAGCTGCCGATCCGGCTGGCCGAATTCGGCAATGTCCACCGCTATGAGCCGTCGGGCGCGCTGCACGGGCTGATGCGCGTGCGCGGCTTCACGCAGGACGACGCGCATATCTTCTGCACCGACGAGCAGATGGCCGCCGAATGCCTGAAGATCAACGAGCTGATCCTTTCGGTCTACAAGGATTTCGGCTTCGACGAAGTCACCATCAAGCTCTCGACCCGGCCGGACAAGCGCGTCGGTTCGGACGAGCTCTGGGACCGCGCCGAAAGCGTGATGATGGGCGTGCTGGAGACGATCCAGCAGCAGTCCAACAATATCAAGACCGGCATCGTGCCGGGCGAGGGCGCCTTCTACGGTCCGAAGTTCGAATATACGCTGAAGGATGCGATCGGCCGCGAATGGCAGTGCGGGACGACGCAGGTCGACTTCAACCTGCCGGAACGCTTCGGCGCCTTCTATATCGACAGCAACTCGGAAAAGACGCAGCCGGTGATGATCCACCGCGCCATCTGCGGCTCGATGGAGCGTTTCCTCGGCATCCTGATCGAGAACTTCGCCGGCCATATGCCGCTCTGGGTATCGCCGCTGCAGGTGGTGGTCGCAACGATCACCTCGGAAGCCGACGCCTACGGGCTTGAGGTGGCCGAGGCGCTGCGCGAGGCCGGCCTCAACGTCGAGACCGACTTCCGCAACGAGAAGATCAACTACAAGATCCGCGAGCATTCGGTCACCAAGGTTCCTGTCATAATCGTCTGCGGCAGGAAGGAAGCCGAGGAGCGCACGGTCAATATCCGCCGCCTCGGCAGCCAGGACCAGGTTTCGATGGGGCTCGACGCCGCCGTCGAGAGCCTTACCCTCGAAGCGACACCGCCCGACATTCGTCGCAAGGCCGAAGCAAAAAAAGCCAAGGCGGCCTGAACAAATGGCCGGTATCCGACAGCGCCGAACCCGGCGCTGTCGGAAATCTGATATGTAACTGCAATATTGTCGCCACGAACGGGGAGCGGGTCATCCCGAGGCCGGAGTGCGCTTCAAAGAATTATCCTATGCCAATGATCGCGATCCACGCCTGAAGCGCTGGCTGATCCGCTCGATCGAAGGGCTTTCGGGCCGCGACCGCTATGTCAGGCTCTACGACATATGGCGCAGCGACATCATCGGCAAGAGCGACCGCGTGTTCGCCAGGACGCTCGATCTTATCGACGTGTCGGTCGACGTCAAAGGCAGTTGGCCGCTCGAACCCGTTCCCGCCGAGCCCATCGTCATCGTCGCCAACCACCCCTTCGGCATCGGCGACGGCATCGCCGTGCTGGCGCTTGCCGAACAGCTCGGCCGTCCCTTCAAGGTGCTGATCCATAACGACCTTCTGAAGATGCCGGAGATGGCGCCCTATTCGCTGCCGATCTCCTTTGCGGCGACCAAGGCGGCGATGGCGATGAACATGAAGAGCCGGCATGAGGCGGTGCGGCTGCTCGGGGAAGGCACCACCATCATCGTCTTTCCCGCAGGCGGCGTTGCAACCGCCAAGAGGGGCTTCGGCCGCGCCGAGGATCTACCGTGGAAGATGTTTCCGGCAAAACTCATCCAGGCGACGCATGCCAGCGTGCTGCCGATCTATTTCGAAGGCCAGAACGGGCGGCTGTTTCATCTGGCAAGCCGGGTGTCGATGACGCTGCGCCTGTCGCTGCTGATCGGAGAGTTCCGCCGGCTGTCCGGCAGCACGATCACGGCGCATGTCGGCGAGGTGCTGACCTGGCAGGCGCTGAGCAGCGGCGGCGACCGCAAGGGTCTGCTTGCCCGTCTCTATGAGGCCGTGTTCTCGATGGCGCCGCCGAAGCGCGCCTTCCAAAGGTATCGGTTGAGCCGAAACCGCGCGCGGTAAAAGTCAATCGAGGCTGGTGTCGTCGCCGCCCTGCGGCACGAGTTGTTCATAGGAGGGCAGCGGCTCCACCGGAGCCGGCTGGACGCCTGGCGGTGGTGGCGTGCCGACCGGTACTTGCTGCACCGTGCGGGCCGCGCTGACCGGCGGCTGCGGCTGCTGGTCCTTCATCAGAACCTCGACATCGGTGTTCCTGCCGGCGACGACTGTGAAATCGCGTTGGTAGATCTTGTCCTTGTTGCGGGCGACGGCGGAATATCCGCCTTCGGCGAGAACCATGGTCGGGAAGGCGCTGACACTTTCGCCGACGCTGTCGCCGGCCGCCGTCAGGATCGACCATGCCGTATCGGCGATCGCCTCGCCACCGGCATCGGAGACCAGCTTGAAGGTGATCTGCGCGGCGCGATGCTGGATCGTCGCCTCTGTCAGCTTGCCTGCCTCGACTTGGATGTCGGCGCGGATCACGGCGTTGACGCTGCCATATTCGGAAACGATGTGATAGGTGCCGGCATTGAGACGGACGACGGTATTCGGCGAGACATCGGCCACGACGAGGCCGCGCTCGCCGTCGTCGCGCACTTCCGAGGAATAGATCGAGAAGCTCAACTGGTCGGGGCGAATGCGGGCGTCGGCGCCGGAGACGGCATTGAGCAGCAGGCCGCCGGCATCGAGCACCATCACCTGCTTGTCGACCTCGCCTTCAGCGGGCACGGTCAATTTCTTGGTGACCCCGGCGCGGCCGAAGGAGACGTTGACAAAATAATCGCCGGGGGCGAGCTGGAAGGCGGCAGGCCCGCCCTTGGCGCTGGCGATCAGCGGCAGCTTGCCATCGGTTCCGGCGATCGGGCTGAAGACGTACCAAGAAAGACCCTCCTCAACCGGCGTGCCGTCAGCTGTCAGCTTGGCTTCCATTGGGACGTCGCGGAGCTTGACCCCTTGGGGCACCGTGCCGGGCGCAATAAAGGCATCGAGCTTCGGCATCTTCGGTGTCGATTCAAGCTGTTTGAATTCCTTGAAGGCATCCTGAGCGCCGGCGCCGAGGGGCATCAATACCATCAGGGCAATGGCAAGGCCGATGCGTGCAAAAGGCAAAATGCCAAACATCTGTTTCGTGAACCGATTGACTTCTGAAATCGCAAAGGTCACTTCAAGACCAACGCGATGGCAAATTCAAGACCCGCCCTTTGCAGCAGCATAAAAATGAGAGCTTCTCCCGTATGAAATCCGATATCAAGCTGATCGACTACCTCGCCGTGCGCCGCTCCATCCCCGCTTTCCAAATGTGCGAACCAGGCCCCGAGAAGGCCGAGATCGAGGAGATCCTGCGTCTTGCCTCGCGTGTTCCCGATCACGGCAAGATCGCGCCCTGGCGCTTCATCGTCTATCGCGGAGAGCAGCGCGTGCGTATCGGCGAGGAACTTCTGACGCTGGCACTTCAGACAAAGCCCGACCTTTCCGAAGAGATGATCCAGGTTGAGCGCAGCCGTTTCACCCGTGCGCCCGTGGTCGTCGCCGTCGTCAGCAAGGCGGGGCCGCATATAAAGATCCCGGAATGGGAGCAGCTGATGTCGGCAGGCGCGCTTTGCTTCAACGTCATCCTCGCCGCCAATGCCAATGGGTATGTCGCCAACTGGCTGACGGAGTGGTTCGCCTATGACGAGCGCGCCTATCCGCTGCTCGGCGTCGGGCCTGATGAAAAGGTGGCGGGCTTCATCCATATCGGCTCGACCACATTTCCGGCAATCGAACGGCCGCGGCCGGAGCTTGCCGATACCGTGACCTGGGTCGGCGGAGACGACTGATGTTCTATAGCACCGACAGCAACCGGCACGGGCTCGCGCATGATCCGTTCAAGGCGATCGTGTCGCCGCGCCCGATCGGCTGGATCGGCAGCAAGGCAAGGGATGGCTCGATCAATCTGGCGCCCTATTCCTTCTTCAATGCCGTTGCCGACCGGCCGAAGCTGGTGATGTTTTCTTCGGCCGGGCGCAAGCACAGCCAGCGCAATGCGGCCGAGACCGGCGTCTTCACCTGCAATTTCGTCAGCCGCGATCTCGCCGAGAAGATGAACCTCTCCTCGGCGGCGTTGCCCTATGGCCACAGCGAATTCGACTTCGCCGGCCTGACGCCGAAGCCGGCCGAACTGATCGACGCGCCCTATGTCGGCGAGGCTTTCGCGGTGCTCGAATGCAAGGTTACCGAGATCATCGAGCCGAAGACGCTGTCGGGCGAACCGTCCGAAAACGTCCTTGTCTTCGGCGAAGTGGTCGGCATCCGCATCGACGAAGCGATTGTCAGGGACGGCCGCCTCGACATGTCGATCGCGCGACCTGTCGCCCGCATGGGCTACATGGATTACAGCGAAGGCAGCGATGTTTTCGAGATGATCCGGCCGAAGCCGCAGCAAGGCTAAGCCGAACGGCAAGGCGCCCAAAGACTTAAGAAACATGGTGAACCAATCTTAAACCTTTTGCCGCTACGGTCGCAGCATTGAATGGAGCGCGAGGGAATCGCGTTCAACTGCTGGGGCGTCGCGTGATCGTAGAAGCTTTCCTTCGTTGGATCGAAACGGCCAAGACCGGTGATCGGGCCCGGGCTGCAAATGCCCTTGGGCGCGCCTATCTGCAGTCCGAAATGTCCGCGGATGAGCGTGCGGCGGCCGAAATGGCGATGGCCTTTCTTCTCGACGATCCGTCGCCACGCGTGCGGCTTGCGCTGGCCGAGGCGATCGCCTGGTCGCCCGATGCGCCGCGCAACCTGATTCTTTCGCTTGCCGAAGACCAGCCCGAGGTCGCCTGCCATGCGGTGACCTGTTCGCCGCTTTTGAGCGACGCCGATCTCGTCGACCTTGCCGCGCGCGGCAACGGCGCGACCCGCATGTTGATCGCCGCCAGAGCGCATGTGACGCGGCCGGTTTCCGCCGCGCTTGCGGAGGTCGGCGATGAGGAAGAACTGCTCTGCCTGCTGGAGAATGACGGCGCGGTGATCTCCAGCCTATCGTTGAAACGCATCGCCGAACGGCTCGGCGACTGCTGCGATATTCGCAACCTGCTTCTCGACCGGAGCGATCTTCCCGCCGATGCCCGGCAACTGCTCACCCAGCATGTCAGCAATGCGTTGGTTGGCTTGCCGCTGGCGCAGGCGGCGATCGGCCTGCAGCGGCTTCAGCGCATCAGCCGCGAGGCGACCGAGGCTGCCATCGTTTCGATCGCCGGCGACATCGCGCCGCGCGAAATACCCGATCTCGTCCAGCATCTGCGCCTCAACGGCCGGCTGACGCCGTCCTTCCTGATGCATGCGCTCTGCGCCGGCAAGGTCGACTTTTTCGCCGGCGCAATCGTCGATCTGACCGCGTGCAGCGAGCGCCGCGTGCGCTCGATCCTGGCAACCGGGCGGATGCATGCCGTGCGCGCGCTCTACGAATCGGCTGGCCTGCCGAGGGATATCAGCGTGATCTTCGTCGAGGCGACAATGCTGTGGCGGGACGCCGCCAGAAAAGCGCCGGGCAGCGTGCTCGGCACTATCTGCGGCCGTCTTCTCGAAAAATTCCGCCATCACGACGCGCATGGCGCGATCGGCGAGTTGCTCGACATAGTGGAAAAGCTGCATGTTAACGAGCAGCGACAATCGGCCCGCGTCTATGCAGCGCTTGCTGCCGCCTAAAATACGGCGAAAGGATTGGCCTGCGCGCATTAGGCGCATAAACATAAGCAATATGGGGCGTTGCTGCGCGTGTTCGGAAGATTTTTTGAATCTCGGCTTGATTCACCGATCTAGTAAGCGATCAACCGGTGTTTATGTGCTTTTTCCGCTAAACGCAGCGGTTGGGCAACGTACTGTTTCAATTGTTGACAATGTGGCACTGCCATCTGATGCCAAAAAATTCGCTGCGTTCCGGGCTGGTACTATCGACCCGGCTACGCGAAAGGTGGGTGTGTGGTGGCTATGGGATGGAGAGAACGAATTGCAAATCGGACAGCTGACCACTGAGCAGCGTCACCTCTCGATTCGTGGAGTATGGAACGATATGTTGTTGATTGAGCGAATTGAATCTGGTTGGACGCCGGAAACAGACCCGACGTAAGCGTGGTGGGCGGGGCACATGTAGGCTCGATGATAGGGTGAGTAAATGGAGACCGTTTCAAGGCTTTGTGCCTGGTTTGAGCGTCAATGCGTAGACGAATGGTATGAGGACCGTGGGGTCAAAATCGGCACCATAGACAATCCTGGCTGGTCGATGAAAGTTGACCTCAAGGGAACCGCCCTTCAAGACAAGGACTTTCAGGAGATCCGAGTTGAAAGATCGGATCGTGATTGGTTTGTGGCTCGCAGAAATGATCAAGCCTTTGAGGCATTTGGCGGGCCAATTAATCTTAATGAAATGGTTGAAAGTTTTCTCGCTTGGGCTGAATAGTTCTCGTGTAGACGTGGGCGTTGGCTTGAAGAAGCGCCGTGAGGTTCGAGAAGGCGTTTCTTCAAACCTGCTCATTCCAGACCGTGTTAACACGACCTAGTACATGAGCAGAACGATGGGGCGCGCTCGGTACGTCCTATCGGATGCGCGACGACCTAATCACTCAGCCGCGTGACCACCCAGGAATAGCTGGCGGAGACGAAATGCACCGGTTTGGTGAGCGTGCTCTTGACGCTTTTGCCCGAGGGCAGATGGGCGCGGACCTGCCCGGCGATGCCTTCAGCAAAACCGCCGATCCTTCCTGTGGGTTCCTCGGGCGCTGTGACGGCGACCTCGGGCGCGGCGGCAGGCACGGGCGCTGGTTTCGGCGGCTCGGCGGCGGCTATGGCTTTCGGCGCCTCGCACACCGCGATCACCGAGGGATAGTTGACATTCACATAGGTCTTCAGCCGCCGTTCGGCTTCGGCATCACAGGCGGAAACAGTTTCCCAGCGTTTATCGACCGTCGCGACATAATTGCACTGGCTGATGGAATCGTCGCAGCCGAGAATGGTCATCGCGATCAGCACCGCTTGCATATTCTGCTTCCTTGATTATTGAGCACCTCATCGTCTTAGAGGGCGCAATTCCAACCGAATGAAGGCAAGGGTATTAACTCTTCGTCATATCGGGGAAAATTTTGTTACGCGCCGGCAGAGGGAGCCAACATGTCCGTCACCATCGCTCTTGAACCGCCACGCCAGGAGGGCGTCATCCGGCTTCTCGATCTCTCCGATGCCTATGCACAATCGCTCTATCCGGCTGAAAGCAACCATCTGGTCGACCTTTCCGTGCTGGAGAAACCTTCGGTGAGCTTCCTCGTCGCGCGCAACGACGATGCGATCGTCGGCTGCTGCGCGCTGGTCGAGGCCGGGGACGATACGGCGGAGATCAAGCGCATGTTCGTCGATCCCGAGGCGAGGGGCCTGAGGATCGCCAGCGGCCTGATGAATGCGCTCGAAGCGATCGCCGGGGAAAAGGGGCTGACGGCGATCCGGCTCGAAACCGGCATCTACCAGCCCGAGGCGATCGCTCTCTACCGCAAATACGGATATCGGGAAATCGAGCCCTTTGGCAGCTATCTGCCGGACCCGCTCAGCCTGTTCATGGAAAAGCAGCTGGGCTAGCCGGTCTGCGAAACCATGTTTAGCCTTCGGCGACGCGCGGCATGGTTTTCGGCGAACCGGGGACCGGCGGCGGGGCCTGTTCGTCGATGATGATCTGGGGTCCGGTCTCGCTCTTGTCGGCGTTGCGGGCCTCGTGGATCCATTCGCGCCAGATGGCGACGATCAGCGCCATCAGCACCGGGCCGATGAAGAGGCCGAGGAAACCCATCGTCTTGACGCCGCCGACGAGGCCGAAGAAGGTCGGCAGGAAGGGCAGCTTGATCGGACCACCGACGAGCTTCGGCCGCAGCGTCTTGTCGACGATGAAGAGCTCGACCGTCCCCCAGACGAAGAGACTGATGCCGGCGACATGCGAGCCGCTCGCCAGCAGATAGATGGAGACCAGCGTGAAGGAGAGCGGCGCACCGCCCGGTATCAGCGCCATCACGCCCGTCAGCACGCCGAGCGTCACCGGCGATGGCACGCCGGCAATCCAGTAGGCAAGGCCGAGCACGATGCCTTCGCCGATCGCGATCAGCGTCATGCCCATGACGGTGGAGCTGATCGTCGCCGGCACGACGCGGGAAATCCGCTCCCAGCGGTTGGGCAGGATGCGCTCGCCCAGCATGTCGATCTGCTTGGAGAAGGAGAAGCCGTCGCGATAGACAAAGAACAGCGCGATCAGCATGAAGAGCAGCGTCAGCAGCAGGTGGAAAGCGCCGCCGCCGGCCGCAAGCACGGCACGGTATATGTTGCCGATATTGGCGCCGCTGACCGCCTGGATGACCTCGCCGAGCGCGCCGGGACTGCCGATATATTTTGTCCAGACTTCATCGAGATAGGCGCCGGCCCAAGGCAGCGCGACGATCCAGTTTGGCGTCGGGGCGCCGGCGCGGTTGGCGTGGATTGCCCAGGCGACCCAGGTGCGCACTTCGCCCGTCGTATAGGTGACCGCAAGCCCGATCGGGATGACCAGGAAGGTGATAATCAGGATGATGGCGATGGTCGCGGCGATCGTCGTATTGCCGCCGACGCGGGCAAGAAGCTTGCGATAGAGCGGCCAGCTGGCAAAGCCGATGACGAGGGCCGCGAGCACCGGCACGAGGAAGCCGTAGAAGAAATAGACGCCGGCAGCGACGACCAGGACCAGCAGCCAGCGCGCCGCCGAGATGGAGGGAATCAGCGGCGTGCGCGTCTGCGCCGACGATCCGAGCCATCGCGGTTCATGATTACTTTTCTGACGGTCGAACACACCCACGCGCGCCTCTTCTTATTCTTGTACTCTGGTTATGGGCCATCAACCCGGCGGTTTCAAGGTCCGTAGCGGGAAAGCGTATACAAAGCGTCGCTATTCGCCCCCCAGATCCGAACGCCTTACTGCTGCGGACGGCTGAGAACCTTGAAGGCGTAGAATTGCGTCTTCTGACTGGGCGAGAAATTATTGTCGGAGCCGAGAATGAGGACGTCGGCGCCGTCCTTGGCCTTGCCGAGCGACATCGCCTCGATATTGTCGGGAACGAGGCCGATTGCCCTCAAATCGAGGATCTGGCTCTTGCGGGCGGGGACGACGCGCTGGTCGTTTTTGGCGAGCGAAGCGATAGCGGATACATCGGTGGCATCAGTCAGATCCATCATCATGATCTTGATATTGTTGCCGAATCCCTGGGCATAGCTGCGTTCGACGGCAAGCAGGCGGTGATCGTCGAGGGCAAGAAACTCGGACATGCCGTTGTCATTGCCGCCGTCGGGTTTGGTGGCGGCCTGCGGGATCGGCGAGACGGGGTAGACGTACTCAGCCTTCGGCTCGCCGGTGGCGCCGTCGTAGCGGACGATGCGCGACAGGCCGCCCGACGTCAGCGAGGGGTTCGGACCATCCTGGTAAAGGGCGGCTTCAACACCGACGAAAACATCGCCGGAGGGCGCAACAGCAAGATCCTCGAAGGCGAGATTGTCCCGGATGCCGGTCGACTTGTCCGCAGTCGGCGCAAAGCCCTCCGGCAGCTTGAATTCGCGGACGAAGGAACCGTCCGGCGACGCGACACGGACGAAGGGCGCCAGCAGCGCCTTGCCGTCGCCTTCGCTGCCCCAGTAGATGCCGTCCTTGCCGAGGCGGATCGATTCCGGATCGACGGTCCGTGCAGCGAAGGGCTCGCCATTCTTGTCCTTCAAGGTCACCTGCTTGACGACCGAAACGCCCTTGAGGCCCGACGCGTCGAGATCGACTTCGAGTTCATAGAAACGGGCAGGGCCTCTTTCCGAACGGTCGTCGCTGATGGCGATATAGTGGCCGGTGGCGGCATCGAAATCGAGGCCGGAAATACCGCCGAATTCGACGCCGTTTTCCATATGGCCGGTCGGGATGACGAATTCACCGAGATAGGAGAGCGAAATGCCGGCGGCGCAATCGCCGAAGGGGCAGGCGGTCTCGAAAGTGGCGCCGATATCGGTGGCCCCGATATCTGTGGTGCTGGCGGTGACGGTGCTGGACAGGAGAACGAAAGCGGCAGCCGCGAGAGAACGCTTGGTCATGACAAATATCCGGCATGGGTTGAAACGGTTCGAACCGGCGCAGTTGCTTCTCCGAGGGGAAGGCGCGCCGACCGCTTCATGCGCCGGTTGTTTGACGGAGTTGTTACGGTTCTTCGTCAGTTCCGTGAAATCGTCGATGCTAAAATGCGTGGCGACGCTTTAAATATCGAGGTTCTCCGCGAAGGCCGCACGGTCCTGGATGAAGCGGAAGCGGGCTTCCGGTTTGGTGCCCATCAGATCGTCGACGGCGCTGCGGGTGCCTTCGAAATCCACCTCGTCGATCAGCACCTTGAGCAGCGTGCGCTTGGACGGATCCATGGTGGTTTCCTTGAGCTGGGCGGGCATCATCTCGCCGAGACCTTTGAAGCGGCTGATCTCGACCTTGGCCTTGCCCTTGAATTCCGTCTGCATCAACTCGGCGCGATGATTGTCGTCGCGGGCATAGGCGGATTTCGAGCCTTGGGTGATCTTGTAAAGCGGCGGCACGGCGAGGAAGAGATGGCCGCCGCGCACCAGCTCCGGCATCTCCTGATAGAAGAAGGTGATGAGCAGAGAGGCGATGTGGGCGCCGTCGACGTCGGCATCGGTCATGACGATGATGCGCTCGTAGCGCAGGTCCTCGTCGCGGTATTTCGAGCGCGTGCCGCAACCGAGCGCCTGGATGAGATCGGCGAGCTGCTGGTTGGCGCCGAGTTTTTCGCGCCCGGCGCTGGCAACGTTGAGGATCTTGCCGCGCAGCGGCAGAATGGCCTGGTTGGCGCGGTTGCGCGCCTGCTTGGCCGAACCACCTGCCGAATCACCCTCGACGATGAAGAGTTCGGCACCCTCGGCGGTGTTCTGCGAGCAGTCGGCGAGCTTGCCGGGCAGGCGCAATTTGCGCACAGCGCTCTTGCGGTTGACTTCCTTTTCCTTGCGGCGGCGCAGGCGCTCCTCGGCGCGTTCGATCACCCAGTCGAGCAGCTTGGCCGACTCGTTCGGATTGTCCGCAAGGTAATGGTCGAAAGGATCGCGCAGCGCGTTCTCGACGATGCGCTGGGCCTCGACGGTCGCAAGCTTGTCCTTGGTCTGGCCGACGAATTCCGGCTCGCGAATGAAGACCGACAGCATGCCGACGGCCGAAATCATCACGTCGTCGGTGGTGATCTGCGCGGCGCGCTTGTTCTGCGTCAACTCGGCATAGGCCTTCAGGCCCTTGGTCAGCGCGATGCGAAGGCCGGCCTCATGCGTGCCGCCTTCGGGCGTCGGGATGGTGTTGCAATAGGAATGCACCTGCGGATCGCCGCCATACCAGGTAATCGCCCATTCCATCGAGCCGTGGCCGCTCACCTTCTCCGTCTTGCCGGCAAAGATCTCGCGGGTGACGGTGAACTCCTTGCCCATCGTCGCCTGGAGATAGTCCTTCAGGCCGCCGGGGAAATGGAAGACGGCCTTGTCAGGGACCTCGGAACCTTCGGGCAGCACGCCCGCCTCGCAGCTCCAGCGGATCTCGACGCCGCCGAAGAGATAGGCCTTCGAGCGCGCCATGCGGAAGACGCGGGCGGCGTCGAACTTCATGTGATCCCCAAAGATCTGGGGGTCGGGATGGAAGCGCACGCGGGTGCCGCGGCGATTGTGGACGTCGCCCAACTCTTCGAGACCGCCCTGCGGCAGGCCTCGGGAGAAGCGCTGGCGGTAGAGCTTGCGGTTTCGCGCCACCTCGACCTCGAGATCGTCGGAGAGCGCGTTGACGACCGAAACGCCGACGCCGTGCAGGCCGCCCGACGTCTCATAGGCCTTGCCGTCGAATTTGCCGCCGGCATGCAGCTTGGTCATGATGACTTCGAGCGTCGACTTGCCCGGCACCTGCGGATGGTTCTCGACCGGGATGCCGCGGCCATTGTCGGAGACGGTGAGATAACCCTCGAGGTCAAGATAGACCTCGATGAAATTGGCATGCCCGGCGACCGCCTCGTCCATCGCATTGTCGATGACTTCGGCAAACAGGTGGTGCAGCGCCTTTTCATCGGTGCCGCCGATATACATGCCCGGGCGCATGCGCACCGGCTCGAGGCCTTCGAGGACGCGGATCGACGAAGCGCCGTAATCATCGGAGTTCGAGGCGGCGGGCGCCGGGCGTGCGGAGGCTCCGGCAGCAGGAGGTGCTGCCGCTGCGGCGGGCGCAGCCGTCACCGGCGGCCGTTCGGAGGGCACCGCAGGCTTCTGCGCCTCCTCGCGTTTTTCAGAGAGGGGCATTCCGGAAAAGAGGTCGTTGCTATCGTCCATGGAGCCGTTCAGATCTTCATCCTGTCTTGGGTCTGGCTTGGGCGGGCATCCGCCGCCGACCCAAAATCACCGCATTTCATGCCACGTTTGCGAATCAGGCAGATTTTGCCAGAAAGCACCTCTATACGCGACACCGCCGGATTTGGCGGGCTTTTCCCAAATGATTTGCGTTGCCGGGCGCAGAATGGCAAGCGGCGGCAGGCTTCAGGAACCATCCGAATGCGAATGTCCACAAGTCATTGCACCATCATCACCGCAATTGCGGCGTTTTTCTTATCCGCAGCCATCCTGTCCGCTGTTGGCCCGGCAGAGGCGGCCGACGCTTTGCCGCCTTTCAAGGACGATCTGTTTTCCAAGCAGTCCGTGTTGGAGACGGGCGACGGCGGCGCCTTCGAGGTCATCGACTATGACGAGATGCGCGATATCAACGGCCGCGATCAGATCCCGCAAAAGCGGGTGCAGCAGAAATATGTGGCACTCGGCATCCGCAAGGCGCAAGCGGACGAGACGCTGTCCCTCGACGGCATTAAGCTCGATGTCACCAGGGTGGGACCGGCTGGCAGTGCCGCCTTCACGGTGATTTTCATCCATGGCCGCGACGGCGACCGCCGGCTCGGCGCCAACGACTATAGCTTCGGTGGCAATTTCAACCGCCTCAAGAACCTCGTCGCCGGCAATGGCGGCGTCTATTATTCGCCGACGGTCAAAAGCTTCGACAGCAGCGGCGTTGCGGCGATCGCCGGCCTCATCCGCTATGCCAGCGCGCAATCGCCCGGCCGGCCGATCATCCTTTCCTGCGCCTCGATGGGCAGCCAGGTTTGCTGGGGCATTGCGCGCGACAGCGACAGTGTCAAGCGGCTGAAGGGCATGCTGATCATGAGCGGGGTCTCCGATCCGGATTTCATCAAGAGCGCCTTCTACAAGGCAAAGCTGCCGCTGTGGTTTGCCCATGGCAGCCGCGACCCGGTCTATGCCGCCGCTAACCAGCAGGCGCTGTTCGAAAGCCTGCACAAGGCAAAATATCCGGCGCGTTTCACGCTGTTTCAGACCGGCAATCACGGGACACCGATCCGGATGATCGACTGGCGCAGGGTGGTGAACTGGATTCTGGCCGGCTAAGGCATATTGCGCAAAACTGTGCAGCCGTTTTTTCGATAACGGCATGCAGAAAAAACCAAAAGGCGGTTTTCGGCAGAAATATGCTCGGGATTGCAGAGATTCCCCTTACGTCAAGGGCATGATGCTTTTCTTTGCTGCAAGCTTTTGATATTGCCCAAGGCATAAGCAGATTGTGGAAGGCCGGCATGACACCTGACGTGCGCCCGCTTGTGGCGGGAAATTGGAAAATGAATGGCATGCGTGCCTCCCTGGATCAGATCAAGACGATCGCCGAGGGTGTTCGCCCGCCGTTGGCCGACAAGGTCGAAGCGCTGATCTGCCCGCCGGCGACGCTGCTCTATGTGGCGACGGCGCTGTGCACCGACAGCCCGCTGGCGATCGGCGCTCAGGACTGCCATCAGAACCCGTCCGGTGCGCATACCGGCGACATCTCGGCCGAGATGATTGCCGATTGTTTCGGCACCTATGTCATCGTCGGCCATTCCGAGCGGCGCACCGACCATGCCGAAACGGATCATCTGGTCCGCGCCAAGGCGGAGGCCGCCTTCGCCGCAGGGCTGACGGCGATCATCTGCATCGGCGAGACCGCGGATGAGCGCCGGACAGGCCAGGCGCTCGACGTCATCAAGCGCCAGCTTTCCGCCTCGGTTCCGGACGGCGCCACCGTCGAGCGCACAGTCATCGCCTACGAGCCGATCTGGGCGATCGGCACCGGCGTGACGCCGACATCAGCTGATGTCGAAAAGGCGCATGCCTTCATGCGCGCAGAGCTTGTGGCCCGCTTCGGCGATGAAGGCCGCAAGATGCGTCTTCTCTATGGCGGCTCCGTCAAGCCGGCCAATGCCCATGAACTGATGGGCGTTGCCAATGTCGACGGCGCGCTGATCGGCGGAGCGAGCTTGAAAGCGGCCGACTTCCTCGCCATCTACCGGGCCTATGAGGCGCTGCTAGCCTGAGGCATTGTTCATTGGCAGTTTATTCCGGGCCGAAGGGCTTGGAATAGATGAAAGCCTCATGTAAAGAGCCGCCAGAATTCTTAACTTTGTCCGTCTCCACGCGGGCAGGACTGGACCCATGCAGACCGTATTGATTGTCATCCATCTCATGATCGTGCTCGCCCTTGTCGGCGTCGTGCTCATCCAGCGCTCGGAGGGCGGCGGCCTCGGCATCGGCGGCGGTTCCGGCTTCATGTCGGCCCGCGGCACGGCCAATGCGCTGACGCGCACGACCGCGATCCTTGCGACCCTGTTTTTCCTGACCTCGCTCGGCCTGGGCATCCTGACGCGTTACGAGAGCCGTCCGAGCGACATTCTCGACCGCATTCCGGCAACAGGCGGCCAGGGCAACGGTATTCTCGATTCGCTCGGCGGCGCGCAGGCTCCGGCAGCCCCGCCGGCCGGCAACGGCGTTCCGAGCAGCGGCGCGGCGGCACCCGCACCGCAGGCTCCCGCCGCTCAAGCTCCGGCAACTGGCACTCCGGCGACTCAGGCCCCGGCGGCCACCGCGCCTTCAACGACTGCTCCGGCAACGACTGCCCCGGCAACGCCCGCAGCTCCGGCCGCACCGGCACCGGCTCAGCCCTCCGGCGTCCCGACGGGACAGTAAACCGGTCTTCGACATAAACCGCCGGCAGGCCCTCGGGTCTGCCGGTTTTCTTTTGTTCAGATTCCTGCGCCACGCATCGAAAGTTCTGGAAAAGAATTTTTGGGCTGGTGGAATCGTTTTTGAAAAGGTATCCGGTGACTCCCATGGCGCGATACGTATTCATCACTGGCGGCGTGGTTTCCTCTCTCGGAAAAGGAATTGCGGCCGCGGCTCTCGGAGCGTTGCTGCAGGCCCGTGGATATCGGGTTCGGCTTCGCAAGCTCGACCCCTATCTGAACGTGGACCCGGGCACGATGAGCCCGACCCAGCACGGCGAGGTCTTCGTCACCGACGACGGCGCGGAAACCGATCTCGATCTCGGTCACTACGAACGCTTCACGGGGCGTTCGGCGACCAAGACCGACAACATCACCACCGGCCGCATCTACAAGAACATCATCGACAAGGAACGGCGCGGCGACTATCTCGGCGCGACGGTGCAGGTCATCCCGCACGTCACCAACGAGATCAAGGATTTCGTCATCGAGGGCAATGACGACTACGACTTCGTCATCTGCGAGATCGGCGGCACGGTCGGCGACATCGAAGCGATGCCGTTCATGGAGGCGATCCGCCAGCTCGGAAACGACCTGCCGCGCGGCACTGCCGTCTACGTTCACCTGACGCTGATGCCCTATATTCCGGCGGCCGGCGAGCTCAAGACCAAGCCGACGCAGCATTCGGTGAAGGAACTGCAGGCGCTCGGCATTCATCCCGATATCCTGCTGGTGCGGGCCGACCGCGAAATTCCGGAAGCCGAACGCCGCAAGCTTTCGTTGTTCTGCAACGTGCGCCCGTCCGCCGTCATCCAGGCGCTCGACGTCGCCAACATCTATGACGTGCCGATCGCCTACCACAAGGAAGGCCTCGACGACGAGGTGCTTGCTGCCTTCGGTATCGAGCCGGCGCCGAAGCCGCGTCTCGACCCATGGGAAGAGGTCTGCAACCGCATCCGCACGCCGGAAGGCGAGGTGACGATCGCGATCGTCGGCAAATATACCGGCCTCAAGGATGCCTATAAGTCGCTGATCGAGGCGCTGCACCATGGCGGCATCGCCAATCGCGTCAAGGTCAATCTCGAATGGATCGAATCCGAGGTTTTCGAAAAGGAAGATCCGGCGCCCTATCTCGAAAAGGTGCACGGCATCCTCGTGCCCGGCGGCTTCGGTGAACGCGGTTCGGAAGGCAAGATCCACGCTGCCCGCTTTGCCCGCGAGCGCAAGGTGCCGTATTTCGGCATCTGCTTCGGCATGCAGATGGCGGTCATCGAGGCGGCGCGCAATCTCGCCGACGTGTCCGGCGCCTCCTCGACCGAATTCGGCCCGACGAAAGAGCCGGTGGTCGGCCTGATGACCGAATGGGTCAAGGGCAACGAGTTGCAGAAGCGCACGGCAGCCGGGGATCTCGGCGGCACGATGCGCCTCGGCGCCTACAAGGCGGCGCTGAAGAAGGGCACGAAGATCTCGGATATCTACGGTTCCACCGATATTTCCGAGCGTCACCGCCACCGCTACGAGGTCAATGTCGACTACAAGGACCGGCTCGAAAACTGCGGCCTGGTCTTCTCCGGCATGTCGCCGGACGGCGTGCTGCCGGAGACGATCGAATATCCCGATCATCCCTGGTTCATCGGCGTGCAGTACCACCCGGAACTGAAGAGCCGGCCGCTCGACCCGCACCCGCTGTTTGCCAGCTTCATAGAAGCGGCGACGGAACAGAGCCGTCTCGTCTGACGACTGACAGCACCAGATCGCGTTGTTTCAGGCGCGATCTGGATAACATCCATGCCTGCGCTAACTTGCCGGCATGACCCCTTCACGCAGCACGACCGTCTCACGTTTCATCGCAGCGCCGCGCGAGCGCATCTACCGCGCCTTCCTCGATGCAGATGCGGTCGCCACCTGGCTTCCGCCTGATACGATGAAGGGCATCGTCCATGCCTTCGAGGGCAGGGAAGGCGGCGCCTTCAGCATGTCGCTCGTCTATCCCGACGACGAGATATCGCAACCGGGCAAGACCTCCGACAAGACAGACAGGTTCGAAGGCCGCTTTGCCAAGCTCGTGCCGGACGAACGGATCGTCTGGGCAACGGTCTTCGATTCCGAGGACGAGGGCTTTTCCGGCGAGATGACCGTCAGCACGCTGTTGTCGCCTGCGGATGTAGGCACCGATGTGACGATGGTCTGCGACAATATTCCGTCCGGGATCCGCCTCGAAGACAATGAGGAAGGCTGCCGCTCGACGCTCGACAAGCTGGCCGCTTTCGTCGGCGGTTGAGGATCGGCGGCAGGACATGCTGCCGCCGAATTAACCTTCACGCCGCCGCCGGCAGCGGCCCGATATAGACCGAGCGTGGCCGGATCAACCGGCCGTCGAGCGCCTGTTCGCGCGCGTGCGCCAGCCATCCGACGGTGCGGCCGATTGCGAAGACGCCGGTGAAGGCCTTACGCGGAAAGCCGAGCGCTTCGAGCAGCAGCGCGGTATAAAACTCGACATTGACGTCGAGCGGACGGTTGGGCTTGCGCGCCTTCAGGATCGCCAATGCCGCAGCCTCCACGGCTTCCGCCAGCGCACTGCGGGCGCTGTTTACCTGTCCGGTCGAGATCAGCGGCTTCAGCGCGCCCTTCAGCGCATCGGCGCGCGGATCGCGAACGCGGTAGATACGGTGGCCAAAGCCCATCAGCCTTTCGCCACGGTCGAGTGCTTCCTCGAGCCATGGGTAAGCATTCTCCGCCGCTCCGATCGCATCCAGCATGTCGAGCACAGGACCAGGCGCGCCGCCATGCAGCGGCCCTTTCAGCGCGCTCAGTGCGGCGAGCACGGAAGAGTTAAGGCCGGCCTGCGTCGAGGCGATGACGCGCGATGCGAAGGTCGAGGCATTGAGGCCATGGTCCGATATCGTCACGAGATAGGTGTCGAGTGCCGCCGTCTGCTCCCTGGTCGGCAATTTTCCGGTCAGCATACGCAGGATATCGGCCGCCTGCGGCAGCGAGGCGTTGGGCGCGATCGGTCTTTTGCCGCTTTGCATGCGAAGGATCGCCGGCAGGAAAACTGCGGGCGCAGCAAGAAGGCTGAGAGCAGTATCGAAATCCTCGCCGTCGGGCAGGCGGGCGATCAGCGCCCGCATCGCATCAACAGGAGGCAAAGCGAGCAGAGCGGCATCGGCGGCCTTGATATGGCCGAAAATCCTCGTTCGCGCCTGCGCCAACCAGTCGCGCAATTCCGCTTCGTCGAAGCTTTTTTCCATCAGCCCATCGAGCAATAGGGCGGCGACGCCTTCATAAGTGCCGTCTGCAATCAGGTGATCCAGCGATACGCCGCGGATGATCAGACGTCCCGCTTCGCCATCGACATCCGAAAGCTGCGTTTCGGCAGCAATGACATCTTCCAAGCCGTTTTTCATGTTGTTTCTCCTTTACGACAATGATGATCCGACCTAGTCTCATTGACGTCAATCTTGATGCAATTGATCAATATGAGGTTCCGATGTCGTGGCTGACTGCCGAGGAGGCGCTGCGGGCACTGAAGACCAAGCCGCAGACGCTCTACGCCAATGTCAGCCGCGGGCGCATCCGCGCCAAGCCCGATCCCGCCGACCCGCGCCGCAGCCTCTACCAGGCCGCTGACGTCCAGCGGCTTGCCGAGCGCCATGCCGGCCGCCGCAAGACCGAAACGGTCGCCGCCGAGGCGATCCGCTGGGGCTATCCGGTTCTGTCCTCGGCAATCTCCACCATCATCGGCGGACGGCTTTTCTATCGCGGAAAGGATGCGGCCGGTTTCGCTGAAGTCGCGATGCTGGAGCAGACGGCGGCACTGCTCTGGAACGGCGCGGAGCCACTCTCCTGCAGCGCCGGGGCCGGACATGCCTCTCCGTCGCTTCAGGCGGCATTCCTGGCGCTGGCGGGGCGGGTGACATCGGATCTGCCGTCGCTCGGCCGCTCGCAGGCCGCACTTCGGCGTGAAGCAAGCGGGGTTCTCCATACAGTCGCCGATGCGCTAGCACCTGGGTCGTCGGACCGGCCGCTGCATCTCAGGCTTGCTGCAAGCTGGCAGCGGCCGGCGGCTGCCGATTGCCTGCGCCGCGCGCTGGTGCTGCTTGCCGATCACGAACTCAACGCCTCGGCCTTCGCGGCGCGGGTCACGGCATCGGCGGGTGCAGCCCTTTCGGCCGTCGTGTTGTCCGGTCTGGCGACGCTGACAGGGCCGCTGCATGGCGCTGCCTGGCAGGGCGTCGATGCCTTGATCGATACCGCTTCCGCGCTTGGGGCGGAGCAGGCGATCCGCCGCACGCTCGCCCAGGGCAATCGCCTTTCGGCCTTCGGCCATCCGCTCTATCCCGATGGCGATGTCCGGGCCTTAGCGCTGCTGTCGCAGTTCCACCTGCCGCCGCAATTTGCCGAGGTCCGGGAAGTGGGCGAGGAGATGGTCGGCGAGAAGGTCAACGTCGATTTCGCGCTTGCCGCGATGTGTGCCGCCTTCGATCTCCCGAGGGAGGCGCCGATCATCATTTTCTCGCTTGCCCGTTCAGTCGGTTGGCTTGCCCATGCAATGGAACAGATCGACAGCGGCGAATTGATCCGGCCGCGGGCGCGTTATACCGGACCGGCGCCTGAAACGGATAATAGAGCGTAAGAATTTCGCCGGCGATTGCGACGATTTGCTTTTTTGGTCTAGGGAAATATTTGAATTCGGCTATCATGCTTCATATTAGAAGACGGTTGGGAAGAAGACGCGGTTGATGGACGCTTTCGAAAAGACCCGTCCGCACGGTCAAGGGGACTTTCCATGAATACGACGCTTCGCAACCTTTTTGCCGCCGCACTCGCTGTCGGCCTCATTCCGCATGGGGCGGCCTTTGCGCAGTCTGCCGGCTGCACGGTATCGCGTGATGCCGGCGCCCGCCAGGTGCTCAATTGTCCCGGCGGCGTCACTGTGACGGCGGAGGCCGGCGCGGCCTACAGCCTCGTCGACCGCAACCGTGACGGCAGCCCCGATTCGGCATCGCTGCGCCGCAAGGCCATTCTTGTCGACGTCGACAACACCCAGCACGCCGGTGGTTTTCAGGTCGTGACACCGCAGGCGATTGCGGCCGTGCGCGGCACCCAATGGGCTGTCGATGTCGCAGGCGGCCAGACCTCGGTGCTGGTCGTCAGAGGCAGCGTCGCGGTTCGCCGGCCGGCTGGCGAACCGGTGCTGCTGTCGCCGGGAGAGGGCGTCGACGTTACCGCCGGAACCGAACCCCTCGTCGTGCGTCGCTGGCCGGCGCCGCGCGCCGCTGCCCTTCTTGCCCGTCTCGGCCAATAAGCCCCATGAGCCATCGCCTGCTGACTGTGATCGCGCTGCTGCTCGCCGGTCTTTGGGGAGCTGCGCTCGGCTATACCAATCTCCATGCCGGAAGCGGCCTTCTCGACCGGATGGAGGCCTCGCTTGCCGATATCCGCAGCCTCATCGTCGGGGCGAAAACACCGCCTCCCGTCGTCTCGATCGTCGCGATCGACGACCGCACCGCTGGGGCGCACGGCTATCCGCTCAATCGGGCGACACTTGCGCGCCTCGTCGATGCCATCACCGCGCTTAAGCCGAAGGCCGTGGCCATCGATATTCTGCTGGTCGATCCGGGGCCGGAGGAGGGCGACGCGGCCCTGACCTCAGCCCTTCGCCAGGGGCCAAGCGTGATTGCGGCCGCGGCCACTTTTGCGCAAAGCCGCCAGCGGGTCACCGATGCGGCCGAGGATCCGCTTGCCGCCATCCCGGAGGCAAACCAGCTTCTCTTGCCGCTCGCCCGCTTTGCCGAGGCCGCCGCGGTCGGCATCGTCAACGTCGCAACCGACCAGACCGGCACACCGCGCTTTATCCCGCTGATCTCGCGTGCCGCAGACCGGCTGGATCCGGCTTTTCCGCTGCGTGCCGCGTCGGTGGCGCTCGGCGTCGATCCCACGATCGAACGCGACGCCATCATGCTCGGAAAGCTGCGTATTCCCACTGATATCGGCCAGCGTCTGCCGGTGACATTCTATGGCGGGCACGGCAGCATCGCCACGTTCAGCGCCGCCGATGCGCTGGACGGCAAGCTTTCGGCGGATGCGGTCGCTGGCCGCATCGTCGTCATCGGTTCGACTGTCACCGGCGGCGGCGACGTCTTCCCGACCCCGTTCGATCCCGTCATGCCCGGCGTCGAGGTGATGTCGACGGCGATCACCCATCTCGTTACCGGCGACGGCATGGTGCGCGACCGCAGGATGCGGCTGATCGATGCCGCCACCGCCATCGGACTGCCGATCGTGCTCGTGTCGCTGGTCGCCTGGCGCCGGAGTGCGGCAGGCTATGTCATCATCGTGCTGACGCTGATCGTCTGGGCGATGGTCAATCTGTCGGCCTTCGCACATGGCTATTGGCTGAGTGCAGCGCTGCCGATCGCCGCAGCGCTGCCGCCGGCGCTGGCTTATGGCGCGGCCGAACTCTGGCTCGACCGCGGCCGCGCCCGTCATTACGCCGAACAGAGCGCGCTGCTGCAGCGCATCGAGGCGCCTGGCCTCGGCGAGTGGCTGGCACGCGATCCGAATTTCCTCGCCGCGCCGGTGCGCCAGAACGCCGCCGTCATCTTCATCGATCTCTCGGGCTTCACCGGCCTCAGCGAAAATGTCGGGCCGGTGGCGGTCAGCGAGATGTTGAGCGACTTCTTCGAACTGGTCGACGAGGAGGCCCGCGCCCATGGCGGCGCCATCACCAGCTTCATGGGCGATGGGGCGATGATTCTGTTCGGCCTGCCGGAGCCCGCCGATGACGATGCCGCCCGGGCCGCCGCCTGCGCCGTCAGTCTGTGCGAGCGCACAAGGGCCTGGCTTCAAGCGCATGCCGGCTTTGCCCAGAAGAAGATCGGCTTCAAGGTCGGCGCCCATTGCGGCCCGATCGTCGCCTCGCGATTGGGCAGCGGCGACCGGCAGCAGATCACGGCGGCGGGCGACACCGTCAATGTCGGCAGCCGCCTGATGGAGGTCGCCGCCCGCCATGGTGTCGAACTGGCGCTGAGCGCCGAAATCGTCCGCGCCGCAGGTCCCGACAGCGTGCTTACGCAGTCCGGCCGGATGGAGGGACCGTTGGAAACGGCGCTGCGCGGCCGGGCAAGCCGCATCGACGCCTGGCTGTGGCGCAGCCGCACGCTTTGACAATCGCTGCGGGAGCGGCTAGGAACGGCGCAAATACCCCGCCGGCTGGCTCCGGCCATGGCGCAGCAACGCGCCTGACAGCTCCGAAAGATCGAACCCATGACAGAATTTAACGGCGTCGTTCCGGCGATCGCCAAGGCGTTGCAGAAGCGCGGTTACGCCGAACTCACCCCGGTGCAGAAGGCGATGCTCGATCCGGCGCTCGCCGCTTCCGACGCGCTGGTCTCGGCTCAGACCGGCTCCGGCAAGACCGTCGCCTTCGGCCTGGCGCTCGCGCCGACGCTGCTTGAGGGCAGGGAGCGCTTCGGCAATGCCGGCGCGCCGCTCGCTCTCGTCATCGCCCCGACCCGCGAGCTTGCCCTGCAGGTGAAGCGCGAGCTCGACTGGCTCTTTGAGATGACCGGTGCGGTGATCGTCAGCTGCGTAGGCGGCATGGACATCCGCAGCGAGCGCCGGTCGCTCGAACGCGGCGCCCATATCGTCGTCGGCACGCCCGGCCGGCTTTGCGACCATATCCGCCGCAGGGCGCTCGACATGTCGGAACTGAAGGCCGCCGTGCTCGACGAGGCCGACGAGATGCTCGATCTCGGCTTCCGCGAAGACCTGGAATTCATCCTCGATGCGGCGCCGGACGAACGCCGGACGCTGATGTTTTCGGCAACCGTTCCGGCGGCGATCGCCAAGCTTGCCAAGAGCTACCAGCGCGATGCCGTGCGCATCAGCACCGCGGCCGAGGAAAAGCAGCATATCGACATCGAATATCGCGCACTCATGGTGGCGCCGAGCGACCGCGAGAATGCGATTATCAACGTGCTGCGTTATTACGAGGCGACCAACGCCATCGTCTTCTGCTCGACGCGCGCCGCCGTCAATCATTTGACCGCCCGCTTCAACAACCGTAATTTCGCCGTGGTGGCGCTGTCCGGCGAGCTGACCCAGAACGAACGCAGCCATGCGCTGCAGGCGATGCGCGACGGGCGCGCCCGCGTCTGCATCGCCACCGACGTCGCTGCCCGCGGCATCGACTTGCCGGGCCTCGATCTCGTCATCCATGCCGACCTGCCGACCAATCCGGAAACGCTGCTGCACCGCAGCGGCCGTACCGGCCGGGCGGGACGCAAGGGCATCAGCGCCATGATCGTGCCGCTGAATGCACGGCGCAAGGCAGAGCGCCTGCTCGAGAATGCCGGTATTTCGGCTGCCTGGGCGCGGCCGCCTTCGGCCGAGGAAGTGAGCGAGCGCGACGACGAGCGGCTGCTCGCCGACCCGATTTTCAACGAAACGCCGCAGGAGGAAGAGCAGGGGCTGGTACAGCAGCTTCTCGCCAGCCACGGCGCGGAAAAGCTTGCCGCTGCCTTCCTGCGTCTTTACCGCACCAATCATTCGGCGCCGGAGGATCTGATCGAGGTTACCGTGCAGGACGAGCGCAGCCGCAAGCGCCGCGACAATGCCGAACCGTACGAGCCGGCGCAGAAGGGACCGCGCGAGGATTTCGGCGCCAGCGTCTGGTTCTCCGTCTCGGTCGGGCGCAAGCAGAATGCCGAGCCGCGCTGGCTGATCCCGATGCTCTGCCGCAACGGCAATGTGACGAAGCGCGAGATCGGCGCGATCAAGATGCAGCCCGAGGAAACTTTTGTGGAGATCGCCGCGGCGAGTGCCGAAAGCTTCCTGGCGGCGATCGGACCGAACAAGGCGCTCGAACGTGGCATCCGCGTAACCAGGCTTTCCGGCACGCCGGATTTCAGCCGGGCGCCTGCGCCAAAACCCTATGCCGGCAAGCCATCCCGTGACGAGCGGCCGGATGATTCGTTCCGCAGCGAGCGGCCGAAGAACAAGTTCGGCAAGGGTCCGGGCGGCGGATATGCCGCGGCCGACAATGCCGGTGGGGACAGACGGGATAGCAAGCCCTGGAGCAAGAAGCCGGGCAAGCCAGCTTTCGATGGCCCGAAATCCGACAAGCCGAAATTCGACAAGCCGAAATTCGAAGGCCCCAGATCCGAAGCCCTCAAATATGAGGGTAAGGGCGGCACCGGACCAAAAGCTAAGTTCTCAAAGAAGAAGCCCGGCTGATTTTGCCGGCAGCCCTTCGCTGGTCCGGCGGAGGGCTTTGGGCCGTATCCCCTGAGGGTGGCAAGGATGGTGATGGAAACGGCAATCCTCAGCGTCCCGGTTTTCAGTACACTCTGCAATGAGGCCTTCCGGCTGCGGCGTGCTGTTTTCGTGCATGAGCAGAAGGTTCCTGAAGCCGAGGAATTCGATGCCGACGACCTCAACGCCCATCATCTTGTCGCCGTCACGGCGGGTGAAGTCTCCGGCACGCTGCGGGTCATTTACGCCGAGGAACATGTGAAGATCGGCCGGGTTGCGGTTGCCGGTCTACGGCGCGGCCAAGGCATTGCAGCCGCAATGATCGGGCAAGCGATGGAACTGCATCGCGCTGCCCGCGACAACCGCTTCTATCTCACAGCACAGGCGAACAATCTGCCGCTCTACGAGCGTTTCGGCTTCGTCGCCTATGGCGCGGAATTTCTTGACGGTGGCATGCCGCATCTTGCCATGAAGAATTACTAAGTTTCAGCGACGCGTCATTTCAGTCTTGGGCTTTCACGTCGAAGGCAAGCGAACTTGAAAGGTCGCGGTAGGCATCGATCTGTTGCTGCAACAGCGCGATTTTCTGTTCCACCATGCCAACAGCATCAGCTCCGGCGATGAACCGGCGGGGTAGCTCCGGTTGGTTGACCAGGGTGATCAGCGCCTGGGCGAGTTTTGCGGGATCGCCGCTCTGCTGACCGTTGGCGGATTTCCAGAATGCCAGCTGTTGGGCGCGTCTTTCGTCGTAGTCGCTGACAGATGACCGAGCATATTGGGTTGATTCGTCAGTCAGCAATTCCGTGCGGAAGAAGCCCGGATTGACGATCATCGTTTCGATACCAAACGGCGCCACTTCGGGCTGCAGCGATTCCATCCAACCATCGAGGGCAAACTTCGCGGCAGAGTAAGCGCTGCAAAACTCAAAGCCCAGCAGGCTGGCCGTCGATGAGATCGAGACGATCTTGCCGGATTCCTGCCGGCGCATCACCGGCAGGACGGCGCGGGTGACACTCATGGGGCCGAGGAGATTACTGGCCAACTGCAGACCCATCTGGGCTGAGGTCAATTCCTCAAAATAGCCTGCGTAAAAGTTCGCGGCATTGTTCACCAGCACGTCGATGCGACCAAAACGTTCAAGTGCTGCTTTGACAGCGGAGTCCGCATCGGCAGACTTTGTCACGTCCAGCGTGACGACCAGCAGGTTTTCCGATTGACCGATGGCCGTGGCAACGCGCTCACGATTTCGGCCGGTGGCGACGAGCTTGTCGCCGGACGCCAGAACCGCCTTGGCGAAATCGAGCCCCATGCCGCGCCCGGCGCCTGTGATCATCCAGACTTTACTCATAGAGTTCTCCTTGATGGCGAGTTGTATACCGACACTTTATGCGTTGGCCTTCCGCCCGTGCGCCGCATGATCATCGTTGATCTTGCCGGTCAACGGTTTGTGAAGTGACAGATAGCGATGAAGACAAACGATGATTAGCCGCTATAATCTGCATGAAGTTAGAAATGGGGCTGATAAATGAGACACGGTGACTTCAGCGAACTTGCAGCCTTCATCGCCGTCGCCGAGGCCGGAAGTTTCACCCGCGCCTCCGCCAAGCTGGGACTTTCCCAGTCTGCCGTCAGTTACTCGGTCAGGATGCTGGAGCAGAGGCTGGGGGTGCGGCTAATCTCGCGCACTACACGAAGCTTGTCGCTGACCGATGCCGGAGAGCGTATGCTTCGGAGCCTCCGCCCTGCCTTCGAACACATCGAAAGCGAGATCGCAGCCGTCACCTCACTTCGTGACAAGCCGGCGGGCACTATCCGCATCACGACGTTTCGATATGCCGCCATGAGCGTGCTTTGGCCTGTCATGACAACATTCTTGGCGGAATACCCGGACATTGAAATGGAGGTCATTCTTGACGAGGGCCTGACGGATATCGTGGCCGGCCGGTTCGACGCCGGTATTCGCATTGGAGAACAGGTTCAAAAAGACATGGTTGCCGTCAGGATCGGTCCTGATCTTCGCATGGCAGTCGTCGGATCGCCGTCCTACTTCCAGAACCGCACAATCCCGATGACGCCCCGCGATCTCGGCGACCACCGGGGTATTAGCTACCGGCAAACCACAGGAGGTGGGTTGTATGCCTGGGAGTTCGAGCGCGACGGCGAGGAACTTGTGGTCAGAATGAACGGGCCGCTCATCCTCAACGATAGCTTGATGCTGGAAGCCGCTGCTTTGGATGGGCTCGGGCTTGCCTACACTTTCGAAAGTCAGGTTTCACAATACATTGCAGACGGGCGACTGATCCGAGTCCTCGACGATTGGTGCCAGCCGTTCCCTGGCTATCACCTGTATTACCCAAGCCGACGTCAGCATACGGCTGCGTTTGCGCTCCTCGTCGAGGCGCTTCGTTTCAAAGGCTGACGCTCCTGCCAGGGCTGCCCGGTAGATGGCCGCGATGCGTTGGGGGATTGATCTCGGTTGCGCGATTGCCGATAGACGTGAAGTCCTGCCTGTCCTGATTGCTTGTGAAGCGCGCGGTCATCGCTGACCGCGAAGTGTTGGCGCCATTATTGTCAAGACGTCACGCAACAGGAATATCGCGGCCCTGTGCGGCCCGCTGCATTCAGCGGAACACAGGACCGGGGCAGGCTCTCGTCCGAGCCAGGTTCTAAGCGAGGTTGAAAGGCATCTGCCTGACTGGCTTGCCTGTCAGACGCGAGATGGCATTGGCAAATGCCGGCGCCAAAGGCGGCAGGCCGGGTTCGCCCATGCCTGTCGGTGCATCCGCGCTCGGTACGATGTTGACGTCGAACTCCGGCACATCCGTGATCCTTGCCACCGTGAATTCGCTGAAGTTGCCTTGCTCCACAATACCGTCCTTGAGCGTGATTTCCGCGCCGGCAAGACATGTCGACAAGCCCATGATTGCCGCGCCCTGTACTTGCGCTTCGACGGTACGAGGGTTGACGGCCAGATTGCAGTGAACCCCGGCCGTGACCCGATGCAGCTTCGGCTGTCCATCGACAACGGAGGCTTCCACCACGTAGGCCACCACCGACGCAAAGGATTCATGCACAGCTACACCCCAGGCCCTACCTTCGGCCAAGGTCTTGGAGCCGTAACCACTCTTGTCTACGGCGAGCTGCAGGGCATCCCGGTGACGAATATGCTCGTTGCCGAACATCTTCATGCGATAGGCGACCGGGTCCTGGTCGGTTGCGCGCGCTATATCGTCAAGCAGGGTTTCCATGACAAAAGCCGTATGGGTGGAGCCAACGCTGCGCCACCAAAGAACCGGCACGTTGACAACTGGATGATGCACCGTCAGGCACATAGGAAGCGGATAAGGGTTCCGCATGCCTTCGGTCGTGGCGGCATCGATGCCGTTCTTCACCATGAACTGCTCGAACACAGTTCCCGTCAATATCGACTGGCCGACGATGCTGTGATCCCAGGCCAGCACGTTACCTTCTTTGTCGAAGCCGATGCGAGCGCGGTGTAGGTGCAGTGGACGGTAGTAGCCACCCTTCATATCGTCCTCGCGGCTCCACAGTGTTCGCACTGGCGCGTCCAGCCCCGCCGCCTTGGCCGCTTTGGCTATCTGGCACGCCTCGATGATGGTGTCGCTGCTGCTGGAAAAGCGCCGGCCGAACCCACCGCCCGACGTCTGCACGTTGACCACAACTTGTTCCGGCTTGAGGCCGAGCGCGGTTGCGGCCGCGCCGGCATCGAGCCCGGCACTTTGGCTCCCCATCCAGATCTCGGCGCGATCGTCGGAAAGCCGAATTGTACAGTTCAGCGGTTCCATCGCCGCGTGGGCGAGATAGGGGAACACGAATTCAGCTTCCAGACTGAGTGGTGCGGTTGCCAATGGCGCCATGTCGGCATCGAATTGGCGCGGGCCAGTCTGCGTGGCCATCTCGCGGAATTGTGCAAGCAGCGTTTCGGTATCGACTTTTTCGACCTTCGACGCGTCCCACTCCACCTTAAGGGCATCGCGGCCCTGAGACGCTTGCCAATATCCGTCCGCGACGACGGCCACCCCCTCCGCACCGCGATCCAGCGGCACGCGCAGGACGGCCTTCACGCCTTTGATGGCGCGCGCTGCACTGTCGTCAAGGGAGGCAATTTTGGCGCCGAAGACCGGAGGGCGAGCAACCACGGCCGTCAATTGTCCCGGCAGCTTGAAATCGATGCCAAAGCTCTGTTGGCCACTGCTCTTGGCTTTTGCGTCCAGGCGCTGGGTGGGCTTGCCGATAATGCGGAAATCCTTCGGGTCCTTCAGCGTGATCTTCTGCGGCACCGGCAAGGCCATGGCCGCCTCGGCGAGCTCGCCGTAACCCAGCTTGCGACCATCGGAGGCGAGAACCGCACCGGCCTCGGTTCGCAGAGTGGCAACATCCGCGTTCCAGCGGTCTGCGGCGGCGGCAAGGAGCATGGCGCGGACACGCGCACCCAATTCGCGATACTGCGTAAAGCTGTTCTTGATGGTGTTCGAACCGCCGGTCAGGTGCATGCCGAAGGCCGGATCGACATAGGCCATGTCATTGGTGCCGAGCTGGCTGCGGACAAGGTTCCAGTCTGCATCGAGTTCTTCGGCAAGGATCATCGGCAATGCCGTTTGGACGCCTTGACCGAACTCCAGCCGGTTGATTGTGACCATAACCTCGCCATTTGGCGCAATTTGAACAAACGCAGAAGGCTGCTCGGTCGGCTTCAGAGCGGTGGGCACCTCACCCGCGTCGGTGGACTGGGCGGCGGCCAGATGGGGGAAAATGCCGACAGCCAAACCGAGGGTCCCCGTCAGCTTTAGAAAGCTGCGGCGTGGCAACGCCTGAACCGCCGTTGAACGACCCCGTTCCAGCATGTGCTGCAGCGCACGTGGTAATTCGCTATAATCCATGTTCGGCAACATATGGTGTCTCCCTCAAACGAGATTGCTGGCAGCATCGGCTATGGCGGCGCGGATACGGACATAGGTTCCGCAACGACAAATATTGCCTTCCATTGCCGTATCGATCTCCGAGGCGGTCGGCTGCGAACCGGAGGGCAAGGATGCCAGGAACGCTGTGGCGCTCATGATCTGGCCGCTCTGACAATAACCGCACTGCGCTACATCGTGCTTGACCCAAGCTGCGTGCACAGCGGCGCCGACGCGGTCGCTGCCGTCGGTCGCTTTTTCTATGGTGGTGATATTCAGGCCCTCGGCAGCGGAGAGAGGGGTGCTGCAGGAACGGACAGCCTCACCATCCAGATGTATCGTGCACGCGCCGCAAAGCGCGGCGCCGCAGCCGAACTTGGTCCCGGTCATGCCGAGCGTGTCGCGCAGGACCCAAAGGATGGGTGTCTCCGGGTCGGCATCGACCTCGTGCTGATTACCGTTGATATTCAGTGTGATCATGACTGGTCGGTTCTCCGATGTTTCATAATGGATGTGCTCGTTGACTGCGGTCGTTAGCTAACGGTTAGAACCGTCGATCTCTGAGGCGAGCGACGGCGACGGGAGTGCCGCCAGCAACCTCCAGGATGATGAGACGCCGTCGACCAAGAGCCTGCTCTCCGCGGCAACGTTAGCTCGTCCGGCGGCGCCAAATTAGTTGGAAAAACCTGCACGACGTTAGAAAGGCGGCTTCTGAATGCGAGGCAAAAGCACGAGCAGACACGTCAACCCAAGACCGACCGGCGATGATCAGCCGCGTTGGGTGCCCATCGATCGCCGGCTTGCTCAGCCACGAGGTTCGCCGCTACTCCGACAGGGACTTCAGGTAAGCGATGATGTTTAGCCGATCCTCAGGCTTGGGTACGCCCACGGTCATCGTGGTGGTCGGTACGACTTCGCGCGGCGCTGCTAGAAATCGGTCCAACGTCGCCTCGTCCCATACTAATCCCGACGCCTTCATGGCCGGCGAATAGCGGACGCCTTCCGCAGCGCCGGCCGCGCGCCCGACAACGCCACCGAGCCCCGGCCCAGCCTTTTTCTGATCCGTGGTCGAATGACAGGCGGAACAGCGCTGAAACGCTTTTTGTCCCAAGGCGACATCTCCCTGCGCTGCCGCAAGAGCCGTCGCCGACGCAAGGATCAAGGTGGAGATAACAACAGAAGCCAAAATTTTTGTCATGCGTGTACTTCCCGAATACAGGCTGCCGAAGCCCTGAAAGGACGGTGTAGTAGCGCGCGCCAGCACCGTTGCTGGCAGGCCGCGCCAAAGACCTTAGACCCAAGACACGCCTCATCTTCTCCGGACATGGCATCGCACTGGAGACGGCGGTTGGTTGGGGACGTTACCTCGCCTCAGCATGGAGCATTAGGCGGTACTATTTGCATGATGTTAGAAATGAGGTTCATAAATGCCCGACAGCCAACGATCGTCGACGAAGGTTGTCTGCCTTGCTTTGCACGAGCAGGAATCAACCCTGTTGATGCCTGCCGCAGCGTGCAATCAGGAAAGCTTAAGCTTTCCTCAGACATCGGTTGCAGGACGGAAGTTCGCCTATCGTCGGCTTAGTGATTCCCCGCTGATGGAGTAGTTTCTCGCAGATCTCGCACGCGCCGAGGCTCCCAAGACGGTCTCGCTTCAACGGCCTGTGTTGCGTTCTTGAATGGCATATGGCACGCCTCGTCACGAATAGCGGTTCAGTCCTTGCGAAAAGCCTGGGCTCGGCTTCATTATTCACCTCAATCGTGGCGTGCATAAATGGCGGGGAATTCCACGACGGCGACCTGCTCTTGTTATTAAAAACGATGACGCCCTTACAGCCTCGGCAGGAGCAGACGACGATGAAACGCCCGGGCATGTCGCAACCCGATCCGGCCGCCTTCATCCGTGCCAACCTGCCTATATCACCCGTTCCCTCGATCCCCGAGATTTGCCTTCATACGGCAGGGCCTGCGAGCGGGCTCTGGCGGCTTGCCGGTAGCAGAGAGGCCGATCCGCCGCCTTACTGGGCTTATCCCTGGGCCGGCGGCGCCGTGCTTGCCCGCCATCTGCTCGACCAGCCGGAAACGGTCGCGGGCCGCCGTGTCCTCGATCTCGGCGCCGGCTCAGGGCTCGTCGCTATCGCGGCAGCAAAGGCTGGAGCGCGCACGGTTACGGCGGTCGACATCGATGCCAATGCCATTGTCGCGATCGGCCTCAACGCGGCGATCAACGGCGTGGATATCGTAGCTCGGGCCGCCGATATCATCGAGGATCCGCCACCGGAGACAGATCTCCTCGCGGTCGGCGACCTGTTCTACGATCCAGCGTTAGCCTTGCGGGTCATGGCCTTCCTGCGGCGTTGCCAGGCGAGCGGCATCGAGGTGCTGATCGGCGATCCCGAGCGGGCTTACCTGCCGCAGGGTGAACTCAGCCGAATCGCCACCCATAGGGTAGCGGATTTCGGCGGGGGCACAGGCGGCGGTGCCGTGCCGGCGGGCGTTTTTGCGCTCTCCGGCAACGCTGAAGGCGAGATTATGCCACAAGGTTAGGCCGCAACAACATGACCGGGCAGGGCGCTCCGGCCGGCAATTCCGGCGCATGTGGCGGGCGGATGACAAGGCAGTCGGCTTTGGCGAAGACCTTCATCATCGAGGAATCCTGCTTGCCGAAAGGCTCGGCGAGCCAGTGGCCGGCAGCGGATTTCGAAAGTTTCGCCCTGATATAGTCCTGCCGGTGGTCGTTGGCGCGCAGGGTGACGGCTGCCTCCACCGTTACCTCGCGCTGCACCGGTGGCAGGGAGGCGAGCTTGCGGATCAGCGGCTCCAGGAAGAGCAGCGAACAGACGAGGCTCGAGACCGGATTGCCGGGCAGGCCGAGCACATGCGTCTCGCCGAAGCTGCCGACCATCAGCGGTTTGCCGGGGCGCATGGCGATGCGCCAGAAGTCGAGCTGCATGCCGGCCTCGATCAGCGTGGCCTGCACCAGATCATGGTCGCCGACCGACGCGCCGCCGAGCGTGACGATGACATCGACCCTGGCGTCCCGCGCCGTGTCGATCGCCGCGCTGATCCTGGCCTTGTCGTCAGGCACGATACCTAGATCGAGCACATCGGCGCCGGCTTTGCGGGCAAGGGCTGCAATACCAAACGTATTGGATGCGATGATCTGCGAAGGGCCGGGCGTGCTTCCCGGCGGCAGCAACTCGTCGCCGGTTGCGAGGATGGCGATCAGCGGGCGCCGCAGCACTTCGACATCAGGCCGGTTCATGCCGGCAGCAACCGTCAGTCGCGAGAAATCGAGCACGGTGCCGGCCGACAGCACGGCTTCGCCTTCGGCGAAATCCTGGCCGCGCGGCCGAACATGCTGTCCCTGCCGGACAGGGAAATTGGTTCTGATGCCGCCCTCGATCTTCTCGGCATCCTCCTGCAGCAGGACGCTATCGGCGCCAGGCGGAACAGGCGCGCCGGTGAAGATACGAACGGCCTCTCCCTGGCCGACGCTTCCCTCGAAGCCGTGGCCAGCGGAAGACATGCCGATGACCTTCAGCAGGGCGCCCGGCTCCGGCGCGTCTTCGCGGCGTAGCGCATAGCCATCCATGGCGGAGGCATTGAAGGGCGGCTGGGTCAGGCCAGCCGTCAGATCGACTGCCAGGATACGGCCCTCAGCCTCGGCAAGCGGCAGCGTCTCGGACGCAGCAATGGGCTTTGCGCTGGAGAGCAAGCGGTTCAGCGCCTCGGCGACCGGGAGAAGGTTCATCTCGCCTCCGGATGACGGAAATCGCCGGATTTTCCGCCGGACTTTTCAAGGAGCCGGATGCCGCCGATCTCCATTGCCTTGTCGGCCGCCTTGGCCATGTCGTAGATTGTCAGACAGGCGACGGAGACTGCGGTCAGCGCCTCCATCTCCACGCCGGTCTTGCCGGTCAACTTGGCGGTTGACGTGACGCGCAGGCCGGGCAGGGCGGCATCTTCCTCGATCTCAACCGTGACCTTCGTCAGCATCAACGGATGGCAGAGCGGAATGAGATCGGCGGTGCGTTTTGCCGCCATGATGCCGGCAAGGCGCGCCGTGCCGATCACATCGCCCTTCTTGGCATTGCCTTGGCGGATGAGAGCGAGCGTTGCCGGTGCCATCTTCACATGACCCTCGGCCGTGGCGATGCGCACCGTCTCGGCCTTGTCGGAGACATCGACCATATGCGCCTCGCCGGAGGCATCGATATGCGTGAGGCCTGGCTTTGGGCCGCTCATATCATTCGGCCGCGATGGCGGCTTCGCCAAAGAGCAGTGTGCGGGTGGCGGCGGCGACGTCCTCCTTGCGCATCAGACTTTCGCCGACAAGGAAGGTATTGATGTCGACGGCCTGCAGGCGCTTACAATCGGCATGGGTGAAGATGCCGCTTTCGCCGACCAGGAGCCGGTCTGCCGGCACCACGGGGGCAAGCGTCTCGCTGACGGAGAGGCTGACCTCGAAGGTACGCAGATTGCGGTTGTTGATGCCGATGAGCGGTGAGGAGAGTTTTAGCGCCCGCTCCATCTCCTCGGCGTCGTGGACCTCGACCAGCACGTCCATGCCGAGGGCGAAGGCCTCGTCCTGCAGGCGCTCGGCTTCATCGTCCGACAGCGAGGCCATGATCAGCAGGATGCAGTCGGCGCCCCAGGCGCGAGCTTCGTGCACCTGATAGGTCTCGAACATGAAATCCTTGCGCAGCGCCGGCAGCGTGCAGGCAGCGCGGGCGGCTGTCAGAAATTCCGGCGCGCCCTGGAAGCTCGGCGTGTCAGTCAGTACTGAAAGGCAGGCGGCACCGCCGGCCTCATAGGCGCTCGCCAGCGACGGCGGATCGAAATCCGGGCGAATGAGACCCTTCGAGGGGCTTGCCTTCTTGATCTCGGCGATCAGGCCGAAGCGGCCAGCGTCGCGCTTGGCAATGAGCGCCTTGTGGAAGCCGCGCGGGGCGGACTGGCCGGCCTGCATCGCCTTCAGATCTGCAAGCGACACTACCGCCTTGGCAGCGGCGATCTCCTCGCGCTTGTAGAGTTCGATCTTCTTCAGGATATCGGTCATCGAACAATCCTAATCGATATCGTTGGAAACGGCGATGAGTTTGTCGAGGGCGAGCGCGGTCGCACCGCTATCCAGCGACTGCGTGGCCAGCGTCATGCCGTCGCGGATCGTCTTGACTTTGCCGGCGATGACGAGCGAGGCGGCGGCATTGGCGAGCGAGACATCGCGATAGGCATTCTGGGCGCCGCCGAGGACCTCGCGAAGGGCAGCAGCATTGGCGACACCGTCACCGCCCTTGATGTCGGCGAGCACACAAGGGCTGACGCCGAAATCGGCGGGCGAGAGCTCGAAGGTGCGGATCTTGCCGTCTTCGAGTGCTGCGACTTTCGTGATGCCGGTGGTGGTGATCTCGTCGAGCCCGTCGCCATGGACGACCCAGACGCATTCGGAGCCGAGATCGCGCATGACTTCGGCAAGCGGCACCAGCCATTGCGGTGAGAAGACGCCGAGCAGCTGGCGGCGAACGCCGGCCGGATTGGAGAGCGGCCCGAGCAGATTGAAGATCGTCCGCGTGCCGAGCTCGACCCTCGAGGGACCGACATGGCGCATGGCGGAATGATGCATCTGCGCGAACATGAAGCCGACGCCGGCCTCGGCAATGCAGCGGGAGATGATTTCGGGACCGACGTCGAGCTTGACACCGAGTGCGGCCAGATTGTCGGCTGCGCCCGATTTCGAACTCAGCGCCCGGTTGCCATGCTTGGCGACGGGAACACCGGCGCCGGCGACGATCAGCGCTGCCAGCGTCGAGATATTGTAGGTGCCGCTGGCATCGCCGCCGGTGCCGACGATGTCGATCGCATCGGCCGGCGCCTCGACGGTCAGCATTTTCGAGCGCATCGCGGTGACGGCGCCGACGATCTCATCGACGGTTTCGCCGCGCACGCGCAACGCCATCAGGAATCCGCCGATCTGCGAGGGCGTCGCCTGGCCCGACATCAGGATGTCGAAGGCGGCGCGGGCCTCGTCACGCGTCAGCGGCTCGCGGCTTGCGGCCTTGGCCAGGAACGGCTTCAGATCGGTCATAAAGCCTCCTAGCGGACCGTCGCCTGTTCAGCGAGCGTCTGGTTGATCTGAGCGCCATAGTGCGTCTGCAGCAGGTTGACCATCTGATCGAGAATATCGTCGCCGGCGGCATTGGCCATGGCGGTGATCTGGGCATCGCGATTGTTCAGCACGTCGCCGGTCGGCTGGGTGTTGACCTCGGTGACCTTCAGCAGGATCTGCGTCGAGGGATCGGCGCCGACAGCACTTGCGACCGTATCGACCGGACCCGAGAAGGCGGCTGTGACGCCAGCCCGGCCGAGGACTGCGTCATCGGTCGCGCGGGTGACACCGCTCTTGCTTTCGACGGCAATGCCAAGCGGCATTGCGATATCGGCAAGGGCCGTGCCCTTCTGCGCCTCGGCCTTCAACGCGTCGGCCTTCTTGGCGAGCTCGGCCTTCTGCTGCTCCGCCGTCCAGTCCTCGACGGCCTTTTCGCGCACTTCGGCGACCGGGCGGTCGCGGTCCGGCGTAATTTCGCGGACGTTGAACCAGACATAGCCGTCATTGCCGATCGGCAGCGGCGGCGCATCGACGCCGACCTCGGTCTTGAAAGCTTCGCCGAGCAGTTGCTGCTTGGCTGGGATATCCTTGACCTCTTTGCCATCCTTGTCGGCGCCGGTCATATCGACGGCATCGACGGTTACGGCTTTGAGATTCAGCTGGCCGGCAATATCCTCGAGCGTCGAACCGCCAGCGCGCAGGTCCTCGATGCGGTCATGAACGTTGATCACTTCCTGAGAGGCGTTGGAAAGCGCCAGCTGCTTGCGGATATCCTCCTTCACCTCGTCGAAATTCTTCGCCGTTTCCGACTTGATGTTGGTGACGCGCAGGATGACGGGGCCGAAGGAGCCATCGACGACAGGCGTCGTGCCGCCATCGCGCGAAACCGCGAAGGCGGCATCGGCAACGGCCTGGTCGGGAACCTTGTCCTTGGTGAACTCACCGAGAAGCACGTCGCTTGCCGTCTTGCCCTGGTCGGAGACCAGCTGATCGAAGCTGGTGCCGCTCTTCAGCGCCGTTTCGGCGGCAGCGGCGAGATCCTTGCTGGCGAAGGTCAGCTGTTCGATGGTGCGGCTTTCCGGCGTGCGATAGGTATCCTTGCTCTTGTCGAAGGCTTCGTGGACCTGGTCGTCGGTGACGGTCGCGGCATCGGCAATATCGGCAGGCTGCAGCTTGAGATAGACGAGTTTGCGGTATTCAGGCGCTCGGTAGCGCTGTTTGACACCTTCGAACCACGTCGCCAGCACGTCGTCGGCAGGTGCCTTGATCGGCTCGATATTGGCATTGGTGAGCAGCAGGTATTCGACGCTGCGACTTTCGTCGCCATAGAGCTTCAAGGCGTCGACCAGCGTCTTCGGTGCGGTGAAGCCGTTGGAGATGGCATCGACCACCTGGCTGCGGACAGCGACCTTGCTGCGCTCCTTGATGTAATCGTCCTGGCGGATGCCGGCATTGCGCAGGCGCGAGATGAAGAGCTCGCGGTCGAACCGGCCGTTGACGGCCTTGAAAGCCGGATCGTCAGCAATCAGCTGGGCGAGGCGATCTTCGGAAAGACCGAGGTTCATGTCTTCGGCGAGCTGGTCGAGCGAGGCGCCGGCGACGAGCTGGGCGAGCACCTGCTGCTCGACGCCGAAGGCGCGGGCCTGCTCGGGGGTGAGGCGCGTGCCGAACTGCTGGCTGAGGCTTGCCACCTGGCGCTGATAGGCGAGGTGGAACTCGTTGACGTCCACATGCTGATCGCCGACGGTCACGACCGTGGTGCTGTTGCCGCCTGACAGCAGCTCATGCGACACGCCCCAGACGCCGAAGGACGCGACGAGCAGAAGCAGGAGGAGCTTGGCAACCCAGGTCTGAGCAGCTCTTCTCAGGATATGGAACATAGAAACGCAAACCTCGCAGTATCATTGACCCGCGCGCGGGCGGACATTCGACGTTCCTTAAAACAAAGCCGACAGGAAATGAAGGGTTTGTCGCGCGAAAAGCTGCACAAGGGGTCCACTCAGCCGCGGTGGCTTTGCGGCGAACAAAAGATCGGTTGCGGCGGAACCTTTCGGGCCGCCATTTCGTTGAAGCGGCATCCCATGAAACAGGAGCAGACCATGGCAGAATTGAAAACCGCTTCCGCCGAATCCACCGCTGCGCGCGTCAAGGCTGATATTGCAGCAGACGATCTGTCGGCACAGGTTGCAGCCCTTCGCAACGATCTCTCCCGACTGACGGAAAGCGTGGTCGCGCTGGGGCAGGGGGCGAAGTCGGCGGTGACCGACGAGGCTTCGCTGATGACGGAACGGCTGCGCGACAAGGTGCGCGAAGAACCGCTCGTGGCGCTCGCCGTGACGGCAGGCATTGCCTACGTGTTCGGCCTGCTCAGCCGCCGCTGAACGAAATTCAGGGTAAGGAAAAGCCGGACGTGATGAACGCCCGGCTTTTAACATTTACGACGATCGGCAAAAGCGCCCTTTAGCGGCGTATGACGCGCCCGATCGCGATCAAGATGCAGGCACCAACGAAACCGGTGATCAGATAACCCAGCCAACCGGCGAGCGGCTGGATGTGCAACAGACCCAGGATCCAGTTGGCGACGATGGCGCCGACGATGCCAAGCAGTATGTTCATGAGCAGGCTCATGCTGCTGCGCATGGCCTTTTCCGCCAGCCATCCGGCGACACCGCCGATAATGATGGCTGCAATCCAACCCACGCCTGCGTCTTCCATGCTTATCTCCCTCCTGGCAAAACGAGTCACAGAATGCACGAAACGAAGGGAAGTTCCACTCCCAGTTACGAAGATCGCGTGCGGGTTCAGCAACTTATGTGACTCACAGCTGCAGCAGGGTGACCGGAGAGCGCAGCGCGTGGGCGATTATCTGGAACAGCAGGCCTGCAATGGCGAGCAATGCGAAGCCAATAGGCATAATCAGGCTTTTGCTAAACATCATCCCTCTCCCCTTTTGCGCAAAGCATAGGCGGAAGCGGGCGGAGCGCAACAATATTGTTAACGAATAGTTAAGTCTGGCAATTAATTAAAATTAAATACATCGATGAGCAGAAAAATACTTACGAATTGTTGAAGACTTTGTTTTGCACTTTTCCCGTGTTAGTGCGGATCATCTGTGATCTATGCGCTCCAGACCTTCCGGTCTCCGTCTTGTTGTCAAGGCGGCGACTGGTGCTGCAATCTCTGTGGATCACAAACAGCGGGCCTGTGATGAAGCTGTTCCAGTAACGAACTGGCTGTCAGCCAGCCGGATCTATGTCCTGTGAACAACGAGCATGAAGACGAGGAAGGACGCTGTTGCGACCGTCGCAGCGAAGGCAATCTGGTAATCCATGTCGTTAACCCCGATTGGATGGCTCCCGTAAACGCCTGTGGCGTCACCGAGTTCCACGCCTGCGGATTGATTTTGGCGAAGAATGCGTCATCTTCCCTTGATCGCCATTCAATCCGGGGAAACACTTGATGCCAAAAGCTGCAATCGCCATCGCCTGCATCTGCCTGCTGACACTTTCCGGCTGCGGCAATACCGCATACGGGCTGAAGAAGGACGGACAGGAGGCGAGCCACGCCATGGACAATGCGACACATCGGGTGCTTTCGGCCGGCGCCAAGAAGTGATGTAGGCGATGGAAAAAAAGCCCGCCTGGGGTGAGGCGGGCTTAGGATTAACAGGGAGAATGGACGGATAGACTCCGCCTCAACTCATAAAGCAGTTTCTTAAGCGCATGACTTTACGTCATTCGACGTAGCGCGACCGGCAACGACCGATGCGGCCATGATTCGCAATCGAGTCAGAGATATCCGGATCGAATCAGAAGTTGCCCCAGTTCTGAGCGCGGGCACGAGCGCGAATAATGCGGTATTCGCGACCGCCATAGAGCGAGCCGATTGTCAGCAGAAGCGTCAGAACGTCCCAGATGATATGCATGTTATCCTCTTAGGTTGGACGGGCCCTGCCGTCGATCGGGTAAAGATACAATAGCAATCTTTCAAACGTGCTTATATGACAAGAAATCGGGATGAGCGGGAAAGCCGGCAGGGCGCTTCCGCAGAAGAGAGGCGGCGTTGCCGCCTTGGAGCAGCAAAGTGAACAGATTCGACGGTGGCTTATGACGATTTTCTCCGTCCGCCACATCACGTCCTATCGTTACGTCAGGGACGTCGATTTCGGTGAGCATCGCTTGATGTTCCGGCCGCGCGACAGTTTCGACCAGCGGCTGCTCGAAGCGTCGTTGACGATCTATCCTGAGGAAAGTCATGTGCGCTGGATCCACGATGTTTTCGGCAATTGCGTGGCACTCGTCGATTTTTCGAGGCCGGCGTCCGAACTTCGTTTCGAAACCTGGATCACGCTCGATCATACGCCGCAGGTGGCCCTGGATCTCAAGGTCGACGACGCAGCCCTGACCTATCCATTCTCCTACGACAAGGACGAGATCGCCGATCTGACGCCGGCGATGCAGCGCCATTATCCAGATCCGAACGACGAGGTCGGACGCTGGGCGCGGCAGTTCGTGCGCCTTGGGCGTCCGACGGAGACCGGGCATCTGCTGATGACGCTCTGTTACGCCATCCGCGAAAGCTTCGTCTATGCGCGGCGCCATGAACATGGAACGCAGACGCCGGTGCAGACCTTGCAGCTTCGCTCCGGCACCTGCCGGGATTTTGCGCTTCTGATGATGGAGGCGGCACGCATCCTCGGCCTCGCAGCGCGGTTCGTCACAGGCTATGTCTATGTTCCCGACCGGGACGGTTCCACCGTGCTCGGCGGCGGTTCCACGCATGCGTGGTGCCAGATCTATCTTCCAGGCGCCGGCTGGACCGAGTTCGATCCGACCAACGGCATCGTCGGCAATCGCGATCTCATTCGTGTCGCGGTTGCCCGCGATCCGCGCCAGGCCGTCCCATTGAGCGGCAGCTATGACGGGGACGGGAAGGATTTCGACAGCATGACGGTGCAGGTCAACGTCACCACGAGGTAATCTCGATTACCTCCGAAGTAATCTGGGACTGCCACGAGTTGGCCGCGCAGTGACAGTCCCGCGGCCACGGAACCGGGTAGCGCGATCAACGTTCCATACTCACCTCCACCGATGCGGAGACGCGACAAGGAAGCGACAATGAAGATACGCGCCGGGTTTCATCTGGGCTATGAATGCACGCAGCCGACGCCGATGCTGCTCGTCCTCAACATCCATCCCTCCCGTCGCGCCGATCTTCTCAGCGATCAGATCCTGACTTTCGACCGGCCGATCGAGGCCTGGGGCTATACCGATGTGTTCGGCAATGCCTGCAGCCGGATCGTCGCTCCGCCGGGGCTGACGACGATCTCCACGGAATTCGAGATCTACGACAGCGGCCAACCCGACATCGTTCCCGACGATGCCGTCCAGCACGCGATCAATGACCTGCCGGACGATGTGCTGGTCTTCCTGCTCGGCAGCCGATATTGCGACACCGACAGGCTTGCAGATTTCGCCTGGGCAACCTTCTCGTCGACGCCGCTCGGCTGGGCGCGCGTTCAGGCGATCTGCGATTTCGTCCATGACCACATCACCTTCGATTACCAGAAGGCCGACCTCCTGCGCACCGCGCATGGCGGCTTCATCGACAAGGCAGGCGTCTGCCGCGACTTTGCCCATCTCGCCATCGCGCTTTGCCGGTGCATGAATATCCCGGCCAGATATTGCACCGGCTATCTCGGCGATATCGGCGTGCCGATCGATCCCAATCCGATGGATTTCAGCGCCTGGTTAGAGGTCTTTCTCGGCGGCCACTGGCATACGGTCGACGCTCGCCACAACACGCCGCGCATCGGCCGGATCCTGATCGGAACCGGCCGCGACGCCACCGACGTCGCCATGTCGACAGCCTTCGGCCCGGCAACGCTCTCCCGTTTCGAGGTGATCACCGAGGAAGTGCCGCCGGAGGCGGTGAAAGCCGATTGATCGCGGAGTCACGGGCGAGGGACTTTATGCCTTCTTCAAAAACTCGGTTTTCAACACGAGGCCTTTGACCTGCTTGGTGCTGCACTCGATCTCGCCCGGATTGTCGGTCAGACGAATGCCCTTAACCAGCGTTCCACGCTTCAGCGTCTCCGAGGTTCCCTTGACCTTGAGGTCCTTGATCAGCGTCACGGAATCGCCGTCGTGAAGCTGGCTTCCGTTGCTGTCCTTTACAATGATGTCGGTCATAACGTCCTCGTTTGGTGATCACAACGGGAAATCACGGCGACGGGGGATAGTCAACACACGGATCAATCGGGTCAGACCTTAGATCCTACGCGGCCCTTCAATCAGCGCGCTCGCAGGTGTCCCGAACGCAGCCGCGCAGCCATCGATGCGCGGGGTCGGCATCCATCCTGGGGTGCCAGAGCAACGAGACCGTAATCTCAGGCGTCGGGACGGGGAGGGGAAAACTATGCATCCCCGCGCGTAAGGCTCCGGTGTGCCGTTCGGGCACGCTGGCGATCAGATCGGAGTTCCGGGCGAGCGCCAGCGCCGTGGAAAAGCCGCTGACGATGGTGGCGATCTGCCGTTCCAGCCCGAGCGCATTCAAGGCGTCATCGATCGGTCCCTTGTCGAGGCCGCGCCGCGAGACGTAGATGTGCTCGCCGCCGGCATAAAGGGAGGGTGTCATCTCGCGCTCGCAAAGCGGATGCCCCAAGCGCACGACGCCGATGAAGCGATCGCGGAACAGGGCCTGCGCCCGCACCTCTGGACCCGTCGTCCCGCTGACAACGCCGGTTTCTAGATCGACGGTTCCATCGCGAAGCGGGGCGCTGTCCTTGTCCGGTTTCTGCACGAAGCGCAGCCGCACACCGGGCGCTTGCCGGCCGAAGCGTGCGATGAGATCAGGTCCAAAGCTCTCGGCAAAGCCTTCGCTGGTGCGCAGCGTGAACGTCCGGACCAAGCGTTGAAGGTCAAGCGCCTCGGCAGGACGCAAGACCGCCTGCGCGTCCTCGACAATCTGGCCGACCCGCTCGCGCAGTTCGAGCGCGCGCGGCGTGGGGACGAGGCCGCGGCCGGCGCGCACCAGCAGCGGATCGCCCGTCGTCTCGCGCAATCGCGCTAAGGCCCTGCTCATCGCCGACGGGCTGAGCCGCAGCCTTTGCGCCGCACGCGCAACGCTGCCCTCGGCTAGCAACACATCGAGGGTGACTAGCAGGTTGAGATCGGGTGTCGACATGCATCAACTATAACACTGTTTCATCCTGATGTGGCGTCAAACGCATGGATGAAGTGCAAATCTTGCGCCTTCCGCCATATCACGCGGAAGACTAGTTTTCACCAGTTCCATTCGGGGAACTAAGAGAAAACGGAGTTCACGGGGTGAAATCGATTATTGCAGCGCGAGGCGAAACAGTCGCCGAGCAGGCACCCTCCATTCGATGGGCGCTTGCCAGTCTTTCCCTCTCGATGTTGCTGCCTTCACTCGGCACCAGCATCGCCAATGTCGGCCTGCCGAGCCTGGCGCAAGCATTCAACGCCGCCTTCCAGGATGTGCAGTGGATCGTTCTCGCCTACCTCCTTGCCATCACCACTCTGATCGTCAGCGTCGGACGGCTCGGCGACATCACCGGCCGACGCCGACTGCTGCTCATCGGCATCCTGCTCTTCACGCTGGCCTCGATCCTCTGCGGCCTCGCGCCGACGTTATGGCTGATGATTGCCGCGCGCGCGGTGCAGGGTCTGGGTGCGGCCATCATGATGGCGCTGACCATGGCCCTTGTCGGCGAAACGGTGCCGAAGGCGAAGATAGGGGGCGCCATGGGGTTGCTTGGAACGATGTCGGCGATCGGCACCGCTCTTGGGCCTTCGCTGGGCGGCCTGCTGATCGCCGGGCCTGGCTGGCCGGCAATCTTTCTCGTCAACGTGCCGCTCGGTGTTCTGACCTTCGTTCTCGCCTATCGCTATCTGCCCGCCGATATCAGCAAGGGGAAGACGGATTGGAAGGGCTTCGACATGGCGGGCACACTGCTGCTTGCGCTGACGCTTTCCGCCTATGCGCTGGCGATGACGACCGGGCACGGCCGCTTTGGCCTACTGAACATCGTCCTGCTCTCAGCCGCCGTCTTCGGCACCGGTTTGTTCGTCTTCGCCGAGGCAAGAGTGGCATCGGCGCTGATCCAGTTGACAGTATTCCGCAATCGCGTGCTCACCGCCAGCCTGGCGATGAACATGCTAGTTTCGACTGTGATGATGGCGACGCTGGTCGTCGCGCCGTTCTACCTCTCCCATGCGCTCGGGCTCAATCAAGCTCTCGTCGGCATCGTCATGTCGATCGGCCCCGTCATCTCCATCTTGAGCGGGGTTCCGGCCGGTCGGCTGGTCGACCGTCTGGACGCGCCATTCGTGGTTGTCGCAGGGCTCGTTGCCATGGCGGCAGCCTCCGTCGCCATGGCCGTGCTTCCCGGAATATCAGGCTACATCGCCGCCATCGCCATGCTGACACCCGGCTATCAGCTGTTCCAGGCAGCCAACAACACCGCCGTCATGGCGGATGTGCGCCCCGACCAGCGAGGCGTCATCTCGGGCATGCTCAACCTGTCGCGCAATCTCGGGTTGATTACCGGCGCATCCGTGATGGGCGCCGTCTTCGCGTTCTCTTCGGGAACACCCGATATCACAGCGGCGCATCCTGAGGCCGTTGCCTCAGGCATGCGGATGACCTTCGCCGTTGCGGCAGCACTGGTTGTCGTCGCGCTCGTCATCGCGGCCGGGACTTACCTCCGTCGAACCAATCCGAAGGCGCATGATCGGCGCCCGGTATGAACATGCGAGCACAAACCGCCGGGAATTCAACTGGACTCGAGTTTGCCGGTCCAGCGGTTTCTCCCCTTCCAATATGAGCAATCCGGGCAGGCCTCGCCGCTCGGATAGTCGATTCCCTCCTCGTGGGGGCAGCCGATGATTGCGTCCACCGTCACCCACCGACTTCACGTCGCTCTCGCGCAGGAATGCGGCGATCTCGGCGATCACAGTCTCGTCCATCCTGAGATCGCCGGTTTCGGCAAACCATCGGCGCAGATCGACCGGATCCGCGAGCGCAAGGAAAAGGAGCGGCTGGCGGCAGAGCGAAAAAAGCAGGAGGCAGAAGAGGCCCGCGCCCGCCGCGCGCGCCTCAACGCGATCATCCAGCGGGGCGATGCTGTCTGGCGCGAGATCGAGACCGAGATCGAGCGCCGCAACGCTTCCGGCTATGACAAGGCGACCAGCCTGCTCGCCGACCTGAAGACGATTGCCGAACAAAATGGCGGCACGGCCGATTTCATCCGCCGCCTGCATTCGATCCGTGAACGCCACGCTCAGAAGGGGCGCTTCATCGAGCGGCTGAACGTTTTCGGTTAGTCCGCGCGAGCGAAGCTCAGACCAAGGTCCGATCCATCCCGGACTTCGTGCCCATAGGAACTTTCCGGTGATGCAATAGGTTGCTTCGACATGCGTGGAGGTGTTCGGAGTTTTGCTGTGACTAAAATGTTCGTTGCGGGGATGATACTGACGCCGCTTATCTTCTGGGGTTCTATTGGCGTCCTGATATACTCGTACTTCTCATGAGGGCTGTCCGGCGAATCATCGACATCGCCAAGCCTGTATTTCGAAACATTCTGCGCCTTGACGATACCGGCCGATGGCGCCGAAGAGATTCCGCACTGCAGACCGGCCGCCGACACATCGGGATCAGTTCGATTGGCCACGGAAGATCGCAACGGCCGCAGCGACCAGCGCGGCATTGTCGTTCGCAATCGTCCCATCCGGGAGGTGCTTGCCATCTTCCAGGCCGATACGGGTGGAGTAGCGCCGCTCGCGCGCCAGCCTGACGAAGGGCCAGACGGTGTCGTCGAAACCGTGCAGAAGAATGGGCCGATTGACCCGGCTATCCCTGAGCACCTCGACAATGCCGTCCGCGATATCACATGCGCGCTGCAAATCCTGTTCGTCATCGAGTTCGATGAGCAAGCGAAAGACCCGCTCATGATCATCGAGGCCGATGTAGCGCTCCGCATCGGCGACCGATGCCAGTCCGACTTCAATGCCGATATCTTTCTGCCGCAGTAACTGCATGACATCGGGCGCATCGTCTTCGGAGAGGTTCACCGAGGCATAATCCGGCAGGACACGCCAGCGGCGGATGGCTTCCCGCGTTTTCTCCCGATCGCCTTCGATCCAGGCGCCGGTGGATACGCCGATCAGCGTTCCCGGACAGGCACGGCGGATCGCGCCGACAGTGTCGTCGACGGCGGCAAGGCTCTCCTTACCATTCGCCGCACGCGGATGAACATGGAGCTCTGCGGCGCCGGCAGCGACCGAAGCCGCGGCGTCACGCACCATGGCATCGATCGTCAGCGGAAGGAGAGGATGGAAATCGCTCGGCCGCGCGCCGTTGATGCAAGCTTGAACGATCATAAAGGAGCCTCGCTCTTGTTGGACCGCTTAAGACACTGGAAACCTGAGGACTTAGGGGCGCTGCTGACAAGGTCGCTTCCTTTGCCATTGCGCCCAATATTATCAAGTCAGTCGAGATAGGCGACTGCTGCTCTCGTGCAAGGTCAAGCTGTGCGGATGCGGACCAGAGGACGGCCACGTGATCTCGTGGCAGCGACGTGACGTCAATCTGCCGCCCGACCCCATTCTTAAGTTAATGGCGGTCGCGTCCTGTTGTTGCCTGTATATTATCTCATCGTCAACGCAAAGGAGGAGGCGTGAAACTCATCTATTGCCTCAGGGAAGGCCAACCTTCTTGACGGTTGCGATAACGGATGGATCTCGCGCAAAACGGCAATTTTCGGAAAACGACATATGGCGGAAGAGGTGGGATTCGAACCCACGGTACGGTTTCCCGCACGCCGGTTTTCAAGACCGGTTCCTTAAACCACTCGGACACTCTTCCATCTGATTGAAAAGGTTGAGACATCAACATCTTGTTGATTTCTACCAACCGGCCATCGCGGCCGATTTGCTACCCAATCACTCGATGGCTGGCTTTTTAGCAGCTTTGATAGCAGCGTCAACGTGCGCTGCAGCATTTGCCGGCATCCTTGGCGCAACGCGCGAATAAGCTCGAGCATGAGCCGAGGTAGGTCCATTCCGCACATTGGAAATGACTCGCGTTCGCCCCGGCTTGAGCGTTTACTGCGTGTTCTGGCGGAGGAAACAAACCATGGCCATGTATCTCACACGCTTCAGCTACACGCCCGAGACCTGGGCGCGGATGATCGAAAACCCCGAGGATCGCCGAGAGGCGGCACGGAGCTACATTGAATCCGTGGGCGGAAAGCTCCATGGCTTCTGGTACGCCTTCGGCGAGCATGATGGTTGGAATCTGTGGGAGGCGCCTGATAACGTATCGATGGCGGCTGTAGCACTTGCGATCGGCGCAGGAGGCGCGCTCAGCTCCATGGAAACCACTGTCCTCCTCAACGTCGAGGAGACGATCGAAGCCTTGGAAAAGGCGAAGTCGATTCGCTATCGTCCACCGGCAGCATAGACGGCCCACGGCTTCCCACCATGTCGAAGATGAGCGCTTCGCGCGCATCATTCCCGGCGCAAGCTCTGTGAATTGCGCTGGCGACATAAGAGATTTAGCTTCCGTCAGATCCAAGGCCCTTCGGGCCGTTGAGCTGTTTCATATCCTCGCCGAGAGATCGAACCGCCTCCATCGTCACGGCGAGGGCCGACATCAGGATTGCAATGTCGTTGTCTTTATCCGGCTGGGCAAGCGCGCAAGATCGGGCATGCAACTGCTGGCTGATCGTGTCGAGCTGAGTCAGGGTTTCATCGTTCATGGTGATCCTCCAAAGATCTAACCTTCAAAGCCCGTGGCCGACAATTCGTTCCCATACAGCCACGAAGCGTCAAATACGCGACCCGCGTTGCATCACATCTATCGGCGACGCTACCTAGCCATTCGGTTTGCGCAAGTGCGGAAGCCGCAGGTAGGGATTTTGGGGATCGTAGGTTCCCTTCGGCTCACCCTTGCCGGGCTTAACCAGATTGGGCACCAGCTTTCCCTCCCGCCCGAAAATATAGTCGATACCGGCGCAGAGGTGGGCGAGGGAGCGGTAGTTGAAATATTTGAACCAGTCGTTGGCGAGGAAGGCGGCTTCGTCCCACGCCTTTCCGCGGATGCGGCCATAGCCTGCCCGTTGAAGAAATGCTTCGCCTGCTCTCCGGTCGATGGCGGCGTCGAGGCAAAGGTTGCCGGCGATCAGCGACAGCCTGAGCACCTTGAGGGTTTCGGCATCCTTGTTTGGTAAGGGTTTCAAGGCCTCGGCCAGATAAAAATTCGTCTTGGGATTATTGGTCATCGTCTTGCGCCAATAGGCGGGAATTTCCTCCGCGACGGCGCCGTCGGCCGATGAGGCTGATATCACGACCAGCAAGATCAAGCTTTTGAAAATTCTGTCCATTCTTATGCCCTCAACCCGCGCCGAGAGTGCATAGCGTCATATCACGGGGATAGGCAAGCTAGTGACGCGCCGCCGCTCCTCAAATACGCGCAGGCCGTGTTCCAATATGGAGCTTTGGGGCGTCCGGACTCACCCAGATGTTCACCATATGCCCCGCATCGGCACGATGATTTCGGGCCTCATTGCGGCGGCGGAAGGGCAGGCGGAAGGAGCTTTTGTTAATGATCTATAAACCATAATCATTAGAATTGTCGCTATCGCTGCGAAATCGTTCGTAAATTTGCCACGAACTTAGCAAGATTAAAGCCTCGTTAGGCGGGCGGGAATAAGGCGCTATTGCCCCAGAATGGGCAGGGTTCCTTAACCATAACGATCTTTGAGCGGCGTGGGGCATATGAAACTGGATTACGGGGCGGCGTCTTTCGCAACGACAGCACGGTGGCTGGCGATCTCGGCGATGTGTGCAACGGTTGCGGCTTGCGGCACGACGCAGGCGGTGCCGAAGAAAAAAGCCCACGGCAAGGAATATTTCTCCGAATCCGAATATGGCGTGAAGGCGAGCCCACGGGTCGCGACCGGCAACAATATCCCGAAGGGCGGCGGCCGCTACATCGTCGGCAACCCTTACGAGGTGAAGGGCAAGTGGTATTATCCGAAAGAAGATTTCTCTTATAACAAGGTCGGCGTCGCCTCCTGGTATGGCTCTGCCTTTCATGGACGCCTGACGGCGAACGGCGAAGTCTACGACCAGATGCATCTTTCCGCCGCACATCCGACCTTCCCGCTGCCGAGCTATGCGCGCGTCACCAATCTCGAAAGTGGTTCTTCCGTCATCGTGCGCGTCAACGATCGCGGCCCCTATCACGAAGGCCGCATCATCGATCTTTCCAACAAGACGGCCGACATGCTGGACCTGCAGCACAGCGGCACCGGCAAGGTGCGCGTGCAATATGTCGGCCGGGCCCGCATGGACGGCCACGACATGCCCTATCTGATGGCCTCCTACGCGCCGAAGGGCAGCCGCATTCCCGGCGTCAATCCGGAAGGCCAGATCGCAACCGGCGTGATGGTCGCCTCCAACAGCCGCAAGATCACCCGCGACCAGCTGCAGAGTTCGGAAGACTACGAGACGCCGGCCAACGTGCCGGTGCCGAGGTCGGCCACCTCCTATGCCGGCTCGACGCCGAGCGCCCGCAACAATGCAGCAGCCGCCACGGCACCGGCTGCCCATGTTCTGGTCGCGCCATCAGCACCATCCTTCAACGGCGCGCAGGCCATGGACCAGATGGTAGTGCTGCCGGAGATTGGTCCGATGCCCTATGAGCGCCCCCAGAATTCGCTGGCGCTCGGCTACCAGAACGAAGAGGTGAAGACGGTGACCGTCGATCTCGCCTTCGACGCGGTGATGGTGCGCAATGACGGGCTGACCCAAGAGTCCATCCTTGCCTCGGCCAAGCGCCAGCAGGCAAAGTTCGACGCGCGCTGAACTGGCAATTGCATCGGATTTCCTCGCGTTCTAACCTCCTGAAATACGCCGCTCGATCAATGGAAATTGCGATGCTGAAGCCCGCGCTTCGCCTGCTTGCATGCCTGATGCCGTTCGCCACCGGAGCCTTTGCAGCCGATGACGGTGCCGCCGGCTTCGCCACCAAGGCGGCGCAGGCCTATATGATCGAGGCCGCCACCGGCACGGTGCTTCTCGCCAAGAACGAGGACCAGGGCTTTTCGCCCGCCTCGCTCGCCAAGCTGATGACGATGGATCTCGTCTTCGAGGCGGTGACCAAGGGCCAGATCACGCTCGATACCGAATATCCCGTTTCCGAATATGCCTGGCGGACGGGCGGTGCCCCGTCGCGGACGGCAACGATGTTTGCCAGCCTCAAATCGCGCGTGCGCGTCGAGGACCTGATCAAGGGCGTCGCCATCCAGGGCGCCAATGACAGCTGCATCATCCTTGCCGAGGGCATGGCCGGAAGCGAGCAGCAATTTGCCGTGTCGATGACGCGGCGCGCCCGCGAACTCGGCATGGAGAAGGCCGAGTTCGGCAATTCCACTGGCCTTCCCGATGGCAAGAGCAAGGTGACGGCACGCGAGATGGTGACGCTCGCCGCCGCCCTTCAGCAATCCTATCCGAACCTCTATTCCTATTTCGCGCAGCCGGATTTCGAGTGGAACAAGATCTTCCAGCGCAACCGCAACCCGCTGCTCGGGCTCGATCTCGGCGCCGATGGGCTTGCGACCGGCTTTACCGAGGGCGAGGGCTATTCGATCGTCGCTTCGGTGCAGCGCGACGGCAGGCGGCTGTTTGTTGCGCTTGCCGGCATCGCTTCCGACAAGGAGCGGACGGAGGAGGCCAAGCGGGTGCTCGAATGGGGACTGACGGCCTTCGAGAACCGGCAGATCTTCAGCGAGAACGAAGTGATCGGCGCCGCCAGCGTCTATGGCGGCACGGCGCGCACCGTCGATCTCGTCGCCAAGGCGCCGGTCAGCGTCTATATCCCGATCAGCAATCCCGACCGGCTGTCGGCGCGCATCATCTATCGCTGGCCGCTGACGGCGCCGGTCAAGCCGGATACCCAGGCAGGCACGCTGAGGATTTTCGCCGGCAGCCGGCTGCTCAGGGAAGTGCCGCTCTATACCGTGCAGGCAGTCGGCGAGGGCTCGCTCAGCAGCCGGGCGGTCGACGCCATGTTGGAACTCGGCGAATCGCTGTTCTTCTCCTGGCTCTGGGACAAGCCCGCGCCCGTCTGACGAGCTGTTTTCAATGCAATTTGCCGGGAAAGGTGAATATGTCGCCGCGGCGAAAGGTTTTCCTCCCTGATATCTTCGGATAGATAGAAGGAGCGGGGCGCGTGAGGCGCCTGGAATGCGGGAAGTTGTCATTGTCATCCGGTACGGGATTGTTCGTTACGTTTGAAGGCGGGGAAGGCGCTGGGAAATCCACGCAGATCCGCCGCCTCGCCGAGGCGTTGAAAGGCGAAGGTCACGACGTGCTGGTGACGCGCGAACCAGGCGGATCGCTTGGCGCCGAAGCCGTGCGCCATGTGCTGCTGTCGGGGGCAGCTGAAGCCTTCGGCACGCGGATGGAGGCGATCCTCTTTGCGGCGGCCCGCAACGACCATGTCGAAGAGGTGATCCGGCCGGCCCTTACCGCCGGCAAGGTCGTGCTCTGCGATCGCTTCATGGATTCCTCCCGCGTCTACCAGGGCATCACCGGCAATCTCGAGCCTGATTTCATCGAGACGCTGCAGCGCATCGCCATCAACGGCGTCATGCCGGATTGTACCGTGATCCTCGACATCCCCGCCAAGGTCGGGCTGGAGCGGGCGCAGAAGCGCGCCGCGGCCGATGGTCCCGATCGCTTCGAGAAGGAGCGGCTGGAAACGCACGAGAAACGGCGCGAGGCCTTTCTCGATATCGCCGCCCGTGAGCCGGAGCGCTGCCACGTGGTCAATGCCATGCAGACGGAGGAAGCGATTGCCGCCGAGATCCTGGCGATCGTCAAGCAGCTGCTATCGCCCGCAGGTCGTGCCCGAATGCCGGAAGCCGCTCACCATGAGTGAAGCCCATCATGAGTGAAGAAAGGCCCGGACTGCTCGACGGCGCCATCTGGCCGGGGGAAAATACCAGGCTGTTCGGCCATGAGGAGGCGGAAGCCTTCCTTGCGCAATCTTATCGCTCCGGCAAGGGCCATCACGCCATCCTGATCGAAGGGCCGGAGGGCATCGGCAAGGCGACGCTGGCCTTCCGATTCGCCAACCACGTGCTCTCGCATCCCGATCCCGCGACAGCGCCGGAGAAAATCGGCGATCCAGATCCTGCCTCTCCCGTCAGCCGGCAGATCGCGTCGGGCGCCTCGCACAATCTGCTGCATCTTGCCCGGCCGGTGGACGAAAAGACCGGCAAGGTGAAATCGGCAATCACCGTCGACGAGGTGCGCCGCGCCGGCAAATTCTTCTCGCAGACGTCCGGCACCGGCAACTGGCGGATCGTCATCATCGATCCGGCCGACGACATGAACCGCAATGCGGCCAATGCCATCCTGAAGATCCTGGAAGAACCGCCGAAGCGGGCGCTGTTCCTGGTGCTGTCGCATGCGCCGGGGCGGCTGCTGCCGACGATCCGCTCGCGCTGCCTGCCGCTGAAACTGGCGCCGCTTGCCGATGATGCACTCGTCGCGGCCCTTGACCATCTCGGCATATCAGGCGAGGGCGGGGCGGTGCTTTCAGCCGCCAAGGGCAGCGTCGGCGAAGCGCTAAAATTGTTGAACTACGGCGGCGGCGAGATCATCGCCGCTTATGATGAGATGCTTTCCGCCGAAGGGCCGACAGCACGCAAGGCAATGCATCGGCTGGCCGACGCGCTTTCGGGGCGGGAAAGCGACACGATCTTCGATTTCTTCGTCAGCCATGTCGGCGACGACATCATGAACCGGGCTCGCGCGGCAGCGGGCGAGGGGCAGATCGCGGCGGCGGAGCGGCTGGCTCGGCTCTATTCCGAGATCACCGAGCGGCTCACCATTTCCGATGGCTATAACCTCGACCGCAAGCAGACCATCATCAGCATTCTTGCCGACATCAAGCAGCCAGGCCTTTAAAGCGCTAACGCTTTGACCCCATAAACTGAGCGAGGTTCGTTATGCGATGCGGGGGACGCCAGGCTGGCGTTCATCGAGCGTTTCACCGACTATCAGTCGATCGAGTATTAACTCAAAATCGTTAGCCCAATGAAGCTGCTCGCGCACGCTGGGAAGGTATTCTGCCCGGCTTCGTATCGTGGCGACGGCGGACCGAAGGCTGAACAAAACCTGCTTTGAGATGGAAGACTCGTGCTTGAGACCTTCGGCTTTTCGCCAAAGATGGTCCTTCAAGGCCTCGAAAGCTGAAGCGTCGAATGTATCCGCCTTCATAAGCCTGTCGACGGACCGTTCCTTCAGCTCTTCGAGTATAGGATCGAAGTGATTTTCTGACATGCATTATCTCCGTTTATCAGTCTGCACCTGGTCAGCCGGTCAACAGCTTGAGTGCGACAACCGCAAGCGTGGCGGCAAGGACGATGCGGATGGTGCGTTCGTGCAGCTTCGGCGCCAGGAGGCTTCCGAGGATGATGCCGGGGATAGAGCCGATCAGCAGGGCAAGCAGCATCGGCCAGTCGATCTCGCCGATCAGCCAATAGCCCGTGCCGCCGATCAAGGTCAGCGGTACCGCGTGGACGATATCGGAACCGACGATCTCGCGCACATCGAGCCTGGGATAGAGGACCAGCAGGATCGTCACCCCCAGCGCGCCGGCGCCGACCGAGGTCAAGGTGACGAGGACGCCGAGAACGAACCCAAGAATGACGGTGAGGGCGAGGATGGTCGTCGGCTTCGGCGGCGTTCGATCGCCGATGGCGTGGCGCGCCAATTCGAGGATCGGGCCTCGGAAGACCAGCATGATCGCGGTCATGACGAGAAGCCAGCCGAGTGCCGTGGTGATCGTGTTGGTCACGCCGATGCTTTTGCGATCGACGCCCGCCAGCAGCCACAGCATCAGCAGGGCGGCCGGCAGGCTGCCGGCTGCGAGGCTGCCGACAATCCTCCAGTTGACCCGCCCATGCATGCCGTGAATGGCCGTGCCGGCCGTCTTGGTGATCGCCGCGTAGAGAAGATCGGTGCCGACGGCGGTGGCGGGATGGACGCCGAAGAGCAGCACCAGCAGCGGCGTCATCAGCGAACCGCCGCCAACGCCGGTGATGCCGACGAGGGCGCCGACGAACAGGCCGGAAAGCGAATAGAGCGGCTCGAAGGTCAAACAAGCGCCCCCGACGGCGCGGGGTCACGAGAAATCCGGTAGATGAAAACTGGCACTTCGTTCTTGTCCCGCCCTCTTTCCCAAGACGGGTAGATTGGGCGAGAAGCTGAGTCAAGTTCACGCCCCCATCGTCCCGGAAATCATCGACGGTGGCGAAACTTGAGGTTTCGCTTGACGGTGACATGCGCTAAGAGCGGCTGACCATTTTTATAGAGTTAGCCGGACATTGGCCGCCATGACAGACAAGACACCCTTCTACATCACCACCGCGATTTCCTACCCTAACGGTAAGCCGCATATAGGCCATGCCTATGAGCTGATCGCGACCGATGCGATGGCGCGTTATCAGCGCCTGGATGGCAAGGATGTGTTCTTCCTGACCGGCACCGACGAACACGGCCAGAAGATGCAGCAGACGGCGCGTGCCGAGGGGATCACCGCGCAGGCGCTCGCCGACCGCAACTCCGGCGAATTCCAGGCGATGGCGACGCTGCTCAACGCCTCCAACGATGATTTCATCCGTACCACGCAGGAGCGTCATCACGAGACGTCGCGCAACATCTGGAAACTGATGGCCGACAATGCCGATATCTACAAGGACAGCTATGCCGGCTGGTATTCGGTACGCGACGAGGCCTATTACCAGGAAAACGAGACGGAGCTGCGCGCCGACGGTGTGCGCTACGGGCCGCAGGGCACGCCTGTCGAGTGGGTGGAAGAGGCAAGCTATTTCTTCAAGCTCTCCGAATACCAGGAGAAGCTGCTGGCGCATTACGAGGAAAACCCCGACTTCATTGGTCCCGCCGAGCGCCGCAACGAGGTGATCTCCTTCGTCAAGTCCGGCCTCAAGGACCTCTCGGTCTCGCGCACGACCTTCGATTGGGGCATCAAGGTGCCGAACGATCCCGCCCACGTGATGTATGTCTGGGTCGACGCGCTGACCAACTACATTACCGCGACAGGCTATATCGAGGACAGGAACGGCCCGCGGGCGAAATACTGGCCGGCCGACGTGCACATTATCGGCAAGGACATCATCCGCTTCCATGCCGTCTACTGGCCGGCCTTCCTGATGTCGGCGAAGCTGCCGCTGCCGAAGCGGGTCTTTGCCCACGGCTTCCTGCTCAACAAGGGCGAGAAGATGTCGAAGTCGCTCGGCAACGTCGTCGATCCCGTCAATCTGGTGAACCATTTCGGCCTCGACCAGGTGCGCTATTTCTTCCTGCGCGAAGTCTCCTTCGGCCAGGACGGCAGCTACAGCGAAGAGGCGATCGGCACCCGCATCAACTCCGACCTCGCCAACGGCATCGGCAATCTCGCCAGCCGTTCGCTGTCGATGATCGTCAAGAATTGCGACGGCAAGATCCCGGAATGCGGGGCGCTCAGCGGCGAAGACAAGGCGATGCTGGCTGAGGTCGACGCGCTGCACGCATCGACGCGCGAGGACATGAGCAAGCAGCAGATCCATCGGGCGCTCGCCTCGATCATTGCAGTGGTTTCCGAGACCGACCGCTATTTCGCCGGCCAGGCGCCGTGGGCGCTGAAGAAGACCGATCCGGAGCGGATGGGCACGGTGCTCTATGTCACCGCCGAAGTCGTGCGCCAGATCGCCATCCTGCTGCAGCCCTTCATGCCGGATTCATCGGCCAAGCTGCTCGATCTGGTCGCGGCACCCGAAGACAAGCGCGACTTCGCCGCTCTGGGCGAGGCCGGCCGTCTGGTTGCCGGAACGGGGCTCGAAGCGCCGACGCCGGTCTTCCCGCGCTACGTGGCTCCGGAGGCTTGAGGCCGTGCTGATCGACACGCATTGCCATCTTGATTTCGCCGACTTCGAGGCAGAGCGGGACGAGATCGTCGCGCGCGCCCATCAGGCCGGTGTCAAACAGATGGTGACGATCTCGACGCGGGTCCGCAAGCTCGAGACGCTGCTTGCGATAACTGAGAAATATCCTTCGGTGTTCTGCTCGGTCGGCACGCATCCGAACAATGCCGACGAAGAGCTGGATATTGAGACGGATGAACTGGTGCGTCTTGCCAATGCCCATGAGAAGGTGGTGGCGATCGGCGAGGCCGGTCTCGACTATTTCTACGATACGCAAAAGCCTGAGGACCAGCAGACCGGCTTCCGCCGCCATATCGCCGCGGCGCGCGCGACCCGGCTGCCTCTCGTCATCCACAGCCGCATCGCTGACGAGGACATGGCTACGATCCTGACCGAGGAAACCGGGAAGGGCGCCTTCCCCTTCATCCTGCATTGCTTCTCGGCGGGCCCGGAGCTTGCGAAGACTGGCGTCGCGCTCGGCGGCTATGTCTCCTTCTCGGGCATCCTGACATTCCCGAAGTCGGAAGAGCTGCGCGAAATCGCCAAGACGATCCCGCAGGATCGGCTGCTGGTGGAAACGGACGCGCCGTATCTGGCGCCGAAGCGCTGGCGCGGCAAGCGCAACGAACCGTCCTATGTCGTCAACACCGCCGAGGTGCTCGCCGAGACGATCGGCCTTTCCTATGCCGAGGTCGCACGGATCACGACGGAGAACGCTTTCCGGCTGTTCTCGAAGATGCCGAGGGTCTAGCGGCGTGCTCTACCGGCGGCGTTTCACCATTCTCGGCTGTTCGTCGTCACCCGGCGTGCCGCGCATTACCGGCGACTGGGGCGCCTGCAATCCCGACAATCCGAAGAACCGGCGCACGCGCGCCGCTTTCATGGTACAACAATTCGCACCGGATGGCGGTGTTACCACCGTCGTCATCGACACGGGACCGGATTTTCGCGAACAGATGATCAGGGCAGGGGCCGACCATGTCGATGCCGTGCTCTACAGCCATCCGCATGCCGATCATATTCATGGCATCGACGATCTGCGCGGCTATTTTCACAATACGCGCCGCCGGGTGCCGATCTTTGCCGATCAATTTACCATGGACAGGTTGCGGGAAGCCTTCGGCTATTGCCTGGAAACGCCGCCGGGCAGCAATTATCCGCCGATCGTGCTGCCTGTTGTCATCGAAAACCTCGACGCGGCCGTCGAAATTCATGGTCCCGGTGGGACGATCGCCTTCCATCCGCACATCCAGCAGCATGGCGATATCCACTCGCTCGGCTTCCGGATCGGTGATGTGGCTTATTGCAGCGATATCAGCGATTTTCCGCCACAGACCGTCGAGAAGCTTCAAAATCTCGACACGCTGATCATCGATGCGCTGCAATATACCTATCACCCGAGCCATCTGTCGCTGGAACAGTCGCTCGATTGGATCGGCCGGCTGAAGCCGAAACGGGCGATCCTCACCCATATGCACACGCCGCTCGACTACGACGTAGTGATGGCCGAGACGCCGGACCATGTGGTGCCGGCGTACGACCAGATGAGCTTCGAGACCGAGGTCAGGATTTAGAGCCTTTCCTGGCCAGCTTGAAGCATTCTGCCGGAGCAGGTTTTCGTCAGGGCAGAGGCGATTGGCGAAGGGCATACCTTTTGGTACGTCCGAGCCGATCGCCTCTGCCCTGACGGAAAGATGCCCGGCCCACCGGCCGCACCGCTTCGCCATGGCGAAGCGACAAGTGCGCCCGGCGATTTTAAAGTCTTGCAGATTTGCCAGGCAAATCTGCGGGAGGGTTGGCTGAAACGGGCCGCCTGATCGACCGGCCGGCTTGGCCGTAGAGCTGGGCTACGACGCGCGCCGGCCGGTCGACCATCCGACTCCGTTTGAGCCAACAGAATGCTGCGATCTAACCCGGAAAGGCTCTTAAAGCTTTAACCCGCTCGCTTGCACGTAGGGCCACAGTTCGACGCCACCGCGGTGGATCATGTCGAGCGAGACGTAGAGGATGATCAGCAAGCCGACATAGGCGATCCAGCGATGGCTGCTGAGCAACCGGGCGATCAGGTTTGCGGCGATACCCATCAGCGCGATCGACAGGGCAAGACCGATGACCAGCACGCTCGGATGTTCGCGCGCAGCACCGGCAACGGCAAGCACGTTGTCGAGCGACATCGAGACGTCGGCGATGACGATCTGGGTCGCCGCCTGGAAGAAGGTCTTTTTCGGGGCGCCTTCGGCACCCACCGCCTCATGGCTCTCGCCATGGCCGGCGCGAAGCTCGCGCCACATCTTCCAGCAGACCCAGAGCAGCAGCAGGCCGCCGGCCAGCAGCAGGCCGACGATCGCCAGCAGGTAGACTGCGACGCTGGCAAAGAGAATACGCAGTACGGTCGCCGCCACAATGCCGACGATAATTGCCTTGCGGCGCTGCGTCGCCTCGAGGCCGGCAGCAGCAAGACCGATAACCACGGCGTTGTCGCCGGCGAGAACGAGGTCGATAGCAATGACCTGCAGCAAAGCCGTCAGACCGGCTGCCGTAAACATGTCCATATGAATTATCCCCAATGCGTCAAAGCCGTGCTAGCGTCTCGAAGGTTTGACGTCAACCGCTGAGAGATTTCGAAAGCGGCGTAATTTGCGAGTCTGCGCCGAAATGGCAGGCGACGCGCCGGAGTCACCGCCGGGCCTATCGCCAATCCCATTCGCCACCCCTGGAACATTCAACTCAGCCGACGGTTCTTCAAGTCAGGAAACCAGACGCCGGCCAAACGTCGGCCAAAACGCATTGGCGGCTGGATCTGCATATCGAGAGGAGAGTCCCATGGGCAGCATTTACAACGATACCAACCCGGCCTTTTCAGGCCCGACAGGCGGCAGCAGTCTTGCCGCATTTTTCGACAACCGATCGGACGCCGAATCCGCCGTTTCCCGTCTCGAGGACGCAGGCGTGCCGGTCGCGAGAATAAGGCTGATGCCCGGATATGAGGCGGACGCAAAAAATGCCGGCGCAATGCGCGAAGACCGCAGCGGCTTCTTCGACGCGCTGGCAGACTTCTTCTTCCCCGACGAGGATCGTGCGGTCTATGCAGAAGGGTTGCGGCGAGGCGGCTTCCTCGTTCAGGTCAATGATATCGACGACGCGCTCTACGAGACCGTCCACGATATTCTGGACGATGAGGGCAGTATCGACATGGATGAACGCGCGGATCTCTGGTCGTTGGAGGACAGACAGCAAGGCGCATCCAATACCGGTTTTGCCGGCCAACCCTCCGGCGGCAAATCGTCGGAAGATCTCGCCGTGTCCGAGAGCGCATTCGACGATGCCCGCCCAGTGGCAATGCGCGACACCACGCATGGAAGCGCCAAAGTGCGCGCCTATACCTTGCCCGGCAGTAGCTCTGAGCCATCGGACGATGCCGACCGGCAATCGCAAAGCCAGTCGCAATCCCAGGGCAGGTCTCACCAGAGCCAGGGCTTCCGGCGCGACCACTGACGTTACGAGGCCTGGCCGCAATGCCGGGCCTCATTTCCTCTCGCTCACCTATTCGAGGATACCTCCATGCAATCATCCATCAACCGCCACGGCCTTCCGCCGGATCCCGACGAACTGATCGCGGAAGGTGATCCGCCTTTTGCCGATGCCGCTGAGCAGACGGCGCGTGAAAAGGCCGACGAGAGCCTGAACGCCCTGCAGCATGAGGTCAGGCTCCTGAATGCCCGCATAGGCGTGCTGCGCGAGGATGCGGAAGCGGCGCTGAAAGCCAAGGCCACATCGGTCGATGCGAGCGCCCATGTCCAGCTCGGCGACTATCCCTGGCTGAAACTTGCCGCGGCAATCGGCGCAACCTTCATTGCAGCCAGACTGCTTCGGCGTCTTCCGCTCGGCGTGCTGCTTGCGGGATTTGCCGGCCATATCCACGAGGTGAGACGGCAGTGACGGGCCTGAGGCCTGATTGCGAACGCCGCGCTTTTGCGCGGATAGTTTAATCACCGCTGCGCGGAAGGAAATCAGTGAATCGGCGCGACGTCTGAAGGCATCGGCTTAGCAAGCTCCCTGACGATCGCTTCCAGCGCATCGGCTGTCCTCTGCAGGCCGGATGACCGGGCGATTTTCAGTGCCGCGCTGCAGTGAGCGGACAATTCGTCTTGCTGGGCATGATCATTCGTCGGGAAGACGATACCCGCATATTGCGACGGGTTTCCGGCTTCATCCCTGAAGCAGCGGCCCAAGGCCGCGACGGCGACTATTTGCCCGCTTCGATCAAATACCCGATAATCACAGCGATACGGATTTCCTGTGATCACCGATTCTGAAATTGCCTTGGCCACGGATGGCTTGTCATCCGGATGAATCCGGTCGAGGTATCTAATGACCGGCAGCCCCGTGAGAGTCTCTTCGGGATCAAGCCCAAAGAGGTTTGCCAGCGCCGAATCCGCATAAACCTTGTCGGTCGCCAAGTCCCAGGTAAAAATGCCCGGCTCTTCGGCAAAAGAAAATTCGGACGTTCCCAAAGCTTTGTTGACAAGACTCATTCCGCATCCCCGGTCTGCACGCCATGCTGCCGGGTGGCTAGGCCCCCCGGTTCTTGAGAGAAAAGGACGCGCTCGATCAATGACAGGGCGGTCGACCATTTCACCCCGATCTTAGCCGCCTTTCCATCGGACGCAACTGCAAGGACATTTCGAGGGCCCCCGCGACCGCCACACGAGCTCGTTGCATGCAGCCAGCAGCGTCGTTTTCTTGACGCGCGCGGCGAAGATGTGCTCCACCTCGGCTTCGACGATCCAGAAAGCGACGAAGCTGACAGGACCGGCGCGAGAGGTTGACGGACATCATGACGAAAATCGATCTCAATTCTGATCTGGGGGAGGCGTTTGGACCTTGGCGGATGGGCGACGACAAGGCGATCCTTGACGTCGTCACCAGTGCCAACATCGCATGCGGCGGGCATGCCGGAGATCCGGCGACCATGGTGGAGACGCTGGCGCTCGCAAGCGAGCGGGGTGTCGTCGCCGGAGCGCATCCGGGCTTTGCAGATCGCGAGGGCTTCGGACGACGCCTGATCCCCTTGAGCGTCCGGGAAGTGGAGCAGCTTGTCGCGACGCAGACAGGAGCGCTGATGGGAGCTGCGGCTCTGGCGGGCGCCCGCGTCCGCTACGTCAAACCGCACGGCGCACTCGCCAATTGGGCGGCCGACGAACGGCCGGTCGCCGACGCCATCATACGCGCAACCCGAGCGGTCTCGCCGGAACTTGCCATACTGGCGATCTCCGGGACAGAGCTGGAGCATGCGGCGCGCGATGCCGGGATGACCGTCTTCAGTGAGATTTTTGCCGACCGCGGCTACCTCTCCACAGGTCGGCTCGTTCCGCGCAACTTGTCGGGAGCGATGATCGATGATCCCGCGGAGGCAGCATCGAGATTGATCGGGTACCTGTCCAGCGGCCTCATGCCGACGGTCGACGGCGTTCCGATCCGTCTCGATGCGCACTCGATCTGCGTTCATGGGGACAGCCCAGGAGCGCTCGCCATGGCCGTCCACGTGCGCCATGCACTGCAAAAGGCAGGCATCGAGGTGGCACCATTCCTTCAACCGACAAAGGAAAACAGGTGATGGCCAAAGGCTATCTTATCGCCGGGGTTACCGTCACCGATCCGGAAGCCAAGGCGCTTCGGGCAGGTGCTGCGCATGCGAACTTCATGATCGAAGGCGCCGACTGATTTGTCACAGGACCCGTCCGCAGCGTCCGGCAGTGTTCCGACCTACCGCCCGGTGGGCGGGCACGCGGTGCTCGTCGAATTCGGCGCAACCATCGATAAACGGATCCACGATCGTGTCGTCAAGTTGGATGCCGCCTTGAAGGTGGCACCCTTTCAAGGATTCGTCGAAGCCGTTCCGGCCTATGCCAGCATTCTCGTATGCTTCGATCCGCTCGTGGCCGATCACCGGACGACGGAGGCGGCCATTGCCGAGCGTCTGGCGGCTGAGGTCCCAAAGACGATTGGAGCGATGCGCGAAGTCGAAATCTGCTACGATCCTGATCTTGCGCCCGACCTTTCCGCCGTCGCCGAGGCGAGCGGATTGTCGCCGGAAGACGTTATATCCGCCCATCTCTCCGGCGACTACAGCGTCTTCATGTACGGCTTCGCTCCAGGCTACGCTTACCTTGCAGGCGTGCCCAAAGCCATTCAGCAGCCGAGGAAGCCGGCGCCTATTCGCGGCATCGCCGCTGGAAGCGTGCTGATCGCCGGTCCGCAGTGCCTGGTGAGCACGCTCGCCATGCCGACCGGCTGGTGGATCATCGGCCGTTCGCCGACGAAAATCCTCGACGCCACGTCCAACGACCGGCCGTTCCTTTTCGACGTCGGCGACGAGGTCCGTTTCCGCCGCATATCGCGGGCAGAATTCGACGCGAGGTGCCTCGTATGAGCGAAGCAGTCCTTGCAATCAACTTCGCGGGTCCTCATGTCGCGGTCCAGGACGAAGGACGTCACGGATCGATGCGGTACGGCGTTCCGGCCTCCGGTCCAATGGACCGGACCTCGTTTGCAGCCGCCAACGCCGCCATCGGCAATCCTGCCGGTCAGCCGGCAATCGAAGTCTCCATGGGCGGCCTGGTTCTCGACTGCATCTCGGGGGAAATTACGTTCGCCGTCGCGGGAGGAGGTTTTATCGTAGAGCATGCCGGCAACAAGCGCGGCGCATGGATGGTCGCCACCTTGAGGGCCGGGGAGCGGCTGTCAATTCGCCCGGGACATTGGGGAAGCTGGACATATCTGGCCTTCGCCGGTCATATCGAGGCGAAGATCTGGCTGGGCAGCATGTCGACTCACAGTCTCTCCGGCCTTGGCGGCGGGCGCCTCGCAGCCGGTCAGACCATCACCGTCGCCGATCCGGAAGTACGAGACGATCGACATGGTCCGATCATATGTCCGGTCATCGCAAGACCGCGATCCGAGCTGCGTGTGGTGGTCGGTCCACAGGATCGGTTCTTCCCGAAAGAAACCTTGTCGAATTTCCTTTCGTCGCCTTTCCGCCTGAGCGACGCCTATGACCGCATGGGGGTACGCCTCCAAGGTCCGTCGCTTGCGCCAAGCGTCGCGCTGGACATGCCGTCGGAGGCTATCGTGCGGGGCTCGGTGCAGGTCGCCGGAGACGGCGTTCCCACCATTCTGCTGGCCGACCACCAGACGACCGGAGGATATCCCAAGATCGCCACGGTAGTCGATTCCGATCTGGACGCCTTCGTCCAGCTGCGCCCACGCGACCATGTCGGCTTCCTGGCCGTGACGCCGCAGCAGGCGATCGAACACATTCGGCTTCGGGCTTCGACGATGTCCCGTTACCTCGCAGCAATCCGCGATCGACCATGACGCGCGAACAGGAGTGTTGATCTGAAGGGCAGGGCGGCGATAGACGCTTGGAGCTGCCGTTAGCTCGAAGTACTGTTCAGAAAAAATCCACATTCGGTTCGGGGGCACCATGGATTTGCTGAACATCGCGGCGATCGTTTTCTTCCTTCTCGTCTGGGTGGCCGTCGAGCCTTTGATGGCAGCGGGGTGGCCGAGGAAGAACGACAGTCTTTCCGTTGATATGGTGCGCATTCGCGCCGCCTGGATGCGGGAGGTGCTGACGCGAGACAACAACTTCATCGGCGATGCCGCGATCCTCGGGCACACGATCAATTCGGCATCCTTCTTCGGCTCCGCCAATCTCATCGTCATCGTCGGACTCAGCGGCGCGCTGTTCATGGAGCCGAATTATGGATCGGGTGGTGGCCTGATCGCGATGTTTGCGGCCCAGGACCCCGCGTGGTTTTTCCAGTGCAAGGTCCTCCTGATCATAGCGACGCTGCTGCGCGGACTATCCGATTTCATCTGGGCAGTCCGGCAGATCAACTACTGCCTGGCGGCGATCGGGGCGAGCCCATCCCGCGATGAGGAAAGGGATATCGCCGGTTGGACGAACGCCCTGACCCTCGTTTTGAACCCTGCGCTTCGATCGTTCAGCGTCGGCGTCCGATCTTACTACTTCACCTTCGCGGCCGCCTTCTGGTTTCTAGGGCCAATCCCTTTTGCTGTTGCGACCATCCTCAGCGTCGGCATTTTGATCTGGCGTCAATCCTGGTCGGACGCTGCAAAGGGGATCATGGCCATACGCAAGCTGCTTGATTAAAGCCAAGCCTTAAGCTGGGCCGAAGCGGAAATTTGTTTGGGTCCGTTGTGGCAGCCGCGGCGCTCGAACGACAAACAGAAGCGGTGTGTTATTGGAGGTGTCCGATGGATCGTCTCGAAGCGATGCGCATATTGCTGGCGGTCGTCGACGCCGGAAGCATCTCTGCCGGCAGCAGGAAGCTCGACGCGCCCTTGCCCAGCGTCAGCCGCAAGGTGGCCGAACTCGAACGACATCTTGGGACAAACCTCATCGTCCGCACCAGCCGCAATCTTCAACTCACCGATGCAGGGCGCGACTATGTCGACGCCGCTCGAAAGATCTTGGCGGATATCGAGGAGGCCGAGCGAAGGGCGTCCGGGGAATACCAAACACCCAGAGGCGTGCTGACGATCACGATGCCGGTCGAATACGGGAGCCGATACGTGCTGCCTGTTGCGCTGAGCTTCATGGACAAATACCCGGAGGTGTCGCTGAACCTTCTGTCGCTCGACCGTACGGTCGATCTCGTGTCCGAGCAGGTGGATATAGCGATCCGTCTCGGCGACCTCGCCGACAGCGCCCTCCATGCCGTCAAGGTCGGCGAATTCCGCCTGCTGACCTGCGCGAGTGCTGCCTATCTCAAGCGGCATGGCATGCCCGAGCGTCCCGGCGATCTCATCGATCGGGACGGGATAATCTTCAACAAGCGAACATTTTTCTGGACCTTCGACGTCGACGGCACGCCGATAGAGGCGGTGCCTCGCAACCGGCTTGAGGTGAATACCGCGGCAAACTGTGTTGCGGCCGCCGTCGGCGGGGCGGGGATCGCGCGACTGTTCGACTATCAGATTCCAGACGAACTGGCGTCCGGCGCGCTCGTCACCATCCTCCGCGATTTCGACGGTCCACCCCAGCCCATTCATATCGTCTACGCGCGACACGGGCTTCTCTCCCGTTGAAGGTACGGGCTTTTGTCGACTGGGCACTGCCGCGGCTGCGCGCGCGATCTGTCTACGAAGATAATCCAATATTATCTGAATGATGTGATTATCTCCTCAACCGTTTGTTTCGAATTCTGTAGGTGTGGAAAGTGACCAATCCCTGGCAGGACGTCGAGTTTCACTCCGATCTTGCCGGCGAACTCAATGCCCATTTCCCTTGCGATGTAGATGTCCTTCTCGCCCCAGATCACTTTCACGGGCGTCTTCAGCCGGTCGAGGTTGGCCTCTAGGTGATGCTGGTCGCGGGTGAAATTCGCGTAGTAGTGGGCAAAGGCGTCCGCCGAAGTGATCCCATCAACGCTCCACGAACGGACCATGTCTTGCTGGACCTCGATCGGCAGATCGAATTGTTCAGCGGGCGAGAGGCCGCGCCTGTGCACGTTCTGAAGGATCTCGTCGTTCGTCTTGTTCATATAGGCACGGGTCGGCGAGGCGGTGGGCTCGGCTTTGAGGTTCTGCAGGTTCTCCCACATATATTGCGGCCGGTCGAACGGCGCGAAGTCTCCGACGATGATCTGCCTGGCGATCGGCGGCTCGTCGAGAGCAAGCAGCAGGACGGGGAGGGCACCGATGTCAGTCGCGTAGATCACGAACTTCGACCGATCGATGCCTGCCCGTTCGATATAGGCCTTCAACACTCGGGCGTACTCTTTCGGCGCGTAGGAAAACCGGTTCAAATCCGGGCGCGACGACTGCCCGTAACCCGGCCAATCGAAGGCGTGGACGTCGTAGTCGCGAGCAAGCGTTGTCGCGATGCCCTTCCAGACCATCAGTGTTTCCGGAAATCCATGCAGGAAGAGCACGGTGCCTTTTGGCGCGGGGGCGCGGACAATCATCCTCCTCAGCGTCAGGATCTCGTCGATCCCGATGAAGTCTACGGCGTCTTTCGCGGATTCTGCGGAAGCGGAAGCGAAGGCTTCAGGTGTATGGGAAGGCGGAGTTGCCACGACTGATGCAGCATTTACGGTTTTGTCCTTAGACATAGGATGTCCTTTCTGAATGGCGGTCAGCCAAAGCCTAAAAGCCGGCTGTCTCCACAAATAATTGAGCATGGCGTCAGCCCGCGGTAGCCGGAGAAAGTGAGAGGAACCCTCTCGACGGCGGCAGCGCTGCAACCCGGCTGCCCAAGGCTGAGATCTGAACGAGAGGGTGCCTCTCACTTTCCCGAGGTGCCGGCCGGCCGTCGACCCGCCCAAATATCCACCAGCCGCCGATTTGAGACAGCTCGTTGGCGTTTGCTTGCGGAAGGCAGAACGTCGGCCGCGACAGTATAAGGAAGAACTGATATGACTGGCATTACCCAAAGCAGACAGGTTGCGGCCGCCCCCGACAAGGTCCGCGGCCTCCCGGGCCACGCCACTGTCGGCACGAACGATCTGGATGCCGCCTCGGTATTCTACGACAAGCTTCTGGCCGTGTTCGGGATCGGACGAGTCCTCGTCCAGCCCAACCGAGCCATCTACTACGGTCATCGCGCGCTCGAATTCGGTATCATCAAGCCGTTCGATGGCCGCCCTGCCACCGTCGGTAACGGTGGAATGATTGCTTTCGAAGCTCCGTCCCGTTCAAAGGTCGACGAAGCCCATGCAACTGCATTGGCGGCGGGTGGCTCGGACGAAGGGGCTCCTGGTCCGCGTGGCGAGAACGGCACGGGTCCTTACTGCGCCTATTTTCGCGATCCCGAAGGCAACAAGTTTCTTATCTTTCGTTCCGGCGCGGGCGCGGCCTGACGTTTTCGGCATTGAAGCGGGGCAGGGCATCTTTTCATCTCCTCGATATCACGAAAGGACACGGCATCATGGCAATGCTGAACGTTTTGAAACACCGCAACGTATCGCGCCGCTCACTGCTGTCAGGCTTTGCCGCGGCCGGCATAACCGCCGTTCTCCTTCCGCGCACGTCCAACGCCGCTGATGTTGTCGGCGCCGCGTCCGAGGAGGTTCGACCGTTCAAGGTTGAGGTCTCCGAGGCGGCGCTTGCAGACCTCAGGCGGCGTCTTGCCGAGACCCGATGGCCCGACGGCGAAACCGTTATGGATCGTTCGCAGGGCGCGCAGCCCGACAGGCTGAAGGAGCTGGTGGGCTACTGGCAATCGGCCTATGACTGGCGGAAGGCAGAGAGCAGGCTGAACAGTTTTCCGCAGTTTCTCACCAATATCGATGGACTGGATATCCATTTCATCCATGTCCGTTCCCGTCATGAAAACGCGCTGCCGTTGATCATGACCCATGGTTGGCCAGGTTCGGTCTTCGAGTTGCTTGATGTCATCGGGCCGCTGACGGATCCGACGGCGCATGGCGGCACGGCTGATGATGCCTTCCACCTGGTAATCCCGTCGATTCCAGGATTCGGTTTCTCCGGGAAACCGCCAGCAACAGGTTGGAACCCCCAGCGGATAGCGGCTGCCTGGGACATGCTGATGAAGCGACTGGACTATAACCGATATGTCTCGCAAGGTGGCGACTGGGGCGCGATCATCAGCGACGCCTTGGGTCGCCAGGCGCCCGATGGGCTGCTCGCAATCCACGTCAACAGGGTCGAGCGTGCCACGACCTTCCCAGCGGACGCAGCCCAGGCTCTTAAAAGTGGAGGGCCGGCTCCCGACAGCTTGTCTCAGGACGAGAAGGTCGTCTTCGACGAGGCCCGGGACTTCCTCAACAACGGCTTCGGCTACGCCGCGATCATGAGCACGCGGCCTGAAACGATCGGTTACGGCATTGCGGATTCTGCGGTTGGCCTCGCCGCCTGGCTTTACGACAAGATCGCCGACTGGGTCTATACACGCGGCGATCCCGAACAGGCTCTTGGCAAGGATGCGATCCTCGACAACATCACACTGTACTGGCTGACGAATACCGGCCCCTCGAGTGGCCGCATCTATTGGGAAAACGTCATGTCGGGCGCGAAGCTTACGGAAGTCAAAGTCCCGGTCGCCGTCACGGTGTTTCCCGGAGAGGTCTACAAGCCGCCAAAGCGCTGGCTGTCGAGGGCCTATCCGAAACTCGTCTACTACAATCGCGCCTCCAAGGGCGGTCACTTCGCTGCCTGGGAGGAGCCGGAGCTGTTCAGTCAAGAGATCCGGGACGCCTTCAGAAGCTTGCGGTCTTAATACCGTCTAGCCCTTGGTTCGCAGTCTGCGTCCGCCAGACGGGTTGGTCGATTGACGTTGGTCGTGCAACGCTGCACAAAGTCCGAAGTTTCGACCAACCCGGCAAAGCGACGACAACGTCGCGGGGACCACGGCTATATGCGCATCAACGACGACCGTCATCCCCTCCGCAGAGTGTCCACATTCCTGACGGTGCTATTTTCAACGCTTCTGCTCGCGAGCGCAAACCCCGTCTCGGCGGCTGAGCCGACCAATTCCGCGGGGCCGATCCGAGTTATTATCGAATTGCCGAATGATGATTCCGGACGAGCGCTGGTCAATCGGATCGTTCCGGGCAATCAGGAACCGGCGCAGCCGGTAGCAGTCACGCAAGAGGCGGCACCGACGTCGATTGCCACGTCACTACAGGATTTGCGCCAGAGGTTGCTCACACTCGTCGATGCCGTTCCGACGCTTCCGGGGCAGGTCCAGTCGGCGATCCGGGTCTTCCAAACGGATGATCGTATCGAACCTGTCGGCCTGATCTTGGCGGTCATACTCTTCGTCGCAGGCGGGTTCGTTGCGCAGCGCCTTGCCTGGTGGTCAGGGCGAGGGCTGCTCCATTTTGTGCTGAACGCGCCCGCCGACACCGTCCGGCAGCGGATCAAGCTCCACGCCGCCCGGCTTTCAATGGGTCTCCTCGCGTTGGTCGGCTACCTGATCGGAAGTCTCGGCGCGTTTATCCTCTTTCCATGGCCTGCCGTGTTTCGCGATATCGCGCTCATCCTGCTATCGGCCGCGCTCATGGTGCGCCTTGGCGTGCTCGTGGGCCGTATTGTCATCGCGCCAGGCGCCCGTCTGCCGCATATGCGGCTTCTGACGCTTGTCACCCCGCTTGCCTGGTTCTGGTACTATTGGCTCCTCGGAATCGTCGCAGTGCTGGCGGCTGGCTGGGCCACCATTGAAGTGATCGGGACGATCCGAGCTTCACCGATCTTGGTCGACCTCTTTACCGCAGCATGGCTTGGTGTCGTTTCAATCGCTTTGATCGTTATGATCTGGCTGCGGCACTTTCGTTCTGACGGACCGCCCGTGAGCCGGTTGGTCTGTGTCGGCTTCAGCGCGAGCATCATGCTATCTTGGCTGTTATGGGTGTCCGGTCTCCACGGGGCATTCTGGACGGTGATCATCGCTACGCTTCTGCCGCTTACCGTTTCGGTGGCTCGTGATATCATTCGTCGCATTATACAATCCGGGGAGGGGCAGGCGGTCGAAGATCCGGCCATCGTCGGATGGTCCGTTGTCATCATGCAAACGCTGCGTAACGGCCTCATTGTGGTCGCTGCGCTGCTCATTGCCCGCGCCTGGAGTGTCAATCTCAGTGACCTCGCCGCAGCCGAAACGGTGACCACGCGTTTGATCCGTGCAGGAATCCGCATTGTTATCGTGTTACTGGTGACCGACGTTATCTGGAAGCTCGTAAGCACGCTGATCGACAGTCAGATGGCGGTAGCGTCGCGAAGCGTGCAGGCGGGGCATCAGGACGGACCCGACGCGCGCCGGCGTCAGCGGTTGAATACGCTCCTTCCCATTCTTCGCAATGTTCTGTTCCTGGCGATCGGCGCTGTCGGCTTTCTGATGATCCTGGATGCCATTGGCATTCAGATCGGACCGTTGCTGGCAGGCGCTGGTGTCGTCGGCATAGCCGTCGGCTTCGGTGCCCAAACACTCGTCAAGGACATCATCTCCGGCGTCTTCTATCTATTCGACGATGCCTTTCGCATCGGCGAATACATTCAGGCGGCGAAATATAAGGGCACGGTCGAAGGTTTCTCACTGCGATCGATCCGCTTGCGCCATCACCGCGGTCCGGTCACCATCGTTCCCTTCGGCGAACTCGGCGCGGTGCAAAACCTCAGCCGCGACTGGGTCATTGACATCATTACGCTCACCCTGAATTATGACAGTGACCTTGAGGAGGTCCGCAAGACCATCAAGCGCATCGGCGTAGAGCTTCTGGAGGATGCTGAACTCGGGCCCAACATCATCGAGCCCTTGAAAATGCAGGGGATCGAGCAGATGGCGGATTACGGCGTGCAGATTCGGCTGAAATTCATGGCGAAACCCGGCGAACAGTTCGGCGTTCGCCGAAAGGCGCTTGCCATGCTCAAGAAGACATTCGCGGAAAAAGGCATCCAGTTTGCAACGCCGACCGTTCATGTTTCCGGCGGTCCCGCCGATGCCGCGGCAACCGCTGCCGCCTCGGAGCTGCAAAGACCACCAAAGGTCATCTCGACACTTGAGGAATAGCAACGGCGAGCGGACAGGCGAGCTTTCCGGCGAATCCCGCCAAAAGCAACGCGCTGACCCGGACGTAGTCGCCAAGCGCGCGTCGTCCGGGACATGAGTTTCAAGAGAGTCTGTTGGCTGGGATCAGCTGTTCTATGAGGGCCCGTGCGCAGGTGACTCGTCGATGTGCTGGATCGTCTAGGCGCAAATTCGAGCGGGCCGATTTTAAAAGGAATGGGCCTATGAGATGGATGACGAAGGTATGCCATTGTAATCAAACAGCATCCTGATGTTCCATAATCTATCTTATGCGATGTATGCATGTAAGGGCTATTTGGTAATGCGACAGTTGGGCCAGTTAGAGATGCGACAGTCTCGCCTCTCGACGTCACCCGCCCCGATCTAAAAACGGATTATCTCAACGGGGCAAGGTCGCGACACGCATGGCCCATCCACTGACCTAATCCTGATTGGCAACCACAGGCAAACTGCCTTCGTTGGAAAGACGGGTTTCGGTCTGCCGGGCGGCCGAGACAAGGCGGCGCTTTGCGCGGATTGCGTGCCATTGTTGGTCGATCAGGACGCCGATGAGGATCACGCCACCCATGACAGCGAAATTCAACGACGAAGGGATACCAAGTAGATTCACCAGATTCTGCAACTCTTGGAGCAGGACCGTTCCCAGCACGACGCCGACGATCGACCCCTCGCCGCCTCGGAGCGAAAAGCCGCCGAGTACAGCAGCGGCAATCGCGTAGAGTTCGTAGAACTGGCCATGGCTCGCCGGCGAGATCGAGCGTGTGTACATGGCGAAATAAATCGCCGAAAGCGCCGTCAGCAGCCCGCAGATGACATAGGCCGACATGACCATGCGGCCGGTACGGATACCGGAATAACGGGCCGCCTCCTCGTTCTTCCCGATTGCGTAAAGATAACGCCCGAAAACAGAGCGATGCAGCATGATCCACATGACCACGGCAATGATGACGAGTGCGATGAAGGTGTTGGGAACGCCGTAAAACCGCCCAGCGGTCAGGAATTCGAGGTCTGGGAAATTTTGGCCGAAAGCAAAGCCTGCCGTTCCGTCGGCCGTATAGAAGCGCGCTGCCCCACGATAAATCAGGAGGCCGCAGAGGGTAACGACGAAGGGCTGCAGGTTGAGCCGGGTGATCAGCCAGCCGTGGACGGCACCTATGACCGCGCCGAGCGCAAGAATGAGCGGTAGCGCCAGCATCCAGGACATATCCTGGACCGCGATGAAATCGACGAAGAGCACGCCGAGAAGCGCTACCAGCGAACCCACGGAAAGCTCGATACCGCCGGTAATGATGACAAAGGCCTGGCCGATCGACAGAATGCCGAACAGGCCGATCAGGTTGGCAGTGTTGGCTAGGTTGATCGGCAGCAGGAAGCGCGGATTGATGATGGCGACGACGATGCCGACGACGACGATCAAAAGCAGCAGTCCGAGATCTTTTTTGATCATTCGAGATCCATCCCCGATACTTATTTGTATTGGCCGCAGCCGCTATTTTACCCTTTTGCCGACAGCAAGCAAAAGGACGCTTTCCTGGCTGATTTCGTCCTCTTCCAATATGCCGGCGATCTGGCCCTCGTGCATGACGGCGATGCGGTCGGAAACGCCGATCACCTCTTCCATGTCGCTGGAGATCATCAGGATCGCCACTCCGGCGTCGGCAAGCGCTCGCATCAGGCCGTAGATCTCGTTCTTCGCGCCGATATCGATGCCGCGTGTCGGCTCGTCGAAGATCATCACCTTCGGGCTCATCGACAACCATTTGGCAAGCACAACCTTCTGCTGGTTGCCGCCGGACAGAGTGCCGGTTCGCGTCGAAACGGAGGGCGCCTTGATACCGAGGCGAAGGCGCTGCTTTTCTGCCGCCGCCCTCTCCCGCTCGGCAGAAAGCATGAAGCGGCTGGAGAGCTTTGGGAGATCCGCAAGACTTATGTTCTGGGCGATCGGGAAATCAAGAAGAATGCCGTTGCGCTTGCGATCCTCCGGGACCAGGAAAATGCCACGAGCGACGGCGTCCCGAGCAGAGCTGACCGCAATTTGCCGCCCGTCCTGCAGAATGGCTCCACCGTAGCTCCGGTCGATGCCGAAGAGTACTTTTGCAAGCTCGGTGCGGCCCGACCCGACGAGCCCTGCAAGCCCCATGATTTCTCCATACCGGATTTCCAGATCAACGGGACGACCGGGATAGGCCTCGGTGCGCACGCCGCTTGCCTTCAGCGCGACCGAGCCGGGCGAACGCTGCGGTTTTGCGGTCCGGGCCGCGAGCACCCGGCCGATCATCAGCTTGACCATCTGGTCGTGGCCGATGTCTTTCTTGGCGAGCGTGCCCACAAGCGTGCCGTCGCGCAGGACCACGACGCGGTCTGCGACGCGTTCAACCTCGTGGAGGCGATGCGAGATGAAAATGACACTGATACCATCGGCTTTCAGCGATTTGATAATGGCCAGGAGCCGCTCGGTTTCGGCCAGCGGCAGGCTGGAGGTGGGTTCATCAAAGATGACGAGCCTGGCGTTGATGGACAGCGCCTTGGCGATTTCCACCATCTGCTGCTCGGCAAGGGAAAGCGATGCCACGGGTGTGTCGGCGGAAAACTGAGCCCCTACCCGCTTCAAGAGCGGCTTCACCATGTCTCGCAGCCGATTGCGATCGACGAGCTTGAGAGGTCCGGCCTTCAGCGGCTCGCGGCCTAGGAAGATATTGGCAGCAACGTCAAGATTCTCAAAGAGATTGAGTTCCTGGTGCACGAACGCGATGCCGGATGCGATGCTCGATTCCACAGTGAGGAAACGAAGCTCTGCGCCGTCGAGCAGAATCGTGCCTCGGTCGGGTGCGATCACGCCGCCGAGAATCTTCATCAGCGTCGATTTTCCAGCCCCGTTCTCGCCGACGAGGCCGATGACCTCGCCCGGTATGATGTCGATCGACAGGCCCTCAAGCGCAACGACGCCCGGATAGGTTTTGCCAACGCCGGAAAGCGAAAGGAATGGCGTTGCAAGCGCGTCCGGTGACGGGATGTCGGAGCTGTGGTTCATCGCCTGTCCATGGCTGCCAATACTGTCGGCATGAGACGTCTTTCGCGGCGGCGGCAAGTGCCCCGCCGCGAAGGAGGGTTATTTTCCAGACATGGCCTTCAGGCTGGCGGCATATTTGTCAACGTCATCCTTGCCGATGATTACCGTCGGGATGATGATCAAGCCGTTGCTGGGAACGCCGGATTTGTCGCCCTTGAGGTAGGCCGCCATCAGCTTCATGCCTTGATAGGCCCACTCGAACGGCTGCTGCACGACGGTCGCTGCGACCGTGCCTTCCTTGACGCCGCCGAGCGTGATCGGATCGTCATCAAAGCCGACGACGGTGATCTGGCCGAGTTTGCCGGCGTCGCGCAACGCCTCATAGATGCGCGGAGTATTGTAGGAGTAGAAACCGACCATGCAGGTGACGTCGGGGCTGGCCACCAGCGCGTCCTCGACGTTCTTCTTTGCGCGCGTCTGGTCGATATCGTCGCCGCGTACATCTGTCAGCTCGATCTTCGTGCCCTTCAGGCCGTCCTTCATGCCCTGGATGCGTTCCTTGGCATTGTCGGCGCCGAGCAGGCCGACGAAACCGATGCATTTGCCGCCGTCCGGCATCGCTTTCTTGGCGATTTCGGCGGCCTGCATGCCGGCGTCGATATTCGATGAGCCGATATAGGCGACGCGGTTGGTCTGCGGCGCGTCACTATCTGTGGTGAAGAGAGCAGTCTGCGAGCCGATCTTGTTCAAGCCGTCCGTCTGGGTCTTGGGATCGACTGCGGAAACCATGATCCCCTTGACGCCGGCACTGACCAAGTCTTCCATAAGCCGCTGCTGAACGGCGACAGATGCCTGCTCAGGGTACTTCAGCTCCATCTGGTAGTCGGGCATCTCGCCCTGCGCCTTCTTCACGCCCGCCTCTGCAGCTTTCCAGAAGTCGGATGCGCCGTTGACGACGAATGCAAGCGTCGGTTTGTCGGCAGCATGCGATACGGCAATCGGCGCCGCGCTCAACATCAACCCGGCGAAGAACAAGGCTGCATTGCGTTTCAGCTGTTTCATAATACACCTCCCGAGGGGCCGCAGTTCACGGGCCCGTTTCCGATTTACGGCCGGCCGGATGCGCGCCCCCTCCTAGGGCCGTCGCAAAGCGACGAGTGGCATAGGTTCCGATCGCTCCTTGACGGTATACAAGAAATTTAATTAGTAAATAGTATTATCAATGCAGATCAAAACATTTGATCGCGGAGGACTAAGGACGGCAATTTTGTACTGGCAATGGCCAACAACTGCAAGTGTTGCAGCAATTCACGCAATTGCCAGCGCTTTCAGATAGATGCTAATATTAATTATCTAAGACGACGATCAATCCACCCTACCCTATTATCCCGAGAGAGACCGTTTCCACGAATGCGAAAACCCAAGACCCAAAATAAACCTGCGCGCGTGACGATGATGGACATCGCCGCCGCGGCTGGCTGCTCGCAGGCGGCCGTCTCCTTCGTCCTCAATAACACGCCCGGCACCCGTATCTCACAACAGACGCGCGATCGCGTATGGGAGGCGGCGCGCGCGCTCGGCTACATGGAGAAGACCTATGCGACGAAGGCCTCTTATTCGGGACTGGACAACGTCATCGGTTTCGCCGTCGATCAGCTCGCCACCAGCCCGGAAGCGATCGTTGCGATCGAAGGCGCGCGGCAAGCCTCCTGGAACGCCGGCAATGTCCTTCTGGTAACCCAGACGCTCGGTGATCCCGTCATGGAGCCGAAGGCAATCGAGGCGTTGACGAACGGAGGCATATCGGCGCTCATCTATATGACAATCTATACCCGCCAGGTGGAGCTTCCTTCCTATGTCCGCAAGCTCAACATCCCGACGGTCCTGCTGAACTGTTATACGGCAGACCATGCCTTTCCCGCCGTGGTGCCGAGCGAAATCGCGGGAGGGCAGAGCTCCACCCGGCATCTGATCATGCACGGACACCATCGTATCGCGACGATCACCGGCGAAATCTGGATGCAGGCGGCGCAGGACCGGCTGACGGGATATCGCCGCGCGCTGGCGACCGCCGATATACCCTTCGATCCGGAATTGGTCATTGAGGGCGACTGGTCGGCCGGTGCCGGCTATGCCTCCACGATGAAACTGCTTGCTCTGAAAGAGCCGCCCACCGCGATCTTCTGCCAGAACGACCGCACCGCCATCGGGTGCTATGAAGCGCTCAAGGATGCAGGGCTTCGCATTCCCCAGGACATGTCGGTGGTGGGTTATGACGACGAAGAAATTTCACGACATCTCGTACCCCCGCTGACGACCTCAGTCCTTCCACATCTTGCCATGGGGCAATGGGCGATCGAACATCTCAACCCGGAAAGTACACCCGGCAAGCGCTATCCCATTGCGAAGCTCGAATGCTCGCTCGTTAAGCGTCATTCCGTCGCCGCGCCGCGGGCCGAGGCACGGCAGATCCTCGATGGCGCATATACCTCGCCATAGAACTTAGGTTCGCGCCGGGACGGAACGCCGGCGGCTGGCTCGGAAACCGTGACCGGCGACACTGGAAGAGGCGGTCGAAATCGCTTAGCGGCGAATGGAACGGGCAGTGTTTGCCTTGTCGATAGGTTGCGAACGGGTTGCCCCCTGCCGTTGCCTCGTCACTGACCAACAACCGATCTCAAATATTCTCAACCACAGATACAATCTACGCAGAGGCGACGTTGACGACGTGTAGATTTAGAGCTAGCTCTATCGCCCATGAAAATCGCAATGGTTCTCGTAGTGGTGATATCGCGCATGGGCAGGACGGTCTGATCGTCCGGCAATAGCCACCCATGCGCCGAAAACAGGTCCCTGACGGGGCCTTTTTTTATGCCCCGTCGCAGCTATCACCTCACTCACGACGGAACCCAGATATGACCGGCGAGACAGCCAACTCTTCCCTCAACACCCCCTCTGATCGTCGCATGAACGGCGGCGAGATCGTTCTGCAGGCGCTACGCGACAACGATGTCGAACACATCTTCGGCTATCCCGGCGCAGCGGTGCTGCCGATCTATGACGAAATCTTCCAACAGGAGGACATCAGACACTTCCTGGTGCGCCATGAGCAAGGCGCCGGACACGCAGCCGAAGGCTATGCCCGATCGACGGGACGAGTTGGCGTCATGCTGGTGACATCGGGACCAGGCATTACAAATGCGGTCACTGCGCTGCAGGATGCCCTTATGGACTCCGTTCCGCTTGTCTGCCTCGCCGGGCAGGTGCCGACAAGTCTGATCGGCACGGACGCTTTTCAGGAATGCGATACGGTCGGCATCACCCGTCCCTGCACAAAGCACAATTTCCTCGTCAAACACGTCGACGATCTGGCCAAAACGATCCATCTGGCTTTCCGGATCGCGGCGGCCGGTCGACCCGGTCCTGTTCTCGTCGACATGCCGAAGGACGTGCTCTTCGCCAGCGGGACATACGTCTCACCTGACAAGGTATCTCCGTTGCCGAGCTACCAGCCGGCAATGCGAGGCGATCGAAACGCGATCCGAGCGGCGGTCGCATTGATCGCCGAAGCCCGGCGCCCCATCATCTACACCGGCGGCGGCGTCATCAATTCGGGGCCGGAGGCGTCGCGATTATTGCGTGAGTTCGTCGACCTCACCGGCTTTCCCTTAACGTCCACCGTCATGGGACTTGGAGCCTATCCCGCCAGCGGGCCGAACTGGCTGCGCGTCGCCGGACGGGACGGATCGCATGAAGCCAATATGGCAATTGGCGAGTGCGATCTGATGGTCGTCATCGGCGCGCGGTTTGACGATCTTGCGATCTCGCGCATCCATGAGTTTTCGCCTCACTCGAAGAAAATCCAGATCGATATCGATGCCTCGTCGATCAACAAACGCGTTCCCGTCGATATCGGCATTCAAGGCGACGCCGCGCATGTGCTGGCGGATATGATCCATGCCCGGCGCTCACTTTCCACCATCCCCGACCAGAAGCGGTTGCGGGCCTGGTGGACGCAGATCGATCACTGGCGAACCCACCATTCGTTTTCCTACGAGCGGCTGGACCATGCAATCATGCCGCAACATGCCCTGGAGCGCCTGCATGCGCTGACAAAGCCGCACGACCCCATCATCGCCACGGAGATCGGTCAGCAGATGCGGGTGGCGCAGTTCTTCGGTTTCGACGGGCCCAATCGCTGGATTACGTCAGGGGGATTGGGGACCATGGGTTTCGGTCTTCCTGCCGCGCTGGGGGCGCAGCTCGCAAATCCCGGCCGCCTTGTCATCGATATTGCCGGCGAAGCATCGGTGCAAACGACGATGAAAGAGCTGTCGACGGCGATACAGCATCAAGCGCCGATCAAGATCTTCATCTTGAGCGATGAGCACCCAAGCATGGCGCGAAAATGGGAAGAAATGCCGGATAGCAATGTTCGATCGCGCGCTTATTCGGCCTCGCTGCCCGATTTCACCAAGCTCGCGGAAGCCTATGGCGCCGTCGGCCTTCGCTGCGAGAGCCCGAGCGAACTCGATGCCAGGATCGAGGAGATGATCGACGTGGACCGGCCGGTGCTCCTTCACTGCCGGGTTGCAAGGCTCGCCGACACCCTTCGGCAGTAACGGCCGGTGATCGAACACCCCAAAAGCAAGCCGTGCGATCCTGCAGGCCGCAGTCATCGTCTATGTTAACCCAGGACATCATGATCGAGGCTGGCGTCTCGATCATGTATCTATGCCGCTCTATGAGATCGATTTTCTTCAGGCCGCAGAGAAGCCGAATTGCGGTCCGAGGAATTCCAGGTACGCGCCGTTCCGACCAAAGATACTATGTCACGACTCTTTGTTTGAAAGAGCGGCCAAGTCCTCTTTAAGCCGCACCGGTAAATCCATCCGCTCGTGAAGAATGCTCATGACGCCAAGATCACCATTCTCAAGCTCACGAAAGAATAGGTAGTGATGCTCATAGCGGCTGAAATAGGCCCGGCGCCTGATGTCAGCGGGAACTGCCAACCGTTGCGGAAGCCGTCGCCAGATCAGGCGATCCTCGCACAAACGCTGCAAATAAACATGCAGCCCGCGAATATATGCATCTGCCTGTTTTTCTCCCCACGCCTCGAAACTGTCACGCCAAATCTTGTCCTGCGCGGCGTCAGCGCGTGGGTAAAACCGATAGGCTACCATGCTCAGCGGCGCTTGTTGCGGCGGATAACGTCTTCAGCGGAAACGACGACAAACTCGCTGTCGTCGGCACGCATCGCGGGTGCAAGTTCCTTTTGCAGGGCATCCCATGCCTCGTCGCGCGTTTGCAAATCGCGTCGGATCAGTGCGCGAATGTACTCGCTCGCATTCTCATAGAGGCCGTCGTCACCGATCTGCTGCTGAATGTGATCTTGCAGCACGCCGCTGACCTTCACATGAATGCTGCCCGATGCCATCGACCTACCCTTTCGTTCTTACTCTATCGTGGGACAGCGTAGCATATATTGTCAATATTCATCACAAAGAATTAATCGTGACATGGTTTCTCGAGCTCACTCGGCGACCTGGCTGTCTTAAGATCTTCTGACCAGGATCATCATAGCCGTTCCGCCGCTTGTGTTTAGTGCTTGCGGGCCTGGGGCAGCAGGTTCATGCTTGTTTCCTATTCTGAGGCCTGCTGGTTGCGGCTGAAATAGCCGTACATCGGGGTTTCGTGAGATGCGTCCGATGGAGTGTAGCGGCTGCGGGTTCGATATTCAGAGCGGTTTTGCTTTCTGTCCGCGATGCGGCGCAAGGCAGCCTGTCACCTGCGCCGCCTGCGGCTATGCTTGTCAGCCCGATTTTGCCTTTTGCCCCGGATGTGGCGCGCCGATATCAGGCAAAGTCCAACCAGCATCGAAGCCCAAGATCGAGGCGGTATCAGACAGCGATGCCGACCGGCGGCCGGTGACTGTGCTCTTTGCCGATCTCTGCGGCTTCACGACGCTGAGCGAGCAGATCGACCCTGAAGTCATGCGGGTGCTGCAGAACGAATTGTTCGAAGAGATGACCCAGGCGGTCGAAGCCTATGGCGGCTTCGTCGACAAGTTCGTCGGAGATGCACTGCTGGCGCTGTTCGGCGCGCCGGTCGCTCATGAGGACGATCCGGTCCGGGCGCTTGGTGCTGCACTCGATATGATCGGTCGGGCCACTCAGGTCGGCGAGCGCTGGCACGCCCGCGCTGGCGTGCCGCTGCGTCTGCATATCGGTATCAATAGCGGCCCTGTCGTCACCGGCGGCTTCGGCGCGGTCAGTACAAAATCCTATTCGGTGACCGGCGATACGGTGAACACCGCCCAACGTCTGCAATCCATGGCCGGCGAAAACGATATCCTTGTCGGGCCGCTGACCTATCGCCTCACCCGCCATGCCTTTGCCTTCGACAATCTCGGCGCGCAGACGTTGCGCGGCAAAAGCGGAAACGTCCTTGTCCACCGGCTGACAGGGGCGTCGGAAGCGCCGCATACGGCGCGCGGGCTCGAAAGTCTCGGCCTTCAGGCGCCGATGATCGGGCGGGATACGGAAATGTCGCGGTTGCTGACATGCCTCGACCTTGCCTGCGGCGGTGCGGCGCAGCTTGTCCGGTTGATCGGCGAAGCGGGCATCGGCAAGTCGCGGCTGGTCAACGAATTCGTTGCAATTGCCGGCAGTGCTGCCCGTTTCCAGGGCCTCGCCATCCGCAAAGCGACCTGCTCTCCGCTCGGCGAACAATCCTATGGCACGCTCGGCGCGGTCGTGCGCAGCGCCTACGGCATCGGTGAGCGGGATGATCTCGAGAGGGCGCGGCAATTGCTGGCAACGGGGTTCCGCGCGCTCGATCTGACGCAGGATGAGATCGAGGGGCTTCTGCCGCTGTTTCTACATGTCCTGGGCCTCGGCGATCCCGATGGCGCGTTGCGGTACATCGAGCCGGAGCAGTTGCGGCGGCAGCTCTTCTATGCCGTCCGCACCGTCTTCGAGCGGCGGCTGGCGCAAGGTCCCCTGCTGCTTGTGATCGAGGATCTGCACTGGGCGGACGCCGCCTCGCTGGAAGTGCTTCGCTTCATGATGGATCGGCTGGAGCGCAGCCGGTTGATGCTGCTGGCGATCTACCGGCCGACCTCGAAGACCGACCCGTTGGACTCCAATCGTGTCAGCGTCACCGTACAACGTCTTGGCCCACTCTTTGCCGCCGACGGGCAGAAGCTGCTTGCTGCCTTTTTTGGCGAGGGTCATGGCAAATTGCCGATGACGATGCGCAAACGCATCCTCGACCGCGCCGGCGGCAATCCGCTTTTCATCGAGGAAATCCTTCGGGCACTGATCGACATGGGCACGTTGCACAATGACGGCCAACGCTGGCATGTCGCAGCGGAAGACACGGATGTCGATATCCCGGTGAACCTGCAAGCCCTGTTGCTCGCCCGCGTCGATCGTCTGCCGCCGGAGATCAGACGGTTGGCGCAAGAGGCGGCGGTGGTCGGCCCGAAATTCGATACCGCCCTGCTCCGCACCGTCGCCACAGACCCGGCCGCCATCGATGCTGCATTGGATCATCTCTGCGATGCCAATATCATCGAGGAATTGCGCGGGCCCGATGCCGGGCAATCGCCTGGCTATCGCTTCAGCCAGACGCTGATGCACGACGTCATCTACCACAATCTCCTGCTGCAACGGCGCATGGAGCTTCATCAACGGATCGGCCGGGTTCTGGAACGCCAATATGGCGCAGCGCCCGACCGGCCCGAGCATCTGGCGCAGCTCGGCCATCACTTCAGCCTGACCACCGAAAAGGCCAAGGGGGCCAGCTATCTGATGGCGGCGGGCGATCTGGCGCGCAAAACCTACGCGAATGACGATGCAATGCGCCTCTACCGGCAGGCCCTCGCGGCCTTCGCAAATGAGGCAAAGGTGACGCCGGAGCAGCTGGCGCTCCTGGAGCGACTTGCCGATCTCTGCGGTCCTGCCGGCCACCGCGACGCCGCCCTGACCCATTATCAGCGAGCGCTGGCGATCCACCGTATCGAAGACAACCCGATCGCCGCAGCGCGGATACTGCGCAAGATCGGCCGTTTGCATCTCGATGCAGGACGCCGCGATCAAGCGGAGACACATTTGGCCGAAGCCGAAGCGATAATCGCAACAATCGATGCGCCGGTCGAACGTGCACACGTCCTGCAGGAGCGCGGCCATCTGGCCTTCCGCATGGGGGATCAGGCCGCTGCCGCCGAGTGGGCGACGCAGGCATTGCAATGCCTGCAAACGCTGCCCATCGACGGGACGACCGAGACCGGACGGGAGACAGCGCGAGCGATGGCGGAGGCGCTGAACACCAAGGGGGCGGCCTTTGCGCGGCTCGGGCGTCGCCGCGAGGCCGTGCAGGAAGTGGAGCGCAGCCTCTCGGTCGCCGAAAAGGCCGATCTGCAAAGTGCTGCCTGTCGCGCCTATTCCAATCTCGGCGTTCTCTACACGATTGTCGATCCGGCCAACGCCATCAAGATCTGCCGGCGCGGGCTGGAGCTTGCGACCCGTATCGGCGATCTCGGCTTCCAGGCGCGACTTCTCGCCAACCTCGCCGTTGCCTGCTGCACCTTCACCGATCGCTGCGCCGCCGAGGGTGTACCGGCCGCGGAGAAAGCCGTCGAAATCGACCGGGCGCTCGATCAGCGCGACCATCTCTCCGTGCCGCTGATCGTGCTGGGCCAAATTCATCAATGCCACGGGCAGCCGAAGCTAGCCCGTAAGTATTACGAGGAAGCCCTTGAGGTTGCGAAGGAAATTGACGAGCCGCAACTGCTGTTTCCGTGCTATGATGGCTTGGCGACACTCAGCCTTGAGCATGACGACATGGACGAGGCCGAACGCTATTTCACGCTGGCACAGGATGTGTGCATCCGCCACAACCTCGATCCAGGCACGCTCGTCGTCTTGCCGTTTCTCGACTGATCTTGTCCTCGTTGCAGTGATCGCCGGAGATCGATTTGGCAAATCGATTCAAAAACATAAAGGGAGGAACGAAACATGCAGGAGAACCACGCAGCAAGACCATTGCAGCCGGGAGATCGCGCACCAAACGTGGTGCTGGATGCGATCACCCGCCAGGGTAAGGTCGCCATAGACGACTTTCGCGGCCAGAAGCCGGTGTTCGTCGGGTTGTTCCGCGGATTACATTGCCCCTTCTGTCGCCGGCAGATTGCCGCCATGGCCGAACTCACCGATGCCTTGCAAGAGAAAGGCATCGACAGCCTGACCGTCGTCAATACGCCGATCGACCGCGCCCGCCTCTATTTCCGCTACCATCCGCTTCCCAATCTGCTGGCGGCCTCTGACCCGGAACGGGTATCGCACAAGGCCTTCGGCCTGCCGAACCTTCAGTTCACCGAAGCCGAGAACGACTGGCCGCGCAAAGTCAGCATGAACACGGTGATGTCGATGCGCATCGACATGCCGGGCGAGCTTCCGGAGCCCATGGACCCGATGGCGGCGGCCGAATTCCTCGACAAGGCGGACGGCTATGAAATCACCGAGGATGACACGCGGATGATCGCCGCCGGCCACGGCCAACTCGTTGGCGAATTCCTGCTCGATCGGGATGGCGTCGTGCGCTGGTGTTTCACCGAAGTCGAGGATGGTGGTCGCCATATGTTCGGCGGTCCGGCCCCTCGGGAAGTGATGTCGGCAGCGTCGAACATGGCTGTTTGAAGCAAATGATCTTTAAAACGCGTCGCATCGAATTGGATTCATGCGACGCGCTTTCCATGAGACGAACTACCCGTTCGGCGTCCGCCGAGTCCTCTTGCCTCAAGGAACAAATCTCGCATGGCGATGTTGTCATTAGGATAAGCATAGGACCATGGGAGGAACTCATGCGCAAATCTCTTCAGTTCGTACTGGTCGGCTTGGCTGCGATAAGCGGGTTGACGATCTCTCCGACAATTGCGGCCGCGCAAGACTTGGAGTTGCGGGTCGGCCCCGGTGGCGTCGGCGTTTACGACCGTAATCGTGATCGTGATCGATATGACGGATATGATCGGCGCGGACCGCGAGGATGCGACCCGGATGATGCTCTCGACATCGCACGCAGCGAAGGACTTCGCAGGGCGCAAATCGTCCGCATGTCTCCTCGCAGTATCGTTGTGCAAGGGATGACGCGCCGTGGACCGGAACGAATGACCTTCGCAAACCGGCGAGGCTGCCCGGAAATCTGACCGGCGTGAGCAACTGAGGTGGACGGCCGAGCCTTCGAGATCTTCGAAGGAATGCGGTTGCGCGGCCTTGTTTTCAAACCGGCGGAACCTTTGGCCACCCTGGACATTGCTGCCCATGCAGCGCTCTGCTTTGGGTCGCGTGCACCTTTGAGCACCATAGGAGGATTCATCATGATGAGCGGTCAATTGAAGGCGCTTCTCGCCGTCCTTGCCGTTGCCGGCTACCAGAACAGAGATAAGATCGGGGAGCTCCTACGGGGCATTCAGAACCCTCAACAGGGTGGCGCGGGAAGCCAGCAGCCCGGCGGGCTTGGCGGCCTTCTTGGCGGACTGACAGGCTCGGGTGGTCTCGGCGGCCTTCTCGGCGGGCTGACGTCCGGCAGCGTCGTCAGCGGCGGTTTGGGCGACCTGCTGAAGACGTTTCAGCAGAATGGTCACGGTGACAAGGCGGAGTCTTGGGTAAAGCCCGGACCGAATGCGGACATCAATGACGGCCAGCTCGCGGAAGCACTGGGACCGGACGTTCTCAACGAGATCGCTGCCAGTACCGGCCTTTCGCATGAAGAGATTCTGGGGCGGCTGAAGCGCGATCTTCCCAAAGCGGTCGACGACCTGACACCAGAGGGAAAACTGCCCTCCGCCGAAGAGGATTTTTTGTCTTCCGCGAGCCAATCAACAACCTCCGCGCGGCCCGGCACCATCTAACCTCCGGCCGTCTATGAGGCGGTGCACCGGGCTTACTCCGGACGTCCCGCCTTGCGCGGAGTGGTTCGGTCGTTGCCCAGTGACAGGTTGAAAAGTGCGAGTTGGCAACGAAGAGGCGATGAGGAACAGTTCGACCCGGCGGGCTGGCCGAGTGAACATTCATGCCGTGTCATTTCACGCCAAGCTCGACGCCCTTGGTTGCCTTCGGACGCCCTAACGTATCCTTGAGCCAGCATTCGGACTTCTTCGGCACGTACGAGAAGGCTTTGCATGAATTGTCGCCAATGCAGGCCGTAAAGCATTGGAGATAGTTGCTTTCGCGGAGCCGCTTGTAGTCGCCACCCGGCAGATCCATGCCGCTGTAGCTTGTGAAGTCAGACATAATAACGTCGGCTGCCTTCGCCGACGAATACGCTGCCACCGCGTCGCCGTTTCGGATAAGCGCCACGACGTTGTCCTTAAGGAAGCAAGCGCGGTACTTCGTATTGTACGTGATCGCTTTGCATTGGCTGTCGCCCTCGCAGATTTCATGGCAGCTGGCGAAAGTAACGTCCTTGATGGTCCGATAGTCGAACCCGATTGCGTCATAACCGCGGGCGTCGATGAGAGCCGACGCCGACGGCGTGGGTAGGCTTGTCGCCGCGCCTGAAGGCGTGATCGACGCCTGCTCCTCGGGCTTCCCGTAGCAAAGGATCTGGAATACAGAAGGCGTCACCTTGTCCGAAAGGTCGGCTGTAGACATTGGTTGCCGATCGGCGGCTCGACCACCGGACTGACCGACTATGCTCTGCGACTGCATGAATAAATCAGCAACCGATGCGCGGATGGCAAAGTTGATGTTTTGCGCCGTAATGCCAATTTCGTCAGCAGCCTGCTTCGAGAATGTAGCGCTTGTGATCCCGAGCAAGAATCCGTCGCGGTCGACAACCGGGCCTCCCGAATTGCCCGGCTGTATCGGCGTCGAAATCTGTATGTAGCGTGTGTCGTTTCGAAGCCCGGCGAGCGCATTGACGTTCCCGGTCGTGACCTTGACGGAATCCGCGAGCAAGCTCGCCAACGGATAACCGACGGCAACGATATCTTCTCCCAGACGAGTCGGCGCTTGACGGAAGACTACCGGTTTGAGGGGGACGGTTGATTGAACCTTTACGAGGGCAAGGTCATTTGTCGCGTCGATGCGAGGATCGGACGCATCGCCCTTCCCCTTCACTTCGATCCGCTCACAGCCTTGGACGACGTGAGCGTTTGTCATGAGCCAGCCGTCACCGATCACAGTGAAGCCGGTTCCCGAAGAAGTTGGGCTCTCGGCAAAGCAATTGGAAGCAAGTGTCACAGACAGAGCGCCTGCTATAAGTACGCGAGACAAAGCTGACATTTGAAGTTTCCCCAGGCGCCTGCAGACTAGAACTTCAGCTCGAGCCTTTGCAACTGGGTCTTGTTCTCAAGCTTAATTTTGAGTCGCGCCCGACCGCTGCCGTTCGAACCTTTCGCCTATCAGGTCGACGAGCATCTTGGTCTTCGTTCGAATATGGCTCTTATTTGGCAAGACACGACACTCTCCGACCCGTCCCGGTGCGGGAACCTCACTCCGAGAGCAAATGCTCGAAGGCTCGCCGACGCCCATCCGTAATGATGGTGACAGCTCCCTTCTACATGTTCCTCAAAGGTGATCGACGGCCGGATGGCAATGGTTTTTTTGCGGCGCGTCACTCCGGAAGTCCCGCCTTGCGGTAGCCGTCAACGAAATGCTCAAGCGTCCGAGCGTCGCGGAATGGCTCGGTCGCCGCCCAGTGGCGGGTTGAAAAATGCGGGTTGGCGACGAGAAACAGTTCGGCCTCGGCGCGTGCCTCGTCGAGCCGGCCGAGTTGGGCAAGACTTGCCGCCAGGAAACGGCGTGAGCTCGTGCGATAGGTCTCGTCGTTGCGCAGCGTCTCGACAGCGGTTGCGTATTGGCCGGCAGCATATTGCGCCTGGCCGAGCGCCAGATAGTACCAGCTTGCCGGAAACGGGTTCAATCGGAAGGCCTTGGCGATATGCTCTAGGCCCTCCCCGACCCGCCCGGCCAGGACCGCGATGTCGGATAGCGCCGCGAAGGTGTCGGCCTCGTTCGGGTCGAGTTCGATCGCCTTGGCAAATTCCGCCTCCGCCTCGTCGAAGCTGCGCTCATAGGCAAGCAGGTAAGCCAGGATCCAGCGGCAGCCGGCATCGTTGGGATCGATCCCGACGGCTTTGCGCGCCAGCCCCAAGGCAAGGTCACGGGTGGGTTGCGTTGGTCCGCCGGAATGCACCTCTCCCATCCAGTGGTTCATGGCAAGCCAGCGATAGGCCTCGGCATAATCAGGATCGAGCGAAATCGCGCGCGCCAGCATCAGATGCGCTTCCCGCGCCGCCTGCGGCGTGTCGTCCATCAGCCTGCGCGCCTGCACGCAGAGATCGTAAGCCTCGATATTTTTGGGCCGGTTGCGCGGCGGCGGTGCGCGCAGCCGGCCGAGCAGCGCCTCGACGATCTTACCAGTCACCTCGTCCTGAACGGCAAAAATATCCTCCAGGCTGCGATCGAAGCGTTCCGCCCATAGATGATCGCCACCCACCGCGTCGACCAGCTGGGCGTTTATGCGCACGCGCGCCTCGACGCGTCTCGCGCTGCCCTGCAGCAGGTAGCGCACGCCGAGTTCCTCGGCGATCTGCCGCACATCCATAGCCTTGCCCTTGTAGGCGAAGGCCGATTTGCGGGCGATGACGAACAGACCCGGCATCCTGGAGAGGTCGGTGATGAGGTCCTCGGTCAGCCCGTCCGCGAAGGATTCCTGCTCGGGATCGTTGCTAATATTCACGAAGGGCAGCACTGATATCGATGGTTTGTCGGGCAGCGGCAAAGGTTTTCGCTTCACGCCGCCCAACTGGTTGACGGCGCCTATGAAGCGGTAGCCGATGCGCGGAACCGTGGAGATCCATTCACCGCCGTCGGCGGCCGGACCAAGCAGCTTGCGCAGCTGTGCGATCTGGACGGTGAGATTGCCCTCCTCGACGGCCCTGCCCGGCCAAGCAGCGTCCATCAACTCGGCCTTGCCGAGGATTTCGCCGGATCGTTCGACGAGTGCGGCAAGCAGCTTCAGCCCGCGATGGCCGACCGCGACGGGATCATCGCTCCGAAGGAGCGTTCCCGCCACCGGATCAAGCACGAACGGACCAAAGGCAAAGCGTGATCCCTGCATGGGGCGCATCCTAGAGTCTTTAAAGCTTGAGTGGAACTGTTCGTCGCTTAGGCCGCGTGGCATTGAGGACGCGGGCAGTGTAAATCGTGTTCTAGTGGCTGATGGCGGTGACAACCAAATGATGACTGCCTGAAAATAGAGCGTCGAGGTGACTCCCATGATTTTCTGGACAGCGGGTGCGGTTGGATTGGCGATCGCTTATCTCTTCGGTTCCACACCGACGGGCTATCTGGCGGGCAAACTGCTCAAGGGCATCGATATCCGGGAGCACGGCTCAAAATCCACCGGAGCAACGAACGTATTGCGAACGCTGGGCAAATGGCCTGCATTGGTGGTTCTGCTGATCGATGTGCTGAAAGGTGTAGGAGCAGTCATCTTTGCCCGGTGGTTTTATCCCTGGTTCTTGACAGTCTCATCAGCCACGCCACCGACGGCGCTCTATCTGCAAAGCTCGGCGCCTTGGGCTGTTTGCCTGGCGGGACTTGCCGTGTTGTTAGGCCATGGCCGTTCGGTCTGGCTCAACTTTACGGGAGGCAAGTCGGTTGCCACGGGGCTCGGCGTGTTGCTGGCGATGTCATGGCCCGTAGGTTTGGGCGCTGTGGCGGTTTTTGGCGTTGCCCTGGCGGCCTTCCGGATTGTTTCCCTGAGCTCCATGCTGGCGGCGTTGACGGCCATCGCTCTCGTCTGCGGTTTGGAACAACCGCTGCCCTATCGGCTGCTGGTGATCGCAGGCGGCATTTACGTGATTGCCCGCCATCGCACCAACATTCGGCGGCTACTGACCGGGACGGAACCGCGTCTGGGCAAGGTCGCCTAGAAGCGAAAACGCGCCGCACCATGCTCTGCTTGCTGCCAGAGCGAGCAGAGTTTCAATCTTGCCGGACGATGGCGCCGATTAAATTGACGAGAAGGCGCGCGGCGGTCAGGGCCGACAGGCCATCAATATCGGCGGGAGGATAGAGCTCGACAAGGTCGAATCCTGCAATCCTGGCCCGCCTGCCGAGGCCCGCGATCAGGTCAATCACCTCAGTGTAGGTGAGGCCGCCGGGCGTACGCGCCGCAACGCCCGGCATAATGCTGGGATCGAGACTGTCGCAGTCGAGGGTGACAACGACCCGCGCTCCCTCGGAATATGCCGGAGAGCGGCTTTGACGCCCTCGGCGTGAACCTCGCGGGCGGTCACGAAGTGGCTGCCGTAGGCCCGCGCCGCTTCGATGTCGGCGAGGCCTGCGCTGCCGACGCTGCGGAGGCCGACCTGGACCATGCCGGCGACATGCGGCATCTCGCTCGCCCGACGCATCGGGCTTGAATAGCCGTAGCGTTCGCCATGCACCTCGTCGCGCCAGTCGATATGGGCATCGATCTGCAGGACCCAGACCGGCCCGTGATCCGCAAAGCCGGTGAGGAAGGGAATGGTCACGGAACAGTCGCCGCCGAGCAGGATCGGTATGGCCGGCAATGCCAGGACCTCGCGCGTCTTCGCCTCGATCCGGGCCCGGTTGCCGGCATTGTCATGCAGGGTGGTCTGGATGTCTCCAACGTCGATGCATAAGACCGGCCTGCCGTCGAACAGCAGCCCACCGAGATCGAAATCCCAGTGCTCGACGAGTGGGGCATCCTCCTCACTCGCAGCGCGGATGGCGTCAGCGGCCAAAGCGTAGCCGCTGCTGTCCTTGCCGGGATAGGTGCTGCCGTGAGCGACTTCGAAGATCACCGCACGGGGCAAGCGCCCATCGGCGAGGTGATCGGGAAGGTCGAGAAAGGAAAGTGAGGCACTCATTTCCTGATGGTCCTGATGATGTCCGGCTGAATTGCGGTGGTGACCTGTTTAGTCCCTTTGGACGTTTTTGAGAACTTTTTGGAAGAGCTTAAGTACGACGCTCCCAGCCTCGTGCAGAATTCATCCTCTTTGACGCCCCGGCCCGTCAAACCATACGGTCTGATGAGGACATCTGCATGACTGCCGAAAGCATCAAATTAGCGCGAGAGGACCGGATCCCTTGGGCCGCGATGGCGGGTATCATCGCGACCGTGACGGTGTTCGCCGTGGCGCAGGGGCTGACCTATCCGCTGCTCAGCTTCATTCTGGAGCGGCAGGGAACGACATCGGGCCTGATCGGCCTGTCGGCGGCGATGACGCCGCTGGGTTTCATCCTATCGGCGCCCGTCATTCCGGCGCTTTCGCGGCGCGTGGGTGGGGCGCGGCTGGCGATCCTGTGTTCGATCCTGGCCGCCCTCACCCTGATTGCGATCGCCTGGGCTGAGGACGTGTGGGCCTGGATGCCATTGCGCTTCCTGCTCGGCGTCTTCGCCAATCCGCTTTACGTGATCAGCGAGACCTGGCTGATCACGATCACGCCGGCGCCGCGGCGGGGCCGGATCATGGGACTCTATTCGTCGGTCGTTTCGGGCGGCTTCGCCGTCGGCCCGCTGTCGCTCTGGCTCACCGGCACTGAGGGTTGGCCACCCTTCGTGATCGGTATTGCGGCCCTCCTCCTCTGCGGCCTGATCGTGCTTGCGGTCGTCCCACACCTGCCTGAGATGCCTGACGAAGGCGAGGCAACATCGGTCGGCCGCTTCTTCGCACTGGCGCCGCTGCTGTTGTTTGCGGTTTTCACCGCTGCCGCCTTCGAGCAGATCCTGCTTTCCCTGTTCGCGGTCTATGGCGCAGCACTCGGCAGTGCCGAGGAGCGTATCGCTTCGCTCATCACCTGTTTCATCGCCGGCAATGCCGTGCTGCAGATTTTACTTGGGCGCTTGGCCGAACGGTTCGGCTCGACGCGGATCATGCTCTTCTGCGTCCTGGCTTGCCTCGCCGGCTGCCTGCTGCTGCCGTCGGCCTTCAATTCGTGGTTTATCTGGCCGCTCGTTTTCCTCTGGGGCGGGGTCTCATTCGGGATCTACACCCTGTCGCTGATTCAACTCGGCGAGCGGTTCACCGGCCAGGCTCTGATCGCCGGCAACGCGGCCTTCGCCTTGGTATGGGGCATCGGCGGCATCGTCGGCTCGCCCGCGACAGGACTGGCGATGCAACTGATCGGACATCAGGGTCTGCCACTGTCCCTTGGCCTGCTCAGCTGCGTGCTGGCGGTGTTTCTGATGGCCAGGAAATGGCGGGGCTGATCGAGACATTTGCATGTGCCGCCCTTCCCCTGGCCTCATCTGCCGACCACCCTCGCAGACGAATTGCCATTTAATCCATAACACGTTATATAACACCCAATACAAATGGAGATCGGCATGGTCGAGGATGTGGTCAGAACACTCGGGTTTCTATGCATGGGCAGCCGGCTGCGGCGCATCGGAGAAAGGCTGCAGGCCGATACGCAGCAGATCATCGATGAGGCGGGCCTTGGCATCCAGGCAGGCCAATATCCATTCCTTGCAGCGATCGACCGGGCCGGGCCACTGACGATCGGCGAGCTTGCGCAGGCGGTGGGTATCACTCAGCCCGGCGCAACGCGCACCATCGGCCAGCTTCTCGAACTCGGTTACGTCGACATGCAGCCGGCCCCGGATGATCAGCGTCGCAGACTGGTCTCGCTGACCGACAAGGGACAGGACCTCGTCGATCATTCGAAAAAGGTGATCTGGCCGCGCATCGCCGCCGCCGTTGCCGATCTCTGCGGCGATCTCGACGGGCCGATCCTCGAACAGCTCGCGGCCATCGAGGACGGGCTTGCGGCGGTGCCGCTTGCGCGCCGCAACGCCGCCAAGGAGGAAACACAGTGAAACATATTCTCGACCGACCGATCTGGAGCGCACTCGAGACCGCGCATGCCGATCTTGCCGAAGGTGGCAAGTCCGCGCGGCGATACCCACCCTCCATCGTTCCTTTCGCAGCGTCAGCCGACGATACGCCGGAGAGCCTCGATGCCCTGGAGAACCTGCCTTCGCCGGAGGAGAGCATGATTCTCGTCGAATCCCGGCCGATCGCCATCCCATCGGGTCTTGCCGTCGTCGCGGAAGCATCGGTGGTCCAGATGATTGCCGAGCGGCACCATGAGAGGATTTCGGATTCTCGCATCCAGCCGCTGACGGAGGCCGATGCCGCCGACATGCTTGATTTGGCGACACTGACCAAACCTGGGCCGTTCACATTGCGAGCCCAAAGCCTCGGCAGCTTCTGGGGGATCAAGAGCGAAGGCCGCCTGGTGGCGATGGCCGGACAACGGATGCGTCAGACAGGCTTCATCGAGCTCAGCGGGCTTTGCACCCATCCCGATGTCCAGGGACGCGGCCTCGGCACCCTGCTCTTCCGCTTCGTTGCCGGCGAAATCGCATCGAGCGGCGACGCAGCCTATCTGCACGCCTATGCGGCGAACACATCGGCCATTTCGCTCTACAAGACACATGGCTTTGCGCTTCGCGGGGAGATGAACATGCGCGTGGTCAAACGCCGTTCCTGAGCCGTGCCCACGACCTATCGCACCGCCGGCGGCAGCACTTCGAATTTCCAGAATTTTTCCGGGCTGAAATAAGTCGTGGCAAACGCGCGGATATCTGCGGCGGCGACCCTGTCGTAGCCGCTGAGATTGTCGCGTATCCGGTCTAAGCCGCGCGAATCCGTCTGAGCGCCGCGCAAATATTCAATCCAATATTCGTTACCCTGCTGCTGATGCTTCAGTGTCTCGATGATGGGTTCCCGGGCGCGCGCGAGTTCGTCCGGGGTGACATCTTGCGACCGCAGATCCTTGGCGATCTCGTCGACGAGTGCGTAGAAGCGCGCGACCTTTGCCGGGTCTGTCTCGACGTAGAAATATGCGTAGCCATAGCCAGGGACTTCACTTGACAGGTCAGCATCGCCCTCCAGCACATAGCTTGCTCCTTCTGCGATGCGAAACTGATCGACCAACCTGTTTTGGAAAATCTGGGTGGCGAGATTGGCGGTGAAGGACCGCGGCAGGTCGGAATGCAAATCGCCAATCGGAGCCCCTACCGCGGCGGCGGCGCTATCCGCCCTGCCCTTATGGGCCTCCACAACGGGCTTCTCGTTCGTCACCGGAAAACGCACGTCGTTCCGATCGTTGCTCGACATCATCTCCGGGCGCGGCGGCAAGGCGCCAAAGGTTTCGGCCGTCAGTCGGATCGCGTCATCCACCGTCACGTCGCCGACGATGGTGATATCGATCGGGCCGTTGGAGATCATAGGTTGGAACAGCGCCTCGAAATCCTCTGGATGAGCGGCCGACAACTGCGCGCGATCGGGGAAGGTCCAGCGCGGGTCGCCCGAATGCACGAGACTTGGGAAATCGCGGCTGACAATGCCGCCGGGCGTCGCCTCATACTGATCGAGACCGCTCAAATAGGCTTGCTGCACACGCTTGAACGCCTCGGGGCGATAGGCGGGATCGGAGGTGTATGCGGTCATGAGCTGCAGTTGCGTCGCAAGATCTTCAGTCCTTGTACGACCATCGAACCTGAAGGAGCTGTCGCCTACCGAGAAATCGATGCTGACGATGTTGGCCGTCAGCGCTTTCTGGATATCCTGGTAGTCCATGGCCTTCACGCCGGACAGCACGACGGCCGGAGATGCCCAGATCGGGGCGGAACGGTCGTGCGGCAGGTCCAGCCGACCACCGCCGATATCTTCACGCACCAGCACTTCGTTGGCACGCAGCTTGGTTGGCTTGACGGTAAGCCGCACGCCGTTGGAAAAGCGCACCAAGGTCAAGCCGAGATCGTCAACGGCGCGGCGTTCGACCACAGCGCCTGGCGCGCCGAAATGGGCGTAGGGCCAGGCGACGTCAGCTGCACTGGATAGTGCCGAGACGGCAACGGCATTTGACGCATCGTAGACTTGTCGAACCGCGTCGGCTCCGCCCTCAGGTGATTGGGCCGTCTGTAGCACGACCTGCGGACCGTTGCCGGAGAACGCACGCTGCAGGGCCTGATTGACCTCGACCGCCGTGACGCCGTTCGTCATCGTCTCGAACAGCGAGAGGTCTTCGGCAGGCGAGGTGAAGACTTGATCGTCATCGACACTGCTCAACAGCATGGAAGCGACGTCGGTGGTCGTGCGCGTCGCGGCTCCGGCCGCAGCAGCCTGCAGGGCCGAGCGATAGTCGAGAATTTCGCGATCGATTTCCGCCTGCGTAGCGCCGAACTTCTGGATACGACGCTGTTCCTGGTCAATGGCCGTGAGCGCCGCCGGCCATTTGTCCGGCTCGGAGTTCGCCGCGATCAGGACGACATGAGCGGAATCGAGGAGATCCTGAGAGCCGATGCCCGCACTGATGAATGGAGCATCCGCCTTGCCGGCGATGGTGCTCACCCGGCGATTGAGCACCATGAGACCGAGATTTTCAATGAGCTCAGCGCGGCGCTTGGCGAAGGTGTCAGGCGCGGCGTCATAGAGACGTGTCCAGGCGACCTGTACGCTCGTCATGCCGCCGGGAACAACGATGAGGTCGGCGCTTTCGCCTTTCGTCACCAGCGTGCCGAGATCCGGTTTTGTCGGCGTCGGATCCACAGCCTTCCAGTCGCCGAAGCGCTGCCGGATTTCGGTTTCCATGGCGACGGGGTCGACATCGCCCACCACCACCAGCGTTGCCCGATCGGGTCGGTAATTGGCCCGGTAATAATCACGGACAAGGGCGACAGGCGCATTGCTGATGATGTCGACTTTACCGATCGGCGCCCGCATGGTCGCGCGCTTACCGGCGAGCAACGAATTCATGATTTCGAGCGCCGCGCGATACTGCGGCGTGTCGCGCAGCCGCTCCTCCGACAGGATGACGCCGCGTTCGCGATCGAAGGCGCTGGCGTCGAGGGTCAGCTCGCTCGCCGTTTCTCGCATCAGCATCAGGCCCGTCGAAACCGTGTCTGCATCGACCTCGGGCAGATCGAGTGCATAGACAGTCTCGTCATAAGAGGTATGGGCGTTGGTGTCCGGCCCGAAGGCCAAACCCTTGCGCTGCAAGACACGGATCATCTCTCCTTCGGCGACATGTGTCGAACCCTTGAAGGCCATGTGCTCGAGAACATGCGCCAGACCCTGCTGGTTGTCGTTTTCGTCGAGCGAACCTGAGTCAATGCGAAAACGGATCGCTGCCTGTCCGGGCGGCGTGACATTGCGCATGATCGCAAACCGCATGCCGTTGGCGAGCATGCCGAAACGCACATGGGGGTCGGCTTGGATGTCGCTTTGCGTTTGTGGCCAGGGCACGGACGGGCTGTCCGCATAGGCTGGCGACGTGAAGTTCGCGACGAGGGAGACCGTCGCGAGAAACCACCACACCGTGGAGCATTCCATTTTTTTGTGAGACATTCTTGTCCAGGTGATGAGAATGAAGGGGGTCGATGGCGTCAATCTGACTATTCCACAGGTTGCATTTCCCATCAACTTCCATGTGTGTAATGAATAAGAAGTAGATAACTCTGCCTAGAACAGGATGATTTTAGGCCCGGTCGGCTTAAAATCTGAATCCTGTTCTACATTATATAGTTAGAGCATGATGTCGTCCGAAAACCGCTCACACTTTTCGGCATCATGCTCTGGGTGTCAGACCAATGTCATCGAACCCGCCTAAGGGATTGCGCCTCGATGCTGTCACCAGGAGGCGTTTTCGATGGCGACATTGGAGCAGGTCGCGTTCCGGGCAGGATGCTCGCTGGCGACCGCAAGCAGGGTTCTCAACCGCAACGGACCGGCCAGCGACCTGATGGTGCGCAAGGTGCGCCGTGCGGCTGCAGAACTGGGCTATCGCCCGGCCGGCCTGTCTGCAGGGCGGCTGGGACGCAGGCCTGTGGTCGGCGTGCTGATCCCGAGCATCACCAATCCGGTCTTTGCCTCGTCGCTGTCGAGCATCCAGAACCGCATGCTGGTGGCCGGCCACGGCGTCTTGATCGCCCAGTCGAACTACGATCCGGCGCGCGAGGCCGATGCCGTCGCCGCACTCTTGAACGACCGGCCGACCGGGCTAATCCTCACCGTCTGCGATCCATCCACCAGCGAGGCGCTGCTTGCGAAGCTCCCGCCGACCGTGCTGCTCAACAACCTGCCGACAGGGCAGTTTCCGGCGGCCGTCACTGCCGACAATCGCGGCGCAGGCCGCGAGATCACGACATTCCTGATCGGCATGGGCCATCGCCGCATTCTGTTTCTCTCCGGCAATTTCGCCGCCTCCGACCGCGCCCAGCTTCGCTACCGCGGTTATCTCGACGCTATGGCTGAGAACGGGCTGACACCGCTCGATGCCGTGCAGATCCCCTTCGTCAGCGGCTACGACCAGCTCGATCTTGGCGTCGCGATGAGCTCGCTTGCGCCGACGGCGATCATCGCCTCCAACGATCTCCTGGCGCTCGGCGTCATCGGCGCGCTGAAGCGCGAGGGGCTGTCGGTCCCTGGGGATGTTTCGGTCGCCGGCTTCGACGGCATTGCCATCGGCCGGCTGATCGATCCACCGCTGACGACCATCGAAATGCCGGATGCCAGCATGGGGGCGACGGCCGCCTCGCTGCTGCTCGACATGGCGGAGAATGCCGCGCCCGCCCGCCATCTCGACGTCGCCTATACGCTTCGCCGCGGCGGCACGGTGCGCGCCATCTGAGAAGCTAGGGAAAAGAAGAGGCCGCCACGCGCTCGGCATGGCGGCCTCTGCCTTATGCCTAATGAGGAAGGAGATCAGCTGCGCGGCAGCATGCCCTCGACATCGGCGGCTGCGTCGTCGAGCGCTTCCTTCGGTTCGGCCGACTGGTCGACGATGCGCGAGAGGTTGTCGACGATCGTCTGCGTGACCTTGACGCCGTTCGAGCCGGGGAAGGCATACCATGGGATCATCACCGGCATCTGGCTGAGGCCTGCCTGAAACAGTGGGTTCTGTTTGTAGAAGTCACCGAGATAATCGGGTGACTTGGCGGCAAGCTCGTTGTTCGGGACATAACCGGTGCCGGGCACGACGACCGAAGCACCATAAGGGCCGGCGGCGAATTTGGCGAACTTCCAGGCAGCATCCTGCTTGGCGGCATCATGCGTCAGGATGACGACGGCGTTGCCGCCGGTCGGCAGGCGGCCGTTCACCGGATCGATCAGCGGGATCTTGGCGGTGCGCAGATCGAACTTGTTGCCGACATTCTTGATCGTATTGCGCAGCGCGCCCGTCGTCTGGAACTCGAAACCGACCTTGCCGGCTGCGAATGCCTGTTCGCCGGCGGGTTTGGTGAACACAGGCATGCCGCCTTCGGTGACCAGGCGATGCAGGACCTCGACGGCCTTCTGACCTTCCGGGCCGTTGAAGGCAACCTTGCTTTCGTCGTCGCTCAGCATCTTGCCGCCGGCGCCGAAGAGCAGTGCCGAAAACATCCAGTCGTCGCCCTGCCAGCGGTAATCGATGCCGTCGACGCCATTGCCGAGCGCCTTGATCTTGCCGCCGAGCGCGATGACCTCATCCCAGGTTTTCGGTGGGTTTTCAGGATCGCCACCGGCCGCCTTCACGAGATCGGCGTTGTAATACATGATCGGGTTGGAGGTCGCGAAGGCCAGACCAACCTGCTTGCCCTTGACCTGGGCAAGCTTGAGGATCGTGTCGGAGAAGCCCTGCTCGGCCATGTTGCCGTCCTTCTGGACGAGCGGACCGAGGTCGACGGCGACGTCACGTTCGTCGAGCATGCGCAGGCGGTTGAGGCCGATGAAGGTGACATCGGGCATTTCACTGGTGCCGACCTGGCGAAGGATCGTCTGGATGCCTTCTTCATAGGTCGCCGAGGGGCTGGCGAACTGGATCTTGATATCCGGGTTTTCTTCCATGAATTTCTTCGAGATCGTGTCCATCACGTCCTTGAAGAAGCCCGGCATCGGGTAGTGAACCGTCAGCGTCGTCTCGGCATGCGCGGGAAGCGCGATTGCCAAGGATACGGCCGCTGCGGCGAGAAGCTGGGTGATATGTTTCATCGCTCGTTCTCCTGGGTTGAAACCGGTCAGCCTTTGAGACCGGTCATGGTGATGCCCTCGACGAACCGCTTCTGCGCAAGCAGGAAGGCGGCGACGAGGGGAAGGGTAATGATGAGGGTCGCCGCCATCAGCGCGCCGTAGTCGTCGCCGGCCTCGGCGGCGCGGAAATACATGAGGCCCAGCGGCGGCGTGGCGTATTCCTGCTTGCTGATGACGATCAGCGGCCAGTAGAGGTCGTTCCAATGGGCGACGACCGAGAAGATGGCAAAGGCGGTCACAGCAGGCCAGGCATTCGGCACGATGACGCGGGCGACGATGCCGAGCTCCGACATGCCGTCGAGACGGGCGGCGTGGATGAGATCATCCGGCATGGCGCGGAAGAACTGCAGGAACATGAAAATCGCGAACACCGAAATGGTGAAGGGTGCGACAAGGGCGGCATAGCTGTTGAGCAGCGAGGCGCTGTTGAAAGCGACATAGAGCGGCAGCGCCGTCGCATGGATCGGCACCAGCAGGCCGAGCATGACCAGCACCATCATGGCGCGGGCCGCACCGAAGCGCAGCTTCGCCATGGCATAGGCGCAGGGGATCGCCACGAGCACCTGGAAGAAGAAGATCAGCCCGCAGACGACGACGCCGTTCCACAGCAGCCGTGCCATCGGCACTCGGCTCAAGGCCTTGGCGAAATTTTCGACATAGGTGAAGTGCGCCGGGATCAACGACAGCGACGAGGTGAAGATGTCGCTTTGGGCCTTGCCTGCCGTCGAGATCATGAAGACATAGGGCGACAGGAAGATCATCGCGCCGAGGGAAAGCAAGGTGAGACGGATGATCCTGCCGAGGGAAAAAGCGTTCGTCATGTGTAATGCACCCGGCGATCGAGAACGCGGTACTGCAGGAACATCAGCACCACCAGGATCAGCAGAAAGACCACCGTCATCGCCGAGGCATAACCGACGCGCAGATAGACGAAGCCTTCCTGGTAGATGGTGAAGAGCAGCACTTCCGACGCCTTGTTCGGGCCGCCCTCGGTCAGCGTCTTCACAGTCTCGAAGACCTTGACTGAATTGGTGATGCTGATGGTGATGACGAAGAGCGTCGTCGGCCCGAGCATCGGCCAGGTGACGAGCAGAAAACGGTCGAGGGAGGATCTGGCGCCATCCACCTCGGCTGCCGCATAAAGCTCGCGCGGGATCGCCGTCAGCCCGGCGAGGAACAGCACCATGTTGAAGCCGGCCGATTGCCAGACGCCGATGATCGAGAGGCTGTAGAGCACCGTGCCGGAACTGCCGAGCCAGTTCGGGCCTGGAAGCCCGACGAGGGCCAGCAGCGCGTTGAGCGGGCCGATTGTGGGGTGGAACATATATTGCCAGACGGTCGCCATGGCGACGATCAGCGAAGCGACCGGCAGGAAATAGGCGGTGCGGAAGAAGCTGCGCGCCTTGGTCTCGCTCTCGATCAGCACGGCGATGCCGAGGCCGAGAAGAATCGAGATCGGTGCGACGAGCGCCGTGTACACCGTGGTATTCCACAGCGACTTGCGAAACGTCCGGTCGGTGATCAGGTGCGCGTAATTCTCGAAGCCGACGAAACGGAACTTGCCGTAGCCGAGTTCGAAATCGGTGAAGCCGAGCACGATGACTGATACAACCGGCAAAAGCGCGAAGAGGAACAGCAGGATCATAGCCGGCATCACCAGCATCCAGGCGATGCGGGCTTCGCTGCGCCGATGCGCCACGGCGGCATCGTGTGACACGGCCATGGAGACGATGCTAGCCATGCGCCCTCTCCCGCTGGGCGTCGCTATTGGCGAGCCCTGCATCGGCAGCGCCGAGCCCGGCATCACCCGTTGCTACGCCGCCGGCCAGCCGGCTGCCGTCCTCGGCAAAAATCAGCGTGCGGCCGGGCGAAAGCCGCAACCCGACCGGATCGCCGGCCACCAGGCCGGAGGCTTCGGCCGGCTGAACCTTGGCAACGATAGTCTCGCCGATCGCCTCGAGCCGGCAATGGAGGATGACTTCGGAGCCCAGGAATTCGACACGTTCGATCCGGGCGGCAAGGCCGTCATGCCGGTTCTTGGAAAGAAAGACGAATTCGGGGCGAATGGCGAGCGTGACCGGCATCTTCCCGTCGCGCGCATTTTCAAGCGTCAGGCGCAGGCCGCCGCAGAGAATGACGCCGCCTTCGGCAAAGGCCGGCAGCAGATTGATGCGCGGCTGGCCGATGAAGCGGGCGACCTCGATATGGGCGGGATCATCGTAGATGACCTCGGGGCTGGCGATCTGCAGCAACTTTCCGCCCATCATCACGGCGACACGGTCGGCCATGGAAAGCGCTTCCGCCTGGTCGTGGGTGACATAGAGCGTCGGCACGCCGGCGCGGCGATGCAGGTCGACGATCTCGCCGCGGGCGTGAACGCGCAGATTGGCATCGAGATTGGAGAGCGGCTCGTCCATCAGGAAGATGCTCGGCTGGCGCACCATGGCGCGGGCCAGCGCCACGCGCTGACGCTGGCCGCCCGACATCTGGCCGGGCTTGCGGTCAAGCAGATGATCGATCTTCAGCGACGTCGCCATATCCCTGACGTCACGGGCGATCGCCCTGCGGGTGGCGCGCTGGCCCGGCATCAATGACCCGATGAAGGGCAGCCGCTGCATCCTCGACAGCCGGCGCATCGCCAAGGGCACGGCGATGTTCTCAGAGGCCGTCAGATGCGGATAAAGCGCGTAGGACTGAAAGACCATGGCGATGTTGCGATCGGCGGCCGCAACGCCGGACATATCCTGCCCGCCGATCAGGATCTCTCCCTGGTCGGCGTGGTCGAGGCCGGCAAGGACGCGCAACAGCGTGCTCTTGCCGCAGCCGGAAGGGCCGACCAGCGCGATGAATTCGCCGGCGGCGACATCCAGGCTGACGCCATCAAGGATCTGGTTGCCGCCGAAAGCCTTGGTGATACCGCGAAGCGAGAGCGCGCTCATTCGACGGGTTCCCGCTGCTTGACCGCCTGGGGGTAGACGTCATGCACGACATCGTCGAGCACATGCGCGGTCATGCCGGGAACGGTGACGATCGTGCTTTCGACTGCCGTATCGAACTCGTGGACGACGGCGCCGATCAGGCGCTCGCCCGGCATCTCGCGCTCCATCTTGTCGATGATGAAAGCGGCCGAGGGACCCCATATCAGCTGGGTATTGTCAAAGCGCCCCTGCCAGGCCCAGTGGAGGTGGCCGCTCGCAAACAGCGCCACGTCATGGGCAGCAATCAGATCATAGAGCCGCCGGCGCTGAGCCGGGCGAACGCTCCAATATCCGGTATCGCCTTCGTCGGGGGCATCGACGAAGAGCGGCTTGTGCGCGAACAACGCTACGCGCCGCCCTGCCCTGCCGGACAGCGCCTGATCGAGCCATTCGAACTGCGCCTCCTCCTCGGCATCCTCATGGCCGAGAAGTAATGAGTTCAATCCGATGAAGCGCCAGCCGGCCGAATCCTCCAGCCAGCGGTCCTCGCCGGCAAGGCTTCGCCAGCGCGCCAGACGCTCGGCATTGACGGGCTGGTCTGATCCCTTGAGGTGGCCGACATCGTGATTGCCGGGGACGATCAGCATCGGGATCGACACCTGACGCATCAGGTCCATCGAGAAGGTAATATCCGCGTCCTTGTCGGCGCCATCGACGGTGAGATCGCCGGTATGGACGATCAAGTCCGCGCCGGTCTCTTCGATCCAGCTCAGAAGCGGCGCCCAGTTGCCGTTGAAATGCGGCTTGTCGGGGCTGAAATGAGTGTCAGTGATCTGAATGATTTTCATGGGGCGCGTCTCCGAGAGGTCGGCAGCGCCTCACCGGCGCTCCCTTCTCGTGCCCTCTCTAGAAGGCTCCCATGTCAATCACACAGCTGAAGTTTTCAGCTGTTTCTCAGTTTTGACATCAATCTGTCATGCAAGAAGAAGGCTGCCCGCGCGAACCGGGCAGCCTTCTTCTAGCATTTGGAATTGAAACTGCGGTGAAATCAATGCCGTGGTGCGTTGGCGGGGATGGACGAGACCGTTGCCGAGACGGGGTCGCTTGCCGGAAAGCTGTCCTCCAGGCCCTCGTTGAGTTCCTCCTCCAGCGTTTCGCTATCACCGGCCGAACGCGCACTCGGCTGACCGATCAGGCCTTTGCTGCCTTCGTCGAAATTGCCGTTGCTCAAGGCATCGTAGCGGTTGATGCTGCCGTCTGCTTCCGCCCCGGTAAAGGCGGTCAGCTGAACCATCATGACCTTGGCGCGGTCGACCGCCGTCGTCTCATCGAGTTCGCCATGGGAGTTGTCGATTTTGACGGAAATCGATTCTCCTCCCTCGCCCAGGAATTCGACGGTAAAGATGTCGCCGGCCTGTGTAACTCGCGTATCGATCAGCTGCATGGAAACCTCCTGTGTTTCATGAACCTCAACGGCCATCCAGGTCCGGAGTTCCACGGCAACGCCATTTCAGGGCAAGGCGATGGGTCAGCGAGCAATGGGCCAACTCGGAACAAAAAACGCCTATGCGAGTTCACACGCAGTTCAACAGGTCGCCGAAATTGCCGCTGTCGCTTTCCGAGAAACGCTCGTTCTCTACCACTCCCGCAGATCAGAAACTCGCTTTGATATCGAGCTATTCGGAAGCGTTGCGTAAGCTCGCCAGATCGACTGAGGCGGTCGGACGGGCCGATATGCTGCCGAAACTGATCCAGGTGGCGGACGGACTGGACGGTCTGGCAACCGCGATTGCCGAGACGGAGGCCGGAACCGAGGTGATGGCACGCACGGCGCGGCTGATCCGGGCGACCGAGGGGATGCTGGCGTCGATGTCCTCGTCATCAATCATCCATTAAATTTCACCCTTTCGCGAGGGACCGGATCGAATGCCGCCGCGCGCCTCGCTCCCACGCTTATGGTTAATTTATTAGTAATTCTGGACTTATAAAAGGAACCGGACGCCCATTTCCAATGTTGATGCTCCGCCTGGAGGAACCCCCGATGATCCTGAAAATCCTTGCCCCCAAGATCGACGCCGATTGCCATGACACCGGCACCTGGCCCGATGGAATTTTCGCTGAAAACCGGATCGATCTTTCCGCTCGCCGCGACGGCCGCCGTCGCTCGCCGCATGAGCGCGACTACGGCAATGACAGGAAAGTGGAAAATCTGCCGCTCGGCTTTGTCTGACCGTTCCGGGCGTGGCGCGTCACAGCCTACGGAAGACCAGAACGCCTGACGCCGGCAACACGGCATTCAGCACTCCCGCCGTGGCTCTGATCCTTCCGCCGCCGTTGCCGACGTTCCATCCGCCATATTTGTCAGCATCGGTATTGAAGATCTCCTCCCAGAGATCATCGCCCAGACGTTCGCTGTGCAGCCGATATCCGTGTTCGAAGGGCGAGTCGCTCAGCGACCCCACAACAAGGAAATCCTCGCCGTCATTCCATCGATGAAACGCGATCACCCGATTTTCGTCGTGAACCAGGGGAATGTCGATGTTGCGCGAGCGAATGGCATCCTGATGGACGCTGAGCGCGATCAGATCGCGATAACAGCTGAGCATCCCTGCCCCGTTACCATCAGCTTCGCCGAGAATATTCTCCCGGTTCTCAAGGAAATCATTGTAGCGATAGGGCTTCTGGGCGCCGATTTCCTCGCCCATGAAAAACATCGGCGTGCCGGCCGATAGCAGCGTCATCGCCGCCGCAAACCGGGATCTCGCCTCAGCCCACGCCCTTGTCTCACCGACGATCGGCGCAAAATTGACGGCGATAACGGCGGTTCGCGCCGATCCTTCACGATTGCCGCAATCGTCATGCGACTGGTTATAGACCACCTTAGATCGCGCGCTCGTCTGCAATGCGCCGGCAAGAGACGACATGGTCAGCGCCCGCTTGTCCCCGAAGCCGGCATTCTTCAACAGCTGCGCCTGCGCGCCCCCGTGATATTCGACGAGGTTGTGATGAAAATCGCCGTACCAGGTCGCATCGAAGCCGAGCCCGTCGCCAGTCAGGCTCGGCTCGGTCATCGCCGACCAGTCCGAATAGTCCTCGGCCGTCAGGAAAAGCTGCGGCTTGATCAGCCGCATCGTGCGGGTCCATTGCTTCAGGAATTTGGCGCCGAAGGCTGCGGCCCGATCGGCGCGCCGGCCGTCGGCATGCAGGACCGGATATTGATGGATCGAACTTGTCTGATCGAGCCGGAAACCATCGATATGGCAGACGGAGACGAGGAACGCCGCGCTGGAGATGAAAAGCTGGCGCACCGCTTCCTCATCGAAGCGAGGCGCCCATCCCGTGGAGATGTTATCGATGTAGCCGCCTGTCGGATCGCCGTAATCGCCGGGGCGTCCTTCATACCAATAATAGATATTGCGGGTGTGATCGGTGGAATCATAGGCCCATTGCGCCCGTTCGCCGTCCGGGTCGAAGTGATTGTAACAAACATCGAGGATGACGGCGATGCCGCGCTGGTGGCAGATCTTGACGAACATCTTCAGCCGGTCGGTGCCGCCAGCCCCCTGGTCGGCGGCAAAGAAATGCGACGTGCCGTAACCCCAGTTGGCCCGCGTTTCGAATTCCGCAATCGGCAGCAGTTCCACGGCGTTGACGCCGAGTGCCGAAAGATGCTCGATGAAGGCGATGGCATCATCAAGCGTGCCGGGCACGGCCTTGCCGAAACCGAGCGCGCCGACGTGCAATTCATAGATCACCAGATCCTCGAGCCGCTCCGGAAGTGTTCGACCTCCAACGAATTCGTCAGCCCAGAACGTCTCGGCGGCAACCTCCTGCCCGGATGGAAGTACGACCCGCTTCGGATCGCAGACGACCGAGCAGCTTTGCGGTCCATCCAATGCGGCCGGCGATCCGTGATAGTTCGCTCCATCCGGATCGAAGTCTCCGGCGCCGATCTGCATGAGCGACCAGATATCCGTGCGGTAGGCGAGCGATCCATCATCCCTGGTGATGCGGTACATATAGGGCGTGCCGACCATGCCGTCGAAATCGGAAAGGCCGTGGTCTTCGCCGGTTTCAACGCTCCAGAAGCCATCAACTGTCCTGCGCATCCCGATGGTTGCAACCGTTCCGGTGCCGTCGTCGGCGACGTAGCCGATGGCCGGATCGGCGAGGACGAGCAAGACATCTCGCGCATTCGGCGCCCAGACCGAAAAGCGAATGCCGTCGACACTGTTGCGCCTTTCAACCCGGTTGGCCCCCAGACGGCCGATCCATGTCAGATAATAGGTCTGCGGCCCTATCCCCTGCTGGAGATCGAAGGAGCGTTCGCGACGCGTCGAGGCCTCGTCGTCCAATTCGGCGGCGATTGCCCACAGGCTTGAAGCGCCGGGGCGATCGACTTCGATCCCCCAGCGAAAATGCGTACCGATCTCGTCATCGGGAAAAGAAACCCTGGCGACGAAGACATCATAACCATCCTCGTCGCGAGAGCGCTGCATCGGAACAGATGCCCACTCGTTCGAGGGACGGCCCTGCTCGTCCCAACTGCCGCGGAGACGGACATTGTCGAACGCCGTCGACAGCAAGCCGCTGCGAAACCGGAATTGAACATTAACGGTCATCGGATCCTCCGGGCCATGTTGGACTTCGCCAGATTCTGCCTATGCGTCTGTTTCACTGGGTCATGATCGGCCGGCTGGATGCAAAAATGCAAGCATAGGTTCGGCATTAAAACCGATCCGGCGCGGGCCACATTCAGGACAATTTATCATGGTTAACGGGCAGCACTGCACGGTCCTCCTCGTGTATTAAATCGAATTGGCATCAGAAATGTGAAGAATAAATTCCCATCGCCAATTCCCTCATAAACTGGGAGAAAAACTTTGGCTCAAGCCGTTCGAATAAACGATATTATTCGTTCCTTTGGAATTGACACGCATATCGACTACACCGACGGAAAATATTCCAATGTCGAAGAAGTTGTTAAGGCTCTCGACTATCTTGGCCTTGATACAGTCCGCGATCACGCCCCCAACTCCGCTTCCGATCCCAACGGTCAAACACATCTCGGCGATGCAGCCGAAGCCGGCGTGCAATTCGTCTTCAGCGCCCAGCGAGAGGTGGACCCCGCGACCGTCGCCCAGCGGCTGCATGACTTCGTGCAGGCCCATCCCGGATCGGTCGTCGGCATCGAAGGACCGAACGAAGTCAACAACTGGCCGGTCAGCTATCATGGCCTGAGCGGCCAGGCTGCGGCGCTCGCCTATCAGAAAGACCTCTCTGCCGCCGTCAACGCCGATCCCTTGCTGAAAAATATCCCGGTCCTCGGCTTTACCGGATATACGGTCGCTTCCGCCTCCGACTACACGACGATCCATACCTATGCGAAGGATGGCGACCAGCCATATTCATGGCTTTCCCGGGAAGCCGGCGTTCAGCGCGCTGCCGATCCGGGCAAGCCGCTGGCGATCACCGAGACCGGATACCACACCTCGCTCACCGCCGACACCAATGGCGGGTGGGAAGGCGTCAGTGAGGCGACGCAGGCAAAGCTCCTGCTCAATACGCTGATGGACGGCGCCGCACTCGGCTCGAAACAGACCTTCATCTACGAGCTGCTGGACGCCTATTCCGATCCGCAGGGCGCCAATCAAGAAAAGCATTTCGGCCTTTTTCATCTCGATTATTCGGCCAAGCCGGCGGCGACGGCGATCCACAATCTGACCACAATCCTTGAGGACAACGGTGCGACGAAGGCCAGCTTCAGCGCGGGAACCCTCAATTATTCGATCGACGGCCTGCCGTCCTCGGCCCGCAGCTTGCTCACGGAAAAATCGGACGGAAGCTACCAGATCATCATCTGGAACGAGCCCGATATCTGGAACCAGTCCACCGACACGGCCATTCAGGCCGCGACGACAGCCGTCAAAGTCAATCTCGGCGCCTCGTTCGGCTCCGTTAAGGTCTTCGACCCCGTGACCGGAACGACGGCGATCAAAAGTCTCAGCAATGTCTTGTCCCTGACGCTCGATGTCCTCGACCATCCCGTTATCATCGACATCGAACGCGGCAGTACCAGCACGCCGCCGAGCACCAATCATCTCTATGGCGGCACCGGCAACGATACCTTCACCGTGACCAATGCGAATCAAATCGTCGACGAAAGCCGGGGCGGCGGAACGGATACCGTCAAGGCTTCAATCTCCTTCAGCCTCGCGGACACGGCGCATGCGATCGGAACGATCGAAAACCTCACCTTGACCGGTACGGCCAATCTCAGCGCGACAGGCAACAATACGGCCAACGTTCTCACCGGCAACGACGGAAACAATTTTCTCAACGGCGGGAAAGGGAACGATCGATTGGTCGGCGGACTCGGCAACGACAAGCTCATCGGCAAGGCCGGTGCTGACGTTCTCACGGGCGGAGGCGGAGCCGATTCCTTCGTCTTCGATGTGAAGCCCAGCAATACAAGCGTCGACAAGATCGTCGATTTCTCTTCAGCCGCAGGCGATAAGCTAGTGTTCGACGATGCGATTTTCACCGGGCTCAAACCATCGAGCTTTTCGGCCGAGAATTTCGTTCTGGGAACGAAGGCGCTCGAGGCTGATGACAAGCTGATCTACGATCAGGCCAGCGGCATCCTATCCTATGATGCGGATGGAAGCGCAGCAGGCGGGGCAATCCATGTCGCCGATCTCGACAATTCCGCTGCACTTCACTTCAAAGATCTCTTGCTTGTCTGAGCCGGTCGGCCCGTCGCCTTTCAGGCGGCGGACCCATAGCGTCACGGGCAGTCGTGTCTCCTCCTCTTGCCGGAGCCGGAATCCCGGCCACATTCTCCGTTGACGCCACCCGTGCAGGTCAGGAGAATCCTTTGCCCTGGATCGCCTATATCGTCCATTTCATCGCCGCGGCATTTCTGACCAACGGCATCCCGCATTTCGTCAACGGCGTCAGCGGCCGGCGCTTCCGCATCCCCTTCGCGCAAGGGACAAAGCTCGGCTCGCCGACGGCGAATGTCGTCTGGGGCTGGGCCAATTTCCTCATCGCCTTCCTGCTCTTTGCCAATATCGGGCCGCTCTATATCGGTACGCCTGGTGATACGATCTTCGTCGCGGCCGGCATGCTGGTCACCGGCATCCTGCTCGCCCGGTTTTTCGAGGGCGAGTCCCGATAGTAACTTGCATGATGATAGTCACTGCTATAGTGACATCAGCCATGCAGCGAACGAGCTTCAGCGATTTCAAATGCCCGGCGGCGCGCGCGCTCGACAGCGTCGGCGACTGGTGGAGCATGCTGATCCTGCGCGACGCCTTCCAGGGGCTTTCGCGCTTCGACGAATTCCAGAAAAGCCTCGGCGTGGCGCCGAATATCCTGACGCGGCGGCTCAAGCATCTGACGGAAAAGGGGCTGTTCGAACGGCGGCTCTACCATCAGCGCCCTGCCCGCTACGAATATCGGCTGACGGACAAGGGCCGTGACTTCTTTCCCGTTCTGATGACGCTGTTTTCCTGGGGAAGCCGGCACATCCCGGAAGAGGATCTCGCCTTTCTCTTGGGCGATGCCGCTTCCGGCAAAAAGCGCGAGACGATGCTGGTCGATGCGCGGACCGGCGAAGAAGTGACCCCCGAAAACACCAGCCTGCTTGCAGGCCCCGCCGCCGACGACGAGGTGCGCGAACGGATCGCCCGCATGCGCGCCTGGTATCTCGGCATCGACGGATAGAGAGGAAAATACAATGGATCGCATCGTTGTCACCGGCATGGGACTTGTCTCGCCACTCGGCACCGGCGTCGAGCCTGCCTGGAAGCGCCTTCTCGGTGGCGGTTCGGGGCTGAGAGTGCTGGCGGAGGATATCGTCGGCGAACTCTCGGCCAAGGTCGGCGGCATCGTTCCCGGTATCGCTGAGGATGCAGAGGCTGGTTTCGACCCAGACCGTTACATCACGCCGAAGGACCAGAAGAAGATGGACCGCTTCATCCACTTCGCCATGGCGGCGACGGAAGAAGCGGTGAGGCAGGCCGGCTGGATGCCCGTTGATGAAGGCGAGCGCGAGCGCACGGCAACGATCATTGCGTCGGGCGTCGGCGGCTTTCCGGCGATCGCCGAAGCGGTGCGGATCGGCGAAACGCGCGGCGTCCGGCGGCTGTCGCCCTTCACCGTGCCCTCCTTCCTCGTCAATCTCGCCGCCGGCCAGGTCAGCATCCGCTACGGCTTCAAGGGGCCGCTCGGGGCTCCGGTGACAGCCTGTGCCGCCAGCGTCCAGGCAATCGGCGATGCGGCGCGGCTGATCCACTCCGGCGAAGCGGATGTGGCGATCTGCGGCGGTGCCGAGGCCTGCATCGACAAGGTGAGCCTCGGCGGCTTTGCCGCTGCGCGGGCGCTTTCCACCGGCTTCAACGAAACACCGGAACTTGCGTCACGGCCCTTCGACACGGCCCGCGACGGTTTCGTCATGGGCGAAGGCGCCGGCATCCTGGTCGTCGAAACGCTGGAGCACGCACTTGCCCGTGGCGCCACACCGCTCGCCGAACTCGTCGGCTACGGCACGGCTGCAGACGCCTACCACATGACCTCAGGCCCCGAAGACGGCGACGGTGCGCGCCGGGCGATGGAGGCGGCACTCAGGCAGGCGAAGATCCCGGCTTCGGCGGTCGGGCATTTGAACGCGCATGCGACCTCGACACCGGTCGGTGACAGGGGCGAGATCGCGGCGATCGGCACGGTTTTCGGCCGCAACGGCGGCATCGCCATCAGCGCGACGAAATCGGCGACCGGCCACCTGCTCGGGGCGGCCGGCGGCCTGGAAGCAATCTTCACCATCCTTGCCCTGCGCGACCAAATCGCACCGCCGACCCGCAACCTCGACCGGGCCGATCCGGCCGCCGACGGCATCGATATCATCGGCAAGATGGCGCGGCCGCTGGCGATGGACTACGCCATTACCAACGGTTTCGGCTTCGGCGGGGTGAATGCCAGCGCCCTCTTCCGCCGCTGGTCGTAAAGTCCACTTTCCTTGCGCTGAAAATCGCCTACACTCTGCTCTATCGGCGATCCTTCCCCGATAGAGCCGGAGATACCCCATGCGCGCCTTCTTCGCAGTTCTTATTCTGTGTGCCGCGTCCTTCCTCTCCCCTGTCTCGGCCCGCGCCGAAGATCCGATCGACACGACGCGGACGATGATCGAGGACCAGATCAACGCCTTCCTCAAGGACGATGCCGAGACCGCCTATTCCTTCGCCGCCCCCGGCATCAAGGCGATGTATCCCGACAAAAATCTGTTCTTCGCCATGGTGAAGAAGAGCTACGAGCCGGTCTATCATCCTGGCAATTACGCCTTCGGCCGCAGCCGCTCGATCGACGACGGCGCGCTGATCTATCACGAGGTGCTGATTTCAGGCCGCGACGGCAAGGACTGGACGGCGATCTACCAGATCATGCGCCAGCCGGACGGCAGCTACAGGATCAACGGCGTGCAGATCATGCCGGACGCCGACAGCAAGGGCATATGATCCCGCTCTGATCAAGCTTCGTCTGATTGGATCAAACGGGTTCGAGATCGCCCCTCGCCCATTCCTCCTGCGTTTCCGCCATGAAATCGGCGAAGCGGCCTTCGGCGATCGCCTTACGGATGCCCTGCATCAGTTCCTGGTAATAGGCGAGATTGTGCCAGGAGAGCAGCATGCCGCCGAGCGCCTCGTTGGAGCGGACGAGGTGGTGCAGATAGGCACGCGAATAATCGCGTGAGGCCGGGCAATTCGACTGTTCGTCGAGCGGGCGCATATCCTCGGCATGGCGGGCATTGCGGATGTTGACCTTGCCGCGGCGGGTAAAGGCCAGGCCATGGCGGCCGGAACGGGTCGGCATGACGCAGTCGAACATGTCGATGCCGCGGGCGACCGATTTCAGGATATCGTCCGGTGTGCCGACGCCCATGAGGTAACGCGGCTTTTCCAGAGGAAGGACCGGCAGCGTTGTTTCTAGCATTTGCAGCATGACATCCTGCGGCTCGCCGACGGCAAGGCCGCCGATGGCATACCCCTTGAGGTCGAGCTGGCTCAACGCCTCGGCCGAGCGGATGCGCAGCGCCGGGATATCGCCGCCCTGGACGATGCCGAACATCGCTTTGCCGGGCTGCTCGCCGAAGGCGACCCGGCAGCGCTCGGCCCAGCGCAGCGACATTTCCATGGCGCGCTCGATCTCCTTCGGCTCGGCCGGCAGTGCCACGCATTCGTCGAGCTGCATTTGGATGTCGGAGCCGAGCAGCCCCTGGATTTCGATGGAGCGTTCCGGCGACATATGGTGCAGGCTGCCGTCGACATGCGACTTGAAGGTGACGCCCTGCTCGTCGAGCTTGCGCAGGCCGGACAGCGACATGACCTGGAAGCCACCGGAATCGGTGAGGATCGGGTGCTCCCAGCGAATGAGCTTATGCAGGCCGCCGAGACGGGCGACGCGCTCGGCCGTCGGGCGCAGCATCAGGTGATAGGTATTGCCGAGGATGATGTCGGCGCCTGTCTCGCGCACCTGGTCGAGATACATCGCCTTGACCGTACCGACGGTGCCGACCGGCATGAAGGCCGGCGTGCGGATCTCGCCGCGCGGCATGGAAACCTGGCCTAGACGGGCGCCGGCATCGGTCTTCTTCAGGGTGAATTGGAAGTTGTCTGTCATTTGTCTTTCCGGAAAAGAAGGCTCGCGTCGCCGTAAGAGTAGAAGCGGTAGCCCGTCGAAATGGCGTGTTTATAAGCCGCGTGCATGGTCTCGAAGCCGGCAAAGGCCGAGACCAGCATGAACAGCGTCGAGCGCGGCAGGTGGAAATTGGTCATCAGCATGTCGACCGCCTTGAAGCGGTAACCAGGCGTGATGAAGATGCCGGTAGCGCCGGCCCAGGGCTTGATCTCTCCGCTTTCCTCGGCGGCACTCTCGATGAGCCGCAACGAGGTCGTGCCGACACAGACGATGCGCCCGCCGTTTGCCTTGACGGCGTTCAGCCGCGCCGCCGTCTCAGCGCTGACGGTGCCGCTTTCTAGATGCATCCGGTGATCGGCGGTATCGTCGGCCTTGACCGGCAGGAAGGTGCCGGCACCGACATGCAGCGTGACGAAATGGCGTTCGATGCCGGCTTTGTCGAGGGCTTCGAACAGGCCGGGTGTGAAATGCAGGCCGGCGGTGGGGGCTGCAACGGCGCCCTCCTCGCGAGCATAGATCGTCTGGTAATCCGCGCGGTCGCGCTCGTCCTCGCGGCGCTTGGCGGCGATATAGGGTGGCAGCGGGATATGGCCGACGGCGGCGATCGCCTGGTCAAGCGCCGGGCCTGAGAGATCGAACAGCAGCGTCACCTCGCCGGCCTCGCCCTTCTCCTCGACAGTGGCATCGAGCGAGCCGAGGAAGCAGCTTTCGCCGGAATGGCCGAAGGCGATGCGGTCGCCCTGTTTGATGCGTTTGCCCGGCTTGGCGAAGGCCTTCCAGCGGCTGGGGTCGGTGCGCATATGCAGCGTTGCCGACACCTGTTGGCCGCCGGCGCCGTCGCGATGGCGGATGCCCTCGAGCTGGGCAGGAATGACCTTGGTATCGTTGAAGACCAGCGCATCGCCCGCTTGCAGGAAGGACGTGAGATCGCCGACGCTGTGATCCGAAAGGCTGTTTGCCGCATTCGGATCGACGACGAGCAGGCGCGCACTGTCGCGCGGCTCGGCGGGCCGCAACGCGATGCGTTCATCGGGCAGATCGAAATCGAAAAGGTCTACGCGCATCAGGGCACTTTCAAAGCGAAACCCGCCCTCGCGCAGTCACGCAAGGGCGGGTTTCAGCAGAAATCACAATCAGACGTCGGCGGCAACCCGCATGGAGACGATCGAGTCCGGATCGGAAACCGGCTCGCCGCGCTTGATCTTGTCGACGTTGTCCATCCCTTCGATGACCTGGCCCCAGACGGAATACTGCTTGTTCAGCCAGGGCGCGTCGGTGAAGCAGATGAAGAACTGCGAATTGGCCGAGTTCGGGTTCTGCGAACGGGCCATCGAGCAGGTGCCGCGCGTATGCGTGGTCGCAGAGAATTCGGCCTTCAGATCCGGCTTCGAGGAGCCGCCCATGCCGGCGCGACTGGGATTGAAGGTTTCCGAGCCCTTCTTGCCGAATTCGACATCGCCCGTCTGGGCCATGAAATCCTGGATGACGCGGTGGAAAACGACGCCGTCATAGGCCTTCTCGCGAGCGAGTTCCTTGATGCGGGCGACATGCTCCGGGGCGACCTGCGGCAAAAGCTGAATGACAACCTTGCCCTTGGTGGTTTCCAGAATGACGGTGTTTTCGGGATCCTTGATCTCGGCCATTGTCTTTTCCTCTCGTTTTCTCTCGTAACTTACTTCTTGCCCAAAGTGACCTTGATCATCCGGTCGGGACTTTTGACTTCGCCGTTCTGGCCTTCGCCGCGCTTGATCTTGTCAACGTTCTCCATGCCGGAAACGACCTTGCCGACGACGGTGTACTGGCCGTTGAGGAAGGAGCCTTCGGCGAACATGATGAAGAACTGCGAATTGGCGGAATTCGGATCCTGCGAACGAGCCATGCCGACCGTGCCGCGCACGAACGGGGTCTTGGAGAATTCAGCCGGGATGTCAGGCATATCCGAGGAGCCGGTGCCGGCGAGGCTCGCATCGAAGCCCTTTTCCATGTTGCCGTATTTGACGTCGCCGGTCTGAGCCATGAAGCCGTCGATGACGCGGTGGAAGGCGACGTTATCGTATTCGCCCTTCTTGGCCAGCGCCTCGATCTGAGCGACATGCTTCGGCGCCACCTCAGGCATGAGCTGGATGACAACCGGGCCATTCTTCAGCTCGATGGTGAGATAATGATCGGCCGACTCGGCGAAGGCATCCCCCGCGAAGGAGGCGAGATACAACACGCCGGCAAATGCGAGATAGAAGAGTTTCATATGAGCTCCATTGCGGCGGGGTCCGCCTGGTCTTTGCGCTTGCTAGTCTTTGTCTTACTAGTTTGGGCGCTTGGATGTGAGGGCTTGCAAGACGGCGGCAGGCACGAAAGCGCTGACATCGCCGCCCATGGCGGCGATCTGGCGGACCAATGTGGCGGTAATGGGCCGCGAGGCCGTGCCTGCCGGCAAAAAGATGGTCTGGATATCGGGCGCCATCGTCCGGTTCATGCCGGCCATCTGCATTTCATAATCGAGGTCGGTGCCGTCGCGAAGACCGCGGATCAACAGCGTGGCGCCATGGCTGCGAGCGGCATCGACGACCAGATTGTCGAAGGCGACGACGGTAATATCGCCGGTCTTGCCGGGCAGCGCTTGAGCCAGAGAACGGCGGATCAGCTCGGCCCTCTCTTCGAAGGAGAAGAGCGGCGCCTTGCCGGGATGGATGCCGATCGCGACGATCACCTTTTCGGCGACGTTGAGAGCCTGGACCAGAACATCCACATGCCCATTGGTGATCGGGTCGAAGGACCCCGGATAGAAAGCTGTCGTCATTGGCCCGACCGTTGGTTTGACGCCTTTTGTCACGGATGCCGCCTTCCCGCAAGTGATTTGCCCAGCTCCGGCCAGAGCGCCGCGCGTCTTTTCAGACGCGTAAAGGACCTTATGCGCCGGGCGGTTAAACGGCGGATGAATGGCCCGTTCAAGACCGTTTCAGACAGGATCTGCTTAACTCCGATCATCAAAGCAGCCAATGCCATTCCGGCATCCGGCGCTCCCCGAAAGACCATGTCCATGCTGATCGTGCTCGTTGCGCTTGCCATCGTTTCCTCCCTCGCCGCCGAGATGGCCTATGGCTATTTCGCCGATCGATACGAGATGAGCTGGGTGCGGCCGGAGCTTGCCGAGCATGCGGCGATCGTTCGCGCTCAGGGCCGGCTGCGCGAAAAACGAGCTTCGAATCTGAATGCCAGATGAACGAGACATTCAAGGTCGCTTCAGATCGGCATTGGTAAACACCCGATCAACATCCGGCGGAACCATTTACAGACGGATGCGTTCATTCAACCGATACATAGAGCGGCGCGGAAGGATTAAAAATGCCCGGCAAGATTACGATGATTAACGTGCTCTGGATGGTAATGGTCACGGGCATGCTGACCGCAACTGTCGCTCTCTATGATCAGAAGGTCGATACGTCCAAGGTTTATGGTCCCTATGCTTCGGCCCGTACGGCCGTGCTGGGCCAGTACTGAGGGGCGAGAACGCAACTCCCCAGGAAAGGAATGCCTATGTTCACGATCTTGACAGTGCTCACCGCCCTTATCAGCGTCATGTTCATCGTGTCTGTGGCCTCGACGATTTCAGCGCTCCGGCGCGAAGGCGAAGAGGTGAAGGCTCTGAACGAAAAACATAGAGCATTCTGACGTTCCTTTCTCTCCTCTTCCCACCCTTGAGCGGCACCCTTCCGTCACCAGGGCTATTCAAAGCCGGATGCACCCAGCGTCCGGCTTTTTCTTTGGTGTCGTCCTGAACCATCATCCATCTGAAAAGAAAAGGGCGGCTCGAAGCCGCCCCGTTCATTTGATCATTCCTCGGCAGGCCCGGCCGGATCGCCATCGGCAATCGGTGCCTCGTCGCCGCCACCTTCATCGGCAGCACCTTCGTCGGTAGCAGGGGCGCCTTCCGCGACCTCATCCTCCTCCGGCTCGCTGATGCGCTCGACCGAGACGACCTTCTCATCCTTGGCCGTCGAGAAGATGGTAACGCCCTTGGTGGCGCGGCTGGCGATGCGGATGCCGCCGACCGGCACGCGGATCAACTGACCGCCATCGGAGACCAGCATGATCTGATCGCCGTCATCGACAGGGAAGGCCGCGACCAGCTCGCCGATCTCGCCGGTCTTCGACGTGTCGGTGGCGCGGATGCCCTTGCCGCCGCGGCCGGAGATGCGGAAGTCGTAGGAGGACGAACGCTTGCCGAAGCCCTTCTCGGAGACGGTGAGCACGAACTGCTCGAGCAGCTTCAGCTCTTCGTAACGCTCATCGCTCAGCTGGCCTTCCTCGGTGACTTCCTCGCCGACCAGCGCGATTTCCTCGGCCTCGCCCGTCGTCAGGCGCCGATCGTTGGCGGCGCGCTTCAGATAGGCGGCGCGTTCCCAAGGTTCGGCGTTGACATGGCGCACGATGGTCATCGAGATGATGCGGTCGCCGCCGGCAAGCGAGATGCCGCGCACGCCGATCGAATTGCGGCCGGCAAAGACCCGGACGTCGTCGACGGAGAAGCGGATGCACTGGCCGAGCGCCGTCGTCAAAAGTACGTCGTCATCTTCGGTGCAGGTCTCGACGGAGAGGATTTCGTCGCCCTCCTCCTCGAGCTTCATGGCGATCTTGCCGTTGCGGTTGACCTGGACGAAGTCCGACAGCTTGTTGCGGCGAACCGTGCCGCGCGTCGTCGAGAACATGACGTCGAGATCGTCCCAGCTCGTCTCGTCCTCGGGCAAGGGCAGGATCGTGGTGATACGCTCGCCGGGTGCGAGCGGCAGCATATTGATCAGCGCCTTGCCGCGTGAGGTCGGCGTGCCGATCGGCAGGCGCCAGACCTTCTCCTTGTAGACGATGCCGCGCGAGGAGAAGAACAGAACCGGCGTATGGGTATTGACGACAAATAGCCGGCTAACGAAATCCTCGTCGCGGGTGGTCATGCCGGAGCGGCCCTTGCCGCCGCGCCGCTGGGCGCGGTAGGTGGTGAGCGGCACACGCTTGATATAACCGAGATGCGAGACGGTGACGACCATGTCCTCGCGGGCGATCAGGTCCTCGTCGTCCATTTCGAGACCGCCATCGACGATCTCGGTGCGGCGCGGCGTGCCGAACTCGTCGCGGACGGCGATGAGTTCATCCTTGACGATAGTCTGGATGCGGACGCGCGAGGAGAGAATATCGAGATAATCCTTGATTTCCTCGCCGATCTTGTTGAGTTCGTCGCCGATTTCGTCGCGGCCAAGCGCCGTCAGGCGGGCCAGGCGCAGTTCGAGGATGGCGCGGGCCTGCTCTTCGGAGAGGTTGTAGGTCAGGTCGTCATTGATGCGGTGGCGCGGATCGTCGATCAGACGGATCAGGCTTTCGACATCTGCCGCCGGCCAACGGCGGGTCATCAATTCTTCGCGGGCCGACTGCGGATCGGGCGCCTGGCGGATGACGCGGATGACCTCATCGATATTGGCGACGGCAATGGCGAGACCGACCAACACATGGGCGCGGTCACGCGCCTTGCGCAGCAGGAATTTCGTTCTCCGGCTAACGACATCCTCGCGGAAGGACACGAAAGCGCGAAGCATGTCGAGCAGGGTCAGTTGCTCGGGCTTGCCGCCGTTCAGCGCCACCATGTTGCAGCCGAAGGACGTCTGCAGCGGCGTATAACGATAAAGCTGGTTGAGGATGACCTCGGCATTGGCATCGCGTTTCAGCTCGACGACGACGCGATAACCCTGGCGGTCGGATTCGTCGCGCAGATCGGAGATGCCTTCGATGCGCTTGTCGCGCACCAGCTCGGCCATCTTCTCGATCATCGTCGCCTTGTTCACCTGATAGGGAATCTCGGTGATGATGATCTGCTCGCGGTCACCGCGCATCGGCTCGATGGCGGCAACGCCGCGCATGATGACGGAGCCGCGGCCGGTCTCATAAGCCGAGCGGATGCCGGCACGGCCGAGGATCTTCGCACCCGTCGGGAAGTCGGGACCGGGAATGATCTGTATCAGCTCCGGCAGCTCGATGGCCGGATCGTCGATCAGCGCGATACAGCCGTCGATGACTTCGGAGAGGTTGTGCGGCGGGATGTTGGTCGCCATGCCGACGGCGATGCCGCCGGCGCCGTTGACGAGCAGGTTCGGGAATTTGGCGGGCACCACGACCGGCTCGGAGAGCGTGCCGTCGTAGTTGTCGCGGAAATCGACGGTTTCCTTGTCGAGATCGTCGAGCAGCGAGTGGGCAGCCTTTTCGAGGCGGCATTCGGTATAACGTTCGGCCGCCGGCGGATCACCATCGACCGAGCCGAAATTGCCCTGACCATCGATCAGCGGCAGACGCAGCGACCAGGGCTGCGCCATGCGGGCGAGCGCATCATAGATCGCGGAATTGCCGTGCGGATGGAATTTACCCATCACGTCACCGGTGACGCGGGCGCATTTGACGTATTTCTTGTTCCAGTCGATGCCGAGCTCGGACATGCCGTAGAGGATGCGCCGGTGCACGGGCTTCAGGCCGTCGCGCACGTCGGGGAGCGCGCGGCTGACGATGACGCTCATGGCGTAATCGAGATACGACCGCTGCATTTCCTCCATGATGGAGATGGGCTCGATGCCTGGCGGGAGCTTCCCGCCGCCGGGGGGTGTTTGCTCAGTCAAAACAGATCACGATCTCTTCTAGAATCACTTGAAGATTTATAGCGGAAAGCCTGTTCCCGCGCCAATTTCACAGCGCGTTTTGAACAGGCTTTTGCGGCTTAAAGAGGGTAAAACATGCAAGTTGCGCGGCTGGGCCCGACGAATCCGCCGCAGCCCGCCGCGGGATATTTGCCAAATCGGAATCCCCGCTTCACAATCATAAAAACCACGCACTTATATGGGGTTCCGGAGAGCCGATGGCAAGCGCCGACCAATTGATCAACGCCTTCACGACGCTTCTCGTCACCATCGATCCGCCGGGGCTCGCACCGATCTTTCTCGGCCTGACGACAGGCATGAGCCGTACCGAGCGCACGCAGGTGGCACTGCGTGGTTCGGTCATCGCCTTCATCATCCTCGCCGTCTTCGCGCTGTTCGGCGCCGGCGTGCTCGGCGTACTCGGGATCTCGATCGGCGCCTTCCGCATCGCCGGCGGACTGCTGCTCTTCTGGATCGCCTTCGAGATGGTGTTCGAGAAGCGCCAGGACCGCAAGGAAAAGGCCACGGAGGTGGCGATCACCAAGGATCATATCGAGAATATCGCCGTCTTTCCCCTCGCCTTGCCGCTGATCGCCGGCCCGGGCGCGATCTCGGCGACGATCCTGCTGGCCGGCACGCTAGCGACCTCCGTCGGAAAGGCGCAGCTGATCGGCGTCCTTGCCGCCAATCTGTTGCTGACCTTCCTCATGCTGCTCGTCGCCGAAAGGCTGGACCGTTTCCTCGGCGTCACCGGCCGGGCCATCCTGACACGCCTCCTCGGCGTCATCCTCGCCGCCCTTGCCGCCCAATTCGTCGTCGACGGCGCAAAATCGGCGCTCAATCTCATCAGCGCGACGCCGCATTGAAAACGGCCGTAGATGATTGAGGCCGATCCGGCCTGAATGATCTGCCGCGAAATCAAAGAAAAAGAGCATGACGCCATCCAAGGCATCATGCTCTCTCACGTCTTTTACAAAGTCAGAAAAGGCTACCGATCAAAACGGGATATCATCGTCGAGATCCCGCGAGAAGTTGCCGCCGCCACCGCCGCGGCTCGGCGATGAGGAGGGAGCCGGGGCGCCGTAGTCGTCGCCATAATCGTTGCCGCCACCGGCACTGCCACGGCCGCCGCTTGCGCCGCCGCCTTCACCGCGGCCGTCGAGCATCGTCAGCGTCGAACCGAAACCCTGCAGCACCACTTCCGTGCTGTAGCGGTCCTGGCCCTGCTGGTCCTGCCACTTGCGGGTCTGCAACTGGCCTTCAATATAGAGCTTGGCGCCCTTCTTCACATATTGCTCGACGACCTTGCAGAGGCCCTCGTTGAAGACGACGACAGTGTGCCATTCGGTCTTCTCACGGCGCTCGCCGGAATTGCGGTCGCGCCAGGTCTCCGAGGTCGCGATACGAAGATTGGCGATCGGCCGGCCATCCTGAGTGCGGCGGATTTCGGGGTCTGCACCGACGTTTCCAATCAGAATTACCTTATTCACACTACCAGCCATGCTTCTCACCCTGCCTGCCGCCCTGCCCGGCGGCGTTTAATCGATCGGCGCACCTTAAACCATCACGGACCGCCGATGCGCATGGGCGGCATTTAATCCACATGTTTATCCATCAGAAAGCCACATGCATCCATCAGGAATTTTGTTCTTTATTTGTTCTAGTTTATCCGTATGATCCTGTCAACAGAATCGAAAACCTTCAGCCCTTGTGGATATTCAGCCTCGACTCGCCCGTCGGCATCACTAAATAAGGGCTGTCATCCAGAAAACCAAAGCAGAGACGATGAGCGAACTGAAGACGATCTCCATCCGCGGCGCGCGCGAGCATAATCTCAAGAGCATCGATCTCGATCTGCCGCGCAACAAGCTGATCGTCATGACCGGGCTGTCGGGTTCCGGCAAATCCTCGCTCGCCTTCGACACGATCTATGCCGAGGGCCAGCGGCGCTATGTCGAGAGCCTGTCGGCCTATGCCCGGCAGTTCCTCGAAATGATGCAGAAGCCCGATGTCGACCAGATCGACGGGCTGTCGCCGGCAATCTCGATCGAGCAGAAGACCACCTCGCGCAATCCGCGCTCGACGGTCGGCACCGTCACCGAGATCTACGACTACATGCGCCTGCTCTTTGCCCGCGTCGGCGTTCCCTATTCGCCGGCGACCGGCCTGCCAATCGAGAGCCAGACCGTGAGCCAGATGGTCGACCGCATCCTCGATTTCGGCGAGGGCACCCGTCTTTATATCCTTGCGCCGCTCGTGCGCGGGCGCAAGGGCGAATACAAGAAGGAACTGGCGGAGCTGATGAAGAAGGGCTTTCAGCGCGTCAAGGTCGACGGGCAGTTCTACGAGATCGCCGAGGCGCCGGTGCTCGACAAAAAATACAAGCACGATATCGACGTGGTGGTCGACCGCATCGTCGTGCGCTCGGATGTCTCGGCGCGCCTGGCAGATAGTCTGGAGACCTGCCTGAAGCTCGCGGACGGGCTGGCGGTCGCCGAATTCGCCGACAAGCCGCTGCCGCCGGAAGAGACCTCGGCCGGCGGCTCGGCCAACAAGTCGCTGAACGAGACGCATGAACGTGTGCTGTTTTCGGAGAAGTTCGCCTGCCCCGTCTCCGGCTTCACCATTCCCGAAATCGAACCCAGGCTGTTCTCCTTCAACAACCCGTTCGGCGCCTGCCCGACCTGTGACGGCCTCGGCGCCCAGCAGAAGATCGATCCGGACCTGATCGTGCCCGAGCCCGAACGGACTTTGAGGGACGGCGCGATCGCGCCCTGGGCCAAGTCGACCTCGCCCTATTACAACCAGACGCTGGAGGCGCTCGGTAAACATTACGGCTTCAAGCTCGGCACCCGCTGGAACGATCTTTCCGACGAGGCCAAGGACGTCATCCTCAATGGCACCAACGACAAGATCGAATTCCACTACGCCGACGGCGCCCGCTCCTATACGACGCAGAAGAACTTCGAGGGTATCATCACCAATCTCGAGCGCCGCTGGAAGGAGACCGATTCCGCCTGGGCGCGCGAAGACATCGAGCGCTTCATGTCGGCTGCCCCCTGCCCTTCCTGCAACGGCTTCCGCCTGAAGCCCGAGGCGCTTGCGGTGAAGATCGACACGCTGCATATCGGCGAAGTGACTGGTATGTCGATCCGCGTCGCCCGCGACTGGTTCGAGACGCTGCCGGCAAGCTTCAACGCCAAGCAGAACGAGATTGCCGTGCGCATCCTCAAGGAGATCCGCGACCGGCTGCGCTTCCTCAACGATGTCGGCCTGGAATATCTCAGCCTGTCGCGCAATTCCGGCACCTTGTCGGGCGGAGAAAGCCAGCGCATCCGGCTAGCCTCGCAGATCGGCTCGGGGCTGACCGGCGTGCTCTACGTGCTCGATGAGCCGTCGATCGGCCTGCATCAGCGCGACAATGCCCGGCTGCTCGACACGCTGAAGCATCTGCGCGACATCGGCAACACCGTCATCGTTGTCGAACATGACGAGGATGCGATCATGACGGCCGACGACGTGGTCGATATCGGCCCGGCTGCCGGCATTCACGGCGGTCAGGTCATTGCTCATGGTACGCCGCAGGACATTATGGACAGTCCGAACTCGCTGACCGGCAAATATCTTTCCGGCGAACTTGGCGTTCCCGTTCCTGGCGAGCGCCGCAAGCCGAAGAAGGGCCGCGAGATCAAGGTGGTCGGGGCGCGCGGCAACAATCTCAAGAATGTCACGGCGTCGATCCCGCTCGGGGTGTTCACGGCGGTGACCGGCGTTTCCGGCGGCGGCAAATCCACCTTCCTGATCGAGACGCTCTATAAATCGGCCGCGCGCCGCGTCATGGGCGCGCGTGAAAACCCGGCCGATCACGACCGCATCGACGGCTTCGAGCATATCGACAAGGTGATCGATATCGACCAATCGCCAATCGGCCGCACGCCGCGCTCGAACCCGGCGACCTATACCGGCGCCTTCACGCCGATCCGCGACTGGTTCGCCGGCCTGCCGGAGGCGAAGGCACGCGGCTACCAGCCCGGCCGCTTCTCCTTCAACGTCAAGGGCGGGCGCTGCGAGGCATGCCAGGGCGACGGCGTCATCAAGATCGAGATGCACTTCCTGCCCGACGTCTACGTCACCTGCGACGTCTGCCACGGCAAGCGCTACAATCGCGAGACACTCGACGTCACCTTCAAACAGAGATCGATCGCCGACGTGCTCGACATGACGGTGGAGGAAGGCGTCGATTTCTTCGCGGCGGTGCCTGCCGTGCGCGATAAGCTGCAATCGCTGAAGGATGTCGGCCTCGGTTACATCAAGGTCGGCCAGCAGGCGAATACGCTCTCGGGCGGCGAGGCGCAGCGCGTCAAGCTTGCCAAGGAGCTGTCGAAACGCTCGACGGGGCGCACGCTCTACATTCTCGACGAACCCACGACCGGCCTGCATTTTCACGACGTCGCCAAGCTGCTCGAAATGCTGCACGAACTGGTCAACCAAGGCAATTCGGTGGTGGTGATCGAGCACAATCTCGAAGTCATCAAGACCGCCGACTGGGTGCTTGATTTCGGTCCTGAAGGCGGCGATGGCGGCGGCGAGATCGTGGCTGTCGGCACGCCGGAAGCGATCGTCAAGGAGAAGCGGTCCTATACCGGACACTTCCTGAAGGAATTGCTGGAACGGCGGCCGGTGAAGAAGGCGGTTGCGGCTGAATGACGATGAGGCCAGCATCGCCCGATGATCTGGAAACGATCGCGACACTGACAACCGCCGCCTACCGGCCCTATAGCGAACTTTTCGGCGTTCCGCCGATCCCAGTGACGGAGGATTACACGCCGCGGATCGAACGCGGCGAGGTCTGGCTGCGCGAGATCGGCAGACAAACGGCCGGCTTGGTGGTCGTCGAGCAGCATTCCGATCACCTCATGCTGTTCAGCATCGCGGTCTCGCCGGCCTTTCAGGGTGCCGGGCATGGGCTGGCGATGCTGCGCTGGCTGGAAGAAAAGGCGCGGGAATGGGCCGCGCCGGAGATCCGGCTCTACACGAATGCGCGGATGGAGCGGAACATCGCGCTCTACAGCGCCTTCGGGTTTCAGGAAACGGGTCGCCGGCCGAACCCTTATCGGCCAGGATGGACACTCGTCGACATGACCAAAGAGATCGATGCGGCCTGAGCGGCTGCGAATGGGGAGGACGACATGACGAAATCCGGCACTATCCGCACCGGCATCGGCGGCTGGACCTTCGAGCCCTGGCGCGGGCATTTCTTTCCCGATGACGTGAAGCAGAAGGACGAGCTGAATTACGCCAGCCGCCAGCTGAAGGTCATCGAGGTCAACGGCACCTATTACAGCACGCAGAAGCCCGCGGTCTTCGCCAAATGGGCAGCTGACGTGCCCGACGGTTTCATCTTTTCGCTGAAGGCGACGCGTTTCGTCACCAATCGGCGGGTGCTTGCCGAAGCCGGTGAATCGATGGAGCGGTTCCTGTCATCGGGCATCAGCGAACTCGGCGATCATCTCGGGCCGCTGCTCTGGCAGTTCGCGCCGACGAAGAGGTTCGATGCAGACGATTTCGAAGCCTTCCTGAAGCTGCTGCCGGCAAAACAGGACGGGCTGACGCTCCGCCACGTGGTCGAGGTACGGCACGATTCCTTCAAGGTGCCGGAGTTCGTGGCGCTGCTTTCGAAATATGGCGTGGCGCCTGTTTGCGCCGAACATTTCGAATATCCGATGATCGCCGACGTGACGGCCGACTTCGTCTATGCGCGGCTGCAGAAGGGTTCGGACGATATTCCGACCTGCTATTCGGAAAAGGACTTGAAGGCCTGGGCAGGCCGGCTGGAGACCTGGGCTGAGGGCAAAGTTCCTGATGACCTGCCGCTGATCGATGGAGATCGCAAGGTGAAGACCGAGCCGCGCGACGTCTTCGCCTTCATGATCCATGAGGGCAAGGTCAATGCGCCGCACGGGGCGATCGCCCTGCAGCAGGCGCTGGCGAAATAGGCGAGGCTGGATAGTCACAAAAGGATCGTAACATTGTGGGTATCAATCTTCAGTCACGCATACCATGAGGGCATCATGAGCGTGGTAACCCGGGAGCCCGCATGAGCGTTGCCGCATCCTATCTCTATCGCAACGGACGGCGGGTCGAGGCCATACCTTTCGAGGCGGCCTCCATTCCGGCGACGGACAACGAATTCATTTGGATCGGGCTGCACAAGCCTAGCCGGGACGAACTCCTGCTGCTGCAAGGCCGTTTTGGCCTTCACGAACTCTCGATCGCCGATGCGCTCAGTTCTCTGCAGATGCCGAAGCTCAGCGTTTATGACGACCAGCTGTTCGTCATCGCAAAGACGGCACAGCTCGAGGCGGACCATATTACCTACGGGGAAACCGCAATTTTCGTCGGCAAGCGCTATATCATCACCGTCCGCAATGGGTCGGAGCGGGGGCACGGAGAGCTGCGCGGCCGGCTGGAGACATCGCCGCAGACGCTCTGCCATGGCACCGACTACATTCTGCATGCCATTCTCGATTTCATTATCGACGGCTATCTTCCCATCGTGCGCACGATCGAGGATTCCGTTCTCGAGATGGAACGAAAAATGCTCGATGCGTTTCTCGACCGCAGCCAGATCGCCCGGATTTTCAAGTTGCGCCGGGAAGTCATTCTGTTTCAGCGGGTGCTGGATGCGATGCTGGACCTTTGCGGCAAGCTCTACCATCTCGACCTGCCGTCGCTTGACAAGGAAGCGAAGCCCTATTTCCGCGATGCGCTTCAGCACATGCACCGTGTCGAGACGATGGTTGCAAGCTTGCGCGACGTGATCACATCGGTTTTCGAAGCGAGCAATCTGCTTGAACAGCAAAGACAGGGCACGATCACTCGGCAGCTAGCGGCCTGGGCTGCTATTCTCGCCGTTCCAACGGCAATCGCCGGCATCTACGGCATGAATTTCGACAATATGCCCGAGCTGAAAACCAGCTACGGTTATTTTATCGTCCTGGCAGTCATCGCCGTCATGTGCATCGCACTTTTCATCCGTTTCAAGCGCGCCCGCTGGATATGACGCCTTGCTCGCCGATGGGCTTCATTTCTTCCCGTCCGCCAACGCCTCTTTCCGGCGGCGCGGCAGGAGCGATTTGAGGTACCGCCAGATCGGCGAGACGATGTAGCCGGCGACCGGAATAGCGATCAAGCCGGCGACGATACCGACGATGCCCGCTCCCGCGGCCTCGACGATCCAACTGACCACGGATGCCAGAGCGGGAATGGCATGCGCGGTCGCCTCCCCGGCATCATGGATCAGATGTGCAAGGCCGCCGAGGCCATAGGATTCGAGGCCGTGAACGATGATGCCGCCGCCGACCCAGATCATGGCGGCCGTGCCGACGATGCCGAGCAATTTCAGAAAATAAGGCATGCCTGTGACAAGCCCCTTTCCGATCGCACGCAAGAAGGCGCCGATCGGAGAGGCCGTGCGCACACGCGCCAGCATCAGACCCAGATCATCGGCCTTGACGATAAGCGCCACGCCGCCATAGACCAAAACCGTGATGCCCAGTCCCACGACGGCGAGGATGAGGGCCTGCGTGAACATGCCGCCTGACGGCACCGCGGCGAGCGTAATCGCCATGATTTCGGCCGACAGGATGAAATCCGTCTTGATTGCACCGGCGACCTTTTCGTCTTCTACCGATTTGGCATCGAGGCTCGTCGCCTCGAGTGCCGATTCATGGGCGTGGGCCGCATGCGGCAGCACCAGTCCGTAGACTTTTTCCACGCCTTCGTAGCAGAGGTAAAGCCCGCCGATCATCAGCAGCGGCGTGATCGCCTGCGGGGCGACAAGACTCAGGATAAGCGCTGCGGGAAGCAGGATCAGCAGCTTGTTCTTCAGCGAGCCGAGCGCGATCCTGCCGATGATCGGCAGTTCGCGCGCTGCCGAAAATCCGGTGACGTAACGCGGCGTGACCGCCGCATCGTCAATGACGACACCAGCCGCTTTCGCGCCCGCCTTGGCCGCCTGGCCGGCAATGTCGTCGAGCGACGCCGCAGCCACTTTGGCCAATGCCGCGATATCATCAAGAAGGGCGATCAGGCCAACACTCATTCGAGCCTCCGTCGGGAAGACAGACTTACGCAGTGAAAAACGGAAAACCAATCAACGAAACGTGGCATCCTCCGGCGGGAAGATGCCACGCAAGGATCGCGACGACAATGGCCGTTATTCAGCCGGCATCGGGCTCAACCCGCCCTCGTCCAGCGGAGGACGTGCCTGTCGTTCCCGTTTCTGCGAAACCCGTGACAAAACGCTCTGGCGGTTCACGGATTTGCGCTCCTCGTCGATGCGGCGGATCAGAATCTCCGCGCGCTCGACCGAGCCGAGAAGCGCCAGGATCGTGCCGCGTTCGGCCGCACCGGCATTCGGGCCAAGTGCCAGTGTCTGTTCCCGCAGTTCGGTGACGTTGGGAAGGCTGACATGGCCGGCCGGCATGGAGGGACGAACCACGCCATAGTCGGGCATGATATCCTGCAAAGAGGCATCGAGCTTGCTCAGTGCAAGATTGACGATCGCCAAAGCGGGTTCGCTGAATTTTTCACGCTTCACGCGCCGCGCGACCTGATGCATCGATTCCGTCAACGCAGCGGTGAAATCCGCCTCCTCGATCAGGCTGGCGACCAGATCGAGTTGCTCGTAAGGCAGATCCTCCTTCATCAGCGATGCGGTATAATCGCGAATGTCACGGCTGAGGATATCGGTGGCAAGATAATGATCGCCCGGATCTGATGGCGCCGACTTGGCGGATCGGGCAATATCCAGGAACATCGCGCCGGCCTGCAGATGACGCGCGGTCTCCTGCTGGACGGCCGGAACGGCCCGCGCGAAGTCGCCTGTGAGCTTGCGGTCGAGGAATTTCGGCGTCGAATAATCTTCCACATCCTCGGCGTCGATGCGGCCGATGCGCGACAAGACACGTTCGAAGACGCTGACGAAGGGAAACAGCAGCGCCGTGTTGAAGACGTTGAAGAAGGTCGAATAGAGACCGACAGCGACCGGAACCAGCGGAAATGTCTCCTTGCCCTCGACCACGACCGGAACGCCGGGATCGCCGCCGAACCACTGCATCGCCCATGCCAGAACGTCGATCGAGACGAAGAACAAGGGCACCGTTATGCAGACGCCGATAATGTTGAAGGACATATGGGCATAGGCAGCGCGTTTGGCGTTCTTCGACAGATTGAGCGAGGCAATCCAGGAGGTGATCGTGGTTCCGAGATCCGCACCCAGCGAGAAGGCAACCGCCGTCGTCCAGTCAAGGACACCGGCCGCACCGAGCCCCATGACGATACCGATCGTCGCCGACGAGGAGTGGATCATCGCGGTGACGCCGGCGGCGATCAGCACGCATTTGATCAGGTTGTAATAGGAGTCGGCGGTCAGCGTCGACAGAACATCCATGACCTCCGGTATGTTGCGCAGCGGTCGAAGGCCGCCGGTCATCAGATTGAGACCGTAGAAAATCAGCGCGAAGCCCATGCAGGCAAGCGCGACGTTGCGGATCCGCTCGCTCTTGGCAAAGCAGTAGACCAGCGAAAAAACGCCCGCAAAGATCAGGCCAAGAGGCCCCAGCGGCAAGGCGATCAGGCCGTTTCCGAGCGTCGTCCCGATGTTGGCGCCCATGATGACGCTGATCGCCGGACGCAATCCGACAACGCCGGCATTGACGAGGCCGACGACCATGACCGTCATTGCCGTCGATGACTGGATGACACCGGTGATGAGCGTTCCCGCGATAACGCCCTTGATCGGCGTGCCTGCGGCTCTCGCGAGAAATGCGCGCATCTTGTTGACGGAGAGTGCCTGGATGCCGTTCGACATGAACTCCAGACCGAGCATGAATATCCCCAGCCCGCCGATAACAGGCACGAGAATATCCTTGAAAATGTCGATGTTCATTACGCCTTACCCCCTTGGCGCCAAAATGGCGCGCTTCAACGGCGCCCCCGCGCCTCACTCATATGCCCGATTTCATACAGTCAGGGATGTCCCGACCGCGTATCATGCGCGAACGAATTACTGGCTCGCGGATGCATCCTGCTTCAGCCAGTATTTGACGATCTGACTGACGAGCTGCGGCGGCAAAGGCACATAGCCCATCGCCTCGGCGTCCTTACTGCCTGTCTCGAACGCCAGGCGGAAAAAATCATGCACGCGGCGATAGCGATTGGGCGCCTGTCCCTTCATTGGAACGACAGCAAATGTCGCCCCGCTGATCGGATAGGCCGCCTCTCCCGGTTGATCCGTGAGCGACACCGAAAAAGCTTTCGCTTCATCCCATGAGGCGGTGCTGGCCGCAGCCCGCACGCCATCCGGTCCCGGTTTTACGAACTGGCCGGATTTGTTCTGAACAGCGGCATAGGGCAGGTTTGCACGCTCGACCTGGCCAAAATCGGCATAGGCGATCGCCCCCTTGGTTGCCTGCACCGCGCGAATGAGATCTCCGGTTCCCTCGACACTCGTCCCCACAGGCCAGGCGATCAGCGTATCCGCTCCATGTGCCGCCTTCCATTCCGGGCTTGCCGAGGACAGGAATTCGGTGAACATGAAGGTGGTGCCTGATCCGTCCTTGCGGGTAACCGGACTGATTTTCTGATCGGGAAGGCTGATCTCCGGGTTGATCGCCTTGATGGCAGGGTCAGCCCACGACTGGATCTTGCCGAGATAGATATTCGCAAGCAGCGGGCCAGTCAGGTTGATACGGCCCTTGTCGATACCGTCAAGATTGACGGCAATCGCCACGCTGCCGAGCACGATCGGAAACTGCTGGCGACCATGCTTCAAAAGCTCGTCGTGGGAGACAGGCACATCGGTCGCAGCGAAATCCAGCTCCGGCTGATCAAGGCGCATCAGACCTGCCAACGAACCGACGAGCTCGTAGTCTACCGTCCAGTCGGGTGAGCTGAAGTCGCCGTCATCCATCCGCGCCTTCTCGTAGATCTCTGCCCACTTCGCGATGATGGGTGCCGCGAAGGTGGAGCCGGCGCCGCGAATGGGCTCGGCCGTGGCTGCAGGAGCGATGGACAGTGAACCAACAACTGCCGCAAGTCCGGCAAAGCAGGCGGCGGCGCTCGTCACTCTGTGGACTTGCCGAAAAAAACGTTCCATCGGCGCTTCCCCCTTGCAACCGTTCACTGCGCACTCGATCAGAATTCAAACCAGATCAGCTCAGGACCCGGCGTACGAACCCGTGTTCCAGCCGACAGGAATTCCTGACACTATTAAGTATTTCCATTCATTAACATTTTAATGACAGTTTAGTTTTGCGGATTGCTGATTCTCGGCGCGGGACATCTTTCGCTGATCGATGTCGCTTTAAAAATCCGAAATAAAACCGTCACTCAACTGACACATCGGCCGCATTTATAATGTTAAATAACCCAGCCTGCGCGACGGCCAGACATGTTGGGGACGGGACGGTGCGGATTAACTTCTGCTTTCGAGGTGCAAGGGGATGCAACGGCGCTAAAGCGGCAATACCTCGGCTGCAAGCTCCTCCGCCGTCAGCCCTTTGCCGGCCCGTTGGCCGGCCTCGCCGTGCAGCCAGACGCCGGCAGCGGCGGCCTCGAAGGCCGGTAGGCCCTGGGCGAGCAAGCCGCCGATGATGCCGGCAAGCACGTCGCCGGAACCGGCGGTGGCAAGCCAGACCGGGGCATTGGTATTGATGAGCGCACGTCCATCAGGTGCCGCGATGACAGTATCGGCGCCTTTGTAAATGATCGCGGCATTGGCGCGGCGGGCGGCGGCCACAGCCTTGTCCACCTTGCCGAGCGCATCGTCGCCGGCGATATCGGGAAAAAGCCGCGCGAATTCACCCTCGTGCGGTGTCAGCACCAGACGTGGCTCACCCCGGAAAAGATCAAACAGCTGCTGCGGATCGTCCTTGAACGAGGAGATGCCGTCGGCATCGAGCACCAGATGACGATCGGCAAGGGCCGAGACGAAGCCGCGCGCCCGGGCGCCGATCCCGAAACCAGGGCCGAGGACGAAGGTCTGCAGCCGCTTGTCAGAGAGCCAGTCGCCGAGGTCGGCCTCGTCGTCGATGGCATGCAGCATGACGGCGGTCAGATGCGCAGCATTGGCAACCATCGCGGCGCGGGGGGCGGCGATCGTCACCAGGCCGGCGCCAGCCTTCAGGCCCGAGATCGCCGACATACGCGCTGCACCCGTCTTGTCGGCCTCACCTGAGAAGACGACCAGATGACCGCGCTTGTATTTGTGGGTTTCCAACTGCTCGGCCGGCAGCACACCCTTCCAGGCATCCGGCGTGTTCTCGGCGATGGTGTCGCCCGCCTCAGCCCTGACGATGCGGGCGGGAATTCCGATATCGAAAACCTCCAATTCACCGCAAAGCTCCCTGCCCGGCATCAGTAGATGGCCGGGCTTGCGGGTCATGAAGGTGATGGTGTAGCAGGCCCGGAAGGCGGCACCCAGCACCTTGCCGGTGCGACCATCGAGGCCGGAGGGCAGATCGATGGCGAGCACGGGAATAGCGGCCTCGGTGACGCGCTCGATCAGCGCCTGCACATCGGCCGGCACCGCGCGGCCAAGTCCCGCCCCGAACAAGCCATCGATGACGACGTCGCCGGGTTCCGGCCGATAGAGGTCAAGTTGCTGTCCCTTGAGCGCGCAGCCCATGCGGGCACGGGCGGCATCACCCTTCAGCGCCACGGGATCGCCGAGGTGGAAGAGCGCCACCCTCGCCCCGCTCTGCTGCAGATGACGTGCCGCAACATAGGCGTCGCCGCCATTGTTGCCGGGTCCGCAGGCGACGACGAAGCGCAACGCTCCGGGATGAAGGCGCAGAGCAGCGGCCGCGACCGCGGCACCTGCCCTCTCCATCAGGCCGAAGGAGTCGATGCCGGATGAGGCCGCGGCCGCATCGACGGCGGCCATTTCGGCAGGCGTGAGAAGAAGGTCGGAGAGACGATTGATCATCACCCTATTCAATCAAAAAACGCCTAAAAAACAACCGCCTGAAACAGCAAAGAGAAGGACTCAATTTAGGCATTTGCCTATATTTTCATCCTTACGAGATGTGTATTCGCCGTTGCGAAAATACATGAGTTTTTCGGTTTCGGATGTGATTTTGATCGGAGACAATGTTTTTCCACCTGTTCCGCCACCAAAACCACGTAGAATTCCCCACAAACGCGCCGGTTTTGGCAGAATCGCCGTCTTTTTTCGATAAGATGGATTTCAAACTGGCACGATATCTGCATCATATCCGGCGAGCGGGAAAATTCCTGCCATAACAAGAGAAGCGGAGAGACATTTTCTCATGAAAAAGATCGAAGCGATCATTAAGCCTTTCAAGCTGGACGAAGTGAAGGAAGCCCTTCAGGAAGTTGGCCTGCAAGGTATCACGGTCACGGAAGCCAAGGGTTTCGGCCGTCAGAAGGGCCACACGGAACTCTACCGCGGAGCTGAATACGTCGTCGATTTCCTGCCGAAGGTCAAAGTCGAGGTCGTGTTGGCCGACGAGAATGCGGAGGCCGTCATCGATGCGATCCGCAAGGCGGCGCAGACCGGCCGCATCGGCGATGGAAAGATCTTCGTCTCCAATGTCGAAGAGGTTATCCGCATCCGCACCGGCGAGACCGGCATCGATGCCATCTGACCACTTTGCCAATCGCGCAAAGTCCGTTACCGTCATCGCCGACCTACACCGTCACCGCAAATCGGAGGAAACTCATTAATGGCGACCGCAAGCGAAATTCTGAAGCAGATCAAGGAGAACGACGTAAAGTTCGTCGATCTGCGTTTCACCGACCCAAAGGGCAAGCTGCAGCATGTGACGATGGACGTTGTCTGCGTCGATGAGGACATGTTCGCCGACGGCGTGATGTTCGACGGCTCCTCGATCGGCGGCTGGAAGGCCATCAACGAGTCCGACATGGTGCTGATGCCCGATACCGAAACGGTGCATATGGACCCGTTTTTCGCCCAGTCGACCATGGTCATCGTCTGCGACATCCTCGATCCGGTTTCCGGCGAAGCCTATAACCGCGATCCGCGCGGCACCGCCAAGAAGGCCGAAGCATACCTCAAGGCATCCGGCATCGGCGATACGGTCTTCGTCGGCCCGGAGGCTGAATTCTTCGTCTTCGACGACGTCAAGTACAAGGCCGACCCCTACAATACCGGCTTCAAGCTCGATTCAACCGAACTGCCGTCGAACGACGATACCGATTACGAGACCGGCAACCTCGGCCATCGCCCGCGCGTCAAGGGCGGTTATTTCCCTGTTCCTCCCGTCGACAGCGCCCAGGACATGCGTTCGGAAATGCTGACGGTGCTCTCAGAAATGGGCGTCGTCGTCGAAAAGCATCACCATGAAGTCGCGGCCGCCCAGCACGAACTCGGCATCAAGTTCGATACGCTGGTGCGCAACGCCGACAAGATGCAGATCTACAAATACGTCGTGCACCAGGTGGCCAACGCCTACGGCAAGACGGCGACCTTCATGCCGAAGCCGATCTTCGGCGACAATGGCTCGGGCATGCATGTGCACCAGTCGATCTGGAAGGGCGGCAAGCCGACCTTTGCCGGCGACGAATATGCCGGCCTTTCCGAGAGCTGCCTGTTCTACATCGGCGGCATCATCAAGCATGCCAAGGCGATCAACGCCTTCACCAATCCGTCGACGAACTCCTACAAGCGTCTCGTCCCGGGTTACGAAGCCCCTGTGCTGCTTGCCTATTCGGCCCGCAACCGCTCGGCTTCCTGCCGCATTCCGTTCGGCTCCAATCCGAAGGCCAAGCGCGTCGAAGTCCGCTTCCCGGATCCGACCGCCAACCCCTATCTCGCCTTTGCCGCCATGCTGATGGCCGGCCTCGACGGCATCAAGAACAAGATCCATCCCGGCAAGGCCATGGACAAGGATCTCTACGACCTGCCGCCGAAGGAATTGAAGAAGATCCCGACCGTCTGCGGCTCGTTGCGCGAAGCGCTCGAAAGCCTCGACAAGGATCGTAAGTTCCTGACGGCCGGCGGTGTTTTCGACGACGACCAGATCGATGCCTTCATCGAGCTGAAGATGGCCGAGGTGATGCGTTTCGAAATGACGCCGCATCCGGTCGAATACGACATGTATTATTCGGCCTGATCGGCCGCCAAGACCGAAAGCCCCGGTTCGCCGGGACTTTCACCTCCCGGGTCATGGACGCCAGCAGGAGGATGTGACGTTCATGTGACGAACTCGCGCAAAAATCTTGATTTGCGCGACACCAATCACCAAATTCGGTGATGAAAGGAAGTCGTACCATGAAAGAAAGAGTAGCAAAATTCAGTATCGGCGAAGTGGTTCGGCACAAGGTTTTTCCGTTTCGCGGCGTCATCTTCGACGTTGATCCGGAGTTCGCGAATACGGAGGAATGGTGGAATTCCATTCCGGCCGAAGTGCGCCCGAGCAGGGACCAGCCCTTCTATCACCTGCTCGCCGAGAATGACGAAAGCGAATATGTCGCCTACGTCTCCGAGCAGAACCTGATGAACGACGAAAGCGGCACGCCGCTTCGCAACCCACAGATCTACCAGATTTTCGATCAGGCCCCGTCAGGGCAGTTCAAACCCAAGATGAGCTTCGCCCACTAAGTCACTCGTGCCGATCGTTGAATCAAGGCCTCGCTTCTCCCGGCGAGGCCTTTTCTTTGCGCAACAAAAAACCCGGCGCGAAGCCGGGTTTTGTTTCAAGAAGGTGGCAGGATTACTGCGCCTTGGCTGCCTTCTGGGCATCTTCCAGCTTCTTGCGGGCTTCTTCAGCCTTCTTCTGCATGCTGTCCTGCAGGCTGCGTTGGCTTTCAGCGAGCTTGGATTCGGAAACCGGTTCGCCGTCATAAGCGCCGGTGAAGCCTTCAAGCGAAATCTTGATCGGGTTCGGGGCGCGGCGGAAGTTGATCGACGTGAAGATCACATCGCTGCCCTTCTTGAGGCTGGCGATCATCGCGTCGGTCAGCGGAATTTCGGCGGTGCACTTGTCCGGCAGGCAGACTGCGTAGTCGAGCTTCTGGCCCTTGCCGCCGTCGATCTGCATGATGATGCCGGGAGGAACGAGGCGCGCTGTCGGAACCGAGACCTGCAGGAGCTTGCGGTTGATCTTGCCGGAAACGGAGATCAGCCCGACGGCCGTGACGAGCTGGCCGCCATTGGCGAGGATCAGGTTCTGGACAACACAGATGTCGTTGTCTTCCTGCTTGCTGCAGGTCTTGTACCAGCCGAGCTTCGGCGCTCCTGCGGCCTGTGCCGGGGCATCGGCCGGAGCCTGTGCCGCCGCATCCTGTGCGAAGGAGGAGACCGGAGCCGAAGCGCCGAACACCACTGCCAGAACGGACAGCGCTGCCCGCATTTTCTTTTCAGACTTGAACATCATAACGAATTCCGTCTCCTGATATCCGTTCGGGGCAGCGTCTTGCCGCCCCAACCATCGGGTCGTTCGGCACTCCACCTCTTAAAAAAATAAGGCAAATGCATGACCCCGAAACTTCGGGTTCACCTGTTACATCGCGGCGTTCAAGATATCCAGCATTTCTTTGGCAATTTGAGGTGCATTTCGTCGCGATGCCAAAGAAATCGCCGTTCCGTGTTGGAATCAGTCGACCCCATGATAATCTTGGCGTGAATCATGCCCCGTTTTCACGGATCAAGGATTGCCGAATGCTCCGGATTGTCGTCCCCCTCGTCCTCTCGCTGCTGTGCGGCACTGTCGCTGCCGAGCCACTGCACAGCATCGCGATGCATGGCGAGCCGGCTTTGCCGCCGGACTACAAGCACTTCCCTTACGTCAATCCCGACGTGAAGAAGGGCGGCAAGATCACCTACGGCGTCGTCGGCACCTTCGACAACCTCAATCCGTTCATCCTGAAGAGCATGCGCACGACGGCGCGCGGCATGTGGGATCCGGATTATGGCAATCTCGTCTACGAATCGCTGATGCAGCGCTCCAGGGACGAGCCCTTCACACTCTACGGCCTGCTGGCCGAAACGGTGGAATGGGACGATGATCGGAGCTTCATCCAGTTCAACCTCAATCCGAAGGCGAAATGGGCCGATGGCCGGCCGGTGACGCCCGAAGACGTAATGTTCACCTTCGAGCTGATGCGCGACAAGGGCCGCGTGCCCTTCGCCAACCGCCTCAACGTCGTCGCCAAGATGGAAAAAGTCGGCGAGCGCAGCGTGCGCTTCACCTTCAACGACAAGGCCGACCGCGAGACGCCGCTGATCTTCGGCCTGTTCCCGGTGCTGCCGAAACATGCGATCGATCCTGAAACCTTCGACCGTTCGTCGCTGACGCCGCCGGTCGGCTCCGGTCCCTACAAGGTGAAGACGGTGAAGCCTGGCGAGAGCATCACCTATGAGCGCGATCCGGATTACTGGGGCAAGGACATTCCCGCCAAGGTCGGCACCGACAATTACGACCAAATCACCGTCCAGTATTTCCTGCAGGACACGACGCTGTTCGAGGCCTTCAAGAAGGGCGATGTCGACATCTATCCCGACGGCAATCCCGGTCATTGGGCCAATGCCTATAATTTCCCCGCCGTCACCTCGGGGGCTGTGGTCAAGGACGCGTTCACACCGAAACTGCCGAGCGGCATGCTCGGCTTCGTGTTCAACACGCGCCGGCCGATCTTTGCCGATCCCAAGGTGCGCGAAGGCCTGTCGCTGGTGTTCGACTTCGAATGGGCGAACAAGAACCTCTATTCCGGCGCCTATAAACGCACGCAGAGCTTCTGGCAGAACTCCGAGCTGTCGAGTTTCGGGGTCCCCGCCAATGCGGCCGAGCTTGCCCTGCTCGGGCCGATCAAGGACAGGATCGCACCGGAGATTCTCGACGGCACCTACAAGCTGCCGGTCACCGACGGCTCCGGCCGCGACCGCAATGTGCTGAAACAGGCCGTCGAGCAGCTGAAACAGGGCGGCTACACGATCCAGGGCGGCAAGATGCTCGATGCCTCCGGCCGCCAGCTCGCCTTCGAGATCATGACGCAGAATGCCGACCAGGAGAAGCTCGCGGTCGCCTATCAGCGTTCGCTGCAGACGATCGGCATCGCCGCTTCGATTCGCACGGTCGACGATTCGCAGTATCAGAGCCGGACGAACAGCTTCGATTACGACATGATCATGAAGTCCTACACGTCCTCGCTATCGCCTGGAAACGAACAGCTCGGCCGCTGGTCTTCGGCCGCGCGCACGCGCGAGGGAACCGACAGCTTCGCCGGCGCCAACGATCCCGATCTCGACACACTGATCGATCACCTGCTCAGGGCCCGCTCGGCGGAGGATTTCACTGCGGCGGTCCGCTCCTACGACCGGCTGCTGCTTTCCAGCCATTACGTGCTGCCGCTCTATCACATGGACCAGCAATGGGTGGCGCGGAGCAAGCGCATCGGCCGTCCCGACAGCGTACCGCTCAGCGGCTATCAGCTGCCGGTATGGTGGGATACGAGCGCGCAGTAAAACCGGCGAACGGCCGTTCTCATGCCTCCTTCGGAGGCGCACAGAAATAAGGAACATCATCATGGAGCGCATCACCATCGACGTCGTCTCGGATGTCGTCTGCCCCTGGTGCTATCTCGGCAAGGCGCGGCTGGAACTCGCCATCGCCGAGGTTCAGGACCAAATCGGCGTCGACATCAACTGGCGGCCGTACCGGCTCAATCCCGACTATCCCAAGGAAGGCGTCGACCAGAAGAAGGCGCTGGCTGAGAAGCTCGGCGGCGAGGAGCGCGTGGCGCAGGCGCATAAGATGCTCACCGATTACGGCCGCGAGGTCGGCATCGCCTTTAATTTCGAGGCGATCAAGATCGGCCCGAACACGCTCGATGCGCATCGGTTGATCCACTGGGCGATGATCGAAGGCCGCGAGAAGCAGGACAAGGTCGTTGCCGCTCTGTTCAAGGCGAATTTCGAGGAAGGCCGCAATGTCGGCGACCATACGGTGTTGCTCGATATCGCCGAAAAGTCCGGCCTCGTCCGCTCGGTCATCGCCTCGCTGCTTGCCTCCGATGCCGACCGCGATCTGATCGTCGCCGAGATCAAGGCGGCGCAGGAGATGGGCGTCAACGGCGTGCCGTTCTTCATCTTCGACCAGCAGTATGCCGTCAGCGGCGCACAGACGCCCGACGTGCTGGCGAACGCGCTGCGTGATATCGCCAAGGCGAAGGCCGAGGCGCGGTCGGGCCTCAACTGACGCCGGCGGCTCCAGCTTCAGCCCAGAATCGGAACGCACCTCACCTCGGTCTTCACCGAATTGGCGATGAAACATTCGTCATGGGCGCGATGGTGCAGGGCTTCGAGTTCGCTTAAAGAGGGCTGCGTTTCGCCGCTGAAGACGACATGCGGACGGAGCGTCACGACGGTCATGGCAAGGCGGCCTTCGGCATTCTTCTCCAGAATGCCCTCGGCGACATCGGTGTAGTTGTCGACGCGAAAGCCCTGTTTGGCCGCGATCGACAGGAACCAGAGCATGTGGCAGCTGGAGAGTGAGGCGACGAAAGCCTCTTCCGGATCGACGGCATCCTCGACGGAATAGGGCAGAGGAACGCTGTGCGAGGAGGATGACGCCCGCACTTCGATGCCGCCATCGAAGGTCCAGCGGTGGGCGCGGCTATAGCGGTTGTCGGTGAAGGTCTCACCGTTGCGCTGCCAGGCGATCGTTGCGCCGTATTTCGCCATCACCCTCTCCTCTTTTTACGCAATTCCCGACGCAAAACCGCGGTATACTTTTGCTGGAATTGCTCTATTTCGCGAGTTCTGCCAGTTGCGTCATGATAACAGCCGCACCCTGCAGGCGCTTCTCCGGTGTCGGCAGGTCGCGGGTCAGGAACAGGCTGTGATCGGGGCGGATCTTCGCCATCGTGCCTTGCTTGCCGATATAACCGACGAGGTTGGCCGGATTGGGGAATTCCTTGTTGCGGAACTGCACGACGACACCCTTCGGGCCGGCATCGAGCTTTTCGACATTGGCGGTGCGGCAGAGCGACTTGATGTAGACGATCTTCAGCAGATGCTGGACTTCGATCGGCATCGGCCCGAATCGGTCGATCATCTCGGCGCCGAAGCCGTCGATCTCCTTGAGCTCGGTGATTTCTCCGAGACGGCGGTAGAGCGCCATGCGCAGGTGCAGGTCGGGAACGTAGCCTTCCGGGATCATTACCGTCGTGCCGACCGAGATCTGCGGCGACCAGCCGGTATCGTGGATCTCGTCGACACCCTTGACCTCGGCAACCGCCTCTTCCAGCATCTGCTGGTAAAGCTCGAAGCCAACCTCCTTGATATGGCCTGACTGCTCCTCGCCGAGCAGGTTGCCGGCGCCGCGAATATCGAGATCGTGGCTCGCCAGCTGGAAACCGGCGCCAAGCGTATCCAGCGACTGCAGCACCTTGAGGCGACGCTCGGCAGTTGCCGTCAGCACCTTGTTGACCGGCAGGGTGAAGAGCGCAAAGGCGCGCACCTTCGAGCGGCCGACGCGGCCGCGCAGCTGATAAAGCTGGGCAAGGCCGAACATATCGGCACGGTGGACGATCAGCGTATTGGCCGTGGGCACGTCGAGGCCGGATTCGACGATGGTGGTCGAGAGAAGCACGTCGTAGCGGCCTTCATAGAAGGCATTCATGATGTCTTCGAGTTCGCCGGCCGGCATCTGGCCATGGGCGACGGCGACCTTCAGCTCCGGCACATCCGATTGCAGGAAGGCATGCACGTCCTCGAGATCGGCAAGCCTGGGGCAGACATAGAAGCTCTGGCCGCCGCGATAGTGCTCGCGCATCAGCGTCTCGCGGATCACCAGGCTGTCGAAGGGCGAGATGAAGGTGCGCACCGCCATGCGGTCGACCGGCGGCGTGGTGATCAGCGACAGTTCGCGCACGCCGGTCATGGCAAGCTGCAGCGTGCGCGGGATCGGCGTTGCCGACAGCGTCAGCACGTGCACGTCGCTCTTCAGCTCCTTCAGCCGCTCCTTGTGCTTGACGCCGAAATGCTGTTCCTCGTCGACAACAAGCAGGCCGAGATTGGCGAATTTGATACCGGCGCCGAGCAGCGCATGCGTGCCGACGACGATATCGGTCTTGCCTTCCGCCACTTCCTTCTTGGTCAGCGCCAGCTCCTTGGCGCCGACAAGGCGCGAGGCCTGCTGGATGCGCACCGGCAGGCCGCGGAAACGGTCGGAGAAGGTCTTGAAATGCTGGCGGGAAAGCAGTGTCGTCGGCACGACGACGGCGACCTGGGCGCCGTTCATCGCGGCGACGAAGGCGGCGCGCAGCGCCACTTCGGTCTTGCCAAAACCGACGTCGCCGCAGACGAGACGGTCCATCGGCCGGCCGGCGGCGAGATCCGAGCGCACGGCTTCGATGGCGTTATCCTGGTCCTCGGTCTCGTCATAGGGGAAGCGGGCGGCAAATTCGTCGTAAAGGCCTTCCGGCGTCGTCAGCATCGGCGCATGGCGTGTCAGGCGCTCGGCAGCGATGCGGATCAGCGCATCGGCCATATCGAGCAGGCGCTTCTTGAGCTTGGCCTTGCGCATCTGCCAGGCGCCGCCGCCGAGCTTGTCGAGCTGGGCTTCGGTGCCTTCGCCGCCGTAACGCGAGAGGAGATCGATGTTTTCGACCGGCAGGAAGAGCTTGGCCTCGTCGGCATATTGCAGCTCGAGGCAGGCATGCGGCGCGCCTGCGGCTTCGATGGTCCTTAGCCCTATAAAGCGGCCGATACCATGTTCGGCGTGGACGACGATCGAGCCCTCGTCGAGGCCCGCGACTTCCGAGATGAAATCGGCTGCGCGCTTGCGGCGCTTGGAGCGGCGCACCATGCGGTCGCCGAGGATATCCTGCTCGCCGATGACGACGAGATCGCCGGCCTCAAAGCCGGCTTCGAGGCTGAGCACGGCGGCAGCCGCCTCGCCTCTCGCCAGCGAGCCGACATCCTTCAGCGCCTCGATCGGCTTGACCTTTTCCAGGCCGTGTTCGTTCAGCACCTGCAGCAGGCGCTCCAGCGAACCTTCGGTCCAGGCGGTGACCAGCACTTTCGCGCCGGCGGCACGGCGATCGGCAATATGCTTGACGACGACGTCGAAGATATTGATGCGCTCGGCATCACCGCCGCCTTCGGCGTTCGAGCGGGCCCAGCGCTGACCCTGGCGGGCGTCGACATTGACGACCCGCCGCGCCTCGCCCTCATGCTCGTTGAAGGGGCTGATGCGGATCGCGCCGAGCGCGTCGAGGGTTTTGACGAAAAGCTTGCGGTCGAGATAGAGCTGGCCCGGCGTCACCGGCTTGTAAGGCGTGCCCTGCGTCATCTGGCCCTTGGCCGGCTGGCCGGAATTCAGGCGGGCATCGTAATAATCGAAAACGAGCTTGGAGCGCTCTTCTGCTGCCTCACGTACCGTATGGTCGATGACGATACGGAAGCCGCTGAGATAATCGAAGACGGTATCGAGCTTCTCGTAGAAGAGCGGCAGCCAATGCTCCATGCCAGGGTAACGGCGGCCTTCGGAGACGGCGAGATATAGCGCGTCGTCGCGGGTGGTCGCGCCGAAAGCGGAGAGATAATTCTTGCGGAAGTGGCTGATCGTATCCGGCGTCAGCGTCACTTCGCTCATCGGGTTGAGATCGAGGGATCGCACCTGCCCGGTCGTGCGCTGGCTCGCCGGATCGAAGCTGCGGATGCTCTCCAGCGTATCACCGAAGAAATCGAGGCGGACCGGCTCTTCGGAACCCGGCACGAAGACATCGAGAATACCGCCGCGCACGGCATATTCGCCGACTTCGCGAACGGTCGCGACCCGCTCGAAGCCATTGCGCTCCAGGCGGCCGGCGAGATCGTCCATGCGCAGCTGGTTGCCGGGACGAGCCGAAAAGCTCAGGCTTTCGATGACATCCTGCGGCGCCACCTTCTGCAGCATGGCATTGGCGGTGACGAGCACGATTGCCGCATGCGGCTTCTTGCGATGGGCAATCAGGCCGCCGAGTGCGGCAAGCCGGCGGGCCGAGGTGTCGGCGCTCGGCGAGACGCGGTCATAGGGCAGACAGTCCCAGGCCGGCAAGGTGAGAACCGGAATGTCGGGGGCGACGAAGCCCAGCATCTGCTCCAGGTCGGCCATGCGGTGGCCGTCGGACATGACATAGGCGACCGGCTCTCCCGTTCGGGCAAGTTCTGCGAGCAGCAGCGTCTCAAGACCTGCCGGCACATTGCCGATCGTCAGCGGCTCGGCAATGGCCGCAAGCTTCTTCGCATCGAAACCAGGAATCATTCCGGCGTCCTGAGGGGCTTGTCAAAATCGGGCTTGTAGGCGGCAATGCGGGCAAACATCGGTGTCTGGAAACGCTCAGGCACCGGCCATGTTCCCATGATCCAGCGAACGAGATCATTGTCCTCTTCCGCCATGATCGTCTCGAACTCGTCGAGCTCGGCTTCCGATAGTCTGGCGACCTCAGCTTCGGCGAATTGGCCGAAAACCAGATCCATTTCGCGGATGCCGCGATGCCAGCAGCGGAAAAGGATTCTGCGGCGGCGCGGGTCGAGACCGGCACTCGTGAGCGTGACACCTGTCATGGCATTACCTTCCTGTTGATGCGCCTCTATAGACCCTGGAAAGCGGCTTGTCAGCCTTGCCAAGGCCGCATTGTTCATCGCATTTTGGCCGCATGCGCCCCGCCATTCTCGATCCTCTGTTTTCCCCTATTTCGGGCCTTCCGGGCGTCGGCCCGAAGATCGCCGACCTGTTGGTCAAGCTGCTCGGGCGCGAGACGCTGGAGGATTGCCGGGTCATCGACCTGCTCTTCCACGCGCCCTTCTCGCTGACCGACCGGCGCAACCAACCGGGAATAGCCCGCGCGCCGCAGGGCGCGATCGTGACGATCACCGCGCGCGTCGACCGCCACCAGGTGCCGCCGGGCGGCAAAAGCAATATCCCCTACCGCGTCTTCCTGCATGACGAGACCGGCGAACTGACACTGGTCTTCTTCCGCGGACAGGCGGCGTGGCTAGAAAAGCAACTGCCGATCGACGCGGAGGTGACGGTCAGCGGCAAGATCGACTGGTTCAACGGCCGCGCCTCGATGGTGCATCCCGATTATATCGTCAGGGCGGACGAGGCGGAGAGCCTGCCGCTGGTCGAGCCGATCTATCCGCTGACGGCGGGGCTCTCGCCGAAGACGCTGCGCAAGATCATCGACGCCGGTCTGCCGCGTTTTCCCGAGCTGCCGGAATGGATCGACCTGGCGCTGACTGAGAAACAGGGCCTGCCGTCGATCCGCGACAGTTTCCACATGCTGCACGAGCCGCGCGATCCCAGCGATATCGACCCGCAGGCCCCTGCCCGGCGGCGGCTTGCCTATGACGAGTTCCTCGCCGGCCAGCTGTCACTGAGCCTGGTGCGGCAGAGGCTGCGCAAGGTGGCGGGCCAGCCGGTCACTGCGACCGGCGCCATCAGCAGCAAGATCCTGAAGACCTTGCCCTTCTCGCTCACATCAAGCCAGAACGAGGCGATCGCCGAGGTTTTGAAGGATATGGCCGGCAACGAGCGCATGCTGCGGCTGCTGCAGGGCGATGTCGGTTCCGGCAAGACGCTGGTGGCGCTGATGGCGATAGCGGCGGTGATTGAGAGCGGCGGCCAGGCCGTGCTGATGGCGCCGACCGAAATCCTGGCGCGGCAGCACCACGCAACGATCTCGAAATTTGCCGCCTCCGCCGGGCTCAACATCGAAGTGCTGACCGGGCGCACCAAGGGACGCGAACGGGAGGAAATCCTGGAGCGCATTGCCTCGGGTGCTGCCCAGATCATCATCGGCACGCATGCGCTTTTCCAGGACAGTGTCGCCTACGCCAATCTGATGCTTGCCGTCGTCGACGAGCAGCACCGTTTCGGCGTGCATCAGCGCCTGCGGCTGACCGCCAAGGGCCTCTCGCCGCATATGCTGGTCATGACAGCGACGCCGATCCCGCGCACGCTGGTGCTTGCCGCCTTCGGCGATATGGACGTCTCCAAACTCACCGAGAAGCCGGCCGGCCGCAAGCCGATCCAGACGATCACCGTGCCGATGGAACGGACCGGCGAAATCGTCGGGCGGCTGCAAAGCGCGCTTGGCGAAGGCAAGAAGGCCTACTGGATCTGCCCTTTGGTCGAGGAGTCCGAAGAGCTCGACCTGATGTCGGCCGAGGAGCGGCATGCGACGCTCACCTCCGCACTCGGCCCGGATGTCGGCCTCATCCACGGCCGCATGAGCGGGCCGGAGAAGGACATGGCGATGATGGCGTTCAAGAACGGCGAGACCCGGCTGCTCGTTGCCACGACCGTCGTCGAGGTCGGCGTCGACGTGCCGGATGCGACGATCATGGTGATCGAACATGCCGAACGCTTCGGCCTGGCGCAATTGCATCAGCTGCGCGGCCGCGTCGGGCGCGGCGACGAGGCTTCGACCTGCATCCTGCTCTACAAGGGACCACTCGGCGAGACCGGCCATGCCAGGCTTTCGATCATGCGGGAGACGGAGGATGGCTTCCGCATCGCCGAGGAGGACCTGAAGCTGCGCGGTGAAGGCGAATTGCTCGGCACAAGGCAATCCGGTACGCCGGGCTTTCGCATCGCCAGCCTCGAGGCGCATGCCGACCTGTTGGAGATCGCCCGCAAGGATGCGGCTTACCTCATCGAGCGCGATCCGGAGCTGACCACCGAGAGGGGAACGGCGATCCGCACCCTGCTCTATCTTTTCCGCCGCGACGAGGCGATCCGTTTTCTCAGGGCTGGATGAAGCGCGCTGCGGCATGCTTTAAGTCTTTGTTCCATGCATGTCGTTACCCCAAAACCGCTGAACGCTTTTGGGCGACATGCATCATTCCGCTTTGGAAACTGCCACCGGCTTTGGCCGCGGCAAATGCTTCTGCTTCGGATCGGCCGGCTTGTGTTCCGGCGCGACAAGCCCGCCTGAAATCAGGAACTTGGCGGCGTCTTCCGGCGACATATCGAGCATGACGATCTTCTCGCGCGGCACGAAGATGAGGAAGCCGGCTGTCGGCACCGGCGTCGGCGGCAGGAAGACGGCGACCATATCCTGGCCCATCGCATTGAACTTCGACGCGATTTCGCCCTTGGCGTCGGTGGCGATGAAGATCAGCGCCCAGAGGCCGGGGCCTGGATATTCGATGAGGCCGACCTTCTTGAAGGAGTTCGCCTGTTCCTTCAGCACGGTTTCGAAAATCTGCTTCACGCTTCTGTAGACCGTGCGCACCAGCGGCATGCGCTGAACGATCGATTCGCCGAACCGGACGATGCTCTGGCCGATGAGGTTCTTGCCGAGAAAGCCGACGACGGTGATCAGCACGACGGCGATCAGCAGGCCGAAACCGGGAATGGCGAAATTGAGATAGCTTTCCGGATTCCAGCGCGCCGGAATATAGGGCCGGACCCAACTGTCCGACCAATGGATGAAGGTCCAGGTCAGCCAGATGGTGATCGCGATCGGCGCGCAGATGATCAACCCTGCGAGAAAATTATTCCTCAGCCGGGTCGCGACCGGCATTCTGGGGGTGTTGTCGGTCATCGTTTCCTGATGATCTCCATCTCAGTCATGGACAGGCTGGTACGCCGGCCCTTCCCCCTTGTCCGCAGACCAAAATTGCCAGAATTCGGGGTCCCGCACAATATGTTTCGAGCGAAGGTCGCGGCGTTACAGGCTTATTCCACGGTCACCGATTTCGCCAGGTTGCGCGGCTGGTCGACATCGGTGCCCATGAAGACGGCGGTGTGATAGGCGAGCAGCTGGATCGGCAGCGAGAAGATCATCGGCGCGATGATTTCGTCGACCACAGGCAGGGTGATCGTCGCCATGGTCGGCAGTTTCGAGGCCGCTGCACCGGCCTCGTCGGTGATGAAGATGATGCGGCCGCCGCGGGCTGCGACCTCCTGCATGTTCGAGACGGTCTTTTCGAAGAAACGGTCGTAGGGGGCGATGACGATGACAGGCATGTTCTCATCGATCAGCGCGATCGGCCCGTGCTTCAATTCGCCGGCGGCGTAACCTTCGGCATGGATATAGGAGATTTCCTTGAGCTTCAGCGCGCCTTCCATGGCGAGCGGGAAACTGGTGCCGCGGCCGAGATAGAGCACGTCCTTGCACTTCGACAGCTCGCGCGACAGGCTTTCCATCTGCGGCTGGATGAGGTTCAGCACCCGGCTCATGATGCGCGGCATTTCGGCGAGATGGCGCACCAGCGCCCTCTCCTCGTCTGCACTCACCGTGCCGCGCGCCTTGCCGGCGCCGATCGCCAACGCTGCCAGCACGGCGAGCTGGCAGGTGAAGGCCTTGGTCGAGGCGACGCCGATTTCGGGGCCGGCCATGATCGGGAAGACGGCATCGGATTCACGCGCGATCGTCGATTCGCGGACATTGACGACGGCGCCGATCTTCAATCCGTTGTCGCGGCAATAGCGCAAGCATGCCAGCGTATCGGCGGTCTCGCCGGACTGCGAGATGAAGAGAGCGGCCTGCGACGGCGACAGCGGCATTTCACGGTAGCGAAATTCCGAGGCGACGTCGATTTCGACCGGCAGGCGGGCATAACGCTCGAACCAGTATTTGCCGACGAGGCCGGCGAGATAGGCAGTGCCGCAGGCCGAGATCGCCAAGCCGGTCGCAGCTTTGAAGTCGATCGTGGCGGCGTTGGCGCCGATCGTATTCTCGGCGAAATCGACATAGTGGCTGAGCGCGTGGGAGATCACCTCCGGCTGCTCGTAGATTTCCTTTTCCATGAAATGGCGGTGGTTGCCCTTGTCGACGACATAGGCAGTCGCCTGCGAGATCTGGCGGGCGCGTTTGACCGGCTTGCCGGCGAAATCGAGCACCGAGACGCCATCTCGGGTGAGGACGGCGCAATCACCGTCGACGAGATAGGTGATCTCGTTGGTGAAGGGCGAAAGCGCGATCGCGTCCGAGCCGAGGAACATCTCGCCGCGGCCGTAGCCGACGGCGAGCGGCGGTCCGGAACGGGCGGCCATGATCGTGCCGGGATCGGCCTTGAGCATGATGGCCAGCGCATAGGCGCCGGTCACCCGGTTCAGCATCTTCAGCATGGCGGCGCGCGGCTCTAGGCCTTCGCGCAAGTATTTCGCCATCAGATGGGCAACCACCTCGGTGTCGGTATGGGTTTGGAAGACCGAACCCTCTTCGGTCAACTCGTCGCGAAGCTCGGAGAAGTTCTCGATGATGCCATTATGGACGACGGCGACGCCTTCGACGAAATGCGGATGGGCATTGGTCTCATTGGGAACGCCATGGGTCGCCCAGCGCGTGTGGGCGATGCCGACAGTGCCGGGCAGCGGTTCGCTGTCGAGGCGCTTTTCCAGATTGAACAGCTTGCCCTCGGCGCGGCGGCGATCCATCACACCGTCATGAATGGTGGCGACACCGGCAGAATCGTAACCGCGATATTCGAGACGCTTCAGCGCATCGACCAGGCGCCCGGCAACAGGCGCAGTTCCGACGATCCCCACAATGCCGCACATATAGTATCCCCATAAAGGCTTCGATGACGAGGCCAGTCCTAACGATTCCTGCTTATTTCTCAATCACCTCGGCGGTCACTTTCAATTTCCGCCGGTTACGCAAGGCTGGTCAGGCTTTCGCCTTCTTCGCCGCCTTGATGGCGAGCGCACGCTCACGCAGCAGCGTCGCGCGGCCGGGCTTGATCTCCTGCCGGGCACGGCCGAGCGCCAGCGCGTCGGCCGGTACGTTGGCGGTGATGACGCTGCCGGAGCCGATATAGGCGCCGTCGCCGATCGTCACCGGCGCGACCAGCGAGGAATTGGAACCGATGAAGGCGTTTTCGCCGATCACCGTCTCGCTCTTGTTGACGCCGTCATAATTGCAGGTGATCGTGCCGGCGCCGATATTGGCTCCGGCGCCGATGACGGCATCGCCGATATAGGTGAGATGATTGACCTTGGCGCCCTCGCCCAGCCGGCCGTTCTTCACTTCGCAGAAATTGCCGACCTTCGAACCGTTGCCGAGATCGGCGCCCGGCCGCAGCCGCGCAAACGGGCCGACGGTCGCACCCTGACTGACATGAGCGCCTTCGATATGCGAGAAGGCGTGAATGACGGCGCCGCTGTCGATCACCGCGCCGGGACCGAAGACGACGTTCGGCTCGATCAGCGCGTCCTGGCCGATGACGGTATCATAGGAGAGATAGATGGTTTCCGGCGCGATCATGGTCACGCCAGCCAGCATCATCTCGTGGCGGCGGCGCTCCTGCCAGAAACGCTCGATGACAGCGAGTTCGGCACGGGTATTGCAGCCGGTCATCTCGATCTCGGGAGCATCGACGGCGGTGACGCGTCCGCCGAGCGAACGGGCGATCTCGACGAGATCGGTCAGATAGAATTCGCCCTTGGCATTGGCGTTGCCGATGCGCGTGAGAAGATCGAGCGCCTTGCGGCCATTTATCGCCATCAGCCCGCTGTTGCACCAGGTGACGGTGCGCTCGGCATCGGTCGCATCTTTCTCCTCGCGGATGGCGATGAGTTCGCCGTCCTTGACGAGCAGGCGGCCATAGCCGGTCGGGCGGTCGGTGTGGAAGCCGATGACGACGACATCGCTGCCGTCTGCAAGGCCCTGGCGGGCGGCTTTGAGCGGCCCGTCGGTCTGCAGCGGCACGTCGCCATAGGTGACGAGGATATCGTCATAGCCCTTGGCGATCGCGTCGCGCGCCGCCAGCACCGCGTGGCCGGTGCCGAGGCGTTCCTTCTGCAGATAGGATTCGATGACGACGCCGTCGATGCTTGCGGCCTTCGCCACGTCCTCGGCATCACGGCCGACGACAAGGGCGACGGATGAGATGCCGGCGGAGGCGACCGCCTCGACCACATGGGCGATCATCGGCCGTCCGGCGACCGGATGCAGCACCTTCGATTTCGAGGATTTCATCCGCGTGCTGTCACCGGCGGCAAGGATGACGGCAAGACAAGTGCGTTCCATGATTTGCTCCGCGAATCCGCGCCATGAGGCGGCTTTATCGCCTCATACTGCATAATTCCCTAAATCGGAATCGATTTAAGGATAAATTATGCAGCCATTCAAAGTGCTGCAGCGTCCTTTGCGGCTCTCGAAAAGACGCGTGGCCCTGTCGCTAAGCAAAGCCTTCACAAAGGTGAAATTGCGGCCGAAATCGGCCCTGTGACGGCGTCGGAACCGCGGGCCACGAAGGCTTCGTGCACATGATGACGGCCGTCCAGGATAACGTCCTCCATCGCGCGGCGCGCAGCATTGCTATCGCCGGAAACAATCGCATCGACGATGCGCATATGGGTGTCGGCGATATTGGCGAAGCCGTTTTCGGTTGGCGGCGTGCTCATGCGGAACATGCCGACGAGGGCTGCTTCGATGAGGCTGCCCAGTGTCCGCATGAAGGGATTGTGCGAGGCTTCGGCGATCGCCAGGTGAAAATGAAGGTCGGCGAGTGCGAGGCTGTCGGCCGTATGACCGGCCGCCGCCATCTCGAGCGCCAGCCCGCGCAGCATCTCGATCTCCTCGGCATTCGCCCGCTCGGCGACGAGACCGGCGGCGAAGGGTTCGAAGGCGAGACGAATATCGTAGAGCTGCAGCAGGAATTCTTCCGTCACGCCGTTGTCGAAGTGCCAGGCGATGATCTCGCTGTCGAACATGTTCCAGAGGTTCTTTTCGGTCACACGCGTGCCGACCCGCGCCTTGGCGACGACCATGCCCTTGGCGGCAAGCGTCTTCATCGTCTCGCGCAAGACGGTGCGGGACACTTTAAAACGCTGCGCCAGTTCCGTATCGCCCGGAAGGATCGAGCCGACGGGATAGGTGCCGGCGACGATCGCCTTGCCGAGTTCGTCGACGACCTGAGCATGGCTCGTCCGGGTTCTGCGCCCCGTCTTGCGTGTCTCGTCCAATTTGTAGCGCAAGCGATCCGTCTCCCCCTCAGGCGTACCTCTTGTTCAGACTGGAAACGAACAGGATGGCTTTCTGCATCAGGATGAATGCAAATAGCAGAAGGCCAATCAGGATCTTGGTCCACCAGCTCGACAACGTGCCGTCGAAGGTGATGTAGGTCTGAATGAGCCCCTGGATCAGGATACCGATCAAGGTTCCCGCCACGAATCCCGCTCCTCCGGTCAGCAGCGTCCCCCCAATGACGACCGCCGCGATGGCATCGAGTTCGACGCCGACTGCTGCAAGAGAATATCCGGCAGAGGTGTACAGCGAAAAAACGATCCCGGATAGCCCCGCCAGAAAGCCCGACAGCGCATAGATCTGGATTGTCGTGCGGCCGACCGGCACGCCCATCAGCCGCGCCGTCTGCGTGCCGCCGCCGAGCGCATAGACGTTGGTGCCGAAGCGGGTGCGCTGGGCGACGAAGATGCCGACGGCAAAGACCAGAAGCATGACGCCGCCGATTAGCGTCAGCCGCCCGCCGCCGGGCAGACGGTAATAGAGGCTCGTCAGCGTCGAATAATATTCGTGGTTGATCGGGATGCTGTCGATCGAGAGCACGAAGGCCATGCCGCGCGCCAGGAACATGCCGGCAAGGGTGACGATGAAGGCCGGCATTTCGAGATAGTGGATGATCGCGCCCATGATACCGCCAAAGGCAGTGGTGATGACGAGCACGATCGCGAAAGCGAGCAGCGGATGGATCGCAGTGTTCTGCAGGATCACCGCGAGGAAGACGCCGGTAAAGGCGATGACCGAGCCGATCGACAAATCGATGCCGCCCGAAATGATGACGAAGGTCATGCCGACGGCGGCGATGCCGAGAAAGGCGTTGTCGGTCAAAAGATTGCCGATGACGCGCGTCGACAGAATGTTCGGATATTGCAGCGCGCATCCGGCATAGGCGAGCACGAAGATGACGATGGTCGCAAGCAGCGGCAGGTATTTGGAATTCATTTCAGCTGCTCCCTGCCGCCCTGCCGGCGGCTGGCGAAGATGGCGAGCGATTGTACCGCCGGCGACTGGATAACGAGGATGACGATGATGATGACAGCCTTGATGATCAGGTTGAATTCAGGCGGGAAGCCGGCGGACAGGATGCCGGTATTCACCACCTGGATGATCATCGCGCCGATCAGCGATCCGAGAATGCTGAAGCGGCCGCCGAGCAGCGAATTGCCGCCGACGACGACGGCGAGGATGGCGTCCAGTTCCAGCCATAGGCCGGCATTGTTGGCATCGGCGCCCTTGATATCGGCTGCGACAATGATGCCCGCAATCGAGGCGCAGATCCCGCTCAGCATATAGACCGCCATCAGCAGCACCGGCGTTTGAATGCCGGAGAGCGTGCTGGCGCGACGATTGATGCCGACGGCCTCGATCAGCATGCCGAGCGCCGTGCGGCGGACGAGCAGGATGACGAGCAGGCCAACGAGAAGCCAGATGACGACAGGCATCGGCAGGAGAGCCATGGAACCGCTGCCGAAGAAGGTCAGCCCGTCATCGTTGAAGGTCAGGATGGCCCCTTCGGTGATCAGCTGGGCGATGCCGCGACCGGCCACCATCAGCACCAGCGTCGCAATGATCGGCTGGATATTGAGGACGGCCACCAGGAACCCGTTCCAGACGCCGCAGGCAAGCCCGATCGCAAGTGTCAGGATAATGGTGTAGGCAACTGAATTTCCTGAGACAATCGACGATGCGGCAACGGCGCCGCAAATGGCGATGACCGCGCCGACGGACAGGTCGATGCCCTTGGTGGCAATGACCAGCGTCATGCCGATCGCCAGCAGAGCCACCGGCGCGCCGCGGTTCAACACGTCGATCAGGCTGCCATAGAGGCGGTCATTCTGAACCACGACATTAAAAAACTGCGGTGACGTGATGAAATTCAACAGAAGAATGACAACGAGCGCAATCAATTGCGGCGCCAGGCGATAGGCCAGCGCTTTCAGCGAGGACCTCATGCATCCTCCATCTTGTGTTCGGCCGCAGCGATGGCATCGACGATGCCGGCAGCGGTGATACGCTCGCCTGTCAGTTCGGCGATATGCTGCCTGTCGCGCAGTACGATGACACGTGAACTATAGGCGACAAGCTCTTCAAGTTCCGAGGAAATTACGATCAATGACATGCCTTCGGCGCAGAGTTGTTCGATGAGCTTGATGATCTCGGCATGGGCGCCGACATCGATACCGCGGGTTGGCTCATCGAGGATGAGAAACTTGGGATTGGTTGCCAGCCAGCGGGCAAGGATCGCCTTCTGCTGATTGCCGCCGGAGAGCAGCCGGATCGGCTTTTCGCGGTCGGTGGTGCGGATATCGAGCGCCTTGATGTAGCGGTCGGCGAGTGCATTCTGCTCGGCGCGCGACAGCGGCCGCGTCCAGCCGCGGCGGGCCTGCAGCGCCAGAGCGATGTTCTCCCTGATCGACAGGTCGCCGATGATGCCATCGGTCTTGCGGTCCTCCGGGCAGAAGCCGAAACCCTTTCCGATCGCCGCGCGGGGGCTCGAAATCGTCACTGGCTGGCCGTCGATCGTGGCGCTGCCGCTGTCGGCATGCTCGATGCCGAAGAGCAGTTCGGCGGTTTCGGTGCGCCCGGAGCCGAGCAGCCCGGCGACGCCGACCACCTCTCCGGCGCGCACTTCAAGATCGAAAGGTTTGACCTTGCCGCGTTTACCGTAGCCTGAAAAACGGTATCTGACCTCGCCCGCGGCGAGGGTGTGTTCTCTCACCGTCTCCTCGACATGGGCCAGTTCGCGGCCGAGCATCATGGCGATCAGGCCCTGGCGCGGCAGATCAGAGGCGTCGCGGGTGCCGACGAGCTTGCCGTTGCGCAGCACGGTAATGCGGTCGCTGATCGCATAGACCTGTTCGAGAAAATGGGTGATGAAGACGATGCCAAGGCCGCGTTTCTTCAGGTCGTCGATGATGCGGAAGAGCAGCGCCACTTCCTGATTGTCGAGACTTGCGGTGGGCTCGTCGAGGATCAGCACCTTGCCGGAGAGGTCGACGGCACGGGCAATGGCGACCACCTGCTGGACGGCGACGGAGAAACGACCGAGCTCGGCGGTGACGTCGATATCGACGCCGTAGCCGGAGAGCAGATCGCGCGCCTTGCGGTTCATCGAACGCACGTCGGTCATGCCGAAACGCCTTGGCTGGCGGCCGAGAAAGAGGTTTTCGGCGACGCTCAGATTGGCCAGCAGGTTGACCTCCTGGTAGACCGTGCCGATGCCGAGCTTCTGGGCAGCAAGCGTATTGGCCGGATTGATTTCCTGGCCGTTGAGCGTCAGGCTGCCCTCGTCACGATGATAGGCGCCGGTGATGCACTTGATCAGCGTCGACTTGCCGGCGCCGTTTTCGCCCAGCAATGCGTGCACCTCGCCTCTGCGGAGCGTGAAATCGACCTTATCCAGCGCCACTGCGCCTGGAAAGAATTTCGATATTCCGGAGGCCGCGAGAACGTTCTCGAAATCGTGAATCATAAGGGTCTGTTTTCCTGATATTGACGGCAAAAGCCGCACCGCGGCCGGACATGACGTCCCAAGGCGGCAAGGCAGTTCCGCACCGGTCCATGACGGGCCGGTGCGGTTCTACAGCGCCCCCGCATCTTTTCGAGACGCATAAGGACGCTGTAGCGCTTTGAACTGCTGCATGATTTTATCCAGAAATCGAATGCCGATTTCAGGAATTGTGCAGCGGCGTCACATCAGATCAGTAGCCCTGACCCTTCTTCTCTTCGTAGACCTTCATCGGTTCGTCAGCCGGTGTGTAGAGCTTCGACTCAGTCTGGATCCACTTGGCCGGAGCCTTCTTGTCCTTCAGATAGGCTTCGAGCGCATCGAAGGCCGGACCTGCCATATTCGGCGTCAGCTCGACCGTGGCATTGGCCTCGCCTTCAGACATCGCCTTGAAGATATCCGGCACGGCGTCGATGGAGACGACGAGGATATCCTTGCCGGGCTTCAGGCCGGCTTCCTTGATCGCCTGGATGGCGCCGACGGCCATGTCGTCGTTATGAGCGTAGAGCGCGCAGATATCCTTGCCGCCATTCTCGGCCTTCAGGAAGCTTTCCATGACTTCCTTGCCCTTGGTGCGGGTGAAGTCACCGGTCTGGCTGCGTACGATCTTGAGGTTGTCGTGACCGGCAAGAGCCTCTTCGAAGCCCTTCTTGCGGGCGATGGCCGGCGACGACCCGGTGGTGCCCTGAAGCTCGACGACATTGCACTTCTTGTCGCCTACGGTCTTGACCAGGAAGTCGCCTGCAACCTTGCCTTCATGGACCAGGTCCGACGTCACCGCCGTCAGGTAGAGATCGTCAGGGGCCTTGATGGTACGGTCGAGAAGAATGACCGGGATTTCGGCTTCCTTGGCTTCCTTGAGAACGTCGTCCCAGCCGGTTTCGACGACCGGAGCAATGAGAATGGCATCGACGCCCTGAGCAATGAAGGAGCGCAGAGCCTTGATCTGGTTTTCCTGCTTCTGCTGCGCATCGGCAAACTTCAGATCGATGCCGCGCTTCTTGGCCTGTTCCTTGGTCACGGTCGTTTCAGCCGCACGCCAGCCCGATTCCGAACCGATCTGCGAGAAGCCGACAGTGAGGCCGGCGGCCGAAGCCGAACCGAACATGCAGGCAGCCAGAATCGTGGCACTCAAAAGTGCAGTCTTCAATTTCATGATTTCCTCCCAATGCCGCATCCTCGCGGCGCAGGGTCAAAAAATCATATAGTATTACTTTTGTAAATCGGAATCTTAGGATGCATTGCAGCAAAAAAAGAGCGCCCACAAGGGCGCTCTTCGCATCTGCGAGATGACTTGCCGGATTATTTACCTGGCAGCTTGTCGTCCACACCTTCGACATAAAAGTTCATGCCGAGCAGCGTGCCGTCATCGGCCTTTTCGCCGGCCTTCAGCCACGGCGTGCCGTCCTGCTTGTTGATAGGGCCGGTGAAGGGATGCAATTCGCCGGACTTGATCTTGGCTTCGGTCTCCTCGGCGAGTTTCTTCACGTCGTCGGGCATGTTGGTATAGGGCGCCATCGTCAGGATGCCGTCCTTGAGGCCGTCCCAGCTCTGCTCTGACTTCCAGGTGCCGTCGAGAAGCGCCTTGACGCGCTTGACGTAATAATTGCCCCAGGTGTCGATGATCGCGGTCAGCTGGACGTTCGGGCCAGCCTTGATCATGTCGGAAGCCTGGCCGAAGGCCTTGACGCCGCGCTGCTCGGCGACCTGCATTGGAGCCGTCGTGTCGGTGTGCTGGGTGAGGATATCGACGCCCTGGTCGATCAGCGCCTTGGCGGCATCGGCTTCCTTGCCCGGATCGAACCAGGTGTTGACCCAAATAACCTTCATCTTGAAGTTCGGATTGACCGACTTGGCGCCGGTTTCGAAGGCATTGATGCCCATCACCACCTCGGGGATCGGGAAGGAGGCGATATAGCCTGCCGTGCCGGTTTTCGAGAGCTTGCCGGCGATAATGCCACTGATGTAGCGGCCTTCATAGAAGCGGGAATTGTAGGTCGCGACATTGTCGGCGGCCTTGAAGCCTGTCGCGTGCTCGAACTTCACTTTCGGGAACTTCTTGGCGACGGCAATAGTCGGGTCCATGAAACCGAAGGACGTGGTGAAAATAAGCGAGCAACCGGAGCGGGCCATGCGCTCGATGGCGCGTTCGGCATCCGGGCCTTCCGGGACGCTTTCGAGGTAGGGCGTCTCGATCTTGTCGCCGAATTCCTTCTCGATCTGGAGGCGGCCGTTCTCATGGGCCTGCGTCCAGCCGCCGTCGGTGCGGGTGCCGACATAAACGAAGCAGACCTTGGCCTTGTCAGCCGCCTCGGCGGCCGAACCGATGCTCAGGACGAGGGCAGCTGTCGCTGCGAGAGCAAGTGCAAGTTTTTTCATATTGATCCCTGTTGGTTGGAAGTTTCGAAACCCGTCTTGTTGTTGTTGCTCACCGGTCCGGCACGAAGGCTTTGCCGAGCGAGGCCGGCGTATTGATCAACGTCGTGCGCCGATTATGCGAGATGATGATGAGGACCACAACTGTCGCCGCATAGGGCAGCATCGAGAGGAACTGCGAGGGAATGCCGATGCCGAAGGCCTGTGCGTGCAATTGCAGGATCGTTACCGCCCCAAAGAGATAACCGCCAGCCAGCAGGCGCCAAGGCCGCCAGGAGGAGAAGACGACGAGCGCCAGCGCGATCCAGCCGCGCCCGCCGGACATGTTCTCTGTCCATTGCGGCGTATAGATCAGCGATAGCTGCGCCCCGGCAAGGCCGGCGCAGGCGCCGCCGAACATCACGGCGAGGTAGCGCATGCGGATGACATCGATACCGAGCGCATGCGCCGAGGCGTGATTATCGCCAATGGCACGAATCTTCAGGCCGGTGCGACTCTTGAAGAGGAACCAGTTGACGGCGATAACGAGCAGGATCGACAGATAGAAGATCAGATCCTGCTTGAAGAGGACCGCTCCGACATAGGGAATGGCCGAAAGCACCGGGATTTCGATCGGCAGCAGCCGGACGCCGGGCGCGCCGACGAAGGCCTCGCCGAGCATGCCGGAGGCGCCGAGGCCAAGGATCGTCAGCGCAAGGCCTGTCGCCACCTGATTGGCGACGAGCGTCAACGTCAGGAAGGCGAAGAGCAGCGAAAACAGCGCGCCGCTGACGACGCCGCCGACAATGCCGATATAGGCCGAGCCGGTGAGCTGTGCCGTGGCAAAGGCACCGACCGCGCCCATGATCATCATGCCCTCGACACCGAGATTGAGAACGCCGGAGCGCTCGGTCACGAGTTCTCCCAGCGCGGCAATGACGAGCGGCGTGGAGGCGGTGATGACCGTCAGCAGAATGGCTTCGAAGATGCTCATGCCGCCCTGCCCCTTAACCGCGACCAGACCACGCGGATTTTGTAATAGATCAGCGTATCGCAGGAGAGCACGAAGAAGAGCAGCAGGCCCTGGAAGACGCGGGTGACCTTGTCGGAAACGCCGAGCGAAAGCTGTGCCGCCTCGCCGCCGAGATAGGTCAGCGCCAGCACCAGGCCGGATGCGATGATGCCGAGCGGATTGAGGCGGCCGAGGAAGGCGACGATGATGGCGGTGAAGCCGTAGCCCGGCGAGATCGCCGGCTGCAAATGGCCGATCGAGCCGGAAACTTCGGCTATCCCGGCAAGGCCGGCAAGCGCACCCGAAAAGAGAAAGCTGAACCAGATCATCTTCTTCGACGAAAAGCCGGCAAAGCGCCCTGCCCGCTCCGATTGGCCGAGCACGACGATCTCGAAGCCTTTCAGCGTATAGCGCAGCATGAACCAGACGCCGATTGCGGCGACAATGGCGAAGACGAAGGCCCAATGGGCGCGGCCCGACTCTTCCCAGATCGCCGGCAGCACCGCTTCCGGTGCGAAATCCAGCGAAACGGGAAAGTTGAAGCCCTTCGGATCGCGCCAGGCGCCGCGGATCAGCCAGTCAAGGAAAAGCTGGGCGATATAGACCAGCATCAGCGATGTCAGGATCTCATTGGTGTTGAAATGTGCCTTCAGCAACGCCGGAATAGCGGCAAAAAGCGCACCGCCGAGCGCGCCCAGGATCAGCATCAGCGGCAGCACGAGCGGCGAATGCCAGTCGTAAAAGACGATCGGCAGATAAGAGCCGGTGATGGCACCGATGGTGAACTGGCCTTCGGCGCCGATATTCCAGTTGTTCGAGCGATAACAGACGGCCAGCCCGACGGCGATCAGGATCAGGGGCGCGGCCTTGATCGCCAGTTCGTGCAGCGACCAGACCTCGAGCAGCGGCTCGATGAAGAAGGCTTCCAGCGCGGCGATCGGGTCCTTGCCGAGCATGGCGAACATGATGGCGCCGAACACCAGCGTCAGGACAAGGGCAAGCAGCGGCGAGACGAAGGCGAAAAGCTTCGAGACGTCGGGACGTTTTTCGAGTTCAATGCGCATGGAGCGCCTCCGGGGCGGAGCTGCTCTCGTGCAGTCCGCCCATCAGCAAGCCGATCCTTTCCCGCGTCAGCTCGCCCGCTGGAAACGGGCGGGAAAGACGGCCTTCGCAGATGACGGCAATATCGGTCGCCACTTCGAAGATCTCGTCGAGATCCTGGCTGATGACGACCACGGCCGAACCGCTTCTTGCGAGATCGACGAGCGCCTGGCGGATGCGGCTCGCCGCCCCGGCGTCGACGCCCCAGGTCGGCTGGTTGACGACGAGCACCGCCGGCTGGCGGTCGAGCTCGCGGCCGACGATGAACTTCTGCAGATTCCCACCGGACAGCGAGCCAGCCGCCGGGTCATCGCCGCTCTTGCGGACATCCATCGCCTCGGAAATGCGCCTTGCGGCAGATTTCACTGCTGCTTGGCGGATGATGCCGAGCAGGCCCAGAAACGCGTTGCGGTCAGACTGGCTGCGGGCAAGGACGAGATTGTCCGACAGTTTCATGGCGGAGACGGCAGCATGGCCATGGCGCTCCTCCGGCACGAAGCCGGCGCCGAGAAGACGGCGGGCGGTAATGCCCTGGTTGCCGACCGGCTTTTTGCGGATGACGATCGCCTCGGCCGAGGCGACCGGATATTCACCGGAGAGAGCGTCGAAGAGCTCGCTCTGGCCGTTGCCCGCGACCCCGGCAATGGCGAGGATCTCGCCGGAGCGCACCGCCATCGAGACATCACGCAGCGGCATCGCGAAGGGCGTGCGCGCGGCGACGGAAAGGTTGGCGACCGCAAGCTGCACCTCGCCCCTGTCGCTGCGTTCTGGATGCGTGACGGTCGCCACTTCACTGCCGACCATCATGCGGGCGAGCGAGGCCGGCGTTTCCTGCTTCGGATCGCAGGCGCCGGTCACACGGCCATGGCGCAGCACGGTGGCGCGATCGCAGATGCGCTGCACCTCTTCCAGGCGATGGCTGATATAAAGAACCGAACGCCCCTCACCACGGAGCTTGAACAGCGTCTCGAACAGCCTGTCCGCCTCCTGCGGCGTCAGCACCGAGGTCGGCTCGTCGAGGATGATGAGCTTCGGGTTCTGCAGCAGCGCGCGGACGATCTCGATGCGCTGGCGCTCGCCGACCGAGAGATCGGCGACATGGGCATGCGGATCGAGCGGTAGGCCGTAGGCAACCGACAGCGCCCTCGCCTCCTCGGCGATCCTGTCGATCGGGATGGCGTCATCGAGCGACAGCGCGATGTTTTCGGCAACCGTCAGCGCCTCGAACAGCGAAAAATGCTGGAAGACCATGCCGATGCCGAGCTTGCAGGCCTCCCCTGGCGATGCGATCGCAACCGGCTGGCCCTGCCAGAGGATTTGCCCGCCCGTCGGCTCGAGAACGCCGAACAGCATCTTCACCAGTGTTGATTTGCCTGCACCATTTTCGCCGAGAAGCGCATGAATTTCGCCCGGCGCGATATCGAGATCGATTTCATTGCAGGCTGCAAAGCCACCGAAGAACTTCGTCAGCTTCTGGACCGATAATAACGCGCCGGAATCCGGCACATTCAATGGCGACACGTTCCCCTCATTTCTTCTGCCAACCGGTCCGTTCGGATCTCATGGAATCAGCAGCGTCGTTCCTGTTGTTTTTCTTGTTTCCAAATCCGCGTGAGCCTGCCCAACCTCACGCAGCGGATAGGTTTGATTGATATTGATACGCACTTTGTTGCTTTGCACAATATCAAATAGCGCTTTCGCACTGTCGATCAGTTCCTGGCGCGCGGCGATATAGGTGAAGAGCGTCGGCCGCGTCGCAAAGAGCGAGCCCCTCTGCGCCAAAGCCGCAAGGGTGAAATTCTCGATCGGCCCGGAGGATTGGCCGAAGGAGGCAAAAAGGCCGCGCGGCTTCAAGCAGTCAAGCGACTGTGGAAAAGTATCGCGGCCGATGGAATCGTAGATGACATCCACGCCCTTGCCGCCGGTGATGTCGCGAACACGGTCGACGAAGCTGTCGCTCTTGTAGTTGATCACATGGTCGTAGCCATGGGCGAGCGCCAGCTCGATCTTGTCTTGCGACCCCGCCGTGCCGATGACGGTGGCGCCGAGCGCCTTTGCCCACTGGCCGGCGATCAAGCCGACGCCGCCGGCAGCGGCGTGGAACAGCAGGACCGTCTCAGGCCCGACCTTGAAGGTGCGGTTCAAGAGATATTCGGCGGTCATGCCCTTCAGCATCATTGCCGCTGCCGTTTCGAGCTCGATTCCCTGGGGCACATGCACCAGATGCCGCGTCTCGATATTGCGTTCGGCGCTATAGGCGCCGTCGGCACTGGCATAGGCGACACGGTCGCCGACCTTGAAGTCCTCGACGCCGGGGCCGACCGATGTCACAGTGCCGGCGCCCTCCTTGCCGGTGACAAAGGGCAGATGCGGCGTCTTGTAGGTGCCGTTGCGGAAATAGACGTCAATGAAGTTAAGCCCGACTGCCGCCTGGCTGATCTGCACCTCGCCCGCCGAGGGTGAGGGAAGATCGATCTCGACATAGTCGAAAACCTCCGGCCCACCCGTTCTCGAAAATGAAACAGCCTGCGTTTTGCTCATCTTGCCTGTCCTATGCTTCGCGTCCAAGGGCGGGGAAGAATTGCAGCACCGCGCCGATGACGTAAAGATAGGCGCCGGTCACGATGAAGAGAATGAGCGCCCATTCGGGTGTGTCGAAATGCATCAGCAGCGAAAAAATGCCGAGCGCCGACCATAGGAAAAAGACGCCGAGGTTGAGCGGGCGCAGCCTTTTGACCCGGACCGGGTGGAGGAAATTGATCGGCAGGAAGGTCAGCACCACCGAAACGATGACAACGGTGAGCGCCGTCGTGGCGCTAGCATCGATGACGAACAGCGTGAAGACGATCATGTTCCAGACGACGGGGAAACCGGAGAAGAAATACTCATCCGTCTTCATGCCCATATCGGCATAGTAGATGGCGCTGGAGACGACGATCATGCCGGCGGCGACGAAGGACCAGGGCTCGCCGATCATGCCGCTCTGATAGAGCGCGAAGGCCGGCAGAAGCACATAGGTGACGTAATCGATGATATTGTCGAGTGTGTCGCCCGACCAGTTCGGCAGCACTTCCTTGACGCGCACCTTGCGGGCGATCGGCCCGTCTATGCCGTCGACGAGAAGCGCAAGTCCCAGCCACCAGAACATGTCGATGAAGCGGTGCTCGGCGGCGGCAACGACGCCGAGAAAGGCAAGGAAGGAGCCGGATGCCGTCAGGATATGGACGGAAAAGGCGCGCATCTCCGCATAAGGAACACGCTTGTAGTTGAAAATCTTCATATTCCCCCGACCGCCCTATCGCGCTCGCCCCGGCAAGCATCTTTTTTCGCCACCATCGCCGGACCCTGTTGCTGAATCGGGTTCGACGCCGTAGGTCTTTGTTGTCGCACCGTTTTTGCCGAAAATCGGCATGTGTTTCCGGCGTGCTGCTCTAATATGCATCCTTTGCCGGGCTTCGCCAGCGGGAAATACGACATTCCCCACCCGCCCCCTGCTCCCCATTGAATCCTGACGATGACATGCATATTTCCCTTTAGAAGCGTCGCGTGGAATGGAATGCCTTTAATTCCGGCCCGATATGTAATATCTCGCTCGCATCCGACAGTTCATCCGACGAAACGGGATCCTCTACCGCAATGAACGCGCCTGCAAAGACCGAAGACTTCGCCTCGTCCATCCCCGCCGGCGTCTACGCCGAGACGGTGCTCGATGTCACGCACTATACCGACCGGCTCTTCCGCTTCACGATGACCCGGCCGCAGGGCTTCCGTTTCCGTTCCGGCGAATTCGCGATGATCGGCCTGATGGTCGAGGGCAAGCCGGTGTTCCGCGCCTATTCGATCGCGAGCCCCGCCTGGGCCGAAGAGCTTGAATTCTTCTCGATCAAGGTGCCGGACGGCCCCCTCACCTCCCATCTGCAGGCGATCAAGCCGGGCGACCAGGTGCTGATGCGCAAGAAGCCGACGGGCACGCTGGTGCTCGATGCGCTGACGCCCGGCCGTCGTCTCTACATGTTCTCGACGGGAACGGGCATTGCGCCTTTCGCCAGCCTGATCCGCGATCCAGAGACCTATGAGAAGTTCGAGGAAGTCATCCTCACCCATACGACACGCGATGTCGCCGAGCTGAAATACGGCTTCGACCTCGTGCACGAGATCCAGAATGACGAGCTGCTGAAGGAAGTCGTCGGCGACAAGCTGCGCCACTACCCCACAGTCACGCGCGAGGATTTCGAATATCGCGGCCGCATCACCGACCTGATCTCCTCCGGCAAGCTGTTCACCGATCTCGGCGTGCCGCCGCTCGACCCGGCGATCGACCGCGGCATGATCTGCGGTTCCTCGGCGATGCTGAAGGATACCAAGGAACTGCTCGAGAAAGCCGGCCTCGATGAAGGCGCCAACAGCAAGCCCGCCGAATTCGTCATCGAGCGCGCTTTCGTCGGCTAAAGCATTTCTGACAATCCGGTCTGTCAACGGCTCCGGAAACGGAGCCGTTTCTATGTCTGGCTGAGGTAATCGATCAGCACCGTCATGGTGGCGCGCGCTTCATCCGGCCTGCCCTGATGGATAGCGCGGATGACGGCCACGTGCAGCGCAATGGAGCGATCCATGCGCTCCGGGCTTGCCTTGGAGTACCATAGGCGGCGTGAATGCGTTTGCACCGGGCCGAGTGCTGCCGTGATGAAGCCGTTCGGGCAGGCATCTTCAAGGATTTCGTCGAAGGCCTTGTCGGCAGCGAAGAAGCCGGCGAGATCGCCGGTGACGGCGCATTCCTCCATCGCGCCGGCGCAGTCGATGAGGCGCGCGCGCTGCTCGTCGCTCGCATGTTCGGCGACGAGGCCTGCCGCGATCGGCTCCAGCTCACGGCGCACCTGCATGACATTGCCATGATCCTCAGCCGCGATCTCGGCGACCTGCAGGCCGACACGCGGCTTCACCAGGATCAGCCCCTGCCAGGCGAGCTTCTGGATCGCCTCGCGCACCGGCGTACGCCCGTGGCCCGCCATATCGATCAGCTGCTTTTCTGTGACAAGTGCGCCAGGCTTCAGCGCCAGCGTCACGATCAGATGCTCCAGTGCGAGATAAGCAAGATGGCTCTGTGAAGTCTGCAATAAGGAGCTCCGTCGCCAAGTCTGATATATCACATAGTGGCACGGTCAAAAACCGAAGACAAGTCGGCACTGAATATCATAATAGAGACAGATAGATAACATAGGCGAGGCTGCTGAAACTCGGCGACGCATTGACGTCTGCGCCGTGAAGGGTGCTACCACCCGCCGGCCTACTGAGGCACGCCGCCTCGCCCACGTCATCAGGCCGGCACCTACCCCTCGGTCACCCCTTGCGAAAAGCCCGGCTCGAAACCGAGATCGAATTTTGACACGGGTCTTTTGCATTGGCGAACAGATACCGTCGGCGTTATGGATGGCTCCGAACTCCAGGCCATTCTCCGCGCATCGCCTGCAGAAAGCCTCGACGTCCTCCACGTCGAAGACCGGCTTGACGGTGGATTGACCGCTCCGCTGCCCCTTGGCGGCTTGATGCAGCATGATATTCGCACCGCCGTCCTGAGCGATGAGTTCAACGATCCTGTCGCCCGGCAGGCTGGTCGCCTTGAAACCGAAGTGTTTCTCATAAAAGCGCGCCGTTTCCTCGACATTCCCAGCGTAGATCACCAGCCTGTTGAGCGGCATGATGCTTGGCCTCCGATAGCGGTTGCGTTCGATTGACAAGAGTAGATGGACATCATGCGTTTTGCCACGGCGCATTACTCGTGCCGCAGCGCCTCGATGGGATTGAGTTGCGCTGCCCTTCTCGCCGGGAAATAGCCGAAGATCATGCCGATCGCTGCTGAAAAGAGGAAGGCGACGGCGACCATCAAAGGGCTGAAGACGAAGGGCACTTTCAGCAGCGTCACGGTGCCGAAGCCGAGGCCGAGGCCGAGTATGATGCCGGTGATGCCGCCGAACAGCGACAGCGCCACCGCTTCGACCAGGAACTGGGTGAGCACCTGGCTTTCGAGCGCGCCGATCGCCAGGCGGATGCCGATTTCGCGGGTCCGCTCGGTAACGGAGACCAGCATGATGTTCATGATGCCGATGCCGCCGACGAGCAGGCTGATCGCAGCGACGGCGCCGAGCAGGCCGGTCAGCAGCGTCGTCGTGCCGGTCATCGCCTCGGCGATCTGGGTCATGTCGTTGACGTTGAAATCGTCCTGCCGGCCGGGCACGATCTTGCGGCGCTCGCGCAGGAGATTTTCGACATCGGACTGCACCTTCGCGGTGGAGACGCCGTCGCGCGCCGAGATGATGATCTGCGGCACGTTGCTGTTGCCGCTGATGCGCCGCTGAAACACCTTGACCGGCATGATGACAACATCATCCTGGTCATTGCCCATGCCGGACTGGCCGCGCTTGGCCAGCACGCCGATGACGGGGCACGAGACCTTGCCAACGCGGATCTGCTGGCCTGTGGGGTCGGCGCTGCCGAAAAGCTGCGAGCGCACCGTCTCGCCGATGATGCAGCGCGCTTGGCCGCGTTCCTCAGCAGGGGTGAAATTGCGGCCGAGCGCCAGGTTCCAGTCCTGCGCGATGAAATAATCATTGGTAGTGCCGGAGACGCTGGTGGAATGGTTCTGGCCGCCGAAGATCACGGTCGCCGTGGACTGGTTGAGCGGCGCCACGGCCCTGAGGCCGCCGATCTGGTCGCGGATGGCCGCGACGTCCTTGACACTGAAGCGCTTGGCTTCGGAGCTCGCCCGGCCGGGGCCGAACTGGCCGGGACGGACGAACAGCATGTTGGTGCCGAGCCGCGACAGCTCGGTCGAGACCTGCGCGGTGGTGCCGTTGCCGATCGTTACCAGCGCGATGACTGCGGCAACGCCGATGACGACGCCGAGCACGGTCAGGAAAGAGCGCAGCATATTGCGGCTGATGGCCCGCAATGCCAGCTTCAGCGTCTCAAAGAACATGATCCGCCCTCCTCCGGTGCTCGACTTCCGTCTCCAGCTTGCCGTCGACGAAACGCAGCAGCCGCTGGGCATAGGCGGCGATATCGGGCTCGTGGGTGACCATGACGATGGTGATGCCCTGCTCGCGGTTCAGCCGCGTCATCAGATCCATGATCTCGACGCTGGTCTTGGTGTCGAGATTGCCGGTGGGCTCATCGGCCAAGAGCAGCGCCGGCTCGGTGACGATGGCGCGGGCGATGGCGACGCGCTGCTGCTGGCCGCCTGATAGTTCCTGTGTCTTGTGATGTTCGCGCCCGGTGAGACCGACCAGCGCCAGGGCTTCGCGGGCCCGTTCGCGCCGCTCGCGCACCGCCATGCCGCGATAGATCAGCGGCAGTTCGACATTTTCGACGGCCGAGGTGCGCGACAGGAGGTTGAAGCCCTGGAAGACGAAGCCGAGCATGTGGCGGCGCAGCAGCGTCAGCTGGCTGCGGTCGAAGCCGCTGGTCGGAATGCCCTCGAAGATGTAACCGCCTGATGTCGGCACGTCGAGGCAGCCGAGAATGTTCATCGCCGTCGACTTGCCGGAGCCAGACGGCCCCATGATCGCGACGAATTCATGGGCGTTGATCGCAAGATCGACGTGGTCGAGCGCGCGGATCGCCGCCTCGCCCTCGCCATAAATTTTCGAGACCTGCCTGAATTCGATAAGCGGCGGGCTTGCCATCCGTCTCTCCGCCTAGTTCGCACGCGCCGTGGCGTCGATCACCAGTGCGTCGTCTTGTTTGAGGTCGCCGGAGACGACCTGTGTGAACTGGCCGTCGGATGAGCCGACCTGGATGACAACAGGCACTGGCCGGCCGTTGCGTAGCACCCAGACGCGGCGCTCAGCGCCCTTCAGCGCCGGACCGGCATTGTTGTTGCGCTGGCGCGGCGGGCCGAAGATGCCGAAAATGCCGCGGCCGCGCCTTTCCGCCTGCGCCGGCGCGTAGCGCAGCGCGGCGTTCGGCACCATCAGCGTGTCCTTGACGGCCTCGACGGTGACATCGGCCGTCGCCGTCATGCCGGGGCGCAGCAGCAGATCGGCATTGTCGACGGATAGTACCGCCTTATAGGTCACGACATTGTTGACCACTTCGGAGGCGAAGCGGATCTGCTCGATCTCGGCGGGAAAGGTCCGGTCGGGATAGGCGTCGACAGTGAACTTCGCCTTCTGGCCGACGGCGATCTGGCCGACATCGGCCTCGTCGACATCGACCTGCAGCTCCATCTTCTTCAGATCGCCGGCGATGGTGAAAAGGATCGGCGCCGACAGCGAGGCTGCGACGGTGGCGCCCGGATTGACGGAGCGGGTGAGGATGACGCCGTCGATCGGCGATATGATCTTCGCCTTGGCGAGATTGACCTCGGCAAGCTGCAGGTCGGCCTCTGAGGCGAGAACCTCGGCCTCGTTGATCTGTTTGGCGGCGACGGCGGAATCATATTTGTAGCTGGCGTCGTCGAGGCTCTGCTGGGTGGAGACGTTGCTCCTGACGAGGCTCTTCAACCGCTCGAGAGAGGTGCTTGCCGATTGCATATCGGCATTGGCTTTGACGACGTTCGCCTTGGCGGAATTGAGCTTGGCGCGCGAACTCTTCACATCCGCCTCGAGCTTGTTCGTATCAAGGAGAGCGAGCACTTCGCCTGATTTGACCGTGCTGTTGTAATCGACATTGACGTCGCGGACCGTGCCGGAAAGCTCGCTCGATATATCCACCTGCTCGGTCGGCTGTACCGAGCCGGTGGCGGTGACGAGCACCGTCAGGTCGCCGCGTTTTGCCGGCTGGGTGGCATAGCTCACTTCGCTTTGCCCGCGGCCCATATAGAAATAAGCGGCGACGGCTGCGGCAGCGATAAGGATCAGCAGGATGAACAGGCGTCCGCGCCAGCGGCTGCGCTTGCCCTGCCGTTCCGACGCGGCAAGGATCGCGGCGAGATCGGACGCTGCGCCTGTCTTTGCTCCGGTCTCGCTGCCGCTTACGATTTTGTTCATGTCGTCCTCAATCCGTCAGTGGCCGCCTGCGGCCTCTGCAGCGAAATAATCACAACGCAGATGAACCGGGCATTAGCGTTGCCGCGGAAGTGGCACGGAATTGCGGATGGGGGAAATGAAATATTGGTAAGAAAAGTCAAGTTTCGGTGCGCAACCGTCGGTCAATCCGCATCCTCGGCAAATTGATCCGCGCCGGGCAAAGGATGCAGCCACGGTTCCCGCCGCTTGATCCAGACTTCATAGCCAGGCGCAAGGTCGGTCGGCGGAGCGTCCAGGGATCCCAGGCGAATTTCCGCCTCGTCTTCCCTGAGGCAGAAAAGCCTGCCGCCGCAGGCGGGGCAGAAGCTGCGGCCGGAGAAAGTGGCGATCTCGCCGTTATGGGAAAAAGCCTGGCGCGGCCAGACCGCGAAGAAGGTGAAGGCGGAGCCGCTCGATTTGCGGCAATCGGCGCAGTGGCAGAGGCCGATGCGAAGCGGCTCGCCTTCCACCCGATAGGCCACCGCCCCGCAAAGGCAACTTCCGGTTCGGATCCTCATAGAGGCGCCTTCAGGCGTCGAGACTTGTGGGAAGGCCCGGCGGGCGCCGCTTTGCTGCCATCAACAGGTCGAGTTCGGTGGCCGACGGGCCGAACTTTTCGTAGAGGCGCTTTGCCTCCTTGTCGTCCAACCGGTATTTCTTGGCAAATTCGCCGATGCTGTAGGGGCGGCCACGCAACACTCTTCGCGCCGGGGTCGCCGTATTCGGTGCGTCGGTCATGGGTTTCTCCTTTTCGTCACGTCCCCTTTAAGCTAGAGCGACCTGTCGATTTGGAAAGAGCCCGGGAGCCGCATCGAGGGGCTTCCGGCATGGATGGATGCGGTTGTTTTCCTGGAACCTTTTCGTTCGATATGCGCATTTTTTGATCGAGGTTGCGGTGGCAGCCGTCATTCCATCCTGAACCGGGTGTGGCAGGTCGTGCAGGTCTGTAGCATGAGGTGGAACGCGTGTTCCGCCGGCATCGCCGACAGTTCGTGCTCGTCGCGGACGTGAGTGCCGAAAGGACCGCCGCCCATGGCCTCTCCGGGCCTCATGCGCATGCTGGCAGGCATCGGCCCGGGGTTCTTTTGCGCGGCGGCATCCAGCGCGACGGCGTAGTCGCGCAGGTCGCTGGCGATGCGGTCGAACCGGTCGCGCTCCTTAAGGATGTTCGGCCCGGCCTTCGACTGCCGACTGTCGGCCGCGGACGCGAAATGTGCAGAGAGGACGCCTCCAGACCTGTCGCGGATGGTGTCGGCCGCCCATTTGAACTCGCTGGCCTTGTAGGTCGTCGAATCCTTGAACATGCCGGAGATCGTCTTTGCCGCTGCGGCCATGGCTTTCATGTCCGCCTGCCGAATGGCGATAACGTCCTCCTCGGCAGAAGCCATGGCCGCCGTTATCAGGACAGCTGCCACGAAGGCGAACAGTCCGAATTTGTTCGCGTCAGCTGTTAATCTCATCGACGACGCCGTCTGGATTGGTGACCATGATGCTGCAACGGATATCCGATGCCGTGACCGGATATCCGTCTTTATCTGGGCAGCAAGAGGGCGGATGCGCGCCCATCAGGCGGCCGGCGCATTCTCAGCTTCCAATCGGCGTTGATCTGTAGCACTCAAATCTTTTTGCAACCGGGCGATGAGAAAGCATTAACTGTCGCCGGTTAGTCTGCACCTCTCGCTCGGAGAGGATCGATGAAGAGTGGCTACTCGCTCGCCCAGATAGGACTTCACTGGCTCGTCGCCTTCATGGTGCCGGTCCAGTATCTGACCGGCGGCAGCATCGAGAGAACCCATCACGCCGTCCACATGGGTATCACGCCATCCTCTTGGGACGTCGTCCAGCACCAACTTCACAACTACGCGGGAATGGCGATCGGCCTGCTGATGGGCGTGCGGCTGGTTCTTCGTCTCCTTCAACCGCCCGAAACCAGCGGGCCGGATTCATGGGCCGGGCGGGCCGCGAAGGCGCTTCACTACGGCTTCTACGTCGCAATCATCGGACAGGCCTGCATGGGGTTCGTCGCGAGCTATCTCTCTTTCGCCGTCGCACCGTATCACGTGATCGGGTCGAGGATTATCCTGGCGATGGTCGCGCTGCACCTCGCCGCAGCGGCCTGGCACACGCTGGTCGCCCGGGACGAGACGGTCGACCGCATGGTGTTCTCGCGCCGGAAGCGGTCAGCCGAGAATTTCTAGAGTGGCCAGCGTCAGCACGACATAGCGGCCGGTCTTGGCGGCGAACACCAGGATCGTGAACGGGATGATGTTCGTGCCACACAAAAGGCTCGAACATTGACGACAGATGAGTTGCAATTGAAATCGAACTGCTTAGCATGTAGTTCGAGGAGCATGGGCAAGATGTACCGAATCGCAATGAGCAGGCTGCTCGTGATGATACGGCTGGTGATCATCGTATCACTGGCGGGGTACTCGCTGTCGAACGCCAGCGCCGCCATGCATGGCTCCTCGTTCCCCGAAATGGCGGCGGTCGTGTCCGAAACCGATGCTGTGCAGCATCACGATGGCCATGACATGACGAAGATGGCTGTCCATGACCACTCCCAGGGCGAGGCCGGCGGTAACACAGATGGCGTATCGAAGCCCGTCAAGCAAGAATGCTGCAAGGATTTCTGTGGCGGGCTCGGCATTATTTGTGAAGGCCAGGATGTCGGCGGACCGGTCGTAACCTCGATCCGGCAGTTCATCGACGACCGGACGACCCTTGGCGAACTGCCGCCCCTCCACCGTCCCCCGAATATCTGAATAGAGACGCACCCGCTTGATCGGGTCTAGTCGGACGCTTGCGTGCTTCTGGGCGAGCGCCCTGTAGGCTATCTCCTATTCGGACATTTCAAAATGAAACCCTCGTTTTTCGTGGTGGGGCTGCCGCTTGTTGCCGGTGGCTGCGCATCCACGCTTCCTCCCGACGTGGTGGCGTTCCCCACTGCGGTCGTTCAGCCGTCCGCACTTCCGGCGGCATACAGGTCGCCGATCACAGGTTACGTCGCCCGCCAGCCGGTCGATCCCAAACCCTGGCGTAGACAGAACGATCTGCAGTCTCCCATGAATGGAGACGACTCATGATCGGTACCACAAGACTGATCGCGGCGCTGGCATTCCCGCTCGCCTTGAGCGGATGCGTGACAGGCGCCGACTATTCCCGCAAAGAGGCGGGCTTCACCTCCGTTGCCAACAAAACCGCCACTGTCACGGCGAAAGAGACCGTCTGGATCCAGAACCAGAACCAGGCCCGATCGGCGGCCGCGCAGGTCAAAAGTCTGCTGGCTCGGACGAAGCCTCTCGACGTCGAGACGGCCGTCCAGATCGCGCTGCTCAACAACAAGGGCCTCCAGGCCGCCTATGCCGATCTTGGCGACAGCGCCGCCGACGCCTGGCAGTCGACGATGTTCATCAACCCGATCGTCTCCATCGGCACGACCGGGATCGGGACTCCGGAGCTGCAGGCGTTCAAAACGATCGAAGGGATGATCACGACGAACATCCTGGCGCTCGCCACGAAGAACAGGGACATGGCGATCGCCGACACCCGCTTCCGGCAGGCGCAATTGATCGCGGCGGTGAAGACGCTTCAGGTCGCCGCTGACACCCGGCGCGCCTGGATCGGTGCGGTCGCGTCATGGGAGAATGTCGGGCAGCTCCAGCACGCCCAGGCGACTGCCGACGCAGCCTCGGAACTCGCCGAGAAACTCGGCGAGACAGGTGCAATGGCCAAGGGCGCCCAAGCCCGTGAACATGTGTTCGTCGCCGAACTCGCCGGAGAGACGGCGAAGGCTCGGCTATCGGCACGTCTCGCCAAGGAGGAGCTGACGCGGCTGATGGGTCTCTGGGGCTCCGACCTGGACTATCAGGTTCCGAACAGCCTGCCCCCGCTCCCCAAATCCGTCGTCAGACGCGATACCATCGAGAGCGAGGCTCTCAGGAACCGCATCGACCTGCAGATCGCCAAGCTCGACCTTGAGGCCACGGCCAGATCCTACGGTCTCACCGAGGCGACGCGCTATGTGACCGATCTCGAGATCCTGACCGGTTTCGAAACGGAACGGGAAATCGAGGACGACGAGACGAAAACGCGAACCACCGCGCAGGTCGAGCTTGAGTTCGCCATCCCGATCTTCGACACCGGCAAGGCCCGGATGCGCAAGTCCGAGCTGGCCTATATGCGGGCGGCGAACCTCCTGGCGGAGAAAGCCGTCAACGTCCGCTCGGAAGCACGCTCCGCCTACGAGGCCTACCGCTCGAACTACGACATCGCGCGGCACTACCGCAACAACGTCGTGCCGCTGCGTACCAAGGTCGAGGAGGAATCCCTGCTGACCTACAACGGCATGATCTCGAACACCTTCGAGCTGCTGACAGACACACGCGACAAGATCAACTCCACCCTGCTTTCCGTCAACGCGAAGCGAGATTTCTGGCTGGCCGAAGCCGATCTGGCGCCTGCGATCTACGGTGGCGGCGCGACGAAGGCGTCGGCAGAGGCCGAGGTCGTTGCTGCTTCCGAAAGCGGCGGTGACGGCGGTCATTGAGAAAGGACACACCATGTTCAACAGACGACAACTTTTTGGAGCCAGCGCCGCTCTGCTCACCACAGCCGCCTGGACGAAGACGTCGGCGATGGGTCTGCCTGAGGCCCCGACGATGGAATCGGCGGAGATGCAGCCGCCGCTCCACCCTAGCTCCGGCCCGGAATACCAGCCGGTGGTCACCCTCAACGGCTGGACCCTGCCGCATCGGATGAACAATGGCGTCAAGGAATTCCACCTCGTCGCCGAACCGGTCGAACGCGAGATGGCGGACGGCATGACCGCCTATCTGTGGGGCTACAACGGACAGTCACCGGGACCGACGATCGAGGCTGTCGAGGGAGACCGCGTCCGCATCTTCGTCACCAACAAGCTGCCGGAGCACACGACGATCCACTGGCACGGCATGATCCTGCCGTCGGGCATGGACGGCGTCGGCGGTCTGACGCAACCGCATATTCCAGTCGGCAAGACCTATGTGTACGAATTCGACCTCGTGAAATCCGGCACCTTCATGTACCACCCGCATTCCGACGAGATGGTGCAGATGGCGATGGGCATGATGGGTTTCTTCGTGATCCATCCGAAAGATCCCAAGTTCATGCCCGTCGACCGAGACTTCGTCTTCCTGCTCAACGCCTACGACATCGACCCTGGCTCCTACGTGCCGCGGATCATGGAGATGACCGACTTCAACATGTGGTGCTGGAACAGCCGCGTGTTCCCGGACATCAGCCCTCTCGTCGTTTCAAAGAACGACAGAGTGCGGGTGCGTGTCGGCAACCTGACGATGACCAACCATCCGATCCACATGCATGGCTATGATTTCGAGGTGACATGCACCGACGGCGGCTGGGTCCGGCCGGAGGCGCGGTGGCCGGAGGTGAGCATCGACATCCCGGTCGGCGCGATGCGGGCCTACGAGTTCGACGCCAGGTATCCCGGCGACTGGGCGATCCACTGCCACAAATCGCACCACACGATGAACGCCATGGGTCATGACATTCCAACCTTCATCGGTGCGGACAAGTCGAAGGTCGCCGAGAAGATCAGGAAGCTGCAGCCGGAATACATGCCCATGGGCACCAAGGGCATGGCCGACATGGGCGAAATGGAGATGCCCATCCCCGAGAACACCGTTCCGATGATGACTGGCTGGGGGCCGCATGGTCCGATCGAAATGGGCGGCATGTTTTCGGTCGTTAAGGTCCGCGAGGGGATCTCGGCGGACGATTACTCAGATCCCGGCTGGTACGAAAACCCGCCCGGAACGCAGGCCTTCGAGTGGACCGGAGAACTTCCGGACGCGACCAAGGCCAAAGACGCGAAAACGCAAATCACGCCGAAGCCGACAAACGGCTGAGGTCCGATCTCAACATCGAAAGGAATTACGGATGAAGAATTATCTCATGGCACTGGCCCTCGCAGCACTCGCGTCGCCGGCACTTGCCTCAGGCAATCATGCCGGTGGCCACGGCGAGAAAATGGCTATCGGAGAACCCGGCGACAAGGCCAAGGCGACACAGACCATCCGCGTCACGATGAAGGAAACCGACGACGGAAAGATGCTGTTTACCCCGGCAGCCTTCAACGTCCGCAAAGGGCAGACGGTCAAGATCGCGATCAAGAATGCCGGAACCGTCGACCACGAATTCGTGCTCGATCAGGAAGACAAGATCCTGGAGCACAAGAAGGTCATGGAGAAGTTCCCGGAAATGGAACATGCCGACCCCAACTCCATCCGTCTTCCGCCTGGCCAATCCGGCGAGATCGTCTGGAAGTTCACCACCGACGGCGAATTCAAGTTCGCCTGCCTGATCCCCGGTCACTACGAAGCCGGCATGCATGGCGACGTCACCGTCGCCGGCAAGTAATCTGCAACAAAGGAGCTACACACATGAAAACTGCAATGATCAAAATCGGCCTCGCCGCCCTGCTCTGCGCCAGCGCAGCCTTCGGCGCATTCGCCGAGGAATTCACCAAGGGTGTCGTCAACAAGGTCGACACAAAGGCAAAGAAGGTCACCATCAAGCATGAGGATCTGAAGAACCTCGACATGCCCGCGATGACGATGGTCTTCCGCGTCGAAGACCCGGCTCTGATCGAAAAACTGAAAGAAGGCGCGAATGTCGAGTTCGTTGCCGAGCGTGTGAATGGCAAGCTGACCGTCACCAATGTAAAATAACCGCCTCCTGCCGCCCGGGTCGGTCGATCCGGGCGGCAGGACATCGAGGAGCGCAGACGATGCACAGAAGAAGAAGTTTCATTGCAATGACGGGCTCTGCCCTGGTGTTCCTGAGTGGAAAGGCCCGTGCCACGGCTCCGGCAGAAATGACTGTCCATAAGGACCCGAATTGCGGTTGTTGCCACGAATGGGCGAAAGCAATGGCGGAGGCGGGTTATTCCGTCGATCTCCACAACACCGACGACCTTGCCGCAGTCAAGGCACGGCTTCGCGTGCCTTCCGAAATGGAAGGATGCCATACCGCTGTCGTCGAGGAATACTACCTTGAGGGACATGTTCCGCTCGAGGCCGTGCAGCGCCTGCTTCGAGAGCGGCCCCCGGTCCGAGGACTGGCCGTGCCGGGGATGCCGTCCGGCTCATTGGGAATGGGTGTCGATCCGGCCGCGGTCTATGACGTCTATGCGATCCCCTCGGAAACCGGCGCGCCATACGTGTTTATGGAGGTTCGTCCCCGCAAGGCCTGACCTCATCGATCAATCAAGCCGGGCTCGGCGCTTTATCGAAGATCCGGACCTCGGCGCGTCACCGACAAGGCGAAGTTCGCGCATGCGAATTGCGAGCGCCCGACCGGAAGCTGACGAGCGGTTTGTCACAGCCTATTAGGACAGAGGCCGCCGTTCTCGCCTCGAAGTGCTGTTCACACGGTCACTTTCAAAGAACAATAATAGCCACGGCTAGAAAGCCGCTTTCTCGAAGGTATTCGACCAGTTCGGAAAATGGGATCATGGCGATGGTGAAGAGAGAATCTCTTGATGTCACCAGCAGCGCCCGGTTGGAAATCACCGGAGCCTGCGCCCACTCAAAATTGGAGAAATTGGGCCAGAACAACGGTGTGCGCCGGGCGTATTCCGCATATGGCTCGGCGAAGAGGTGAGACAAATATACGGCCTCCCGCTTCGCCGTATATCTGAACACAAGATAGGCGAGTAGCGTGAAAATTCCGGTGAAAAGCAGACTACCAAACACCAGGCAGACACCGCTGATCATGCAGAGCGAAAAGAGATAAAGAGGATTGCGCGTGATCGAATAGGGTCCCTGGGTCACAAGCGCGGAATTCTTTCGACCCCCAATATAGATGGTCGACCAGATTCGTCCGATTATGCCAAGGGCGATCAACAATGTACCGAACTGAGCGAGCAGGGTCAGAAAAAGGCTTTCAGATCCAAGGCCCGGATGCGCGATGAGCTGGAAGGTGACAAAGGCAACGGTCAGCACCCAAAAGGCCCAAATTCGCCGCTTCTGCTTGAAGGGGCGGTCGGAGGAAGTCGTATAAGCCATCATTATTTCCGATCTCTATAAAGTCTTCGAAACGCTCTGCAGGCATGTCTGCAGAGCGAGGTTGAATTCGGGGGCCGAGGCAACAATCAGCTATCCGCAATCCCTCTGTTTGCAGGGATGCTTTTCCTGAGCGCGCCACTCCTTGACGAGTTGGCGGCGGTTTCCCGGATAATGATCGTCCAGGAAACTGACGGTCATGACGTGGTCAGCTTGGAAGATGCGAAAGTCGCCCTGCAGTTCGCACCAACCCGCGATAAATCGCTGTGAATCAATGAATCCCAGCATGATTGGCCATATGGTCCTTTCGGACACAGCCCCGCTTTGATCTACGTGCGTGATGCGGATCTTTCGCTGCTCGCGCATCGCTCGCCTGACCTGCGCCAGATCAACAACCGATGAACCTTTTTCAGAACGACCAACAAAGAACGTGTTGTCGTCCAAGCCCCGTCGCAGGTCGGGCGGAAGCACACCGCCGATTTTTGCGAGCGCGTTTTGAACAGCGTTCGCCAAAGCATCGTCCGTGTGCCGACTAACCCACTGCGCTCCAGCAACAAGCGCCTGGATCTCTTCTTCCGTGAAAGACAGAGGCGGCAAAAGGAAGCCCGGCTGCAGTATGTAGCCGACCCCGGGCTCTCCATCGATATCCGCGCCCATGGCCTGCAGCGTCACGATGTCACGACGGATGGTCCGCAGCGAAACGCCGAGCTCGCGCGCAAGCGTCAAACCGGCCACCGTTCCGCGGTGACGACGAAGAACCTGCATCAGGTCAAATAATCGATGGCTTCGTGACACGCTCAATCCATCATGACCAGGGCTTTTCCGGCGAGCTTGCGTCCGGACTCAAGAGCCGTGATGAGTGGAATCGCTTCGCGAGAGGCACGATCTCGGCGATCGAAAGGCGAAGATTTTCGTCCTTGGCGGCACGAGCGAGTCGGTCGAGAATCTCGGACCTCGGTGTGCACACCACAACCTTCAGTCTTCGGTTGAACATCGACCGAATGAATTTCCCCGGCGTGGGATTGAGGTCGACGAACCGGCCATTCTGACGCAAGAGCCCAAGCCCCACGGCGTCCGTCATCGTCGCAGCCGTGTCGTAGACCACATCGAAACGCTCGCGAACCGTCGACAAATCAGTTGTCCGATAGTCGAACACGGTTTGAACACCGAGGGCCCGCGCCCGTTCAGTCGCCACCGCGCTGCAACTGCCCGAGACCCGTGCGCCCAGAATCTGCGCGATCTGCACAGCCGCTTCGCCCACCGCACCGGTACAGCCGTTGATGAAGACGTGCTCGCCGGCAGTCAGCTTCGCTTTGTCGACCAGCCCATTCCAAGAAGTGGCTCCAGGCGTTCCGAGACAAGCCGCCTCCTCAAACGAAATGGTTTCGGGCTTCTTGGCCAAGAAACTGTCCTTGGTGACGACAGCCTCTCCCAGGGCGCCGCTCTCCTTGAACCGGGCAAGACCGAACACGGCATCCCCGATCTTGAAACGCGTCACCCCCTCACCGACCGAAATGACCGTTCCGGAAATATCCATCCCCATTGCGCGAGGAAAAGCCCTTCCCGTAACGATCTTCATCCGTCCCGCCCGCAGCTTCCAATCGATGGGATTGATCGCTGCGAACTTGATCTTGACCGCCACTTGTCCTTTACCCGGCGAAGCCAGTTCGAACTCCTCGAGCCGCATTAGATCGGGGCCGCCGTATTGGTGATATTGAATGCGTTTCATGGTGAGCCATTCTTCCTGTTTTGCTGAAGGCACGACTGTGACAGTGGCAGCCGCCTCGGAGCCCGGGCAGCGCCAGCGGCCCGATGACCAGGCGACCTCCCCTGCCCGCGCTTGACGGGGATGCTTGGGATCCCACGGACATCCGCGGAGGCATTTTCCGGCGTCGCCGCGAAGTCTGATGACCATGGCTTTCCTGAATTCCGTCACGTCGATGCAGGTTAGACCACCACGGTGCCAGATTCTGGCACCATCGTTGGTGTGACGTCGTCCGCTTGGATATCCAGCGGGCGAGCAGCGATCTTCGGGAGGGATTGCCGCGACCGGTCAGGGCAATCCACACCCATCAGGAGCGGCTGTTCATGCGCTCGAACACGGCTTCGCCCATCCGGCGCGTGTCCGCGGAGATGCCGACGAGGATCTCGTCCTTATCCGCTTCAAGCTGCGCCAGCGCATCGGCAGCGAACTCTTCCGAGGAGACCATCATGCGGCTTGCGGTGCCTTCGCTGCGCGTACCTCCGCCGAGAGCGGTATCGACGATCGGTGGTGCGACCTCGATCACCCGAATTGCTGTCGATTTCAACTGATGGCGCAGGCTGAGCGTAAAGGAGTGGATCGCGGCCTTCGTGGCGCAATAGACCGGCACATCGGCCATCGGCGAAAAAGCGAGGCCCGAGCTGACGTTGATGATGAACGCATGTTCTTGCTGCCGCAAGGTAGCGAGCAGCTCGGCGATCAGATGGATCGGCGCCGTAAGATTGATCGCCACTTCCTGATCGAGAGTGTCGATCGCCGGATCGGTATTGAAATCGCGCCGATACTGAACGCCGGCGTTGTTGACGACGATGTTGAGTGCCGGATGCTCCGCCTTCAGCCATTCGACCATGGAGTGGCGGCTCTCGCCGTTGGCAACGTCGCAAATGCGGGTGATCAGCGCAGGCACGTCCTCCTGTGCCTTCCGGAGCGCGGCTTCGCTTCTACCGCAAATGATGACGTGATTACCCTTTTCGGAAAGGCGCCGCGCCAGCGCAAAACCGATGCCGGTTGCGCCGCCAGTAATGAGAATTGTGTTTCCTGTGAGCTTCAAGGTCGTCCATCCTTCCAACAGTTGAGAAGGTGCGCCGACGATGACGTGGTTATCAGCGGACACACCTTTGCGACCGGCAAGCCGGTCTCGGGTGTCGCGGATACCCTTGGAGGGAGAATTGCCGTCCCTTGAGACGGCGACCGGGCTACCATCCGGTCAGCACTCTTTCGACGGGCCCTTCGTAGCAGAATGCCGATCATACCGCAATCCAGTCGCCATGTTCCCTCGCACCGGGTTACGTCGCCTGTTGACGTGAGCGATGATCAGGTGCGTTTCAGCCACCTTTCCAGCAGAGCCCCTAAGAGCGAAAGGCTGCATCGCAGGCCGAACCTCACCTGTGACCTGTATTGATGATTCACGCTCATAAGTTCATGCGATTTGCGGCGCCTAATCATGGTTGGGCACGCGCTCTATATTGAGAGCATTAAGATCGGGAAGCGGTACGACGACTGCGGAGAGCGACGATGAACTGGTCGGATGACGAGCTTAGCAAAATCGATCAGGCCGACGATTTGAAAATCGCACCGTTTCGGGAAGATGGCGCCACCTATGGGACCCCGACCTGGATTTGGGAGGTCGTCGTCGATGGCGCGCTCTACGTGCGCGGCTACCATGGTCAGAAGTCCCGCTGGTATCAGGCCGCGGTCCACCAGAAGGCCGGACGGATCATTGCCGCCGGCATGACGCGCACGGTTGCCTTCGAGCCTGTCGACGGCCCGATCAACAATCGCATCGACGACGCCTACCGCGCCAAATACGGCAAGAGCCAGTATCTCGCGCCGATGGTCAGCGCCCGAGCACGCGCGGCAACCGTCCGGATCACGCCGCGTGGAGAAACTGCCTGACGGCGGTCGGATCCGGATGGCGTCGTCGGTAGCCATCCAAACCAACTCAAGCAAAGGAGCCGCAAGATGATCAAGCGCACACTCGGCCAGGGCCTGGAAGTCTCCGCTTTGTCGCTGGGCGCCATGGGCTATGGCAAGGCCCGCGAGCTTCCCGACCGGGCCGAGATGATCGACCTGCTTCGCACCGCTGTCGAACACGGCATGGATTTCTTCGACACCGCCGAGGTCTATGGCCCCTGGACCAACGAGGAGATGGTCGGCGAGGCGCTTGCTCCGGTTCGCGACAAGGTGAAGATCGCGACGAAGTTCGGCTGGGATATCGATCAGGAGACCGGCGAGCACCGTGGTGGCGTCAACAGCAAGCCGGCGCAGATCCGCCGCGCCATCGAGGGCAGCCTAAAGCGCCTGCGCACCGACCACATCGACCTCTATTATCAGCACCGGGTCGATCCGGACGTGCCGATGGAAGATGTGGCTGGGACGGTCAGGGAGCTGATTGCCGAGGGCAAAGTGCGGTGGTTCGGCATGTCTGAGGCGGGTGCCCAATCCATACGGCGAGCGCATGCAGTGCAGCCGGTGGCAGCGTTGCAGAGCGAATATTCCTTGTGGACCCGCGAGCCGGAAGCCGAAATCATTCCGACGATCGAGGAGCTCGGCATCGGGCTCGTGCCTTTCAGCCCTCTCGGCAAGGGATTTCTGACCGGCAAGATCGACCTCAACACCACATTCGACAGTTCCGATATCCGAGCGGGAATCCCCCGCTTCTCCGAGGAAGCACGTATCGCCAACCAGAAGCTGGTCGATCTGATCCGCAAAATCGGCGAGAAGCATCGCGCGACGCCTGCGCAGGTCGCCCTAGCCTGGCTGCTGGCCCAGAAGTCCTGGATTGTTCCACTGTTCGGCACACGCAAGCTCGAACGGTTCGAGGAGAATATCGGGGCAGTGAACGTCACCTTGGACAAGGTCGATCTCGACGAGATCGCGCAAGCCAACATCGTCATTCAGGGAGCTCGTTACCCCGACGCAATGCTGCGCCGATCGGGTCTCTAGCGGCACATTCTGCGGCAACCTGCTTCGACGCTGACGACAGGCGCATTGCGGCTTTCGTCGTTGCGCCGTTGCAGGCCCATTCCAGGCGATGCCGGAACAACCAAGTTGGAAGGATATCATCATGAAACGAATTTTGGCCGCCACGGCAATCTCGCTCACGATGGGCGAGCCTGTCATGGCCCAGGAAGGAAGTGGAGGTGGAGCCATGCCGGCAAGTGCTTCATCACTGTCGCTCAGCGACATTCGGTCCGCATCGCCGGCCCTTGGCCGATACGCTGAAGAGGACGTGCTCGGAAACCTGTGGCAGCGGCCGCAACTGTCACGCCGCGACCGCAGCATCGTCACGCTGGCCGTTTTGATCGCCCGAAGTCAGGCAATCGATCTGAAGCACTACGTCGACGTCGCTCTCGATAACGGGGTGACCCCGACGGAGGTTTCCGAGATCATCACGCATCTGGCTTTCTACTCAGGCTGGTCGAACGCGATGTCCGCGGTCGCCGCGACGAAGAGCGTATTTAAAGATCGGGGCATCACGGCCGTTCAGCTGCCTGCCGCCTCTCCGCAATTGCTGCCGCTCAACGAAGAGGCCGAGCGCCAACGCGCCACCGGCGTTGAGAAGAATGTCGGTCCGATCTCTTCGGGGCTGGTGCAGTTTACGACCGACCCGCTGTTCCTCGATCTCTGGCAGCGGCCGGGCCTTGCACCGCGAGACCGCAGCCTTGTGACGGTCAGTTCGCTGATCGCATCGGGCCAGAGCGCCCAAATTGCCTATCACCTCAACCGAGCCATGGATAACGGCCTTATCGCCGAACAAGCCGGCGAGGTCGTTGCCCATACGGCCTTCTACGCCGGCTGGCCGAACGCCTTCTCTGCGTCGTCGGTTGTCGGAGAGGTGCTGCGCAGCCGGGCTAAGTGAGGCTCCAGCCTGCAGCAAAAACATGCCGGTCCTGTGCAAAGAGGTTCCGGCGTGCTTGCTGATCCAGGCTTCATTGCTACCCATTTCATGGGCAGACGTTTATGATGAGCGTCTGTCTATGAGAAGGAATCATCAGTGGAGCGCCAGAATATAAACGACCTGATGGTGTTCCTGGTGGTTGCGAGGGAGCGCAGTTTCACGAAAGCCGCCGCCAAGTTCGGCGTCTCACAGTCGGCGCTGAGCCACACGATCCGTCAGCTCGAGGAGCGGCTGGGCGTGCGACTCCTGACGAGGACGACACGCAGCGTCTCGCCGACCGAGGCCGGCGAACGGATGCTACAGAGCATCGGTCCGCTTTTCGACGAGATCGGATCTGCGCTCGATGGACTCAACACACTTCGGGACCAGCCGGCGGGAACCATCCGGTTAACCGCCGGCGACTACCAGATCCAATGCTACATATGGCCGAAGCTTCGAACCTTTCTCCACCAATATCCCGACATCAGGCTCGAATTGGACGTGAACTACGGTCTGCAGGACATCGTCAGCGAAGGCTATGACGCTGGCGTGCGCTTCGGCGAACAGATCGCCAAGGACATGATCTCTGCGAGGATCGGGCCTGATGTTCGCTTCGCGGTCGTTGCCGCGGAATCATATTTTGCGTCACGCGATATTCCAAAGCATCCGAAGGACCTCATGCAGCACAGGTGCATTAATCTGCGCTTGCCCACCTATGGCGGTCTTTATGCCTGGGAATTCGAAGAGAACGGCCGCGAGATCAAGGTTCGGGTGGACGGACAACTGGTCTTCAACACGATCTACAACGTTCTTGAGGCGGCTCTCGACGGCTTCGGCTTTGCCTATGTCCCGGAAGATATCGCCAAGCTCCATCTCGGAACCGGTCGCCTCCACCGGTTTCTGGAAGACTTTTCGCCCTATTGGGAGGGCTTCCATCTCTACTACCCAAGCCGACGCCAGTCTTCGCCCGCTTTTTCCCTTCTCGTGAACGCGTTACGTTATTCAACGTGAGCGGCTGCGACGACACCGTGGAGAGCCATTTTAGGCGCCGTTGCGCGGCTCCTGCGGGAAATGAAGCGCAAACGGCGGCCATCTCGTCTCTGACGGCCAGCGGCATGTTCCGCACTGCCTAGTTGCGGCAGGCGATCGATGCCGTCGGCGTGGACCGCATCCTGTTCTCCACAGACTACCCATACCAGTATCGCCCCGGAGGCGATGCGCGGCGATTTGTCGAAGATCTGGAGCTCGACGCCGCCGACAAGGCGAAGTTCGCGCATGCGAACTGGAGCGCCTCACCGCAGGCCGCCTGCTCGCCTGATCTCGGCAGAATGCTTCCGTTCGTGAGGCAGACTCATAAGGTCTTGCAATTTGCCGCCGGTAATCCTTTCCGATGCGTGACCCATTTACTCACGTGAGCGATCCACTGCTTCGCCCCTGAGCACCGGTCCCAGCATCGACTATTCCGGTTGACGGACTACTGAAGGCGCGGAGCCCCTACTCAAGAACCCGTTCAAGCTGTTGTTGGTGGAGCGGACGCTCAGCGACGTGATAGCGCAAGCGAGGACTGATCCATGAAGTTCGACACACCTGCAGGACCGAACCCGATTGACCGGATGACCGTTGTCGGCCAGCCTCACAACCGCTTCGAGGCAGAGCTCAAGACGACAGGGACGGCGACTTACGCCTACGAATATCACAACGTCGCACCAAACGCTGCCTACGGCTATATCCTTGGCGCGGCAATTGCCAAGGGCCGGATCTCATCGATCGACTCCCGGCGCGCCGAGGCCGCGCCCGGCGTGCTGGCCGTCATTACTCACCGCAATGCCGGTCCGCTTGGTGTCGGAAAATTTTATGTCCAGCGCATGTTGGCTGCCCCTGATGTCGATCACTACCATCAGCCCGTTGCAGTCGTGGTGGCCGAAACCTTCGAACAGGCACGCGCGGCTTCCTCGCTGATCCGCGTCGACTATGCGCGCAGCCCGGGCCGATTCGATCTCGCCGAGCAACTGGACAGCGCGCCGGTTGCACCGCAGATGGAGTTTGGTGGACCGACCGAGACGCAGGTCGGAGACTTCGACCAGGCTTTCGCAGCCGCGGAGGTGAAGGTTGACGAGACCTATACTGTTCCCGACCAGGCGCATGCGATGATGGAGCCGCATGCCACGATCGCGACCTGGGATGGCGATCGGGTGACGTGCTGGACATCAATCCAGCAGATGAATTGGGGCACCCGCGATCTCGGACTCATTCTCGGCATTCCGCGCGAAAATATTCGGCTGATCTCACCGTTCATTGGTGGTGGCTTCGGCGGTAAGGGCACGGTCCAGTCAGATCTGGTGCTGGCGGCCGTTGCCGCGCGAATGGTGCGGCGACCGGTGAAGATCGCGCTTCAACGTCCGATAATGTTCAACAATACGATCCATCGGCCGAAGACGATCCAACGGATCCGGCTCGGCGCCTCGCGCGACGGCAAGCTGACGGCGGTCGGTCATGAGAGCTGGTCGGGCAATCTCGCCGGCGGCCGCACCGAGCCGACCACCCTTTCGACACGGTCGCTCTACGCCGGGGCGAACCGGATGACAGCTGTCCGACTGGCGACGCTCGACCTGGCCGAGGGCAATGCCATGCGTGCGCCGGGAGAGGCGCCCGGTTTGATGGCGCTCGAGATCGCCATGGACGAGATGGCCGAAAAGCTTGGCATGGATCCGGTCGAGTTCCGCATCCTGAACGATACTCAGGTCGATCCGGAAAATGCCGATCGGCCCTTTTCCTCGCGTCCCTTCGTCGAATGCCTGCGCACGGGCGCCGAGCGCTTCGGATGGAGCATGCGGAAAACAGAGACAGGTCAAGTCCGCGATGGTGACTGGTTGATCGGAATGGGCATGGCGGGTGCGATCCGCGGCGCACCGATTTCAAAGGCCGGAGCGCGGGTTCGTCTCGATCGCCAGGGCATGCTGACGGTCGAGACCGACATGACGGACCTTGGCACCGGCAGCTATACGATCGTGCAGCAGACGGCGGCCGAGATGATGGGTCTGCCGATCGAGCGCGTGGTGGCAAAGCTCGGGGATTCGAGTTTTCCGGAAACGCCGGGATCTGGAGGACAGCAGGGCGCGCCTTCCGTCACCGCAGGCGTCTATGCTGCCTGCACGAAGCTGCGGGCGGTGGTCGCCCAGCGTCTGGGCTTCAACGCCGCAGAGGCAGAGTTCGTCGACGGTGAGGTTCGTTCCGGAAATCGACGCGCGCTGCTCGCTAGCGCTGCCGCCGATGGCGATCTCGTCGCCGAGGACGTCATGGAATTCGGCGATCTGGTAAAGCGCTTTGCGATCCAGACCTTCGGGGCGCATTTTTCCGAGGTCGGCGTCGATGTCTATACCGGTGAAATTCGCGTTCGCCGCATGCTCGCCGTCTGCGCCGCCGGCCGCATTCTCAACCCCAAGACGGCGCGTAGCCAAGTGATCGGCGGGATGACGATGGGAATCGGGGCGGCCCTGATGGAAGAGATGGTGGTTGATAAGAGATCCGGCTTCTTCGTCAATCATGATCTCGCCAGCTACGAGGTTCCGGTCCACGCCGACATCCCTCATCTCGAGGCGGTGTTCCTCGACGAAGTAGATCCAGCGATATCGCCGGTAAAAGCGAAAGGCGTCGGGGAACTGGGACTGACCGGCGTCGCGCCGGCCGTCGCCAATGCGGTCTACAACGCAACCGGCGTGCGGGTGCGGCAATATCCGATCACACTGGAGAAATTGCTCGATCGGTTGCCTCATCGCGAGTGATAGTCCCGGCGAAATGACTAGAGCCTTTCCGGGTTAGATTGAAGCATTCTGTTGGCACAAACGGAGTCGGATGGTCGACCGGCCGGCGCGTGTCGTAGCCCGGCTCTACGGCCAAGCCGGCCGGTCGATCAGGCGGCCCGTTTCAGCCAACCCAAAGGGCCGGGCATCTTTCCGCCAGGATCAAAGGCGATCGGCTCGCACGTACCTTGGGGTATGCCCTTCGCCAATCGCCTTTGCCCTGACGAAAACCTGCTCCGGCAGAATGCTGCAATCTAACCCGGAAGCTCTAGAGGTCTCAAAGGACATCAGGATAGACGCCGACCATCCTCGCCAAAAAGATGCAGGACGGCGGGGTCGAGGTGCAGGGGTAGGCTGTCGCCTGATTTCATCCGCTGCTGGCCGGCAAAGACCGCAATCAGCTTCTTCCCGCCTGCGTCGGCATGAACCACGGTCTCCGAGCCCAGTTCTTCGACAAGGGTGACGCGAGTGTCCAGCCTACTCGCTGAGACGGCATCGGCAAGGGTGATATGCTGCGGGCGGATGCCGATGCTGACCCTTTCGCCCGTCGGGCGTGCCTCCTTGGCAATCACCGAGAGACGATGGCCGCCGACGGTTTCGACCTCAGCGAAACCGGCCTCGTGACCGACAATCGCACCTTCGAGAAAATTCATGTGCGGTGCGCCGATGAAGCCGGCGACGAAACGGTTGGCCGGCTTGTTGTAGAGTTCGAGCGGTGTTCCCACCTGCTCGATCCTGCCGCCTCTCAGCACGACGATGCGGTCGGCCAGCGTCATTGCCTCGACCTGATCGTGGGTGACATAGATCATCGTCGCCTTCAGGCGGGCGTGAAGGGCCGCCAGTTCGGCGCGCATGCTGACCCGGAGTTCCGCGTCGAGATTGGAGAGCGGCTCGTCGAGCAGGAAGGCATCCGGCCGCCGCACGATGGCGCGGCCGATCGCAACGCGCTGGCGCTGGCCGCCGGAGAGCTGGCCCGGACGGCGCTGCAGGAAAGGTTCGATCTCCAGCATGCGCGCGGCGTCGGTGATGCGCGCTTCGATCTCGGCTTTCGCCACCTTGGTGTTCTCGAGACCGAAGGCAAGGTTTTCCCTGACACTCATATGCGGATAGAGCGCATAGGACTGGAAGACCATGGCCAGGCCGCGATCGGCGGCGCTGATAGCGGTAACATCCTTGCCGTCGATGGCGATGCTGCCGGCAGTCGGCTTATCGAGGCCGGCGATGAGGCGCAGCAACGTCGATTTTCCGCAACCGGAAGGGCCGACGAAAGCGACGAACTCGCCGTCGTTGACCTCAAGCGAGACATCGCGAATGACCTCGACGGCGCCGAAATTCTTGACGATGTTCCTGAGCTCGAGCCCGCTCATGCACTCTCCTGTTGCTTATATTAAGATTGGCCTATTTGAGCCCCGAGCCGGCGATGCCTGTCGTAATGAAGCGCTGCAGGAAGACGAAGATCAGCACGACCGGGATCATCGAAACGACGGTCATGGCGAGGATATAGTGCCACTGCACATTGAGTTCGCCGGCATAGACGTTGAGGCCGACCTGCAGCGTATAAAGTTCCTTGCGCGACAGCACGATCAGCGGCCAGAGGAAATCGTTCCAGCGCCAGACGACCGAGAAGATCGCCAGCACGGCGAGAGCCGGCGCCGACAGCGGCAGGATGATGCGCCAGTAAATCTGCCACTCGCTGGCTTTGTCCATACGCGCGGCGTCGAGCAATTCGTCGGGGATCGTCAGCATGTATTGCCTGAGCAGGAAGACGCCCGTCGGGGTGGCGACCGTCGGCAGGATGACGCCCCAAAGGCTGTCGAAGAGGTTCAACGTACCGATGACGGAATAGAGCGGCACGACGATGACCGAGAGCGGCACCATCAGCGTCGCCAGGATCATCAGCATGACGGCGGTGCGGCCGGGGAACTGGTATTTCGACAGCGCGAAGGCGGCCATGGAATTGACGAGCAGCGTAATCGCCGTCGCCACGACGGTCACGAAAACGGAGTTGCGCAGGAACAGAAAGAAATCGAAGCGCTGGAAAGGTTCGGTGTAGTTGCCGCCGGCGAATTCGACCTGGCGCACCGGCGTGCGGTCCTTGATATTCGCCTTGACGATTTCGCCCGGCTGTTTCGGATCGACCATCTGGCCGATGATGCCGATGCGGCGGACTTCGGCGAGCACACGCGTGCTGCCATCCGGCATTGCGACATTATAGAGCGGCAATGGCTTGTCGTATCCCGGCACCACTGCCTGTTCGGTGACATAGGGCAGGAAGGAGGGCGGGAACTCGGCAAGGGCCGCCGGCGTCTTGAAGGAGGAGAAGACCAGCCAGACGGCCGGGCCGAACATCAGGAAGACGCCTGAAATCAGCCAGATCCAGGTGACGACATCCGTCCAGTGCCAGCCTCGGCCGCGGCGGCGGAGCAGAAAGGCAGAGACAGCGCTCATTGGCGTGCTCCCTTCTTCTCGTTGCGGTTACTGACGCCGAGCTGGACCAGCGTCAGGATGACGAGCACGATGCCCATCAGGATCGAGGCGGCGGAAGCCAGCCCCGGATTGCGCAGCGAACTCGCAAAGCCGGTCTCATAAATATATTGGGTGATGTACATGGTGCTGGTGCCCGGCCCGCCGCCGGTCAGCACGAAGACCTCGTCGAAGATCTGCACGGCGCGGATCAGCGCCAAGACCAGAACGACGATGAGGTTCGGCATCAGAAGCGGCAGGGTGATGCGCCGGAAGATGCGGATCGGGCGGGCGCTGTCCATCGCCGCCGCCTCGTAGAGATCCCGCGGGATCGCCTGCAGGCCGGCAAGCAGGATCAGCGCATAAAAGCCCATATGCGCCCAGACCGAGACGAAGACCGCGAAGAAGAAGGCCCAGAAACGATCGCTGAGCCAGGAAAACGGTTCGAAGCCGAAGGGGCTGAGCGCATAGTTCAACAGGCCCTCGCGCTGCAGGATCCATTTCCAGATCAGGCCGACGACGACGGGCGACAGCAGCACCGGGAAGAAGAAGACGGCGCGCCAGAAGCCGCGATTGGAAAACTCGCGGTTGAGGATCAGCGCCGTTGCCAGCGCTGCGATCAGCATCACTGTGACCTGGAAGACGACGAAGACGGCGGTGTTGCGCACCGCCGCCCAGAAGGTGTCGGCAGCACAGGTCGAGGGATCGAGATAAGAGCGGCAGTCGAAGAGGATGCGGTACTGGTCGGCGCCGACATAGGTCCTGTTCTGCAGGAAGATGGCGCTGCCGCTCGTCGTCGAATAGATGAAATTGATGACCAGCGGCAGCAGCACGAAGACGGTGAAGATCAGCATGTTGGGCGCCAGGAAGACGCCCGCCATGCCGTTCAGCCCCGTCAGCTTCTGCCAGCCACGCATGGGAATGTCGACGATCCCCATGACAAGCCGGACAGGCGCAAGCAGCGCCTGCCGCAGACCGGTTTTGACAGGTGGTTCAGAAGAAACCGTCTTCGCCGTCATCTGTTCTTCCGTCAGTTGCCGGCGACCTTGGCCTTGATGTCCTCGTCGATGCGGGTATAGGCATCGTCAAGCTTCATTTCGCCGGCGATCACCTGGCTGATGCGGGCGACGATGGCGCTGTAATAGGCATCCGACCACTTCCAGCCCGGCAGCTTTATGGCGGGTGCCGCCGTCTGGCCGGCCGCCTCAACGAAGGCCTTCAGCGCCGCCTGCACATGCGGATTGTCGGTCTTGAAGTCCATCTGGCCGGCGGCGACACCCTTATGCGCTGGAATGAACAGGCTGCGTTCGGCAAATTCCTTCTGCACGTCGGCACCTGCCAGGTAATCCATCACCTTGGCGACGTCCTTTGGGTTCTTGGTGTATTTGACGGCAACCAGACCGGCGCCGCCCTGCATGCCGGAGCATGCGACCGAACCGCAGGGGCTGCCCGCCATCACCCAGTCGAAATTGTCGCCGATCTTCTGGGCGAAGCCCGAAACCTGCCAGCTGCCCGAATAGAGATAGGCAAGGCCGCCATTGATGAAGTCCTCTGCGGCGGAGCGGTAGGTGGTGCCGGCAGCACTGACCCAGACATCCTTGTTCATGGTGCCGTCCTCGTTCCACTTGACGAAGCGGCTGAGGAAGTCCTTGGCGCCCTGATCGATCGGCGCCGGCTTGCCATCGGCGGCGATATAGTTGGCGCCGTAGGAGATATTCGGGCCGGAGACGCGGTGGCCGGAGCGGTCGATCGCCATGGCGAAGACCTTCTGGCTGTCGGCAACCTTCTTGGCCGCCGCCGCCCAGTCGTCCCAGGTGGCCTTCGGGCCGGGGATCTCGACGCCTGCCTGCTCGAACAGCGTCTTGTTGACGAAGCCTCCGGTCAGCGTCAGCTGGGTCATGAAGCCGGTGATGGCAGTCGAGCCGTCCGGACGCATCCAGTCTGCCTGGGCGCCGAAATTATCGTCCCAATATTTAGCATCAGCCAGGAGCGGGCGAAGATCGAGCCAGTGCTGGGCCTGCGCCTTCAGATTGGTGACACGAGCGATATCCGGCCCCTGCCCGGCTTCGAGCTGCACTGGCAGCTGTTCCTTGACGACGTCGTAGGAGACCTCGTCAAGGATGACGTTGACGTCGGGATTAGCCTTGGAGAAGCGCGAGAGCAGGTCCTTGACCACCTCGCCTTCGCCGCCATCGGAATACCACATGATGCGCACGTCGCCGGCATGGGCCGCGACGGAACTCAAGAGAACTGCGGCGAAAACCGCACCGATCGATTTCATTCTGGTCATTTTCTCCTCCTCTTGACCGATAAATTCCTGCGTCCGACCGGTCCTCCACCTACCGGACACGTCGTCTACGAGGCCGCGCGCTGAGGCTGCCGGCCCGGTATCTCCAAATGTACCGCGTCTCCCCGCACCGACCAGTCCGCCGGGCGAAGAATACGGCCTTCGGCACGCACGGTGCCGTCTTCTTCGAAGACCACCCGGCCATAATCCGGATCGACGACGATCAAGGCGCCCTCTTCGTCGCGGCGAACCGAAAGCGTGGCGAAACGCGCCTGCATGCCGTCGAGGCCACCCTCGCGCCCGATATCGGAGAGACGGACGATCCAGCGGCCCTTATGGCCGGCTAGCCGCAGCTCGATATCCGTCGTCGGGCCGTGCTTTACCGGCTCCAATGCTCCGCTGCCGATCAGCATCGCAATGCCGTTGCCGGAGCGGGCAAGCGCCAGATTGCCGTCGACCACCGTGTCGTCGAACGCCTCGAGCGGGAACCAGGCATGGGTGAAATCCGGCTGGCCCTCATGGATGTCGAAATCGAGGATCGCCAGATCGCGATACTGGTGCACGCGCGGCAGCGTTCCGCAGCCGCCCCAGAAGCTCGGCCGGCCATAGCCGAATTGGATGGTCTCGCCGGGATGATTGATCCAGATCTGCGCTTCCGGTCGCTGACCCAGACGCAGATGCAGCACCGTCTCCTGATAGCCCCAGGCGCCGGGGCGATAATGGGCAATGGTGCCGAGCGCGGTGTCACGGGTCTTATAGTGGTAGAGGGCGGCGAAACGGTTTTCGCCCTGGGAAAAGGTCCATTCCTGCGCGTCGTCGGACTGGTGCGCCGCAATCGCCGCAAGCGCTTCGGGAAAACGCAGGCCATGATCGCGAATGCAGACGGCAAGCTGCGGCAAAGCGTGGACACGCCGGCCGTACCAGCCGCGGCCCCAGAGCAGCCGGGCGATGGCTGAGAGTTCGACCGAGCGGCCGGGGCGCAGCGTATGTTCGTAGGAGCGGCCCTGGCTGCCGGTCAGCATGCCGTGATGGGCCGAGCGGGCAACAATCTCCATCAGGCGGATAGTGCTGGCACTCGCCCGGTCGCGGATCGTCTCATCCGGCGCACAGGCGGCCAGCGCCGTCAGCCCCTTGAGATCGATCGGGAAATAGGGAACGGAGTTCCACTCGGCCATTTCCCAGCGCTCGAAATGATCGAGCCAGGCGCGGACACGCTCTTCGCCAACCTTCATTTGCTCGGCGCCGGTGCGGCCGGAGCGGACAAAGACGGCATCGGGGAACAGCCTGCCACCGAGATAGGCGGCGGTGTGGAAGAGAAGCGCGTGGTTTTCGGAAAAATACCACTGAACGTCGTTGCCGGGCTCATCCATCCAGTAGCGGTAATTGAGGACGGCGTGCTCGATCCTGTCGCGCAGTTCGGGTGACAGCAGATCGCTCCAGCGCGTATAGGCAAAGAGCAGCGGCACCAGCACGAAATCGGCGCAGTCGTGGCAATCCTCGATGACCGGCAGCATCGCCGAGATCATCGCCTCGGTTTCCTCGCCGCCCTGCCCGAGAGCGAGACGCGCGAAAGCGCAAACGGTGTCGGGCTCGGAATGGGCGGCAACCTCGGCCAGCGCCTCGGCGACGCGTTCCTCAAGGGCGGCGGGTGCATCCCCCTGTCGCTCAGGATGACAGATCTCGACGCCGAGCGTGCGACCGAGCGAAAGCGCGCCTGTTTTGAAGGTGATGCGGAAATGACGGAAATCGGCGGGCATATCAGCCGAGGTTCCGAGCGCCAGTTTCGTTGCTCCCGCTTCCAGATCGAAATCATAATCGAAGCGCTCGGTCGACATGAAGTCGCCTTCGATCTCGACATGGCAGGTCAGCGCCACCGGCAGCGGCGCGGGAAAAAGGATGGTCACGTCTTCGCCGAGATAGGCGGTGCGGTCGAAGCGCATGCCTTCGAGGATCGCCTCCAGCGCATCCGCATCGCCGGCGGCGATGGGAGCAGGCAGAGCGGTTTCAACTTCCGGCCCTTCGACATAGTCCAGCTGGAAATAGAAGCGGGCGTCACGCTCGGCGAGATCGTCGAAATAGACGCGGATCTCGTTGAGGCCGGCCGCCAGCTCGACCTCGAACAGCTGCTGGGCTTCGAGATTGCGCTGGTATGGCGCCATGAAGCCCTGCTCGCGACCATTGACGAAGAGGATCGCGCCGCCGCAGGTCGACAGGCGGAGCGTCGCACGCCCCGTCGACCGGGCATCGAGGAAGGTGCGCGCCCAGCAGCCGATGCGTGTCGGGCGGAACCAGAAGCCGGAGAGATCAACACGGGGGGAAGCAAAGGGAAGCCACCAGCGGACGGCCTCGAATTCGGCAGCCGGTTGCGGCCTCTGGTCGGAGAAGGATTTTTTGAATTCGGTACGGCAGGGATATTCATGCGGAATGAAATTCTTCGTCTTGGTGACGAAGAAAAACGGATCCATGCTGCCTTCCATCGGACGATCGGCAACGTCGTAGCGCTGCTGCCACAGCTCGGCGAGCTGCCAGTAGACGATCGGGCTAGCCTTTGGCGTTGCGCGGCGGAGATGGGATTGCTGCTCAGTGGTCATATTTCAGCCCGCTCAAGCCTTGGGACGGGTAAAACGCCCGACGCATGGACTGGCCGTCTAGCCACATTTCAAAGCCTCCCTGCTCTGCCGCTTGTCGCGGACTCCTCAAGCAACAATTGTGCACAGGCATCCCATTTGCGCAATCTGAAAGATTTTTGCATAGTCGTTGGGAGCGAGGAGATGACATGGCGGCGGAAGAGAAAAAAGGCAGGCGCACGCGCCTCGACGACATTGCCGCCCGATGCGGCGTCTCGATCAGCACGGTGTCTCGTGCACTGGCAGGGGAAAAGGGCGTCAGGCCGGAGATTCGCAAGCTGGTTCTGGAAACGGCAAGTGCGGTCAGCTACGCCCTGCCGGCGAGTGTTGCGGGCAAGAAGGTCATGCTCGTCGCCTCCGGCGCGGCGATGATCGACTATGTCCGCAACCAGTTCACGCTCTATGTGCTAGAAGGATTGAACGCGCGTGCCGCCGCCCTCGGCATCGAACTGGCGATACGCCCGGTTGCCGACAAGGGGGATGAGGCCCGCGTCCTCGCCGAGATGCGTGACGATCCGAGCTTCGGCGGCATGCTGATCCTGACTGTCGACGAAGAGGAGATGCTGGCGGCGGCCGCCGATCTCGGAAAGCCCGTGGTGCTCGTCAACAGCGACGATCCCTATATGCGGCTTTCGAGTGTGACGCCCTGCAACCGCTCGGCCGCCTTCATTGCCGCCGAGCGGCTGATCAAGGCCGGGCATGAACGCATCCTGTTCATGCTGAGGCCGGGTCGGCGGACGATCGAGCGGCGCTTTGAGGGCTGGCGCGATGCCCTGCAGCATCATGGGCTGGCCGCCGATGCCGATCTGGTGCTCGAGGTCGACGACTGGCTGCCGGAACTCGGCGCCGAAGCAATCACTCGTCTTGTTCGCGAGAAGGGTCTCTCCTTCACCGCCATCCTGACGGCGGGCGACAGTCTTGCCAATGGCGCGGTGCGCGGATTGCAGGCGATGGGTTATGCCGTGCCGCAGGACATCTCGGTCATGGGCATAGACGATCTGCCGCAGTCGGCCTTTCTCAATCCGCCGCTGTCGACGGTGCATATTCCGATGCGCGAACTCGGCGCCACCGCGCTCGATCTGCTGCGCGACATGATGCTCGGCCTTGCGGCCCCACGGCGGCGCGTCGAGCTTGCCTGCCATCTCGTCGAAAGAGGCAGCGTTGCGGCCGTCCGCATCCCTGCCGCAACGGCGGGCCGCTGAACCCACCGCGATCGAGGATATCAAGCCTCGATAAAACTCGCTTCGAACAGTTCTCGCGCATAGGCATCATGCGTCGTGCCGGCCTGCAGATCCGCTTTGGTGAGATCGTCGACGAAGCAGCCATTCTTCATGATCAACACCCGATCGCACATATGGGCGATGACCGCGAGGTCGTGGCTGACAAGCAGATAGGTCAGGCCCTTTTCCTCGCGCTGATCGGCAAGGAGGTTGAGGATTTCGGCCTGGACCGAGACATCGAGCGCCGATGTCGGCTCGTCCAGCAACAGGATCGGCGGCGACAGGATCAGGGCCCGGGCGATTGCCACCCTCTGCCTCTGGCCGCCGGAAAGCTCATGCGGAAAACGGTTTGCGAAGCTCGCCGGCAAACCCACCTGGATCAACGCCCTCTCGACCTTCGACCAGATATCCGAATGGCGCATGGCGCGCAGCGGCTCGGCCAAGGCGGTGCCGATACGATGGCGCGGATGCAAAGATCCGTAAGGGTCCTGAAACACCATCTGGGCAAATTTCAGCTCGTCGCGGGAGCGCTTCTTGCCGATCGGTTTGCCGCCAAGCTCGATGTGACCGGTCCAACCAGACTCCATGCCGGCGAGGCAACGCAGCACCGTCGATTTACCGCATCCGGATTCACCGACAATACCCAGCGTCTCCCCCTGGCCAACCTGAAAACTGATGCCTCTGACGACATGGTTGCTTGATTTGCCGGAGGCAAAGAGGACATCGAGGTCACGCACATTGATCATTGCGCCGTCTCCAGATCGAGTTTCGTCCTGTCGAGAACCGCAAGCCGGCGAACCGGGTTCCTGGGGTCGGGCAGCGCAGCGATCAGCCCGCGGGTATAGGGATGGCGAGCATCCTCGAGACGGGTCAGGGTCTCGACGATCCGGCCGGCATACATGACGATGATGCGCTCGCAAAAGGCTGCCACCATGCGAATGTCGTGGCTGATCAACAGCAGTCCGGAATTGTTCTCGCGCACCAGTTCATCGAGCAGCAGCAGCACGTCCTTTCGGACGCTGACATCAAGCGCCGAGGTCGGCTCGTCGGCAATGACAAGCTTCGGCCGCGCCAGCAGCATCATGGCGATCATCACGCGCTGGCCCATGCCGCCCGAGATCTGATGCGGATAAAGCGCCATGACCCGCTCCGCATCGCTGATGCGCACACGCTCCAGCATGGCGCGGGCAGCCTCATGCGCCTGTTTCTTGTGAAGACCGAGGTGAAGGCGGGCAGCTTCGGCGATCTGTTTACCGATCGAAAGCACCGGATTCAGTGAATAGCGCGGATCCTGCATGATCAGCGCGATGTCCTTGCCGCGCAGCGCTCCCATCTGACGCTCGCTCTTTGAAAGCAACGGATCGCCGCTAAGATCCATGCGTTCGGCCGAGACCACCGCGGCCGGCGGCAAAAGGCGCATGATCGCGCGACCCGTCGTCGATTTGCCGGAACCGGATTCTCCGACGATCCCGACGCGTTCGCGCCCGACGTCGAAGCTGACATTGGAGACGGCGGGCACGGCGCCTCGGCCGAAACGGACGCTCAATCCTTCGACGGAAAGAACGGGCTGCAGATCACGATTTTGCATGTCACGACCTTGCATGGCGGGGATCCAGAATGTCGCGCAGAGCATCTCCGGCGATGTTGAAGGCAAGGCTGGTGAGGAGGATGGCGATACCCGGCATCACGGCAACCCACCAATAATCCAGCATGAACTTGCGGCCGCTGGAGATCATCGCGCCCCATTCCGGCGCCGGCGGCTGGGCGCCGAGGCCGAGGAAGCCAAGGGAGGCCGCCGTCAGGATGATGCCCGCCATGTTGAGGGTCAGGCGAACGATGACTGAGGGAACGCACATGGGCGCGATATAGAGGAGAAGGATGCGGATCGGCGAGGCGCCATAAAGGCGGGCGGCGACTACATAGTCGGCGTTTCTGACGACAAGGGCCTCGGCGCGCGCGAGTCTGGCAATCGGCGGCCATGCAGTCAGCGAGATCGCGATGATGGCCGTGGTCAAGCCGGCCCCGAGTGCGGCAGCAAAGGCGAGCGCCAGGATCAGCGACGGGAAAGAGAGAACGATATCGGTGGCGCGCATCAGCAGCGCATCGGTGCGCCCTCCGAAGAAGCCGGCAACGACGCCGATCAGCAGGCCGATCGGCCCGACGATCAAGGAAATCGACAGCACGGTCTGGATGGTGATGCGCGTGCCGAAGATGAGGCGGCTCAAGATGTCACGGCCGAATTCGTCCGTGCCTGCCAGGTGCGCGAGGCTCGGCGGCTGCAAGGCCTCGCCAAGCGACTGTATGGCCGGATCGTAGGGCGCCAGGAGCGGCGCGAAGATCGCGACAATGCAAAGCAGACCAAGGATGACGAAACCGGCAAGACCGAGCGGCTCGTGGGCCAATTTGCGGCCGGCGCGCGCAAACGACGCCGCGATACGGGTCGACACACTTGGCGGGCGGATATGAATCTCGCTGCGGATAACATCGCTCATCGGGCGGCCTCCCGCATACGCGGATCAAAGACGGCGTAAGCGACGTCGGCCAGGAAGTTCAACAACATGAAAATGAATCCCACAATGATGGTGCCGGCGACGATGGCGTTCATGTCGCCGATCATCAGCGCGTTGGTCATGTACTGGCCAATGCCCGGCCAGGAGAAAACGATCTCGGTCACGACAGCGCCTTCCAGCAGACCGCCGTAGGAAATGGCAAGGATGGTGATCAGCTGCACCGCAATGTTCGGCAGGACGTGGTGCCAGATCGTGCCGAGCGGGCTTACACCCTTGGCTCGGGCCGCAATGACATAATCCTGGCTCAACTGCTCCAGGGTGAAGCTGCGTGTCATGCGGGTGATGTAGGCCATCGCCGCATAGGCGAGGATGACGGCCGGCAGAATGATATGGCCGAGCGCATTCCAGAAGATTTCCGTCTCGCCCTGCAGCAGGCTGTCGACCAACAACAGTCCGGTTTGCGGCGTGACGAGGCCTTCGTAAAAGACATCGATCCGGCCCGGCCCGCCGACCCAATTGAGGCCGGCATAGAAGATGACGAGCCCGACGATGCCGAACCAGAAAACCGGGATCGAATGACCGACGAGCGCGACCACCCGGGCCGTCTTGTCGATGAAGCTGTCGCGAAAGAGTGCCGCGACCAGCCCGAGCGGGACACCGACGAAGGTCGAAATGATCACCGCCAGCGTCGCGAGCTCGAATGTCGCCGGAAAGGCCTGGGCAAGGTCCGAAGAGACGGGATTGCCGGTGAGGACGGCGGTGCCGAAATCACCATGCGCCAGGCCGTTCAGATAGAGGAAAAACTGCTGGTAGATCGGCAGATCGAGCCCCAGGCGCGCCCGCATCGCCGCATAGGCGGCGGGATCGGCGAGCTCGCCGACAATCGCGCCGACCGGATCGGTGGGCAAGACGCGGCCAATCACGAAGGTCACACATAAGAGGATGAACAGGCTGACCAGCAAATGCGCCAGGCGTCGGCCAAATTCGGCTACGGAGAGTTCCTTCATGATCGGCTGTCCTGGGAAGTATTACTGGGTTTCGACCTTCGTCACGTTCTCGAGACGCGTCAGCTGAGACGGATGCCCGACATATCCCTGAACCTTGCCGGACAGGACGATCGGCTCAAAGCGCTCGAAGAGCGGAAGCACCGCAGGCTTCTGTTCGACGAACATCTTCTGCATCTGAACATAGAGTTCGCCACGCTTCTTGGCGTCCGGCTCCATCGATGCTTTGGCCGTCAGGGCCGTGAGTTCCGGGATGTCCCAGGCCGAGCGCCATACGAAGTTGCCAGCATTGTTGGCTTCCTTCGAGTTGTCGGGATTGGAGGAGAACTGCTCCATCGAGCCGAGGACGTTCGGCATATAGGCGCTGGTCTGCGGGATCAGCAGATCGAAATCCCTGGCACGATGGGCGGCGATGATTTCCGAGCCGTTGCCCTGCTGGATGTCAACCTTGATGCCGACCTGAGCAAGCGATGCCTGGATGGCGGTGGCCAGATCGATGCGCGGCGTTTGCGCGATGGTCTTCAGCGACAGCGAGAAGCCGTCCTTGAAACCTGCCTCGCTCAGCAGCTGCTTGGACTTTTCGACGTCGAGATGCCAATCGGGATTCGGGATGGCATATTCGAAATTCTCCGGAACGGGAACGTTTCTGGCCCGGCCGTAAGGACCCATGATCGTCTTTTCGATGCCCTTGTAGTCGATGCCGTAGGCAATGGCTTCGCGGACCTTCGGGTTGGCGAGGTATTTGTTGCCGGCATTCATCGACAGCACGTAGAAACCGCCCGTCGGAATACGCTGGATGGCAAAGCCCTTCTTGTCCTGGAACGTCGCGAGATCCGATGCGGTCAGCGCGCTGGCAATATCGATATCGCCGCGTTCGAGCATCAGCCGCTCGACCTGGCTTTCAGGCACATGCCGGACGATGACGCGGCGCATTTTCGGCGCACCGGCCATATAATCCTTGTTGGCATCGAGGATCACCAGTTCGTTCGGAGACCAGCGATTGAGGGTGAACGGACCGGAGCCAGCCGAATGGGTTCGCATCCAGGCGTTGCCGTAGTCGTTGTCGACGGCGTGGCTCTCGACCTCGACGCTGTCGACCACGCTGGTGGTGGTCGTCGTCAGCCGGTAGAGCAGAAGCTCTGCCGTCACCTGGTCGGAGAGATCGATCCGCACCGTCTGGTCGTCGACGGCCTTGACGAGCTTTTCGACATTGTCCTTGTCGTAACCGACGCGCTTGAGGTTGGCGGCGGCGGCCTGGTCCATCTTCAGGAGCCGCGCCAGCGAATAGACGACATCCTTTGAGGTGACCGGGTTGCCGGAGGCGAAATTGGCCTTGCGCAGCGTAAAGGTGATGCCCTTGTCGTCAACCTTCCAGCTTTCCGCCAGCTGCGGAAGGATCTTGCCATCAGCCGTGCTGGCGACCAGCCGATCATACAGATTCGACATGATCTCGACCGCCTTGCCTTCGGTCGCCTGCTGCGGATCCAGCGACAGAACCTGCGCCAGCGATGTGCCGACCACCAGTTGGTCCTGCGGTGTGGCGGCCTGCGAGAGCGGTGCAGCGATCGTCAGGGCGCCGATGACGGCGCCGACGAACAAGCCCTTAGAAAAATGCTTCATTGTCAGTCCTCCCTAGACTACTATAAAAGACATATTATGTCGCCCGTATGTCGTATTATGATTTATCGAAGTCTGATATGATTTGCAAGACCCGAGCGGGAGACTTGATGCAAGGGATTGGGGAGCGGACAATGACAACACTCGGCGGTGGCCGGCAAAGACTGGCGCAACAGGTCATCGATCAGCTGCGGGCACAAATCGAGACGGGGAAGCTGCGCGTCGGCGATCAACTGCCGACCGAGCCGCAGCTTGAAGCCACATTCGGCGTCAGCCGCACCGTGGTGCGCGAGGCCATTGCCGATCTGAGGTCGGCAGGCTTCGTCAAGCCGATCCAGGGCAAAGGCGTTTTTGTCGCGGATCCGAAGGCGCATTCGGTCCTATCGCTGACGCCGGTGGAAATCAAAAGCATTCCGGAAACCCTGGAATTGCTGGAGTTTCGTATGGCGGCCGAGGGTGAAGCGGCGGCAATCGCCGCCTATCGCCGCACAGCCGAGCAAGAGGCGGCGATTCGCGAAGCCAACCGCAGAATGGCGCACCTGATCGAAACCGGACAGCAAACCGTGGAAGCGGATTACGCCTTCCACATGGCGATTGCCGCCGCCACGAACAACCGATTCTATGTCGATGTCCTGCGCCATTTCGGCCCCAGAGCCATCCCCCGCGGCCAGTTTCCGACACTGCCGGAAGCCAATGATCGCAGCTATCTTCAGAAGGTTTATGCCGAACATGTCGAAATCCTCGCGGCAATCGCCGATCAGGATCCCGAACGCGCCCGCCAGGCAATGCGCGCCCATATGCTGGCCAGCCAACGCCGCTACCGCATGCTCGCCGAGCAGCAATAGGGCTCGACACTCTTCAAAATTCATATTATGTCATATGACATTATGTAATTTCGAAAGAGACTCAAATGTATCTGGGAACACAGGTCGCAGCGCGAGATGACGACGATTATCGTATCTTCGCGCAACTGGGTGTGAAGCATATCAACGCCGATCCGCCGGGAAAGCCGAGCAGCTGGACGCTCTCCGATCTCGAACGTCATCGCGACAAGGTCGAAAGCTTCGGCCTCATCCTCGACATGATCCAGTTGCCCCTGCCCTCGCAGCCGATCGAGAAGGCTTCCTATCCCGATATCCTGCTTGCCGGCCCCGAGCGCGACAGACAGATCGACGCCGTCTGCAAGCTGATCGAGAATGTCGCCGCCGCCGGCATTCCTGCGGTGAAGTACAATCTCAACCTGATCGGCATTCCCCGCACGCCGGATGAGCCAGGACGCGGCGGGTCGCTGAATGCCAGCTTCCGCTGGGACAAGACGGATCAGCAGGCCGAGCCCGGCCTTGCCGGCGTGCTTTCCGAGGACGAAAACTGGGAACGGATCGACTATTTCCTGGAGCGCGTCGTTCCTGTCGCTGCAAGCAACCGCGTCCGGCTCGCCTGCCATCCGCACGATCCCTATACGCCGCCGGGCTATCGCGGCGTCACGCGTGTGCTGGGTACGGTGGAAGGCCTGAAGAAGTTCGTGCTGATGCGCGAAAACCCCTATCACGGCCTCAATTTCTGCCAGGGCTCGATCGGCGAGATGCTGGAAAATCCCGGCAAGGAAATCGACGCTGTCATCCGCTGGTTCGGCCAGCGCGGCAAGATCTTCAATGTTCACTTCCGCAACATTCGCGGCGGCAAGCTGTCCTTCATGGAGACCTTCCCTGAAGAAGGCGACATGGACATGGTCCGCTCGGCCAGGATCTACAAGGAAGTGGGCTTCAAATACATGCTGATGCCCGACCACGTACCGACGGTCAGCGGTAAGGATCCGACCGCCACCGCATTTGCCTTTTGTTACGGCTATATCGCAGCACTTCTGCAAGTGCTCGACAGCGAGTAATCCGGTTTTCAACACCTAAGACATAGGACTTCATGATGAACCCGATTGAATTGAAGAAGGCCGTCGGCAGTGGTCTCCTGTCGTTTCCGGTGACCCATTTCGACGATCAACTCAAATTCGACGAAGCCAAATACCGCCGTCATGTCGAGTGGCTTTCCGGTTACGACGCCGCTGCGCTGTTTGCCGCCGGCGGCACCGGGGAGTTCTTCTCGCTTAATCCGGCCGAGATTCCGCAGGTTGTCCGGGCCGCCAAGGCATCGGCCGGCAAGACGCCGATCATTTCGGGAACCGGCTACGGCACATCGCTCGCCATCGAGATCGCCGTCGCGGCCGAGAAGGCCGGCGCGGACGGACTGCTGCTGTTACCGCCCTATCTGATGTTTGCGGAACAGGCGGGTCTTATCGCCCACGTCAAGGCAGTCTGCCAATCGGTCGGCATCGGCGTCATCGTCTATAACCGCGACAACGCCATCCTGACCGCCGACAGCATCGCGCGCCTGGCGGAAGAATGCCCGAACCTGATCGGCTTCAAGGACGGCGTCGGCGATGTCGACAAGGTGATCGAGATCACCACGCTGCTTGGCGACCGTCTCGTCTATGTCGGCGGCATGCCGACCCACGAGGTTTACGCCCAGGCCTATTTCGCGGCAGGCGTGACGACCTATTCATCGGCCGTTTTCAACTTCGTACCCGCGCTTGCCCAGCGCTTTTACGGCGCTTTGCGCACCGGCGATCAGGCGACTGTCGATGAGATCCTGAAGAGCTTCTTCTTCCCCTTCGTCGCCTTGCGCAACCGCAAGAAGGGATACGCCGTCTCGATCATCAAGGCCGGCCTTCGCGCCCTCGGGCAGAATCCCGGCCCCGTGCGCCCGCCTTTGACGGATCTTACCCCGGAAGAGCTCGCGCTGCTGGAAAAGATCGTCCAGGCCAACGGCGTGACACGGATCGCGGCGGAATAATATATCGCGGCAGTAGGCCGCCGGGTGGCCCGGCGGCTGTCCGTTTCGCACCAACAACGGACATCGGCTCGGCTTGGATAGACGACCGCTACGGGGCCGGAAGTGGCGCGTCTGTTATCGGGGCGAGTTCAGCAGAAAGCTGCCAATCGGCATTCGACCCCACGTCGGACATTCGCGCGTTACAATCTGGTATGCATTGCGCCGGATCTACACCATCATCGATCCTGAATAGTTGTCGATTTGGCATTCATGGGCGCAAAACCAAACTGTGCCTTGAAGGCTCGGCTGAAGGCTGCTTCGGAATCATAGCCCACTTGCCTGGCGACCGACCCAACCTTGGCATCAGGCTGGCGCATCAAGCCCAAGGCGAGCGTCAGCCGCCAGCGGCTGTGGTAGGAAAGTGGCGCTTCTTTCACCAATGCTGTAAATCGCGCCGCGAAGCCGGACCGGGACAGGCCCGCCACCCGAGCCAGATCGAGCACGGTCCAGCGCCGATAAGGTTCGTCGTGGATGGCCTTGAGCGCGCGGCTGATGCGCGCATCCCCGAGCGCTCCAAGCCAGCCGACATTGCCGCCCCGCTCGATCCGCACCCAGCTGCGCAGGATACTAATCACCAGCACGTCGATCAGCCGTGAAATCATGATGGACGCGCCGGGATACACCTCCTGGGCTTCCTTCATCATGAAGTAGCCAAGGCCCTCGGCCCATCCGGCGGTCTCGCCGCTGGCTTTTGGAATGTGAATGACCGACGGCAGTGCCGATACGAGCCAGGGCACGGAAGCGCTTTCGAACCGAAAGGCTCCGGCGATAAGCTTGGTCTGTTGGCCGCCTCCGCCGTGGGAGACATTGAGTTTTTCGGCGGTAACCTGCGCCGCCATCAGGGCTGCCAAGTCAGCCTCAGATGCACACTCGCCATCGCTCAAGCCGTGCCCAAGGCCTCGCGGCAGCATGATTAGATCGCCAGTTGCCACCTGCAAGGCCTGGCCCTGATCGTTCACAACCGTCAGGCCCCCTTCGAGCACGATGAAGAAATAAGCCGCTCCTGGATGAAAGCGTAGCGCCCATGGTTGGCTGAGCTCGACTGTAAAGACGATTTCGCCATGCAGGCTGACCATGGCCAAAATCTGGGAGAGCAGATCCACCCGAGAGGCGAGCATAATCGCATTTTTGGACGATGGAGCATGCATTGCGGGGCTCGGGTCATGGTGATCCATCTCGGTAAGCCCTAGTTTGGTTTTGTCTTCAAAGAGGAATTATCTGGCAGTTCAAGTGTTTCCGCGAAGGCAAGGCCATCCCGGTCTTCCTGCCGTCGTGTAGGTGACAGCATTGCAGATTATCCGAATTAAGCAATCGCGCTGATGCGCCCTATAGGAGCTCTCCAAATGAAATCCCTTCTTATGTCCGCCCTAATGCTGACGACCGCCATGCTTGGTGCCGCACCTGCATGGGCCCAGCCGGCTCTCCCGGATCAAACAATTAAGAATATCGTTCTTGTCCACGGCGCCTTCGTCGACGAAACCAGTTGGGACGGCGTCGCTGCAATCCTGACCGCCAAGGGCTACAAGGTGACTGCGGTGAAGAACCCGTTGACCTCGCTTGCTGACGACGTCGCTGCCACCAATGCGGTGCTGGATGCGCAAAATGGCCCGGTTGTCCTGGTGGGCCATTCCTGGGGTGGCGTGGTGATCGGCGAGGCGGGCGACAACGCCAAGGTGGCATCACTCGTCTATGTCTCGGCCTTTGCCCCCGAGAAAGGTGAAACCATCACAGCATTGGCAGCCAACGGTCCGGCAACCCTCGGAGCGGCGGCCATTCGGCCCGACGCAAAGGGTTACTTGAGCATCGATCCTGCAGTATTCCCCAGTGCAGTGGCGGGCGACCTGCCCAAGAAGATCGGTGAACATCTGGCAGCGCACCAGATGCCGATCAACCACACTGCCTTCGATGCGCCTGCTGAGGTCGCGGCATGGCACGACAAGCCAAGCTGGTACGTCCTGAGCTCCAAGGACCTCGTCCTTGATCCCCACGCACAGGCTTTCTTTGCCGAACGGATGAAGGCCAAGGTGACGACGGTCGAGGGTAGCCACGCCTCGCTGGCCTCGCACGCCAAGGAAGTGGCTGCGGTCATAGAAGCGGCCGCAGGAGCAAAGTAGCCCTCGTCAATGGATGCTATCGCCCGCCTAGCGGTGGTCGGTAGCATCGATGTGCAACGATTCCAGTCGCAGGGTCGCACTCGCAGCGCTGACTGGCCGTCTTAACGCGTCTCCGGCCGCGGCGAATAGCTCGAGCAAAGCCCCGGCCACTGCCCACATGCCATGGCCTCGGACTGCGCCGCACTGGTAACCGCCGGATTAGCACTCAGCCAACACGCCCCCTCACCACCCATGAGGTGGTGTCCTGATCGGGGTGCTGGTTGTTGCTCTCCTTGATCGCCGTGGCCCAGTCGGCGCCGTTGCTTTCGGTCGCACCGGTATTTTCTATGCCCGTGATCGTATCGAACCATCCCACCATGTTCTCGGTGCAGGTATTGGCAAGCGGCGAGAAGGCATGCGGATCGTCGAGCGAACCGATCATCAGGTTGGTGCGACCGTTTTCGAGGTGGTGGAAGAACAATGGGGTGCCGCAATTGGCGCAGAAGCCGCGCTCGACAAGCTCCGAGCTCTTCCAGACGCTCGGCTTGCCGCGTGTCCAGCTGAGCGCATCATCGGGCGCGGCGACGAGCGCGGCAAAGATGTTGCCCGAGGCCTTCTGGCACATGCGGCAATGGCAGAGATGCGAATTGTCATGCATAGCGGTCGCGTGGTAGCGCACGGCACCGCACTGGCAGCCGCCGCTCACCTCCATCTCGATGCGTTTCATTTTTTCTCCTCCTTCAAGAGGCGGGTTTGGGCTTAATCTCTTTTGGGTTCGCCACTTTCCCGCAGCCCGAAGCTGTCATGCTGCCTTAATGGTACGTTACGACGGGATTGAACACCCTTTGCAGGAAGGGCCTGAGAACTCCCTGCATGTGGTTCCTGGGAATTTGATGTCCACACTCAAAGACGTGAAGCGTCGCCAGGACTCCGGCATTGGACAGAGCTTTTGAGAAGAGTTCGGCTTGGGCAACAGGAGCACGGTCGTCATGCTTTCCATGCAGCAACAGCGTCTCAGACCGAACTTCGGGCGCATAATGCAATGCAGAGCGAGCCAGAAAGGCCTCTCTCGATAGACCCGCCTCTTTCTCGATAGCCCACCGCAAACCGTCTGAACTCTCGTGATAAGCGACTTCAAGATCGTAGACGCCGCTGGATAGAATGACTGCTCGCAGATCAGAAATCTGGGTGGCGACCATGGCCGATGCAACGGCACCACGACTGTTTCCATAGAGAACAATTCGGTCAGGATCGACGGAAGGCTGGCCCCGCAAGAAAGCGAGAGCAGCTATGATCGCTTGCTGGGTTTTGGGACCGCAGAAATCTGGAGGGCCATCTGACGCCCCGAAACCGGGCTGCGAGACTGCCGCAGCAGTGATATTCAGACCAGAACAAAACCGAAGCAACGCGCCGCTGTCGACCGCCTCTATCCCTCCAAGCAGACGGCCACCCTGATTGCCGTGGACGAATAGGATTGCTCCTGCGGGCGTTTCGCTTGCGGCTTGAGCTTGAAAAAGCTCGACCGTGGCTCCGTCACCCCGGTCAATGAGATATCGAGTTACTACCGGCATAACCACCATCAGTTTTTCGCGTGCCGGACAGACAATAGTGCAACTTGTGGCATTGGCAACGTCCGGTGGCGGGGGATATCGTTGAGAAACCGCTCATCCGTCTGTTTCGGTCTTTTGAGCAAGTAGGTGCTGGCTATCCGCCCTTGGCTGGTTTCGGCGATCTCCTAGACCGAGGATTCGCATGCCCCAGCGGTTCTTGTGCCTACAACGCCACACCAGTACCGCGGTCGAAGACGTGGACCTGATCGCTGGTGATGCTTGCCTCGAACACGGCGCCGTAACGGGCGGGGTATTCGCCGTCGACGATGGCGGTTACCTGCTGTCCGGCGAGATCGAAGACGACATGGGTCTGGGCGCCGGTCGGTTCCACCAGCATCGTCCGGCCGGCGAGCGGCGTGCCGGCGGCAACACCGGGAATGAGATGTTCAGGGCGCAGGCCGATGGTGACGGCCTGGCCGGCCTTGACCTTGCGGTCGGGCGCTATTCGGATCGCCGTGCCGTCGCTGAGACGAGCAGCAGGCCCACCATTTTCACCGTCGACCGTGCCTTCGAGCATGTTCATTGTCGGCGACCCGATGAAGGCGGCAACGAAGAGATTGGCGGGCTTCCTGTAAAGTTCGAGCGGCGTGCCCTGCTGTTCCACCCTGCCCTGATTGAGAACGACGATGCGGTCGGCCAGCGTCATCGCTTCGATCTGGTCATGGGTGACATAGATCGAGGTCGTCCTGACCTTCTGGTGCAGCGTCTTGATTTCCGAGCGCATCTGCACGCGCAGCTTGGCATCGAGGTTGGACAGTGGCTCGTCGAACAGGAAGACGGCGGGATTGCGCACCACGGCGCGGCCCATGGCGACGCGCTGGCGCTGGCCGCCGGAAAGCTGGGCCGGCTTGCGGTCGAGGAGGTTGGCGAGATCCAGCATACGGGCGGCTTCGGCAACGCGGGCCTCGATCTGGGGTTTGGCAACGCCGGCAAGCTTCAGATTGAAGCCCATGTTCTCAGCAACGGTCATGTGGGGATAGAGCGCATAGGATTGAAACACCATGGCGATGTTGCGTTCGCGCGGCGTCATGGCATTGACGACTTTGCCGCCGATGGCGATCTCGCCGTCGGTGATCTCCTCGAGGCCGGCGATCATTCGCAGCAGCGTCGATTTTCCGCAACCGGACGGGCCGACGAGGGCGACGAATTCCCCATCCTCGATATGAAGCGAAATGCCATGGATGACGTCGACGGCGCCATAGGTCTTGCTGATATCGGTGAGTTCAACGGATGCCATGATGGTACTCCAACGGTTCGGCTCAGGACTTCACGGCACCGGCGGTCAGACCGGCGATGATGTGTCTCTGGGCGACGAAAAAGACGATGATGGTGGGAAGGATTGTCAGCGTGATGAAGGCCAGCACCAGCTGCCACTCCGTACCGTACTCGCCGCGATAGACCATGATGCCGAGCGGCCAGGGATATTTCGATTCCGAGTTCAGCATGATCAGCGGCAGGATGTAGCTGTTCCAGCTGCCGACGAAGGAGATGATGCTGACAGTGGCGACGATCGGGCGGGAAAGCGGCAGCGAGATATGCCAGAAGAAGCGGAGATAGCCGCAGCCATCGACAAAGGCCGCCTGAAACAATTCTTCCGGAAGATTGCGGAAGTAGTTTCGAAACAGCAGGATGCTCATGCCAAGGCCGAAGGCCACCTGCGGCAGCACCACGCCCCAATAGGTATCGAGCAGGCCGAGATCGCGGATGCGGATAAACAGCGGCAGGATCGCGGTCGCCGCCGGAAACATCAAGCCGAGCAGGAAATAATTGAGCAGGAAAGACGATCCGAAGAAGCGGACATGGGCGAAGGCGAAAGCCGCCATCGACGATACGATCAGCGTCAGGAGGACGGTGAGCGACGCGATCACCAGCGAATTGCCGATCTGCAGCCAGTAGCGTTCACCGAAAAGAATGTCGGTGTAGTTCGTCCATTGCCACTCTGTCGGCAGGCCGAAGGGATTGGTGCGCAGGTCGCCCAGCGTCTTGAAGCCGCCGAGCGCCGTCGTCAGCAGCGGCACAAGCACGATTGCGGCAATCAGGCTCAGCGACACGTAGAGATAGACGCGCGTGGACGTGCTCATGCGGATGGAAGAGCTCATATCAGTCATGGCGCATGAATATCCTTTTGTAACCGAAGGCCAGCGTCACGCAGATGATGAAGAGCACGACGCCGACGGCGCTGCCGAGGCCGACCTGCATGCGCATGACGCCGTAGGTGTAGAGGAAGGTGACCATCGTCTGGGTGGAGTTGGACGGCCCGCCGCCCGTCAGCGGCATGATCATGTCGAAGAGCTGCAGCGAGCCGACGACGGCAAAGAAGATGGAAAGACGCAAGGTCGAGCCGAGCAGCGGCAGCGTGACGTAGCGGAACTTCTGCCAGCCGGTGGCGCCGTCGATTTCGGCAGCCTCCAGCACGCTCTTGTCGACGGATTGCAGGCCGGCGATGAACAGCATCATGTGGAAGCCGAAATATTTCCAGACGATCACCCCAAGCACGGCATAGATCGCCACGTCCTTGTCGGCGAGCACGTAAGGGTTGGCGAATCCGAAGAAATTGGAAACAGCGGCAAACAGGCCATAGTCGCCATCATAGACGAAGCGCCAGATAAGACCCGCGGCAACGTCCGCCAGCACATAGGGCAGGAAGAAGATCAGGCGGTAGCCGACGACACCCGGAATGCGGTGCGCCAACATGGTCGCCAGCCAGATGGCGAGCGGCACCTGGATGCAGATCGAGATCACGATGATCAGGCCGTTATTGACCAGCGCCTGGGTGAAGGCCGCATTTCGAAACAGAACCTGGAAATTGCGCAGCGCGATGAACTCGGTCGGCGTGCCGTAGCCGTTCCACTTGTAGAGGCTGTACCAGGCCGCCTCGCCCATCGGCATGATGACGAAGAGCGTGAAAAGCAGCAGCGCCGGCGGCAGGAAGATCAGCAGCACTGCCAGCCGGTCATGGGCGACCGAGCTCTTGCTGTTTGCGGCTCTTTTTGCCGGCCTTGCGGCCGTAGTTATCGATGGGACTGAAATATTGGCCATGGGTCCTGCTTTCGCATCTCGTCGGCAGCAATGCTGGCGCTCCAGCTCTTCACTGGAGCGCCAGGATGGGTCTGCAGGTGCTGGTTATTGTTCCAGCTCGAAAGCGTCCTGGATCATCTGGGCGCCGTCCTTGGAATTCATCTGACCGGAGACGATTTCCACCGACACATCGTTGACGACACGGCCAACCGCCGCACCAAGATCCTGGTCGAAATAATTCTGATGCCAGGTCGAGCCGGCCAGCTGTTTTGCCGATTCGGCAAGCAGCGGGTTGGTGACGCCGTCGCCGGCGCCGACGGCAACGGGCAGAAGCATGCCGGCCTTGGCCATCGCCCGCTCGTTCTCCGCATTCGTCAGGAAGGCGAGGAAATCGATCGCTTCCTTGGATGCCTTCTTGGTGACCGCCCAGCCGTTCAGACCGCCAAGCGTATCGGTCGGCTTGCCGGCGCCGCCATCGACCGCCGGGAAGGCGAAACGGCCGATATTTTCGGGTGCGAGACCCTTGCCGTCACCGGCATTCTTGCGCTGGTTGGCCTCGGTATTTTCAAAGCCGAGGATAATCGCAGCCTTGCCGTCACCGAAAACGCCGAGCGCCTGCGGCCAGGTCGAGCCGAGATAGCCGGGCTGGAACGGCTCGAGCTTTCCGAGTTCGGCGAGATCGTCGCCGGCCTTGATGATCGCGGGATCGAGGAAACCTTCGCCCTGGCCGGTCTTTGCCGCTTCGAAGACCTTCTGGCCGCCTTCGCGCATGACGAGATAGCTCCAGTAGAAGTGGATCGGCCATTTCTCGCCGCCGCCGCCGGCGATAGGAACGATGCCGGCGTCCTTGATCTTCTTCACCGTGGCGAGAAAATCAGCCCAGTTCTTGATGTCCTCGGCCTTCACGCCGGCCTTGGCAAAGAGTTCCTTGTTGTAGAAAAAGCTGACCAGACCGACCTTATAGGGAATAGCCCAGGTCTTGCCCTCGAAGGTCAGGCCGCTGACCGAAGCCGGGCTATAGGCGTTGCGCAGTTTGCCGCCATCGGCATCCAGCGCCGGTGTCACATCCTGAAGGGCGCCGGTCTCGGACTGCTGCTTCAAGACGCCGCCGCCCCAGCTGAAAAAGAAATCCGGCACGTCGTCGGATTGCAGCAATGTCGGAAGCTTGGCCTTGAAGGCCTCGTTTTCGAGAAACTGCATCTGGATATCAACGTCGGGATGCTGGGCTTCGTATTTCTTGACGATGTCTTCCCAGGCCGCGACATATTTCGGGTCGAGCTCGAGATGCAGCCATTTGACCACCGTCGCCGCCGAAGCGGCACCTGCTCCGGCCAGCAACATGCCGGCAGCCGCGGCCATGGATGCGATACGCCTGCCGCTAAGAGCGGTGCTCTTGAACCTAAAAGTCATGATTTTTCCTCCCAGGGGTCCTGTCCTCACAATTTTTCCCCTATGCGGATTAATTCAACGGAGCTTTGGCATATTGTCAACCCAATGCCTCTATTTTTATCAAATGCGCTTGACAGGGCCGCTGAATTCCCTGCTATTTATTTCGTAACCCGTTAAAAATATTTGGGTTCCGCCCCAACGAAACGCTCGCCTGGCTAGTTCCAATGAAGACCGCAGATCCCGAATTAATGCGCGCGATCAATCGCTTGAACGTGCTCGATACCATCAGGCGCCATGGTCCGATCTCGCGGATAGAGATCAGCGAGCGTACCGAACTCTCCACCACGACCGTTTCGGCCATCACCGCCTCATTGCTCGACGACGGCCTCATCTTGCCGCGTCACGAAGGCGATATCCGCAATGAGGCCGTGCGCGGACGGCCGCGCGTGATGCTGGAGCTCAATCCCGATGCCGCCCGCGTGGTCGGCGCAAAGATCGCCGCCAACAGGATGGTCTTCGTCGTCACCAATTTCCGCGGCGACGTGCTGTCGAAGCTCGCCTTGCCGATCCGCATCGACCGGCAGCCGATCGGCGTCATCGCCGATCTGGTCGAGGATGGCGTCAGGCGCTGCGTCGTCGATGCCGGGCTTTCGCTGGAGGATGTCGACAGCGTCTGCCTCGGCTTTCCCGGCGTCATCGAGCATCGCACCGGATATATCCGCAGCAGCCCGATCTTTCGCGACACCAATGTCGATTTCGCCGCCGAAATGTCGACGCGGCTGGCAACGCCGACCATTGTCGAAAGCGACGCCCACGCCATCACGCTTGGCCATCACTGGTTTGGAAAGGCCCGCGATCTCGAAGATATGGTGCTGATTTCGCTGGAGCAAACGCTGGGTCTCGGCGTCCTGCACGGCAACAGCCTGTTTCGCGGCGCCGGCGGCCTGAGCCACAATCTCGGCGACCTGGTGCTCGGCATGGGACCGAACGGCGTCGTCCGGCTTTTCAGCCAGGCCGGCGAAAGCGCCATCCTCGGCGAACAGCAGGCCGACGGGCGTTTTGCCGAAGCGATCCGTCTCGGCCGCGGCATGAACCATGCCCAGGCGCTGATCAAGGCCGATGACGACCGGCTGATCAGTGCTGCGATCCGCGCCGGCGAAGCGGTGGGTTTGACCATTGCCAACATCGTCACGCTGTTTGCGCCGCCGCGGGTCATTCTGGTCGGATCGAGCCTGGCGCTCGGCGAACCCTTTCTCAACAGCCTGCGCGATGCCTATGCGCTCGCCATTCCGCCATCGCTGCGTGGGGTGAGCGAACTCGTCTTCGACGATTCGACCGACGATTTCTGGGCGCAGGGTGCGGCGGCGGTGGCGCTCTACGAACTCTACGAATCGCCCTGGAGCACGACAGGGCCGGCGCTCTGACGGGCGTCCCAATCAAGACTCAATGGAGGAATTCATGGACAAGGTCGGTATCGGCATCATCGGATGCGGCAATATTTCGGGCGCCTATCTCACGGCGATGGCATCCTTTCCCATTCTCGACATCCGCGGCGTCGCCGATCTCAACCGGGAGCTGGCGGAAGCAAAGGCTGCGGAATTCAACGTTCCCGTCAAGACGGTTGAGGAGCTTTTCGCCGACCCCAAGGTCGAGATCATCGTCAATCTGACGATCCCGAAGGCCCATGTTGCCGTGGCGCTGCAGGCGCTCGATGCCGGCAAGCACACCTATTCGGAAAAGCCGCTCGGGATTAATTTCGCGGAAGGGAAAAAATTGGCGGAAGCCGCCAAGGCGAAGAATTTGCGCATCGGCGCCGCCCCCGACACCTTCCTCGGCGGCGGCCACCAGACGGCGCGTGCCTTGATCGACCAGGGCGTCATCGGCCAGCCGGTCGGCGGCTCGGCGACCTTCATGTGCCCGGGCCATGAGCGCTGGCATCCGAACCCGGCCTTCTATTACGAAGTCGGCGGCGGGCCGATGCTCGATATGGGTCCCTATTACATCACCGATCTCGTCAATCTTCTCGGACCGGTTTCTCAAGTTGCGGGCTTTGCGACGACGCCGCGATCAGAACGGCTGATCACCAGCGAACCGCGCAATGGCGAGCGCATTCCCGTGCATGTGCCGACCCATGTCACCGGCATGATGGCCTTTGCCAACGGCGCCGTCGTCCAGATCGCCATGAGCTTCGATGTCGCCGGCCACAAGCATGTGCCGTTGGAAGTCTACGGAACCGAGGGCACGCTGATCGTTCCCGATCCGAACAAGTTCGGCGGCCCTGTGGAATATCTGAAGAAGGGCGGTCCGTTCGAGGACCAGCCGGTGGCGGCAGCCTATGCCGACGGCAATTATCGCTCGCTCGGCGTCGCCGACATGGCGCATGCGATCCGCTCCAACCGGCCGCACCGCGCCAACGGCGATCTGGCGCTGCATGTGCTCGAAGTCATGGAAGCGTTCCACACCGCTGCCGCGACCGGCCGGACGGTCGCGATCACCACGGCAACGGAGCGCCCTGCCCCGCTGTCCGATTCCATCGTCGACGGACGGCTGGCGAAATAAGTTTCAGGAGGAAAGACTATGCGTGAAGCACTGATCGTTTGGGGCGGCTGGAGCGGGCATGAGCCGCAGGAGTGCGCCGAAATCATCAAGACCATGCTCGAGGAGGACGGTTTCAAGGTCTATCTCGAACACGGCACCGAGGCGCTTGCCGACCCTTCCGTCCATGATCTGAGCCTCGTCGTGCCGATCATGACGATGTCGAAGATCGAGAAGGAAGAGGTCAAGAACCTCGCCACCGCAATCGAAAGCGGCGTCGGTATCGCCGGCTATCATGGCGGCGCGGGCGATGCCTTCCGCGATTCCGTCGATTACCAGTTCATCATCGGCGGCCAGTGGGTGGCCCACCCCGGCAACATCATCGACTATACCGTCAACATCACCCGCCCTGACGATCCGCTCATGGAAGGGATCGCCGATTTTCCCTACACGTCAGAGCAATATTACATGCATGTCGACCCCTCGAACGAGGTTTTGGCGACGACCAAGTTCACCGGCGAACACGCCTACTGGATCGACGGCGTCGTCATGCCTGTCGTCTGGAAGCGAAAATACGGCAAGGGCCGCGTCTTCTATTCCTCGCTCGGCCATCAGGCTAAGGAATTCGACGTTCCCCAGATGAAGACCATCTTCCGCCGCGGCGCCAACTGGGCTGCGCGGTAAGGTGAGGCCGTCCGGTTCGTGCGGATGGCTGCCTCTCATCTAACCTTATCGGGGTCGAGCCACTCGTCTCGACCCTCCAGACCCTGTAAACGCGGCGAAGGACGTGCCTTGCGAGATGTGGCGAGGGACGGAGAGGTCGCGGCATAATCTCTTCTCCCCTCGGGGAGAAGGTGCCGGCAGGCGGATGAGGGGGCCACACGGAACACCTCGCACATAATCCACCTATCCCGCCACACCGACGGCAACGCCAAGATCCAGCGCCCTGACCTCGGTCGAGACGACACGACCGGCTTCGCCGGCCCCCTCATCCGCCCTACGGGCACCTTCTCCCCGCTGGGGAGAAGAGGGAATCGAGACGTTGCGGCATGTCCCCTCGCCCTGGGGCGGACGAAACGCCCCCGGGCTCAGCGGATGATCAATGCCGTCCCGTAGAGCCCCAGCGCGAAAACCGTATGAGCCAGCAGATTGAAGCACCGGACCTTGTTCGGGGTCGGATGTTTGGAGGCGGCCCAGCCGATGCCGAGGCCCGGCTGCAGCAGGAACCACCCCGCCCCGACGGTGACGATGCCGAAGATCCAGGCGGGAAGAAATGTCGGGGCCGCCAGCCAGACCGAGCCCATGATGATGGCGAAGATCACCCCATAGAGGATGCCGACGGCGTAGTGGCTGATCCAGCCGAGCGCCAGTTCATGGGCATAGGGCTCGGCGTCGGCAATGCTCTCGTGAAAGACCTTGCCGCGGCCAAGGTGCCAGAACCAGCGTCCCACAGGCGCCCAGTTGGGGGCCGCCTGGCCGAACTGGGTGAGCAAGATCGCCCAGAGGTCCATGAGAATGGTTGCGCCGGCGCCGATCACCAGGCCGCGCCACAGAATATCGAACATTGAGAATCACCGGAAAACGTTGCGATTGCAGGACGCTACAAGATCATCGCAGACGCGCCGGCGCAATGGCTCCGGTGGATTCAAAAGGCACATTCCGGAGTGTAACAGAGGCTAATCTGCCTGCGGTCTGTCCTCGCCCTGCGTCTCACCCGCGCCATTGCCGATATCGCCACTAATATCCTCGGCAAACTTCCGCATGAGGCGCACGAGTTCATTGAAGTCGTGTTCATCCCAGCTCTCGAAAATGGCCCGGCCCATCCGCTCGCGGGCGACATCGATGCGATCGGTCATTGCCTTGCCCTTCGGGCTGATGACCGCCTCGCGCACGCGGCGGTCGGCGGCATTGCCGCGGCGCTCCACCAGATCGAGGCTCTCGAGCTTGGCGACCTGACGGCTGACGGTGGTGTAGTCGCGGCCGGCACGGTCGGCGAGTTCGACCACGCCGATGGGACCGAGCCGTTCTATCGTGACGAGCAGCGGAAACAGGGCGCGATCGAGCGAAATGCCCGCCTCGCGGACCATCTGCTCGTCGCGCTGCGGGCGGTTCATGACGCTGACGATCTCGATCAAAGCCCCATGCAGTTCGCGCAGTTTTCCGCTTATATGTGTATTTTGCACATTCTTTGTTGACGCCATGCCGATTCTCCTATTATGTGCATAATACACATATGGAGAGATCAATGACAGAGAATTCCACAGTCGACGTGCTGATATCAGGCGCCGGTGCGGCCGGCCTGACGCTGGCAATCGAGCTGGCGCGGCGGGGCGTATCCTTCCGCCTGATCGAAAAATTGAACGACCCGTTCCGCGGTTCCCGCGGCAAGGGTATTCAGCCGCGGAGCCAGGAGGTCTTCGAGGATCTCGGCATTCTCGACCGGATCGTCGCGCTCGGCGGCGTCTATCCCCGGCAGCGGGAATATCGTGACGACGGTAGCGTCAGCGAATCCGACGCCGTGGTGGGTGGGGAGCCGACGCCGGCCGAGCCCTATCATCTTCCGCTGATGGTGCCGCAGTTCCTGACCGAGGGCGTGATGCGCGAGCGCCTGCTCGAGCTTGGGCATCGCCCAGAATTCGGATGCGGACTCATCGGCTTCGAACAGGATGAGACGGGCGTGACTGCGCGGCTTAAGGGCACATCCGGTGAAGAGGCCATCCGCGTGCGCTGGCTCGTCGGCGCTGATGGCGGCCGCAGCTTCGTGCGCCACGCACTGGATATCGGCTTTCCCGGCAAGACGCTCGGCGTGCGCGCCATGGTCGCCGATGTCATTCTCAAGGGATTGGACCGAGACGTATGGCATCGCTTCGGCGATGGCGACATGCAGCGGCAGATCGCCATTTGCCCGCTCGCGGGAACGGATCTGTTCCAGATCCAGGCACCCATCCCGCTCGAAGGCGAGGCCGACCTCTCCGCGGCAGGCTTGACTGCCCTGGTGAAGGAACGCACCGGCCGCGACGACATCGAGATCCAATCGGTCTCCTGGGCGTCAGCCTTCCATATGAACGCCCGGCTTGCCGATCGCTATCGGCTCGGCCGCGTGTTCCTGGTCGGCGATGCCGCCCATACGCATCCGCCGACCGGCGGACAGGGTCTGAATACCAGCGTTCAGGACGCCTATAATCTCGGATGGAAACTGGCTGCGGTCACTGCCGGTGCTCCCGACGCGCTGCTCGACAGCTATGAGGAAGAGCGCCGCCCGGTCGCTGCCGCCGTGCTCGGCCTGGCGACCCATCTTCTCGACGCCATGAAGCGAGGCGATATGCGGCGTGGCCGCGATGTGCATCAACTCGATATCGGCTATCCCTCCTCCTCCTTCGCGCTGGAAAAGCCGGAGCGGAGCGCCGCCGGCCTGCTTGCGGGCGACCGTGCGCCCGATGCGCCGCTCAAAGGTGTCGCTGGCCAGCCGACGCGCCTGTTCGAACTGTTCAGGGGGCCGCACTGGACGCTGCTGGGCTACGAGGCCGAGCAAGCCGCCGTGCCGCCGCGCCCGGGCCTGCATATTCACAGGATCGGCGAGCGCGGAGATATCATCGATGAAGGCGGGCATTTCCATGATGCCTACGGTCTGACATCGGGCGACTGGGTGCTCGTGCGTCCGGACGGCTATGTCGGCGCTATCATTGCGTCCGCTCACGCCTGGGCTCTGGAAGCCTATCTCGCAAATGTCGGCCTTGCTGCATAAGCGGCAACTGAAAGCGTCACCGCCTCGGCGCGTCTGAAAACAGGCGCGCTGCTGGAGCCGGTTTCAGAAAAACCACCGCGATTGCGTGGCACGCCGGAAACGTGCGTCGACGCGGGTTTCTCAGGGCGACCGCCCGTCGCAGCGCCCTACCGTCAATGAGAGAGATGTGATGAGCGATGAACTGCGTCCGATCGATGCTGCCGCAAGCGCCGCGTCGCAGAAACTTGACTGGCGGCTGATGCTGCCGGTTTTCATCATCGTCAGCCTCGATGCCGCCAGCAGCGGCGCCATCCTGCCGATCCTGCCATTCTACCTCCGAAATCTCGGCGCGTCGCCGCTCGTTCTCGGGCTTGTCCTCGGTGCGGAAGCGCTCAGCCAGTTCGTTGCCGCTCCCTGGCTGGGTCAACTTTCCGACCGTTACGGCCGCAAGAGGGTTTTGCTCGCCAGCCAGGCCGGAGCGCTGATCAGCCTCTTGCTGCTGGCGCTTGCCAACAGCGTCGTCTTCGTGTTGCTGGCGCGGATCCTGCTCGGCCTGACCGCAGCCAACTTCTCGGCCGCGGCAGCCTATGCCGCCGACAACAGCAGCCTCACCACCCGGCGCCAGGCCATCGGTATTTTGAGTGCAGGCCTCGGCCTTGGCGGAATGATCGGACCGAGCCTCTCCGGATACCTTGCCGACATTTCCCTGACGGCGCCGATCTGGGTCGCGCTTTCCCTGTCGGCAACCAGCATGCTGGTGACCGGGCTTTGGCTGAAAGGCGCCGATGTGGGCGGCCGGTTCGGCAACGACAGCAAAGCGAACGAGACGGTCGGCGAGAAGGTTTCCTTCCGAAGCCTGCTTGCCTCGCCGGTCACCCGCGTCCTCGTCGCGGTTCTTCTCTGCCACTATTTCTCATACGGGATGTTCAGTTCGCAGCTCGCCGTTTTTCTGGCGGATACCTTCACCTGGAACGAGCATGCGTTTGGTCCGAAGGAGTTGGGTTACCTGCTCACCGCCGACGGTGCGATCAACGTCCTGGTCCAGCTTTTCCTGCTGAGATGGCTCGGCGGCACCTTCTCTGAGCGAGGCCTGATCGTCCTGGTCTTCACCATTCTCTCGATTGGCTATGTCACGGCTGGCCTTGCTACCGACATCGCCGCCCTCGCCTTCGCCGTCCTTTGCATCAGCACGGGCGTGGCATTGGCGCGGCCGACATTCGTTGCGGCGCTCTCTGTGCACGTGCCGCAGCAACGCCAGGGCATCGTCATGGGAGCAACGCAGTCGCTTGTCGCCGTCACCGACATCGTCACGCCGGTCCTTGCCGGCGTCATTCTCGGGCAGAGCTTGTATGGCGCATGGATCGGCGCCGTGGTGGCGATCGCACTGGCCGGGGCCGTCATCGCCCGCATTAGGCTCCCCGCGATCGATCCGGAGACGAATGCTGCCGGCGGCTGACGCCTCTTGCCAGGCCTGGATCGCCTCTGTTTCAGAGGGCGTCACGCTCATATCGCGGCGCCCATCCGCGGGCCATCCCGCGGCTCATCACGCTTTCCGCCAACGCCAATTGCTGGCGGAGATGTTTGCAGTCATCGAGCAGCGAGCGTATCGCCGCCTTGGCATTGTCGTCATGCCAGGCAAGCACGGCTTCGACTTCCCAAGCTTGATCGGGCCAAGCTTGATCGGGCCAAGCTTGATCGGGCCAGGCTTGCTCGAGCCCAGCTTGCTCGATCCCGGCTCGTTCGGGGCGTGCCCGATGGGGTTCCAAGGCTTTTGCCGGCTGCATCAGTTCAGCGCCAACGGCAATTGAACGGGGCGCGGCAAGGGCGGCAGCGGCCGGCTGAGTTCGACCTTTCTCTGCCAGGCGGCACGCCGCTGTTGATCCCGCTCGCGGGCTGCGCGGGACGCTTCGACAAGCGCGAGGGCGTTGGCGATCACCTGTTCCGTATGCGTCATGATCATCTCCAATGTTCCTGTTTTGTTCTAAGTTAGAACTTCGGCAGGAAAAGTCAAGCGTCGGACGATATGGCTTTGAGGATGGGTGGAAGCGCGGAGAGTATTCAGTCCGCCGCTTCTATGACGGCAATGCCGGCCTCCTGTGCCGCCCGGATGAAGGCCGCCCGCACGTGTTCCGGTGGGAGATCGCCGATAATCGCATCCAGGCACGACTTGACGGCCTCGAAATACTCTTCGCCGTCGTCTACCGGCCAGTCGCGCAGGAGCGTGCGCGCGGCGTCCCACACAGAGTTAATAACGGCATAATGGCCGAGCCCCATTGAGGCCAAGCCAACCGGTCGAAAATGTGCCGTCTGTCTCACTTTGCTACAGCTTTTCCCAATTTCGGTGGAGCTATGGAATACGATGCAATTTGCGTGCCGTTGGCAAGCCGCCTACCGGCCGAAGCGTGGCTTTTGATCCTAGAACAGATGATTTTGGACCGGTCGGCCTAAAATCTGAATCCTGTTCTACATTATATAGTTAGACCATGATGTCGTCCGAAAGCCGCTCACACTTTTCGGTATCATGCCCTCGTCAATCATGGCCGTCACAGACGTGTTACTCCAATCCCGGGTCCGGCAGCCGCCGCGCTTGAGAACACGGAACGCTTGAAGATCCCGACAGCTCCCGACCAGTCATTAAGCGACTGATTATGGTAAATATCGGGCTTTCATCCCACGCGCCGCTGATTAAAACTCAGTCTTTCCTTCTATACTCTATAATGATTACAGCAACACATATGCTTTGCTGGAAGCAAAAACCCTCTCTAATCATTCATTGATTGTCCCGGAGGTGGACGGAGTTTCGTCCGGGTCGTACAATGCCTCTCCTGCACGCGGCGGATCTGGGAGGAGCGCGCGATGCCTATTTTCATGGATCGGCACTTTCTTGAAGGAACGACAGCCGCCGACGTTGCCCGGGCACATCGCATGGATCTCGATGTTCAGGACAAATACGGCGTCAAGTTCCTGACCTACTGGTTCGATCAGCGGCGCGGGACCGCCTTTTGTCTCGTGGATGCGCCGGATGCGGAAACCGCGCAATGCGTGCATCGCGAGGCGCATGGCTTCGTCGCCGGCGAAATCGTCGAGGTCGCCTTGTCGGCGGTCGAGGCTTTTCTTGGCCGAATTCATGACCCTGAGCCGGCCCCTGGCCAGTCGTCCAGCGACGTCGATCCCGGCCACCGGGCAATCCTCTTTACCGACATCGTCGGATCGACAGCGATGACATCGCGCCTCGGCGACCGCATTGCGACCGAAATGGTCAGAGCCCATGACGCTATCGTGCGCCGATGCCTTAGCCAGAATTCGGGCCGCGAAGTGAAGCACACCGGCGACGGCATCATGGCGGCCTTCGCCGCGACAACGGCGGCCGTCGAATGCGCCATGGCGATCCAGCGGGAATTCGAGCGTTACAACGGCGGAAACACCGAGCCGATCCATATCCGCATCGGACTGGACTGCGGCGAGCCGGTTGAAGACAGCAACGACCTCTTCGGCTCGACCGTGCAACTTGCCGCGCGGCTCTGCGCGGCAGCCTCTAGCGACCAGATCCTGGTATCAGAGAATATTTTTCGGGAATATGGCGCTGCCGATCTCTTCGCTCACGCAACACGCCGACGGTTCAAGGGGTTCTCGAAGCCCGTGCTGGTCTTCCGATGCGATTGGGCCAATGCCGGCGTAAACTAGGATCTGTTGGATCCAACACCCGACCAAATAGCCGGCTGCCTCTTGAAGGGCTTGCCGCGACGCTTTGTGGCGAAGAAATAGGCGATCATCCGATCAGAAGATATCGAAACCAGAACGCGCCGCAACTAATGTCACGGCGCGCCCTCCCTGCCATGCAGACTGCCCCCAACAGGCCTATACTCTGACTAAGCATTACCCATTTGATGGTTCATCAGTCCGTCGAATTTGGGGCCACCCTCGACCTTGGCAAGCACGCCAGACATCTTCAGGAACCGCCGGAAATTCTCGCGTGCAGCGCTCAGCGGGAAACGCCCGTTAGCCGTGTCTCTGCATGCCTTTAACAGCGTGTCATATGCCAAACCCCGTTTGTCCTCCGGCCACTCGTCGAGAAAATCGAAGATTTCATCGAGGGAGCTGATCTCATCGATGAAATGTTTGCGGTGAAGCAGAATCGGATCAAACCGAGTTGACGACATAGTATCCTCCCATTTATATTACTTTTTTATGGTGTAATTTTACTGAAAAACCGTGGTCTGTTCAAGTCACAATCGAGTCCGCTTGACTATTAACTTCGTGAAACTACTTCCATAGCGACAGAATAACCCGACCAGATTAGCCTTACGCGAATTTGATCATCGGTTGAGGCACGGCGCATCACGATTATAAATTGATTGATCAATCATACGAATGTTTCGGCTCAGGTGAGCGTGATCTGGCGGCCAGATGTTTTCGTATATTCTCGTCCTGACATGGTAGATTACAACCATGACAAGCTTGCGAAGAGACGTTCAGATGAGCCGATTTTTTCCATTGGTAGCGGGAGTGCTGATCGGTGTGTCCGCGTTCACGTCTTCCTGCACATCGCCTGCAAGGCAGGATCACCAGGATTTTCAATATCAGCGGGATACATCAGTAAACCCGGCATGCGCGGGTGGATTCAGACCCGGCAATGCTCGCTCGTGCAGCTATTGAAAGACATAGAGCCGAAAATTGGTTTTGCGCCGAAGGTGGCACGCCACAGCAATTGGACCGGTTGGGAACTCCAAGCCCTGCCTCACCGTTAAGTGATCGGGTCACAATGGCCCGACCCTTAAACAGGAGAACGGTTTCCCATGAACAATTTGATCTGGCTTGTCGGCGCTGTCGTTATCGTGCTTGCGATTTTGAGTTTCTTCGGCTTCCGCTGATTGCAGACGCGCTCATGGCATGCGGCGGCTCAACCGCGTCTTCTTCTCCCGGCGATCGTATGGACGAGGGAAGCCCGAGCACGCGCCTGGTTGAAAACACTTCACGAAGCGCGATTGATCCGCCAATGCCTCCTGACAGGTTTTAAGACGGCCGAGCCGGCTGTTTCACCGAAGGAATTTTCGGTCGTCGGTTGTGACGGTGTTTATGGCATCGGCGATCTGCCCCGCCACTTGCCACCGGAGATACGCGTTCCATATCGGAGAGCTTGAGCATTGGAGGAAAGGGAGACCGATAGTCCTGCGATGTCTTGCTCCTTTCAGCGCACTCGTTCTTGCGGGTTGCAGCGGTCAGCAGTCCGCGCTTAGCCCCGCCGGCGAGGAATCGGAGGCGGTCTATCGGCTGTTTGTCGTCATGCTTGTTGGCGGCATGTCGATTTGGGTCAGCGTAACCTTCCTGCTCATTCACGCTGCGCGCCATCGACGGGAAGCCTGGGCGGCGGAGAAGGCTGGCGCGCTCATTGCCTGGGGTGGAGTTGCATTTCCGACTGTCGTCCTTCTGCTTTTGCTGGGCTACGCAGTCTGGCTGATGCCGGCCATACGGCCTTGGAACCCGCCTGCAGCAAAGGACGGGGCGATCGAAGTGACGGGGGAGCAGTTCTGGTGGCGTATTCGCTATCCGGCCGTCGGCGACCAGCCCGGTTTCGAGACCGCCAACGAAATTCGCCTGCCCATCGGCCGAACCGCGACCTTTTCTCTCAAAGCAGCCGACGTCATTCATTCTTTCTGGATTCCGGCGCTTGGCGGCAAGATGGACATGATTCCGGGCCGGACCAATTTCCTCACGCTGACGCCAACGCGCACCGGCACCTATCGTGCCCCTTGCGCCGAATTTTGCGGTGCTTCGCACGCCTATATGGCTTTCTCGGTTGTCGTCATGGAGGAGGACGACTACAGCGCTTGGCGCAGCAGGCTGATCGATGGCGACGCAAGCGTTGCGGCTGAAGGCCGACAACTCCTGCAGCGCCATGGCTGTGTGGCCTGCCATTCACTCCGTGGACTGCAGATCGCCGGCCAGACCGCCCCGGATCTCTCCTTGATCGGCGCCCGCCTCTCCATCGGTGCAGGTGCGCTTGCCAACACCCCAGAAAACATCGCCCGCTTCATTCGCTCACCGTCGTCGGTGAAACCGGGCGCGAAGATGCCCGCTTTCGACATGCTTCCTGAAGATGATATCGAGGAAATTGCCCGCTATCTCGGGGGGCTCGAATGACGGAACCCCTTGCTTCGGTCCCAGCCGAAACATCCGCCGCGCAGGAAGCGGAACTTCGGCGCGTCTGGGCCAATCCGAAAGGCTGGCGTTACTGGACCTCCGTCAACAACACTCAGATCGGCCTGTGGTATGGATCGGCCGCCTTCATCTTCATGCTGTTTGCCGGCATGCTTGCGCTGCTCGTGCGTCTGCAATTGGCGGTCCCCGACAACGACTTTCTCTCCGCCGACCTCTTCAACCAGGCCTTCACGCTGCACGGCACGGTCATGATGTTCCTGTTTGCCGTTCCGATCTTCGAAGCGGTCGCGATCTTCCTCTTGCCCTCCATGCTCGGCGCGCGGGAGCTGCCCTTTCCGCGGCTTTCCGCATTCGGCTTCTGGAGTTTTGCGCTCGGCGGCGTGTTTGTCTGCGGGTCGATATTTTTCGGGGCGGCGCCCAATGCTGGCTGGTTCATGTATCCGCCGCTTGCCACCGACAAGCAATATTCTGGCATCGGCGCGGATATCTGGTTGCTCGGCCTTTCCTTCATCGAGGTCGCATCCATCGCCGCAGCCGTCGAGCTCATCGTCGGCATCATGAAATGCCGGGCGCCGGGCATGCGGATCAACATGATGCCGCTCTTTGCCTGGTATCTGCTGATCGTGGCGGGGATGATCCTCTTCGCCTTCCCGCCGCTGATTGCCGGTGACATCCTGTTCGAGATGGAGCGGATGTTCGACTGGCCTTTTTTCGATGCCGCACGCGGCGGCGATCCGCTGCTCTGGCAGCATCTGTTCTGGATTTTCGGCCACCCCGAGGTCTACATCATCTTCCTGCCCGCCATCGCGCTCATGGCGATGATCGTTCCGACCTTCGCGCAGCGTCCGATCATCGGCTATTCCTGGATCGTGCTGGCCGCGGTCGGCACGGGGTTCCTGAGCTTCGGGCTCTGGGTCCACCACATGTTCACCACGGGCCTGCCGCAGATTTCACTGGCCTTCTTTTCGGCGGCATCCGAGGCCGTAGCAATCCCGACCGGGGTGCAGATCTTTGTCTTCATCGCCACCATGCTGGCCGGGCGGGTGATCTTTTCCCTTCCCATGCTCTTTGGCGCGGGGGGACTGGCAATCTTCATCATTGGCGGGCTGACTGGCGTCATGGTGGCGCTCGCCCCCTTCGACTGGCAGGCACATGACACCTATTTCGTCGTCGCCCATCTCCATTACGTGATGATCGGCGGCATGCTGTTTCCGGTGGTTGCCGGAATCTATTATTATTATCCGCTGATCAACGCGCGAAAACTCTCGGCTCGATGGGGCAAGATCGCCTTCTGGCTGATGTTCGTCGGTTTCAACACTGCCTTCTTCCCCATGCATCTGACCGGTCTGCGCGGCATGCCGCGGCGGGTCTTCACCTACCCGGCCGATGTCGGCTGGAACCTCCTGAACCTCGTCTCCACCATCGGCGCTTTCGTCTTTGCCGCCGGTGTGGCCATCATCGTCGTCGATATCCTGCGTCCGAAACATCGCGAACCGACAGGCGAAATGAACCCCTGGAATGCCGGAACGCTGGAGTGGATCAGCGAGCCGGAAGAAAATTGGGGCGTGCGGTCCATTCCGATCATCAAAAGCCGGTATCCCCTCTGGGACCAGCCGGAGCTGATCGACGGCATCAAGGCGGGTCGGTTCTATCTGCCGGACGCGCCCGATGGTCGGCGCGAAACGCTCGTGACGTCGGTTCTGGACGCCGAACCACAGCAATGCCTGCGGGTCGGCGGCACGTCGCTTCTGACCATCATCTCCGCTTTGGCACTTGGCGGCGCGTTCATCGCGCTGACCTTCCATTGGTGGATCTTGACGGCGCTATGCACCACCGCGACGCTTGCCGCCATCCTGATCTGGCTCTGGACCGGAACCGGCGAGATACCAAGGCAAAACCTCAGGGATATCGGGCTTGGCAAGCAGGTTCCTCTTTACGCCTCCGGCCCGGCTTCGGTCGGCTGGTGGGCGGTATTCATCACCATGGCCGGAGACGGCACCGCCTATGCCAGCTTGATGTTCGGCTATTTTTTCTACTGGACTATCCATCCCGATTTTACGGCAGGATTGCCGGGTCCGGGCAGGCTCTGGCCGCTGATGGCGGCAGCGCTCTTTGCGCTTGCCTGGCTTGCCATGCTGTTTGCGCAATACATCAATACCATGGGCCGAGTGGCATCTGTCCGCCTTTGTCTCCTCACCGCCACGTTCCTCACACTTGCCGCCTGCGCCGCCGGTCTGGCGGGTCCATATCTCTACGACATGCAGCCGACGGCGCATGTCTATCCGGCGATCGTCTGGGTCATCATACTCTGGACGGTCATTCATGGCCTCGTTGCCGTGATCATGCAGCTCTATTGTCTGGCGGGTAGTTTTGCGGGTCGCCTGACGGCGGAATATGACGCCGACCTGCGCAACGTCGTGCTCTACTGGCACTTCCTCATCATCACTGCCCTCACCTCCTTCGGAGTGCTGGGCTTGTTTCCGGAGTTGAGGTGACGAGATGCGCCTGATTCCCAAAGAAGCGGAAACGCTCTGGACCCTGTTTACCGGCCCGGTCGTCTGGGCTCTGCATTTTCTTGTCTGCTATGTCGCAGCAGCCGTCTATTGCGCGAAAGCATCGGAGATCGCTTTCTCTTTCGGCATGCTCCGCTTTACCCTGTCGATTGTGACGGTTTTCGCGCTGCTTGCCATTCTCGGCGCCGCCTGGCTCGCCTGGCGGCAATGGGGCTTCGGCAGCGGCGATCCGCCCCATGACGAACCGACGAGGGAAGACCGGTTGCTGTTCCAGGGCTTTGCAACGCTGCTGCTGTCGGGCCTGAGTTTCGTTGCGGTCATCTTCGTATCGGTCCCGCTGCTTTTTATCGAGGCCTGCGCAAGATGAAGAACCTTGCTCTTGTCGCCGGCATCCTTGCCCTTTGTGTTGCGCTGGCGCTTCTTGCGACAAACTGGAACGGCGAATCGCTGACGGCGCATATGATCGTCCACATGACGACCGTCGCCATTGCAGCTCCGCTGCTGGCGATCGCAGTCAGCGGCAGGCGGCTCGATCCCGCCGTCCATCTGCCTTGGTTCGGGCCGGTACTCGCCTCGGTCGCCGAGCTCCTCGTCGTCTGGCTCTGGCATATGCCGGCGCTCCGTCGGCTGGCGGAAACGCGGCTTGATGCGATGCTTCTCGAACAGGCAAGCTTCCTTCTCGCCGGAATTCTGTTGTGGACCGCGTGTTTCCGGCGCCATGAGGAAGGCACCCAGCGGCTGGCGGGCATCATCGGACTGCTCTTCACCTCGATCCACATGACGCTGCTCGGCGTGCTGCTGACACTTGCGCCCCGCCCGCTTTATGGGATCGGAGACGTCACCTGTCTCGGCTTCGTCCTTGGCCGTGACACCGATCAGCAACTCGGAGGTGTCGTCATGCTCCTGGTCGGCGCAGCCGCCTATATGCTCGGCGCCATCATCCTGCTTGCCGACGTCCTCAAGCCTACGTCTTCAGAGGGCAGCCAATGCGGATAATTTTGAGACGGATATCTGCCGGCGCCGCAGCACTTGCTGCAGCGGGCCTGTTCGTCGCCTGGGCCGGCATCATCGACATCCGGGCAAGCACCGGGCATTGGCGCGTCACGGACTGGTTCCTGCATTGGGTGATGCGGTCATCCGTGCGCACGGCAGCCCTCGGCGGCCATGCGCCACGGTTTACGGCGGCCATGCTGCCGCTGGCCGCAGGTCACTACGAAACCGGATGTGCGGGCTGTCATGGTTCGCCGGCAATGCCGCGACCCGCCATGGTCGAAAACATGCTTCCTCCTCCGCCCGACCTGCAGCATGTCACCGCGACATGGAACGATGCCCAGCTCTTCGAGATCGTCAAGCATGGCGTGCGCTATACCGGCATGCCCGCCTGGCCGACGCTGGAGCGGGACGACGAGGTCTGGGCCATGGTCGCCTTCCTGCGGGAATATCCAAGCCTCGACCAAGCCGCCTATCAGCGGCTCGCCGGCTTTTCCGCTACGGGATCCCCGGAGTTCACGACGATCGTGAAAAGCTGCGAAGGCTGCCATTCGTCGCCAGGCCTTAATGAAACCAGTCTCATCCCGCGTCTCACCGACCAGTCGGAGACTTACCTCCGCGACAGTCTTGAGGCTTATGCGGCCGGCAAACGTCCAAGCGGTGTCATGAAGGTTGCGCTCTCGCGGACATCGAGCGAAGACCGAAAAAAGCTGGCAGACCATTTCGCCAACCAGAGCGCAGCCACTGAAACGGGCCGGGCTTCGGAAAAAAGCGCTCGCGGCAAGGCCCTTGCGGAACGCGGTGACCGGACGCGTGGCATCGCAGCCTGCGCCGCCTGCCACGATGCTGCCGGCGTCAACGAGGCCTATCCACGCCTCGCCGGCCAACCGGTACCCTATCTTGAGAACCAGCTCGGTCTTTTCCGCAGCGGAAATCGTGGCGGCGGCGCCTATGCGGGTGTGATGACCAGGGCTGCTACTGGTCTCAGCGACGACGATATTCAGGCGCTCGCGGCCTACTACAGTGCGTTGTCAAGGATGGAAGCTTTCCTGCGCGACGATGTTCGCCGGATTGCAAAAAGTAGATGATCACCCCCCGACCCTTCCTTTACACTTCCAAGGCAGATGGCAAGGGAATTCGATGGCTCGTCTTATTGGCGCAGATGAAGCGGCTCAATCGGGAAAGCGGACTGCAAAAGCCGATCGGCCGGAGGGCCTGGCGCGGGATGTGACTGCCATCAAGGTCGGCGACTGTCTCATCGGTTACAAGGCCGTCCAGCGCCGCATGCGGGCCAGCCGTTGGAACCATTTCCGCGGCCGGATGCGCGAGATCGAAAAACTGATCAAGCATCGCCATGGAGAGATCGTGCCCGAGGCCGATGACGCATTGATTTACATCGAGGTGATCGCCGGTCTCGCCCTTGTCGAATTCAAGGAAGAGTTTGTCGAGGTGGTCCTTGGCTGGGCGGCGCGATGGCTTCCCTGGGCCGGGAAAGCCGACATAGAGGAGGTGATCTACGAGCGGACAAAAGTGCGCTTTTCTGACTTGTCGGCCGACGCGCTCGGCCACGCTCTGCATTTAAGCTACGCGGAACGGAGCGCCCTCGATATCCGCACCATCGGTGCGTTCGATGTGCCGAAACGGAAGAGAGCAAAATTTCAAAAGGAAAAGCGGCGGCAGCGGGACCGAAGCCGAAAAGAGGAGCAACGGCGTGCCGCCGGCGCGCTTTCCAGAGCCGACTATCTCGCCAATTCTTTCAGTCAAGTGCGCCCCTGGGAGGCTTTCGGCATCAGCCGCCGGACGTGGGAACGCCGCGGCAAACCGATGCCGGATCTCGCGACGATATCGGATTGCGATCCGATCTCGCTCGCCGCTTAATCAGCGCTTTTCGGCCTTGAGCCGAGTTGTCCGAACCAGCTATTCACAGCCGCTTGCAGACCATCCTGCGTCCCGTTGCCCACCCACGCCACATATCCATCGGGCCGGATCAACACTGCCGTCGGCGCCGAGACCAAGCCCAGCGCAGGCAGCTCCCATGCGCCGTCATATCCGGCGTCGACCGATCTGATGCGGTCCGACCACGGCGCAATGTCGAAGCTGCCGGGCACGTCGAGGTTCACGAACACGGGCCGCGCATCCTGGAGCAACGCAAAGAGGCGCACAGGACCATCCGCCGTGGTGAGGTCGAGGTCGGGCATGCGTCGGCCGAGCAGCGGATGCCCCTCGCCGAACTCGTAATGGATCGCCAATCCGGACATTTCGGCTGCGATCCGTTTGCGTGGCTCCTCCATGCCAAGCAGCTCCGTCACCACCTCACGCAGGGCTTCGGTGCGATCGTCGGTGCGCTGCAATGCGACCTGCGCCATCGTCATGCGCAACACGCGGGCAGCAACCGGATGCCGCTCGGCGTGATAGGTGTCGAGCAAGGCTTCAGGCGATGTCCCTTTCACCACCTGGGCCAATTTCCAACCGAGATTGACGGCATCCTGCACGCCCGTGTTGAGGCCTTGCCCACCGACCGGAGAATGCACATGGGCGGCATCGCCGGCCAGGAGTATCCGGCCCTTGCGGTAGGCCGTCGCCTGCCTGGACATGTCGGTGAACCTGGAAATCCAGTTGACGCGATGGAGTCCGTAATCCGTTCCGAAGGCGGCAATCAGCGCTTCCCTGAGATCGCCGAGCGTCGGTTCGGTCGTCGCGCCCGCATTCTTCTCCGGCACCATCACGCCGATCGGACCTTCCTTGGCAAAGACGATCTTGCCGTCGTGGATTTCATACTCCTCCCTGCCGAAGGCGTAGATGCCAAGAGCCGTGCGATGGATGCCCAATGGCGGCTCCTCTTCCATCTCCACCTCGGCGAGAATGTTGCCGGTCGTCGGATCCCATCCTTCAAACGCAATGCCGGCAGCCTTGCGAACCAGACTGCGGCCGCCATCGCAGCCGACGAGATAGCCTGCCCTGAGCGAGGCGTCATCGGAGAGTTCGATGGTGACGCCGGTCTCGTCCTGCGCGAAACCCGTTACCTCAAGACTGCGATAGATCGGCACCGCCAGCTCGCCGACCCAGCCGGCCAGAATGCGCTCGATATGCTTTTGCCGCAGCGCCAGCCCGTAATTGTGCCGGGTCGGAAAATCGCTGATATCCAGACGCGTGACCGCGAATCCCGTGACCTGGGCTATCTGCCCTTCGGCGAGGAACCGGTCGACGATGCCGCGCTGATCGAGAACCTCGAGCGTGCGCGCACTCAGACCGCCGGCACGCGTACCGGCAAGCCCCTGGTCGGGTCGGCGCTCGACAATGGCGACGTCGACGCCCGCCAAGGCCAGCTCGCCCGCCAGCATCAGGCCTGTCGGCCCTGCCCCGGCAACCACGACTGCATGTTCTCTCATCCGCAAACTCCCTTATTTCAATGGTTCCAACGCAATATCTCAAGGTTTCAAAGACCTGGCCGCACGGCCTCCTCCCATCCAATCGGCCCATCCAATCGGCCCTGCACAGATGTCGTTTTTCTCTGTCGCAGGTTGTTCTCCCTATAAATATAAGCTCCATACTGGTTGGAAGGATTTCGGGTTTGCTCTCCAAAGCCCGATTTGCTGCCACTTGGGGGTCTCTTGCTGTGGAGCCCAAGCTTCTTAATACGACCTGACCGGGTGGGCGCTGGATGTGGCAGAGGCCTTCCCACGTCTTCGCTCCTCTCGAAGGACGATCAATCAATGACTTGGAAGGACGTATCTCACTGTGGAGCCGGAGCTTTTTGCGGAATCGTGTCGGCCGCCGGTCGCTCGGACGGATCGGCGGGATGGCCATAGATCGTGTAGGCGGCGCCTGCCAGCACCCCCAGCACGAGAAGAGCGAGCACGTACAACGTCATTCCGCGGATGGCCGTCTTCGGTGTCTTGTCCATCAGGATCTCCAGGATTGCTCAGCGGTCAAATTCACTGCGAGCGCTTTTGGTTCCGACGCGGCGGTTGTTCACGTGAGTGGCCGCTCACGGAACGATAAGGTCCGGATTTGGTTTAACCCACATTACTCATCGCTAGCGGAGGCCATCATGTGGGCAATCCTGACCGGAGCCGCTCTCATCATCGGCGGACTTCTTTTTCTCTTTACGTCGGTGCTTGGTCGAAAGCCGAGTAATCCGCATCAAATGCCGCAAGGCGGCACCACGCTGGAACCACGGCGCCAAGGCCTCCGGTTCCTCGGGATATCCCAGAACTGGCCGGCGCTCGCCGTTATCGCGATCGGCGCCCTTCTCTTGGCTTTTGGCGGATATTCATGACATCCGACAGTCATCAGCCGGCTTAACTCCTTCGGCAGCAAAAACCCGGCTTTCACCGGGTTTTTGTTCGGTCATTACCAAGTCTGGCATTACCAAGTCTGGCGACCGGTCCAGTCATCGATGTCGCGTTTGATACGGTCCTTTTCGATGCCATAACGCTCCTGGATCTTGCCTTCCAGCTGGTCGCGCTTTCCGGCGATCTGGTCGAGATCATCGTCAGTGAGTTTTCCCCACTGCTCCTTGATCTTGCCCTTCGCCTGCTTCCAGTTTCCTTCGACACGATTCCAATCCATGGTCGATTTCTCCTGTTTGTCGATGAGAAGAAAACGGACCGCAGTGGAAGTTGGTTCCAAGCCGGCAGGTATTGGCGGGGTGGAATTCTCGAAATTCCACCCCTCTTTCCGTGAAATTTATATCGGCGCTTGTCAACTCGTTCATGATGACGAAAAGCGATGCTTCGTGAGGCTCGGGCTTGCGGCTGGTGCGAATAGAATCCCGTGACACACGATGTCCAAAGAGATGATGACTTCGTCGTGAACGCCAATCATCACGTTAAATCAGATGGTGTGGCGTTTAATGTGCTAAAATACTCTGCAGGCGGAGATGACACAAATCAGGGAGAAAAAACGATGGCCGACTTAGGAGACCGCAAAAAGGCGATGGAGGATCAATACTTCCAAGACGCAGAGAGGTCCATCAAGCTCAAATCTCGCATGGACAGGCTTTTGGCGCAATGGATTGCGGGCCTCATTGGTCGGGATGATGTTGCGGGCTACGGCGCTGAAATCACTGATGCCCGCTTTAAGGGGGGTGGAGACGCTGGAGTTCTCTCGAAAGCTATATCGGATCTTCAAGCGGCTGGTCAGGACGTCAGCGAGCAGGACGTGGCAGCAAAGATGAGTGAATTTCTGGTTGAGGCCGCTGGACAGCCTTGAACACGAAGCGCTCCTGCACTGGGCGCGTTCCATACGGATGCAGCCGTCGGCCTCACCAGCCGGCGGTTTTACATGCCCATGTGTCATATGCCAATCGTGTGCCGTAAAACCGCGTCATGCGCCGGAAAGTGCGTAAAAGGGCCCCAATCACTGACGCCCTTTACACATACTACAGTATTGATATTGCTTGCAAATTATGGTGAGAGCGTCGGGGTTCGAACCCGAGACCTACTGATTAAAAGTCAGTTGCTCTACCGGCTGAGCTACGCTCTCCCTCTCCGCGGGTGTGACCACCCCGGCTGGAAGTGGGCGGAACATAGGCAGGCGACCCATTGCGGTCAACCGAAAAATTTGCCTTTTTCCGGCGGCCGGCACATTTCTTGCCGAGCGCAAGACAGATGTCTCGCCTGCAAAGACAGATTTCTTACGCGCGCAAAAAGGTGATTGGCAATCGCTTGCCTGCAAAGCTAGGAACATCACGCAGATTGCAGCCGGAGAGAATGCGTGTCGATTGCCGATATTTCCCTGTGGAGCGCACTGATTGCCGGGGCGCTTTCCTTTCTGTCGCCCTGCGTGCTTCCCCTCGTCCCGCCCTATCTCTGTTACATGGCCGGCATTTCGGTCGAGCAGTTTCGCGGCGGTGGTGCGGTGGCGGTGGCGCCCGACGTCAGGCGCGGCGTCTTCTTCTCGGCATTGCTCTTCACGCTCGGATTCGCCACCGTCTTCGTGGCACTCGGCGCCGGTGCTTCGAGCATCGGCATGGCGCTTCGCCAGCATCTCGACCTCCTGTCGAAGATCGGCGGGCTGATCATCATCGTCATGGGGTTGAATTTCCTCGGTCTCTTACGAATCGGGGTGCTGGCGCGCGAGGCGCGCTTCCAGGGCAACGGCAAGCCGGCGACGCTGACGGGCGCCTATATCATGGGTCTTGCCTTCGCCTTCGGCTGGACGCCTTGCATCGGCCCGGTGCTCGGCGCCATCCTCGGCGTTGCCGCCTCGCGCGAGACGGTCGGCTCCGGCGCCGGGCTGCTCGCCATCTATTCGCTCGGCCTTGCCATCCCGTTCTGGATCGCCGCCGGCTTTTCCGGCGCCTTCATGCGCTTCCTGTCGCGCTTCCGCCGCCATCTCGGCACGGTGGAAAAGATAATGGGTCTCTTCCTCGTGCTTACCGGCCTCGCCTTCCTGTTCGGATGGATCAGCAATGTGGCGATCTGGTTCCAGCAGACCTTTCCGATCCTGATGCAGATCGGATAGGCCATCGGCCGCCCCTTTTCCAGGCCATGTGGCAGGTTGCGCTTGGGCTCGTCAGAAATAGCGCCGTGCCCACAATTCCGTGCAACTTGCTCTCATAAAAAAGTCAGATGTCAGCGCAGGCGTTTAAGTTGCGCCTTTTGTACGGACGTGCGTCTTCGTCTCGCATTTGCCGACTTCAGCTCGGGAATGTCCAAATTCGTCTCGTAATCCCAGCTAATGTCCATATCTATCGCTCAAGCCGGTCCCAAGGATCGGTCTTTGTGTCATCGTGCGAACGCTCCGATCTCGCTTGTTCAAAGCAACGCCGAGGCTGACCCTAAAGCCAATTAATGACGGGTCTGGCAGTCGCTAAAGTTTCTCGACAGGCTCGCCGTTTGGGTTGGGCACCGGCGCCTCTCTTGTATCACGGGCCGGGTGTTTACCATCGTCAGGCTCCGGCGGTTCCTTACGGTCGGGGCGATTGACAGGCTGCTCTTTAGGATTGCCCCTTTTCGGGGCATTATTCTTTTTGAACATGGCGGTTCCTCCACAACAGTACGAACCGATTGGGGACATTGAAAGTTCCGAGGCAGCCAAACTGCCAACGCCAGCGCATAAAACTTAAAGCTGAAATACATTCGGTGGCGCTCGCCGGGCGCGATCCTACTTTCGTCCGAGGAAGTGACGAACGCTTTGTTACCATCTGAAGGCGGCCCCCACTCGGACGCGGAGCGGTATGCGTCGGCTCTACGGCCGCCATTCCTGGCTATTGCGATCGTCGAGCTCGCGATCTAGGTAGAACGCTGCGCTGATGAGAGCGAGATGAGTAAAGGCTTGCGGGAAATTGCCAGCGAGCTGCGCCTTGGTATCAAACTCCTCGGCATATAACCCGAGATGGTTGGCATAATTCAGAACCGACTCGAAGACCCTGCGAGCCTTCTTGGTGTCCCCCGCTCGTGCGAGACACTCTGCATACCAGAATGAGCAGGCTGAGAAGGCGCCCTCCTCCCCGTCAAGGCCGTCATTACTTCGATATCGGTGCACGACACCGTCGTCCGCTAGTTGGTCGCCGATCGCCGTCAAGGTCGACAGCCACCTCGGGTCCGTGGCACTGACAAACCTCACCAGCGGCATGAGTAGCAGCGAGGCGTCAAGCGTGTCGCCGCCCTTTGTCTGCACAAAGTGCCCCTTCTCCTCGTTCCAGAAGTTTTTCCAAATGTCTTCGTAAATGTCGTTCCTGACGTCATGCCACTTGGAAAAAGGCGCCGCGAGGGATCGCTTGGTCGCGAGACGTATTCCCCGATCGACCGCCACCCAACACATGAGCCTGGAATGGAGGAACTCCTGTGGCTCGCGGCGCATCTCCCAGATCCCGGCGTCAGGATCCTCCCAGTGGTCGCAGACAAACTCCACAACCTTTCGAACCCCCTCCCAGTGATCGTGAGAGATTGCGTGGCCGTATTTGTTGCTCAGATAGATCGAGTCGAGAAGCTCACCGTAGATGTCGAGCTGGAACTGTTCTGAAGCGTTGTTTCCCACCCGGACGGGCGTCGCACCGCCATAGCCGTGCAGGTGATCGAGGCTGGCCTCATTAGGCACCTCGCCGCCGTCGATCGCATACATGATCCTCAGTCGGCCGCCGGCGTCACATGCCGACGCCCGCTGGCCGATCCAGTCGTTGAATGCCATCGCCTCGTCGCGATAGCCAAGCCTCATCAATGCATACACTGTGAAGGAGGCGTCGCGTATCCAGGTGGCGCGATAGTCCCAGTTGCGGCTGCCACCGGGGGTTTCCGGCAAGCCAAAGGTTGCGGCGGCGACGATCGACCCGTGCTTGCGCGAGGTCATGAGCTTCAACGCCAGTGCAGAGCGATTGACCATTTCGCGCCACCGTCCGCGATAGGTCGACTGTCTCGCCCAGTTCTGCCAGAAGGCGACCGTCTGATCTTCCATCTCCTCCGTGGTCGCTTCTTCCGCATTGTCGTCACCGTCGTCGAGAATGAAATCAACGCCTTCTCCAGCTTGAAGGGTGATCTCGGCGATAACGCCGCCATCGATCTCGACGAGTGGCACACCAGCCAAGAGTCGTAGAACTTCGCCGTTCGCCTGCCGCCAGATTACAGCGCCCTCTTCCATCTTCGCCGGGAGCTGTCTTCTCGCATATTCGAACCGAGGAGTGCACGACATACGCAACTTCAAACTCCCGCGCGTCACACGAAAGCGCCGTACAACCATGCTCGAGCCGCCGCTACGGCTGTTTTTCACGTACATGAAATCAGTAAGTTCGCCACTTGCCTTGTCGCCCATCCAACGTGTGAGGAGGACGTTCGTATCCGGAAGATACTGCTGCGTCACGCGGGCGCCGGCAAGCTCCGGAGCGATCTGAAACATGCCACCACTTTCCGGGTCGAGCAGCGCGGCAAAAATTGTCGGACTGTCGAAATCGGGCCAACATAGAAAATCGATCGTGCCGTCGGTAGCGACAAGCGCGATCGTCGCCAAATCGCCGATGACGCCGTGGTTCTCTATCGCGCGCGGAACGACGGCTGCGTCCTCCTGGCTACGTTTTGCGGCAACCTTATCCCCGATGAGCCCGCTGTTTGCATCCATGCTGCGTTCCTCTTGGCTGAGCTTCGGATGAAAAGTCCGCAGGGAGCTCGCCACTTCACCGATTTGGCGCTTTGGTTCGAAACGGCAATAGCGAATGAGGTCGCCGGGAGAGGGCCGCAGGCCAATGACCTTGCGTTAACGGGAATAGACAAAATTTGGCTTAGGCACAGCGTTTTCGACTATAGCATAGGTCTCTTCAAGCCCCATAGTCGCAGCAATTCTGCTGGAGCCGAAATCTCTGCCGCAATGACGTAAGGGTCTCCAGATCGTCTCGACTTCGTAGCATCCCGCATTTTGATTGGAAGCCCGTGCCCCATGTTCCTGACCGAATAAAAGGCCAGCTTCAGACCGTCTGCGGCCCGCCACGACTGCAATCTGCCCCACGGTTTTTCCGCCGCACGTCCGCTGCCTTCGTCGATGCCCTGGACTTCGAGCCACTGTGCTATGCATGCGCTCGCGTTGACCGGGTTCACAGTCCTATCGTCCATGCCCTGCCAGATCGTTACCGCGGGCCACGCCTTGACCTCGGAAGAGATCTTCGTAACAGCTCGGCCCCAGCCGCAGGGCGGCGGCGTCGCGCCCGACTTCATCGCTCGTAGTGCGGACGTCGCATCTCGGGCCGATCCGACGGGCATGCCTGCGATGATCGCGGCGCCTGCGAACATTGGGGGATAGTTGGCAACGAGCGCGGCCGTCATCGCTCCGCCAGCAGACAATCCTGCGATAAAGATCCTCGAGCGGTCGATGCGATGTCTTTCGCAAGCATGTTCGATCATCTGCTTGATGGAGAGCATTTCTCCGCGGTCTCTGGCGACGGCGCTTGGGCGGAACCAGTTGAAGCATCGTTGCGAATTATTGGCGCTTCTCTGCTCAGGATAAAGGAGAACGAAGCCGCGTTCTTTTGCGAGTTTGGAGAAGCCAGCGGCACTATCCAGGCTTTCGGGTGTTTGTCGGCAACCATGAAGCACGACCACAAGTGCTGGGTTTTTCGGCAGCCGCGCTGTCGGCACGAAGGTTTTCATGATCAGGCGGCCGGGATTGCTTCCAAATGCGGTCGTCTCGACCAGAGTCGGTTTCGCGGCACGGGGTGTCGGCGTCGCGCGTTTCGCCTTGTTTCGCGGCGCCTTGAGGCCCTTTTCGATCAGCCTGCTAAATTTCTTCTGGGATTTGAGGACCCGGGCTAGCGATTTGCCGAAACCGAACTTCATACGCCCACGGTCTCAAGCCGCGACAATAGCGTCCGCAGGCCCGGCTGCGCTGCTTCCCGCAGCGCGGTTTCCAAAGGGAACCACCGTGTCTTTCGGACATCCTTCTCCGGAAACTTGTCCGCGATCCTCGAGACCTTAAGAAGATGGACGGCCACGTGGTATTGGTTGGGACTCGTGTCCTTCCGATAAGAAAACGTACCGAACACGGTCTTGTCGACGACGCCTGTGACCCCGGCCTCCTCGAACGCCTCTCTCAGCGCCGCGGCGCTGGTGGCCTCACCACGTTCGACGTGCCCCTTCGGAATGCCCCATCGACCGTTCCGTCGGCTGCCTACAAAAAGGATTTCCACTCCACCGTTTTCGTTCCAACGGTAGCACAGAGCACCAGACTGCGCGACATCGCGACCAGACATGGTTTTCGTAAGTTCCGTCTGGGCGTTTTCGTTGAGCATCGTCCGCCTCCGGTTTCGAAGCCCGCGCAAGCTAGCTGGGCAACGTTGAAGAGTCCAGTTTGCTTCATCACGTCGTGACGCGACCGAACTATGACAGGGCCTCACGCGTTGAGGAGCGTCCAATCAGAATGGAGCCTGCCTTGCCATCAGAAATCGAAATCAAGCTCGATCTCTCTAACGAAGCCCTTGAGAGCCTTTTAGGTTCCGATCTTCTCGGGGAGCCTGACGAGGCACTGCAGCAGTCTTCGACCTACTTCGAGACGGACGATCGTCGGCTGTCGGAAAAAGGGTTCTCTCTGCGTGTCCGCTCTACCGGCGCTTCCCACGTCCAGACTGTGAAGGCATTCGGACCGGCGAAATCACTGTTTGTCCGTTCGGAATGGGAGACCCCCCTTGAAGGGATGGAACCCGTCCTCGACCATACGAGCCCTCTCATAAGCGAGTTCGGACCGGAACTTGCGGTGGAAGCCGCTTTCACCGTGTTCATCGAGCGCCGCGTCTGGAACATCGAGCTGAACGGCTCTCGACTGGAGGTGGTCGTCGACCGGGGAGATGTAGTGTCTGGCAACAGACGCTCGCCAGTTCAGGAAATCGAGGTTGAACTGAAGGACGGCGATCCGAAGGACCTGTTCGTATTTATTCGCAAGATCGACGCGATCGCACCTTTCCGGTTCGGCATTCAGTCCAAGTCCGAACGGGGTCTGGCACTTCTGGACAGGCAGCAATTCATGTTCAAGGCAGAGCGCCTCGATCTCGACCGAAACATCAAGGCATCTGCCGCCTTTCGAGAGATCGCCACGTCCTGCTTTCGGCAGTTCCGTCTCAACGAAGAGATCCTTCTCCAGCGACGAAATTCCGAAGCCCTTCATCAGGCGAGGGTATCCCTGCGGCGCCTCCGCTCTGCGTTATCCCTGTTCAGGCCGCTGCTGATGGGCGACGAGCCGAAAAGGATCCAAGAGGAGCTTCGCTGGCTCGCTGGCGTCCTAGGTGAAGCGCGTAATCTCGACGTCCTGCTGATGAAGGCGAAGGACTCCGACCTTCGGGCCAAGCTCAAGGATGCCCGCAACACGGCATACGGCGACGCTGTCGAGGCTCTGGAATCGGCGAGAGCACGCGCGCTGATGCTCGATTTCAACGAGTGGCTTCAATGTGACACCGATCGCGCAGGCGGCGGTGGCGCAACTTCCGAGGACGCGTCGGCTTCGGAGTTTGCCGCGAAGGCCCTCGACAAGATGCGCAAGAAGCTGAAAAAGCATGGCATTGCGCTGGCTGAGACCGACGACGAGCATCGTCACCAGGTTCGCAAGGACGCCAAGAAGCTTCGCTACGCGGCCGAGTTCTTCGGATCGCTGTTCGACGACAAGCGCGGCGCGCGTCGGCACCGGAAATTTATCGCAGCGATGGAGGAGTTGCAGGACCATCTTGGAGCATTGAACGATCTTGCTACGGGACCAGACGTGCTTGAGCAGCATGGACTGGCCGACCACCCTGCTCGAGATTCTGTCGTTTCCCACGATGACAAGAATGCGTTGATCCGCATGGCGCAGTCCTCAGTAGATGAGGTCATCGACACGAAGCGCTTCTGGCGCTGACATGAGGACGCCACGAACCTTAAGCGAAGGAACCTCGGTCTATCCGGCACGGTCGAAAACGTCGATGAACATCGAGCAGGCAGATGAATGAGATTGACGTCTATCCGAAGCCGATCCAGCAGTATGGTGCATTGTGTTTCCGAAACACAGCCAAGGGGCCACAGGTGCTTCTCATCACGACGCGGGAGACGAGACGTTGGATGATCCCGAAGGGATGGCCGATAGCAGGTCTGAAGCCGCGCAAGGTGGCAGAACGTGAGGCCTGGGAGGAAGCTGGCGTGATCGGCAGGGCGAAGAAGAAGCCCTTCGGCGAGTTCCTCTATGACAAGCTGATGCAGGACGGAAGTGGAGCGCGACCGGTCGTTGCCGTCTTCCTACTGGAGGTCCGCCGTAGCCGAAAGCGCTTTCCAGAAATGGCGCAGCGAGATTCCGTGTGGCTGACGCCGATTGAGGCCGCCCGCCGCGTAGAGGAGCCGGACCTTGAGCGCCTGCTGCTGAAGTTTGGACGGATGTTCGAGCGCGGGGGACGGCTTCCCTAGCTTGACGGTCGCGGATTATCGATCTCGGGAATTTCGGTTCCGCCTTTCGTCAGCCAAGAGTTCCTGGAATGTGATCTCGTCTCTTGCCTGCCGCAAGGTCACAGGCCTGTCGCAATATGGGGACGCCCGTGTGGCTGCCGAAAACGCGGCCCGTACGACCGGCATGCCCACGGACGTTGCGAAAATCGCAACCAACGGTCTCACGTTGCGGGATCGCTCATTGGTCAAGCGGCGCTCCTCAGCATGTTGAGAATATCTGGCATCCGCACGCCGACGCTGCCATAAATGGAGCTTCATCGAGGGAGGCACCATCATGCAGAAGAATGCGCCGGACTTCAGCCTTGAGGGCAAGGTGACTTTGGTGACGGGAGCGAGCCGTGGCATCGGTCGAGCTTGCGCACTTGCCTGTGCCGCAGCAGGCTCCGATATTGTTTTAGGGGTCCGCGATGTCGCAGCGTCGGCGAGCCTGGTTGCTGAACTGGAGGGCGCAGGACGAAAGGTTCTGCCCGTTGAACTGGACATTCCCAACAAGGTCCATATCGCGCAAGCCGTCGACGCGGCGCTTGCGACGTTCGGCCGGATCGACATCCTCGTCAACAATGTCGGTGTGGCTCCGGGCAATCTCGCGGAACTCGTCGAGGAGAAGGATCTTGACGAGATACTCGACGTCAATATCAAGGGTACCTTTCTGATGACGCAGGCTGTGGGCCGTCAGATGATCAAGCGCAACGGCGGCCGGATCATCAACATCAGCTCACAGGCCGGTACCGTGGCACTGCGCGGCGAGGCAATCTATTGCATGAGCAAGGCGGCCATCAATCACCTTACGCGCTGCCTTGCAGCCGAATGGGCACGCTATAATGTCACCGTAAATACCGTATCGCCGACGTTCATCCACACCGATGGCACCGCACCTTTTCTATCCGATGCCGACAATCGCGAAGCGACGCTTGGTCATATCCCGCTCGGCCGGATCGGCGAAACCGATGATGTGGTGGGCGCCGTCGTCTTCCTCGCATCACCGGCTGCGAGCCTGATCACCGGCGCTAACCTGCTGGTGGACGGTGGATGGTCTGTCGCCTGAAATCACCGAGGAGGCGATTTCTTGGCGACTTGCAGACGCCAATGAGGGATCTAGATTCTCTGGATGAAAACCTTCGAATCCGACAACGGCTCTCGGCAGAATTCGCTTCGTCAGGTGCTGCGCAAGCTCGATAGGGCCGACGGCAGGCAGGCGGTCGCCTTTCGGCTGGTATTTGCTGCCATTGACGTCGCCATTCTCGCCTTCTTCCTGCTCGGCCCGTACCTGCGATCCGGTCCATCCTATCTGATCATCGACTATGCGATAGCAGTGTGGATCGCCGCCGAGATGGTCGGCCGGGCGGTCGCCGCATTCTCTTTGCGCGAGTGGATTCGGCGGCCGATGACCTGGATCGACTTCGTGGTGCTGGCCACGCTGTTGCTGCCGGACCTGCTCTACAATTTCGCTTTCCTGCGGATCATGCGGTTCTGGGCGATCGGTACGAGTCCGCTGCTCAAGGACTTGCTGCGCAAGGCCGGCTATTTATACCTTCTCGACGTCGTCCGGGCGGTGATCAACCTCCTTGTGTTCCTCTTCATGGCAACCGGGTTCGTCTATACGTCCTTCTTCTACAACAGGGAGGGAAGCGAAGGATTCGTCGATGCGCTATACTTCACGGTCGCGACGGTGACGACGACGGGATTCGGAGACATCACGCTTCCGGGAACGCTGGGTAAGCTCACTTCCGTTGTGACGATGATCGTCGGCATCTCCCTGTTCGTCAGGCTTGCTCAGGCAGTCGTCCGCCCTCACAAAGTGACCTATTCTTGTCACCGATGCGGCCTTCAGCGCCATGACGCGGACGCCGTTCATTGCAAGGCGTGCGGAGAGGTCTTGAACATACCGGACGAGGGATCGTGACCGTCGACCCTGGCTAGACGATACGCCAGGAAATCGCACGCAGTCGTTGTCTAGAGCGGTTCAGCTTTTCACGGAAACGCAGAATCGCTCTAACTTTTTGTTTTTGCGCGATTCCCGGCAAAAGCGCTTCGCGCTTTGCCCTGGGAAAACCGCTTCGCACTTTTCCTGGAGAGGGCGCCCAAGATCGTATTGGGACAACCAATGAACGTGGCATCTTGCAAGCGAGCCACGTCTTCAGGTTGGAGCGCAGCCCCGCAGATGTTGTTGTGCCAGCTCATTGGTTTGCGCCGCCCCGGCGCACCATTTCAAATCGGGTCCGTCGGATTGCAGCCCGCCCATACCCAGGGAGCACGCCGCCGCCGACATCATCCCCTACGCGAAAGGATTATCCGCATCGTGGGCTGTTGCGAGACCGGTCGCCAGTTCATACGTTCTGTCATCCAACCTCACAGGAGCAGAAGATGCAGATCGACCTCACAGGCAAGACCGCTCTGGTTACCGGATCCACCGAAGGCATTGGATACGCAATCGTCCGCCAGCTCGCGAGGGCAGGCGCGGACGTGGTGGTCAACGGCCGGTCCGAAGATAAGACCGCGAAGGCCGCCGACCGCCTGAAAGGCGAAGGCGCCAAGGGAAGCGTGACCGCCGTGGCGGCAGATCTCGCAACCGCTGGCGGATGTGACGCTCTTGTCGCCCAAGTTCCACATGTGGACATCCTTATCAACAACGCGGGCATCTTCCAGCCGCTAGACTTCTTCGATGCGGACGACGAGGTATGGGACCGCCACTGGCAGGTGAACGTCATGTCCGCCGTCAGGCTTTCGCGCGCATATCTCCCGGGCATGCAGAAGCTCGATTGGGGCCGCGTCATCTTCATCGCGTCGGAATCCGGCTTTAACATCCCGGTCGAGATGATCCACTACGGTGTCAGCAAGACCGCAGACATCGCAGTTGCCCGCGGCCTTGCCAAGCGCATGGCTGGCACGGGCGTCACCGTGAACTCCGTCCTTCCCGGCCCCACGCTCTCCGAAGGCGTCGAGGCGATGCTTGCCGAGGAACGTGCGAAGACGGGGAAACCAATCCAGGAGGTGGCGGCGGACTTCGTCAAGAAGCACCGCGCCGGTTCGATCATCCAACGCGCTGCGAGCGTCGAGGAAATTGCCAATCTCGTCACCTATCTGGCCTCGCCTTTGGCGTCCGCAACGACTGGAGCTTCGATGCGCGTGGACGGAGGCCTGATCGACACGCTCTGACGGCCTCCACCGTCCGGCCACTGCACCGTCTTCGTCGGAAGTTGTCTCCGCAATGCGCTGCCCCACATTCGTGGGCCGCCGCCGGCGATCCCAACATCATCGATGAGCTTAAATCTAATGCGTCGTCTCCTAAACTACGGCACGTCAAGGAACCGCTGGCGACCGCCAAAGTTTAGCTTTGAGAACACCAGCGCAGATGAGTTCAATGGAAAAAGCGGCGAAAGAGTTGGGCGAACAACGTCGACGGCTCGATGGCCGTCGCGTCGCGGCAATCGACGACTACGTTGGGAATTCAGTATGAACACCGAGACGATAATTTTCGGGCCGAGCGACTGGGTCCCGAACAACCCGCATCTTCCTGTATTGCTTTACGGAGGGCTGTTTGCCGACGGCGGACCGACGGATTTCGAACGTCGCTTCGCGGCAAACGGTTGGACAGGCATCTGGGCAAACGGTGTCTTCGATTATCAGCACTACCATTCCGGTGCCCATGAAGTGCTGGGAATTGCACTTGGTAGCGCCACGCTGCTGATTGGTGGTCCCGGCGGTCAAGCAATAGCGGTGGCGGCCGGAGACTGTCTGGTGCTTCCAGCCGGGACAGGGCATCAGAATCTCGGCTGCACGTCGAACTTCCAGGTCATCGGCGCTTATCCTAAGGGACAGCATGCCGACATTCAGACGTCGGCTGCTTCAAGCGAAACGCTGACGAAAATCTCGTCAGTACCCCTACCCCACACCGATCCCGTTCAAGGACCATCGGGATTTCTCATCGAGAAATGGCGGTAGTCATTCGCGCACCGCGATCGCCGATCTGATCGACTCCGCCCCCATCAGCACCACGTCGGCAGCAAAAAGCCAGGCCCGCACCTATGCCGTGGTATGGCTTGTCCTGTCCCTCGGCCCCACTCGTCCTTATCCCTCGACCAATCGATCGCAAAGACGCCTCCATGTAGCGTCGTCGATGCCGTGTTTAAGGCGGCGGTCAGAAGGAGACGAACATGAACCTTGAGACAAAGATGAGCCTGGAAAACACCGCACACACCGGCAGACCTCGGCTCGACGAATTGGTTCCGTCGCGCTACGCGGTGCAGGTCGGCGAGATTGAGGTGCTGGTGGTCAGCGACGGAGTGCTACCGCTCCCAACCGCGATGCTGGGACACAACATCGATCCCGCCGTCCGAGCGGCCTGGCTGAAAGACATGTTCCTGCCAGCGGACGCTTTCGACTGGGCGCTGAACGTGGTCGTGGTACGCAGCGGCGACCAGACCATACTCCTTGACGCCGGGCTGGGGCTCGACCCGGACTTGCACCTGCCGAAGGCCGGGCAGCTGATCAAGCGACTGGAGGCCGCCGGCATCGATCTTGCGTCGGTGACCGACGTGGTGCTGACCCACATGCATATGGACCACATTGGCGGGCTGCTCGTCGACGGGGTGAAGGAGCAGCTGCGTCCGGACCTGCGGATCCACGTGGCGGCCGCCGAGGTCAAGTTCTGGGAGGCGCCCGATTTCTCCCGGGTCTCCATGCCGCCGGGCTTCCCGGACGCGCTTCGGGCGACCGCCAAGCGGTTCGCCAAAGAGTATCGCAGCCATTTCAGGCTGTTCGATGACGAGTACGAGGTGGCGCCGGGCGTGGTCGTCCATCGCACCGGCGGCCACACCCCCGGGCACAGCGTGATCCGCGTGGCGTCCGGCGGCGACCGGCTGATGTTTGCCGGCGACGCCGTGTTCGCGGTCGGATTTGAACACCCCGACTGGTACAACGGCTTCGAACATGACCCCGAGGAGGCGGCGCGCGTTCGGCTCCGTCTGTTGCGGGAACTGGCCGAGACCGGCGAGCAGCTGGTGGCCACGCACCTGCCGTTCCCCTCCGTCGGCCGGGTGGCAGTCGACGGCGACGCCTTTCGCTGGGTAGCGGCTTTCTGGGACTACTGACGGCCTGTCGGGTTAGGACCTCAACAAAATTAGAGCGTTTCCGTCTTTCTCCGAGTGACGAAAACGCTCTATCTCTTTGTTTTCACGCAATTCCGGCAAAACCGCTATGCGCTGTTGCTGGAATTACGTTAAGTCAGATCCTGACCCGCCCTGTAATCCCCGCGCCCTGGAAGACCTCTTGGCCGATATCGTCAGCCTTCTATTGCCGTTCTTCGGCCTGATCCTGATCGGTTACATCGCCGCCAAGGCGACGAAGCAGCCGGCTGAGGCGTTGGGCTGGCTGAACACCTTCATCATTTATGCCGCCCTGCCCGCTCTGTTCTTCAAGCTCGTCTCGCGCACGCCGATCGAGGAGCTGACCCGCGTCGACTTCATCGTCACCGATATCGCGGCGACCTATGCGGTCTTCATCCTGCTTTTTGTCATCGGCCGCCTGGTGCGCGGCAATTCGCTTGCCGATTGCACCATCCAGTCCTTTGCCGGCGCCTATGGCAATATCGGCTATATGGGGCCGGGCCTGGCACTCTTGGCGCTCGGCGAAGGCGCGGCCGTGCCGGTGGCACTGATCATCTGCTTCGAGAACGCGCTGCATTTCATCGTGGCGCCGGCGCTGATGGCGGCGGCCGGTGACGACAAACGTTCAACAGGCCAGCTTGCCGCCGATATCGTCCGGAAGGTTGCGCTGCATCCCTTCATCCTGTCGACGGCGCTGGGCTTTGCCGTGGCCGCCTTGCACATCGATCAGCCGCCGGCGTTTCAGCGCCTCGTCGATTACCTCGCCCAGGCGGCCGCGCCCTGCGCGCTCTTTGCCATGGGCGTGACGCTGGCGCTGCGGCCGCTGAAGCGGATCCCGGTCGAGATCTCCTATATCGTGCCGGCGAAGCTGATCCTGCATCCGATCGCGGTTTTCGTTGCGCTGACGGCGGTGGGTGGTTTCGAGCCGGTCTGGATTCAGGCCGCCGTGCTGCTCGCCTCACTGCCGACGGCGACCAACGTCTTCGTCATCGGCCAGCAATACGGCGTCTGGCAGGAGCGCGCCTCGGCGACGATCCTGATCACCACGGTGTTTTCGGTGGTGAGCGTTTCGCTCTGGCTGATCGTGATCCGATCAGGCCTTCTTCCGCTTCAGCTTTTCCCTTAGGGCATCCGGAATATCGCGAAAGCCGCGGCCGGGCTCGATTCCCTCGCGCATGACGATGTTGCGCAGCGGCGGCATGGCCGAGAGGATATGCAGGCCGGCAGCCCGCAGCATCTGGACGGGCAGGAAATCCGAAAGCAGCGAGCGGTTGAGAATATCGACACTGGCCGTGCGCGTCATGATATCGGCGCGGCGCCTGCGGTCGAAGCTTTCGCCGGCATCGGCCGGCACCGGCAGCTCCGCCCTGTCGCAGAGGATATCGGCAAGCGCCATGATATCACGCAGGCTGAGGTTCAGCCCCTGCGCCCCGATCGGCGGGAAGACATGGGCGGCCTCGCCGATCAGCGCAATGCGTCCTTTGCCGAAACGATGCGACATCATGCCGGAGAGCGGCCAGACCTGGACGCCCTCCTCGACGCTGACCTTGCCGAGCATGGATTGCATGCGCGCCTCGACAAGAGCGCCGAGCTCGGTAAGCGGCAATTCCATGCGGCTCGCCGCCTCAGCGGGATCCTGCACCCAGACGAGGCTGGAGCGGCTCCCCGGCAGCGGCACCTGGGTGAAGGGGCCGTGTTTGGTGTGAAATTCAGTCGAGATGTTCTGGTGCGGCAGCGAATGGGCGAAGTTCAGCACCATGGCCGATTGCGGATAGGACCAGTTGCGCACGGTAATGCCGGATGTCTCGCGCAGCTTCGAGCCGCGGCCATCGGCGCCGACGGCAAAATCGGCCGACAGCGTCTCGCCGCCGGCCAGCGTGATCGAGACGGCTTCAGCCGATATTTCGAGCGATTCGGCCATATCGGTAAAGCGGGTGATATTGCCCTCGCCGGCTGCGGCCTCTTCGAGGATATCGATCAGCGCCTTGTTGGGGAAATTATAGCCGAAGGCATCGAGGCCGACCTCGGCGGCGCGGAAGGTGGTGGTCGGCGCGCGCAGCAGCCGATCGGTGCCGTCGACGATGCGCATGCTGGTCAGAGGAGCGGCCGCGGGACGGAGTTTTTCCCATAGCGCCAGGCGGTCGAGGAAGCGGATCGATTGATCCATCAGCGCCGTGGTGCGCCGGTCCTCCTTCGGAGCCGAAGGTGCCACCAGCGCCACGTTGCGACCGCCGCGCGCAAGCGCGATTGCGGCGATCATGCCGGCGAGACCGCCACCGATCACCGCCACTTCGAATGTCTTCATGCTACTGTTCCGCCATCGTAAATAGGCGGACCGGCCGCTTATGCGGCCGGCTTCGCCTGACGGCGCCAACTATAGCCCTTGCCGGCGTCGGCGTCACGCACCGCCGGCTGATAATGATGGGGAATGGCGGGAAGACGGTTTTCGGAAAGCCGCTTCAATGCCGTGGCATTGCTGACCGAAAAGCTGTCGATGCCGACGCGCAGCATCAGCGGCACCTGATCGATCAGCACGTCACCGACGGCGCGCAGCTCGTTGGTATAGCCGAGGCGCTGGCGCAGCAGTGAGGCATGGCTGAAGGCGCGGCCGTCGTTGAAAGCCGGAAAGGCGACGGCGACGATTTCGAGGCGATCGAGATAGGGCTCCAGACGGCGCACATCGTCGGCCGGCTTGATCAGCACGCCGAGGCCGACATCGTTGCTTTCGTCGGCCTTGGCGATCAGTTCGTCGAGACCGAGCAGCGGCTTCTGCTCCTCGGTCGCCTTCACCTCGTCGGTTTCGATCACCCAGGGATCGTTTTCGACAAAACCGGTTTCTCTCCAGATCTTCGTCATCATCCCCTCCTTATGCCGCTTCGGCGGCCGAGCCGTAGAGCGCAGTCTTGAACGGCTGCGGTCCGACACGGCGATAAGCGGCGAGGAAGTTCTCGGAATGATTAAGGCGCAGGCCGAGATAGGTGTCGACGATCGTCTCGATCGCGTCCGTCACCCGGTCCGGCTCGAAGCCGCGGCCGATGATTTCGCCAATCGAGGTATGTTCGTCGCCGGAGCCGCCGAGCGTGATCTGGTAGAGTTCGGCGCCCTTCTTCTCGACACCGAGCAGGCCGATATGGCCGACATGGTGATGGCCGCAGGCATTGATGCAGCCGGAGATCTTGATCTTCAGCTCGCCGATCTCGGCCTGGCGTTCGGCATTGCCGAAGCGGCGGGAGATTTCCTGCGCCAGCGGAATGGAGCGCGCATTGGCGAGCGCGCAGTAGTCCAGCCCGGGACAGGCAATGATATCAGTGATCAGGCCGGCATTGGCTTCGGCGAGATTGATGGCGACGAGGCCGCGATAGACGGCTTCGAGATCGGCAAGCGCCACATGCGGCAGGATAAGGTTCTGCTCATGGCTGACACGGATCTCGTCGAAGGCATATTCCTCGGCAAGATCGGCGATCGCATCCATCTGCGCATCCGAGGCATCGCCCGGAATGCCGCCGATCGGCTTCAGCGAGATCGTCACCATGCCGTAATCGGGGTTCTTGTGCGGCTGCACGTTCTGCTGGACCCAGCGGGAGAAACCGGAATCAGCCTTCTTCCAGCGGGCGAGGTTTTCCCAGCCTTCGGCGCGCTGGGGCAGCTCAGGCGGCGCGAAATAGGCAGCGATCGACTGGACGTCCTTTTCCGGCAGCTTGAGCTCGGTATCCTTCAGCGCGGCGAATTCGGCCTCCACCTGGCGCGTCAGCTCCTCGGTGCCGGTTTCGTGCACGAGGATCTTGATGCGGGCCTTGTACTTGTTGTCGCGACGGCCGTGCAGATTGTACACGCGCACGATCGCCGTGGTGTAGGAGAGTAGGTCTTCCTCAGGCAGGAAGTCGCGGATCAGCTTGGCGATCATCGGCGTACGGCCCTGGCCGCCGCCGACGTAGACGGCAAAGCCGATTTCGCCCTTGTCGTTCTTCTTTACGTGCAGGCCGATATCATGGACCTGGATTGCGGCGCGGTCACGCTCGGCGCCGGTGACGGCGATCTTGAACTTGCGCGGCAGGAAGGAGAATTCCGGGTGGACCGACGACCATTGGCGCAGGATTTCGGCGTAGGGTCTGGGATCAGCGACCTCATCGGCGGCGGCACCGGCGAAGTGATCGGCGGTGACGTTTCTGATGCAATTGCCCGAGGTCTGCAGCGCATGCATCTCTACGCTGGCAAGGTCGGCCAGCGCATCGGGAATATCGGACAGTTTCGGCCAGTTGAACTGCAGGTTCTGGCGCGTGGTGAAGTGGCCATAACCGCGGTCATAGGTGCGGGCGATATGGGCGAGCATGCGCAACTGGCGCGAGCTCAGCGTGCCATAGGGAATGGCAATGCGCAGCATATAGGCATGAAGCTGCAGGTAGACGCCGTTCATCAGGCGCAGCGGCTTGAACGCGTCCTCGGCGAGCTCGCCGGAAAGGCGGCGCTGGACCTGATCGCGAAACTGCTCGACGCGCTCGGTAACAAAGGCATGGTCAAATTCGTCGTAACGGTACATCGTCTTCCTCAGACTGCAATGAATTCGGGATCGGCAGGAGCGTAGCCCGGGGCATATTCCATGGTCGGGCCCTGCGCACGGATGCGCTCGCGAAGGCGAAGCGGCCAGAGAATGCCGTTGGTTTCCTGAACGTCGACGACGGCGACGTCAACGACCTCATTGTCGGCATAGGATTTCTTGCCGATCTCTTCCAGCGCCGCAACGGCCTCGGCATGACGGGCAACGAGCGCCTCCTGCAGCGAGGTGGACCACTTGCCGTTCGCATCCAGCCAGACGGCAATGCCGTCCGTCAGCCGGTTGGCGGTCAGAACCTTGTCACCCATATTCAGCTCCTTGCAAGTTCCTCGAGCCGGGCGTTCGCGCGCACCAGTGGCTCGGACAGTTCGAAATTGGCGCCGGCGACCGCATCGCCGATGATGACCATGACAGGTCCGGTCAACTCGTCGCGGCGCTGCAGATCGGGCAGATCGGCAAGCGTGCCATGCAGCAGGCGGCGATCGGCGCGGCTGGCATTTTCGATGACGGCGACGGTGGTTTCCGCAGGAATGCCCGCCTGCATCAGCCGCTCGGCAACGGAGGCAGCGACCGTGCGGCCCATATAGACGGCAATCGTCGCGCCGGAGACGGCAAGGCTTGCCCAATCAGGCAGCACGTCGCCGGTGAGATCATGGCCGGTGGTGAAGACCAGCGAGGAGGCAACGCCGCGCAGCGTCAGCGGCAGCTCGAAATCGGCAGCGGCGGCGAAGGCCGAGGTGATGCCCGGCACGACCTCATAGGTGATACCGGCGGCGCGCAGTGCCGCCATCTCTTCCCCTGCCCGGCCATAAACCAAGGGATCGCCGGATTTCAGGCGGACGACACGCTTGCCCTGGCGACCGAGATCGACCAGCAGGTCGTTGATCTCTTCCTGGGACTTCGAGTGGCAGCCCTTGCGCTTGCCGACGGAAAGCCGCTCGGCATCACGGCGACCCATATCGACGATCGCCTGCGGCACCAGCGCGTCATAGACGATGACATCGGCTTCCATCATTACGCGCTGGGCGCGCAACGTCAGCAGATCCTCGGCACCCGGACCGGCACCGACCAGCCAGACGTGACCGGCGACCTTGTCCATCGCGTGCAGCAGCCGATCGGCGGCATGGCAGGCCTGCGGCAGGTTGCCGTTGGCGACCGCATCGGCAACGGCACCGGAAAAGAAACGGCGCCAGAAGACCCGGCGGGAGACGCCTCTCGGAATCAGTTGCTCGACGGCCTTGCGATAGCTCGTTGCCAGCCCGGCAAGGCGGCCGAGCGAGGGCGCAAGAAGCTGGTCGATCTGCGCGCGGATCATCTGCGCCAGAACCGGCCCTGCCCCTTCGGTGCCGATCGCAACGGCGACGGGCGCGCGGTTGACCAACGCCGGCGTGAAGAAATCGCAGTAATCGGGCTGATCGACGGCATTGGCCGGAATTCTCGCGGCACGCGCAGCGTCGACGATGCTGCGGTCGTCGGCTTCATTGCCGGTTGCGGCGAAGACAAGCGCTGAACCCTTGACCTGTTCGGCGGAGAAGGCAGCGCGCACGGTTTCGATACGGTTGGCGATCAGGAAGGCGTGGTAATCGGCTTCCGGCCGGTCGGCATAGGCGACAATCCGCGCCTTTGTGTTCAGCAGCAGCCGCACCTTGGCGAAAGCTTCGTCGCCATTGCCGAAGACAGCCGTCTTCTGGCCTTCCACGCGAAAGAAGGCGGGAAATACCGAAAGCTGTTCAGTCTTGGGAGGCATCATCAATCCACTTCGAAGTTGCCGGAATATGCCCTTGATCGACAAGGGATTGAAGGAACAGAAATTCGAAAGCCTAAGCAAGCAGGTATTCTTTTGCTCGTGCCGTCGGTGATTTGAGAAAAGTCACCCGTGCTGCCGAAAAGCCGCATATTTCCAGCCCGTTTGCTGCAATGCAGTATAAAGCCTGTGACAAAAGACGTCCACCGGTGCTTCACGCATTTCACTCGCGCCGCCAAGGCGATAGACTGAGGAAAACTGGAGGGCCCTCATGCCTGATAAGACCATTGCCTCCCGCCTGCTTCAGGTCATGGAAGACGATATCCTGCCGCTGACGGAGCGTGGCGTTTCGCTTGGGAATAAGGTGTTCGGTGCGGCGATCTTAAGGAAATTCGATCTTTCGCTTGTCGTCGCCGAAACCAATAACGAGCTGGAGAATCCGCTCTGGCACGGCGAGGTGCATACGCTGAAGCGTTTCTACGAGCTGGGCGACAAGCCGCCGACCAAGGATCTGATCTTCCTGTCGACGCACGAACCCTGCACCATGTGTATGTCGGCGATCACCTGGGCGGGATTCGACAATTTCTACTATTTTTTCAGCCATGAGGATTCCCGCGACGCCTTCGCCATTCCGCACGACCTGAAGATCCTGAAGGAGGTCTTCGGGCTTGAACCCGGCGGCTACAGCAGGCAAAACGCCTTCTGGAACAGCTTTGCCATCGCCGATCTCGTCGAGACCGAAGAGGCTCCGCTGAAGACCGCGCTGAAGACGCAGACCGCCCGCATCAAGGCGCGCTACGACGCGCTGTCGACCAGCTACCAGTCGTCGAAGAGCGCCAACGACATTCCACTGAACTGAAGCCCGCTGACCTGAGGCAATATGCAACCTTCCAAAGACATTTCGCGGCTGATCGAGATCATGGCGGCGCTGCGCCATCCCGAAACCGGCTGCCCCTGGGACATCGAACAGAACTTCGAGACGATCAAGCCCTATACGATCGAGGAGGCCTATGAGGTCTCCGATGCGATCGAGCGCGGCGATATGGACGACCTCTGCGACGAGTTGGGCGACCTGCTGCTGCAGGTGGTCTTTCACGCCCGCATGGCCGAGGAGGCCGGCGAATTTTCCTTCGGCGACGTGGTCAACGCCATCACCGCCAAGATGATCCGCCGCCACCCGCACGTCTTTGCCCGCTCGGCGGCGGATACGCCGGACGCGGTGAAGAGACAATGGGACGAAATCAAGCAGGCGGAGAAACGCGAGCGCGCCGAGCGGCGGTCACGGCGCGGCATCACCGAGGACTTCAACAGCGGCTTCCTCGGCTCGGTGCAGCGCAGCTTCCCGGCTTTGACGGAAGCGTTGAAGCTGCAGGAACGCGCCGCCAAGGTCGGCTTCGATTGGTCAGCGCCCGAGCCGATCCTCGACAAGATCGAGGAGGAGATCGGCGAATTGCGGGCAGCCCTTCGCGAAGGCGATCAGGCAAAGGTCAGCGACGAACTCGGCGACCTGATCTTCGCCGTCGTCAATATCGGTCGGCATGTGAAGGCGGATCCGGAACAGGCAGTGCGGGGAACGAATACGAAATTCCGTCGTCGCTTCAGCCATATAGAACAGGTTCTTGAAGAAGAGGGCGAGACGCTGGAGGCAGCCACTCTCGAGCGCATGGAAGAAATTTGGCAGGCGGCGAAGGCGATTGAAAGAGCTGTGACGTCGGGGGTTGAGTGAAGTGAAGCACAGCGTTGCCACATCTCCCTTCTCCCCAGCGGGGAGAAGATGCCGGCAGGGCAAATGCGCTTAGCGGAAGCGAAGAGCAATGAAAGGCGTGCCGTGTGGCCCCCTCATCCGCCCTACGGGCACCTTCTCCCCGCTGGGGAGAAGAGGGAGCAAGAAGGCACGCTTACCGCTCCCAATCTTCCTTTGAAGATTTCTGTCCGTTGCCGATGCGGCGTTCGAGTTCGGTTGCCTCGGTTTCGGACAGGCGTAGATCGAGGGTGATCGTGCCGTCTTCATTATCCTCACGGCCGTCGACGATCGCGTGGTCGTAAAGCCAGGGCAGCAGCGCCAGCTTGTCGACCGGGAGACGGATCGTCGCCACCGTCATCACACCGGACAGTCTGCGGCTGATCTCTTCCATCAGCGTGTCGACGCCCTCGCCGCTGACGGCGGAAACGGCCACCACGTTGCTGGCGCCGGCCGATTTTTGCACCATGGTGTCGTGCACCTCGGGCTCCAGCCGGTCGATCTTGTTCCAGACCTCGATCAGACGCTTTTCGGCTTCGGCCTCGTCGATGCCGAGATCGTTCAGGATGCGCATCACGTCGGAGCTCTGCGCCTGGTTGTCGGCATCGGACATGTCGCGGACATGCAGGATGAGATCGGCTTCCAGCACCTCTTCCAGCGTCGCCCGGAAGGCGGCGACCAGATGGGTCGGAAGATCGGAGATGAAGCCGACGGTGTCGGACAGGATGACGGTGCGGCCGTGCGGCAGCTTCATGCGCCGAAGCGTCGGGTCGAGCGTGGCAAACAGCATGTCCTCGGCCAGCACGCCGGCGCCGGTGATGCGGTTGAACAGCGTCGACTTGCCGGCATTGGTGTAACCGACCAGCGCCACGATCGGGTGCGGCACCTTGCGGCGCTTGGCACGATGGAGCTGGCGGGTGCGCACGACCTGCTCCAGCTCGCGTTCGAGCTTGATGATGCGATCCTGCAGCATCCGCCGGTCGGCTTCGATCTGGGTTTCGCCGGGGCCACCCATGAAGCCGCCACCGCCGCGCTGGCGTTCAAGGTGGGTCCAGCTTCGGACCAGCCGGCCCTTCTGATAATTGAGATGGGCGAGATCGACCTGCAGCGTGCCTTCCTTGGTGGAAGCGCGGCGGCCGAAGATTTCGAGGATGAGGCCCGTCCGGTCGATGACCTTGGCGTTCCATTCCTTTTCGAGGTTGCGCTGCTGCACCGGCGTCAACGGATGATCGACGATGACGAGACCGGAATCGCGCTCGTCGAGCAGCGCCTTGATCTCCTCGATCTTGCCGGTGCCGAGCAGCGTGGCCGGTCTCGGATCATTGACCGGGACGATCTGGCCATTGACGACATCGAGGTCGATCGCCTGGGCAAGGCCCGTCGCCTCTTCGAGCCGGCTTTCCGGCGTGCGGGTCGAGGCCGATTCGCTCTGGCCGCCGCGACTGCGCGATTTCAGAACCGGCACGACGACAGTCGCGCGCATGTCGTCCCTGTGCTTGGCGGCCTCAGGGATGATCGAATCGTTCTTGGTATCGCGTGTCGAAATGACGGCTGATCCTGTTAGGACGCGGCTTCTTCGCTCTCGAACATCTGCATGGGCTGGCCTGGCATGATCGTCGATATCGCATGCTTATACACGAGCTGCGAGTGGCCGTCACGGCGAAGAAGAACACAGAAATTGTCAAAAGACGTAACAACGCCCGTGAGTTTCACGCCGTTGATCAGAAAGATTGTCAGGGAAATCTTTTGCTTGCGAACAGTATTGAGAAATAAGTCCTGAAGATTCTGAGAACGTTCCGCCATCGCGCCGCTTCTTTCTTTATTGCCGACCTGATCTGGCCGGTAGAATATCAATCAACCTCACCATGCGAAGACCGGTGGCATCCTCATTCCACCTGTCCAGCAAATCTTGGTATCAAATCGCAATCTTTTCCGCAACGTCGAAAAAGGCCTCGCGGACTTTCTGCGAAACGCTGCCTGGATGGCCGTTGGCAATGGGCTGGCCATCGACGGAAACGACCGGAAAACAAATGCTTGTGGCTGCAGTGAGGAAGACCTCGCGGGCTGCGAGCATCTCCGAAACGGAGAAATTCCGCTCCGCGATACTCAACCCCAGCTTGGCTCCGACATCCATCAGAGTGGTGCGGGTAATGCCGCGCAGGATGCCGTGTTCGGCCGGGCGCGTCACCAGCGTTCCGTCCGGATCGACGATCCAGACATTGGTCGCCGCCCCTTCCTTCACCATGCCGTCGCCATCGACATAGATCGCTTCCTGGGCGCCGGCCTCCTTGGCCTGCTGGCGGGCCATGGCATTCGGCAGCAGGCCGACGGACTTGATGTCGACGCGGTCCCAGCGATTGTCGACAAGGGTGATCGCCTTGATGCCGTTGGCGTTCTTGGCGGCGATGATCCTGGCGTCGGTGCTTTTGGCGGTGATCACCAGCGAGGGCGGCGTACCCTCAGCCGGAAAGACATGATCGCGGCGGGCGACGCCGCGCGTCACCTGCATGTAGAAAAGCCCGTTGCGGACATGGTTGCGGCGCAGCGTCTCGCGAATGACCTGCGTCAGTGCCGCCCGGCCCATCGGCCAGGCGATGCGCAACTCACTAAGCGATCGGTCGAGACGGTTCAGATGGCGCGTGAGGTCGACGATATAGCCGTGGCGCACTTCGCAGACCTCGTAGACGCCATCGGCAAACTGGTAGCCGCGATCCTCGATATGCACGCTGGCATCGGAATGCTTGACGTAACGGCCATTCACATAGGCAATTCTCGGCATGGGAAACCTGGTCTTCCGGGAAGCAATATGGGACGCGGCGCGGCATCGGTCGCGCCGGAAACGATCAGACGCCGAGCGACTTCAGCTTGCGGTGTAGCGCCGAACGCTCCATGCCGACGAATTCCGCGGTGCGCGAGATATTGCCGCCGAAGCGGTTGATCTGGGCGATCAGGTAATCCTTCTCGAACATCTCGCGGGCTTCGCGCAGCGGCAGCGTCATGATGTGATAGTCGTTCTTGGCGGACACCTTCGGCAGCATGTCGCCAAGATCGGTTGGCAGCATGTCGGCCGTGATCGGCGCATCGGGGCCGTCGGTGCGGGCAAGGATCATCAGCCGCTCGATATTGTTGCGCAGCTGGCGGATGTTGCCGGGCCAGTCATGCGCCTGCAGCACCGCCATGGCGTCATCGCCGATGCGGCGCGGACGGATGCCGGCCTGCTCCGATATCTGGCGCATCAGCTGATCGACGAGGAAGGGAATGTCCTCGCGCCGTTCGGCTAGTGCGGGCACACGCACCGGCACGACGGCAAGGCGATGATAGAGATCCTCGCGGAACCAGCCTTCGGCGATGCGGCTTTCGAGATTATAGGCGGTCGAGGAGATGATGCGGACATCGACCTTGACGCGCTTGGAACCGCCGACCCGCTCGAACTGCTGATCGACCAGGACGCGGAGGATCTTGTTCTGCGTCTCGCGCGGCATTTCGCCAACTTCGTCGAGATAGAGGATGCCGCGATGGGCTTCCTCGAGCGCGCCGATCTTGCGCGCCTGGCCGGGCGTGCCCTCGGTGCCGAACAGCGCCACCTCCATGCGTTCGGGCGTGATGTTGGCGGCGTTGATCGCAACGAAGGGGCCGTTGGCGCGGGCCGACTTCTTGTGGATCATCCGCGCCACCAGCTCCTTGCCGGAACCGGAGGCGCCGAGGATCATGATGCGGCTGTTGGTCGGCGAGATCTTCTCGATCGTCTGGCGCAGCTGCGAAACGGCGACCGAGGTGCCGATCAGCTCCAGCGCGTCGCCGGTGCGGCGCTTCAGATCCGAGACTTCGCGCTTCAGCTTGGAATTCTCCAGCGCACGTTCGGCGATCAGGATCAGCCGGTCGGCCTTGAAGGGCTTCTCGATGAAATCGAAGGCGCCACGCTTGATCGCCGAGACGGCGGTCTCGATGTTGCCGTGGCCGGAAATCATCACGACGGGCAATTCCGGATGGCGGGTCTTGATCTCGTCGAGCAGCGACAGGCCATCGAGCTTGCTGCCCTGCATCCAGATATCGAGGAAGATCAGCCGCGGCACGCGATCGGAAATCGCCGCCAATGCGCTGTCGCTGTCATGGGCCGTGCGCGTCTCGTGTCCCTCGTCCGAGAGAATGCCGGAAACGATCTCGCGAATATCATGCTCATCGTCGACGACGAGAATATCAGAGGCCATAAACGCTTTCCTTGTCATTAGATGCGGGAGCAGCAGGCGTCGGATCAAGGCGTGGCAGATGCACGCGGATCATGGCCCCTCTTCCCCGGTCAAAATCGGCGGGCGCATCATGCAGCTCGAGCTGCCCGCCATGTTCCTCGATGATCTTCTTGACGATGGCGAGGCCGAGGCCGGTGCCCTTCTCGCGCATCGTCATATAGGGTTCCAGAATGCTGTGACGGTTCTCCACCGGCAGGCCGCGGCCATTGTCGATCACATCGACGGTGAAGCGGTCGCGGCCGGTATCGAGTGCGGCGCGGACGAGAATCTTGCGTTCGTCCCGCTCGTCGCTCGGCACGGCCTCGATCGATTCGACGGCATTCTTGATGAGATTTCCGAAGGCCTGGCCGAGCATGCGGCTATCAAACAGGCCCTCCAGCGGCTGGTCGCCGAAATCCTGCTCGAAGGTGACGTGATGGTTGCCCATCTCGCGCAGGAAGATCGCGTCGCGCAGGATATCGCGCAGGTCGCTCGGCTCCTTGGTCGGCTTCGGCATGCGGGCAAAGGCGGAGAATTCGTCGACCATGCGGCCGATATCGCCGACCTGGCGGATGATCGTATCGGTGCATTGGTCGAAGACGGTCCGGTCGTTCGGGTCGATCTGCTTGCCGTAACGCCGCTGGATGCGCTCGGCGGAAAGCTGGATCGGGGTCAGCGGGTTCTTGATCTCATGGGCGATGCGCCTTGCCACGTCGCCCCAGGCGGTCGAGCGCTGGGCGATGACGAGATCGGTGATGTCGTCGAGCGTGATCACGTAGGATTCGCTCATGTCGCGCACTTCCTCGCGGGTGACCTGCACGCTCAGCGTCCGCACAGTGCCGCCACGCACCAACGCGATCTGCTTGCGGAAATCGCCGCGATGACGCGACGCCGCCTCGGTCAGCACGTGATCGACCTCAGGCGCGATGTCGACCAGCTGCTTGCCGAGCATCTCGTCGGCCGACAGCGACATCAGCGTTTCGGCCGAACTGTTGACGATGGCTATGCGGCGATCCTGTTCGACGCCGATGACGGCGGCGGTGACGCCCGACAGCACCGCTTCGATGAAGCGGCGGCGGTCGTCAACCTCGTCCTTGGCTTCGAGGATCTCGTCGCGCTGGGTGCGGATTTCCGAGATCATCTTGTTGAAGGTGCGCGAGAGATTGGCGACGTCGCCGTCAACGGCATGCACCGGCACGACGATGTCCATATTGCCCGATGCAACGCTGTCGGCCGCCGTGATCAGCAGCCGGATCGGCCGGACGATGCGGTCGGCGACGGCGATCGCGGTCCAGATCGCCGCGAGCAGCACGATCAGCGCGAAGCCGATATAGAGTACGGCGAAGGCGACCTGCAGCGAGAAGCGGTTGGCCTCCATCGAGCGGTATTCGGTGGCGTTCTCCTCCATCATCCGCATGGCGCCCATGACCTTGGGATCGACGGCGCGCACGGTATAGAGGAAGGTGCCCTGGATGGCATCGAGCTTGATGATGGCGCCGACGAGATTGGTGACGCCGGGCGGGATCAGCGTCGGCTGGCCGGCCGCCGCCTTTTCCAGCGCGTCCTGCGGAATGGCCGGCAGCGGCTTTTCGGTGGCGATATCGGCCTGGACGATCACCGAGCCGTCGCGCTCGACGAGGAAGGCGCCGAGCAGGCCGCGGCCCCTCGCCTGGCGGGTCATCAGATCGGAAAAGCCGGTCCTGTCGAGGCTGTAGAGCGCGCGGTTGCGCTCCAGGTCGTTGGCCATGGAGACCGTCTGCCCCTGCAGGTAGCTGGCATTCTCCATCATGTAGGCTTGGCCGATATTGCGCGACGAGCTGACGATCGACTGGGTGCGCAAGGCAAACCAGCGATCAAGGCCGGCGTTCAGCGTGATACTGGCGAAGATGGCGACGAGGATCGCCGGAGTGATCGCCACGATCGAAAAGAGCACGACGATGCGGATGTGCAGGCGGGCTGCCGCACGGCCACGAGTGCGGGCTTTCAGCAGCCTTGCCACCTCGCGGCCGATCAAGGCGAGCAGCGTCAGGACAAAGAAGGAGTTGACGATCACCGAGGTGATGACGACATGCGACGTCGGGGCGATCGGCGTCAGGCCAAGCAGCACGAAAAGCGTGGCCGTGGCACAGAGAAGCGCGCCGCCCGCGAGCACCAGGCCGGGCACGGCAAAAAGGGCGCGGCGGTCGGTCACCGTCGTCACCGTCTCGCCCGCCGCCGCCGCCGGCGATACCCCATCCTGCGTCATTCGGCCTCTCTTCAGACGGCACCCGCCGCCCTCGCCAACCGATCGAAAACCAAGCAACGCCGGCTCAAAAAGCCAGCGCTGCAACGACTCGATCGGGAGCGAATGTCCAAAACCCTTGCGTGACCTTTAAGCAACGCATTGTGGCGAAAATGCAACGCGTCTAGTCACATTGTCAAGCCGTGTTAACCTTGTCTCGTCGGCCGTGAATTCGGCTCCGCCGTCGACGTCGGTGGTTTTCCACGCCGCCATTTTACGTCTTTAATCTAGTTGATTTGCGCATGCATCGAGCTTCACATAGTGCGACGTGAGCCTCCCAACGTATGCTCCGTTAACGGTATTCTCCTTCACGAAGTTTATTTTTACGACCTTCGCCAACGTTCTCGTCATGTACTGCTCGAACGTCTCAGGAGAAAAATAATCATTTGGGAAGCCGCGATAGATAACGCAGCAATCCGGGTGTCTCATAAGGAGCTCAGGCGCAAATTTATTATTGGACGTCATCCTCGATGACTGGAGGAAATAGGGTGAGTTTTCAGATGCTCGGATGGATTGAGCTACAGCGGCTGTTATGAACTCACTGTCGCTGAGCGGTCCACGGTCTCCGCAATCGTGCGAGACCTCCCAGCTGTGGCCGGCAGTTTTGAACCTGATGAACGTCCAGGCACCTGTGAAGAGGACGATTGCCGCCAGCAAAATCAGGAAAATTCTCAATATCTCGCTCTCTCAAAAATGCTTTAGGAATGGCCTATGGGCTACTCAGGAATGCCTCTTGACGCTGCCGCTCCCCACGGCCCGCTGCGCACTATAGTGCTGAGGGATTGAAGCGGCTCGACGGGCCTCAATCTGACCCGTCGAGAGAGGTTTGGGTCCTCTAGAAGCGACGTGGTGCTTCGGGCTTGTTTCCGACGATCGAGTCGATCCGGTCCAGCACGTCAGACGTCATCTTCTCTCGGTGTGAGAGGGCCGCGAGATTGTCCTGCAGTTGACTGGCGCGCGAGGCTCCAAGAATGACGGTCGAGACGTTGCGGTTGGCGAGGCACCACAAAAGGGCGAGATGCGTGATCGATATGCCGATCTCGTCCGCGAGCTTTGCAAGCTCGCCGACTTGTTTGAGCTGGGCGCGGCCGGTATCGCTGGACCATTTTTCCTTCAGCCATTCATAGCCCGGCAGGTTCATACGGCTGTCGGCTGGCACACCATTATTGTATTTGCCGGTCAGGACGCCCGAAGCGAGCGGTGACCAGATCGTGGTGCCAAGGCCGATCAGGTCGTAGAGCGGCAGATAGTCAGATTCGACCTTCTGGCGTTCGAAGATGTTGTACTGCGGCTGTTCCATGGTCGGCGGCGTGATGCGCAAATCCCGGGCGACGGCATAGGCTTCCGTCAATTGCTGCGCCGACCATTCCGATGTGCCCCAATAGAGCACCTTGCCCTGGGCGACGAGATCGTGCATCGCCCGGACCGTTTCCTCGATCGGCGTGTCGATATCCGGGCGGTGGCAGAAGTAGAGGTCGAGGTAGTCGACCTGAAGCCGCTTGAGCGCTGCATGGCAGGCATCGGTCACATGCTTGCGCGACAGGCCGCGCTGCGTCGGCCTCTCACCTCCCCAGAAGACCTTGCTGGAGACGACGAAGCTGTCGCGGCTCCAGCCAAGCTTGCTGAGCGCCTCGCCCATCACGATTTCTGACTTGCCGCTCTCATATCCCTCGGCATTGTCGAAGAAGTTCACCCCGTTGTCGTAGGCAAGCTTCATGAGGTCGACGGCGTCGCCTCCATTGACCTGCTTACCGAACGTCACCCATGAACCGAAGGAGAACTCGCTCACCTTCAGGCCCGACTTTCCCAAACGTCGATATTCCATCATGCAACTCCCGAAAGTTATGAATATGTGCCGGCTGGTCACCGGGGTCGGCGTCGCCCGATTGATCGACGACCGATTGTAATCTATGGCATGAACAACGATATGCGAGGCTCAGCCCGTTGACCGGCATAGAACACGATGTCGCAGTTCCCGTCAGCCCCAAACGGTAAAGAAAAGGGCGCTCCACGACATCAGTCGGAGCGCCCCGTGGCATGCGATCGACGACGTTTGCGGCGGAAGTCGACGGCAGCAACAGTAGAATGATGAGATTCGGAACGGATAGGCAACATGCGATTGGAAACTGCGACGTTATCGCGCGCTGATTGATCCTGTCATCCACCGGATATCCACAGCTTATCCACAGGCACCGCGACGATGATCGCAGCAACTTCAATGACATTCGCCTGTCGGCAAACCACTCCTCACAAATGCTTATGTGACTGTGAAATGACACCGCATCTTTGTTTGTCTGCTTGGATACAAACCGTGGACTGGCTCAGATAGGCTCACCTCTCCTCCCGACCGTGGCGGCGGACGCCGGGAGGGGTGGGCGGTGGGCAAACATGAGGGCCCGCCGCCTTCTTTTCATCGCGCCCCGAGCAGGCTCAGGCGGTGCGGGAACTCCTGTAGACCGAGACGCCAAGTTCCCTGATCTTCTTGCGCAACGTGTTACGGTTGAGACCGAGAAGATCGGCCGCCTTGATCTGGTTGCCGCGCGTCGCCGTCAGTGCGGCGAGGATCAGCGGATATTCCATTTCGGTCAGCACGCGATCATAGAGGCCCGGCGGCGGCAGATTGTCCCCGAAGCCTGCGAAGTAGCTGCGCATGTTCTCCTCGACCGCCTGGGCGATCGTCATCGAGCCGCTGCGCATCGGCCCCTTGTCGATCGGGCTGTCAGGCACGTCGGAACGCAGTTCCGCATCGATGATCTCGCGGGTGATCACATCCTGCGGATAGAGCGCCATCAGACGGCGGATCAGATTTTCCAGTTCGCGGACGTTGCCCGGCCAAGCGTAGGCCTTCATCAGTTCGAGGGCTTCCTGATCGAAGCGCTTGGAGCCGAGACCTTCCTTTTCCGCCTGCTGGATGAAATGGCGCACCAGGTCGGGAATGTCCTCGGCGCGGTCGCGCAGCGGCGGCAGGCGCAGCGGCACGACATTGAGGCGGTAATAGAGATCCTCGCGGAAGAGGCCCTGATTGATCGCCTGCTTCAGGTCCTTGTTGGTGGCGGCAACGATGCGCACATCGGTGCGGATCGGCGTGCGGCCGCCGACGGTGGTGTATTCGCCCTGCTGCAGGACGCGTAAGAGCCGCGTCTGGGCGTCCATCGGCATGTCGCCGATCTCGTCGAGGAAGAGCGTGCCGCCTTCGGCCTGCTCGAAGCGGCCGGTGGAGCGCGTCTGCGCGCCGGTGAACGCGCCCTTCTCATGGCCGAAGAGTTCGGATTCGATCAGGTCGCGCGGGATCGCCGCCATGTTGATCGCAACGAACGGGCCGTTGCGGCGCTTGCCGTAATCATGCAGCGCGCGGGCGACGAGTTCCTTGCCGGTGCCGGATTCGCCGGTGATCATCAGCGTCAGGTCCGTCTGCATCAGGCGGGCGAGCACGCGGTAGATTTCCTGCATCGCCGCTGACCGGCCGACGAGCGGCATGCCGTCCTGCATGTCGTCTTCGAGTTTGGCGGGCTTGCGCTTCGGCTCGGCCAACGCACGGCCGATGATGCCGATCAGCTCGGTGAGGTCGAAGGGCTTCGGCAGATAGTCGTAGGCGCCCTTTTCCGAGGCCTTGATGGCGGTCATGAAGGTGTTCTGGGCGCTCATGACGAGGACCGGCAGGTCGGGCCGCGCCTTCTTGATGCGCGGCAGCAGATCGAAGGCGTTCTCGTCGGGCATCACCACATCGGTGACGACCAGATCGCCCTCGCCTGCCGAAATCCAGCGCCAGAGGGTAGCGGCGTTGGAGGTGATGCGGACGTCATACCCGGCGCGGCTCAAAGCCTGGTTGAGCACGGTCCGGATGGCCGCATCATCATCTGCAACGAGGATCGTGGCTGTCATCGAGAATGTCCTGTCGAGCTTGCTATAGAGGCGTCCTCGAGCGAGGCGTCCTTCGACGCCGGCATGAGAACGCGGAATGTCGTGCGGCTGTTCTGGCTGTCGCATTCGATGATGCCGCCGTGATCGCCGATGATCTTGGCGACCAGCGCCAGGCCGAGGCCGCTGCCGTTCGGCTTGGTGGTGATGAAGGGATCGAAGAGATGCGGCAATAGATCCAGCGGGACGCCGGGGCCGTTGTCATGGACGCAGAATTCCAGCGGCAGCGAGATCTTTTCGCGCGTGCCGGCGACCGAAAGACGGATGCCGGGGCGATAGGCCGTCGTCAGCATGATTTCGCCGTCCGGCCGATCGCCGACCGCTTCTGCGGCGTTCTTCACCAGATTGAGGAAGACCTGGACAAGCTGGTCGCGATTGGCATAGACGGCCGGCAGCGACGGGTCGTAACTCTCGGTGACCCGGATGTTGCGGGCAAAACCCGCCTTGGCGACCGCCTTCACATGATCGAGCACGGAATGGATATTGACCGGCATGCGGTCGACGGGGCGTTCGTCGGAAAAGACTTCCATCCGGTCGACCAGCGAGACGATGCGATCGGTCTCGTCGCAGATCAGCCGGGTCAGCGCCCGATCGTCGTCGACCGCAGATTGTTCGAGCAACTGGGCGGCGCCGCGGATGCCGGAGAGCGGGTTCTTGATCTCATGCGCCAGCATCGAGGCAAGGCCGGTCACAGAGCGGGCGGCGGCGCGATGCGTCAGCTGCCGGTCGATCTTGTCGGCCATCGAGCGTTCCTGAAAGACGATGACGACGGCGCCGGGCTCGCTGAGCACAGGGGCGACGTAGAGATCGACGAGCTTGTCCTGGCCAAGGCGGGGCGAACTCAGATCGACGCGATATTCGTTGACCGGCGCCTTGCGCTCGCGCACTTGGTCGATCAGGGCGAGCAGCGGGCTGCCGAAGGGAATGAAGGTCGAGATCCGATAACGCGCCAGATGCGAGGCGCTGGCGCCGAAGAAGGCCTCCGCTTCCCAATTGGCGAAAACGACGAAGCCGGATTCGTCGACCATGACGACGGGGTTCTGGATGGCGTTCAGCACGGCCATGGCGACGGTCCCGCCGGCGTGATCGGACGGAGATGTCATATCCTTCGTCATGCCGCCTCCCGGCTGTCGACAATATTCACAGCCAACGCATCATAAAGACGCGCGGCCACCTCGCGCGGGTCGCGCGAGGTCATGATCTCCGCTTTTTCAGCGCCTGACAGATCAGGCGCGAAACGCTGGAGATACCAGCCAAGGTGCTTGCGGGCATGGCGGATCGCCACCGCCTCGCCATAGAAATCCAGCATCATCCGGTAATGCTCGACGGCGGTATCGGCGATCTCAGGCGGTAGCGGCTCGGGCGCCCCCGATATGACGCCGGCATGCCACGGCCTGCCCTGGCAGCCCCTGCCGATCATCACGGCATCGGCGCCGGAGCGGCGCAATATTTCCTGCGCGTCGCCCGCGGTTTCGACATCGCCATTGGCGATCAGCGGAATGGAGATCACCTCGCGGACCGCGCGGATCGCATCCCAATCGGCGCGGCCTTCGTAGAATTGCATGCGGGTGCGCCCGTGAATGGTCACGAGCTGGATGCCGGCCGCCTCGGCGCGGCGGGCGATATCAGGCGCGTTGATCGAATTCTCATCCCAGCCAAGGCGCATCTTCAGCGTCACGGGAATATCGACGGCCTTGACCGTCGCCTCGATAAGACCGAGCGCGTGATCGGGATCGCGCATCAGCGCCGAGCCGGAATAACCGCCGATCACCTTCTTTGCCGGACAGCCCATGTTGATGTCGATGATATCGGCGCCATGATCGGCGGCGATCTTGGCGGCCTCCGCCATCCAATGCGCCTCGCGCCCGGCAAGCTGCACCATATGCGGCCGGAAGCCCGCAGCACTCAGCCGCGACCAGGATTCGGCCGTGTCGTTGACCAGTTCGCGGCTCGCCACCATCTCGGTGACGACGAGGCCGGCGCCGAAGCGCCAGGCAAGCTCGCGGAAGGGCATATCCGTGACGCCGGACATCGGCGCCAGTACAACGCGGTTCCGCACGGACACGGGTCCGATTTGGAAAGGCGCTGCGAGGTCCTTGGAAATCAAATGATTATCTTTCGGGCACACAATAGAACTGCATTATTTTTAGCCATTATTCCCTGACTTGCCAAGGGGGCTGGGACCGGAATTGATATTTTTCGGGCAGATGCTGGAAAAGGCCAAAGCAAGACGCTAGAGCACTCCGGTCAATTCCGCATAATTTAGGGGATTTATGCTGCAAATGCCTTCTAAGCAACCGATATCGGCTGGAATTGTCATTGTTGCCGCCGGCCGCGGCGAGCGCGCGGGATCATCCAAGGAAGGCCCCAAGCAGTATCGCATGATCGGCGGCAAGCCGGTTATCGTGCATACGCTTGAAAACTTCATGACATGGGAAGCGGCAACTGAGATCGTCGTCGTCATCCATCCCGATGACGAGGCGCTGTTTGCAAGAGCCTTCCGCCACATCATCTCGGCAACGCCGATCGAAACGGTGCATGGGGGTGCGACCAGGCAGCAATCCGTGCTTGCCGGCCTCAGATATCTCAAGGACAAGCAAATCAGCCATGTGCTGATCCATGATGCCGTGCGCCCGTTTTTCGACCATGCGCTTCTCGATCGCATCGCCGAGAGCCTTGGCGACGGCGCACAGGCAGTCCTGCCGGCGATCCCGGTCACCGATACGCTGAAACGCGCCGACAATGCCGGCACCGTGCTGACGACGGTTTCACGCGAGCACCTCTACGCAGCGCAGACGCCGCAATCCTTCGCCTTCGAAACGATCCTCGATGCGCATGAGAAGGCGGCCGCAAGCGGACGAAGCGATTTCACCGACGACGCCTCGATCGCCGAATGGCTGGGCATTCCGGTGACGATCGTTGGGGGCACGGCCGACAACGTCAAGCTGACGGTCAAGGACGACATCGCCATGGCCGACGACAAGCTGTCGGCTTCGCTGCTTCCGGACGTGCGCACCGGCAACGGCTACGACGTGCACCAGCTCGTAGCGGGCGATGGCGTGACACTCTGCGGCGTGTTCATTCCGCATGACCAGAAGCTGAAAGGTCACTCGGATGCCGATGTCGCGTTGCATGCGCTGACGGACGCGCTGCTTGCCACCTGCGGCGCCGGCGATATCGGCGATCATTTCCCGCCGTCCGACCCGCAATGGAAGGGGGCCGCATCGCGAATCTTCATCGAGCATGCCGCCCGGATCGTGCGCGAGCACGGCGGCACGATCATGAATGCCGACGTCTCGCTGATCGCCGAGGCACCGAAGGTCGGCCCGCATCGCGACGCCATGCGGGCAAAACTATCGGATTATCTCGGCATCGATATCGAGCGCTGTTCGGTCAAAGCGACGACCAACGAGACGATCGGTTTCGTCGGCCGGCGCGAAGGCATCGCGGCGATCGCGACTGCCACCGTCGTCTATCGCGGGAGGAAATGATGAGTCTTTTTCCCGACGATATCCTTTCGGCGGCGGAGACGATCATCCGCGATTTCACGGCTGCAGGGCTGATGGTCTCGACCGCCGAATCCTGCACCGGCGGGCTGATCGCCGGGGCGCTGACGGAGATATCGGGCTCGTCCGCCGTCGTCGATCGCGGCTTCGTCACCTATACGAATAGCGCAAAGATCGAGATGCTCGGCGTACAGGTCGAAACGCTGCTGCGCTTCGGGGCGGTCTCCGAGGAAACGGCGCGGCAGATGGTGCACGGCGCCCTCTTCCGCTCACGCGCCGAGATCGCCGTCGCCGTCACCGGTATTGCCGGCCCCGGCGGCGGATCGGCGGAAAAGCCGGTGGGCCTCGTGCATCTCGCCGCCAAATCGCGCGCCGGCACGCTTATCCATCGGAGAATGCTCTATGGCGATATCGGCCGCAGCGAGGTTCGGGTGGCGACGATCAGGACGGCGCTGGAGATGGTGCGCTCGCTCTATGCGGCCTGACGCGGGTTCGCTCATCAAACCGGCGTGTAGATCCTGTTTGCTCTGGTCTCGAAGGCTTCGGTGAACATGCGGAAGGCGCGGTCGAACATCGAGCCCATCAACGCGCCTAAAATACGGCTCTTGAACTCGTAATCGATGAAGAAATCGACGGTGCAGCCGCCGGACGGGATCTCGGCGAAGTGCCAGCGATTGTCGAGATATTTGAACGGGCCATCGATATATTTGACCTCGATGACGTGCTCGGCCCGGTTCAGCAGCACCTGCGTCGTGAAGGTCTCGCGGATCGCCTTATAGCCGACCGTCATGTCGGCGACCAGAAGGATCTTGCCGTCGCGCTCCTTGCGGCTCCTGATGGCGAGCGCTTCGCAGAGCGGCAGGAATTCCGGATAGCGCTCGACATCGGCGACGAGATCGAACATCTGCTCGGGCGTGTGCGGGACGGGACGGTGCGTTTCGAATTGCGGCATAAGCGGCAATTAATCGGGCCGGCCGAGAAGATCAAGAAGCTCGCGCATCTGGCGGCGGGATTTTAGCTGAAGAACCGGCACGTCGGGGCCATATGCGGCAATGCCGGCGACGAGGCGCGGCGCGAATTTCTCCTCGAAGGTCCAGATGAAGCGGAGGAATTCCAAATCGACTTTCTCGATACAGCCCGGCGCCATTTCCGGCCGGGTGCGGCCGATCCATTTCGCCCATCGGCTGATTGCGCCCCAGATGCAGAGAAGCCGCGGCATGCGCACCCAGACGACGAAATCGGTGCGCGGCAGCCGAATGTCCAGGGAGGACGGGTTCGTGCCGTCCATGATCCAACGTTCTTCGAGGATCCGGCTGGCGATGATATTTCTCTGCTCGGCCCTGTCGCGCGTGACCCAGCCGGGAAGCCAATAGACGTCGCGGTCGAGCGAAATGTAGGAAAGCCCGAAGCGCCTGGCGATCTTCAGCGACAGCGTCGATTTGCCGCCGCCCGAGCAGCCGATGACGAGGATGCGGCGGGCCGTACGGATATGCTCTGCAGCCTGTTCGAGATCGGCGATCTGCTGACACGGCGGCAGTTCTGCTCTCTGATCCATCATGCAACTCCCTCGAGCCAGACATGCGTTTCGCCGGCACGATCTTAAGCGCCAAGAGCGGCGAACCGGTTAGCTGCTTTGCGTGATCTTATGATGACGGTGGAATTGACAAGGCCGGCCATCTCAGGCGCCAGCCGTTCCGGGCAACCCTCATATATTTCAGGACGGTTGCGGCTGCAATTCCCATGAAAACGCTGCTAGAATCGCCACAGCTCAGACTGACTCACGACGTCAGCCAACTCCCCTTTCGTCATGCTCGGGCTTGTCCCGAGCATCTACTGCCGGTTGACATGTCGCAGATCCTCGGCACAAGGCCGAGGATGACGTCGAGTAAAGATCGAGGTTTGTCAACAAACTGAACTGCGACGAAAATCGCCGCGGTTCGATCAAAAAGCAAGTACCGGCTCTTACTCGGCTGCGATCAGCAACTTCTTCTCGCGCGCCGCTCTCAGCCGGGCAAAATCGTCGCCGGCATGGTGAGAAGAGCGGGTCAGGGGGCTGGAGGCGACCATCAGGAAGCCCTTGCTGTAGGCGACGGTCTCGTAAGACTTGAACTCGTCGGGGGTGACGAAGCTTTCGACCTTGTGGTGCTTGCGGGTCGGCTGCAGGTACTGGCCGATCGTCAAGAAGTCGACATCGGCGGTGCGCAGATCGTCCATCAGCTGCAGGACTTCGTTTCGCTCTTCGCCAAGGCCGACCATGATGCCCGATTTGGTGAACATGGTGGGATCGAGTTCCTTCACCCGCTGCAGCAGGCGAACGGAATGGAAGTAGCGGGCGCCGGGGCGAACCGTCAGATAGTTGCCAGGCACCGTTTCCATATTGTGGTTGAAGACGTCGGGCTTGGCGGCGACGACGCGTTCCAGCGCACCCGGCTTCTTCAGGAAATCGGGCGTCAGGATCTCGATCGTCGTCATCGGCGACGCGGCGCGGATTGCCCAGATCACCTTTTCGAAGTGTTCGGCGCCGCCGTCCTCCAGGTCGTCACGGTCGACCGAGGTGATGACGACGTGAGATAGGCCCATCTCCTTGACCGCCTTGGCGACGTTCTCCGGCTCGGCCATATCGAGCGCATTCGGCTTGCCGGTGGCGACATTGCAGAAGGCGCAGGCGCGGGTACAGATCTCGCCCATGATCATGAAGGTCGCGTGCTTCTTGTCCCAGCACTCGCCGATATTCGGGCAGCCGGCCTCTTCGCAGACGGTGACGAGCTTGTGCTCCTTCACGATCGCGCGCGTCTCGGCATAACCCTTGGAGGTCGGCGCCTTGACGCGAATCCAGTCCGGCTTGCGCATGACTTCGGTATCGGGCCGATGCGCCTTCTCCGGATGCCGCACGCGCTTGGCGTCGGGATTGATCGTATCGAGGATCGTCACCATTGCAGTTTCAGCTTTCTACCGCCCCTATGCGGCAAATCGATCGGATCTAGCGCCGCACCAGCCGCGCAAGGAATATCAACAAGCAGGCGCCGAGGAAACCCGTCACGAAATAGCCGAGCCGACCGCCGACCACCGCGACATGAAACTGCGCGAGGATGGCGCTGGCGACGACCGAGCCGACGATGCCGAGCACGATGTTGAGGAAAATCCCGTATCGCGCTTCCATCAGCTTGCCGGCGAGCCAGCCCGAAAGTCCGCCGATGATGATTGCCGAAATCCAGCCGACGCCTTCCATTCCTGCCCTGCCCTCTTTTGACCGTTAAGCGACCGCTCTTGCGATCAGAACCACGATAATGGCGCCGACGGTGGCGTGGATGATCTGCACGACCAGCGCATTTTCAATGCCCAGCGAAATGCCGAGCGCGCTGAACAGATAGCCGCCGACGAAGGCGCCGATGATGCCGCTCAGCAGGCATCTTATCAGCCCGCCGCCACCGACGACCAGGCTTGCAAGGAAGCCTGCAACCAGGCCGATCAGCAAAAACACCAGCAACGCCTGCGTCTCCATAGACATGATGATTTCCTTTCGTTTTTTCCACCCCAGCGGAGCGGCTTTCCACTCCTGGGGATGGCTTCTCCACCCCGAGGGGATGGATTCTCCACCCCGGGATAAAGGGCAGCTTCGGAAATTCTCAAGCGTTCAGCACACGGCCATAAGCATCGAGTACCGCTTCCTTCATCGTTTCGGACACGGTCGGATGCGGGAAGATCGTGTGCATCAGCTCTTCCTCGGTTGTTTCGAGGTTCATCGCGACGACGAAGCCCTGGATGAGCTCGGTGACTTCGGCACCGACCATATGGGCGCCGAGGAGCTCGCCGGTCTTCTTGTCGAAGATCACCTTCACCATGCCCTGGTCTTCGCCGAGCGCGATCGCCTTGCCGTTCGCCGCGAAGGAGAAGCGGCCGACGCGGATGTCGCGGCCCTGTTCCTTGGCCTTGGCTTCGGTGATGCCGACGGAGGCGACCTGCGGATTGCAATAGGTGCAGCCCGGGACCTTGCCCTTGTCGGTCGGATGGACATTCGGCAGGCCTGCAATCTTTTCGACGCAGACGACGCCCTCATGCTCTGCCTTGTGCGCAAGCATCGGCGGGCCGGCGACATCGCCGATCGCATAGATGCCCGCGATATTGGTCTTGCCGTAACCGTCGATGACGACGCAGCCGCGGTCGGTCTTGACGCCTAGTGCCTCGAGGCCGAGGTTTTCGATATTGCCCTGAACGCCGACGGCCGAAATCAGCCGGTCGGCGGTGATCTGCTGCACCTTGCCATCGGCCGTCTCGACATGGGCGGTAACGCTGTTGGCGGCCTTGTCGACCTTCGAGACCTTGGCGCTGGTGAAGATCTTGAGGCCGCGCTTTTCAAGCTGTTTGCGGGCGATCGCTGTGATCTCGGCATCCTCGACCGGCATGATGGTCGGCATGACTTCGACGACCGTCACGTCAACGCCCATTGAGCGATAGAAGCTGGCGAATTCGATGCCGATCGCGCCCGAGCCCATGACGATCAGCGACTTCGGCAGAACATCCGGCTTCAGCGCCTCGAAATAGGTCCAGATCAGCTTGCCATCCGGCTCGATGCCGGGCAGCGCGCGCGGGCGGGCGCCGGTGGCGATGATGATGTGCTTGGCGGTATAGGTGCCCTCGCTGCTCTTGACGTTCTTCGGCAGCGGATGCTGCGGCTCGACGACCGGCTTCGACGACTTGCCGACGACGATCTCGCCGGGCTTGGTGATCTTTGCCTCGCCCCAGATGATGTCGATCTTGTTCTTCTTCATCAGGAAGCCGACGCCGGCATTCAGACGGGCGGAGACGGCGCGCGAGCGGCCGACGACGGCCTTGGCATCCGGCTTGACCGTGCCTTCGAGAACGAGGCCGTAATCCTTGAAGTGATTGGCGTGGTCGAGCACCTCGGCCGAGCGCAGCAGCGCCTTTGTGGGTATGCAGCCCCAGTTCAGGCAGATGCCGCCCATATGCTCGCGCTCGACGATCGCGGTCTTCAGACCGAGCTGGCTGGCGCGGATGGCGGCGACATAGCCGCCGGGACCCGAACCGATGATGATGACGTCGTAGGATTCAGCCATGTGTTTCCTGCCTTTGTTACGCTGCGCTGCGGGTCATGAGCACCCACGCATGTCTTTTGCTGTTTTCGAAGAGCGGCACGGCATCGGCGCGCGCAGCCTCCAGGAATCCGTTTCTTCCATAAAGCGACAAAGCCGCTTCGTTGTCGCTGGCGGTGATCAGGCTGACGGGCCGCCGATCGGCCCTTTCGATCTGATCGTCCAGCAGCCTGCGTCCGATGCCGATGCCGCGCAGGTGGCGATAGACGCCGAGACTGCCGATGAACCAGCTTCCGACCACCGTCTTCTGCAAGGCGAGCATCGGTTCGGTCGCCGGGATGCTCGCCTCGATATCGGCTATGCCCTCCTCCAGCGCATGGCCGATCGCCACACCTGCCACTTCGCCATAGGCCTCAGCAATGACGGCATCCCGCCAGCCGCCGACAGCCTCCTCCTCGCTCATCTTCAGCCGGCCCCGCTCCAGCGGCGTGTCGCTCACGCCGTTTTCCACACCGGCAAACCAGAGCCAGGAGGCAAAACCGCGCGATGCGATATCCGCCAGAATCGCCAGCTCCGAGGCATCCCGCCGTGAGGCCTGCCGGAGGGCGATGAAGGCGGTCATAATCAGATCCCCAGCATCATCCGCACGATCGATTCCAGCCCGCGGCCGAGCGCACGCGTATTCTCCGCATCGAGGTGAATGCCGTCGATCGGTGTGGTCTTGGCGACCGAATTGCCGTCGAAGAAGCCACAACCGAGTTCGTCGGCAAGATCACGATAAAGCGTTGCAAGCTTTGCCGATTCCTCGATGCCGCCGGGAAACGATGCGGCGAAGGGCACATTGCCCGTCGCGCGGATCGACGGCGGCGCCACGATCAGAATCTCCGGCCCATCGAATTCGAAGGGCCAGGCATGATTGCGGATCAGCCGCACGAGCCGGCTGATGCCCTGGCATGCGGCAAAGGCCGAGCCTGCCACGACCGGCTTCATGTCATTGGTGCCGAGCAGAAGGATGACGAGGTCGAGCGGTGCATGCGTCTGCAGGATCGTCGGCAGGATGCGCGCACCGTTGCGGTCGCAATCGGCGAGATGGTCGTCGAAAGCGGTGGTGCGACCGTTCAAGCCTTCGGCGATGATACGCGCGTCACCGCCGAGCGCTGCCTGAAGCACGCTCGGCCAGCGATTCTTGTAATCATGACGGCCGATCGTCTCGGCGTCATAACCCCAGGTCAGCGAGTCCCCGTAGCAAAGAACGGTCTTGGTCATTTCCGCCTCGCGCCGCTATCAGACAAGCATGCCCATCGGGGTCTCGATGTAGCCCTTGAAGGCCTGGAGCAGCTCGGCGCCGAGCGCGCCGTCGACGCAGCGATGGTCGGTCGAGAGCGTGACGGACATCACGGTGGCAATCGCCATTTCGCCCTTCTTGACGACGACCCGCTGTTCGCCGGCGCCGACCGCGAGGATCGTCGCATGCGGCGGGTTGACGACGGCTGCGAAGTTCTTCACGCCCATCATGCCCATGTTCGAGACCGAACTGGTGCCGCCCTGATATTCTTCAGGCTTCAGCTTGCGGTCCTTAGCCCGCTTGCCGAGATCGCGCATCTCGTTGGAGATTGTCGACAGGGTCTTTTCCTCGGCCTTGCGGATGATCGGGGTGATCAGGCCGCCGGGGATCGAGACAGCAACGCCGACATCGGCGTGCTTGTGCTTGACCATGTTGCTGTCGGTCCAGGAGACATTGGCATCCGGAACGTCGCGCAGCGCCAGCGCCATGGCCTTGATGACCATGTCGTTGACCGAGAGCTTGTAGGCCGGAGCGTTGTCCTTGCGCGGAGACGCATCGTTCAGCTGGGCACGCAGTGCCAGCAACGCATCGAGCTCGCAATCGACGCTGACGTAGAAATGCGGGATCGTCTGCTTGGATTCGACCAGGCGCCTGGCAATCGTCTTGCGCATGCCGTCATGCGGCACGAGTTCGTAGGAGCCAGGTTCGAAGAGCTTGAGCACGGCTTCTTCGGAGGCGCCTTTCGGCGCAGTGGCAGCCGGAGCAGGAGCTGCGGAGGCTTGCGGAGCGGAAGCAGCAGCGGCAGGTGCTGCAGCCTTGGCGCCGCCACCGGCAACGGCGGCCTCGATGTCGCTCTTGACGACGCGACCATGCGGGCCGGAGCCTGCGACTGCCGAAAGGTCGATACCGGCTTCCTTCGCCAGCCTGCGGGCGAGCGGCGAAGAGAAGGTGCGGCTGCCATCTGATGAAACCGAGGCGGGTGCAGCGGCGGCGACAGGTGCCACAGCTGGAGCGGACTGGGCCGGAGCCGGGGCAGCTTCGGCCTTCGGCGCGGCTGCACCGTCTGCCTTCGGCGCCGGGGCGGCGGAACCGGCACCGCTGGCCGCAGCGGAGACATCCTCGCCATCGGCGGCGAGAACCGCGATCAGCGCATTGACCTTGACGCCTTCGGTTCCGGCGGCAACGACGAGCTTGGCGACCGTGCCTTCATCGACGGCTTCGACTTCCATCGTCGCCTTGTCGGTCTCGATCTCGGCGATCACATCGCCAGACTTGACCTTGTCGCCTTCCTTGACCAGCCATTTCGAAAGATTGCCTTCCTCCATGGTCGGAGAGAGGGCGGGCATCGTGATATTGATCGGCATCGAAACACCCTCCCCTTATTTGTAGCAAACAGCCTTCACCGCATCGACCACTTCGCCGACGTTCGGAAGGGCGAGCTTTTCGAGATTGGCGGCGTAAGGCATCGGAACGTCCTTGCCTGCAATCGTCAGGATCGGCGCATCGAGATAGTCGAAGGCCTGCTGCATGACGCGAGTGGCGATTTCGGTGCCGACGGAGGACTGCGGATAACCTTCCTCGACGGTGACCAGGCGGCCGGTCTTCTTCACCGATTCGATCACAGTCGGCAGATCCATCGGGCGGATGGTGCGAAGGTCGATCAGTTCGACGTCGATGCCGAGCTTCTCGAGTTCGGCGACCGCCTTGGTCGCATAACTCATGCCGATGCCGAAGGAGACGACCGTGACGTCCTTGCCCGGACGATGGATGCGCGCCTTGCCGATCGGCAGAACGAAATTGTCGAGCTTCGGCACATCGAAGTGCTGGCCGTAGAGAATTTCGTTTTCGAGGAAGATGACCGGGTTCGGATCGCGGATCGCAGCCTTCAGCAGGCCCTTGGCGTCAGATGCCGTGTAGGGCATGACGACCTTGAGGCCGGGGATTGCGGAGTACCAGGCAGCATAGTCCTGGCTGTGCTGGGCACCGACGCGAGCCGCGGCACCATTCGGGCCGCGGAAGACGATCGGAGCACCCATCTGGCCGCCGGACATATAGAGCGTCTTGGCGGCGGAGTTGATGATCTGGTCGATCGCCTGCATGGCGAAGTTGAAGGTCATGAATTCGACGATCGGGCGAAGGCCGGCCATTGCGGCACCGACGCCGACGCCGGCAAAGCCATGCTCGGTAATCGGCGTATCGACCACGCGGCGTGGGCCGAATTCCTGCAGCAGCCCCTGCGTGACCTTGTAGGCACCCTGGTATTCGGCGACTTCCTCGCCCATGACGAAGACGTTTTCGTCGGCGCGCATTTCCTCGGCCATGGCGTCGCGGAGCGCTTCGCGCACGGTCGTCGACACCATTTCGGTGCCGGCCGGAATTTCGGGGTCGTTCGGAACGACGGCCTTCGGCTCGGCCGGAAGCGGTGCGGAGGCAGAGCCGGTGTTGGTCGGCTTCTCTTCCTGGGCAACTTCCGGAGCTGGTGCGGCGGCCGGCTTGGCGGCGGAAAGATCCGAGGCCGATTCGCCGTCCTGCAGCAGCACGGCGATCTTGGTGTTGACCTTGACGCCTTCAGTGCCGGCATCGACGAGCAGCTTGCCGATGACGCCTTCGTCGACGGCTTCGACTTCCATCGTCGCCTTGTCGGTTTCGATTTCGGCGATCACATCGCCTGAGGTGACCTTGTCACCTTCCTGTTTCAGCCATTTGGACAGTGTGCCTTCTTCCATGGTCGGAGAGAGGGCGGGCATGAGGATATCGATAGGCATGGGTTCCCTCCCCGATTAGAGCAGAATGTCGGTATAGAGCTCAGATGCATCCGGCTCCGGATCGGCCTGGGCGAAGTCGGCGCTGTCGGCGACGATGTCGCGGACATCCTTGTCGATCGCCTTCAGATCGTCTTCGGAAGCCCAGCCCTTTTCGATGAGGCGTGCCTTCACCTGTTCGATCGGATCCTGCTCGGAGCGCATCTTCTGCACTTCCTCCTTGGAACGATACTTCGCCGGGTCGGACATCGAGTGACCGCGATAGCGATAGGTCAGCATTTCGAGGATGATCGGGCCTTTGCCAGAGCGGCAATGGTCGAGCGCCTCATCGGCCGCCGCCTTGACGGCGCGAACGTCCATGCCGTCGACCTGAATGCCCGGGATGCCGAAGCCGGATCCGCGAAGCGAGTAGTTCGACTGCGCGGTGGCGCGGGCGGTCGAGGTACCCATGGCGTAACGGTTGTTCTCGACGATATAGACGATCGGCAGCTTCCAGAGAGCAGCCATGTTGAAGCTTTCGTAGACCTGGCCCTGGTTGGCAGCGCCGTCGCCGAAATAGGCGATGGAGACATTGTCGTTGCCGCGGTAGCGGTTTGCGAAGGCAAGACCCGTTCCGAGCGAGACCTGGGCGCCGACGATGCCGTGACCGCCGTAGAAATGCTTCTCTTTCGAGAACATGTGCATCGAGCCGCCCTTGCCGTGGGAATAGCCGCTGCGGCGTCCGGTCAGTTCCGCCATGACGCCGCGCGCTTCCATGCCGGTTGCCAGCATGTGGCCGTGGTCGCGATAGGCGGTGATGACCTGATCGCCTTCCTTCTGCGCCATCTGCATGCCGACGACGACCGCTTCCTGACCAATGTAGAGGTGACAAAAGCCGCCGATGAAGCCCATGCCGTAAAGCTGGCCTGCCTTCTCCTCGAAGCGGCGGATCAGCAGCATCTCGCGATAGGCCTTGAGCTCCTCATCACGATCGAAGTCGGCTACCGGGCCTCCATTCGATGCCTTGGCTGCCGGTTTTGCTGCAGTTTTGCGGCTGGAAACGGTCGCGGTCTTTCGCGGCGCCATTCAACCCTCCCTATGGGTTTGTCGTTTCTTGGTGGCGCGTACCATAGGGAAGAAATATGACCACAGCAATGCCATAATTGCATGGCTCGTATTCGGCGCTAAATTATTGGAAAAACTATGAAAATTCCAATTAACCTGTTTCCAGTTAATTGGAATAGTGATTGAATACGACGATCTCGTCGGCACGCGACATGTTGAGCTGATAACGCGCTTTTTCGTCCAACATATCCTTGTCGAGCGAGCCGTCACTCAACAGCGCGACCTGATTTTCCAGATGTTCGCGCTTCGCCTTCAAGACCGCAAGCTCTTTTTCACGGGCGACACGCTGACGCTCAAACGTCTCCGTCGCGCGCAGGCCGTAATCGCCATGGATGCAATGATAACCGAAATAGGAGAGGAAGGCGACCGTCATGGCCGGAATGACGAAGCGACCGATCCTTCTCTTCTTATGATGCTTTGTCCACATACACGCATGCTCTTGAACGCATTACCAATTCATTCAATCTAACGCGCAGAGATTAACCGTTCGTTGACTCTAAAAACCGAGCAACAAAAAACCCGCGCCGAAGGGCGCGGGTCAAACCATTGAACATCAGATCCGATCAGCCGCGAATGATCGAGCGGCCGGCATACTGAGCCTGGGGGCCGAGGCCTTCTTCGATGCGGATCAGCTGGTTGTACTTGGCAAGGCGGTCGGAACGCGACAGCGAGCCGGTCTTGATTTGGCCGCAGTTGGTGGCGACCGCGAGATCGGCAATGGTCGAATCTTCCGTTTCGCCGGAGCGGTGGGACATGACGGCGGTATAGGCTGCCTTATGCGCCGTGTTGACGGCATCGAGGGTTTCCGTCAGCGAGCCGATCTGGTTGACCTTGACGAGGATCGAGTTGGCAACGCCCATGCGGATGCCGTCGCGAAGACGGGCGGAGTTGGTGACGAAGAGATCGTCGCCGACGAGCTGGGTCTTCTTGCCGGTCAGGTCGGTCAGCGTCTTCCAGCCGTCCCAATCGTCTTCAGCCATGCCGTCTTCGATCGAAATGATCGGGTACTTGGCAGCGAGTTCGGCGAGATATTCGGCCATGGCGCCTGATTCGAGCGTGCGGCCTTCCCCTTCGAGAACGTATTTGCCGTCCTTGAAGAATTCCGTCGAGGCGCAATCGAGGCCGAGGTAGATATCCTCGCCCGGCTTGTAGCCGGCTTTCTCGACCGACTTCATGATGAAGTCGAGGGCTTCCGAAGCGCTCTTCAGGCCCGGTGCGAAACCGCCTTCATCGCCGACATTGGTGTTGTGGCCCTGTGCGGCGAGTTCCTTGCGGAGCGTATGGAAGACTTCCGAACCCATGCGCACGGCTTCGGCGATCGTATCGGCGCCGACCGGCAGGATCATGAATTCTTGGAAATCAATCGGGTTGTCGGCGTGGGCACCGCCGTTGATGATGTTCATCATCGGCACCGGCAGCAGGCTCGCGGAAGCGCCGCCGACATAGCGGTAGAGCGGCAGGCCGGAGGCCTGGGCGGCAGCCTTGGCGACGGCGAGCGACACGCCGAGGATGGCGTTGGCGCCGAGGCGCGACTTGTTCGGCGTGCCGTCGAGCTCGATCATGATGTTGTCGATCTGGATCTGATTTTCGGCGTCGATGCCGCCGATCGCGTCGAAGATCTCGGTGTTGGCGGCTTCGACCGCCTTTTCGACGCCCTTGCCCAGATAGCGCTTGCCGCCGTCACGCAGTTCGACCGCCTCATGTGCGCCCGTCGAGGCACCCGAGGGAACGGCCGCGCGGCCCATGCTGCCATCTTCGAGATAGACATCGACTTCGACGGTGGGGTTGCCACGGCTATCGAGAATCTCGCGGGCGATGATATCGGTGATTGCAGTCATGGGTTCTTCCTGCTCGGTGGGTGATCAGTCGTTCGAAACCTGTCTTAATCGAAGACGTGCAAATTACAATGCTGCAATTTCCAGCCTTCGAACCAGCCTTCCCGGCCTATAGCACGATCATGTCAGGCTGTTGAACGTCAAGCCTTGGCGACCGCATCGAAGGCAAGCAGCTTTTCGAGAAGTCGCGGCATGTCCTTAAGGTAGACCATGTTCGGTCCGTCGGAAGGTGCATTGTCGGGGTCCTGATGGGTTTCGACGAAGACACCGGCAATGCCGGCAGCCACCGCTGCGCGCGCCAGCGTTTCCACGAATTCCCGCTGACCGCCGGAGGATTCGCCCTGCCCGCCCGGCTGCGCCACGGAATGGGTCGCATCGAAGATAACGGGGGCGCCCATCGCCGCCATGATCGGCAGCGAGCGCATGTCGGAGACCAGCGTATTGTAACCGAAGGAGGCGCCGCGCTCGCACAGCAGCACGTTCGGATTGCCGCTGGCATTGAGCTTCTTCAAGACGTTCTTCATATCCCAGGGAGCGAGGAACTGACCCTTCTTGACATTGACGACGCGGCCGGTCTTGGCGGCGGCGATGAGGAGGTCGGTCTGGCGGCAAAGGAAGGCCGGAATCTGCAGGACGTCGACGATCTTTGCCACCTCCGCGCATTGCTCGGCGGTATGGACGTCGGTCAGGACAGGAAACCCGAATTCCTTCTTGAGGTCGGCAAAGACCTCCATGCCCTTTTCGATGCCGATACCACGTTCGGCCGACAGCGAGGTCCGGTTCGCCTTGTCGAAGGAGCTCTTGTAGACGAGGCCGATGCCGAGCTTTCCGCAAAGCTCTTTCAGCGTGCCGGCAACCATGAAGGCGTGGTCGCGGCTCTCCATCTGGCATGGACCGGCAATCAGCGACAGGCGGCCGGTATTGGAAAAGGTGACCTGGCCTTGGCCTTCGCCGATCCTGACTTCGGAATTCGTATCAGTGCTCATCGTGTTTCCTCGAAGGCGAAGAGCGTGCCCTGCCCGGGCGCGGGCTTCACCAGAATGCGGTTGTTCTTGCGCGTGTATGTCACCCCGTTAGCAGCCAAATGCGCTTCTGTCACGGCAAGATCGGCGACAGTGAAGAGGATTGCCCGGCCGCGTAGGCCGCGATCGGCGGATGAGCCACCAATGTCGAAATAGGCCTCCAGCCCTTCTGGCGTCATCAGGCTGATTTTGGCATTCGATGCCGCGATATTGACGCCGAAACCGGTTTTCTCGACTGCCGATTGCGCCACGGCAAGGCTGACGAAGGCAGCGAAGGCGGCCGGCTCCGGCGTGCAAAGCGCGATCTCGACTATGCCGGTGACGCCATTGGCATGTGTTTCAAGCGCGGCGCGGTCGGCCGGCAGCGGATTGACGCGCTCGACGGTGAAAAGCAGGAGATCAGGCGCGCGCAGGTCGCCGGCAAAAGCCAGCTTGAAGCCGGCGATCGTCTCGGAACCGTCCGGCATCGTCATCGGCCGGGTGAACTGCAGCATCTCGCCGGCGCTCGATCCGTTGCCGACGAAGTTTTGATGATCGATGCCGCCAGCCTTGCTGCCGAAGGCCAGTCCCGAAAGCCCCTCCTCGCCGCAGCGGAAGCGGAAGGCCTGGTTGCGGGCAGTGAAGACATTGCCTTGCCGCGCCGATGCCTCGCTCTCCTCGACGCTCGCAACCCCGAGCGGCTCCAGATAGGTCTTATCGGCAAAAAAGACGCAGGCATTCTCCGTTCCGAAGGGATGGCGCGCATCGGAGGCAACGGTGAAGCCGAGCTTGCCGAGCCTTTCGCGCGCCAGATCGATATTGACGACCGGCAGCACGACATGATCCAGCGGGTGCGGTTTGGCGGAATGCTCGTTCATCATGTCCCTCCTGGAAAGGTCAAGAGATGTGCAGCGCGACCTTCAATACAAGACTTGTGTCCCAATCCGGCGAATGAAAATAAAAATCTCAACGAGTTGGCGCCAAGTTTTACGGAAATTTAGCTACTTGCGGAACACATATGGAACATATAGTGTCTGTTCTGGATTTGTTTCAATCACGAGGTCACAACGTCGATGCTCACGCGCAAACAACAGGAGCTTCTCCTCTTCATTCATGAGCGCATGAAGGAATCCGGCGTTCCGCCATCTTTCGACGAGATGAAGGATGCCCTGGACCTCGCCTCGAAGTCCGGGATTCATCGCTTGATTACAGCGCTCGAGGAGAGAGGCTTCATTCGCCGCCTACCGAACCGCGCCCGCGCGCTCGAGGTCATCAAGCTTCCGGAGGCCTACAGCCCCAGTATCCAGCCCCGGCGCGGCTTTTCGCCGAGCGTCATCGAGGGCAGCCTCGGCAAGCCACAGCCGGTCGCCGCCCCTGCTCCTGCAAAGCCCGTCGCCGACAACGGCAATTCGGTCTCCGTGCCGGTCATGGGCCGAATCGCTGCCGGTGTTCCGATCTCGGCGATCCAGAACAACACCCACGACATCGTCGTTCCGGCCGACATGCTCGGCTCCGGTGAACATTACGCGCTGGAGGTCAAGGGCGATTCGATGATCGACGCCGGCATCTTCGACGGCGACACCGTGATCATCCGCAACGGCAGCACTGCAAGTCCCGGTGATATCGTCGTTGCCCTCGTCGATGACGAGGAAGCGACGCTGAAGCGCTTCCGGCGCAAGGGCGCCTCGATCGCGCTAGAAGCCGCCAACCCGGCGTACGAGACCCGGATCTTCGGGCCGGACCGCGTCAAGGTACAGGGCAAACTCGTCGGCCTCATTCGCCGCTATCACTGACATTGGCCAGGCCGGTTTCGGTAAAACTGTTGCTGCGCCAGTCATAGGCGCGATGGCGCATCCATGGCCGCGACAATGCATCGAATGCGGTTGCGACCTCCGGGCCGGCATCCGTGAAGCGCAACTCGATGGAACCGCTCCTGCGAAGCGTCTCACCGGTGAAGAGCGTCGCGCCTGAGCGGCAGCTGTTTAAGCGAAGGCGGACCGACGTCACGACGATATCGGCGGCGTCGCATGCCGAGCCTAGATAGGCGGCATTGTCGATGACGGTTACCACCTGACCATTGCCAAGCCTTGATGTGCACCAGGCCTTCTTGACGCAGGAAAAGCGGTTTGCGTCACCGCCCGCTGCGGCGGCCCGCATCGCGGTCCTTGCTTCGTTTTGCTGATCGCGGGAAAGCCCGACGCGGCGATCTTCTCCCTCCGGCGGGATAGCAGGACCGTCCAGCATCTTCGGCGGATCATGCTTCTGCAGGACCAGCGCTCTCTGCCACTGGTCGAAGATGAAATCCGGCGGTCTTTCACGGTTGGAAGCCATTGCCGCCGCCTCGACGATTGCGACGAGACTACCATCCTCCGAAATCACCAGATCCGGCGGCCGGGGAACCGGCAGAAGCAGCAGGATGAGCGTCGCGACCGCGATAATCGATGTGCCGATATGGCGCAACCGGGTGCGGAGCAGCGTCAGCAGCAGAAAGCCTGCCACGGCGACGGTGAAATACCAGGCGGGCAAGCGGCCGACGTCGATATTGCCATTCCAGCCGGACACCGTCTTTGCGACCGCGATCACCAGATCGAGGCCGAATCCGACGATCTTCCAGGCCCAAACATCCAAGCCGAAAGGCATGAGCAGCATTGCCAGCAAGCCGGCCGGCATAATGATGAAGGAGATGATCGGCATTGTCGCGAGATTTGCCGGCAGGCCGTAGGCGGTCAGGCGATGAAAATGCTCGATCGAAAACAGCGCGGTGGAAAAACCGCCGATCAACGAGGTCAGGAAGACGCCGCCGAAGAAGCCCGCAACGGTAACGAAGGGCCTGATGATCGGCAGCTTCAGGAAAGCGTTTTCGCGGACCCGCCGATCCTTCCACAGCTGATAGCCAGAGACCAGCGCCAATGTGGCGGCAAAAGACATCTGGAAGCTCGGACCCAAGACCTCGGACGGCGAAATGACAATGATGACGTGCGCGGAGAGAGCGACATTGCGTAGGCTGATCGACGGCCGGTCGAAGAAGACGGCGATCAACATAATGGCCATCATGATGAAAGCGCGTTCGGCAGAGACCGCAAAGCCGGAGATCAGGAAATAGGCGGTGACGGTGATGAGCGCGCCGGCGGCGGCAATCTTCTTCGTCGGATAGGCCTCGGCGACACCGGGAAAGAGGCTGAGCAGCATCCGCAAGCCGACGAAGAAGATTCCGGCCGACAGCGCCATGTTGAGACCGGAGATGGCGATGATATGCGCCAGACCGGACTGGCGCAGCGCTTCCGTCGTCGCATCCGAGATGGCGCGCCGCTCGTCCGTCACCAGAGCAGCGGCAAAAGCGCCGGTGTCGCCGGGCAGGATCGACCTTATGCGGTCGCCGATACCGCTGCGCAGCCGGTAGAGCCATTCCAGCAGCGCTTCGGTCGTCGATCTGGCCGCCTGCGGACCTGCCTGCACATCGACCTTCGTCGGCGCACCGTAGAAGAAGCCGTTGGCGCCGATGCCATCGAAATAGGCACCGAAGGAGAAGTCGTTGAGCCCGGGAAGCGCTGGGCCTGCCGGCGGCGTCAGCCGCGCTCTGCCAGTGATGATATCGCCGATCTCGAAGGCCACGTCCGCGCCGCGGGCGATTGCGGTGATGCGGTCCGGCGGCCGCTTCACCTGTGGCGCCTCAGTGCCGGTAACGGCAAGAATGTAGCGCCACCGCCCGCGATCATCACCTTCGCGCCGCTCGACACGGCCGGTCACCGTCGTCGTCACGGCGGAATCGAGGATCACGGTGGAAGCCCGCCGGCTCTCGAACTGCGCCGTGACCATGCCGCAGGCCACGAGTGAAAGCGCCAGCAGCGTTGCCCGCACTGCCGCCCGGCTGCGGCCGGCGATGAGAACCGCCACGGTCAGCGCCAACAGGCAGAGCAGTGATGCAACGAGAGGAAAATCCGATGCCGCGAGAAACCAGCCGGCTGACCCGGCGCCGAGGAAGACCGGCGAAAACAGCAGCAGGCGGCCATGGTCTACCTCCTCGCCCAGCATGCGCATGCCGGCACGCAGCAATTGCGAGGCTGCGGCCGGCAGCCGGTGGCGCAATGGTGTCTCCGACTGCGTCCTTGTCGCTCGCGTCACCACGACAGGTGGTGAAAAACTGGAGGAGTCGGCAGGGCCTTCGCCCGCTTCCGGCCGCAATTCGACTGTCGTCAACTCCTGCATGAACCGCCCAAGCCCGGCTGCGAAGGCGGCCAGAATGCAACCTCCAATCAAATCCGGCAAGCATAATCGATTGAAATATGAGGGAAAATCGCGAGCGCCAAAAGACCAGTCGAATCATCGGCTTCCGATATGCATGCGGCTCATCGCTGCAGTGCCTAAAAGGTGATACCGCAATGCACAAAATGCCATCACGGTAACTTGGCATTAGCTTCGCGATCATATAGCTATCGGTGAGGACGCTTAACCCCTATGGCGCTTTTATGGCGCCACCGCCATTTCGGAGGATCAGCATGACGGATCAAAGCGCTACAATAAAAATCGGTGACAAGTCTGTCGACCTTGCTGTCAAAAGCGGCACGATCGGCCCGAGCGTCATCGATATCGGTGCCCTCTACAAGAACACGGCTTCCTTCACGTACGATCCGGGTTTTACCTCGACCGCATCCTGTGAATCGAAAATCACCTACATCGACGGCGACGAAGGTGTCCTCTTACATCGCGGCTATCCGATCGAGCAGCTCGCCGAGCACGGCGACTTCCTCGAGGTCTGCTATCTGCTGCTTTACGGCGAACTGCCGACCACCGTGCAGAAGAAGGATTTCGATTACCGCGTCACGCACCACACCATGGTGCACGAGCAGATGAGCCGCTTCTTCACCGGCTTCCGCCGCGATGCGCATCCGATGGCCGTCATGTGCGGCTGCGTCGGCGCGCTGTCGGCCTTCTATCACGACTCCACCGACATCACCGATCCGCACCAGCGCATGGTCGCCAGCCTGCGCATGATCGCCAAGATGCCGACGCTTGCCGCCATGGCCTACAAATACCATATCGGCCAGCCCTTCGTTTATCCGAAGAACGACCTCGACTACGCCTCGAACTTCCTGCGCATGTGCTTTGCCGTGCCTTGCGAGGAATATGTGGTCAATCCGGTGCTTGCCCGCGCCATGGACCGCATCTTCATCCTGCATGCCGATCATGAGCAGAACGCCTCGACCTCGACCGTCCGTCTCGCCGGTTCGTCGGGCGCCAACCCGTTCGCCTGCATCGCCGCCGGCATTGCCTGCCTCTGGGGTCCCGCGCATGGCGGCGCCAACGAAGCAGCCCTCAACATGCTGAACGAAATCGGCACGGTCGATCGCATTCCGGAATATGTCGCCCGCGCCAAGGACAAGAACGATCCGTTCCGCCTGATGGGCTTCGGTCACCGTGTCTACAAGAACTACGATCCGCGCGCCAAGATCATGCAGAAGACGACGCATGAAGTGCTCGGCGAACTCGGCATCAAGGACGATCCGTTGCTCGAAGTGGCGATGGAGCTGGAGCGCATCGCGCTCACCGACGAATATTTCATCGAGAAGAAGCTCTATCCGAACATCGACTTCTATTCCGGCATCACGCTGAAGGCGCTGGGCTTTCCCACGACCATGTTCACCGTGCTCTTCGCGCTCGCCCGCACCGTCGGCTGGATCGCGCAGTGGAACGAGATGATCGAGGATCCGGAACAGCGCATCGGCCGTCCGCGCCAGCTGTATGTCGGCGAACCGAAGCGCGACTATATTCCGGTTTCGAAGCGCTGATCGCTTCAGAAAGAACCCAAAAGAAACCCGGTCAGAAATGACCGGGTTTTTTCTTTTTCAGCACGTCGAGAAGGATCTCGGCGGCATGCTCGCCGGGCGGCTTTTCGGTCTGCATGCGCTGCCAGATGAGGTCGTACCCTTCCTTCATCGCCTTTAGCTGATAGGTGTCGGCCGACAGCCTTTCCATCCAGCGCGCGAGGCTTGCGCCGCGAACGACGTCGTTCAGATATTCCGGGACGACCGGGTAATCGGCGATCAAGTTTGGCAGCGCGCCGGTCCAGGTCTTGATGCCCGATGTCAGCATGCGCATGATCCAGTCGACCTTGTAGGCGGAGACGACGGGAACATCTGCAAGCGCCAGTTCAAGAATAACGGTTCCGGATGCCGCCATGGCTGCATCGGCCTCGGCAAAGGCTTTCCATTTTGCTTCTGCGCCGACGACGATCTCCGGCTTTATCCCCCACCCGGCCGTCATTTCGCGGATAAGCGCCTCCTTGTGCGTCACCGTCGGCAGAACGAAGCGTGTCGGCCCGTTGCGGGCGACGAGTTCGTTCGTTGCGACCTCGAAATAGGGCAGAAGTTTCTGTATCTCGGAGGAGCGTGAGCCGGGAAGAAGCAGGATCGTGCCGCTGCCGGGTCGCCTTCCCACGCGCAGGCGACGTGTCTCCAGCAGAGCGGGGTCGGCGACCAGACGATGCCCGACATAGGTTGTCGCCGGGCCATTGAGGCGTTGCATCGTTGCCGGCTCGAAGGGCAGGACGGCGAGCACGTGATCGACATAGGCGAGCATGCGCGTGGCGCGATATTCCTTCCAGGCCCAGACGCTCGGACAGACATAATTGACAACAGGCAGATCGGGCAGCGCGGTGCGGACGCGCTTTGCGACGCGATGGGTGAAATCCGGGCTGTCGATGATGAGAAGAATATCAGGCCTTGCGGCGATGATGGCAGCCGTCGTCTGGCGGATCAGGGTATAGAGCTTTGGCAGCCGGCTCAGCACCTGGGTGATACCCATGATCGACAGCTCGGAAAAATCGAACAGCGATTGCAAGCCTTCGGCCTGCAGCCCCTCGCCGCCGACGCCGACGAGTTCCACCGGTCCGCTATGAATCCGCTTCAGGGCGGCGATAAGATCGGCACCGAGCAGGTCGCCCGATACCTCGCCGGCAATGACGGCGATCTTCAGCGGCGCCCCGTTCATTCGAGCCCCCATGCTGGCAGGCCGCGATCGATGCCGCAGACGAAAAGCCCGGCCTCATCGGCAGCTTTGATGACGGCGGCGCGATCGAGCACCAGCGAGCGGCCGGCCTCGACGGCGACGCCGGCAAGGCCGGCTTTCTTTGCATTCATGACCGTGGAAACGCCGATCGCCGGCAAGTCGGCGCGAATATCCTGCTGCGGCTTGCAGAGTTTGACCAGCGCGCCGCGGCGGCGCGGCGAGATGCGTCCGGCGGTTCTGAGACCCGCGACACGGGCCAGCATCTCATCCGTGCCCTCAAGACCCTCGAGTGCCACGACGCGTCCACCGATGCTGACAGCACCCTGCCCGACATCGAGCCGGCCCAGCATGTCGGCGGCCTCGGCGGCGCGGCTGATATCACGCCGGTCCTCCTCGCCGGGTGCTGCAGCGCCAAGCGGGCCGACGGAGGCAAGAAGGTCGGGGGCGATTTCATGGGCGCCGACGACGCGGCGGCCGTTTCCCTCGATCAGCCGGATCACCATCTGCAGAACCGTGTCGTCGCCACCGGACAGCAGCGTGCGGATGGCGGCCGGCACCTTCATCAGAATGCGCAGCGTCGGACGCACCTCGCGCCATTCCGGCCGGCGGCGCACGCTGCCCGACATCACCACACGGCCGATGCCATAACGGTTGAGCAACCCATCGAGAGCTGCGAAATCGCCGATAGCGATGACGGCGTGGTCATAACCTTCCCAGCGCCGGTCGCTTTCGTCCTTCAGTGCGACGATAACCGGATTTTCGCCCGCCGCGCGCGCGGCTTCGGCGACATAGGAAGGCAGAAGACCGCCGCCGGCGATGATCGCCAGCCGACCCGCAGCGGTGTCGCCGGAAAAAGCCACGGATTAGCCCTTCTGCCCCCGGGTCGGCGAGGACAAGGCGCGGTCGCTGTCGGCGGCGATGAAGTCGAGGATGTGGACCACCTGCTCGCAATCGGCATATTCTTCGCGGATGGCGGCGGCGTTTTCGCGGACGGAGCCTGTTCCTTCAAAGATCGACTTGTAGGCGCGGCGCACCCTGTGAATGACGGCGCGGTCGACGCCGGCGCGCGTCATGCCGACGACGTTGAGGCCGCTCAGCAGCCCGGGATTGCCGTTCAGCATGCCATAGGGAATGACGTCGTAGCTCACCGCCGAGAGCCCGCCGACGAAGGCTTGGCGACCGACGCGGGTGAACTGGTGAACGGCCGAGCCGCCGCCCAGGATGACGCGGTCCTCGATGACGACATGGCCGGCGAGCATGACGTTGTTCGACATGATCACGTGATTGCCGACCCGGCAGTCATGCGCGACATGGGAATTGGCGAGGAAGAGGTTGTTGTCGCCGACGATCGTCTGGCCGCCGAAATCGGCCGTGCCGGTGTTCATCGTCACGCCTTCGCGGATCGTGCAGTTGGCGCCGACCGTCAGCGTCGTCTCCTCGCCGCCGTGATGCACACTCTGCGGATCGCCTCCGACGACCGCCATCGGGAAGATGCGCGTGCCCTTGCCGATCACGGTGCGGCCGGTCACGACCACATGCGACAAAAGCTCGACATTCGCATGCAGGACGACGTGCGGCCCGACATGGCAGAAGGGACCGATCTTGACGCCCTCACCGATGGTCGCGCCGTCTTCGACGACAGCCATCGGATGAATGCGGGCGCTTTCGGCGATAGTGCTCATGCCTGATCCTTACGAACGATCATCGCGCCGATATCGGCCTCGGCGACAAGCGCGCCGCCGACCTTGGCGTCGCAATGGAATTTCCAGATATTGCCGCGCTGCTTGTGCTTCCTGACATGGAATTCGACGCGATCACCGGGCACGACGGGCTTGCGGAAGCGCGCATTCTCGATGGTCATGAAATAGACGAGGTTGCCGGGCTGGCCTTCCTTCTTGGCACAGATCGCGCCCGCGGTCTGAGCCATGCCCTCGATCAAGAGGACGCCGGGCATGATCGGAGATTCCGGAAAATGGCCGGTGAAATGCGGTTCGTTCACCGTGACGTTCTTGATGCCGATCGCGGTGTTGTCGCCGTCGATCTCGATGATCTTGTCGACCATGAGAAAGGGATAGCGATGCGGCAGCAGCTTCATGATCTCGATGATGTCAGCCGAAGAAAGCGTTGTCGTGGCTTCCTCAGTCATTTTGCTTGCCTCCAGTTTTCTTCCCGCGCAGCCTGGTCTTGGACACCAGTTGGGCGGCATCTCTCAGATAGTCATTTAGCGGACGTGCAGGGATACCGCCATATTGTCCGCCGGCGGCAAGATCGGTCATGATACCGCTTTTGGCGGCGATCTGCACGCCGTCGCCGATCGTCACATGCCCCTTGATGCCGACCTGGCCGCCGATCTGCACGCCATTGCCGATCTTCGTGCTGCCGGCGATGCCGACCTGCGCGACGATGGCGCAATGGCGGCCGATCTGAACGTTGTGGCCGATCTGTACCTGGTTGTCGATCTTGGTGCCTTCGCCGATCACCGTATCGTCCATGGCGCCACGGTCGATCGTGGTGTTGGCGCCGATCTCGACATTATCCTGGATGATCACCCGGCCGATCTGGACGATCTTGATCATGCCGCGCGGGCCTGGTGCATAACCGAAACCGTCCTGGCCGATGCGGGCGCCGTTGTGGATGATGACGCCGTTACCGAGCAGCGCGCAGAGAATGCTCGCGCCGGCCGCAATCGAACAATCCCGGCCAATCTTGACATTCGGACCGATGATGCTGTGCGCGCCGATGCGCGTCCCTTCGCCGATCTCGGCATGCGCCCCGATGACGGCCATCGGCTCGACGATCACGCCCTTTTCAAGCTTGGCGCTTGGATCGATCACCGCGCTCGGCGCGATCTCGCCTTCACCGGAAAAGACGACCGGGCGCAATGCCGCGGGATAAAACAGGCCGCCCGCCATCGCAAAAGCCGCATGCGGATTGGACGACAGGATGACCGGGATGTGTGGAGGTACAAGATCGGCGAGCGCCTTGTCGCAGATCACTGCCGAGGCTTCGCATGTCACCAGCTCATCGCGGTTGCGACGCGACAGGATATAACAGACATCGCCCGCCCGGGCCCGGCTGATGGGGGCAACGGATCTGACGATAACATCGGCATAGTCGGAACTAGCAAGTTCCGCCCCAAGAAACTCTGCCAGCTCAGCGAGCTTCAGACCTTCATGGGGCAGAAAAAAAACGTTTTGCTCCATCGGCAATGCTCCAGAACGGAATTGAGTCTTACAGTTCCGGACTGCCGATATCAGAATTGGTTGTTGATGCCAAACTTGAAGTTCTGCGTCTTGTCGAAGTCTTCCTTGAGGACCGGGATCGCGTAATCCAGACGCAATGCACCGAAGGGAGACTGCCAGACGACGCCGACACCGACGGAAGCGCGCAGCGAAGCGCTGGTGCCGTCGGCCTGGTCGGACCCAAGAAGCTCGACGTCGTTGCCGAACAGCGTGCCGGCATCGGCAAAGACTGCGCCGCGCAGGTTGAAGTCGCGCGGGAAGCCTGGCATCGGGAAGGTCGCTTCTGCAGACGCCGTGAAATAGGTCGTGCCACCGAGCGGGTCATCGTTATCCCCGCGGATGCGCGGGCCGATACCCTTGTTCTCGAAGCCGCGAATATCACCGTTGTTCAGCGTGAACTGGTCGAAGACGTTCAGATGGTCACCCAAGGGGACGACATAACCAGCCGAAGCGGAGAGCGAGCCGATGATATCGGCATCGTCAGCGAGCAAGTGGTAATAACGGGCCTTGCCGTAGATCTTGTAGAATTGCGAGTCGCCGCCGAGGCCGGCAAGTTCGTGCGTCGCCGTCGCATAGATGCCTTCACGTGGCAGGACGGTGTCGTCAAGCGTGTTGTAGGTCAGCGTCTGCGAGACGGAAGAGCGTGTCCACGGGCTCTCGTCGACCAGATTGGCGTAGGTCGCCGAAAGATCGTCGGTATCGCCGTCATACTTCATCTGCTTGTAGTTATAGCGGAAGGTCGTCGCCAGATCTTCGGTGATCGGCGCAGTGACACGCAGGACGACGCTGGTTTCCTCGTAGTCGTAGTCGTCGTTGCTCGACGTTTCGCTACGGTTGACGTCGAAGCCTGCCGCCAGACGGTAGCCGAGGAAATAGGGTTCGGTAAAGCTGACGCCGTAGGCGCGCGAGCCTTCCTGGCCGCCACCGGCCGAGATGCGGATGTACTGGCCACGGCCGAGGAAGTTCTTTTCTTCGATCGAGGCTTCGAGCAGCAGACCGTCGCCGCCGGCGGCGTAACCCGCACCGACACCGAACGAACCGGTCGACTGATCCTGCACGTCGACGATCACCACGACACGGTCCGGAGAACTGCCCGGAGCGGTGGAAATGTTGACCGAGGAGAAGTAACCGAGCGCTTCGAGGCGCCGCTTGGCCTTGGTGATCATCTGCTGGTTGAAGGCATCGCCTTCGCTCATGTCGAATTCGCGGCGAATAACGTAGTCGCGCGTGCGGCTGTTGCCGCGGATCTCGATGCGCTCGACATAGGCGCGCTCACCCTGGTCGACCAGATATTCGACACCGATCGTGTTGTTGTTGAGATCGCGGTTACCGCGCGGCGTGACGCGCGCAAAGGGATAACCGGCAGACGCCACCTGATCGGAGATCGCCTCGATCGACTTCTGCACTTCCTTGGCGTTATAGACCTGGCCTTCGCGGGTGCGCACCAGCGGCTGCAACTGCTCTGAGCCGACGCCTTCGACGGTCGACTGGACGGTCACCGGTCCGAAGTCGTAGCGCTGGCCTTCCTCGATGTTGAAGGTGAGCGTGTATTTGTTGGTCGCGTCGTCGAAGGTGGCATCGGAAGAGACGATGCGCATGTCGGCGTAGCCGCGATTGTAATAGAACTGGCGCAACGCTTCTTCGTCGGCGTGGAGCTTGTCTTCGTTGTAGACGTCCTTGCGGGTCAGGAACGACAGGAAGTTCGAACGCTTGGTGTTGATGACGGCAGCCAGGCGGCCGGCGCTGTAGGCATTGTTGCCGACGAAGTTGATCGAATCGATCTTGGTGCGATCACCCTCGTTGATGACGAAGGCAAGGTTGACGCGGCCTTCGCCGAGCGGCACCACCTGCGTCGTGACTTCGACTTCGCTGCGGCCGGTGGCTGCATAAGCTTCCTTGATCGACTGGATGTCGGCCTGGATCTGGGTGTCGCTGTAGGGGCCGGCAGCGTGGGTCTGGACGATCGTCGCGAGCTTGTCGTCCTTGATCTTGCGGTTGCCGTTGAAGACGACCTGGTTGACCAGTTGGGCTTCCTGAACGTTGACGACCAGCGTGCTGCCCGAGACCGAGATCTTGACGTCGGAGAAGTAACCCGTCCCGTAGAGCTGCTTGACCGAGGCATCGATATCGCTGTTCGAAAAACTCTTTCCAGGAGCGATGGTAAGGTTCGACCGGACGGCTTCCGCGCCGACACGGCTTGCGCCGCGCACATCGATGCGCTGGATGACCGCGGCCTCAGCGGCCGTAGCGGAAACGAACGTCACAGCACCTGCGCCCGAAGCAACAACACCAGCAGACAGCGCAACCGCCGATACTGCGTTCAAAAACTTTGAACCAGCCTTCATTTCACCTATTACCTTTGTTTCCCTCGTCCCCGGCCCCAGGAAACCCCGATTCCGGTCACGTGTGTCGTTTTACCCGCTTTTGACATACAAGCAAGGCAGGTCGTTAATTTCTGTTTACTTCATTTGCAAGCGTGACCCATTCGCCACTACAGCCTTGAAACATCGTAAATAAATAGTAATTAGCCTCGCCTTGCTCGTTTACCCTCTCAACGAGCCAATGTCGTTCCAGGTCGTGAAAACCATCAATGTCAGTATCATCGCCAGGCCGATGCGAAATGCAATTTCCTGGGCCGAAGAGCCCAGCGGTTTCCCCCTCACCGCTTCCACCGCATAGAACATCAGGTGGCCGCCATCAAGTACCGGAACCGGCATCAGGTTAAGCAATCCTATCGAAACAGAAAGCACCGCCGCAAGCTGCAACACCGCGCCTATCCCAAGCGACGCCATCTGGCCCGAGGCTTGCGCCACGCGGATCGGCCCGCCCAATTGATCGGCGCGCATCGTTCCGCTGAAGATGTTGCCGATATATTTGAAGGTGCCGGTGACAATGTCGCGGGTCTCGATCACAGCCTCGCGCAGCGACTGCAGCGGCGTATAGGTCTTCAGGCGGAAGTTGCCGACCTCCCGGCTGGTGACGATGCCGATCTGGCCGAGCTCGACCTTGTTGCCGAACTGGTCGGTCTGGTCGACGCGTTGCGGCACCATCGTCACATCGAGCTTCTGGCCGGCGCGCTCGATCGTCACGACGATCTTCTGGCTCGGGCGGATGCCGACATAGCGGCGCACGTCGTCGAAGGTCTCGACCTTGCCGCCGTCGATGGCGACCAGCAGATCGCCCGGAAGGATGCCGGCGGCAGCGGCGGCGCCGTCGGGCTTGACCTCGGCAACGACGGGATCGGCGATCGTGCGGCCATAGACCGAGAACAGAATGGTGAAGATGGCGATCGCCAGCAGAAAATTGGCGATCGGGCCAGCCGCGACGGTTGCAGCGCGTTTCCACAACTTGGCACCGGCAAAGGAGCGCGCCCTGTCCTCCTCGGACATGGCGGCGATCTTGTCGGTGTCGGGCTTGCTCGAGGCATCCTCGTCGCCGAAGAACCGGACGTAGCCGCCAAGCGGGATCACCGAGATTTTCCAGCGTGTTCCGTGGCGGTCGGTGAAGCCGAAGATCTCCGGACCGAAGCCGACGGAAAAGGCAAGGATGCGAATGCCGCTCCAGCGCCCGACGAGGTAATGGCCCATCTCATGCACAAAGACGAGCAGTGACAGCACGAGGATGAAGGTAACGATGTTCCCCATCAGAAATGCGTATATGCCGCTCATCGTTTCTATAAGTCCCTTCCGTCAGACTGCCGCGTTGTCAGAGTCCGAACAATGCCGCGCCGAGCGACGTCATTTCGGCCCCCTTTATCAGGGAAAAAAGCCCAGCAAGCAAGAACGCCGAAAAACAGGCGAAAATCAGTCCGTCGACACGGTCCATGACGCCGCCATGGCCGGGAATGAGACGGCTCGAATCCTTGACGCCAAATTTCCGCTTGATGAACGATTCGAAAAGATCGCCCGATTGGCTGCAAACCGAGAGAACGAGTGCCACGAAGGCGGCGATGATTTCAGCGCCGGGAATGAGAAAATGGACGAGAACGACGCCGGCTACGACCGCCGAAACGGCGCCGCCGATTGCACCCGACCAGGTCTTTCCGGGCGAGATCGAAGGGGCAAGCTTCGGTCCGCCAAGCGCCCTGCCGACGAAATAGGCAAGAATATCGGTTGCCCAGACGACGGCAAAGACGAAGAGCATGGCGTAAAGGCCAGGCCGGTCATCGCTTCTGATCGCGGCAAGCGCCAGGCCGGTGGCGCCGGCATAAAACAGGCCTGCCGGAAACCAGCGGCTCGTACCCTGCAGGATGATCAGGGCGATGCCGACGGCGGTGACGCCGGCCAGCATGCCGGCGGCGAATTCGAAATTGCCGACAAGCACCAGGAAGGCAATCGCCGCCTCGCCGATCCAGCCGACGGCATTGGCGACCCAATCCCGCGCGATGCCGGTGATCTTCGACCATTCATAATAGATCAGCAGGCCGATCACGACCGCCAGGATACGGAAGGCAAGGCCGCCATACCAGGTGGCGGCAAGAACGATGACCGCAAGAATCAGTCCTGAAACGATGCGGAGCTTCAATTCCCTCTGCATCAGGTGCCGACCGCGGCCGCCTGCGACGACAGGCCGCCGAAGCGCCGGTCACGAGAGGCGAATGTCTCGAGCGCCGAGCGGAAGATTTCGGGGCTGAAATCCGGCCAATATTCCGGAAGGAAGATAAACTCCGAATAGGCGGCCTGCCAGAGGAGGAAGTTGGAAAGCCGCTCTTCGCCGCTGGTGCGGATAATGAGATCCGGATCGGGAATGCCGGCCGTGTCGAGACGGGCGTTGATCAGCGCCGGGGTGATGTCCTGCGCCCTCAGGCGGCCGGCCTCGACGTCGCGGGCGAGGCTGACGACGGCGCGGGCGATCTCGTCACGCGAGCCGTAGTTGAAGGCGATGACGAGCGTCAGTGACGTGTTGTCCTTGGTCGTCTCCTCCGCCTCCAGCAAGAGGCCCAGAATGTCGCTGCGCAGGCTGTGGCGGTCGCCGATCACCTTGATCCGCACGTTCTGGCGATGGAGCTCGGCGAGGTCGCGCCGGATGAAAGCCTTGAGCAGGCCGAGCAGATCGGAGACCTCGGCTTCGGGCCGGCGCCAGTTCTCCGAGGAGAAGGCAAAGAGGGTCAGATATTTTATGCCGGCGGCACCTGCGGCGCGGACTGTCTCGCGCACCGCCTCGACGCCCTTGCGATGGCCCATCGTGCGCGGCAGGCCACGCTGCTTGGCCCAACGGCCATTGCCATCCATGATGATGGCAACATGCTCTGGCACAGTCACAAATACAGATTCCGACATTTCCCGTCCGGTCTTTCCAGGCAAAGGCACAGATCCACTAGACCTGCATGATTTCCTTTTCCTTCTCGCCAAGCAAGCGGTCGATTTCGGAAATCGTCTCGTCCGTCATCTTCTGTACACGTTCCGACTGTGCCCGGCTCTCGTCCTGGCCGATTACGCCGTCTTTTTCGGCTTTCTTAAGGCCGTCCATGCCGTCGCGGCGGACGTGGCGAATCGCCACCTTGCTCTTTTCGGCATAGTCGTGCGCCACCTTGACGAGCGACTTGCGGCGCTCCTCGTTCAGCTCCGGCAACGGAATGCGCAGGTTCTGGCCGTCGACGATCGGGTTGAGGCCGAGATTGGATTCGCGAATGCCGCGCTCGACGGCGCTGACCATCGACTTGTCCCAGACGGAAACCGACAGCATGCGCGGCTCGGGCACGGTGATGTTGGCGACCTGGTTCAACGGCATGCGCGAACCGTAGGCCTCGATCGTCACCGGGTCGAGGATGTTGGCCGAAGCACGGCCGGTGCGCAGCGATGCGATGTCGCTCTTGAATGCGGAAATCGCGCCGTCCATGCGGCGCTTCAGTTCCTTGATGTCGATACCTTCACTCATGTCGATGCTCCCGTATAAAGCGCGTCGCGATCTTTCAGATTCGCTTGCCGCACTTTAAGTCCTGGTTCTACGCATGTCGTTTTCGCAAAACCGCTGCACACTTTTGCGCGACATGCTCTAGAGCATGATGCCGGAAAGTGTCAGCGGCTTTCGGACGACATCATGCTCTAACTATTTAATGTAGAACATGATTCAGCTTTCAGGCCAAGCGGGCCTAAAACCATCATGTTCTAGCGAGGGCTGCGCCGAAACCGCGGCGCAGCTTATATCAGTTGTCGGAGACGATGGTCTTGAGGCCACCGCCCGTCAAGATTTCAGCAAAACCACCCTTCTCGTGGATCGAGAAGACGATGATCGGAATGGAATTTTCTCTGGCCAGCGCCACAGCGGCAACGTCCATCACCGCCAGCCCCCTGTCCAGCACTTCCTGGTGCGTCAGCCGGTCGAGGCGGGTCGCATCGGGATATTTCTTCGGGTCGGCGGTGTAGATGCCGTCCACCTGCGTGCCCTTGAAGATCGCTTCCGCACCCATTTCGGCGGCGCGGAGTGCCGCAGCGGAATCGGTGGTGAAGAAGGGGTTGCCAGTGCCGCCGGCAAAGATCACCACGCGTCCCATCGATAGATGGTAAAGGGTTGCACGCTGCGAAAAGCTCTCACAGATCTCGGGCATGGAGATGGCCGAAAGCACCACCGTATCGATGTTCAGCTTGCGCAGCGAGGTCGCCAGCGCCAGCGCATTGATGATGGTGCCGAGCATGCCCATATGGTCGCCGGTGACCCGGTCGCCGCCCTTGGACGCTACCGCGACACCGCGGAAGATATTGCCGCCACCGACGACGACGCCGACTTCCACACCCATATGCCGTGCCTCGGCGATGTCGGATGCAATGCGGTCCGCCACCGTCACATCGATCCCGAAACCCTGGCCACCCATGAGCGCTTCGCCGGAAGCCTTGAGTAGAACGCGTTTATAGACAGGCTCTAAAGACATCTTGGCTCCTCGTAAATTGCCGTGAATGCCCGATACACGAAGGGCACCGCGTTGTCACGCGATGCCCTTCGTGTTTTCCCAATTATGACTGGAAGATCAACCCTTGACGGCAGCCGCGACTTCGGCCGCGAAATCGGTCTCTTCCTTCTCGACGCCTTCGCCGAGCAGCAGACGGGCCATGCCGGCAACTTCGATCGGTGCGCCGACGGCCTTTTCAGCTTCCTTGATGGCGGCTGCGACCGTCAGATCCGGATTGATGACGAAAGCCTGCGAGAGAAGGGCGACTTCCTCGAAGAACTTGCGCATGCGGCCGTCGACCATCTTCTCGATGATATTGTCCGGCTTGCCGGAAGCGCGCGACTGCTCGATGAAGACGTTGCGCTCGCGCTCGGCGACGGCGGCATCGACTTCTTCCGGGCGGATCGCCAGCGGCGCGGTGGCGGCGATGTGCATGGCGACCTGGCGGCCGATGGCGTTGAGGGCATCCTTGTCGCCGGTCGACTTCAGCGCAACGAGAACGCCGAGCTTGCCGAGGCCGTCGGAAACAGCATTGTGGATATAGGTGGCGACGACGCCGTCCTCGACCGAGAGAGCGGTCGAACGGCGCAGGTTCATGTTCTCGCCGATCGTTGCGATCGCATCCTTGATCGTGTCGGATACGGACTTGCCGGATGCCGGGTAGGTCGCAGCGGCAACGGCGTCGACAGTGCCGTCGGTCGAAACAGCGACCTTGGCGATGCCGCGGACGAGCTCCTGGAAGGCATCGTTCCGGGCGACGAAGTCGGTTTCGGAATTGACTTCGACGACGACGGCCTTGGTGCCCTGGCTCGAAACGCCGATGAGGCCTTCGGCAGCGGTGCGGCCGGACTTCTTGTCGGCCTTGGCGATGCCCTTGGCGCGCAGCCAGTCGATCGCCGCTTCCATGTCGCCGGCGGTTTCAGCAAGAGCCTTCTTGCAGTCCATCATGCCTGCGCCGGTCTTTTCGCGCAGTTCCTTCACCATTGCAGCCGTAATCTCGCTCATTAGCTTCCTCTTGTCGGTTCATACGGTGGACCGCAAAGCGCGGCTCGGCACCGGATTGAGGCACGAAATGTACCTGTATGTATGACAGCGTGATGAAGACGCGTCATAACGAAACTTATCGGGCGGAGAGCCTGACGCCCTTCCCTTGAAACAGGCAAGGCCGCCGAACTTCGATGAGTCGCGAGCGGCCTTTCCCAGTCTCTGCAAGCATTAGCGGACCTTTTCGATCCGCCCGCCTTCATCAGCCTTCGGCTGCTTCCTCGAGAGCCGGTTCGACCGGAACTTCGATGGATGCGCCGAGATCGCGGCCGGAAGAGCCCTGCTGACGCGCAATGCCGTCGATGGCAGCGCGGGAGATCAGCTCGCAGTAAAGAGCGATCGCACGCGATGCGTCGTCGTTACCCGGGATCGGATAGTCGATCAGGTCCGGATCGCAGTTCGAATCGATGATGGCGACAACCGGGATGCCGAGGCGCTTGGCTTCGTCGATCGCGATCTTTTCCTTGTTGGTGTCGATGATGAACATCAGGTCGGGCGTGCCGCCCATATCGCGGATACCGCCAAGAGCCTTGTCCAGCTTTTCGCGTTCGCGCTCGAGGTTCAGGCGTTCCTTCTTGGTGAAGCCCTGGGCTTCGCCGTTCAGGATCTCGTCGAGCTTGCGCAGACGCTGGATCGAGTTGGAGATCGTCTTCCAGTTCGTCATCATGCCGCCGAGCCAGCGCGAGTTGACGTAGTACTGGGCCGAGCGCTTGGCGCTGTCGGCAATGATCTCAGACGCCTGGCGCTTGGTGCCGACGAAGAGAACGCGGCCGCCGCGGGCAACGGTGTCGCTGACCACCTGAAGGGCGCGCGACAGCATCGGAACGGTCTGGGCCAGATCGATGATGTGAATGTTGTTGCGATCGCCGAAGATATACGGCTTCATCTTCGGGTTCCAGCGATGTGTCTGGTGGCCGAAGTGGACGCCTGCCTCAAGAAGCTGGCGCATAGAAAAATCAGGCAATGCCATGCCTTGTTACTCCTTTTCCGGTTGAACCTCCGCAAGGCGAACAGCACCCTCTTCGAGGATGCCACCGGGCGGAACAGCCCGGATTTCTCCCGGACGATCCCATGCCTTACGTGTGGAATGCCGGTGCCCATACATTCGATTTGGCGCAAAAGCAAGGCTTATGCCGAAAAAACCTGGCGGCTCAGCTTGCCAGCGTCGGCAGCAGCGACAGCATGACGCCTGCGTCGGGCATCGGCAGGATGGCATCGACCTCAGCCGGCAGCAGGGTGCCGATTGCGCTGTCGGCGTTGCCGCTGGCGGTCCCCAGCGGACCGCGGAAGCCGTGTCTCGTCCAGGCAAGTTCCTGGAGCTTCGGGCTTACCAGTGCTTCAATCAGCCGGTTGGCATTCTCGTCGACGACGATCAGCGGATGCGCTGAATAGACGGTCGGGCGCGGATAGAGCACCACAGGCTTTGCGCCGGCACTTGCCTTGATGCGGTCCCAGCGTGCGGGATCGGCGAGGATCCATTCGACCAGCTGGTTTTCATAACCGACGATCATCGGCTCGCCGCCGAGGCCGCCTGCGAGATACTGGTCGAAAAGTTTGCCTGAGGACGGCGACTTGAAGCCCATGTTGCGGAAGATCGCCTGCACCTTGCCGCCGAACGCAGCGAGGTCGGCGGATGTCGCGACATTGCCGCTGAACAGGCTGAGCACCAGGCCCGCAAACATGAAGCCGGAATTGGAACGGTTGGGATCGGTCGAGACGATGCGCGCGCGACCATAGAGCGAATTGACGCCGAGCTTCGACCAGTCGGATCCGGCAAGAATCGCATCAAGCAAAGCCTTGAGGTCGAGCTGATGATGGCCTTCGTTCGTCACCGTCACCAATCCCGCTTTCATCAGTCCGTCGACGACGGGCTGCCAGGAATAGACGACGATCGGCGTGTTCAGCACGACGCGGTCGTTACGGATAGAAATGCCGTTCTGCCTGGCGATATCGACCATGATCGAGGAGGACGGCCAGAGGAATTGCGGATGCTGCGACAGCAGTGCCTGTTCGCGGACCATCTCGACGGAACCGGCGACGCGGCTGTCCATCGTCAATCCGTATCCGCCGAGCGCCCTGACGACGTCGGGGTCGGCCAGGAAAGCCTCTTTCTCTCCGCCGACGAAGCCGAACAGCGTCGTGCGGCTGCCGAGCAGGCCCTGCAATTCCGGCCGATCTCGGACAGCGAAATAACCGCCGGTGCCGACGACGCCGGTTCCAAGCAGTCCCACTCCAAAGGCGCGACGAGAAAGGGCCATCAGCGTCCGATATCCTCTTTGAGCGATGCCTGGATGAGGCGCAGATCGGTGTCGAGCGTGCCGAGCTCCTCATCGACCAGGCTGTCGGCATAATGGACGAAAGCCTCTTCGAGCTTCACCAGCACGCCGCGCACCTCCTGCAGCTGCTTGGGGTCGGGAACACGCTTGGCCTCGATGACGGCGAAACCTTCCGCCACCTCGGCGGCACGCGGCAAATAGTAGGAGAGGAATCGCCGTACCGCATTGGCGCTCTCGGGCTTGGCCTCGACCTTGCGAAAGACATCGGCGGCGATCTCAGCGAGATGCCGGACTGCGGCTGCCATTTGACGATCGCTGATCGTGTCGGCGGCAGTCTCCAGCCTCTCAGCAAAGGGCACGGCGGCCTCCAGCAGGTCGCGGGCAAAGGCGACGCGCCCGCTGCCGATGCTCTTGATATCGAGGCCTTCGAACAGCCGGCGCGGCGCGAACAGAATGACCAGGCCGGCAAAGACCAGAAGGGCGATGACGGCGGCGATCCAAAAGGGCATGCCGGCGGCAAAGCTCAAGAGCGGCACGGTGATTGCCGCCGCCAGTCCCGCCACGATCCAGTTGCCGTCATTGCCGAGCCAGTTGCGCATGCCTGTCCTAATTGTAGCCTCGCGCGGTGCGGAAAGCGGTGGCGAGATCCGAACCGCCGTCGAACACGCGCGCCGAGGTCAGCTTGGCGAGGCTGTCGAGCTGGGTCTTGTCGGCATCGCCGAATGTGATGCCGAAAATCGGCACATGCGGCTCCATCGCGTTCCATTCTCTGGTGAAGGCCTGGCTTTGATCATCGGACTTGCCATCGGTCATGATGACGATGGCAGGCAGATAAGTCGAGAGCCCGTCGGTTCGGGCAATCTGCTGCAGAGCCCGTGCGGCGCAGGCATACATGTTCGTGCCGCCATTCGCCTTCTGCCGGGAAATTTCGTTCAGCAGCCCTTCCTGCTCGAGCGGATTTCCGCTCGCCATGAAAGTGTTGCGCACGCTGCCGTCGAAGGGAATGACGATGATCTGATCGGCGGGCGACCATTGCACCAACACCTTGCTCGCTTCGTCGGGCGTCAACAGGAAACGCATCGCCTTCTGCAGCTGGTCCTCGCCGTCACCCTGCATCGAGCCGGAAAAATCGAGGCAGAGCGCGGTCAGCGACGGTTTGCGCAGTGCTGCCTGATAAAGGTTGAGCGCCTGGCGGATGACGCCCGCCTCCGGCATGCGGATCGCCGTCACCAGCCGGGCGGGATCGAAATTCCAGCTTGGCTCCGATTTTGCGGCGACGCCGGTCAGCGGAATGCGCCGGCCGGTATCAGCGATTCGCCGCTGCACCGGGGCCGAGCTCAGATAGGCGAGCAGATCGTTGAAGAAGGTCTGGACTTCTGGCCCGCGGCCATGATCGACGAAACCGATCGGCGAATCCGCCACGGCCACACCATCGGCCGGATAGATCGCGTACAGCGGTTCCTGCGACAGGGCGGCGAGCTTTTCGTTGGTTTCCTTCAGTACCGCCTCGTAATTCCACATCGCGTCATAGACCGTGCCCTTGCCGGCGGATTCGACATAGAGATCGGCTAGCCAGCCGGAAGAGCCGGAAGAGCGCACGACACCTGACAGCAGCGACCGGACGCTCTCCTGGACGTGTCTGTCGTCGAGATCGCCGGGTTCGATCACCGGCTTGTTGCCGAGCGCGCTCGACAGCATGGCAAGATAGGCGCTGGCGCCCGAATTGGATTGCGTCGCCGAGGTCATCAGGAACTTCAGCGATCCGCTCTCGACGGCAGCGAGAATGTCCTTCATGAAGACGTCCTTGCCGATCCAGCCGAGCTGCTGCGCCTTCGACCTGCGCACGCCCAAGACCACCGGCGTCTGGGCGATCGAGGTCAGGCTCTTGACGCGGCGCTTGGTGTCGAACATGTCGACCCACACGCTGGAGGCCGGCCAGACCGCATCCTGCGCGACACCCTGGTCACTCTGCAGCGCCAGGCCGATATCGAGCGTGCCTTCATATTTGAAGGTGCAGGTGGCGTTCTTCTGTTTGCAGAATTCCTCGACGATCGGCTGCAGAACGGTGTTCTCCGATCCCGATACGATCGAGAAATCCGGCCCTTGGCCGAAGGGATTGCAGCCGGCAAGGGGCAGAACGGCAAGAAGCGCCAGGCCTGACAGCAGTGCTCGCATCGTCATCTTGCCGTTCACGCCTGGGTCATCGCCTTCTTGAGTTCGATCGTCATCTGCTCCATCTGCTGTTCGGCGAGCGCCCGCTTGCGGCGCCCCTCCTCCTGAACCTGCAGCACGCCTGATATGGTATCGATCAAATCCCTGTTTGCCTTGGCGAGCGTGTCGATATCGACGATGCCGCGCTGCGACTGTTGCTCGATTGATATCGCCTGATCCTTCATCATCTCGGATGCCTGGCGGATCATGTCGTTGGTGGCGTCGGTCACCGCCTTCTGCAGGTCGAGCGCCGATTTCTGCCGCGTCAGGCCGAGCAGGATCACCATCTTCTGCTTCCAGGCCGGCACCGTCAGCGCCGAAGTCGCCTGCAGGTTCTCGATCAGCGTTTCGTCGCCCGCCTGAACGATGCGGATCTGCGGCAATTGCTGGATGCCGAGCTGGCGGGCCTGCTGCAGGTAGAACACCCGCTTTTCCAGCCGGTCGAGCGCCTGCAGACTGTCCTGATAGGTCTGCGCCTCCAGCATGCCGCCGCCAGGGCCGGTCGCCGCCGCCTCGGCTTGCGCCTTCAGCCTCGGCAGATCGACGCTGCGAAAACGCTCGGCGAAAGTCTTGCCGGCCTGAACATAGGCCTCGAGCCGCATGATCGATTGCCTGGTTTCCTCATGCAGGTCGTCGAGCAGCGCGATGTCGCGCCTCAGCGTATCCTTGTGACGGTCGAGCTCCAGGCCGATCCGGTCGATCTGGCCGGCCACGTCCTCGAACTCCGCCTTGAAGCGTTCGAGCCGGGCCTTGGCCGAGAGAAACATGCGGCTGAGGAAACCCTTATCCTTCAACGATGCCGGATCGAGGCTCTTCGATTTGAGGATGATGTCGGTCAGCAGGCGGCCGACATCGCCGAGGTCCTTGTTGCGGACTTCGCGCAGGATCCTGTCGGCATAATCGCTGACCGCCTGCTGGGCGCGGTCGCCATAGACCGAGATGCCGGCGCGGTCGGTGATATCGATGCTATCGGAAATGCGGGCAATTTCCGCCGGATCGGCGACAACAACCGGCAGAGCGGCATTCTGAACAGTCGCGAGATCGGTATCGGCCATCGGTAGGGCTTTCCAGGCTTGCGGGCATAATCGTCTGGAAGCCCATCCTCGCAATAAACAGGCCCCATCGCAATGGACTGGCCGCTAGGATCGCACCGACCCGAAAAACAGGACGACAGAAGGCGACTCAATCATCGCTGGTCGCCGCACCATAGTGAACTTTATGATACAGTTTTATGACAGTCGAAAAACCCGTGCGCCTATTTGCAAACCTCGGCCTTGCGGTCAAGCAGTTCCAGCTTGGCGAGCTTGCCGGTCAGGACGAAATCGCCGTAATCCATCGTCAGGTCGCGGGTAATGCCGTTCTCGTAGAGCTTGAAGGACATGCGGTAGACCGGCAAAGCATCCGATTTCGCACTCTCGTTGAAATAGGCGATCGTCACCGGCCAGAAGGCCGTCTTGGAGAAGGCGCCGGCGTTGCCGGCATCGGCTTCCTCGACGAGCGGCGTCTCCTGCTTGCCGACGATCGTCGTCGTCGCCAGCGACTTGTCGCCGTCATCGGAACCGTCGAAGACACGCGCCTCGAAGAAGCGCTTGCCGTCCTTGGCGTGCTGGATCACGTCGAGCATATGTTCCGTGGGAAAACGGCTTTCAGCAAGCTGCAGCTCGCGGCTCGCCGGCTGCTTGAGATCGACCTTGACGCCATCAGGCTGGTCCTGCGCCGCACCGTTGACCTCTTTATCGAGCTGCTCGTCGGTGAAGGATTTGGTGTCGAAGGTGAACTTGCCGTCCTTCAGGTTCTCGAATGTCTTCGTCTGCTGATCGCTGACACGCACGCTGTCGCCGGTGTCGATCTGCGTCACGAAGCGGAAGCTGGTGGTAAAGCCCTGGCAATAGCTGCCGTCGAACTCATAGACCATGCGACCGTACATGGCGGCGATGCCGGAGCGGTCCGAGGCGTCCTTTAGTTCCAGATCGTAGACCGCGCGATGGGCGACGAGGCCGGTCGCGATCGCAGCGCTTACCGCGGGCGCACCCGCCCATGCATTGGCGGAAACGCTGGCGAAAAGCAGAGCGACAAGACCTGATCGGAACATTTATTAACTCCTGTTGGACTCGGTCGCGATGTTATAAGAACGCTTTCGGCCAAATCGAGGCTCGAACCTGTCATATTAAAGATTCTAGTCTTGATGCATAATTTTTGAAGAATTGACAACAAAAGCGGAGACGAAAATGTCCGATGAAATTGCAGCGCGCCTGACTGAGATGGGGATAACCCTGCCCGAAGCCGCAGCACCGGCTGCAAATTACGTTCCCTATGTCATCAGCGGCAATCTTCTCTACATCTCCGGCCAGCTGCCGCTCGAAGGCGGCAAGGTCACCGTCTCGGGCCATCTCGGCAAGACCGTCGACGTTGCAACGGGCCAGCGCGGCGCCGAACTCTGCGCCATCAACATCCTTGCCCAGGCGAAGGCGGCCCTTGGCGGCAATCTCGGTCGCATCCAGCGCGTCATCAAGCTGAATGGCTTCGTCGCCTCGGCGCCCGACTTCGTCGAGCAGCATCTCGTCATCAACGGCGCTTCGAACCTGATTGCCGGCGTGCTTGGCGAAGCCGGCAAACATGCGCGTGCCGCTGTCGGCATGGCGGCCCTGCCGCTGAATGCCGCCGTCGAGATCGATGCTATCATGGAAATCGCAGAATGACCAATGCTGCCTGGATCAGGGACCTGCCGATCGCCCATCGCGGCTATCACGATCTCAACACGCATGTCTGGGAAAACACACTTTCGGCCTTCTCGCGCGCCGTCGAAGCAGGCTTTGCGATCGAATGCGACCTGCATTACGCCTCCGACGGCGTGCCGGTCATCTTTCACGACGAGGATCTGCAGCGCCTGTGCAATCTCAACGGCGATATCCGCGAGCGCACCTCCCGGGAACTCGGACTGATCGCCGTTGGCGGCACGAGCGACAAGGTGCCGACGCTGCGCCAGCTCCTCGATCTCGTCAAAGGCAAGGTGCCGCTGGTGCTGGAGCTGAAGGGCCGCGAGGCCGATGACGAAGGTTTCGCCGAAGCCGTGCTGGAAGTCCTCGAAGGTTATGAGGGCAAGGTGGCGCTGATGAGCTTCGACCACTGGCTGCTGCGCGATCTGAAGGCGCTTGGCTCACCCTACCCGCTTGGGCTGACCGCCAACGGCAATACGCCGGAAGAGTTCAAAACGCATGCGAAGGCGATGGAGATCAGTCTCGATTTCATCTCCTATTATTATGACGACCTGCCGAATGCCTTCATCACAGGCGAACGCGAAAAGGGCATTCCCGTCATCACCTGGACGGTGCGTGACGAAGAGGCGCGCCGACGCACATTCGCCAATGCAGACCAGATGACCTTCGAAGGCTTCGATCCGCGTGTGACTGCTTGACGCTCGCTTTTTGGCCAAGATCATGCGCAGACTGAAGCAGAGCCGAGACCATCCCCCAAAGGCTTCGCATTTGCTCCATGACTGATGAACTATCCATTCGCGTAGAACGCTCCTTCACCGCGATTTCCCCGGAGAGCTGGTCCAGGCTTTCCGGGACATCGAAGACTTGCGGCACGCTTGCCTACAACCCCTTCGTTTCGCACGCTTTTTTATCGTCGCTGGAGGAATCCGGCTCGGCCGATGCCCATACCGGCTGGCTTGGCCACCACCTGCTGCTCGAAACCCATCGCGGCGAACTGGTCGGCGCCCTGCCCGGCTACCTCAAGAACCACAGCCAGGGCGAATATGTCTTCGATCATGGCTGGGCCGACGCCTTCGAGCGGGCCGGCGGGCGTTATTATCCCAAGCTTCAGTGCTCGATCCCGTTCACGCCGGCGACAGGCCCGCGTCTTCTTGTCGCCGAGGGGCTACAGCGGCTGCCGATCCAGAGCGCGATCGCCGAAAGCCTGAAGGAGGTGGTGCGCCGGCTCGGAATCTCTTCGGCCCATATCACCTTCGTGCCGGACGAAGAGATCGGCGTCTTCGAGATGGACGGCTATCTGCACCGCACCGACCAGCAGTTCCATTTCATCAATGACGGCTATGCCAATCACGAGGATTTTCTAGAAACGCTTGCCTCGCGCAAACGCAAGGCATTGCGCAAGGAGCGCCGCGCCGCACTCGAAAACGGCATCAGCATCGACTGGCTGACCGGCCGGGACCTGACGGAACGCATCTGGGACCAGTTCTTCAAGTTTTACATGGATACCGGCGGCCGCAAATGGGGGCGCCCCTACCTCACCCGTAAGTTCTATTCGTTGATCGGCGAACGCATGGCCGACGATATCCTGCTCGTCATGGCCAAGCGCGACGGGCGCTATATCGCCGGCGCGATTAACTTCATCGGCGGCGATACGCTCTACGGTCGTCACTGGGGCTGCATCGAGGAGCATCCCTTCCTGCATTTCGAGGTCTGCTATCATCAAGCGATCGACTTCGCCCTGTCGAAAGGGTTAAAACGGGTCGAGGCCGGAGCGCAAGGCGAACACAAGCTCGCCCGCGGCTATCTGCCGGTGACGACGCATTCCGCCCATTATGTCGCGCATGCCGGCCTTCGCCGGGCGATCGGCGACTATCTCGCCCGCGAGCGCGCCGATGTCGAACAGATGAGCGAGTTGCTGACCGAGCACAGCCCTTTCCGCAAGGGCGAACGTCAGCAGGAGGATTGACGCCACCGCACCGGCCGCGTTACCCGATCAACGCATAATTCCCTGAATCGAAATCGATTTAGGGATAAAATTATGCAGTAATTCAACGTGCTACAGCGTCCCTTGTGCGTTTGAAATGACGCACGCCCTGTGAAAAACGAGGAGATTTCGCGATGACCAGCCCGGCCGCTTACGACGACAACAACATCTTCGCCAAGGTCCTCCGCGGCGAAATCCCCTCGCACCGGGTTTACGAGGACGAGCATACCGTGGCCATCATGGATGTGATGCCGCAGGCGCCGGGCCACGTTCTCGTCCTTCCGAAGGCGGCGTCGCGCAATATCCTCGATGCCGATCCAGCCGCTCTTACCCATGCGATCACCGTCGTCCAGAAGATCGCCAATGCCCTGAAGGACGTCTTCGACGCCGATGGCGTGTTCATCGCCCAGTTCAACGAGCCGGCCGCCGGTCAAACGGTGTTCCATCTGCATTTCCACGTCATCCCGCGGCATGAAGGCGTGGCGCTGAAGCCGCATTCCGGCAAGATGGAGGACGGCGCCGTGCTTGCCGGCAATGCCGAAAAGATCAAGGCAGCGCTGGCGTAAGGTCGGCCCAGCCGATATCACGCGAGGGCGGCCCCACCACTGGTACTCCCCTCCTTGTTGAACGGCGATTTTCTGGATATATTACCGGAAATAAGCTGAAGGTGCATCGTGACCAGTTCGCAAAAGCGTGCCATTCAAAATTATCGATCCCGCCTCGGCGAGCGTGGCATGGCGCGTTTTGAGGTGATCGCGCTCGACAGCGACCGCGATCTTATCCGATCCCTTGCACGACGCCTTGCAGAAGAAGGCCCGGATGCCTCACGTTTGCGTGCGGTCGTCAGCCAATCGATTGCCGGCGAGCCTGCTCCGAAGGGCGGCATCCTGGCCGCGCTCCGCCGCTCTCCCATGGTCGGCGCAGATCTCGACCTTACGCGCCCTCGTGAGGAAGGGCGCAAAGTCGATCCTTGATGCGTTATCTGCTGGACACGAACATTCTCAGCAATGTCACCAAGCCGGCGCCATCGGAGGCCCTGCTGGCCTGGATGGCCGCTCGGATCGACACAGACCTCTTCATTTCCTCCCTTACCGTCGCAGAGATCCGACGCGGCGTTCTCGAGAAGCCTGCCGGCAAGAAGCGCGATCAGTTGGAGGCGTGGTTTTCAGGGCCGGAGGGTCCGCATGCCCTATTTGCCGATCGTATCCTCGCATTCGACGAGAAGGCCGGTCTGATCTGGGCACGGTTGATGGCCGATGGAAGGACCAGAGGCCGACCACGCAGCGGCCTCGACATGATCATCGCGGCTGTCGCCGAGGCCAACGGATGCATTGTCGTCACGGATAACGAGAAAGATTTCGACGGGATCGATATCGTCAATCCGCTGCGATATCCTTCATGACCGGTATCCCCTATCCCATCGTTCCCGTTGACGCTCTTCTCGACTGAATTTCTTTCGCACCTCTGAATGGACAAGATCATGATCCGCCACACTGTCACATTCCGCCTGAAGCACGAACCTGGCTCGGCCGAAGAAACGTCGTTCCTCGCTGGCGCGCTGGTGCTTGCCAATATCCCGAGCGTGCGGAATTTCGAGCAACTTCGGCAGACAAGCCGGAAAAACGATTTCACCTTCGGCTTCTCAATGGAGTTCGACGATCAGGCTGGCTATGACACGTACAACCTTCATCCCCTGCATGTCGCCTTCGTGCGCGACCGCTGGGTGCCCGAGGTCGCCGATTTTCTCGAGATCGACTACACCAAGCTCTGAAAGGGCCCATGTAGATCCGGAAACGAAAAAGGCCGCTGAGAACGCGGCCTTTTCCAATTCGGTGACGGTATCTTACTTCTTGCGTGGAACCTTCGGAACCGCGCTTCCCTTCTTCGGCGCGTCGCGGACCTCAGGCTCGGCCTGCGGCACCGCCTTGGCGCGGGTCTTGCGGGCTGCCTTGGTCTTCAGCTCGCCGTCATCCCCATCATCGCCTTCGGGATGCACGACCTCGGCTTCGGGCTTCGGCTTGATCGGCGCCGTTTCCGAAATAGCTTCGAGCACGATGCCGGGTTTGCCGTCTTCCTTCGGGCCGACGGTGACGTTGACGACGCCGCCCTTCTTCAGCTTGCCGAAGAGGATTTCGTTGGCGAGCGGCTTCTTGATCGTATCCTGAATGACGCGAGCAAGCGGGCGGGCGCCCATCTTCTCGTCGTAACCCTTTTCCGCCAGCCAGGCGATCGCGTCCTCATGCAGGTCGAAGGTGACGTTCCTTTCCGAAAGCTGCGCCTCCAGCTGCATGATGAACTTCTGCACGACCTTGTGGATAACAGCCGTCGGCAGCGCCGCGAAAGGAATGATCGCGTCGAGACGGTTGCGGAATTCCGGCGTGAAGAGACGGGTCAGTGCCTCTTCGTCCTCGCCGGTGCGCTTGGACGAGCCGAAGCCGATCGCCGCCTTGGCCATTTCCGACGCACCCGCATTGGTCGTCATGATCAGGATGACGTTGCGGAAGTCGATCTTCTTGCCGTTATGGTCGGTCAGCGTGCCGTGGTCCATGACCTGCAAGAGGATATTGTAGATGTCGGGATGCGCCTTCTCGATTTCGTCGAGCAGGACCACGCAATGCGGATGCTGGTCGACGCCATCGGTCAGAAGGCCGCCCTGGTCGAAGCCGACATAGCCGGGAGGTGCGCCGAGCAGACGCGAAACCGTGTGCCGCTCCATATATTCCGACATGTCAAAGCGCAGCAGTTCGACGCCGAGCGACGATGCCAGCTGCTTTGCCACCTCGGTCTTGCCGACGCCGGTCGGACCGGAGAAGACATAGGCGCCGATCGGCTTGTTCGGCTCGCGAAGACCGGCACGCGCCAGCTTGATCGAGGTCGAAAGGGCTTCGATCGCGATATCCTGGCCGTAGACCACCGAACGCAGTTCCTGCTCGAGATTGGCGAGCACGGCTTCGTCGTCCTTGGAGACGGTCTTCGGCGGAATGCGCGCCATCGTGGCGACCGTCGCCTCGATCTCCTTTTCGGTGATCAGCTTGCGGCGCTTCGACGGCGGCAGCAGCATCTGGGCCGCACCGGTTTCGTCGATCACGTCGATCGCCTTGTCGGGCAGCTTGCGGTCGGAGATGTAGCGGGCCGACAATTCGACGGCCGACTTGATGGCGTCGTTCGAATAACGCAGGTGGTGATACTCTTCGAAATAAGGCTTCAGGCCCTTCATGATCTCGATCGCATCATCGATCGACGGCTCGCTGACGTCGATCTTCTGGAAACGACGGACCAGCGCCCGGTCCTTCTCGAAGAACTGGCGGTATTCCTTGTAGGTGGTCGAACCGATGCAGCGAATCGCACCCGATGACAGGGCCGGCTTCAGGAGGTTCGATGCATCCATCGCGCCGCCCGAGGTGGCGCCGGCGCCGATCACCGTGTGGATCTCGTCGATGAAGAGCACGGCGCCCGGATATTCTTCCAGTTCCTTGACGACCTGCTTCAGGCGCTCCTCGAAATCGCCGCGGTAGCGCGTGCCGGCGAGCAGCGTGCCCATGTCGAGCGAGAAGATCGTCGCATCGGCGAGCGCTTCGGGAACCTTGCCTTCGACGATGCGCTTGGCAAGGCCTTCGGCGATCGCCGTCTTGCCGACGCCGGGATCGCCGACATAGAGCGGATTGTTCTTCGAACGGCGGCACAGGATCTGGATCGTGCGGCTGACCTCGGCGTGACGTCCGATCAGCGGATCGATCTTGCCGCCCTTGGCCTTCTCGTTGAGATTGACGCAATAGGCCTTGAGCGCATCCTGCTGCTTCTTCGAGCCGCCCTCTTCCTCGCCGCCGCGCGCCGTCGGCTTGCTGCTTTCGGCTTCGTCCTCGGCGCCGCGCGGGGGACGCACATCCGAAGCGCCCGGCCGCTTGCCGATGCCGTGGGAGATATAGTTGACGGCATCGTAGCGGGTCATCTCCTGCTCCTGCAGGAAATAGGCGGCATGGCTTTCGCGCTCGGCGAAGATGGCGACGAGCACGTTGGCGCCGGTCACCTCCTCGCGGCCGGACGATTGCACGTGGATGACGGCACGCTGGATGACGCGCTGGAAGCCGGAGGTCGGCTTCGAATCCTCGTCATAACCAGTGATCAGGTTGGAAAGTTCGTTATCGACATATTCGACGAGCGTCTTGCGCAACGCGTCGAGATCGACATTGCAGGCACCCATGACCGCGGCCGCATCGGCATCGTCGATCAGGGCGAGCAGCAGATGCTCGAGCGTCGCATATTCGTGGTGCCGCTCGTTGGCAAAGGTCAGTGCCTGATGGAGCGCCTTCTCTAAACTAGGCGAAAATGTTGGCACGTTCAGATCCTCACTTCTTTTCCATGACGCATTGCAGCGGATGCTGGTGTTGCCGGGCGAAGTCCATCACCTGGCTGACCTTCGTTTCCGCTACCTCGTATGTGAATATTCCGCATTCGCCGACGCCGTGGTTATGGACATGGAGCATGATGCGGGTGGCACTTTCACGATCCTTCTGAAAAAAACGCTCCAGAATATGGATGACGAATTCCATGGGAGTGTAGTCGTCATTCAAAAGCAGCACGCGATAGAGGTTGGGCTTCTTGGTCTTCGGCTTGGTGCGTGTGATGACCGAGGTTCGATTTGCGTTGTCCCCGTTCCTTTCGCTGTCGTTCTGCATCCGGATCGGCTTTGCGATCATTGTCATTCATTCCTCAAGCAATCCGGCGGAGCATGGGAGGGTGCTTTTCCCGCCGAATATCTGAAACACTAACTTAGTTCATAATAGGCTGATTTTAAGCCCCCTGTCAGACACTGCAATCAAGAAATGGCCGGCATGCACGGGAAAGACCAAAAAAGTCCCCAAAGCATGTCGCGCAACACCGTGCAGCGGTTTTGCGGTAACGACATGCGTAAAAACAAAGACCTAAAGCGCGAAGAGCGAATCTGAAAGATTGCGACGCGCTTTAGCCGATCCCATGCGGGCGCTGCAGCGAAAGCGGAAACGAAAAGACCGGCCACAGATGCGTAGCCGGTCCTCGTTTTTCAATATGTAGCGCAGGTTGCGCCGCCAAAATCAGCTCATGCGGCAGCAGGCGTTGCCGGCGACACTGACTTCGGGGTCTTGCCGACCGCAGCGGCGATCGGAGGCTCATAGGGCTTGTAGGCTGATTTGGCGAGATCGGCATACATCTCACTGAGCTTCGTCGTCTCGGAGACAAAGCCTTCAAAATACGCCTTGACGTAGTTCGTCTGCAGCTCGAAAGCGGCTTCGAAGCTCTTGACGCCGGCCAGCGTTTCGAAATGCGTCACCGCGTCCTGAAAGGATTTCTTCGAATATTCAGTGGCTTCTGCGGCGATCGCCTGAAACCCCTTGGTCGTGTCGGAATAGGTTTTCAGGGCCGTGTCGACGGCTTCCTTGCTCTTCTTGTTGGCGTCGTCAAAGTTGAACATGAGCCATCCTCCGTTGGGCTGTTGGTGGCGGCAGGGTAGCTGCAATGCACAAATAGTCAAGTAGTCTTGTGCGTTGCAAAACATCCACTAGTTGCATTACAATAATATAACAAAGCCCGCGCGCCGGGGCACGTACGTCTTTAACTGATTTTGCTAAAATATATCAGAATGCCGCAACCAGAAGTTTTGAATAAATTCTCGTTCCGAATCGAAAAAACGAAAAAAGGACCGAACGGATCACGCCGTTCGGTCCCTTTTGAAGCTTTCGAGCGCGATCAGAGATCGACGTCGAGGATCGCCATCGAAAAGTTGTAGGAGCGGTCGCCGTCCTCGTCATCGATATAGACGACACCCAGAAATTCTTCGCCGAGATAGACTTCCGCAGAATCATCCTTGCGCGGACGCGCCTTGACGATCATCTGCGGATTGAACATGCGCTTGAAATAGGCGTCGAGCTTCTTGATTTCTTCTGGCTTCACTCTGTCATCTCCGTAAGCGGTCTTGATTGGCCGCTTCTTGCACAGGAAATGCAGCGGTGTAAAGGCAAGGTTGCCGTTTGCTCATGGCCCTCCCCGCTTGGATCCCGCCGACTTTTCCTATCCTTGTTTCCAAACGGCGCTCAGATATCGGCGCCGATCACCTGGTCCATGTTACGCGACGGCTCGGAACAACCGGCCTCGCCGACGACCTTGGCCGGCACGCCCGCCACCGTCTTCTTGGGCGGCACCGCCTTCAACACGACGGAGCCGGCGGCGACGCGTGAGCAATAGCCGATCTCGATATTGCCGAGGATCTTCGCGCCGGCGCCGATCATGACGCCGGAGCCGATCTTCGGATGGCGGTCAGCGCCCTCCTTGCCGGTGCCGCCGAGTGTGACGCCGTGCAGGATCGAGACGTTGTCGCCGATGACGGCCGTCTCGCCGACGACGAGACCGGTGGCGTGATCGAGGAAGATGCCCTTGCCGATACGGGCGGCCGGATTGATGTCGGTCTGGAAGACGCTGGAGGAGCGGCTCTGCAGATAGAGGGCAAAATCACGCCGGCCGCGGTTCAGCAGCCAATGGGCGAGACGATGCGTCTGCAGCGCATGGAAACCCTTGAAATAAAGCACCGCCTCCATGAAACGCAGGCAGGCGGGGTCGCGATCGTAGATCGCCTGGATATCGACGCGCAGGATGGAACTCCAGTCAGGCCAGTCGAGGAGCATTTCCTCGAAGGTCTGGCGAAGCAGGTTCGCCTGCATGTCGGGGTGATCGAGACGTTCGCAGATGCGGTGAATGACGCATTCCTCGAGCGAATGGTAGTTGATCACCGTCGAATAGAGGAAGGCGGCGAGAACCGGGTCCCGTTCGGCGGCGAGCCGGGCTTCCTCGCGCAGGCTGTCCCAGATGGGATCCATCACTTTCAGAGGATGGCCTGTGTCAAAAGCACGGATGTCAGTCTTTGCGACCATCGCCGCTCTCCTCGCTGCCAGCAGGAATGCCGTTTTCGGAATGCCAATATATAGAGGAAAACGCCAATAACATAAATGGGTGCCGTCGCCATGGTTTTTTAGCACGGTTTTTCGGCATCACGATGTTGTCAGCGATGGGCGACCCTTGCATAGAAGGCCAGCACCGCCTGCTTGAAAACCCTGTCGCCGACGGCGAGCATATGATCGCGGCCCGGAATATCGAGCGCTTCGGCATTTTGCATCAGCGACGCCAATTCCTGCGGCGAGCCGGCGATATCATCCTTGGTGCCGACGCCGATCAGCGTCGGCATGTCCAGCTTGGTCATATCGGAGCGGGCGACCAGATCGCGCGAGCCGCGGATGCAATCGGCAAGGGCGACCCGATCGCTCTTCGTCTGCTCGGCGAAGGCGCGGAACATACGGCCGCGGGCATGCGTCACCGCCTCCAGCGAGGGAGCCAGCAGCGCATCGGCAATCGGGTCCCAATCGCCGACGCCGTCGGTCATGCCGATGCCGAGGCCGCCGAGCACCAGTGAACGGACGCGATGCGGATTGGCAAGTGCGGCAAAAACGGAAATGCGCGCGCCCATCGAATAGCCCATGACATTGGCTTCGGGGATGCCGAGATGGTCGAGCAGCGCGATCGCATCGCCGGCCATGACCCATGGACGATAGGCTTCGGCATCATGCGGCTTGTCGCTTGCGCCATGGCCGCGATTGTCGATGGCGATCACCCGGTAGCCGGCATCGCCGAGCGTCTTCAGCCAGCCCGGATGCACCCAGTTGACGTTTGCGGTCGAGGCAAAGCCGTGGATCAACAATACGGGCACACCGGCCGGATCGCCCTCATCGAAGAAGGCGAGCTGCAGTCCGTCATGGGTGAAGCTCGAAAATGTGGGCGTATTCAGGTTCATCGGGCCTTCCTTTTTGGCGCGACCATAGTCGAGCGGCCTTTCATCGTGAAGCCAAAAACTGTGCTTGGCGCGGCGGTTTGGCTCTACACATTTGCGGCGAAGGCTTATAAGGTTCGCGCAGATTTCAAAGCATTCGGAGAGCGACATGGCCGGCCACAACATTCCTCACTTCCAGAACGACGGCGGTCACCGCGTTATCGAAGTCGGCGTCAAGGAATTCATGTGCACCGGCGCTTCGGCTCCCTTCGATCATCCGCATATCTTCATCGACATGGGCGACGACAACGAGAAGGTCTGTTCCTACTGCTCGACGCTCTATCGCTTCAATTCCGCGCTCAAGCCGAGCCAGACTAATCCGGCCGGTTGCGTTTTCCACGTGAAGGCGGCGTAACCCGTCCAGATCCGGATCGGACGGATAATGCCGGTCGAACATGCCGCCATCATCGGCGCCGGGATATCGGGGCTGACCGCTGCCCTTGCGCTTTCGCGCCGGGGTATCAGCTCGGAGATTTTCGAACAGGCGGGCGAACTCATCGACATCGGCGCCGGATTGCAGGTTTCGCCGAACGCCTCCCGCATCCTTGCCGAACTCGGTATCCTTGACGGGCTGTCAAAGGTCTGGCTCGAGCCGGACGCGATCCGGCTGATATCGGGGGGATCGCTGTGCCAACTCGCGGCGGTGCCGGCCGGCAAATTCGCGCGGGAACGCTGGGGCGCTCCCTATGGCGTCCTCCACCGCACCACATTGCAGAAAGCGCTTTTGGATGCGGTTACGACCGATCCGCTCTGCCGACTTCACCTTGGCGTGCGGATAGATTCGACCCTACCGCCTTTCGAGCGGACGGCCGATGTTGTGATCGGCGCTGACGGCGTCTGGTCGAAGCTCCGGCAATTCGTTCCGAGCAGCCCATCGCCGCGCTTTTCCGGCAATATCGCCTACCGTTTTACGATTGCCGAAACTGAGGCGCCGGGTTTCCTCGACCGGGCAAGCGTTTCGGCTTTTCTCGGCGGTTCGGCGCATCTCGTCTGCTATCCGCTGAGAGAGATCGGCAGCTTCAACATGGTGGCGATCACCGCCGGCAATATCGCGCCGCAGGCCTGGCAAAGCGAGGCGACGGAAGAACAGCGGGCGCAGCTGCGGGCGCGCCTTTCCGGCTGGAACGCCGCGATCGTCTCGCTGCTCGAAAAACCCCGGAAGCTGACGTTCTGGCCACTGTTCGAAACCACCGCGGGTTCCTGGCAGGACGGCCGTAAGACTGTTCTGATCGGCGACGCCGCGCATGCGATGATGCCGTTTGCCGGCCAGGGAGCAGCCATGGCAATCGAAGACGCCTACGAACTGGCGGCGTTTCTTTCGAACCGTCCCGTGGCGGAAGCGCTATCGCGCTTCGAAAAACACCGGGCGCCACGCATTGCGAGGCTACGCCAGCGCGGCGCCTTCAACCGATTCGCCTATCATGCGAAAGGGCCGATCCGGATCGGCCGCGATCTCGTGCTCGGCCTCAAGCCGCCGCTAAGCCTGGCGGCAGATCTCGACTGGATCTACGGCTATCGGGCTGCAGATCTGCCGTGAGGTGCCGCCAGCGACGACGAAGCATGCCTGATCAGACCGCGCTTGCCGCGGCAAAACCCCGTTCGATATCGGCCTTGAGGTCGGCCACGTCCTCGATGCCGATCTGCAGGCGGATGACCGGACCGTCCGTCGGCGCCTTGGCGACCTTGCGATCGTTGAGATAGGCATGCAAAGCGAGGCTTTCAAAGCCACCCCAGGAATAGCCGAGACCGAAAATCCTGAGCGCGTCGAGGAAGGCATGCGCCTTTGCTTTTGATTTCTCGGGGCCGTCGGCGGCAAGCACGAAGGAAAAGATGCCGCTGGCGCCTTTGAAATCGCGCTTCCAGAGATGGTACGAGGGGAAACTCGGCAGGGCCGGATGCAGCACGCGGGCGACATCCTCCCTGCCCTCCAGCCATTTCGCGATATCAAGCGCGCTTTCATAATGGCGCTCGAGGCGCAGGCCCATGGTGCGCAATCCGCGCAGGATCTGGTAGGCATCATCGGGTGCGCCACAGATGCCGAGCACACCGTTTGCTTCCTTCAGCCGCTCCCAGTGCTCGGCATTGGCCGAAACCGTTCCGAGCAGGATGTCCGAATGGCCGGACGGATATTTCGTCGATGCGTGGATGGAGATGTCGACGCCGTAATCGAGCGGCCTGAAATAGACCGGCGTCGCCCAGGTATTGTCCATCATGACCACGGCGCCGTGGCGGTGCGCAACCGCCGAGATCGCCGGAATATCCTGCATTTCGAAGGTGTTGGAGCCCGGAGCCTCGGTATGAACGAGCTTGGTGTTCGGCCGGAACAGCGTCTCGATGCCGGCGCCGATCTCCGGGTGGTAATATTCCACCTCGACGCCGAGGCGCTTCAGCATCGTATCGCAGAAATGACGCGTCGGGCCATAGACCGAATCGACAACCAGCGCGTGATCGCCGGCAGCGACGAAACCCAGAAACGGAATGGTGACGGCCGCAAGACCCGAGGGCACGAGGATCGTCCCGGCCGAACCTTCGAGCGCGTCGATCGCCTCGCAGAGCGCATCCGTCGTCGGTGTGCCGCGCGTTCCGTAGGTATATTTCTGCGTGCGCGTCTCCATCGCCCGCGCATTCGGAAACAGCACCGTCGAGGCATGCACGACCGGCGGATTGATGAAGCCGTGATAGTCGAAAGGATCGTTGCCGATATGGGTCAGGCGGGTGTTGATGCCGGCATTCTGCAGCAAGCTGTCTTTGTCTTTCATGTCGGGAATAGCCTTTGGCGACGGAGACGCGAAACCGGACTTTTGGACGCCCCGCCATATCAGGTCAACCCCTTGGAGTTGATCGCCGGCGACGTAGCGAAGCGGTGGAAGCCACGATTTTCGCGTTATTTTTCCGCAATCAGGCGCCTATTTCATAGCCAAGTGCCCACGAACGCAGCGCAATCTCCCAAAATGCTGAAATTTGCCGCAATTATTGACCGCGACACTTGACCCTGGTGACATTTGCGACTGTGATAGAACAACTCGCGCCGGGAGGGTGTCGAGAAAATGGGGGGCGGCAGAGTTTTTCCGCCGGCACTTCCCACAAGAAAATACAAGACAACGGAAAAGGTTGGGAAAAAATGAAGAACAAGCTTCTGTCCGCAACGATCGGCGCAGCAGTTTTCGCTCTTGGCGCTTCGGCTGCTTCGGCCACGACACTCACGGATGTCAAGGCAAAGGGTTTCGTTCAGTGCGGCGTCAATACCGGCCTTACCGGCTTTGCCGCACCTGACGCTTCCGGCAATTGGGCCGGCTTCGACGTCGACTTCTGCAAGGCCGTCGCTTCGGCCGTGTTCGGCGACCCCACCAAGGTCAAGTACACGCCGACAAATGCGAAGGAACGCTTCACCGCTCTGCAGTCCGGTGAAATCGACGTTCTCTCGCGTAACACCACTTGGACAATCAATCGCGACACCGCACTCGGCTTCAACTTCCGTCCCGTCACCTATTATGACGGTCAGGGCTTCATGGTGCGCAAGAGCCTGAATGTGAAGTCGGCTCTCGAACTCTCCGGCGCCGCAGTCTGCGTACAGTCGGGCACGACCACGGAACTGAACCTCGCCGATTACTTCAAGACGAACAATCTGCAGTACAATCCGGTCGTCTTCGAAAATCTTCCTGAGGTCAACGCGGCCTACGACGCCGGTCGTTGCGACGTTTACACGACCGACCAATCTGGTCTCTATTCGTTGCGTCTGACGCTGAAGAACCCCGACGAACACGTCATCCTTCCTGAGATCATCTCCAAGGAGCCGCTTGGCCCGGCCGTCCGTCAGGGTGATGATCAGTGGTTCGATATCGTTTCCTGGACGGCTTATGCGCTGATCAATGCCGAAGAGTTCGGCATCACCCAGGCAAATGTCGACGAGATGAAGAACTCGCCGAACCCTGATATCAAGCGCTTCCTCGGCAGCGAGACCGACACCAAGATTGGTACCGATCTCGGCCTGACCAATGATTGGGCCGCCAACGTCATCAAGGGCGTCGGCAATTATGGCGAAATCTTCGAGCGCAACATCGGCCAGGGCAGCCCGCTTAAGATCGAACGCGGCTTGAATGCTCTGTGGAACAAGGGCGGCATCCAGTACGCACCGCCGGTTCGTTAATCGAGCTTTGGCATGAAATCCCGGGAAGGCGGCCGAGCCGCCCTCCCATCTTCCAAAAAGTAAAAAGAAAGCCCGAAAACGGGCACAAGGGGATTGGCGCGGCATGACGCATGGGGCTGTGGATAGGACACCTTTGCATGACACCGGCTGGAGTTTCCGGTCGGCAATGTACGACCCGAAATACCGGAGCATATTTTACCAGCTTCTAACAATCGTTGTTCTCGTGGGCTTTGTATGGTGGGTGGCCCACAACACGGCCGTGAACCTTGCCCGCAGCAATACGGCATCGGGTTTCGGCTTTCTTCGCGGTCGCGCCGGTTTCGAAATCGGCCAGTCGCTGATCACCTTTTCGAGTGACTCGACTTATGCGCGCGCACTTCTCGTCGGTATTCTGAATACCTTGCTGGTGGCGGTGACCGGTATCTTCACGGCGACCATCATCGGCTTCCTGATCGGGATCGGCCGGCTGTCGCGCAATTGGCTGATTGCCAAGCTCTGCACGGTCTATGTCGAGGTTTTCCGCAACATTCCGCCGCTGCTCGTCATCTTTTTCTGGTATCTCGGCGTTCTCTCCGTCTTGCCGCAGCCGCGCGAGTCGGTGGGTCTGCCGTTCAACATGTTCCTCAACAACAGAGGACTGGCCTTCCCGAAGCCGATCTTCGAGACAGGCATGATAGCGGTCGGCATTGCCCTGCTGATTGCGATTGTCGCCACCATCATCATCACGCGTTGGGCCCACAAACGCCAAGCCGCAACCGGCCAGCCGTTCCACACCGTGTGGACGGCGATCGCGCTGATCGTCGGCTTGCCATTGCTGGTCTTCGTTGTCTCCGGCTTTCCGCTCACCTTCGATGTTCCGGTTGCCGGAAAATTCAACCTCACGGGCGGCTCCGTCGTCGGCCCCGAATTCATGTCGCTGTTTCTCGCTCTGTCCTTCTATACCGCCTCGTTCATCGCCGAGATCGTTCGCGGCGGCATTCGCGGCGTTCCAAAGGGACAATCGGAAGCAGCCGGCGCGCTGGGGCTGCATCCGTCGAGCGTGACGAGACTTGTCGTGGTGCCGCAGGCGCTGCGCATCATCATCCCGCCGCTGACGAGCCAGTACCTCAACCTGACCAAGAACTCCTCACTCGCCATCGCGATCGGTTTCTCGGATCTTGTTGCCGTCGGCGGCACGATCCTCAATCAGAGCGGTCAAGCGATCGAGATCGTGTGCATCTGGGGTATCGTCTATCTCAGCTTGAGCATTCTCACGTCGCTGTTCATGAATTGGTTCAATGCCAAGATGGCACTGGTGGAGAGATAAGATGTCGGTCGCCGATAAACCCTTCGTCAGAACGTCCATCCTTGCCGCCGAACCGCCGCCGCCCGGCGAGAGGGGAGCCGTCGCGTGGATACGCCGCAATCTCCTGGCAACGCCCAAGGACGTGATCCTGACGATCCTCGCCCTTGCGCTCATCGCATGGGCCGTGCCGCAGCTCGTCAACTGGCTGTTCATCCAGGCCGTATGGTCCGGGCCGGACCGCACATTCTGCGCGACGACGATCCAAGGCGGCATCCAGCCTGACGGCTGGAGTGGTGCATGCTGGGCCTTCATCAGCGCCAAGTACGATCAGTTTATCTTCGGCCGCTATCCGCTCGGTGAGCGTTGGAGGCCGGCGATCGTCGGGATCCTGTTCATTCTGCTGCTGGTTCCGATGCTGATCCCGTCGGCGCCGCGCAAAGGTCTGAACGCCATTCTTCTGTTCGCCGTCCTGCCGGTCATCGCCTTCTGGCTTCTTCACGGTGGCTTCGGCCTCGAAGTGGTGGAGACTCCACTCTGGGGCGGGTTGATGGTGACGCTCGTCCTGTCCTTTGTCGGTATTGCCGTCTCCTTACCCTGCGGCATTCTGCTTGCGTTGGGGCGCCGCTCGAAGATGCCTGTCATCCGGATGCTCTGCGTGACCTTCATCGAGGTCATTCGAGGCGTTCCGCTGATCACCGTTCTGTTCATGGCAAGTGTCATGCTGCCGCTCTTCCTTCCCACAGGCTGGAACGTGGACAAATTGCTGCGGGCGCTGATCGGCGTGTCGATCTTCACGTCGGCCTATATGGCGGAAGTAATCCGCGGCGGCCTTCAGGCGATCCCGAAGGGACAATTCGAAGGCGCAGATTCGCTTGGCCTCGGCTATTGGCAGAAGACCCGGCTGATCATCATGCCGCAGGCCATCAAGCTAGTCATCCCGAGCATCGTGAACACCTTCATCGGAACGTTCAAGGACACGTCGCTGGTCACCATTATCGGCATGTTCGACTTGCTTGGCATCGTCAAGCTGAACTTCTCCGATGCCAACTGGGCAAGCTCCGTCACGCCGATCACGGGTCTCATCTTCGCGGGCTTCATCTTCTGGCTGTTCTGCTTCGGCATGTCGCGCTATTCAGGCTTCATGGAACGCCATCTCGATACCGGCCACAAACGATAAGAACGCTAAAACGATAAGAATGAGGGAAAACAATCATGGCTGAAGCTCCAGCGAAAAAGCTCACCGTTTCCGCAACGGAAGTGGCGGTCGAGATCGTCAACATGAACAAGTGGTACGGCGATTTCCATGTGCTGCGCGACATCAACCTGAAAGTCATGCGCGGCGAGCGCATCGTCATTGCCGGGCCGTCGGGCTCGGGCAAGTCGACGATGATCCGTTGCATCAACCGTCTGGAAGAGCATCAGAAGGGCAAGATCATCGTCGACGGCACCGAGCTGACCAACGATCTGAAGAAGATCGACGAAGTACGGCGCGAAGTCGGCATGGTGTTTCAGCACTTCAATCTCTTCCCGCATCTGACGATCCTCGAAAACTGCACGCTGGCGCCGATCTGGGTCCGCAAGATGCCGAAGAAGCAGGCGGAAGAAGTGGCCATGCATTTTCTGAAGCGGGTCAAGATCCCGGAACAGGCCAACAAATATCCGGGCCAGCTCTCCGGCGGCCAGCAACAGCGTGTGGCGATCGCCCGGTCGCTCTGCATGAACCCGAAGATCATGCTGTTCGACGAGCCGACCTCGGCGCTCGATCCCGAAATGATCAAGGAAGTGCTCGACACCATGGTGGGTCTTGCCGAGGAAGGCATGACCATGCTCTGCGTCACACACGAAATGGGCTTTGCCCGCCAGGTCGCCAACCGCGTCATCTTCATGGACCAGGGCCAGATCGTCGAGCAGAATTCGCCGGCCGAGTTCTTCGACAATCCGCAGCACGAGCGCACCAAGCTGTTCCTGAGCCAGATCCTGCACTGAGGCAGAGAGCTGAAGCTTTTAAAGGACCCGCCGCGCCTTCCGGTTCGGCGGGTCTTTCGCGTTCAGCGGGAAGCTGTCGCCTGCAGCAGACTGCAGAGACCGGCAAGACCGGAATCGGAGCCGCCTGAACCGGAGATATCGGCGCAACGGACGAGCATCTTGCGCTGCTCATTGACAGGCCTCGCCCGAAAAGCCTCCAGGGTCTGGATCTGCGATGCGCTGAGGCTGCGGTCGGCCGCGGGTCTCCCGGTGCCTGCCTCATCTACCCTGCCGATGGCGAGATCGGCATCGACGCCATTACCGCTGCCGACCGAGGCCGTGGCGTCGGCATCGAGCCCATCAGAACCGCCGGTGCGCGCATTGAGATCGGCATTGACGCCGCGCCCGCCACCGATCCTGGCGTTGGCGTCTGCATCGAGACCGTTGCCGACACTGGCATTGACATCGGCATCGATGCCCCGGCCACCACCGGCATTGGCGATTGCATCGGCATTGACGCCGTTCGAGCCGCCGACGGAAGCATTGGCATCGGCGCTGATGCCGTTCCCACTGCCGATCGAAGCCCCGCCATCGGCGCTGACGGCATTGCCTGCATTCACCGACACGCCGACATCGATCGCACGCGCATCGCTTGCCGGCATGGCAAGGAGGGCGCAGGTAGATGCGAGCACTGCAAAGGACAGTCTATTGTGGTTATGGGTCATATTTTCCTCCGTTTCATTCCGCCGAACCATCTGCCCGGCAGTCGAAAATCGAGGAACGCGCGTACCTTCGATTGACCGGACGCCTGCAGCTACAGGACGTCCATGGCAAGGCAACGTGAAGAGATGACGAATGTTTCACAACGTGGCGCGGCAAGTCGGCTTGGCGGCGTGCAATGATGTTTCACGGTTATTGAATTCCGAATTGCTCGACCGACTGTGCCAGAAGCGGGCATGTCCGCTGACAGTCGGAGGCTTGCTGAAGTATTCCCTCCGATGGCGCCAGCAATCTTCAGCCGGCGGCGAAAATCCGATGGCAGCTTTTCCTTGAGATCGACCACAGCTGTCGCGGGCGTCGGCTTTTCCACCAACGATTGAACATGCTAAAAATAACTCCCTCTCCGCCTGGATATATCAAGCGGGAAGTCCATGTTTCAGAATGTTTCTCATCTGATGGAACTGGAGGTTTAGAATGGGCATTTTCGACAAGATCAAACATGCAATCTTCGGAGAGGCGAAAGCGGCCGAACCCGTTGCTGCCGGCGCGCCGAAGACAGAGCCGGCGCAAGCGCCTGCCTCACCGTCGGCAGCCCCCAGTGCGGCGCCTGCGGCCCCTGCCCCGCAGAGCAAGCCGGTCCCCACGGCCACCGCGCCAGCCAGCACAGGGACAGTCGATATCGTCCCGATCCTTGACGCGGCAGTAAAGAAGAGCGGTCAGAAACTCGATTGGCGCCGCTCGATCGTAGACCTGATGAAAGCCGTCGGGATGGATGCGAGCCTGACCGAGCGCAAGGAACTTGCCGCTGAACTCGGCTATACCGGCGACACCAACGATTCCGCAAAAATGAACATGTGGCTGCACAAGGCGCTGATGAAGCGGCTTTCGGAAAATGGCGGCACGGTCCCGGCCGATCTCCTGGATTAATCAACGGCGGATGGCTGCCGCCATTTCTACGACGGCAGCCACCCGGCAAGGTCTCGCGCCGATGCGGAGGGAACAAGGAGTCCGCTTGCCCGCAGGCGTTGGAACCAATAACGTCGCGCTCGATTACTTCAAAAATCGATCATGGAGAATTAAATCCGATGAGATTGATGGCAGTCGTTGGTCTTGCACTGAGCTTGGGCTGTATCTCGGCCGCAGAATCCCCTTCAAACTATCAATCCTATAGCGGCATTCGGGTCGATACCGACCCGGTCCTCCTGGCTCGATACGACAAGGCGCTTCAACGCTGCGTGCCGGAGGCAAGCTCATGGCGGCGCGGCTCGCCGGATCCGCAAAGCCTGCATTACAACGCGGCGCTCAGAAATTGCCTCTATAGACGCAGCTTCGTCGACACAGGCGTCTACGCCTATCCTATCCCGAAGGTCTACTTCGATCACTTCCTGGATCGCTGAAAAGAGCGGAGCCCTTCAGAGGCCTATCAAACAGAAACCCCGCCATTTTGGCGGGGCTGTCCTCAATCGCGATGCTGCGACCTCTGCATAGTTCCTTAAATCGGAAAGACGCGCGGCGTTATAGTCAGCGTTTGCCGCCAGCTGGCGGGCGGCCCTTGCCCGCCGGGCGATTGCCGCTTCCGGACGAGGTCTTGGCATCGTTGCCCTGACCGAAGTTGGTGCCGCCAAGATGGCCACCGCCGCTGGTATTGGCAACCTGGCGCTGCGCTTTGCGCAACAGTGCCTCTGCATTGGTCTTGCTCATGAAATTCTCCTCGATGGCTGGAAAACCCAGCCGGAATGCCGCCACTGACATCCGCGGTCAAAGACCGAAGGCATATCAGGCAGCGACGATGGGTGTGGGCGGGAGGCTTGTGTCGATCAAAGAATTGACTGCGTTCATGACGATCCCCCCTCAACCGGCATGACAATCACCCTCCGGCTGCTGCCGGACGGCGCAGAAATCGATTTTGAAAGGAAAGATCAGCTGGGACGCCAGGGCGCAAACCAAGCTCGACAAGCAATTTCGATAGATGAATCAATAAGACGGCAATGTGTTTAAAACAAGTTCCCGGCTTCCTGGCTGGAGAGGCATTGCCGATGGCTTTTGCCGATTCATAGAGGATGAACATGCTGCAGCTCCGGTTGGAACACTTCTTGCAGAGTTACTAATATGTTTATGATGCAAGGACCAAATGTCATGAATCGGTACACATCGCATCAGTTTCCCGCGCTGAGGATCCTCATGAGCGGCCAGGAAAAATACAGCGTCGTCAGAACCCTCGGCGACGCAGCCACCATACTCATCTCCGAATGGCCGGGCGATGATGGCGAGGAGTATGTCGTGGCGGTGAGGACATGCCTCGACGCCATCCGCGGAACCACGCCCCCGGACGCCGCGCGGGAAGCGCTGATCAGAGCGGCTGATGAAGCCGGCATCCGCTACCTCTCGGTCGTTCACTGAGATCGCTCGAGCAGATTCCAGAGAAGAATTTGCGGAAATGCTCGAGGTGCAAATCCGCCGCTCGAACAGATATGGGCACCGCGTTCCTGAACTTCGGCGAATAACGGAACGACTGCCGAATCGAGCCGCGCGCATCTTCCTGGCTTCGCCCTTTTCAAAGCGCGTTTGAAGCAAGACATTTCTGTCTTCTGATCGACCTTCGCAATTTCGCGCATGGTCTTTCCCGCGTCACACGAATCGAAATAAACATCAAACGCCGATCAATGGGTAATTAAGGGAATAATATAAGAATGCGCGCCGGTACCGCAACAGTATTGATTGCCATGGGATTGCTCACTGCCTGCACGCCGACGCGTCAGGACTATGATGCTTTCGTCACATTGCTGCAGGGCAGCTCGAGAGCGAGAAGTGAAGCCGTCAAAGAATGCGTGAGGGGCTTCGATGGAAGGACCACTCGCAACTTCGGCCTTTTGACAAACACCTCGGACAAAGACGCTGCGCGCGTTGGCTGCAATCGATTTATCGCAGCGATCGCTTCCGGTCGCGCCACCTATGACGACGTCGTTGATATCAAACGCCACCGGCCCACTCCGAAGTTGATCAAAATCTTTCAAGGTCGCTAAACAGGATTACGCGTCGGCTTGCGGTGTTAGGCTCGCAAGCCGTCCGCCCAAAGTCGTTTAAGGTGGCAACGAGCCGATGTTTGTGTACCGGCATTGCGATCGGCGTTTGCCTTGTCGTCTTGCTGCAACTTTACGACGCCCTACGCTCTTGCTAATTGTTGCCGTCGAGGGCATGGGGGCTAGAGCATGGCAGAGTGGTATTATGCGGTCGAACAGAATCAAAAGGGTCCTGTTGGCGAAGACGAACTTCGAGAACTCATCGAAAGCGGGCAGATCACAAGCGAAACCTACCTGTGGCATGAGGGGATGGACGCATGGCAACGAGCCACCGAACATCCAGAGTTTGCGTCAGCCTTCGTTGCGCCGCCACCTTTGCCTGTCGTCCAGCTTTCGAAGGGACCACCGCCCGCTTTCGAACCGCGTGTAGGCGGACAAGGCGTGGTCATCACGTCTCGACCATGGCCTCGTTTCTGGGCGAGGTTCATCGACAATCTCATATTTGCGCCGCTACTCGGGTTCTGTACCGTCCTTCTGGCGGCCTTGTATGCGCCGGACGTCTACTTACAGATTGTCACGATGAACACCGGCCTATTCGGTCTCCTTCTGCTACCGCTCGTCACCCTATTCCTCGCCCTGTGCATGATCACAACGGGTTATACGCCCGGCAAGGCTATCGTCGGTGTGCGCGTACCTGTTCCCGTTGACCGCAGCCGCATCGGCTTCTTTCTCGGTAGAGAGTTCAAGGTGTGGGTCGCCGGCCTGGGTCTCGGCATACCCTTCGTCGCCCTCTTCACGCAAATCCACCAATACCGCCGCCTCGCGGAAGGTAAGACCGCAAGCTACGACGAAGGCAATCCTCCGGTCGTCGCCAATCCGTCGAAGATGCGGCTTGGAACGGCGATCGTGGTCGTCATGGCCCTGTTCACGGGCCACATCGTCCTGCGAGTCGAGGATCAAGAGGCCTCCAGAAACCTCGCCGGCACCCAGACATGGGTCAACCCGGTGACGAAGAAACCAGCAATCATCGGAAAGACCTGGCAGGCGAAGGAAATGACCACCAATAGCGGCCGAGCTTTCTACTTCGCCTCCAACGACCTACTCGCCGAGGCTATACTCGGTTACGAGCAGTTTCCGTCCGAAGGAATCGAGCCCGCCGCCTATGCGGATGCGATCAAGAGGGCGGTCGCCTCAGACATCAGCATCACCACTGAATGGAAGCCAGTCACCGTTCAGGGGATACCCGCTCTGCGAGCCACAGGAAAGTCCGTAAACTTCAATGACGCCAACGTCGAGGTGACCATTGTCGTTGCCGGCCGTGACGCATGGAGGACACTGATGTTCGCAAGGGGTAATTCACCCGCGCAATCGGCCGAGAAGGACAAGTTCGTGCAAGCAATGTTCGGGACGGCAAACTGAGCATATCGAAATGCCGTGTTATTGCCCATAAAGCCTCGGCAAGATCTAGCCTTTCCTGTGCTCATTGTGGATGTAATATCGACAATGTTCAGCGGGTGCTCCCAGCGGACGGCGCGCGTAAACACAGGCGGCTGTAACGCAGGCCGTCGCGCGGATAAAGCTGTCGATCTGCCAGAAGCGACGCCGGATCTCCCGGCGGACCGAGAGGCCAGACGTATGTGGGCGTGGGGTCCGGTAATCTTGGAGGCTGTCCAGACGTATCTGGCGCTGCGTAAGATGGTGGCGACCCCTGCAGGAATCGAACCTGCGACAACCTGCTTAGAAGGCAGGTGCTCTATCCAGCTGAGCTAAGGGGCCGTCCGGCGGCCGCGTCTCACGAGCGCGACCGGATGGCATATCTGGACCAGAAATCTCAATGCGTCCAGGGTTGCGTGCGGGTATAGCGGAAATTGTCCGGATAGGCGACGACTTGGCGGACCGGATCCTTCGGTGCGATGACGCGGTATTCGATGCCGTTGCGCTGGGCGTAGGCTTCGGCCAGTTCCTGCGTTTCGAAGGTGAGCTTCACCTGCTGGCGCATATCACCCGAGGAAGTGTAGCCCATGATCGGATCGATCTTGCGCGCCGACTCCTGATCGTATTCAAGCACCCAGAGATGGGTCTTGGCCTTGCCGGACTGCATGGCGGTCTTGGCTGGACGATAGATCTTGGCAGACATGACTGCAGCGTCTCCGACTATGCGGGCAACGCCCGCCTTTCCTGGTCTCTATCCCGTTGCCGGCCCGCTCTCGGGCCTTGGCTTCATCGCTGACGATAATGCCAAGAGATGAATTTTGCTTAGCCGCGAATCCTCGCTTTTTCAAGAAAAAAGGCGGTGTGCGACGCAGCTGCCAACTCCATTCGCATGACGGCCAACATCGCCTCCCCTTCAAATCCGGGGACTGCCGGCCGGATTTCGCAATATTACCGATTGTCTCATGTTGTGATCACAACCTGATTGCCGCTGCCTTCCCTCGGCACTAGTTTACGGCTCAATCGATTTCAGTGGATTTGCAGCTCATGATGAGACGTTCGGCGGAGTTCAATGCCATTGTGATAGGCGCTAGCATCACGGCCTTCTTCTACGTTGCCATCAGCTACGCCCAATATATCGGCCTGATCGCCCGCGGCTAAGGTAGCCTTGTGCTGACGTACAATTGCGCCAGGCAGACCGAACTCGTGCGCCCGGCAAGCAGGCTGGCGACCTATCAAGATTTTTCTGTCTTGCATCCACAGGTCCGGCGAGGAATCTTCAGCCAGAGCTGGATTTATGGTTGCGACGGCGAAGTGAACCGTGTATCTCCCCTGCCATTCACGGCACGGAGTGTAGCGCAGTCTGGTAGCGCATCTGGTTTGGGACCAGAGGGTCGGGAGTTCGAATCTCTCCACTCCGACCATTGCCTTTCCCACTGAATTTAATATTGAATTTGGTATCGCCGCGATCACGCCGGCAACGGGCTTAGTGGGAGCACTGCGAGAGTACTTGCCGCCGTGGGCGCAAATTCCAACACACCGCTTATGCTAATGCTGCCCATCGTCTATCCCTTCGTCCCTGATTTCGCGCCAAATAAAAAATGACAACAAGGGATTCTTGCGCACGAATTCTCTATTGGCTTTATCCTTACGAAACTCCCGCCACGACCGCGAAAATAAATAACTCATGACGCCCGGCAGGAACAGTATAGCAAGAAGCGTCCAAATAATACCGTATGCATGCCTGACGAACCCATGCATATATTCCACACCCCCACTGAAAATACCTAGGGTAAACACGCCAAGCAAACAGAGGATGAAACCTATTAGACAGACAATACTTACGCGTTTTGTCACCCTAACCTCCTAATATCCTTGAGAAGATGCCGGCGCATGTTTATAAAGGCTTTCAGGGATACCTTCATAACTCACTCGCTCATAACCGACGTAGACGTCAGGCCGATCTTTAGCCAGCTTGTCCGACGCTGCGCAAAGGCATTTATTGAGGATGCACGCATTGCCGTGGGTGGCAACAACTCCAGCCTGGAGGAATAGGAACGCATATTCTTGGCACATGCGAAGCGGCCGTACGCGCCGTCACTTCGCCTTCTTCGTCGTCGTGGCGCTAACGATCCTGTCGCCCGGCTTGATTCCCAGTTTGGTGACGATGCCGGCATTGAGTTCGACGACGTATTTCACCGCGACCGTCGAATCGATGATGTCGCGCGAATAGGGCGTCGCGTTTTCCTTGATGTGGCGAATCGTGCCGGTGTCGTCGGCAAAAAGCATGTCGAGCGGCAGGGTGGTGTTTTCCATCCACATGGTGACGCGCCGCGGCTGGTCGAAATCGAATATCATGCCGGCATCATCGGCCATCGTCTTGCGAAACATCAGGCCGCGGGCGCGCTGATCAGGGGTCGAGGCGATTTCGACGGTGAAATGCAGCACCTTGCCCGCAGCGGTCTGGATGAGCAGTGGCTCCTTGTCGAACCGTATCTCCTCGTCAGCCAACGCCGGCAGCGCGACCATGAAAAAAAGCGCCAAGATGGCGCTTCTGATGACATCAAATAGGATTAGGCCGCGCATGTTCAGTGCGACCGGCTTGCCGGGCTCGGAACGTCGGGATGGATTTCAGCGGCCATCAGGCCCTTTTCGCCGTCGCCGAAGCGGACGAGCACCACCTGGCCGGGGCGCAGTTCCGTCAGGCCGAAACGGCGGAGTGTTTCCATGTGCACAAAGATGTCTTCCGTGCCCTCGCCACGCGTCAGGAAGCCGAAGCCCTTGGTGCGGTTGAACCACTTGACCAGCGCACGCTCAAGCCCGCTCGTCGCGGTGACCTGCACATGGGTGCGCACCGGCGGCAGTTGCGAGGGATGAACCGCGGTCGATTGGTCCATCGAAAGGATCTTGAAAGCCTGGTAGCCGCGCTCGCGGCGCTGAATGAGGGCGACGATGCGTGTTCCCTCGAGGATCGTCTGGTAGCCGTCGCGGCGCAGGCAGGTCACGTGCAGGAGAACATCCTGCATGCCGTTGTCGGGCACGATGAAGCCAAAACCCTTGGCGACGTCAAACCACTTGACGACGCCGGTGATTTCAACAAGATCGACCGGTTCTCCCGATAGCTCGTCGAGGTCGGAGTATTCGTTCGATGAAATCCTATCAGCCATTGTCGCCAGCCCCTCGAATACGCGTCACACTGTTACGGTTAACTGATTCTTGAAATCAAGATTAACATCTTGGTAACGGATAAGCGCAAGTCCTAGTTTTCGGTTATTCCCAGCTGCACATTTTATAAAGATGACTTGCCCGAAGCTGACCTCGGTTCGCCGAAAAAAGCCAGCCCCAATAAAGGAGTAAATAGAATGCGTTATCTTCATACAATGGTTCGCGTCAAAGACCTGGACGCCTCGCTTGCCTTTTACACCACGCTGTTCGGGCTGGAGGAGATTCGCCGCCACGAAAACGAAAAAGGCCGCTTCACCCTGGTTTTCCTGGCCGCCCGCGACGATCTCGACCGTGCGCGCAGCGAAAAAGCTCCCTGCCTCGAGCTTACCTACAATTGGGACACGGAAGATTATAGCGGAGGACGCAATTTCGGCCACCTCGCTTATGAGGTCGACGATATTTACGCGACCTGCCAGAATCTGATGGACAACGGCATCACCATCAACCGGCCGCCGCGCGACGGCAACATGGCCTTCGTGCGCTCGCCCGATGGTATCTCGATCGAAATCCTGCAGAAGGGCAGCCCACTTCCAGCCACTGAGCCCTGGGCGTCGATGGGCAATACCGGCGCCTGGTAAGGGTTTTCGCCGCAAGGCTTTTGCGAGGCTTGCGGCTTTTTCGATTTCGGGTCCGGCCGGCGCCTCGGCGCTTGCCGCGATCCGACGCCGCAGGCAATCTCCTGGCGACTCGAAGCGGAAGAGAAGCGTTTTCGCTTATTTTCCGCATCAACTGGAGACTGTCGCTTGCGTAAGATGCAGATGCGGATGCCCGTGATGGGCGCTTTGCTGATCGCCACCTCGGTTCTGGCACTGTCCGGCTGCGCGTCGGACAAGAAGGCGCTCGATGCGGCGGCGACGAATCCGGTGGTTCCGGCGGTGCAAGCCGCAGCACCGCAAGTGGCCACGGCAGCGCCTGCAAGCCCTGCCCCACGTTCGGTCTATACCGATCCCCGGCTCGTCAACGTCTCCGGCGTCGAGGGCGCGCCTCAGGTCGTGGCACAGGATCCGAATGCAGCCGTCCCGCCCGCTGGCTCGGCAACGGCGGCGCCTGCCAATGTCGGCGGGCTCGTCCTGCAGTCGACCCGGATCAACGCGCAGGCGATGAGCATCTTTTCCGATCATCAGCCGGCGCCGCAGAACAACAGCACGTCGACTGTCATTCAGCCGCAGGCCTATGTGCCGGTGGAAGGTGCAGCACCGGCGCGAAGCAGCGTCTACAGCCAGCCGCCCGTGCCCCAACAGCCGGCAGAACCGGTGCTGCCGCAGCAATCCTCGCAGAATAACAGCACGCAGCTTGCGCCCGTGCAGACGGCGTCCTTGGCGACGGGCAGCATTCCGACCTCGACGATGAACGCGCTCTACAGCGCGCCGAAGCAGAACCTGCTCGGCAGCCTCTCGGGCCTGCTGCACAAGGCGGCCCTGCCCGGCATGACGCGTATCGGGCCGAATGGGCTACATCTCCAGAACGACAAGGTCGAGGTCGGCTGCTTCAAGCCCGACCTGCTGAAGGTGATCAAGATGGTCGAAAGCCATTTCGGCCGGCCGGTCATCGTCACCTCCGGCTATCGCGACGAAGAACACAACCGCCTCGTCGGCGGTGCTGACGAATCGATGCACAAGAGCTGCGAGGCCGCCGACATCCAGATCGACGGCGTGACGAAATGGAATATCGCCGCCTATATCCGCTCATTGCCGGACCGCGGCGGCGTCGGCACCTACTGCCACACGGATTCGGTTCACCTCGATACCGGCAAAACCCGCGACTGGAACTGGGGCTGCGGCGGCAAACGTGCACCGATAACGACGGCAAGAGCGATCTGACGGCCGCGCGATTTCGACATTACGTTACGGCAGCGCCGCCTCGTCTCGTTAAAGAAACAAGTGGCAGCCTATTGATTCAGCTTCAATAATCGGCGTCTCGAATGCAGTCGGTTTTCCTGTCATTTTTTTGAAAGAAAACCGCAATTGCCGCTTGCGGGATTTAAAACGCCTGACTATAAGGGCGCCACCACGAAGGAAGCGCCCTTCGTCTATCGGTTAGGACACCAGATTTTCATTCTGGGAAGAGGGGTTCGACTCCCCTAGGGCGTGCCACTTTCTCTTCATCAAGAAGCCATCACTTCCGCTTGCAGAAGCCAGCGCGCGCTCCTATTTTAACGGGGCTGCCTGCGCCCTTCGTCTATCGGTTAGGACGACAGATTCTCATTCTGTAAAGAGGGGTTCGACTCCCCTAGGGCGTACCACTCCTGGTGATAGGCCGTCGTCTTCCGTTTCGATCGACGTTGGCCGGCCCTATGAGTCCCCTCGAGGAGAACCCTTCGGATTCGCGCGACGTTGCCCATCCTAGCTGCCGGCTTGATTTTTCTCCGCTCCGCCGTAGCCTGCGCCTCGATTTTCCACAGGAGCAAAAAAATCGGCGAAAACGATGATTTTTTCGTGTCTTGGCGCTTGCGGCCTTCGAAGGTGCTGACTATAAGGGCGCCACCACGAAGGAAGCGCCCTTCGTCTATCGGTTAGGACACCAGATTTTCATTCTGGGAAGAGGGGTTCGACTCCCCTAGGGCGTACCACTTTCTCTCCCTTGACACTTCCCATCCTCATCGCTCTTGCGCGACTGCTCTATTTCGCCGGCGCTGCATCGCAGACGCGCAGCTGGATGCGGCGTGCGCCCTGGTAGTGGTCGGCACCGAGCGAACCGGCGACATGCAGGTTGGCGCCGCGTGAATTGATGAGAAGATTGCCAAGCGGCGTATCGGCGGCGCGGAAGGCGATGCCGTCGAGCCGCGATCCGTCCATTGCCTCCAGCGTCACCTTCACATGTTTCTCGCCGACGAGGCGGGCGTCGCGCAGACGATGCGCCGGCACGGCAAAGAGCGGCTGCGCGTGGCCGGAGCCATAAGGGCCGGCGGCCTCCAGGCGGTCGATGAGTTCGAGGCTGGCGCCGCTTGCGCCGATCGCACCGTCGATCTTCAAGGTCTCGTTGGCGACGAGGCCTGCCACCGTTTTTGCCGCTCTCTCCGTGAAGAAGGTCCGCAGCCTGCCGAGATCGGCGCGCTCGACCGTCAGGCCCGCGGCCATGGCGTGGCCGCCGCCTTTGACGAGCAGACCCTCGTCGACTGCGGCCCGGACCATCCTGCCCATGTCGAAGCCGTTGATCGAGCGACCCGAACCGGTGCCCCGGCCGGAAGGATCGAAGGCGATCGCGAAGGCAGGCCGTTTGAACTTTTCCTTCAGCCGCGCCGCAATCAGGCCGACAATGCCGGGATGCCATTTCTCATGCGCGGTGACGATGACGGACGCGCCCTCGCCGTCGCCATATTCGGCGAGCGCCTCGGCTTCCGCCTCCTGCAGCATGATCGCCTCCATCGCCTGGCGTTCGCGGTTGAGCTCGTCGAGACGCTGGGCGATCATTTCCGCCTCACCGGCGTCATCAAGCGTCAGCAGCCGGCTGCCGAGTGCCGCGTCGCCGATCCGCCCGCCGGCATTGATGCGCGGGCCGATCAGGAAGCCGAAATGATAGGGTGTCACCGGGCCGGCCAGCCCCGCCTTGCGGAACAGTGCTGCCAGCCCGGCATTGCTCTGGTGGCGGGCAGCGACCAGCCCCTTGACCACATAGGCGCGATTGAGGCCCTTCAGCGGCACGACATCGCAGACCGTCGCAAGTGCGACGATATCCAGCCATTGCAGCAGATCAAGCGCCAGGATGCGCTTGTTGCCGGCCGCGCGCAGCATCCGGAGCGTCGCGACCAGCACCATGAAGACGACGCCGGCGGCGCAAAGGTGCCCCTGCCCCGAGAGATCGTCCTCGCGGTTCGGGTTGACCAGCGCATGGCAGGACGGCAGCTCATGTGTCACCTGGTGGTGATCGATGACGACGACATCGATATTGCGCGCGGTAGCGGCGGCCAACGCCTCGTGGCTGGTGGAGCCGCAATCGACGGTCACGATCAGCTGAGCGCCATTGTCGATCAACTGGTTGATCGCCGCCGGATTGGGGCCGTAACCTTCGAAGACGCGGTCGGGAATATAGATGGTCGCCTTGACGCCGAAATGACTGAGAAAACGAAACATCAGCGCCGAGGAGGCTGCGCCGTCCACGTCATAGTCGCCGAAGATCGCGACGCTCTCACCACGCTCGATCGCGCGCAAGAGGCGGTTCGCGGCCTTTTCGCAATCGGTCAGCTTATGGGGATCGGGCATCAGGCTGCGAATCGTCGGATCGAGGAATTCGATCGCCTCGTCTACCGTCACGCCGCGCCCGGCAAGCACCCGGGCGATCAGGTCCGGCAGTCCGTGGATTTGCGACATGGCCAGCGCGCGGTTCTGCCCGGCCTGGTCGAGCCGCGCGACCCAGCGATTGTCGAGCGCGGATTTCTCCACGCCGAGAAACGCGCGCTGTACGGGATCGACGAGATCTGCCATGCCACACTCCGCTGACTTCATCTGCTCTTTCTACAGGAGCAGCGGAGATAACATAGCGATGGATTTGCAGACACGGATTTTTACCAAAACACCGCCCAGATGATCATGGCGATGCCGGCGAACTGTACCAGCAGGAACGAAAACAGCGTCAGCAGAATGGCCCAGTTGCGGCCTTCCGTGTTTTCCTCGTCATCAGCCTCATCAGAGATCTCTTGAGGAATTTCACGGTAGGCCGGCTTGAGGATTTCCTCAGGCAAATCAGGATGGTTCGGCGGCACGTCGCTCGGGTAGCCATACCCCTTCCCGGCGTGGCTGTCCTTGCTCATGAAATTCTCCACCCAGACGACTCACCATCTTAGGTTTAGTTATATCAATATTTCGGTATCTGTTAATATAGCCTTCCGTAACGAAAGGTTGAATAGATAACAAAAAAACCGCCCTGCAGGGACAGGGCGGCGCAATGGTCCTCCGGGACGAGAAAAAGGCTCAGCCTTCCTCTTTCGGCCGCTCGATGCGAATCACCTGCGGCTCGCCGAAGAGGTAACCTTCCGACTTGATCGAGGCGACCGCCTTGCGCACCGACTCTTCCATCGTCGCATGGGTGACAAGGATGATCGTCTGGTGGTGCGATGGCGCCAGGTGCTGCTTGGAGCGCTGGACGATCGATTCCAGCGAGATGTTGTTTTCGGCCATGCGGGTTGCGACGCTGGCAAAGACGCCGGTACGGTCGAGCACGGTCAGGCGGATGAAATAGCCGCCCTCGTGGCTCTGCATCCGCGCCTTGCGGTAGGGCTCCAGCGTCGTTGCGGGATGACCGAGCACAGGCACGCGCTGGGCGCCCGGCTGGCTCTTGGCGATATCGGCGATATCGCCAAGCACCGACGAGGCCGTGGCGTTGCCGCCGGCACCAGGGCCGACCATCAGCAGTTCGCCGAGCACGTCGGATTCGATTGCCACCGCATTGGTGACGCCATCGACCTGGGCGATGACCGAATCGACCGGCACCATCGTCGGGTGCACGCGCTGCTCGATGCCGGTATCTGTGCGCTGGGCAACGCCTAAGAGCTTAATGCGATAACCGAGCTCGGCAGCGGCGTGGATATCCTCGATCGAGATATTGGTGATGCCTTCGAGATAGATGTCGTCGGCCGCGATCTGATTGCCGAAGGCGAGCGTCGTCAGGATGGAAAGCTTGTGGGCCGTGTCATTGCCCTCGATATCGAAGGCTGGATCAGCCTCGGCATAACCCAGCCGCTGCGCTTCCTTGAGGCATTCGGCGAAGGAAAGCCCCTCCTTCTCCATCTTGGTCAGGATGTAATTGCAGGTGCCGTTCATGATGCCATAGATGCGCGAGACGGAATTGCCCGTCAGCGATTCACGTAGCGCCTTGATGACCGGGATGCCGCCGGCGACTGCCGCCTCGAAGTTCAGCAGCGACCCCTTCTCCTCGGCGATCGTCGCAAGCTCGACGCCGTGATAGGCAAGCAGCGCCTTGTTGGCTGTCACCACATGGAGACCACGCTGGAGTGCCGTGCGCACGGAGATGTTGGCAGCCCCTTCGGCGCCGCCCATCAGCTCGACGAAGACGTCGATATCGCCCTTTTCGGCAAGCTCCTCCGGCCGGTCGAACCAGGCAACAGTGGAAAGATCGATGCCGCGATCCCTCGCCCTGTCACGCGCCGAGACAGCCGTGATGGTGATCGGACGACCGCAGGTAACGGCAAGCTCGTTGCTTTTCTGCTGAATGATGCGGACAAGCGAGGCGCCAACGGTGCCCAAGCCCGCAATGCCGATTCTGAGGGCATCTGCCATGGATCGATCCTGAAATATCTGTGTGGCGGCAGCCGCCGGACGCGGCTGCCGGAGAGTTGGATTAGCGGTGTGCGTTCAGCGAGATGACGTTGTGCATCGTCTCGTCTGCCGTCGACATGAACTTCTTGATGTTGCGCGCAGCCTGGCGGATGCGGTGTTCATTTTCGACAAGGGCCAGACGGACGTAGTCGTCGCCCATTTCGCCGAAGCCGATACCCGGGGCAACGGCGACGTCGGCCTTCTCGACCAGCAGCTTGGAGAATTCCAGCGAACCGAGATGACGGAACTTTTCCGGGATCTTCGCCCAGGCAAACATCGTCGCAGCCGGCGGCGGCACGTCGAACCCGGCCTTGCCGAAGCTTTCGACCATGACGTCGCGGCGACGTTTATAGACGTTGCGGACTTCCGCAATGTCGGAACCATCGCCGTTCAGCGCATGCGTCGCCGCCACCTGGATCGGCGTGAAGGCGCCGTAGTCGAGATAGGACTTGACGCGGGTGAGCGCCGCGATCAGCCGCTCGTTGCCGACGGCAAAGCCCATGCGCCAGCCGGGCATGGAGAAGGTTTTCGACATCGAGGTGAACTCGACGGTCACGTCCATCGCGCCCGGCACTTCGAGAACCGACGGCGGCGGGGCGCCGTCAAAGTAGATTTCCGAATAGGCGAGGTCGGAAAGCACGATGATGTCGTGCTTTTTCGCAAAGGCGATGACGTCCTTGTAGAAATCGAGCGTCGCGACAAAGGCCGTCGGGTTCGAGGGATAGTTGAGGATCAGCGCCAAGGGCTTCGGGATCGAATGCCGGACGGCACGTTCGAGCGGCTCGAAGAAGCTCGCATCCGGCTCCACCGACATGGAACGGATCACGCCGCCCGCCATCAGGAAGCCGAAGGCGTGGATCGGATAGGTAGGGTTCGGGCAGAGGATCACGTCGCCAGGCGCGGTGATTGCCTGCGCCATGTTGGCGAAGCCTTCCTTGGAGCCCAAGGTGGCGACCACCTGGGTATCCGGGTTGAGCTTGACGCCGAAACGGCGGGCATAATAGGCGGCCTGGGCGCGGCGCAGGCCCGGAATGCCTTTGGAAGAGGAATAACGGTGCGTGCGCGGATCCTGCACGACCTCGCAGAGCTTGTCGACGATCGACTGGGGAGTGGGAAGGTCGGGGTTTCCCATGCCGAGATCGATGATATCGGCGCCGCCCGCTCGCGCGCTTGCCTTCAAACGGTTGACCTGTTCGAAAACATAAGGCGGCAAACGCCGGACTTTGTGAAACTCTTCCATCTCATTCCCCATGGAAAGGCGGCATTTCGGGCCGCAGTCGAAGTTCGTTCCGTCTCCCGGCGGCTGCGACACGAACTTCAGAATCGCAACGCCGTATTCATCAGACCCAAGCGACGCGGCGAATCTTTGACGGAAAGGCCGCGAAACGCGCTTTATCGGGAAAATTGTATCTTCCGATCCTTGCCGAAGGCTTTGCGTCCAAATTGCCTGAAAGGCAAGGTCTATTTGGAGATTTCAGACAGCGTATCGGTGCCGTGCTCGGCGGCGAGACGCCGCATTTCGGCGACCTTGGCCTGATATTCGGCTTCCGAAAGCGCGCCTGCCTTGCGCCGGGCGGCAAGTGCCGTCAGCTGATGCTGCAGTTCGGCCGCCTGCTCGTCGCTCATCTGGACATTGGCGGCGGTCAGCGGAGCGCCGAAATTCGGATAGCCGTCCGGGTATTTTGCAAGGCCGCCCTCGGCCGCCTCGCCCTTGGTGGCGGGCATGACGACGGCGGTCGGCGCCGCTCGCTTGGCGGCGGCTGCGGCTTTTTGTTCCGCCGTCAGATTGCATCCGGCAAGAGCCATCGCTGCCGCGGCGCAGATCAGTGCGGTACGGTTGAAGGTTGCGATGCGCCGAATGCCGTTCTTCGTCATGCCTCAAAAATCCAGTTTTGACTGCTTCGACTGTTAAATTTGTCGCAGCCACAAAGCAATAGCATGAGCCGATGCGGGTGGAACTTGTTTTCTCGTTCGATCACGATGTACAACGAATGGATAAAAAGAGTGGTGCTGCCGCCGGAGGAAATGGTGACCGACAGCAAGCAGGAGAATGGCGGCAAGGCCGGCTTCGACGCGACCGATCTCGATCCCTATCTGTTGAAGGATCCTGAGGCCATGGCGATGAATTTCGCCCGGGCGCTCGAAAATCTCGGACAAGCAGCGTCTGCCTGGCTTGCGCCGCGCGAACGCGGCGAGATCACCGAAAGCGCCGCCGATCCGATGACCGACATGGTCAAGACGCTTTCCAAGGTCACCGAATACTGGATTTCCGATCCGCGCCGAACCTTCGAGGCACAGACGCAGCTGATGTCCTCGTTCTTCGGCATCTGGATGCGCTCGATGCAGCGAATGCAGGGCGATCCCACGCCACCCGAGCCGGACACCCGCAAGGACAAGCGCTTTTCGGACGAGGACTGGCAGAAGAATCCGTTCTTCGATTTTCTCCGCCAGGTCTATTTCGTCACGACAGACTGGGTGGAAAAGATGGTGTCGGAGACCGAGGGCCTCGACGAGCACACCAAGCACAAGGCCGGCTTCTACGTGAAGCAGATCACGGCAGCGCTTTCGCCGACCAACTTCATCGCCACCAATCCGCAGCTCTACCGCGAGACGATTGCGACCAGCGGCGCCAATCTGGTGCGCGGGATGAAGATGCTGGCCGAGGATATCGCTGCCGGACATGGCGACCTTCGCCTTCGCCAGACCGACATGACGAAATTCGCCGTCGGCCGCGACATGGCGCTGACGCCAGGCAAGGTGATCGCCCAGAACGATATCTGCCAGATCATCCAGTACGAGGCATCGACCGAAACGGTGCTGAAGCGGCCGCTTTTGATCTGCCCGCCCTGGATCAACAAGTTCTATATTCTCGACCTCAACCCGCAGAAATCCTTCATCAAATGGTGCGTCGACCAGGGGCAGACCGTCTTCGTCATCTCTTGGGTCAACCCGGATGCGCGCCACGCCGACAAGGACTGGGCGGCCTATGCCCGCGAGGGTATCGATTTCGCGCTGGCGACGATCGAGAAGGCGACCGGCGAGAAGGACGTCAACGCCGTCGGCTACTGTGTCGGCGGCACGCTGCTGGCCGCGACACTAGCGCTGCATGCCAAGGAGAAGAACAAGCGCATCAAGAGCGCGACACTCTTCACCACCCAGGTCGACTTCACCCATGCCGGCGACCTCAAGGTCTTCGTCGACGAGGAGCAGCTTGAATCGCTGGAAGAGCATATGCAGGCGGCCGGCTATCTGGACGGCACGAAGATGTCGATGGCCTTCAACATGCTGCGCGCCTCCGAGCTGATCTGGCCTTATTTCGTCGACAACTACCTCAAGGGCCAGGATCCCCTGCCCTTCGACCTGTTGTTCTGGAACGCCGATTCGACCCGCATGGCGGCGGCAAACCATGCCTTCTACCTGCGCAATTGCTATCTCAAGAATGCGCTGACGCAGAACGAGATGATCCTCGACGGCAAGCCGGTGTCGCTGAAGGACGTGAAGATCCCGATCTATAATCTCGCCACCCGCGAGGATCACATCGCACCTGCCAAGTCCGTCTTCCTCGGCAGCCAGTTCTTCGGCGGCAAGGTGGAATTCGTCGTCACCGGCTCGGGACATATCGCCGGCGTCGTCAACCCGCCCGACAAGAAGAAATATCAATATTGGACCGGTGGTCCCGCCAAGGGGGACTACGAGACCTGGCTCGAACACGCGACCGAGACGCCGGGATCGTGGTGGCCGCATTGGCAGGCCTGGATCGAGGCGCATGACGGCAGGCGCGTACCGGCGCGCAAACCCGGCGGCGATGCGTTGAACGCGATCGAGGAAGCGCCGGGGAGTTATGTGATGGAGCGCGCCTGAGAAGGCCCAACACATCTCTTTTTGAGACGTCGAAAGAAAGAGCGACGCCGCGTAAACACATTAGAAACCATAATTCGTCATCCTTGCGAGACAGTCGGACGTCGCGGGTGGTCTAAATTCGGCCCATTTGCGCCTGTACCGGCCCCCGGCGAAGTTTAATCAGTCAGTGCCGCCGGCCTGCGTAGCGAGTTTGAAAGACGAGTGTAGTATGGCGTGTGCGGTCGGGACGTTGGATGACGTCACCCCTCTTGGCGGATCTGCTTTCCGTTGGCGCAGATCTCGCGGTTTCCTTTACGGTGTTGTCGGCGCCGGATTTTTGACCTCCACCTGGCTGATCGCAACCTTCGCGACGATGCACTCGATAGCCGCTCCCTATTCTCCGCCGGATCGTCTGGCACAGCTCGGCATTGCGCCGAAGGTTGCGCCTTCACCGCGCCATGAGAGGCTGATCCATGTCGGCAAGGCCGACCGGCTGACCGCCTTCGATGCGAAGCCGAAGGTCCCGCTGACGGCGAGCCTCATTCAATCCCATGCCGAAAAGACCGCCGCCGCTGCAACAGCACTGGCGGTTCTCGCCAAAAACAATCGGTTCGCCATGGCTGCCGAGCAGCCGGTCGTGGCAGCGATCTCCGACAGCGCCAAATTCCGCAAGGACGACGTGATCGCGGCGGCGGCGGTCGAGATCGCCTCGGCAGAGACGGAAGAAGACGACGGCGACCGGATCATCGTTCCCTCGAAAGAGGCGGTCGCTGCAGCCGAACTCCCGACCCTGCTTGCTCTTGCCGATGCCGGATCCCGGCAAATCGCGCCGTCTCCGGTCGAGCCAGCTGCACCTCCCCTCAAAACGGCCTCGATTCCCGCATCTGAACCAGCTCCTGTGGTTGTCGCCGCCGCGGAAGACGCGCCACCCTTCGATCTCGTGCTGGCGCCGGACGACGGTTCGGTGCCGCTGCCGATGGCGCGTCCCGACGGATTGATTGGCAAACCGACACCGGCCTCCAAGGGTTTGCAGCGCTCCGCCGAGCCTGTGCTTGCCTACGCCCAGCCGAACTCGCCGATCGAGGATGACGAGGACGATGCCGTGCCGCGCTACGACAAGCCGGTCTTCTCGCCCAAACTGCGCGCAGGCGTGGCGATCTACGATATCGAGAACAGCACCGTCTATCTGCCGAACGGCGAGCGGCTCGAGGCCCATTCCGGGCTCGGCAAGATGCGCGACAAGCCGCGCTTCGCCAACAAGAAGATGCGCGGACCGACACCGCCGCACACCTATGTTCTTACCATGCGCGAGAGCCTTTTCCACGGCGTCGAGGCGCTGCGGCTGACACCTGTCGAGGGTTCGGACGCCATCTATGATCGTGTCGGCCTGCTCGCCCACACCTACATGCTCGGCAAGAACGGCGATTCCAACGGCTGCGTCTCCTTCAAGGATTACAAGCGCTTCCTCGCCGCCTACAAGCGCGGCGACATCAAGCAGCTCGTGGTGGTGGCGCGGCTGAACAACAAACCGTCTTCGACGCTCGCCTCGCTATTTTCGCGGCGCAGCTGAGGATTGGCGAGCGCACTGCCGCTTGCCCGGCAGCGGACGCTACTTCAACCAGGCTGCGATTCGCTCTACCGCCTCGGCGATCTCCGCTTGCGAGCCCGCATAGGAGAGACGCAAGCTTCGATTTCCCTCCAGCGGATCGAAATCGAGACCGGGCGTTGCGGCGACGTCGATTTCCGCGAGCATACGTTTGGCAAAGCCCATGCTGTCATTGGTGAAGCGGCTGACGTCGAGATAGGCGTAGAAGGCGCCGTCCATCGGCGAGGCGATGGAAAACCCGATCTGCGGCAGTCGCCGCATCAGCAGTTCGCGGTTGGCGGCATAGCTCGCCTTGTAACGATCGAGCTCGGCGCCAGCGCCAAGAGCGGCCGTGGCGGCGATCTGGGAAAGCTCGGGCGGGGAAATATAGAGGCTCTGCGCCACCCGCTCGATCGGCCGAACCAGGCGCTTGGGAAGCACCATCCAGCCTACCCGCCAGCCGGTCATGCAATAATATTTGGAGAAGGAGTTGATGACGATCGCCTCGTCGGTCAGCTCCAGCGCGCTCGCCTCCTCACCGGCGAAGGTCAGCCCGTGGTAGATTTCATCGGAGATGAAGGCGATGGAATGGGCCGCGCAGTAATCAGAAAGCGCCTTCAGTCCCTCGCGGCCGGTCACCGTACCCGTCGGGTTGGCGGGGCTTGCGAGCAGCACGCCTTTCAGCCTCATGCCGCTTTCCTTCTGCGCCGCTTCGAGGCTTTGCGGCGTCAGGGTGAAGTGGGTCTCGGCCGTTACAGGCACTTCGAGAACCTTCAGGCCCAGCGCACCGAGGATATTGCGATAGGCGGGATAACCGGGTCTTGCGATCGCCACCGCATCACCGGCATCGAAGAGCGACAGGAAGGCGAGATTGAAGCCGGCCGAGGAACCAGTGGTGATGGCGATGCGCTGGGGATCGATCTCCAGGCCATGGCGATCCTTGTAGTGCCAGGTGAGCGCCGATTTCAGCCGCGCCGTTCCCAGCGCATCGGTATAACCGATCCGGCCTTCGGCAAGGGCTGCCCGCGCCGCTTCGAGGGCCGCCTGAGGTGCCGGATGCGAAGGCTGACCGACCGCCATCGAGATCACCGGATGACCGGCCGCACGCCGCTTTGTCGCCTCCGCCAGGACGTCCATGGCGTGAAAAGGCTCGACTTCGCTGCGTTTCGATATGGAAAACAAGATCGTTTCTCGCTCAGCTTCTGCAATCACGGCCCGACAATTGCCGCATTAATCGGCTCATCACAATCCCGCGAGGGCCGCGCGGGGACGAAAAATTCTGGTTTGAGCAGAACCGAACGCACCGTACCTTGACGCAACGCATTCAAGTCCATTAACCCGGCGACGGTCTTCTCGATGAAGAGACGACCATATCGCCGATGACGAGGATATCATGGCATTCTTCCCGAAGACCTTCACCGCACTGGCGCTTGCCGCATCGATCGCCCTTCCGCTTCCGGCGGCAGCGCTCGACGACCAGCAGAAGAAGGAGTTCGGCGAATTCATCAAGCAATACCTGATCGAGAACCCCGAGATCATGCTCGAAGTCCAGGATGCGCTGCAGAAGAAGCAGGAGGCCCAGCGGTCGGTAAAGGCCAATATGGCGATCGAAGAGAACAGCACCGACATCTTCGAATCGAAGAACGACGTCACGCTCGGCAATCCCAAGGGCGATGTCACTGTCGTCGAATTCTTCGATTATAATTGCAGCTACTGCCGCCATGCGCTTCCCGACATGCAGGCGATGCTGAAGAAGGACAAGAACGTCCGTTTCGTCCTTAAGGAATTCCCGATCCTCGGGCCGGATTCGGTCGCCGCCCACAAGGTGGCCGACGCCTTCCGCAAGCTCGCACCGGAGAAATATGCCGATTTCCACGTCGCCCTTCTCGGCACCGAGGGCCGTGCCTCTGACGAAACAGCGGTCGCGGTCGCTGCCTCGCTCGGCGTCAGCGAGGACAAGATCCGCGCCGAGATGGCAAAGAGCCCGAATGACGGTATAGTCCAGGCGACCTACCAGCTCGCCTCCAGTCTCGGCATCAGCGGCACGCCGTCCTATGTGATCGGCAACGAACTGGTGCCCGGCGCCGTCGGGCTCGACGATCTCGAAGCCAAGGTTAGGAACATGCGCAGCTGCGGCAAGACCGCCTGCTGAGCAAACCAAGCGCCGAACGATAGCCCATCAAATCGCCAAAATCGAAGCGTTTCAACCATGTGGACAAATGTGGCACGATTGCCGCTGGCCAATCCGTAAGGGCTTTCATTCAGCCTTCGCGGAGTCTATAGGTTGCCGTCGTACCTTTTACGGAACATTCGATGACGCAAACGATTTTTGTCCTGAACGGCCCCAACCTGAACATGCTGGGTAAACGAGAGCCCGGCATTTATGGCGGCAAGACGCTCAAGGACATCGAGGCGGACTGCAAGGCTGCAGGCCGCGAACTCGGATTTGATATCGATTTCCGGCAGAGCAACCACGAAGGCACGCTCGTCGACTGGTTCCATGAGGCCGACGACAAGGCCGCCGGCGTTGCCATCAACGCGGGCGCCTATACGCATACATCGGTCGCGCTGCATGATGCGATCCGCGCTATTTCCATTCCCGTCGTCGAACTCCACATATCCAACGTGCATGCACGGGAAGAATTCCGCCACAAGTCGATGATCGCGCCGGCATGCAAAGGCGTCATCTGCGGCTTCGGGCCTCACAGCTACATCCTGGCGCTCCACGCGCTGAAGAACATCACGGCATAAGAAGAAGACAGGGCAACACCATGGCTGAAAAGAAATCGGGTATCGACCAGGCACTGATCCGCGATCTCGCCAATATTCTGAACGAAACGGATCTGACAGAGATCGAGGTCGAGCAGGACGACCTGCGCATCCGCGTTTCGCGCGCCGGCACGCCGCAATATGTCCAGGCGCCGATCGCAGCACCGGCCTTTGCCGCGACCGCAGCCACCGCTGCGGCAGCTGCTGCCGCGCCTGCCGCAGCTCCCAGCCGCAACCCGGCCAATGTCGTCAATGCACCGATGGTGGGTACCGTTTACATGGCGCCGGCTCCGGGCGCGCGTCCCTTCATCGAAGTCGGCGCAACCGTCAAGGAAGGCCAGACGTTGATCATCATCGAAGCGATGAAGACGATGAACCAGATCCCCTCGCCGAAGTCAGGCAAGGTGACCGAAATCCTCGTCGATGACGGGCATCCCGTCGAATACGGCCAAGCCCTCGTCGTCATCGAATAGGCCGATGCCCATGATTTCGAAAATCCTCATCGCCAATCGCGGGGAAATCGCCCTTCGCGTGCTCCGGGCCTGCAAGGAGCTCGGCATCGCCTGCGTGGTGGTTCATTCCACCGCCGACGCCGATGCCATGCATGTACGCCTTGCCGACGAAAGTGTCTGCATCGGCCCGCCCTCCTCGCGCGAGAGCTATCTCAACATCCACCAGATCGTCGCCGCCTGCGAGATCACCGGTGCCGACGCCGTGCATCCGGGCTACGGCTTCCTGTCGGAGAATGCCAAGTTCGCCGATATCCTCGAAGCCCACGGCATCACCTTCATCGGCCCGACGGCGGACCATATCCGCATCATGGGTGACAAGATTACCGCCAAGACGACGGCGCTCGAGCTCGGCATTCCCGTCGTTCCAGGCTCGGACGGCGAAGTGAAGACCGAAGAGGATGCGCTGAAGACGGCCGCCGAAATCGGCTATCCCGTGCTGATCAAGGCCACGGCCGGCGGCGGCGGACGCGGCATGAAGGTCGCCAAGAGCGAGGCCGACTTGATCGAGGCCTGGTCGACGGCGCGCACGGAAGCGGCAGCCGCCTTCGGCAACGATGCCGTCTACATGGAAAAATATCTCGGCAAGCCGCGCCACATCGAAATCCAGGTATTCGGCGACGGCGAAGGCAATGCCATCCATCTCGGCGAGCGCGACTGCTCGCTGCAGCGGCGCCATCAGAAGGTCTGGGAAGAGGCGAATTCGCCGGCACTCAACGTCGAGCAGCGCATGAAGATCGGCCAGGTCTGCGCCGACGCCATGAAGAAGCTGAAATATCGCGGCGCCGGCACGATCGAATTCCTCTACGAAAACGGCGAGTTCTATTTCATCGAAATGAACACCCGCCTGCAGGTGGAGCATCCCATCACCGAAGCGATCACCGGCATCGACCTCGTTCACGAGCAGATCCGCGTCGCTTCCGGCGGCGGTCTCTCGGTGACGCAGGATGAAGTGCATTTTTCCGGTCACGCCATCGAATGCCGTATCAATGCCGAGCACCCGCGCACCTTCGTGCCTTCGCCGGGTACGATCACGCATTTCCACGCGCCGGGTGGCCTCGGCGTGCGCATCGATTCCGGTGCCTACCAGGGCTACAAGATCCCGCCCTATTACGACAGCCTCATCGGCAAGCTGATCGTGCACGGCCGTACCCGCGTCGAATGCATGATGCGCCTGCGCCGGGCGCTCGACGAATTCGTCGTCGACGGCATCAACACAACGTTGCCGCTGTTCCAGGACCTCGTCTCCAACCAGGATATCGCCAACGGCGATTACGATATCCATTGGCTTGAACACTACCTCGCCAAGACACCGGCAGCATAGGACAGGAATGGCAGGATCGCGCAGGAAGTCACCAGGCATAACCCCTGACATTCTCCTGCGCGCCTATTCCATCGGCCTCTTCCCGATGGCCGAATCCGCCGACGACCCGGAGATCTTCTGGGTCGAACCGGAACTGCGCGGCGTGCTGCCGCTCGACCATTTCCACGTGTCGAAGAGCCTTGCCAAGGCAGTGCGCAGGAAACCCTTCGAGATCCGTTTCGATCACGCTTTCGATCAGGTCATCGCGGCTTGCGCGGAGGAGACGTCCGGGCGCCCGAGCACCTGGATCAACAGGACGATCCGATCGCTTTACGCGACGCTCTTCGACATGGGTCATGCCCATACCGTCGAAGCCTGGGAGGGCGATAAACTGGTCGGCGGCCTCTACGGCGTCTCGCTCGGCTCGGCCTTCTTCGGCGAAAGCATGTTTTCGCGCCGGACGGACGCCTCGAAGATCTGCCTCGTGCATCTGGTCGACCGGCTGCGGGAAAGGGGCTTCACCTTGCTCGACACACAGTTCACCACCGAGCACCTGAAGACATTTGGAGCTATCGACGTTCCGAAGGCTGATTATGCCGCGATGCTTGCCGCGGCGATGGAATCGCCGCACCTTAAGTTTTAGGCCCGATCGATTCATCCAAGCGTTGATTTTTCAACCGAGTTCGTTAGGTCCCGGCCCAACGGGGATAGAACTTTGAAACGATATAATGCGGCCGCGATCCTTGGAGCGGCCTGTACTACTCGACCGGCCTCTAGAATGTTGTGCGGCGAATGAAGAATGGCTTTACTGAGCTATTCTCCCACGCAGGGCAAATCTATGGAACAGCGCTTCACATTCGATCAGGTCGCGAACGTATACAGGGAAACACGCCCCGACTATCCCGAAGCTCTCATCGATGATGTGGTCTCGTATGCCAAACTGAAACCAAGCGATATCGTTCTCGAAGTCGGCTGCGGAACGGGTCAGGCAACGAAGAGCTTCGCGACGCGGGACTTGCAGATCCTTGCGATTGATCCCGGGCAGGAAATGGTCCGCACCGCACGTGAAAGCTTGGCGAATTTTTCCAACGTTGACGTGCTCGAGACAACGTTCGAGGCTTGGCCTGTTCACAATGCCGTCTTCCCACTGATCATTGCGGCACAGTCGTGGCACTGGGTCTCTCCGGAGGTGCGGTTCGTAAAAGCAGCCGAAGTGCTTTCGCCTAATGGATCATTGGCGGTCTTCGGACATGTTCCTGTGGGGATACCCACGTCCCTGCTTGAACAGTTCAAAGGAATATTCCTGCGTCACACTGGTGGCTGGGGGACTCCGCCGGAAGCTTGGTATCTGCCCAGTGGCCCATTCAAACGCTGGTTTGACGAGTCGAGATTGTTCGGGGCGGTGGAGCACCGGTGTTATTCGTGGAAGTGGCAGCACACAACATCGAGCTACATCAATTTCTTACGCACCCGATCGGATGTTCGGATGCTCACTCCAGCGATACGCGAAGAGCTGCTCGGCGAAATCGCAAAAGCGATCGACAGTGAAGGAGGAGAGTTCAGCTTGGACTACGAAACCCACCTCTACATTGCTCGCCGTGTTGACCACGGCGACTAGATTCTGATTCTGTTTGCTAAGGTCGAACGGAAACCACAATTGGCCGGACTGATTTCCGTCCTCACACGGCGCTTGGCAAGATACCGATACCGTTGAGCACCTTTCGAGTCAGGCTCTGAGAGGCTTTAGCGCGCTGTCGCCTTGGCGCCGTCGGGAGCCGGGACGTCCGAGTTCGCCTTGCAATCCTTCAGCCAGACGTCGTAGATCGGGTGCTCGACGGCGTTGAGGCCGGGGCTGGCTGCGAACATCCAGCCGGTGAAGATGCGGCGGATCTTGCGGTCGAGGGTGATCTCGTCGACCTCGACGAAACCGTCGATCTTCTGTGCTTCCGACTGGTCGCGCGAATAACAGGCCTTCGGTGTCACCTGCAGCGCACCGAACTGTACCGTCTCGTTGACATAGACGTCGAAGGTCGTGATGCGGCCGGTGATCTTGTCGAGGCCGGAAAAGACGGCAACCGGATTTTCGATGCGTGCGGCATGTGCCGCAACTGGCGGAAGCAGGGCCGAGAGCGCCAGCAGCGATCCGGCGGCACGCAGGACCATGTTCCGCGTGAAGAGCTTCATATGTACCCGTCTCCAGACATTTTCAGTTCACGGCCGCGGTCAAGCGCGGCCAACCTGCGGGTAAAGGTCAATTGTGGCCAAAAGCCGGGTCTTGGGATCGCCCGGTCGAGCCGTCTCAGTTGCCTGGCGTCCAGGCGTCGTAATCGCCGGTGACGCGCGGACGTTCGCCCGGAACGGCGATGGAGCCCGGCGGACGATAGGCCTGCGGCGAACCGGTATGGTTGGGCCGGTGCGGCTTCTGCCATTCCTTGGCGACGTAGTTTTCCCTGGACGGAGGAACATCGGTGCGATGATGCATCCAGCCATGCCAACCCGGCGGAATCGCGGAGGCTTCGGCATAACCCTTGTAGATCACCCAGCGCTTCGGCAGACCGTAGGAGGACATGCCGCCTTCGTAGTAGACGTTGCCGAATTCATCCTCGCCGACGCGCTTGCCAAAACGCCAGGTCGCAAAACGCGTGCCCATCGTCTGACCGTTCCACCAGGTAAAGGTCTGAACCAGAAGATTCCACATGTCTTTTCCTTGTGCCCGCCAGATGCGAGCCAAACCAGAATTCGTTTCCTCGCTTATGCCGTCGCCAAGCCGAATTGTCCAGCGATTCCGCGACAGTCACGGGTCATTTCAAAGCCAGCTTGAAGCCGAGATGCGAGGGCTTGAAGCCCAGCCTTTCGTAGAAACGATGGGCATCCTTGCGTATCGCATTCGAGGTCAAGGCAACCCGCCCGATACCGCGGCCTTTTGCCTCGGCAATGGCGAATTCAATCATCAGTCCGCCGACCCCCTGCCCGCGCATATCGGCGCGTGTCTGCACCGCCTCGATAATCATCGCCGAGGAGCCACGGCCGGTGAGCGAAGTCGTCACCATCGTCTGAAAAGTGCCGACGACCTCGCCGCCGCGCTCTGCGACGTAAAGCGTCTGGTCGGGCGAGGCCTCGATGATGGCAAATGCCCTGACATAATCTGGAAAGGCTTCAGCTTCGGTGGTATCCCCGTGACCGCCGAGTGCGTCGGCCGAAAACATAGCCACCAGCGCAGGCAGGTCGTCCTTGCAAGCTTCACGGATATTCAAATCTTGTGGCATCACACTTTTCTACCTATGTAGGAATCGGACGATGATTGTTGCAGAAGGAAAAAGGCGGATGTTCTTGAGCGATATCCGTGAGGTCGGATACTCCGCTAGGGACATTTGGCTTAGAATTGCACTATCAACACTAGTGATTGTTCTCGGCTTCTGGCTTTTCGATGGAACTTTGAATTCGTTTTTCCTGTCCGTCCTCTGTGGGCCGCCAATTGCGTACTACCTATTTTGCAATCTTTATATCCTGATCTTTTCATCCAATAAGACGATCATTGCGATAGGCCCAAATGGCTTTAAAGATCTTCGGCTAATGCAAGAATTAATTCCGTGGCCGGCAGTCGCACGCATCGAGGCGGCGGCACCCACGCTGGCGCAAAGGATTTTGCGAACAATTTATCTGGTTCTGGGCAACCTGTTGTCGGCATCGCCGGGAACGGACGCAGAAGGCACCGGAGATACAATCGCTGTCTGGTGTCGACCAGGCAGCATTCAGGGTCGCAAACCGGTGTTCTCACTATTCCATACCGCACGTGCCACGAATGAACTTCGGCAACTGCGCATCGAAACGAGTGGCCTTACCGTCAGCACGGAGCGACTGCTGCAACTGCTCCAGACCTACCACAGCCACCACAAGGCACTCAGCGATACGGGCGTTTAACCCGCCAAGCGCTTCTCCAACACCAATGCCGGAATGCCGGATTGTCCGGCCCCGTCATTCTCGTTGCGGCCGATCTCGGTGAAGCCGTGCGTGAGATAGAAGGCGATCGCCGCAGCGTTTTGCGGTTCGACTTCGAGGCGCATGATCTCCGCATCGGGAAAGCAGGTTTCGAGCTCGGCGAAGATATCGCGGCCGATACCCTGGTGCTGCAGCGCCGGCCTGACATAGAGGAGATGCAGCATGACCGTTTTCGTCAATGCCTGCGACATTGCCGCATAACCCATGCCGCCGATATTACGGCCGTCATCGGCAACGAGGAATTCGGCATCCTTTCGCACCAGCCGCGCCTTCAGCGCCGCCGGCGAAAAGAGATGGGCGACCAGTTCATCTACTTTAGCTCGGCCATGGAGACCGTCATAGGCGGCATGAAAGCTCTCCGCCAGCAGCGCGCGCACCTTCTCCAGGTCGCGCTCGCCGGCAGTGCGGACGAAATACACCGCTTACTCCTCGATGCCGAGCTTCGCCTTGACGAGGGCCTGAACAGCCTGCGGATTGGCCTTGCCGCCGGTCGCCTTCATCACCTGGCCGACGAACCATGCCGCCATGGTCGGCTTCGCCTTGACCTTTTCGACCTGGTCCGGATTGGCGGCGATGATCTCGTCGACGGCCTTTTCGATCGCGCCGGTATCGGTCACCTGCTTCATGCCGCGCGCTTCGACGATCTCGGCGGGATCGCCGCCCTCGGTGAGCACGATCTCGAAGAGATCCTTGGCGATCTTGCCGGATATGGTTCCCGCCTTGATAAGATCGATGATGGCGCCGAGCTGGGCCGGCGAAACCGGCGTCTGCTCGATGTCCTTGCCGGTGCGGTTCAGGGCTCCAAGCAGATCGTTGATCACCCAGTTGGCCGCCGTCTTGCCGTCACGGCCTGCGGCGACCGCTTCGAAATAATCGGCAATCGCCTTTTCGGAAACGAGCACCGAGGCGTCGTAGATCGACAGGCCGAGCTCGCGCACGAAGCGCTCCTTCTTGTCGTCAGGCAGTTCCGGCAGATCGGCTTCGAGCGCCTTGATGAAGGCATCGTCGAATTCGAGCGGCAGCAGATCCGGATCGGGGAAATAACGATAGTCGTGCGCATCCTCCTTGGAGCGCATCGAGCGCGTCTCGCCCTTGTTCGGATCGAACAGGCGGGTCTCCTGATCGATCTTGCCGCCATCCTCCAGAATGCCGATCTGGCGACGGGCTTCATATTCGATCGCCTGGCCGATGAAACGGATGGAGTTGACGTTCTTGATTTCGCAACGCGTGCCGAAATCCTCGCCCGGACGGCGGACGGAGACGTTGACGTCGGCGCGCATCGAGCCCTCGTCCATGTTGCCGTCGCAGGTGCCGAGATAACGCACAATCGAGCGCAGCTTGGTCATATAGGCCTTGGCCTCGTCGGACGAGCGCATGTCCGGCTTGGAGACGATCTCCATCAGGGCAACGCCGGAACGGTTGAGATCGACATAGGACATGGTCGCGTGCTGGTCATGCATCGACTTGCCGGCATCCTGCTCCAGGTGCAGGCGCTCGATGCCGATCTCGATATCCTCGAACTGGCCCTGGCGGTCCGGCCCGAGAGAAATGACGATCTTGCCCTCGCCGACGATCGGATCCTTGAACTGCGAGATCTGATAGCCCTGCGGCAGGTCGGGATAGAAATAGTTCTTGCGATCAAACAGGGAGCGCTTGTTGATCTGGGCCTTCAGGCCGAGGCCGGTGCGAACAGCCTGCTTGACGCATTCCTCGTTGATGACAGGCAGCATGCCGGGCATGGCGGCGTCGACCATCGAGACGTTCGAATTCTGCGGCTTGCCGAATTCCGTCGAGGCGCCGGAGAAGAGCTTCGAATTGGACAGCACCTGGGCATGGACTTCCATGCCGACGATGACTTCCCAGTCGCCGGTGGCGCCGGGGATGAAGCGTTTCGGATCAGGCGTGCGGACGTCGACAAGGGTCATCTGATGCTCTTTGCAGGCTGTTCTTTTCCACTGGTGAGGTAAAGGAAATGGCGTGCCGGTGCAAGGCTTTCGCCATGACGCGCATTGCGGTTTTGCCGTCCATTAACGGAGCCGCGGTAGGGTTCCCCTATGACGATGATCGATATTATCAAATGGGCCTTCCTGTTTCTGGCCCTGAACCTTTTAGTATTCTCGATCTATTTCAGGGACAAGCAGGCGGCGCGCCACGGCAAGCGGCGCATCAGCGAGCGCACACTTCTCTTGCTGGCGCTGATCGGCGGCAGCCTTGGCGCGGTGGCGGCACAGCAGTTGCTGCGGCACAAGACGAGAAAGGAGCCGTTCCGGTCAATCCTGGCGGCGATCCTGATCCTCCACGGCGCGCTGATTGCTATCCTCGCCTTCGTGCCGCAATGGGGCCTTCTGCTTCCTCAGGATTTTTGAAGCGTCAGAATTCCTGGCCATATCCACCTTGGCCGTCCGAAACGAGCTGTTTCGTCAGTCCAACGGAGGGCACGTCGCGGTCGAGCTTTGGATTGTAGGCAACCGAAAGCCAATGAATGCTATAGCCGTGCTTCTGGAAGAAGCCGATCGCCTCGCTATTGCCGGAATGGGTCTGCATCGCCGCCTTCTCGAAGCCCTGATCGGCAATCTCCTTTTCGATGCGGACGAGAAGGGCCGAACCGAGACCCTGGCGGGTGAATGCGGGATCGATCCAGAAATCCGAGATGGTTTCGTCCAATCCCTCACGCGCCGCCCAGCCCGCGACCTGGCCGTTCTGCTCGACGACGGTGATGGTCAGCCAGTCGTTTTCCACGAAGTTCCGGAAGGCGTTGCGCGCCGCGTCGATCATCGCGTCCGATTCGCCGATCGACGCCATCGCCTTTTGCCAGGCCCTGAGCCCGATCTCGCTCAATAGCTCCGCTTCACCGTCGCGGGCATTGCGAATGTGGATCAACGACACCTCCGCGTTACGCCTCAACTAGACCATTGAGTCGCGGATTTTACCAGTAGCTCCAACAGGATGATCGACCGAAACCGCGGTTTTCGGCTGGTTTTGAGAGGCAAACACGTCTTGACCGAATTTTCCGGGCTGAATAATAGGTCTTATCGAGGTGTTTTATGTTGAGCCTGCCTGAGACCCGGTAAAGGCCCTGCCCGCAAGTTTCCTTGCGCGCATGGGCCCGAAAAAAACGAAGCCCTGACGTTCGAATGAGCGCCAGATCGTTTTTGTGCGCCCTGCCGGGCGCGATACCGGATCTCAACATATGGACATTTCTCGCACGGAGCAGCGAATCCTGCATCTCATGGCCCAAGGCGGCCGCATCGAAATTACCCGCGACGACGACAGGAAGATCGAGGCGGTCAGTTGCTTCACTCGCGACGGCTGGCTCTATCCCGGGGTCGACCTCGATCTCTTCCGCAGGCTGAAGCGGCTGAAGGCAATCAAGTCCTCAGGCGGCCACCCCTACCGGATCACCGAAAGAGGGCTGAAGTTGGTCAGGTCTCAGCTGAACAACAGGTAATAGTGGCACTCCCGATCGCGTCTCGAACGGGGCGATCGGGGGTGTCGCCTCAAACCTTTGCAGAGAGTTCCGTCCGCATCGCCGACCACTCGACTGCCATCGTGCCCGTGCCCCGCGCCTTGCCGGCGCGGCGATACCAGTAGTCGGCATTCCAGTCATCGCCCTCGATGCGATGGCAAAGGGCGTGCCCCCAATCGAACGGCTGTTCGCCTTCGTGGCGCTGGCAGATGTCGTGCACCGCCTGCCAATCCGCACCCATGGCGAAACCGCCGGCAGAGAGGCGATCGAATGCCTCGATTAATTGCGCAAGATCATTGTTCGCCATAAGACCCCCTCCTGGTTCCCGCTATCGGTCAGGCAACCGCTTCTCCAGATGCACCTTTTGAAGTTCAACGCCCATGCTCTTCGAAAATTCGCGGCCGCGCCAGATGATCGTGAAGCCGCAGCGTTCGTAGAGCCAGATCGCGCGCTCATTCCTGGCATGCGTGTCGAGCCTGGCAGTCGCCAGCCCCTCTGCCGCCATCAGCTCGCACAAATGAAGCAGGAGAGCCCGGCCGACGCCGTTGCCCTGGTGGTCGGGATGCACCCAGAGGTCGGACACATAATTCGGTTGATTTTCACGCGCGCCCCAGCCGAGAATCGTCCCGCCCCGTTCGGCAACGACGATCTCGCCTTTCGTTTCCTTAGGAAAGATGGCGAACTCGTCCCGCACCCTGGCGATTACATCGGGATCGAGATAGTTGTCCTCGAAGGCATCACTGGCGGCCCATGCGGCAAAGCCGACGGCGCCGACCGTTTCGTGGTCGGCAGCCGTTATTCTTCGGATCGTTAGATCCGTTACCACCACTTGGCCGGCGTAAACCGGCCGGCTGCCTGCTCGATGACATGAGCGGTCTTGAAGAGGGTTTCCTCATCGAAGGGTTTGCCGATCAGCTGCAGGCCGAGCGGCAGGCCCTTATGGTCGAGGCCGGCCGGCACGGCGATGCCGGGCAGGCCTGCCATGTTGACCGTCACCGTGAAGATGTCGTTCAGATACATCTTCACCGGATCGGCGGCGAGGTTCTCATCGGCAACGCCGAAGGCCGACGACGGCGTTGCCGGCGTCAGGATGGCATCGACACCAGCGTCAAAGGCGAGTTCGAAATCGCGCTTGATCAGCGTGCGCACCTTCTGGGCGCGGATGTAATAGGCATCGTAATAACCGGCCGACAGCACATAGGTGCCGATCATGATGCGGCGCTTGACTTCCTTGCCGAAGCCCGCGGCACGCGTCTTCTCATACATGTCGACGATATCCTTGCCGTCGACGCGCAGGCCGTAGCGCACACCGTCGTAACGCGCGAGGTTCGAGGATGCCTCGGCGGGAGCGACGATGTAATAGGCCGGAAGGGCATATTTTGTGTGCGGCAGCGAGATGTCGACGATCTCGGCGCCGGCATCCTTCAGCCAGGCGATGCCCTGGCGCCAGAGGGTCTCGATCTCATCCGGCATGCCGTCGACACGGTATTCGTTCGGAATGCCGATCTTCATGCCCTTCAGCGACTGGCCGAGAGCTGCTTCGTAATCCGGCACCGGCAGATCGACCGATGTCGTGTCCTTTGCGTCGACGCTTGCCATCGACTTCAAAAGGATGGCGGCATCGCGTACGTCGCGGGCGATCGGGCCTGCCTGGTCGAGCGAAGAGGCGAAGGCGACGGTGCCCCAGCGCGAGCAGCGGCCATAGGTCGGCTTGATGCCGACGGTGCCGGTGAAGGCAGCCGGCTGGCGGATCGAGCCGCCGGTATCGGTCGCGGTGGCGCCGGCGCAAAGATGCGCGGCGACGGCTGCGGCTGAACCGCCCGACGAACCGCCGGGCACGAGCTGCTGGTTGGAGCCTGCGGCACGCCAGGGATTGATCACCGGGCCGTAATGCGAGGTCTCGTTGGACGAGCCCATGGCGAACTCATCCATATTAAGCTTGCCGAGCATGACGGCGCCGTCATCCCAGAGGTTCTGCGTCACGGTCGATTCATAACGCGGCTCGAAACCATCGAGAATGTGGCTGCAGGCCTGGGTGTGAACACCGACGGTGGCGAAGAGATCCTTGATGCCGAGCGGAATGCCTTCGAGGTCGCCCGCCTTGCCGGCGGCGATGCGCGCGTCGGAGTTCTTCGCCATGACGCGGGCAAGATCCGGCGTGATCTTGATATAGGCGTTCAACCGGCCATTGGCCGCATCGATCGCCGAGATATAGGCTTCGGTCAGTTCGATCGCGGTGATTTCCTTGGCGCGCAGCTTCTGGCGGGCTTCGGCAATGGTCAGGCTGGTGAGTTCGCTCATCGTGTTTTCGCTTCAGGTCTGGAAATGGCAACTGGGTCGGAAAGAGGCTTCGAAACCTTATTCGACGACTTTCGGCACCAGGAAAAAATTGTGGTCGGTGACGGGCGCATTGGCGACGATATCGGCTGCCTTGCTGCCGTCGGTCACCTCATCGGTCCGCTTCTTCATCGCCATCGGAGTCACCGAGGTCATCGCCTCGACGCCGTCGACATTCACTTCGGAGAGCTGCTCGACGAAGCCAAGGATGCCGTTCAGCTCGCCGACCATGCGATTTGCCTCGTCCTCGGAGACGGCAATACGGGCAAGGCGGGCGACGCGCTTCACGGTGGCAAGATCGACGGACATGGCATTCTCCGGATAGGATTTTTCCTACCCGCTATAAAGGCCATGTCCGCCTTACGCAACGGGGTTTCGTCAGATCGACAGGCTCTCGGAAGGCCTGATTGCCTTCACATCCGTCTTCGATCCCTCCATGCCGGCAACGAATTTTTCAGCCGTCTGGTCGATGATCGGAAAGGTACCGTAGTGGCAGGGGACCGCGGTCTTGAAGTTGAAATAGCGCCGGCAGGCAAGTGCTGCCACCGCGCCACCCATGGTGAAGCGGTCTCCGACCGGCACGAAGCCGATATCAGGCTGGTGCAATTCATTGATCAGCGCCATGTCGGAGAAGATATCGGTATCGCCCATGGCAAGGATCGAGGCTTCGTCGTCGAAATGCAGCATCAGGCCGTTGGCGTTGCCGAGTGCGTGCGAGACGCCGTCCTCGGTGATCTGGGCGGAGGAATGCAGCGCATTGGTGAAGGTCGCCGAGAAGCTGCCGAGCGCGATCGTGCCGCCGGTATTGCCCATCTCGATCTTGTCGACGCCCTTGGAGCCGAGCCAAGCGGCGAGATCGGCATTGGCGAGAACGACAGCACCGGTTTCCTTGGCGAGTGCCACGGTATCGCCAACATGGTCGCCATGGCCATGCGTCAACAAGATATGGGTGATGCCGGCGGACACATCCTTGATATCCTGGCCGGAAAAGGAGGCGTTATAGCTGAGGAATGGATCGAGCAGGATCTTCGCCTTTGATGTCTCGATGCGGAAGGCGGAATGGCCGAGCCAGGTGATCTTCATGAAATGTCTCCTTTATTACGTGATGCAAAGCCGGTTTCGATGCCACATCAAAGAATGAGAGCATGATGTCGTCCGAAAACCGCTCACACTTTTCGGCGTCATGCCCTAAGGACATATCTTATGCGGCCGCAAAGAAAAGCGGCGGCGACTTCAATTTGTTTTGACGGGATGAAACGGCGATGACGGTGTTGACGATCGAGGAAATGGCCGAGATGCTTGCCCCGGGACAGGCGATTGCCGGCCTCGATCTCGGCACCAAGACGATCGGGCTTTCGATGTCCGATCTCGGGCGGCGTTTCGCCACGCCGCGCACAGTGATCCGCCGCGTCAAGTTCACCATCGATGCCCAGGCGCTGTTGGATTTCGCACAATCGGAAAAGGTCGCAGGCTTCATCATCGGCCTGCCAATGAATATGGACGGATCAGCGGGTCCGCGTGTGCAGGCGACGCGCGCCTTCGTGCGTAATATGGAGCAGAAGACGGCGCTGCCCTTCGTCTATTGGGATGAGCGGCTTTCGACGGTTGCCGCCGAACGGACGCTGCTCGAAATGGACGTCTCGCGCGCCAAGCGGGCCGATCGGATCGATTCGGCCGCGGCAAGCTTCATCCTTCAGGGCGCGCTCGACAGGCTTTCCTTGCTGGCAAGGTCTGACGGAGAGGAATTCAGCGCCTGACGCGCCTTCCACCAGCCGATAATCGACTTGCGCTTCCGAAGGCCTATAATGGCGAAGACGACGAGGCTGTCCACCGCGATCGCGCGGGCAACGAGCGGCGGGATGGTCTCCGGCGGAATGCCGAGCGCCTTGCCGTAAAGCTCGAAGGTCAGGTCATGGACCTGCCGGCTCAGCATGAAGATGCCGAAACTCATGTCGTAATAGGAGAGCCAGTACCATCCGCCCAGAAAGACGATGGGGCCGGCCCAGAAGATCAGAAACCACTTCATGCGGCCTCTCCTCCATGCTTGCGCGCCACGGGCAGATCGAGGGAGACCAACCAGATCGACAATGCCATGATGCAAAGCACCAGCGCCGGAATTGCGATATCCAGCGCCAGGACTGCGAAAAACATCATCGCCGTCACCAGAAGCGCGACTTTAGCGATCTTGGTTCCCATGGCCGTCACTCGGGCACTCTCACTCATAACATCTCTGCTCACCGCCACACTGTCGGGTTAAACACCCCCACGCAACGTAAACCATTTGTTAAGGTTAACGTGAGGCCCCGCCCCCCTGTGGATGAGGCAGGTATCAGCCATAGACGCCGCGCACGATGCGCTTCAACGCCGTCGCCGCCTTCTCCCAGTCCTTGGGCGTTTTCAGCGACAGGCCGGCGCACTGCCCGCCGGCTGCGGCGGCGAGCACAAGGTGCTGGATCGCGGCGATGACGACGGCGTTGACGGCTGTTGCATCCACGCCCTTCGGCGGCGCCAGCGAGCCGCGCATGCGCTCGAGCCACAAGGCGAGCGCCTTCGAACGCGCCTCGGACAACCGCCTCACCTGCTCGGTGTTTTCCGATATCTCCCAGGCGAGGATGCGGCGCATCAGCGGATCGTTTCTCAAGGCGTCGAGGAGAAGAAGCGACAGCCGCTCCATCAGGTCGCCATAGGTGAGCAGGAACATGCCGCCGGCGTCTTCCGGAATGCGATCCTTCACCCATGTGCCGAGATCGGCGCCGATCGCCTCGACCAAGCCGTCGAGGCCGCCATAGTAACGATAGATCAACTGCTTGTCGCAACCGGCGCGGCGGGCGACCGCGTTGATGCCGAAATTCTGGAAGCCTTCCTCGGCGAGCAGCCCCTTGGCGGCGGCAAGAATTGTGCGCTCGGTGGCGCCGCGATCACGCACGCGCCGTTCCGGCCCCTCGCCGGTCCCGGGTGAATTTACAAGATTTACGGCTTCATTCAGCATGATCGACCCTTCCCCGCTGTCACCAAGCGGTGAGTAGCGGGGAGGCTTCATGCAATCAATCCTATCCCTTTGGGAAGATTGTGGATATTCCAGCCGGACCGATGATTGTCCGTCGAACGGATGTGGATGGCTGCACGTTGAGCGGATCGGATCGGTTCAGAAATCTCGTCCTGGCGGTTGATCGCGATGGACGAACCCGGCATAGCTGCATTATGAACAATTCTAATATTCTCCACTAAGGCCCTGCAATGGTGAACTATATCGAAGCCTCTACCGCGCCCCCGAAGAATACGGGCGCCATCCGGCTTTATGACGCGCAAGCATTCGAGGGCATGCGCAGGGCGTGCCAGCTGACCGCGCGCTGCCTCGATGCGCTTGCCGACATCGTCAAGCCCGGCCTGCTGACCGATGAGATCGACAGGTTCGTTTTCGATTTCGGCATGGATCACGGCGCCTATCCGGCGACGCTGAACTATCGCGGCTACACCAAATCGACCTGCACCTCGATCAACCACGTCGTCTGCCACGGCATTCCGAACGACAAGCCGCTGCGTGACGGCGATATCGTCAATATCGACGTCACCTTCGTGCTCGACGGCTGGCACGGCGATTCCAGCCGGATGTATCCCGTCGGCGTCGTCAAGCGTGCTGCCGAGCGGCTGCTCGAGGTCACGTATGAATCGCTGATGCGCGGCATTGCCGCCGTCAGGCCCGGCGCTCGCACCGGAGCGATCGGCGAGGCGATCCAGACCTATGCCGAAGCCGAGCGCTGTTCGGTGGTGCGCGATTTCTGCGGCCATGGCGTTGGCCGGCTGTTCCACGATTCGCCGAATATCCTGCATTACGGCCGCGCCAACGAAGGCCCGGAGCTGCGCGAAGGCATGATCTTCACCATCGAGCCGATGATCAACCTCGGCCGGCCGCACGTGAAGGTGCTGGCCGACGGATGGACGGCGGTCACCCGCGACCGCTCGCTCTCAGCCCAGTACGAACATACGGTCGGCGTCACCTCCGACGGCTGCGAGATCTTCACGCTGTCGCCTGGCGGCCTCGACCGCCCCGGCCTGCCGTCGCACAACGGGTGACGGTCCGATGGCGAAGGGGCCCGTTTCGACATCTTCCGACGACGAGCTGCCTTTCGAGACGCAAGAGCCCATTGCCGCCGACGAACGTTCATTCTTTGCAGGACAGCCCCAAAAACCGTCGATAACGAATGCCAGGACCGCCCTGCCCGCCTCGCTTGTTGGCCAAGAGCATTATCACGGCCATCGCGAGCGGTTGCGTGACCGCTTCCGCGAACTCGGCGACACCGCGCTTGCCGACTACGAAATCCTCGAGCTCTTACTTTTCCGCCTGATCCCGCGGCGCGACACCAAGCCGATCGCCAAGGCGCTGATCGAACGGTTCGGCTCGCTTTCGGGCGTCTTCGGTGCGCCTCAGGCGCTGCTGATGGAGGTCAAGGGCGTCGGCGAGGCCGTGGCGCTCGACTTGAAGCTGATCTCGACTGTCGCTCACCGGACGCTGAAGAGCGAACTCAGGAGCAAACAGGTCCTGTCCTCGTGGTCTTCGGTTATCCAGTATTGCCATGCCGCCATGGCGCACGAGACCCGCGAGCAGTTCCGCATCCTCTTCCTCGACAAGCGAAATGTGCTGATCGCCGACGAGGTGCAGGGCCGCGGCACGGTCGACCATACGCCGGTCTATCCGCGCGAGGTGGTCAAACGCGCACTTGAGCTTTCGGCAACGGCCATGATCCTCGTGCACAACCACCCCTCCGGCGATCCCACGCCATCGCGCGCCGACATCGACATGACGAAGGTGATCATCGACGCGGCCAAGGCACTGGACATCACCGTCCACGACCACGTCATCATCGGCAGGGATGGCCATGTCAGCCTGAAGGGGCTGAAGCTGATCTGAACAAACACTGCGGCCGGTCGCCGACGAGATGCAGAGCCCCGGCGCGTCGATCATGCCCCGGTCCATCCCGCGAGAAGACTGAGGAATGCTGGAGTTGACAGCAGTCGGTGGTGCGGGATTGTATGCAGTCCTGCACCACCAAAGCCTGGACAATGCCCGCCCGAAATACCGAGAAGATGAAGCTCCATGACGATCCGCAGCGGCAACACCGATCGATCGACCCGGCTCTGCCGCGACGTGCTCTGCCTCGATGACTTTGAAATAAAGGCGCGGCGACATCTGCCAAAGCCCCTATTCGGTTATATCGCAGGCGCAACCGAGACGAATGCGTCGCTACGGCTTAACGCAGAGGCTTTCCAGGGCTATGCCTTCCGGCCTCGTGTCCTTCGGGACGTCTCGAAACGCAGCACCGAGACGAGCCTCTTCGGCAAGACCCATGCCGCACCATTCGGCATCGCGCCGATGGGTATCAGCGCGCTGATGGCCTATCGAGGTGACATCGTGCTGGCGCAAGGAGCGGATCAATCGGGAATCCCGATGATCATAAGCGGTTCATCGCTTATCCCTTTGGAAGAGATCGCTGCGGTTTCGCCGCAAGCATGGTTTCAGGCCTATCTCCCCGGCGAACCCGACCGTATCGATGCTCTCATCGATCGCGTCGGCGCGGCCGGCTTGCGCACGCTTCTGCTGACCGTGGACACAGCCACGCTGCCAAATCGTGAAAACAATGTAAGGGCCGGATTTTCGACGCCTCTGCGTCCCGGTCTCCGCCTGGCATGGCAGGGCATCTCGCACCCGCGCTGGACCACCGGCACATTCCTGCGCACGATCGCCCGGCACGGCATTCCGCATTTTGAAAATTCCTATGCCACAAGAGGCGCGCCGATCATCTCCTCGAATGTCACGCGCGATTTCGGCAGGCGCGACCATCTCAACTGGAACCATCTGGAGCGGATACGCAACAGGTGGTCCGGAAAACTTGTGGTCAAGGGGATCATGCATCCTGACGACGCGGCGCGGGCTGTCGACACAGGGGCGGATGGAGTGATCGTCTCCAATCATGGCGGCCGCCAGCTCGACGGTACCGTATCTCCCCTTCAGGTCCTTCCGGAGATTGCGTCCCGTGTTGGAGACAGCGTTGCCGTCATGGTCGATGGCGGTTTCAGGCGTGGAACTGATATCATGAAGGCCCTCGCGCTCGGGGCCTGTTTCGTGTTCGTGGGCAGGCCGTTCCTTTATGCCGCAGCCGTTGCGGGTCTACCGGGCGTGCTTAAGGCGGCCGATATTCTAAAGACGGAATTGCATAGCAATATGGCGTTGCTCGGCGTCACCAAAGTGAGCGATATTTCCGCGGACTACATCACCCGCGGATGAAATGCCGTCGCGCCGTCGAGCATGGCAAGCGCTGCCTGCCGGTCAGCTACGACCCATGGTGTAAAGCTGTTTCCCGAAGGGCTCACTTGCCCGAAAAAGCACCCGTCAGGACCAATCAGGCCGCCGTAAAACAATCTGTAACATTGACCGGCTAACGATGGACGGGCGACATTTTGCGTTGCAAAATGATTCCTTTCCAATCCGGGGCTTGATGATGTTTCAGTACGATCTCGTTGTGGTGGGTAGCGGTCCCGCAGGGCGCCGCGGCGCGATCCAGGCTGCGAAACTCGGCAAGAAAGTGCTCGTCATCGAGCAGGGCAAACGCGTCGGCGGCGTGTCGGTCCACACCGGCACAATTCCCTCGAAGACGCTGCGCGAGACTGCGCTCAACCTTTCCGGCTGGCGTGAACGCGGCTTTTACGGGCGGGCCTACCGCGTCAAGCAGGAGATTAGCGCCGAAGACCTGCGTCGTCGCCTGCTGATCACCCTCGACCATGAGGTCGAGGTGCTGGAGCACCAGTTCGCCCGCAACCGCGTACAGCATATTCGCGGCAAGGCGAGCTTCATCGATGCGTCGACGCTGCAAGTGATCAAGGATGACGGCGAGACCACGCAGGTCACCGGCGCCAGCGTGCTGCTTGCCGTCGGCACAAAGCCGTTCCGCCCCGATTACATACCCTTCGACGGCAAGACCGTTCTCGACAGCGACGAACTGCTCGACATACAGGACTTGCCGCGATCGATGGTCGTCATCGGCGCCGGCGTCATCGGCATCGAATATGCGACGATCTTCAGCGCGCTCGACACCGCCGTTACCGTCATCGACCCGAAGGCGACGATGCTCGACTTCATCGACAAGGAAATCATCGAGGATTTTACCTACCAGCTGCGCGACCGCAACATGAAGCTGCTGCTCGGCCAGAAGGCCGACAAGGTGGAGACGCTTGAAAACGGCAAGGTCGAGCTGACGCTCGACAGTGGCCGGCGCCTGACGACCGACATGGTGCTGTTCGCCGCCGGCCGCATGGGCGCGACCGACACGCTGAACCTTCCCGCCATCGGCCTCGAAGCCGACAGCCGCGGCCGTCTCAAGGTCAATCCGGAAACGTTCCAGACATCGGTTGCCAACGTCTACGCCGCCGGCGACGTCGTCGGCTTTCCAAGCCTTGCCTCGACCTCGATGGAACAGGGCCGCATCGCCGCCCGCGTCGCGATCGGCGCGGTCGCCAAGGAACCGCCGAAATATTTCCCCTACGGCATCTATGCCGTGCCGGAGATTTCGACCTGCGGCCTGACCGAAGAAGAGATGAAGGAGCGTGGCATTCCCTATGAATGCGGCATCGCCCGCTTCCGCGAAACCTCGCGCGGTCACATCATGGGCCTCGACACCGGGCTTCTGAAGCTGATCTTCTCGCTGAAGACGCGACGCCTGCTCGGCGTGCATATCGTCGGCGAAGGCGCCACCGAACTGGTGCATATCGGCCAGGCCGTGCTTAATCTCAAAGGGACCGTCGAATATTTCGTCGAGAACACCTTCAACTATCCGACGCTCGCCGAAGCCTACAAGATCGCCGGCCTCGATGCCTGGAACCGGATGGGCGACATCAAGTCGGAGCTCTAAAGTCCGTCGCATCGTCGAGGGAACTGCCGTCTAGAGCAATTCCAGGAAAAGTGTGAAGCGGTTTTCCGTCTGGAATTGCGTAAAAACAAAAGGATAGAGCGGTTCTGCGCTTCCGCTAAAAAGCTGAACCGCTCTAAGCCGGCCGCCAAAACGGAGCCGTATCGCATTGCGCATCATTTCATTGAACGCATGGGGCGGTAGGCTGCACGAGGCCTTGATTACCTACGTCACCGAGGCAGATCCGGATGTGCTGTGCCTGCAGGAGGTTTTGCGCGCACCCGGCACCCGCTCAGGCTGGTCGATCTATCGGGATGGTGATGTCGAGCTGCCGCAGCGCTTCAATCTCTTTACCGAGATCAGCACCGCCCTGCCCGGCCACGACAGCTTCTTCTGCCCGACATCGAGAGGCGAACTCTTCGACGGCGATACTGCCATTGTCGCCGAATTCGGGCTGGCGACCTTCGTACGCAAAACGCATTCCGTCATCGCCCAAGGGCTGGACTTCGTGCACGGCCGTTTTTCCGCTGATGGCTGGGGCGAGCATCCGCGGCCGCGAAACGCCCATTGCATCCGTCTCTTCAGCCATGAGCACGCTTCTACCGTGACCATCGCCCACATGCATGGCCTGCGCGATCCCGCAGGCAAGGGCGACACCCCGGCGCGCGACGACCAGGCCGTAGCACTGGTCAAGCTCATCGAGCGCGTCTGGCCCGGCGACGAAGGGCTCATCGTCTGCGGCGATTTCAACGTGCTGCCTGACAGCGCGACCTTTGCGATTCTCGCCAGACTCGGGCTTTCCGACCTTGTCACCGGAAACGGCCTTGTAGACACGCGGACCTCCTACTATCTGAAGCAGGGCCGCTTTGCCGACTACATGCTGGTGACGCCAGGGGTGAAGGTTGCCAAATTCGAGTTGGTCGAGGCGCCCGAAGTCTCCGACCATCGCGCATTGCTGCTCGATATCGGGTAGTATATTGAGGAATGATACACTTCGCGACGCGTTTGCGCGCCGTGCCGTTTTTTTACGCCTTAGTTTGACCGCCTAAATCGCATTGATACGTCGTGCTTGTATATGCCTTCAACGCCATTTTGCCTTCGGGCAAAAGCTTCTAAAGAAAGATAGATACTCTTGTCCCATGTCTTGGAAGCTGCGCGCAGACGTTTTCAGCTGATCCTGATCAAGCCGTCGCATTATGACGACGACGGCTACGTCATCCGCTGGTGGCGGGCGATGATCCCCTCCAATTCGCTGGCAGCGCTCTACGGCATTGCCGCCGAATGCGCCGAGCGCAAGGTGCTCGGAGACGATACGGCGATCGACATCACCGTGATCGACGAGACCAATACGCGGATCGATATCGCCGGACTGCTGGCGCAATTCAAGCGTCACGACAATTTCGGCATGATCGCGCTCGTCGGCGTCCAGACCAACCAATATCCGCGCGCCCTCGATATCGCCCGCCCCTTCCGCGATGCCGGCCTGCCGGTGTCGATCGGCGGCTTCCATGTTTCCGGCTGCCTGTCGATGCTGGATGGCAAGGCGGTCGGGCTCGACGCCTGCCGCGACATGGGCATCTCGATGTTTGCCGGCGAGGCCGAGGGCCGGCTCGACATGGTGCTGCGCGACGCCGCCGCCGGCGAGCTGAAGCCGCTCTATAATTTCATGAACGACCTTCCCGGCATCGGCGGCACGCCGGTTCCCTTCCTGCCGAAGGACAATATCCAGCGCACGCTCGGGCTCAGCACCAGCTTCGATGCCGGACGTGGCTGTCCCTACCAGTGCTCGTTCTGCACCATCATCAACGTACAGGGACGCAAGTCGCGCTTCCGTTCGGCCGACGACGTCGAAAAGCTGGTGCGGATGAACTGGGCGCAGGGCATCCACAAATTCTTCATCACCGACGACAATTTCGCCCGCAACAAGGATTGGGAAGCGATCTTCGACCGGTTGATCGAACTCAAGGAGCGGGACGGCATTCCGCTCGGCCTGATGATCCAGGTCGACACGCTCTGCCACAAGATCCCCAATTTCATCGAGAAATCCAGGCGCGCCGGCGTCACCCGCGTCTTCATCGGCCTCGAAAACGTCAATCCGGACAATCTGACCGCCGCCAAGAAGAACCAGAACAAGATCACCGAATATCGCAAGATGCTGCTCGCCTGGAAGGCACAGGGCATCATGACGCTCGCCGGTTATATCCTGGGCTTCCCTGCCGATACGCCGGAATCGATCCGCCGCGACATCGCGATCATCCAGGAAGAGTTGCCGCTCGACGTCATCGAATTCTTCATCCTGACGCCGCTGCCCGGCTCCGAGGACCATCAGGTCCTGTGGAAGAAGGGCGTCGAGATGGATGCCGATCTCAACATCTACGATGTCGAGCATGTCTGCACCGCGCATCCGAAGATGAGCAAGCAGGAATGGGAAGACATCTACCACGAGGCCTGGGCGCTCTATTATTCGCCTGATCATATGAAGACGCTGCTGCGCCGCGCGGTGGCGACCGGGGTGCCGCTCGCAAGGCTCGTCAAGGTTCTCGTCTCCTTCGCGACCACCGTGCCGCTGGAAAACGTGCATCCGTTGCAAAGCGGGCTGCTGCGCCTGAAGACGCCGTCGGAGCGGCGCCCGGACCTGCCGCGTGAAAATCCGCTGGTCTTCTGGCCGCGCTTTGCCTGGGAAACCTTCCGCAAACACGCTTCGCTCGCCGGCACGATCATTGGCCTGACGATTTCGGCATTTCTGATTTCAAGGGATGCGAAGTCGAAGACCTATATGGATCAGGCTCTGACGCCGGTCGCCGATGACGAAGAAGAAACGCTCCACCTCTTCACACAGACCGCCGGCGGCGCCGCAGCCGTCAGCCATGTCAGGAAAGTTGCGCAACTGACAGCGCATTGAGCAGTAATTCTGAACGGCTGCTGACCCGAAAACATGGGCGGCACCAAACTCTAAAGCCAGTGTATGTCGCTAAAGCGCGTCGCATGAATCAAGTTTGACAACGCGCTTTGAAAGCTCCGACTTTGGTGGCCGTTTAAGCCACTTGGATCATCTTGGTCGTTTCGGCCACTTGCAGCGTGTCGACGAATTCGACGATCTTGACCGGTTTCCCATCTCGGAAATGGATCTTGTCGACGAATTCCGTATGGAAGCTCACGCCCGATGGAATGTGCCTGACCTCGCCTTCGCGGTGGGCAAAGACCATATGCTCATCCTCGTCCACATAGATGCCGGCTGTCCTGATATTCGATAGATCCCACACTGTGATTAGCTGCGTTATCGCCTGGCGAAAAGCATGCCCGCTTGATTCAGTCGAAAACGGCGCCATCCGTGTACTGCCGACCATGCGAAAGGTGCAATTCTCGCCGATCAGCGCCAGCGTAGCTTCGACATCGCCACGGTCACGCACAGTATAGATTTCCTCCACGAGCTTCTTCATGTCATGCTTTGCAGTCATTTCAGGTCCTCCTACCATCAACGAAATCTGCATCCAATTATATGTTAATGCAACTCTTTGTTGTTCCGCATGAATAGACACAATGGAGTAGGCGGCGAGAATGAATACTGTCTTGGATAATAGAAAAAGGCCTCGCACGATGGCGAGGCCTTCCAAACTTCATAACTGAAAAACGATTATTCGGCGCTTTCGTCAGCCGCCTTCTTCTTCGAAGCAGCCTTCTTCTTCGGTGCGGCTTCTTCGCCTTCACCGGAGTCAGCTGCTTCGGCCTTGGCGGCAACCTTCTTCTTCGGTGCGGCCTTCTTGGTTTCGGCCTTGGCTTCGCCTTCTTCCTCGGCGAGCAGCTCTTCCTTGGTCACCTTCTTGTCGGTGACGTCGATTTCGGTCAGCAGGTGATCGATGACCTTCTCTTCGAAGATCGGTGCGCGGATCGAAGCGGCGGCACCCGGCTGGCTGCGGAAGAATTCGAGGATCTGCTTTTCCTGGCCCGGATATTGGCGCAGTTGCTCGTAGATGGCGCGCTGCATCTCGTCTTCACTGACTTCGACGCCGGCCTTTTCGCCGATTTCGGAGAGAACGAGGCCGAGGCGGACACGACGCTCGGCGAGAACCTTGTATTCCTCGCGAGCCTTCTCCTCGGTCGTGTCTTCGTCCTCGAAGGTTTTGCCGGACTGGGCGAGGTCGTTGTTCACCTGGCTCCAGATGCCGTTATATTCGGCGTCGACGAGCGAGTTCGGGGTCTCGAACTTGTACATCTCGTCGAGCTGGTCGAGGATCTGACGCTTCAGCTTCTGGCGGGTCAGCGAGCCGTACTGCGATTCGATCTGGCCACGGACGATTTCCTTCAGGCGGTCGGCGGATTCGATGCCGAGCTTGGAGGCGAGTTCGTCGTTGATCTCGAAATCGGCAGGTGCTGCAACTTCCTTGACGGTGACGTCGAAGGTCGCTTCCTTGCCGGCGAGGTTCTTGGCCGGGTAGTCGGCCGGGAAGGTCACGGTGATGGTCTTCTCGTTGCCGGCCTTGACGCCGACGAGCTGGTCTTCGAAGCCCGGAATGAAGCGGCCGGAGCCGAGCACCAGTTCGGCGCCCTGGTCGGTGCCGCCTTCGAAGGCTTCGCCGTCGACCTTGCCGACGTAATCCATGGTGATGCGGTCGCCGTTCGCGGCCTTGCCGGTCTTGGTCTCATAGGCGCGGGCGCTTTCGGCGACCTTCAGGACCTGCTCGTTGACTTCGTCGTCCGAGATGTCGATGACTTCGCGCGTGACCTTGATGCCCTTGACCGACTTCAGTTCGATCGGCGGCAGCACTTCATAGGAGAGCGTGAATTCGAAATCCTGCTCGGCGGCGAGGATCTTGTCGGCTTCGTCCTTGTCTTCCGTCATGGCGATTTCCGGCTGCGTGGCCGACTTCTCGCCGCGGCTGGACAGGATGGCGGCCGGCTGCTCGCGGACGATCTCGTTGACGAGGTCGGCCATGATCGACTTGCCGTAGACCTTCTTCAGGTGAGCAGCGGGGACCTTGCCCGGACGGAAGCCGTTGATGCGAACCTTGTCCTTCACATCGGCAAGACGCTCATTCATCTTGTCTTGCATGTCCTTGGCCGGGATAACGACCTTGATTTCGCGCTTCAGCCCTTCAGCGAGCGTTTCGATAACCTGCATGTCTTCCTACCTTCATTTCGTGGCGGCCGTGCCCAGACGCCGTTCGTTTCGATGAGCACGACGCCGGCGATCCTGCCGCGCGTGGCTTTTCCCAATTCCATATCATTCCGCCCAAAGCGGAATGGCACTCGCGGGGCTATTCGGGACAACTCTCAATTGTTCTGGAACAACCGATTCTTAGTCTCCCGCCTGCAAACAGCTTGGTGCGGGTAGAGAGACTTGAACTCCCACGCCTTGCGGCACCAGAACCTAAATCTGGCGTGTCTACCAATTTCACCATACCCGCGTTCACAAAACCGCATGCCTATGCCTGCGCATGAGGCCTTCCGGAGCGCGGCGTCTCTATATCACCCGATTTGGTCGAGGCAAAGGAAAAATGAACGGCAAATGACAGGGGACTTGCGGCCCTGGAGCCGCGCTCCTGCGAAGTGCCGTCGGATCAGTAAAGCGGCTCGTCGTAAACCGGCTTGCCGTCAACGAGAAGGCTGCGAATCTGTGCGCTTCCATCAGGCGAGATACGCACTGCGATGGCAACGTTGCCGTCATTGCGGGCCTCCTCGATCGGCTTGCCCTCGCCTTCAGGAACGTAGTAGCGCTCAATGCCGTATTCGACACGCATGCTGTCGCCGGCGGCAAGGCCGCCACTATAAAACGGCTGGCTGCGTAGGATCACGGACTCCGGCTGCGGAGGCAGTTCGTGAAAGGACGATTCGGTCACCGTCCAGAAACCGTCCTCCTGCTTCTTCAACCGGACCCATAACACCCGCTCGCCGGCCTCGGCCGGAATGCCGCCGGAAACCGTCTGCACCGGCACCGAGGAAATGTCGTAGTTCAAGACGACATAGTCGCCGCGCAGGAAATCGCGCGGATCGACGGGAGCCGTCTTCAGCAGCACCTCGGCGCCCTCGCTGAGGATCGACGCCCGGCTTTGGATGATCGTGCCGAGGATGAGGGTCTGCAAACCGGCGACGATGATCGCCGAAAAGAGATAACCTTTGCCGGATTGCAGCCTTGCCATGAACGAGCTCATGCGCGCTCCCCCTGTGCATTCGCCGAAAAACGCCGCTCGAGACGGATGACCATCCAGGCGACAAGTGCCACCACGAGACCGGAGAACAGGAAGAGGCTCGACGTGCCGAGGATCGAGCCGACGGTGACAGAGGCGAGATACAGCATCTCCGCGGCGAAGGTCGCATAGGCGAGATATCGCACCGCGCCATTATCCCTGCCACGCAGGACGATTGCCAGCACGGAAGCGGCAAGCGTCGCCACTCCGAGCACCACCAGCCCCCAGCCGTCCTCGATTTCGATATGCAGCAGCAGGAAGCCGATTACGGCGACGAGGAAGCTGTAGAAGGCAGGAGCCGCACCGGCGCTTCTGACCAAGGAGGCAATAGGCCGGAGCGGCAACGCCGTCAGGACGAAGGCCGCCATGCCGCCGATCGCAAAGGCCAGTGCCACGGCCACCTCCTCATAAAGAGTATAGAGCCAGGCAAGCCAGCCGATCAGCAGCAGATAGGCCAGGTGGCGGGCCCGCTCGGCGCCGGTATAGCGCACCAGCCCGATGACGATCACCGCCATGACGGGCGCCATCCAGGGATCGAACCCTATCCAATGCGTGTCGTAATTCTCAAGATAGACGGCAAACGACGCCCAGGAGAGGAAGCCGGCGACGACGGTCACGGCGCCCGAACGGAACAGGATCGCCGAGATCGTCGCAATCGCGAACCACAGATACATCACCGTCTGCTCGTCGCCGGAGAGGTGATACATCTGCCCGACCAGCGAGATGGCGCCGCCGAAACTCATCGCGCCGATGACCAGCAAGCCACCTGCGGCGGCTGTCGCACCACGGGCAAGCATCCGAGCGGCGGCGATATGCACCACCCAGATCAGGGCAAGGATGCCCCCCACGCGCACCAGGCGCGGGATGGCCTCCCAGTTGGAGGCGACGACCAGCAGGATGGCAGCTGCAAGCAGCACCCCCGCCAGCGCCATCAGCACCCTGCCGAGGCTGAAGTTTGCCGGGCGGCTGTCATATTCGGCGAGAAGCGCACCTGCCGTTTCCTGCCCGAGCAGGCCCTTGCCCACCCAGAGCGAGAGATCCCGCTCCAATCTGCCGCGATACATGCTCAACCTCTCGATTTCCGTAACGCCGACTGCGGCGCTGCGGGCTCACGCCGTTATAGACGCAGCACGGGTGTCCGCAAACGCTCTTGCGACAAATATACAAGTTCCTCATTGGTCTAAATAGTATCGGGTGTTAACCGGCCGCTAACGTCAGAAGCACTAATATAAGCCTATGGACGGAGAGGCATGCAATCCGCGCATATCCCCCATGAATTTATTGCACTGCACAATATTCATTAGTCATACTATTGATCAACACATCGAAGCACGGGGATGGCGCCCCGGCCCGGCATCAGCCGGACGCCCGCGGATGCCTTGTCCGTGACGAGATTCGCAGTCGCGCACTCCTCCTCCCAGCGCGCTGCGATAGACTGGCAACACTCCTCCTCCCAGTTGTCAGTCACCATAACACGCCCGCCGGATCCTCCCCCGGCGGGCGTTTTCACTTAGCCAAAGCTTCATTAAAGCCTTGGCAGTGAGGGGATTCTCGTCGCGCGGCGCCATCAATGCCGCATTGTCGTCACAGCGCCCCACCAACCCTGCGAAGAGATGGGCAGCTTCCGATCCGAAACGGCGCGCCTCTTTGCAGCGGCTGGACGGGCGGAACCATCGGAGCAAGCAGCGTTTTCTGCGGTGCCACCCGCTTCGTCCAAACTGCTTTCCCAAAAGTCATTCTGCCTATTCGTTGACCAAAAAGCGGTAAGTCTGCGTCAAATACCTCTTGAGCATTGCATAGATCGCATAGGTGATCTGAAAACTTGGCTGTTTTAGTCTTTCGCGTCGCAACATATATTCCAGTCATCAAATAGAGGTCAGCGCCGATCGGTGGCTGCTGGCAGATGAAACCCTCGGAAAGGGGCTTAACATGAACTTCTCTCGCTCTTTCAACAACTGGCGCAAGTATCGTCAGACCGTCACGGAACTCGGCCGCATGACCAACCGCGAATTGCACGATCTCGGCATCGACCGTTCGGACATCCATCGCGTTGCCCGTGAGGCTTCTTCCCGCTAATTCAGGCGGTTGACTGCTCTTTACGAGCAGATCGTCTTTTATTGAAACGCCCGCTGCCTCCCACAGCGGGCGTTTTCGTTTGTCTGCATACGGCTGCCGCAGCGGTTGAAGGTTTCCGACTCGTTAGCCCGCTCAAAAAATATCCGCTGCTTAATTGAAGAGCATCATCGTGCACAATTGCATGGCAGACGCCTTTTATTTGCACTGCACAATTGGACGATTCTCGCCTATATAAACATCAACCGCAGAGAGACAGGCGATCCCGCCGTCCCGCGGACATAGGAAGAAGACAATGAACCCGATCCGCATTGCAAGAAGCTGGCTCAGCTACCGTCGTACGCTCAATGAACTCGGCGGCCTTTCGAACCAGACCCTGTCCGATATCGGCGTCAGCCGCTACGACATCCGGAATATCGCATCCCGCTCGTTCCGCTAATAACGGGCCGCTAATAGCGAGTGCGATGCTTCCAAGACGGCGCCCCAGGGCGCCGTTTTTGATTCCAGGGTGTTGGATCACACCGGCCGACATGATATCAGCCCGGAATGAACACGATCTCCTGCTATTCCCCTATCCACGTCGTCGGCGGTGGGCTTGCCGGTTCCGAAGCCGCCTGGCAGATCGCCAGTTCCGGCGTTCCGGTCATCCTGCATGAAATGCGCGGGGTGCGCGGCACGGATGCGCACAAGACCGACGGTCTTGCCGAACTCGTCTGCTCCAATTCCTTCCGGTCCGACGATGCGACCAGCAATGCCGTCGGCGTCATCCATGCCGAGATGCGCATGGCGGGCTCGCTGATCATGGCCGCTGCCGATCGGTGCCAGGTACCGGCCGGCGGTGCGCTCGCCGTCGATCGCGACGGCTTCTCCGAGGCGGTGACCAAAGCAATCCATGACCACCCGCTCATCACCGTCGTGCGTGAAGAGATCACCGGCCTGCCACCGAAGGACTGGGATCTTGCCATCGTCGCCACCGGACCGCTGACGGCGCCGTCGCTCGCGAACGCCATCCAGACGGAAACCGGCGAGGATTCGCTTGCCTTCTTCGACGCCATCGCGCCGATCGTCTACCGCGAGAGCATCGACATGGATATCTGCTGGTATCAGTCGCGCTACGACAAGGTCGGACCCGGCGGCACAGGCAAGGACTATATCAACTGCCCGATGGACGAGGCGCAGTACAATGCCTTCGTCGACGCGCTGATATCAGGCGACACGGTCGGTTTCAAGGAATGGGAGGGCACGCCTTATTTCGACGGCTGCCTGCCGATCGAGGTGATGGCCGAACGCGGCCGCGAGACGCTGCGCCACGGGCCGATGAAGCCGATGGGGCTGACGAACGCGCATAATCCGACAGTCAAGGCCTATGCCGTCGTGCAGCTGCGGCAGGACAATGCGCTCGGCACGCTCTATAATATGGTCGGCTTCCAGACGAAGCTGAAATATGGCGCGCAGGCGGAAATCTTCCGGATGATCCCGGGTCTGGGAAATGCCGAATTTGCCCGTCTCGGCGGCCTGCACCGCAACACCTATATCAACTCCCCCACCCTGCTCGATCCGTCGCTGACGCTGAAATCGCGGCCCGGCCTGCGCTTTGCCGGCCAGATCACCGGCTGTGAGGGTTATGTAGAAAGCGCCAGCGTCGGGCTGATGGCCGGGCGTTTCGCCGCCGCCGAACGCAAGGGTGAGGCGATTTCGCTACCGCCGGCGACGACGGCGCTCGGCTCGCTGCTCGGTCATATTACCGGTGGGCACCTCGTCACCGACGAGGAGCCGGGCAAACGATCGTTCCAGCCGATGAACATCAATTTCGGGCTGTTTCCGGAGCTCCAGCCGGGTTCTATCGTCAAGCCTGAAGGCGTCAAGCGCTTCCGCGGCAAGGACAAGACGATCATGAAGCGGCAGCTGATCGCGCGACGCGCGCTTGCCGACTGCGCGGCCTGGCTCGGTCAAGAATCGACGCTTGCCGAAAGCGCCTGACCGGCGTTTTCAAGCGCGTCGCATCGAACCCGGCTCATGCGACCGCATGACGTCTTTGCTTTTATGCATGTCGCCCTCCCCAAAACCGCTGCACGCTTTGGGCGACATGCATTACTGCTTGTTCGCCGCCGAAATATTGCCGAGCGGCAGGTCCTTATCCGGCTCGGCGATATAATTGCCGAGCAGCCAGAGCGAAACCTCCGAGGCTTCCTTGGCGGAAGCAAATTCGAAATCGCCGTTGTGATGGGGTGCATCGAGGAAGTCGATCACCAGTCCCCTGCCCGTTTCAGAGCCGACGACGCGCACCCGACCCGGCTCGATCAGGTGACAGGAGAAATGGCGCGACATGTTGCGCATGAAGCCGGCCTTGTTGTCGTGCAGGCGCACAAAGACGGCCTGGCCGTTTTCCGTCGCCTGCAGCTGACGGATCGCCTCGGTCGGAAAGGCACGGCCGAACTCGATGATGGCGAGGCCTGTGTCATGCAGGCCATCTTCCTTGTTCTGTGCGGCCATGCGCGTCGCCACGAAAGCAAAGAAAATGACGATCGCGAAAAGGACGCACCAGACGATAATGCCCACGCCGAGTCTCCGTTCAAAGGGTAGCGGTGGAAGCCTTGTAACGCACGAGACTTGCGCGAATTTGACCGATATCAGATTTTTCGGCGTGCGGCAGCCAGCCCCATCCGTAGCTGGCGGCGCCACTGCGGCGGCTGCAGCGGCCGGTCGAGCAGCAAGGCGCCGCGTTTCTGCGCCTTGATGAGCACCGGTTCTGCAAGCGTCGCCGGCAGGAAGGCTGGAAAGACGGCCGGCGCAATCGGGCCCGCCGCCCTCGCCTTTGCCAGATGTTCGCGACCGAGGCCGGCGAAGGCCTCGATGGCGGCAGAGATGCGCGGCCTGTCTTCGCCGGCGAGGAAAGCATCGCGGTCGAGACCGGTGGCGGAAAGGATCTGCAGCGGAATATAGATCTGGCCTCGGCGGCGATGCAGCGGCATCAGCAGCAACAGCCCGGCGACCGCCTGGGCGACCCCGGCATGGCCGGCGGCGTCGGCCGAGCGTGCGGCTTCCTCCGGCGAAAGCACCAGGCTTGCGAGCTGAATCAGCGCCGATGCCGTTTCGCCGGCATAGCCTTCAAGCGAAAGACGTGTCTCCATCGGATCGTCATAGAGATCGAAGGTACGGGCCTCGATCATGTCGATCAGCGTCTTGCGCGGCAGGCGGTGCGTTTCGATCGCGATCAGAAGGGCTGCGGCGACGGGATTGGCCGCCGTCGAACCGTGTGCGCTGCCCTCCAGAAGATCGTGCCAATATTGCAGCCGCACCTCGCCGGGCAACGGCTCGTGGACGAGATCGCGGATGCGGGCAAGCTCAGCATTGAAGGCGTAAAGAGCTGCGAGCGCCCCGCGCTTTTCCTCCGGCGACAGCAGACAGGCGAGATAGCGGTCGCGATCGCTGTCACGCAGCATCGCCAGGCAGATGTCCTGGTTGGTCGCAATATGCGCTTCAGTCATCGTCAGACCGCAATCAACGCCGCGGCGACGGCACGTTGCTCGGCGAGCATGATATTGAAGGTGCGCACTGCAGCCCCGGTGCTCATCGGATCGGACGAGATGCCGCGCGACTTCAACGCCAGCCTCAATTCCTCGGGCAGACGGCGAAGCTCGGTTCCAGTACCGACGAGCAGAACCTCGATATCGGCGGCCTCATCCAGCACCCGGCGAAAATTTTCAGGTGACAGCGGTTTCGACATGTCCATGTCCCAGCCATGAATGCCGGAGGGCAGGCAAAGGATCGAGCCGCGATGCGACATGTCGGCAAAACGAAAGCCGCCATTGCCGTAAGCATCGATCGGAGCGCGCCCGGGGAAATGCGCGGCGCGGATTTCTATGCCTTTTGCCATGTTTTCAAACCACCGTGCCGGATTTTACACCAGCATCCGTCTTGTTGCTCTCTTCTCCGTCGGGAGCCTCCGGCCGCAGCCGGAAGACGATCAAGACAGGAGCGGCGATATAGATCGAAGAGAAGGTGCCGAGAGCGACGCCGAAGAGCATCGCAAAGGTGAAGGAACGGATGACTTCACCGCCGAAGAGAAAAAGCGCCAGCAAGGCGATCAACGTCGTCGCCGCGGTCAGAACGGTGCGTGACAGCGTCTGGTTGATCGACGCATCGATCAGGATAGGCAGCGGCATCTTCTTGTATCGTTTGAGATTTTCACGCATTCGGTCGTAGACCACGACCGTATCGTTCAGGGAATAACCAACGATGGTCAGCACGGCGGCGACGCTCGTCAGGTTGAACTCGATGCCGGTGAGGACGAAGAGACCGAGCATGATGATGACATCGTGCAGCGTGGCAATGATGGCGCCGACCGCGAACTGCCATTCGAAGCGGATCCAGATGTAGATGAGGATCGCCGCAAGTGCCGCAAGCACGCCGAGCGTCGCCATCATCGTCAATTCGCCCGAGATGGCGGGACCGACGACCTCGACGCGGCGAAAGTCATAATCTTCCTGGAGCTCGCCGCGCACCAGCGTCGCCGCCGACTGCTCGGCATTCTCGCCGCCGCCCTGGGAAGCGATGCGAATCCGCGCGTTCGCCGGCCCGCCTGTGCGCTCGACGCTGACATCGCCGAGATTGAGATCATTCAGACGCGAGCTGAGATCGGCGATGTCGGCATTGCCCTGCTTTGCCGTCACCTCGATGAGCGAGCCGCCGGTGAAATCAATGCCGAGATGCAGGCCGACGGTGGCAAAAGCGGCCATGGCGATCAGCGAGATGACTGCCGACGCCGTAAAGACATAACGGCGGATCCCCATGAAGCGGATATTGGCGTGTTCGAAAAGATGCGTCAGCACGCTCTTCGGCAGATGCCGGGGATGGCGCCTTCTCAACCAGACGGCAACGATCGAGCGCGTCAGCGTGAATGCCGTGAAAACGGTCGTCAGGATGCCGACCGCAAGCGTCACCGCGAAACCGCGGATGGATTCGCTGCCGAGGAAGAAGAGGATGATGGCGGCAATGAAGATCGTCACATTGGCATCGACGATCGTTGCGAATGCGCGCGAGAAACCGCGGCCGACGGCCTCCGCAAAGGAATGGGTGGTTTTTTCCTCTTCCCGGATTCGCTCATAGATCAGAACGTTCGAGTCGACCGCCATGCCGACGATCAGCACGATGCCGGCAATCCCCGGCAAGGTGAGCGTCGCGCCGATAAGGCTGAGCACCGCGACGATGAGGATCAGGTTGAGGAAGAGCGAGGCGACGGCGATGAGGCCGAGGATGCGATAGAGCGCGATCATCAATGCCGCGACCAATACGACGGCGACGAGGCCGGCAACGAGGCCGTTGAAGATGGAATCGGCGCCGAATCTCGGGCTGATGCTGCGTTCCTCAACGCTGGTCAGCGTCGCCGGCAAGGCGCCGGCGCGCAGCATGATCGCAAGGTCGCGGACGCCATCCTCGGAAAAGTTTGCCGAAATCCGACCCTCGCCGCCGGTGATCGCCGCATCGATGACCGGTGACGACATCACCTGGTCGTCGAAGACGATGGCAAGGTGCTTGCCGATATTCTGCCCCGTCGCCTGCGCCAGCCGCTGCGTGCCTTCCGCATCGAGACGATAGGCGATCGAGGTATCCTGCGTCTGTTGATCGACGACAGGCTCGATATCGACCATGTTGCTGCCGGTGATGAAAGCCGTGCGGTCGACGAGGTACGGCACCGGCGGATCGTCAAGCGAATAGAGCACCTGCGATGTCGCCGGCCAGCGGCCGTTCAGCGCCTCCTGCCCCGACATGCTTTCGTCGATCAGATGAAAGGAAAGCTTGGCCGGCTGGTTGAGGATGTTCTTCAGCCGCTCCGCGTCGACCGATCCCAGCACCTGCACGACGATGCGGTCGGCGCCATCGGGGCGAACGAGGAAATTATCATTGCCCAATCCCGCGATGCGGCGGCCAACGATATCGAGCGAGCGGGTCCGGGCGGAAGCGACGTCAGCGGTAATGCCGGCGTCGGAAATCTGCAGTGAGAGCTGCCCCTGGTCGCCCGGCTGCAGCGCGACCTCAGGTCCCGAATGTCCGCCACCGGTCGTCAAGGGCTTCAGGAGATCGACCGCCGCCGGTGCCTGGGCCGCATCGGTGATGCGGACGGTGACGGTCTGGTCATTGCCGGTCAGCCCGGTATAGCGGATACCGGCGCCGCGCAGCGCGTTGCGCACATTCGCGACCACCTCTTCCAGGCGGTCCCTGACGATATCGGAACGCTCGACCTTCAGAACGATATGCGAACCACCCTGCAGGTCGAGACCAAGCACGACGCGGTCGTGCCGCAGCCAGTCCGGCAGGGAAGATCGCTGCGCCTCGGTCAGCAGATTGGGCGCAGCAATGACGATGGCCGCAAACGCGACCAGCCAAATCAGAAGTGTTTTCCAGCGGGAAAAATGCAACATTCTCTCGACGATCTTCCGATCCGGCGGTCCTGCCGTTATCGCTTGTTACGCCGCGTCGGCCTTGACCGGTTCACCCTTGACGCGAATTTCGGAGATGCCGCTGCGGACGATGCGCACGCGCACGCCGTCAGCGATCTCGACTTCGACTTCCTTTTCGTCGATCACCTTGGTGACCTTGCCGACGAGGCCGCCACCGGTGACGACCTGGTCGCCGCGACGGATCGCCTTCAGGGTTTCCTCACGCTTTTTTGCCTGTGCGCGCTGCGGACGGATCAGCAGGAAGTACCAGACGACCATCAGCGGCACGAACAGGATGATCATTTCGAAACCGGAGCCGCCGAATCCCGTTGCGGTATCGGTCGCGCTCTGGGCGAATGCCGGGGTGATGAACATGCTAAACTCCTCAGGCTTGGGCGGCGGAACTCCGCCTCTCTTTTCAGGTTGCCGGACTATAGTTACGGCTTCGATGAATGCAACAGAAACAGCCGGAAACAGTACCGATTCCGCTGCCTCATAACCTTTCCGCCGTCAAAACGCCATGGTAGGCGGCATCGAAAGATCAAAGCGGAATGACGCAGCGAAAAACAGGAGGCCTGCGATGACCGAGGAAATCAACACTGCCCTGCTTGCCGAACTGAAACGGCTCGCCGATGCCGTCCAGCGCCTTGCCGGGCCGGCGCCTGCCGTCAACGACTGGGCCGCGGCGGACTGTTTCGTCTGGGCGCCGATGCGCCAGCATCTGCAGCCTGTGAAGAAGCCGAACCGGGTGGCGTTGAAGCTCATCCGCGGTGTCGATCATGTACGCGACATCCTGCACGAGAATACGGTGCGTTTCGCCGAGGGGTATGCCGCCAACAATGTACTGCTCTGGGGCGCGCGCGGCATGGGCAAATCCTCGCTTGTTAAAGCCGTACACGAGGATGTCAGGCGCGAAAGCGGTGTCGCGCTGAAGCTGGTCGAAGTCCACCGCGAGGATATCGCCAGCCTTCCCAATCTGCTCGACCTCTTGAAGGACACGCCGTACCGCGTGATCGTCTTCTGCGACGATCTCTCCTTCGATCACGACGACACCGCCTACAAGTCGCTGAAGGCGGCACTCGACGGCGGCGTCGAAGGGCGGCCGGACAATGTGCTCTTCTACGCCACCTCCAACCGGCGCCATCTCCTTCCGCGCCACATGATGGAAAACGAGCAGTCGACGGCGATCAATCCGTCGGAGGCGGTCGAGGAGAAGGTTTCGCTTTCCGACCGCTTCGGCCTCTGGCTTGGCTTCCACAAATGCAGCCAGGACGACTATCTCGGCATGATCGACGGCTATGCCGATCACTTCAAGCTCGGGCTCGAACGCGACAAGATGCATGCCGAAGCGCTGGAATGGGCAACGACGCGCGGAGCCCGCTCCGGCCGCGTCGCCTGGCAGTATATTCAGGATCTGGCCGGACGCATGCGGGTTCACATCGACCGGGCCTAGTCTTTGATTTATGCATGTCGTTATCCCAAAACCGCTGCACACTTTTGGGCGACATGCATTAAATGACAAAAGCCCGGCTGGCGGCCGGGCTTTTGCGTTTCCTGGTACGCTGTACCTATTCCAGGAAAGTCATCGGGTTGACCGGGGACGCATCCTTGCGCACCTCGAAATGGACCTGCGGCTGCTTGACGTCCCCGCTCATGCCGGAGACGGCGACGGTCTGGCCACGCTGGATCTTCTGGCCGCGGGTGACGCTCAGCGTATCGGCGTTGCCGTAGACGGTAACGGTGCCGTCGTCGTGACGGACGAGAACCGTGTTGCCGAGCTCCTTCAGGCCGTTGCCGGCATAGATGACGACGCCGTTTTCGGCAGCCTTGATCGGCGTGCCCTGCGGTACCGAAATGTCGATGCCGTCATTGCGGTTGCCGTTGACGTTGGCGCCGTATGAAGCAATGACCTGGCCGCGCACCGGCCAGCGATATTTGCCGATGCCGGTCGATTCCGGCGCGGCGGAGCTGACGTCCGACTTCTTCTCGACATCGTCGACGGTCTGAGTGGCGGCCGGCGCCTTATAGGGTGCTGGCTGAGCGGAAGCCGTCTGCTGGGCAGCCGCCGGCTGGGTCGGCTTCGGATCGACCTTCTCAGCCGGGATTGAAGCGGTCTTGATATTGTCGGCGGTGCCGTTCGGGATTTTCAGAGCCTGACCGATGCGGAGCGAGCTGGCCGAAAGATTGTTGGCGGCCTTGAGGTCGTCGACATTACTACCGGTCGCCTTGGCAATCTTTGCCAGGGAATCGCCTTGTTTGACGACATAGGTGCCGGCAGGCGCCTTCGGATCTTTGCCGGCGCCGGCGGGAAGTTTGCCGGTGACATCGCCACTCGCCAGCGTCTTGTCGCGGGCGGAATTGGCGCCCGGAACGACGGCGACGTTCTGCTCGGGCGCCTTCGGCGCCGGCATCTTGCCGGGCTTGGAAAGGTCAGCCGCCTGCGATGCCGCCTTGGCGGCATTGCCGCCGTTGAAGGTCGGGATCAGGATCGCCTGGCCGGGCTGGGCGGCAGATGCCGTCTTCAGAGCATTGACGCGGAGGATTTCCTTTTCCGGTACGCCGAAACGCCTGGAGAGCGTGGCGATGCTTTCACCCGGACGCAGGGTCACCGACGGAGCGTTGGTCGCGGACCAGCCTGAAACCTTCGGCGTCGTGCCTGTCGTCAGCGTATCGGGCGCCACCTTCGGAGCAGCTGGCGCCACCAATCGGGGCCTTTCGGCCTGCGGCGCAGCTGGGAAAGGCTGGGCGAGCGCAACTTCCTTTTCCCGCTGCCGGGAGGGTGCCGCCGCCGTCGGCGCGGCCAACTCTGAACGCTGCACCGAAACCGGCGCGGAAGCGAGACGTGCGCTCGAGCTCGACGTGCGTGTCGGATCGTAACCCTGGCGGGCGGGATAAGGCTGGTTCATAGCGTCATTGCCGCCGCCGTAGCCCGACTGGTTGGCAACGGCCGAACTGCTAAGATCGGCGCGCGGCACCGGATCGCCTTGAGAACCGTTCATATTCCTGCGCGGAATGGAACTTGTGGTGATCTGATCCTGCCCGGAGGAGGAAAACAAGCCGCCAAACCGTGTCACATCGGAACTGCAGCCCGTTGCGGCACTTGCCAGCAGGCTAACAACCAGAAGATTACCGGCCGACTTCCCGAACTTTGGCGAAAGACTGAAACGCATGACTCGACCCACTGAGAACGCAACCATTTGTGAGTCTATTAAAACGCGTTAGTATTACCACGCAGTTAAGATGCTGGAATCAGTGCGATTTTTTTGAGAAGTTGATAACCATAGCTTACGGGTGAAAAATCGCAGTGTGCTGAGCATGATGCCGAAAACTCTCAGCGGTTCTCTGACGAGATCATGCGCGCTCTTTTCTGATGGTAAATCTCAGGCCGGTCCGGCCTGAAATCATCCACGTCTACAGTAGCGAGGCAAGGCGCGGAACGATCGGCAGATAGGGTGCTTCGAACAGTTCCTCGCGTTCGAAACGGCTGCCGGTTTTCGTCAGCCTCACCATGCGACACTCGTTCTCGGAAATCATCAGCGGCGCGATCATCGAGCCGCCGGAAACGAGCTGGTCGGTATAAAAGCGCGGCATCGCGTTAAAGGCCGCCGTCACCAGGATGCGATCGAAGGTCCCCTCGCCCTGCATGCCGGCGCTGCCGTCGGCCTGGCGGATGACGACGCTGCGCAGACCAAGCGATTCCATGCGCCGCTGAGCGGCTGATGTCAGCGTCTTGTAGCGGTCGATAGACAGAACGCGCTCGGCCAGGCGGCCCATCACGGCGGCGGTAAAGCCGCTTCCTGTACCGATTTCCAGGACGCGCTGGCCGGGCTTGAGCTTCAGATGGTGCAGGATGCGGACGGCAAAATCGATGCCTTCGAGGAAGGATCCGCATTCGATCGGTATGGTCCGGCTCGAATAGGCGTCGTCGGCGAATTGCGGCGGCACGAACAGCGAGCGCTGCGTCTGCTCGACCGCCGTCAGCAGATCGAGGTCGGAGATGCCTTCGGCACGCAATCTGAGGACGAGCGCAGCAAAGCCCTCCTTCTCCGCCAGTCTTGCCGTCAAACTTGTGCTCCGTATCCCAAGGCCCGCGCCACGCGGTCCGTCACGGAATAATCGGTCAGATCCAGTTTCAAAGGCGTTACCGAAATCTTATTATGCTTCAGGGCGTGAATATCGGTGCCTTCGACGAAGGCGCCGGCGCGCTCGCCAAACTTCAGCCAGTAGTATGGAAAGCCCCGGCCGTCGGAGCGGGCATCGACCTGCAGATTGAAGGCGAGCTTGCCCTGCATGGTCACCTCGGCGCCGTCGACTTCGTCGGGACGGCAGTTCGGGAAGTTGAGATTGAGGAACGTGCCCTCCGGCAGGTCCAGAACCATCAGCTTTTCCAGAAGAGCCGGCGCGTGCGTCTCGCAGACCTCCCAGGGCACGATGCGTGCGCCGTCCTCATAAAGATAGGCCTGGCTCAACGCGAAGGAGCGCACGCCCTGCATGGTTCCTTCGATGGCGCCGGCGATCGTGCCGGAATAGGTCACGTCGTCGGCAACGTTCGAGCCCGAATTGACGCCGGACAGGACGAGATCCGGCTTGATGTCCATCACCTGCCTGATGCCCATGATGACGCAATCGGTCGGTGTGCCGCGCAGGGCGAAATGCTTGTCGGAAATCTTGCGCAGCCGCAAAGGTTCGGAGAGGCTCAGCGAATGGGCCAAGCCGCTCTGGTCGGTCTCGGGCGCCACGATCCAGACATCGTCGGACAGCGTGCGCGCGATCCGCTCCAGCGCGGCAAGACCTTCGGCGTGAATGCCATCGTCATTCGTAAGCAGGATGCGCATCGCCTCAGGCCGCCCGTTCGATCTTGGTCAATCCGCCCATATAAGGCAGCAAAACGTCCGGAATCGTGACCGAACCATCCTCGTTCAGATAATTTTCAAGGACAGCGATCAGGCAGCGGCCGACGGCCGTGCCGGAACCGTTCAGCGTATGGACGAACCTGTTGCTCTTGTCGTCCTTGCCGCGGTAGCGCGCATTCATCCGCCGGCCCTGAAAATCGCCGCAGACCGAGCAGGAGGAAATTTCGCGGAAGGCATTCTGCCCCGGCAGCCAGACTTCGAGATCGTAGGTCTTGCGCGAGCCGAAGCCCATATCGCCGGTGCAAAGCGTCATGGTGCGGAAATGCAGGCCGAGGCGCTTCAGCACCTCCTCGGCGCAGGCGGTCATGCGTTCATGCTCGGCAACGGCGCTCTCGGCATCGGTGATCGAGACGAGCTCGCATTTCCAGAACTGATGCTGGCGCAGCATGCCGCGGGTATCGCGGCCGGCGGAGCCCGCTTCCGAACGGAAGGACGGCGTCAGCGCGGTAAAGCGGAGCGGCAGCTTTTCCTGATCGAGGATTTCCTCGCGCACCAGATTGGTCAGCGTCACTTCGGCCGTCGGAATCAACCAGCGGCCATCCGTCGTCCTGAAGAGATCCTCGGCGAATTTCGGCAGCTGGGCGGTGCCATAGACGGCCTCGTCGCGCACCATCAGCGGCGAGCTGACTTCGGTATAGCCGTGCTCTCTGGTGTGGAGATCGATCATGAACTGGCCGAGCGCCCGCTCGAGCCTGGCGAGCGGACCGGTCAGAACCGTGAAGCGCGAGCCGGAGAGCTTGGCGGCGCGCTCGAAATCCATATAGCCAAGCGCTTCGCCGATTTCGAAGTGCTCCTTCGGTGCATGGTTCCAGCGCGGCTTTTCGCCGACGGTGCGGGTGACGACATTGTCATGCTCGTCCTTGCCGACCGGGACGTCGTCGAATGGGATGTTCGGGATGCGCGAGAGCGCGTCGTTGAGTTCGGCCGTCAGTTGCCGGTCCTCTTCCTCGATCGCCGGCAGCAGGGTCTTGAGTTCAGAGACCTCCGCCTTCAGCTTCTCGGCCAGCTCGCTATTCTTCTGGGCCATCGCCGCGCCAATCTCCTTGGAGGCGAGGTTGCGGCGGGACAGCAGGTCCTGCGCCTTCTGCACAGCGGAGCGGCGCTTTTCATCGAGGGCAACGAGACTTTGGGCAAGAGGCTCCGCCCCGCGCTTGGCAAGGGCGGCATCGAGCGCTTCGGGATTCTCACGGATCCATTTGATATCGAGCATCGTCGTTCCAGGTCGTTGCAATAGAGGTGACCCAGCCAAAGCCTGATCGGGCCTCGACCGGATGTCACGGCGCCGCGCCTTTTCAGACGCGCAAAGGACGCCGCAACACTTTGAATTGCTCCATAACCCTTAAACCGATTCCGATTTAGGGATTATGCAGTCGACGGCGTTCATGAAGGGATTTCCGGGATCGCTGCTTAGACGCTGTCCGTCTTGGCAACGTCTGCGGATCCGGTTTCCTTTTCGACCGCCTGCCGGGCACGCTGGCGCTCCACGAGTCGCGCCGCATAGATGGAAATCTCGTAGAGAAGGATCGTCGGTATCGCAAGGCCGATCTGGGACATCGGGTCCGGCGGCGTCAGCACGGCAGCGACGACGAAGGCGAGGACGATGGCAAACTTGCGCTTTTCGGCCAGCCATTGCGACGTCAGAAGACCGACACGGGCGAGCAGCGTGGTGATGACAGGCAGCTGGAAGACGAGGCCGAAGGAGAAGACCAGCGTCATGATCAGGCTCAGATATTCAGAGACCTTCGGCATCAGCGAGATTGCTATCTCGTCGTGACCCGGCGCCTGCTGCATCGACAGGAAGAACCACATGACCATCGGCGTGAAGAAGAAATAGACGAGCGCGCCGCCCATCAGGAACAGGACCGGAGAGGCGACCAGGAACGGCAGGAAAGCCTGACGCTCGTTCTTGTACAGGCCGGGCGCCACAAACTTGTAGACCTGGGCGGCGATGATCGGGAAAGCGACCACAAGGCCGCCGAACATCGCCACCTTGACCTGGGTGAAGAAGAATTCCTGCGGCGCGGTGTAGATGAGCTGGGCCTTCTCAACGTCGAGATTAGCCCACTGGACCGCTGTCTTGTATGGGATGACCAGATAATTGAAGAGATCCTTGGCGAAAAAGAAGCATGCGATGAAGGCGACGAAAAATGCGCCGATCGACCACATCAGCCGCGTGCGCAGCTCCATCAGGTGCTCGATCAACGGCTGCGGCTTGTCTTCAATATCACCGCTCATGCCTCGTCCTTCTTTGTCTGCGCAGGCTTCTTCGGCGTTGCAGGCTTCCTGACTGCCGTCGTGCGTTTCGGCTTTTCCACAGGCACGGCAACGGCGGCCGCAGCATCGACCTGGTCGGCAGGCTTGACGCGCGGCTTGCGCACGGCCTTCGGCTTAGCGACAACCGTATCGGCTTGCACAATCGCTGTGGCGACGGGTTCCGACGGCGGCGCAGGTGTCGCTACCAGTGGCGGCGTTTCCGGCAAGCTCATCGACGGCGTCGGGGCTGCGACAGCATCGGGCGGCACGTCGGTCTTGTTTTCCGTGACCGTGGTTGCCTTCTGCAGGTCGGCCTTGATCTCGTTGCCCATCTGGCGAAGCGGATTCATCGCCTCGCGCAGGCTGTTGACCGGGTTGAGCTTCTGGGCGTCGCTGATCGTCTGGCGGACATCGTCAAGCTCGGCTTCGCGCAACGCTTCATCGAACTGCGCACGGAAATCACCCGCCACCTTGCGCGCGCGCTGCGTCATTTTGCCGAAGGCGCGCAGCATCGGCGGCAAATCCTTGGGACCGACAACCACGATCAGTACGACCGCGATGACCAAAAGCTCGGTCCAGCCAATATCGAACATGCAAGGCTCCTGGACGGGAAGCGCGGGGGCGGCGCTTTTTCCCGGACTTGGTTACTTCGTTTCGTCGGCCTTGTGATCGACGGTCTTTGCCGTATCCGGCGCGTCTTCGTCCGTCATGCCCTTCTTGAAGCTCTTGATGCCCTTGGCAACGTCGCCCATCAGTTCCGGGATCTTGCCGCGACCGAACAACAACAGCACGATGACCAGAACGATCAGCCAGTGCCACATGCTAAAAGAACCCATTACGCTAACTCCCTGTTTCTGTGTTCCCACGATGTAAGGATTTCCGACACCGTTTCCAACATCAAGCCCTTTGGATTGAGCTTAATGTCACGGTATCGCCCTTTGTGACAAGCCGTTGACCCGCCGAAAAGTGCTGGCTCCATTGTTTTCGCCATGCATGGCAAAAGCAAGACGCAAACCCCTCAATCTTCAGAGGTGCCGCGCGGCGCCAACAACCCCAGTTCCTCGAGGTCCATCTGGGTGATCGGGTCTTCGTCCTCGGTCAGCTCGTCGTTCATCAAGGGCGAGGGAATGTTGAAATTCGCTGGAATGCGGCCCGACAGCAAGCCCGCTCCCTTCAACTCTTCGAGACCGGGCAGGTCACGCAGCTCTTCGAGACCGAAATGGTCGAGGAAATCGCGCGTCGTGCCCAATGTCACCGGCCGGCCCGGCGTGCGCCGCCGGCCGCGAAACCGCACCCAGCCAGCTTCCATCAGCACGTCAAGCGTGCCGCGCGAGGTCTGGACGCCGCGGATATCTTCGATTTCGGCCCGCGTCACCGGCTGGTGATAGGCAATGATCGCCAGCACTTCCAGCGCGGCGCGCGAAAGCTTCTTCACCTCATTGTCATCACGGCGGATGACGAAGGACAGGTCGGCGGCGGTGCGGAAGGCCCAGGCACCCTCGACCTGCACGAGATTGACGCCGCGCGGCGCGTAGTACTCCTTCAGCCGCAGCATGATGGCACGCACGTCGGTCTTCTCAGGCAGGCGCTCGGCGAGGAAGCCTTCGGAGACCGGCTGCGACGAGGCGAAGACCAGCGCCTCGGCGATGCGCTCGGCCTCGATCTCGGCCTGCAGGTCGCGGCTCCTGTCTTGGAAATCGCCCTCGAAATCCTCTTCGCCCTTCAGATCGATCAAACCGGCCGCTCCTGTTCGACCACCTGCAGCGTGGCGTGTTTCGGGCCGCGGCGCATGTATATCGGCTGAAAGGCGCCGTCCTGGCGGATTTCGAGCTTGCCCTCGCGCACCAGCTCCAGCGAGGCGGCAAAGGCGCTGGCGATTGCCGTGACGCGCTCTTCGGGCGCTGCGAGATAACGCAGCAGGTAATGTTCCATCGCCGTCCAGTCAGCGACCTCGCCGATCATCTGGGTCAGCAGCTCACGGGCATCGGTCAGCGACCAGACCGTGCGCCGCTCGATCGTCACCTGGGTGACGGCATGGCGCTGACGCAGCGCCGCATAGGCGGTCAGGAGATCGTAAAGGCTCGCCGCATAAGCGGATTGCTGGCGATCGGGAATATGCTCCGGCGCGCCGCGCACGAAGATATCGCGGCCGAGGCGATTGCGATTGACGAGGCCGTCTGCCGCCTGGCGCATGGCTTCGAGGCGTTTTAGGCGGAAGGCGAGCGTTGCCGCTAGTTCCTCGCCAGAAGGGCCGTCATCCTTGACCTGCTGGGGAATGAGCAGCTTCGACTTGAGATAGGCAAGCCAGGCTGCCATGACGAGATAATCGGCGGCAAGCTCGATGCGGATACGCCGGGCGCTTTCGATGAACAGCAGATATTGCTCGGCGAGCGCCAGCACCGAAATGCGCGACAGATCGACCTTCTGGTTGCGGGCGAGATAGAGCAACAGGTCGAGCGGACCTTCAAAGCCGGCGACGTCGATCACCAGCGCCGGCTCGTGGCTGGCGCGCTCAGCACCGTTATCCTGCCACAGCTTGTCCATCGGCGTTGCCGCCTGCGGACGTTCCGTGCCCTTGACCGTGTTCACCACCCTGCTCCTCTGCGATCACACGATCGCAAACATCGCCTCGAATTCCGCCCTCAATTCCGCTTCATCGGCGCTATCCGGCGCCGGGAAACCCGCTTCTACCGCCTTTGCGCGAGCAAGCGATAGACCGGCGAGCGGTGGAACATTTGCCACGACCTCCCGCATCTCGTCCATATGGCCATTGCAATGCAGCACGATATCGCATCCGCCTGCAATGATATTCGCCGCACGTTCACCGATCGTGCCGGAAAGAGCGTTCATCGAACTGTCGTCGGAGAGCAGCAGACCGTTAAAGCCGATGTGCTCGCGGATGATGCCGTCGATCACCTTGCGCGAGGTCGTCGCCGGATTATCCGGGTCGATGGCGGCGAAAACGACGTGGCAGGTCATGGCCATCAACTCGTCCTTCATCGCGACAAAGGGCGGGAAGTCATGGAGCTCCAGCTCATCGCGCGGGACGGTGACGACAGGCAGCTCCAGATGTGAATCGGCAAAGCCGCGACCGTGGCCGGGCATGTGCTTCATCACGGGCAACAGGCCGCCGGCCTTCAGCCCCCCGGCAGCCGCCCGGCCCATCGCGATGACCGTCTCCGGATCGCCGCCATAGGCGCGGTCGCCGATGACGTTACTGCTGCCCTCGACCGGCACATCAAGCACTGGCAGGCAATCGACATCGATGCCGAGGCTCGAAAGATCGAAGGCGTGCAGCCGCGACATCAGCCAGGCGGCGCGCAGGCCGAGTGCGCGATTGCCGCGATAGAGATCGCCGAGCGCCTGGCCGGAAGGATAGCGCGCCAGAACGGGTGGGCGGATGCGCTGGACGCGGCCGCCCTCCTGGTCGATCAGCACCGGTGCATGCCAGCCGACGCTATCGCGCAGTTCGGCGACGAGATCGGCGATCTGCCGTGCTTCGGAGATGTTGCGCCCGAAGAGGATGAAGCCCCAGGGCCGCTCGTCCCGGTAAAAGGCTTTCTCTTCGGATGTGAGGGAAAGGCCGCTGCAGCCAAGGATCATCGCTTTTGATTCGGTCATATTCGAATCATAGACGGCCGCCGGCCAAATGCGAGCAAGGTCGGGCGCGATGCACAAGAAAGAGCGGCGGACCGATCCGGCCCGCCGCTCCTATATTCAAAGACGCGATCCTACCTGGAGATCAGGCAGCTTCCACCCGCCGCGCGATACTGCTCGCAGAGTGCTGCGGCCTCGTCCTTGGAACCGGCCGGTATGCGGACACGGTAGAACGTGCCCTTGCCGGCGATATCGGCCCTGCGGATCTCGTGGCTGCGGCCGCCAAGCACGCTGGCGAATTTCTTCGACAGGTTGGCATAGGATTTGGTCGCCTCATCTTCCGAAGGCAGCGAGGCGATCTGGATGCCGTAGCCGCCGGCGGATGCGGCCTGCTGCGGCTTTGCGGCGGCTGGTGCTGCGGCTGCGACCTCCGTCGTCTTCGGCTGCTGGGCAGGCGGGCGGACATTGCCCTTCTCGGTGACCGTGCCGACGACGTTGACGGGCTGGTCGGCCGGACGCGCGGTCGGAATCGGCGCGGTATCGGCAATCGCCGAGGTCTTGACCGGGCGCACCGGCGAAGCGACCGGAGCCGGGTTTGCAGCCTGCGCGTCGGCACTGCCGGCGAGCGGCGGCTGTACCGGCGCGGTTTCGACGGGGGCTGCAGAACGCGCATCGGCGGAAGCAACCTCGGCGCTTGCCGGGAAGCTTGCGGCCGTTCCACCGACGGGAGGTACAGCCGGGGTCGTTTGCGCGGAAGGGGTCGACGGAGCCGTCAACGCCGGCTGAGCCGGCGGCATCGGCTGGGCAGACGGCGTTGCCTGGGCAGACTGTGTCGCCTGGGCAGACGGCGTCGCCTGGTCGGCAGGCGCCCGTTCTTCGCGGGCAACCAACGTACCGTCAGGCTTGACGATCATCGTGCGAACCTTGCGCGGCGAAACGGACGGCGTCTTGTCGGCGTCGGTTGCCGAAGCGTTGTCGGCGTTATCCTGGGTTGGCAGCAGACGCGGATCCTCCGTCTCACCGACCGCAGTCGGCGTGACCTGATCGTCGACGCTGGCGTTCTCGTCGTCCTCGGGGAGCGCTTCCGGTGTCAGCGTGCGCTGGACCACATCGACGGGCGCCTCATCGGAAGAAACGAGCGCTTTCTGCTTCGGCTCTTCGGCAGAACCCGCAACGCGGTCGTAGACAGCCTTATCCTGGTTCGGCACGGTCTTGCCGCCAGGATTTTCCGGAACGACCTTGACCGGCTCCTTGTCGGCCACGATCACGCGCGGCTCGCCGGACGCGACAATGCCGAGCCCCTCGCCGTTCCAGACGGAGGAATAGACGCCATAACCGACGCCGGCGAAGACCACGAGCACGACGGCCCCGGCAAGCAGCCGGCGCATCGACCGGGCGCGGCTGAAATCAGCGGCCTGGCTCGCCGATTCGATGCGGACCTCGGAGGTCTCGCGGCGCTCGACCGGCTCGCGCACGCTGCGGCGGAAATCTTCCTCCAGCGCCCGTTCGAAATCATCGAGACCATCGGCGATGGTGGGCTTGACCGGCTTTGCAGCAGCGGCGGCCGTATCCCGGACCGGCGTCGGCGTTTGCCGCGGTTTGGCCGGTTCAAAGAAGCTGGCGATCTCGGCGTCGAGATCGAAATCGAAATCCGCAGATTTCGCGACCGGCGCGGGCTGCTCGACGGGCGGCAGCGCCGGCACGTGCATGTCATCGACGGTCTCGGGACGATCCTCCGGATCGGAGATCATCGCCGGATCGAATGGCAGGTCTTCGGTCGAGTCTGAAGCAGGCGTCCAGTTGAAAGCCGGAGCCGGAGCTTGAGCCTGCGGCTCGGGAACGAAGGCCGGTGCGGACCGTGCAGGAGCGGCAGCGGCCTGCTCAAAAGCAGGAGCCGGCGGCTCAGGAGCAAAAACCGGAGCGGGCCGAGCAGCGACGGCAGCGGCCTGCTGGGGAGCAGAGGCTGTCGGCTCAGGCTGCGGTGCCGGCTCGGATGGCTCGGAGAAATCGAGATCGGTGAGTTCCAGCTCGATGCCGGCAAGATCCAGCTCGAAATCATGGCCGTCGAAGGGGTCGTCGGCTTCCGCTACCGGCTGCGGCGCCGGCGAATATGCCGTTGCGGCAGGCTGAGGCGTAACGACCTCGGCAAGCTGCGGAGCGATCGGTCTTGCGGCTTCGGCAGCATAGACCGGGGCCGGCTCGACCGGAGCAGACCGGACGGGTGCTGCGGCGAGCGGTGCGGGCGCAATCACCTCAGATTGGGCAGGTGCGGCGGCGGCGGGGGCAGCCGGAACGGGTGCTGCCTCGATCGATGCGGGTTGCGGCGAGACGGGCGCCGGATTGGCCCGTTGCGGTACCGGATAACGCGAGACGTCGGCGAGCAGATCATCGAGATCGAAGGTGCCGGCGGTGTGCGGAACATCCGGCACGACCTCAGTCAGCGCGGCATCGGCCTGGATTTCGCCTTCGACGGCGGCGGCGAGATCGAAACCGGCGTCGGATCCGAAATCCTCCAGCTCTTCCTCGACTTCGACGAATTTTTCGGCCTCGGCGGTCTCTTCCGGCGCGATCACCTCATCATGGCGATCGAGCTCGGCGGGAAAGCCAAGTGACGGAGAAGCGGATTCGAATTCCTCGGAAGGCTCGACAGCAGCTACAGGAGCCGGCGGCTCGATGACAGACTGAGGCTCGACCACAGGAAGATCGGCGGATGGTGCTTCAGCAACCGGTGCGGCGACAGCTTCGGCCACAGGCCCCGGCAAAACAACCGGTTCCTCGCGCCTCGGTGCATGGAAATTGGCAAGCGGCAGCCTGATGCTGGCAGCCGACCATTGCGGCGCCTTGCTAGGCTGCGCCAATGAAGAGACCGGCGCTGCGCCGATCGACAGTTCAAGCTCCTCGATCAGGTCGCGCGCACCGCCGAAGGCCGATTGCACCGATGCTTCGGGCTCGGGAGAAAGCTGCTCCGCCCAGTCGGCGGCAGATGCATCCTCATTCCCTGCGGCATGCAAGGATGCTTCTTCAGCCTCAACGGCGACGGAAACCGGCTCAGGAGCCTGCGCAGATTCGTCAGCGGGAGAAGCGTCGAGAACAGGCTCGACGTAATCTTCAGGCGTGAAGTCATCAGAGATCGGCTCGGCGGGCCGGTCGAGCTCTGCAAGCGGGCGTGGCGAATCGTAGCGGTCGAACTCGCGCCCAAGCTCATCCTCGAGATCGAGGGCTGGCTCGCGGCGTGCGGTCTCCGTCACCGTATTCGCAGCAACACGCGGCTCGAAGCCGACGATACGGGCCAGTTCAGCCAACGGATCATCGTCGGCAAACAGGTCGTCTTTTCCGCGCGTATCATACGCAAGTTGTTTATCAGCCATGCCTATTCCCACTCGCAAACGCCAACGCTCAAATGCCAGCGCATTGTGGGGAAATGGTGACGTTATCGCATTTCGTCCGGTGCGGCAGTGCCTGTAATGGCAAGTCCCGACTTCAAAACCGACGCGACGGCGTACACCAGCCCAAGTCTGGCAATACTTGATTCTCGGTTTTTATCATTAACAAATCGTAATTCCGGCTGATCTTTACCTTTGTTCCAGTGCGCGTGGAAGGAACTGGCGAGGTCGTAGAGGTAAAAAGCGATACGATGCGGCTCCTGCGACTGGGCCGCCGCCTCGACGATACGCGGGAATTCAGCGAGCTTGGCGACAAGCTGCAATTCGGCCGGATCACCAATGCCTGCAACGGTTTTCGCGAGTTTCTCGTGGGAGACATCCAGGTCGGGAAAAGCCTCCCTCGCCTGCCGGAAGACCGACATGCATCGAGCATGCGCATACTGCACATAAAAAACAGGATTATCTTTCGACTGTTCCGTCACTTTGGCGAAATCGAAGTCGAGCGGCTCGGAATTCTTGCGGTAAAGCATCATGAACCGGACCGAATCACGGCCGACTTCCTCGACGACATCCCGAAGCGTGACGAAATCGCCCGAACGTTTCGACATCTTCACCGGCTCGCCGTTGCGATAGAGCTTGACGAGCTGGCAGAGCAGCACCGTCAGCTTCGCCTTACCGTCCGAAACTCCGCGTGCAACCGCTTCCAGGCGCTTGACGTAGCCGCCATGATCGGCGCCGAGCACATAGATCATCTCATTAAAGCCGCGGTCGAACTTGTTCTTAAAGTATGCGACGTCAGCGGCGAAATAGGTGTAGGAGCCGTCCGACTTGATGAGCGGCCGGTCCATATCGTCGCCCACTTCGGTCGAGCGGAACAGCGTCTGTTCGCGATCCTCCCAGTCCTCGGCAAGCTGGCCCTTCGGCGGCGGCAGCGTGCCCTTGTAGACAAAACCCTTGAAGGTCAGGTCGTTGATCGCCGTGCGGATCGCGGCCGCGCCATTGGCATGCAGCGTCCGCTCGGAGAAGAAGACGTCATGATGGACGTTCAGCGCCGCGAGATCTTCGCGGATCATCACCATCATCGCGTCGATCGTGCGATCCTTGACGATCGGCATCCACTGCTCTTCCGGCATGTTGTGCAGCCGCACGCCGTAATCGGCGGCAAGCGACTGGCCGACCGGCACAAGATAGTCGCCTGGGTAGAGACCCGAGGGGATCTCGCCGATCTTTTCGCCGAGCGCTTCGCGATAGCGCAGGAAGACGGACCGGGCGAGCACGTCGATCTGCGAGCCGGCATCGTTGATGTAATATTCCTTCTCGACGCCGTAACCGGCAAAAGCGAGCAGGTTGGCAAGCGCGTCTCCGACGACGGCGCCACGGCAATGGCCGACATGCATCGGGCCGGTCGGATTGGCCGAGACGTATTCGACGTTGACCTTCTTGCCCTCGCCGAGCGTCGAGCGGCCGTAATCGGTGCCGGCGCCGATCATCGAGGCGAGCAGCCGCTGCCAGTAGCCGACGGCGAGACGGATGTTGATGAAGCCCGGACCGGCGACCGAGACATCGGCGACGTCGGCATCCTCCTTGAGCTTGGCGATGATGACGTCGGCCAGGGCGCGCGGGTTGGTTCCAAGCGGTTTTGCCAGCACCATTGCGGCATTGGTGGCGACATCGCCATGGCTCGCGTCACGCGGCGGCTCGACGGCGATGCGGCCGAAATCGAGCTCGGATCGCTTTTCCCTGACCAGATCGATCTGTTCAAGGGCGGTTTTGATCCTGGCTTCGAAGTCGGTAAAAAGGTTCATCGCACTCTTCCATGCATAGGCTGTGCCAAAGGCTCAAATCGGCCCTCGGCGTGGGCGACCGCTGCCTATCGCAAATCCGGAGTGTGGTCAAACAACCGTCTGTGGGCGCTGATCGCATAGGTGTCGGTCATGCCGGCGAGATAATCGCCGACATGACGGGCCTTCGGCGCATCGGACAGGCCGGCGATATGATCGACCCAGTAATGGCTCTGCATCTCCTTGGGATTGGCCATGTAGGCGGCGAACAGATCGGTGACGATCTGGGCGGCACCGGCACGGATGCGCATGATATCGGGATTGCGGTAGATGCGTTTGAAGAGCATGGCCTTGATCTGCCTGTCGGTCTCGGCCATCCCTTCGGAAAAGGTGGCAATAACCTGGTCGGCAGCGCGGATGTCGCCCGCATTCTCAGGGCGGAGGAGGGAAAGGCGCTGCTGTGCTACGCCAATCACGTCTTCGACCATGCGGGTAATCTGGCGGCGCATGATCTCATGGGTGAATCGGCTCGGCTCCAGATGCGGGTAACGCGCCCTCACCTCGGCCATCAGCCCGGCAAGAAACGGGATTTCCTCCAGCATGTCGAAAGTCAGGTAACCGGAGCGCAGGCCATCGTCGATATCGTGGGTATTATAGGCGATGTCGTCAGCGATCGCCGCGACCTGGGCCTCCAGGCTGGCATAGGTTGCAAGCTCGAGATCGTGCAGCTCGCAATAATCGAGGATCGGCTGCGGAACGGGACCGCGGGTGCCGGTTCCATCAGGCGTCAGCAGCGGACCATTGTGCTTGACGAGACCTTCGAGGCTTTCCCAGGTCAGGTTGATGCCGTCGAATTCGGCATAACGCCGCTCCAGCTTGGTCACGATGCGCAGCGATTGTGCATTGTGATCGAAGCCGCCATAGGGCAGCAGCACCTCATGCAGCGCGTCCTCGCCGGTATGACCGAACGGCGTGTGGCCGAAATCGTGCACGAGCGCCACGCCTTCGGCCAGATCCTCATCGAGCTTCAGGGCGCGGGCAAGAGCGCGGGCGATCTGCGCCACCTCGATCGTATGCGTCAGCCGGGTGCGGTAATGATCGCCGTCCTGGGCTATGAAGACCTGGGTCTTGTGCTTCAGCCGGCGGAAGGCGGTGGTGTGGACGATGCGGTCGCGGTCGCGCTGGAAATCGGAGCGCGTCGGGCTTCCGTCCTCCTGATAGAGCCGCCCGCGCGTCGTCCAGGGGTCGGCCGCATAGACCGCCCTCTCACTGCTGCCGAAACCTAAAGCACGCGTATCGATCGTCATTCTTCACCGTCATCCTGCATGTTGCCGCATCTGCCCATTGACGCCGCCTAACGCTCTTCATACCTATAGCGTGATGAAACGGCAAAGAGGCGCTTTCTTAACCGCTTCGGCGCATCATCGCCTTTTCGCGAATATCATGGTAAGTTTCTTTGATATCAGGCATTTGAACATTCAAGTGCCCAAACCCATTCTCTCCGGATCTTGACCCCGGCAGGAGGAAACATGACGGATACGAGTGTAACCCTTTCAGATGCCGCGGCAAAGCGTATCGCTGCGATCGTCGGCGCCGAAGCCGGCAAGAGCGCCTTGCGCGTTTCCGTCGAAGGCGGCGGCTGTTCGGGCTTTTCCTACAAGTTCGATCTTGCCGACGGCGCTGCTGACGACGACATCATCGTCGAAAAGAACGATGCCAAGGTGCTGATCGACAGCCTTTCCCTCGTCTATATGGCGGGCTCGGAGATCGACTTCGTCGACAATCTGCTTGGCCAGTCCTTCCAGATCAAGAACCCGAATGCGGTGGCAAGCTGCGGCTGCGGCACCAGTTTCTCGATCTGAACGTCTAAACGCACATACCTACCCATCAAACCGGCCGAAGAATTCCTTCCGGCCGGTTTATCGTCTTGTCCGGCGGCGAAAGACCGCGATAAAAGAAGCGCGTCGCGCTTCGAACACGTCCGGGCGACATGCAATAATGGGAACGGGAGAGCCATGAAGATCGCGACCTGGAACATCAACGGCGTCAAGGCGCGCATCGACAATCTCACGCAATGGCTGAAAGATTCCGATCCGGATATCGTCTGCCTGCAGGAGATCAAGACCGTCGACGAAGGTTTCCCGCGGCTGGAGATCGAGGCGCTCGGCTATCATGTCGAGACGCACGGGCAGAAGGGCTTCAATGGCGTCGCGATCCTCTCCAAGAGTTCACCTTTCGAAGTGAACCGCGGCCTGCCCGGCGATCCGCTGGACGAACAAGCGCGTTTCCTCGAAGCGACGTTCACCCTGCCTGACACGCGAATCCTGCGCGTCTGCTGCATCTACCTGCCGAACGGCAATCCCGTCGAAACGGAGAAATATCCCTACAAGCTCGCCTGGATGGAGCGTCTGCGGACGTTCGCGGCCGAACGGCTGGCCTATGAAGAGATGCTGGTCCTTGCCGGCGATTACAATGTCATTCCGGAACCGCACGACTGCTTCGATCCCAAGGTCTGGGAAAGTGATGCGCTGTTTCTGCCGCAGACGCGGGAGGCGTTTCGCAGGCTCGAAAATCTCGGGCTGACGGATGCGGTGCGCGCCACGACGGATGCGACGCAGTTCTATTCCTTCTGGGATTATCAGGCCGGCGCCTGGCCGAAGAACAACGGCATCCGCATCGACCATCTGCTGCTGTCGCCGGAAGCTGCCGACCGGATGACGTCGGCTGCGATCGAAAAACATGTGCGGGCCTGGGAAAAACCGTCCGACCACGTGCCCGTCATCGCCTATTTCGATTTCGCAGCCTGAGGCCTTCTACCTCAATCGTCCGAACCGCTCGCGATCGTGTGCGACAGCGACACCGCTGTGCGGCGGTCGGACTCGTTTGCAACCGAGAAGGCCTGCTCCTGCAGCGCTTCCATCCAGCCGCAGTCCTTGGGCTTGCAGCGGTCGAGTGCTGCCGTCATCAGCGCCAGACCACGGGCCGTCTGGCCTTCGTCGAAAAGAATATTGCCGAAGACCGCCATGGCGCCGGGATGGCCGCTCTTGCGGGCCTGGTTCAGCCATTTCTTCGCCTGCTGCGGGCTGGAAGTGCCGCCCTCGCCGGCCAGCATCATCTGCGCCAGCTGGAACTGCGCCTCGGGCACGCCAAAGGTGGAGGCCACCTGAAAATAAAGCTGGCGCGCTTGGCTGAGGTCGGTCCTGACCGGACTGCCGGCGATGCCGTGCTTGTAATAGTTGGCGAGCGAGAGCAGCGCGTTGACGAAGAAGCCGGTATCTTCCGAGCCGGGTTCGACGCCCTGCTGGGCGATCTCGCTGTAGATCTTGAAGGCTTCGAAATCGTCCTGCGTGACACCGTCGCCATCGGCATACATGTTGGCGAGCGCCCAGCGCGAGCCGGTATGCCCCTTTTCGGCGGCGTATTTATAGGCTTCGACCGCCTCTTCCTTCTGGCCGTTCTTATAGGCCTTGAAGCCGAACTTGAAGAGGTCGAAGGGTCCGGATTCCTTACTGACGCCACCTTTGATGTCGAATGCGCGGCATGGACCGGACAGCGCCAGTGCTACGGCTATCGACATGCCCATCAGCATGAATTTGAACAGTTTGAACTCGGACGTCACCATTTCAACCGATTTCTTTCGTTCATCCCTGGCAGGCGGCAACGGCGCTCATGCCGTGCATCCCGCGGATGTATTCCTTCGAGGCGAGCGATCCCGCGGCGAGCTCCATGGCTCCTTTGCCCGCGTCGCATCCAGCCCACTGGCCTTTTCTCAAAGGCGGTATTCTCAGCACATCATTCAGAACCACCCGGCTCCCGGCATGGCCCAACTGCAATCTCCGTGGCACTCTTTCGGCAGGTGCGTCATCCGCCTTCCCGCCTCTATCGTATTCGTAAACAGCAAATGTGACGAAACCGGTATCGACAGCTCCGGCAAAGCCCGGCTGTTCATCCGAGCGGGTCGAAAACAGCGACAATGAACGGATCGACGACTTCATCGCGAGACCGGATTGGCGGCCGGAACAGCCTTGTTCGGAAAGCGAAACGACCGCAATCAAACGATTGTCGCCAATCGCGCCGTACGACCTGATGTACCCGGAAAAAAATCGACCCATACTACTATTTACACGCACCGTATGCCTGCCATCACCTCGCCCGCAAATATCGCTGCGCCCTCTTTGTGGCGGGAAATGGACAAATTCGCCTCACCACCACCATACGCCAAACGTCGTAAAAATGTGTTGCTGAATCGTCACAAATTGGAGCGTCGATTTGTCTTGCGACGCCCAAAGAAAAGCCCGGCAAACTGCCGGGCTCTAAGACTTCTACTTGGGCCGCAAGATCAGAACTTGACCTTTACGCTGGTGGAAAGAGCCGCCACCAGATCGTCGCCGAAGGAATAGGAGACGTCGTTGCCGTAGGTCCGGCCATTATAGACGTAGGTGCCGGATTCCCCGCCGGTCATGATGCCGAGCGCGCCGGCCAGACGCCACTCGACATTCTCCACCGGCGTATAGGAGACACCCGCGCCGAGCGTCCATGTGTCGGTCTGGGCGCCGTAGCCCTGGCTCGTGCCGCGATCCCAGGTCAGGCTAAGGGCGCCGGCCCATTGTTCGTTGAACTTGTGGCCGACGCCGCCGCTGATCGTCCAACCGTCGCGGTAGAAGAGATCGAGCGAGGTGAGTTGGCTGCCGGCGCCGCAGGCGACGACGCCCTTGTTGGCCTTCGGGCAGAAGGCGATCGACTGCAGCACGCTCCAGTTCGTCCACTTGACGGAACCGAAGGCAAGCCAATCGGGCGCAATGCCGCTCTGCAGTTTCAATTCGACGGAATCGGGCGCTTCGGCCGAACCGTAGACCGGCGTAACGACGCCGAGGTAGGGATTGGCGGGATTCGCCGGCACCTCGGTCAGGTCGACCGTGCCGGTAAGATTGTCATATTTGACCTTGCTGTTGTAGACTAGGCTGGCGCGGAAGGCATATTCCTCGATTTCGTAGGCGATGCCCGCCCGCCATCCCATGGCCTGGTCGGCAAGGTCCAGACGACCGGTGCCGTCATAGACCAGCGCTGCCGCCCCTGGGATCGGCGCGACGAGGCGTGTCTTGAAACCTTCGACCGTCTGATAGAAGCCGCCGCCGATCAGGCGGAGCTGGCCAGGCCCCATATCGAAACGATAGGAGCAGGTGGCGCCGTAGTTGCGGGTGCTGATCTTGGTTTCGATGTTGTCGTTGACGCCCAACCAGTCAGCGCCGGGATTGGTATGTGCGCCGAACGGTGTCGAAAAATCGCCCATACAGTCGATGGCATCGCCGAAACCGACCTTCACCCCGAGATAGGGGATCCAGTAATCCTCCGTATCATCCGCCGTGGTCGAACCGCCGCCGATGCCGTTCGTGCCGAGACCATCGGTGGGATCGGTGTCCCTGACGTTCTTCAGCTTGCGCTGCGGCATGACAAACGTCGCGCCGGACTGGACGGCGAACCTCGAATTGTCAAAGAGAAGGTCGATATTGTATCCGCCGCGCTCCAGACCGCCGGCGAAGGACGGCGATGCAAGCGACGAAAGAAGAACGAGCGATGTTATGCCCTTGGAAAACCTACGAGATGCCATTGTGTCTCCCCCACTCCAGCAATTGATGTGACTCCACTCTAGTAAGTGTTCGCGTGATATGGCAACGCGCCCTACGGCAGCGCTCCCAGGCATTGCAGTGGCCAACTTACGTAAAGAAATTGACGGACACGTCAAAAAACCTGGTTAATAAAATTTTATTCCAGACTTATCGAATTTCAGATGGGCTTTTGGGTTTTCATTCCAAGCATTGCAGAAGCTGTATCAATCCGACAACAGTGGCAGTTTTCGCCCGCTGGATGCCCGTTCAGCCACAATCCACAGGTTCCGCGCCTGAAACCGGCGGCTTTCAGGTCCGAATCATGCGCGCCCAAAACGACAAAAAAGACGCGCCCGCAGCGGGGCGCGTCTTTGAAATAACTTACCAAAATGGGCCAGTGAAACTTACCCGGCTTCGCTCACCCTGGAAAGAGCGATCCTCAGGCTCGCGATCTGACCCTTCAGTTCCTCGAGGCGCTCACGCTCGCCCTCCACCACTTCGGGATTGGCGTTGGCGACGAACTTCTCGTTGGAGAGCTTGCCGTCGATGCGGGAGATCTCGCCTTCCATCTTGGCAATCGCTTTTTCCAGACGAGCCTTTTCGGCGGAAAGGTCGATCAGCTTGCCGAGCGGCAGGCAGATGGTGGCCTCGGCAATGACGATCTGAGCGGCACCCTTGGGCGCATCGTCAGCCAGCGATATCGCCTCGACGCGCGCAAGCCGCTTGATGGCGGCGTCGTGGCGGAACAGCCGTTCACGCGTCAGGTTGTTGGCCTTGACGACGACGAGCGGGGCTATCGCCGATGGCGGCACGTTCATTTCGGCGCGCACCGAGCGGATGCCGGATACGAGGTCGATCAGCCAGTTGATCTCGTCGGCGGCCGCGTCATCGGCATAGGACGGCGCCGGCCATTCGGCATGACAGACCAATGTGTCGCGCTCTTTGCCTTCGCCTGCCGTATGAGCCCAAAGCTCTTCGGTCATGAAGGGCATGAAGGGATGCAGCAGCTTGTAGATCTCTTCGAGAATATAAGCGCTGCAGGCCTGGGCTTCCGCCTTGGCGCCCTCGTCCTCACCATTGAAGACCGGCTTCAACAGTTCGAGATACCAGTCGCAGACCTCATTCCAGACGAAGCGGTAGAGCGCGCCGGCAGCATCGTTGAAGCGGAAGGCTTCGAGTGCTTCCGTAACGTCACGTTCCGTACGGGCAAGTTCCGTCAGGATCCAACGGTTGATGGTGAGCTCGGCGGCCTCCGGCACGAAATGCGGATCGCTCTTTGCGCCGTTCATCTCGGCGAAGCGTGTGGCGTTCCAGAGCTTGGTGCCGAAATTGCGGTAGCCGGCGATGCGGGCCGGATCGAGCTTCACGTCGCGGCCCTGCGCCGCCATGATCGCCAGGGTAAACCGCAGCGCGTCGGCGCCGTATTCGTCGATCAGTTCCAAGGGATCAATGACGTTGCCCTTCGATTTCGACATCTTCTGCCCGTTCTTGTCGCGCACCAGCGCGTGGACATAGACGGTCTGGAAGGGCTCGACGGGTTCGCCGTCCTCATCCTTCATGAAGTGCAGGCCCATCATCATCATGCGGGCGACCCAGAAGAAGATGATGTCGAAGCCGGTGACGAGAACGTTGGTCGGATAATAACGCGCAAGCTCCGGCGTCTCATCCGGCCAGCCGAGCGTCGAGAAGGGCCAGAGTGCAGAGGAGAACCATGTGTCGAGCACGTCCTCGTCACGCGTCAGGATCTCGCCCGGCTTGAAGTTTTCGAGCAGGTCCTCGACATAGGCCTTCATCGGCCCCTCATGCGAGAGGTAATGCTGAATCGCCGCCTGCAGTGCCTCTTCCTCGGTCTTTTCGACGAAGACCTGGCCATCCGGGCCGTACCAGGCGGGGATCTGGTGACCCCACCAGAGCTGACGGGAGATGCACCACGGCTGGATGTTTTCCATCCATTCGTAATAGGTCTTGTCCCAGCTCTTTGGCACCATCCTGGTGCGGCCTTCGCGGACCGAGGCGATCGCCGGTTCGGCGAGCGTCTTTGCATCGACATACCACTGCTCGGTAAGCCGCGGTTCTATCGGCACGCCACCGCGGTCGCCGTGCGGGACCATGTGCTTGTGTGGCTCGATCTTGTCGACGAGGCCCGCCTCCTCGAAAATCTCGACGATGACCTTGCGCGCATAGAAGCGGTCCTGCCCTTCCAGGCGGTCCCAGGCGCCGTGCAGCGCCGCCGGATTGTCGAGACCTTCAAGAAAGTCCTCATTGTCCTTGATGGTGATCGTGCCGTCGCCGTTCATGATATTGATGACGTGAAGACCTGCGCGCTTGCCGACATCGAAGTCGTTGAAATCGTGCGCGGGCGTTATCTTCACCGCGCCGGTGCCGGCAGCCGGATCGGCATAATCGTCAGCAACGATCGGAATTCTGCGGCCGACGATCGGCAGAATGACATGCTTGCCGACAATGCCCTGATAGCGTTCGTCCTTGGGATTGACGGCAACACCGGTATCGCCCAGCATTGTCTCCGGTCGTGTCGTTGCGACGACAACATAATCGCGCGTCTCGAATTCGGTTGGCTTGCCTTCCTCATCGAATGCAATCGGGTATTGGTAGGTTACGCCCTTTTCCAGCGGATAGCGCAGGTGCCAGAGATTGCCCTTGACCTCGTGCTGCTCGACTTCGATATCGGAAATCGCCGTCAGCAGCTTCGGATCCCAATTGACCAGGCGCTTGTCCTTGTAGATCAGACCTTCCTTGTAGAGGCTGACGAAAACCTCGATAACCGCCTTCGACAGGCCCTCGTCCATGGTGAAACGTTCGCGCGACCAGTCGCATGATGCACCCAGGCGCTTCAGCTGGTTGAAGATCAGGCCGCCCGATTCGGCCTTCCATTCCCAAATCTTGTCGATAAAGGCTTCGCGGCCCATGTCGCGGCGGCCCGGCAGCTGCTGTTCCATCAGCTTGCGCTCGACGACCATCTGCGTGGCGATGCCGGCATGGTCCATGCCCGGCTGCCAGAGCACGTCCTTGCCGCGCATGCGCTCGAAGCGGACCATGATGTCCTGCAGCGTGTTGTTCAGCGCATGGCCCATGTGCAGCGAACCGGTGACATTCGGCGGCGGGATCACGATGGAGAAGGTCTCGGCCCCCGGTCTGGCGTTCGCGCCGGCGCGGAAAGCGTCCGCCTCATCCCATATCGCGGCGATTTTCGGTTCGACGGCAGCGGAATCATAGGTCTTGTCGAGCATTTTCTGACCAATTTCGAGGTTCGAGGGTGGCGTTTGTAAATAGGATGGTCACGGGCAAGTCAATAAAAAAGCCGCCCCGGAGACCGGAGCGGCTTTTCCACGAAAAAGCAATCCGATCAGCGGCGCGGGCCGCGCGCGACGCGCTCGATTTCCTCGCGCACCAACCGCTCGACCAGTGTCGGCAGATTATCATCGAGCCATTCGCGCAGCATCGGGCGAAGCATGTCCTCAGCAATCTCGTCCAGCGAGCGGCGCTCGGCACCGTCGATCGCAGCGGCAAGCTCCTCGAAGGAGCGGCTGATCTGCAGCCCGGCATCCTCCGAAAGCAGCGTCGGCTGGACCTCGTCCATAACGCTCGGCAGGAAACGCTCGGTCGAGGACTGAGCGGGTTCAAAAGTTGGCGGCGCCGTTTCGATAGCAGGCGCCGGCTCGGCGGCGGCGACCTCGGGCGTTTCCATCAGGACCGGCTCGGTCGGCTGCTGGATTGCAACATGCTGAACGGGTGTTGCGGCTGGGAAAACGGGCTGTGCCTGATGTGGTTGTGGTTGCTGTGCAGCGGCGCGCGGCGGCTCCGGCATCACGGCCGGCTGCGGTTCGGGCTGACGGAAGCCGCTCGGAATTTCACGCAAGGCCTGACCGGCCTGCACGGCGCTGCGTTCGGAGGCAGCGCGCACGCGGGCGGCGACATCGGCAAGCGACAGAGCGCGCGCCGGAACTTCTGATTCGGGAGCTGTGCCGGCCGAATTGGCGGCGACGAAACGCGGATCGGAGGAGCGCATGACCGGTTCGGGGAATTCCACGCCGGCATAGGTGTCGTCGACCGTCAGATGAATTTCGGAGCCGTTCTCATCCTCGTCGGCGCCGTAGACCGGCGGCAGGGATGCGGAAATCGCCTTGCCGGCGCCGGGCTCATTGCTTTCGATGATCTGGCGGATGGAGGCCAGAATTTCTTCCATGGACGGTTCACGCGCTACGCTTGGCTGAGCCATTTCTATCCCCGTTATCCCAAAACAACGACCGGATGGTGTGGAGCATTCACCCGAATCACCACGACCTTAGAATACCCCAAGCGGGAAAAAAATCATCGCGAATCAAATGAATGCGGCCATGCACAGTTTTGTTACCTGATGTTTGCGACGCGGCGGCGTCAGGATAATTCATGTTTGTGAAGGCTCTCCTGCGGCCCTGACAAAAAAACGGGCGCCGATGGCGCCCGTCGCTGAATTCGTCGATGAGAACGATCTCAGAAAACGAATTCGCGCGCCTTGGCGAAACCCGGCAGCGGCTTGACCGAAGCATTGAAGAAGACATTCTCCGAAACAGCGCCGCGCTCGGCGACAAAGACCTTGGCGCGGGCGGCATTGCCGTAACCTTCGACAGTGATCAGACGACCACCATCGCGCAATTGACCAAGAAGGCTCGCCGGAACCTCTTCGACTGCGCCGTTGACGAAGATCAGATCATAGGGAGCGCCGGCAGCGTAGCCCTGTTCGAGCGGGCCGGTCACGACCTCGACTTTGGCGTAGCCGGCAAGCTGGGCCTTCGCTTCAGTGGCCAGCGCCTCGTCGCATTCGAGCGCGATGACGGAACCGGCAATGATCGACAGCAGCGCCGAGGTGTAACCCGTACCGCAACCGACTTCGAGCACGAAGTCATCCTTGGTGATCGCAGCCAGCTGCAGCAGCTTGGCAAGCGGCGACGCTTCCATCAGGAAGCGGGCCGGCTTTCCCGGTGCGGCTGCGGAGATCTCGATGTCGTTGTCGATGTAAGCCAGCAGCTTCGCCTTCTCCGGCACGAAAGCCTCACGCGGCACCGTGAGAAATGCCGTCAGCACGGAATGCGAGGTAACGTCCGTCGTGCGAACCTGGGTATCGACCATCTTTACGCGCGCTGCTTCGAAATCCATCATGTCCTCTCGCTCTTGAAAAGCGGTTCCTGTCCCTCGTCTCTTAATCCCCGCCACGGATGCTTTCAAGGCTTGGCAGGCGCCGGCGAAAAGAATCCGGCAGGCGCCTCTTCCGCGCCACAGGGGTAGCACGGACGCCCCAGCTCCAGCGTGGAATCTTTTAGCCCTTCATGTTATGATCTGCAGCGGAGGAAGTAGGAGGAGCAGGCGATGTCTGCAATTTTCGAGTATTTCACGCTGTTCGATTTCTTCATCGTCGCAGCGCTCGTCGGCATATTCTGCTGCGGGCTGCTGGACGGCGAAACGACTTGGAAGCGCTAGAGCGCCGAAGCACGCTCGGAGACACCCCTTGCATGGCGTTTGCGGCAATCATGCCCGGCGCTGGTCCGGCATGCGTTGGTTTCCTTTGAAAACCAGTCCTCGACTACCACACGCCCATTAACGTTACGTCAACCATTTTGTTGCGGCGCCTCGCCTTCCGCTATGGCTGTGCGCATGCAAACCTTCATGATCCAATCGCGCGGCATGGGGCATGAATTGAGCGATCTGCAGTATCAGGCGCGCAAATCCGGAAAGGCGGCCTGAAGTTCCTCTACCGCCTCACGGGAATCAATCCGTTGCAGTTCGATTTTTCGCCCGGCCAGCGGGTCTGGCAGCATCGCAAACGCCAATGCCGCGCCGCTGAGCCCGCAGCTTTTCACATCGATTGTGTCATGTGGAAGTTGGAGGCCTCGCCCGGAATTGAACCGGGGTACAAGGATTTGCAGTCCTCTGCGTCACCACTCCGCCACGAGGCCTCACGCGCTCGTTATCTGAGCCGTGGCGAGCGTTTAGAATGATCGTAAGGAAATCGCAAGAGGGCATTTCGGAAAAACGCTATTCCGCAGTTGCCGAAACGACCATTTCTCCATCCCGAAACGGAGCGGGCGCGGGCTGGAATTTCCACGGCCGTGACGATGATCCATTTCCTGCCAATGATGGCATTTGAAACAAATTCTTGACTTGACTTCGATCGCCGTCCGGCACTCAATTGCCCTCGGGAGGGTATAGGAGCTTGCGATGGATTGGGCTGCCCTCAAATCGAAGCGCGTGCGTGCAGCATATGACGCCGAAACCCGGGATCTCCATGTAAAGTTCCCCGGTTCTCCGCCGGTGAACCATGCGGATATTCCGCCGCACGTCTACCAGAACCTGCTGGAAACCGATGATCCATACTTCTACTATCAGTACTATATAGCGCCGTCTCGCGTATCACCGGGCCGTCGACAACCGGTCTCCGTGGCGTCCTACGCAGTGAAGCTCGTCCTTCTCCTTGCCGCCTGTAGCCTGTTGATGGCGACCGGCCTCGATCCGGACCATGGCGGGACTTTCGAGGAAAGCGAACTCAGATCCAACTAGATGCGAATGTGGATGAGTTGCGCGCTCAGCCCAATCTCCGGGCCTGCGACAAGGCGGCTGGTTCCGGCGTCGAAATTGTCGCTCCTGTTCTGAGAACGGTAGCGCCGATTGTCCCGCTCGCGGTCGTTCCTCCCGTCGCGCTCATTCCGGCCGTTGAAATTGCGATAGTTTCGAGGTCCGCTATAGCCGCGTTGGCCGTGATCGACCACGCAGCCTTCGGGCCGGCGGCAGATGCCACGGGCGTCGAAACCGCCGTTGTCGGCCCCCTGGGCCTCGGCGGGCGCGCCGGAGAGGATGCTCGCCGCTGACAGGACAACCACAAAAAATAGCTTCATTTCCTCACCTGAGCCATTGTGGGGCACTTACAGTTCATAAACCACGAATGCGAAAAGTGCCTCACTGTTCCACAGGCCCCTTCGCTGGGGCGACCGTCAGCCAGCCGGTTTCCCTCGCCTGTGCCACCAGACCGCCAGCCGGCGCCGAAGCCGGCGCGCGAACGGCAGATCGTGCGAGAGCACGAGGAAGCCGAGCGGCAGCATCCAGAAGCCGAGGATGGGGAGGAAACCCAACAAGCCGCAGAAAATGAGGGCCATGCCGAGCCCCATCCGCGCGATGCGCGAGCGCGGCATGCCGATGCTGAAAGAGCCGAGCACAAGCCTGCCGCTTGCATGATCGATGCCGAAGCGCACTGCCCGTGCCTTGCGCTTCCCGCCGCCTTTCGTCTGATCGCGATCATTCCCTTTTGTCATTCCCCAGAGATGGGCGCAGGCATCCCAAATACAAGTTCATTTCATTTTTTTGAAAAAACCGCTTGGCAAATCGGGAAAGCGTTTGTATTAGCCCACTCACACCGCGCCAAGCAGTGATCCCTGGTAGCTCAGCGGTAGAGCATTCGACTGTTAATCGACAGGTCGCCGGTTCGAATCCGGCCCGGGGAGCCATTTTTCAAGTTAAGCGCCTGTTTCGTTGACAATTCCGAATGCAGGCGCTTACTTCCCACTTTCCCTCCCCGGTTTTGGAGCCTCTTTGAGCCGCGTTGCTCCCTAGCCCTAAATCAGCACGCCCCTAATTCTTGCGAAAATTCACAAGGCGCATAAATTCAATCTATCAGATGGCTTTTGCTGGTGACCACGGATGTACTGGCACCCTGCTGATGCAATCAAAGAAGGGTCGGCGCGAGCATTCGCCCGACCCTTCTTGTTATCCAAGACCGTTCTGTCGCTACTGCCGGCTAAAAATCGAAATACACGGTCACACCTGACCGGCGACGATAGGGTTGATAGTCGCGATAGCCGTAATAGTCGCGACTGCCGTAATACCGCGGACGATAACACGAGCCGTAATACCGACAGTCGCGGTAAGCGTACCGGTGTTTCTTCCGGTGGCCATACGCATGTCCATTACCGTGGCTCCGGTGTTTGACCTGCTCGACGTCGGGGGTGTGGAAATGTACTGTGTTCGGCACGACGATCGGCGCGGCGTTCAGCGGCAGGGCGAAAGATGCAGACAAGATCATGGCTGCAAGTGCGGAAAAAAGCATCTTCATCGGCGCATCCCTTCAGGCTGCGATTCTGGGTTAATAAGCATTAACCTCCGATGAACGGCTGCCAGCATCTGCGACGGATAGGCATTCGCTGGCCAACCAACCGCCGGCGGTGTAAAGCAAACGCCATGGCGCTAGATCCCGAAAAAGCATTTTTAGATTACAGTGCGGCGGACTGCAGCGTGCAGTTCTGGACCGCCAACGCACCAGCCGTGCAATTCACATCTTTGGAAGCCGCCGTCGGGTTCGCAAAAGACCATGGCGGCAGGTGGGAAGAGATTGAGATAACAGTCCATCTGCCGCGCGAGGACATCGCGTTCGCCACCGGAAAAGTGCATCAACTCATTGACGCTCTGCCGGGTGACCTCCGGAAGAAACGGTAATGAGGTGGGTTGGCAGTCAATAGAACCGGCCGGCGCGCCTGGGAACGACACTCCTCCCCGCACGGTCGGTTGGGAGATATGGGCAAGTGAGCCAGAGCTACCGTCGATTGCGATCGTAACGCATACTATCGCCACAGCACCTGGATAGGGTCACGTCCATGGCTCTCAGTATGGCGATAGGAATCGGAATAGGCGCCGCAGTCGGCCCGATGCTGTTCTATGACACCGCGATCGGCATCACGTTCGGCGCTGCCGTCGGGGCTGTCATCAAGCGGAAATGACCGCTTATGGAGCGCCCGCCCGACGCTCCTCACGATCCCGCTTCTTGTACGGGCAAAGAGACGGCCAGCTTTAATAGCTGCACGAACGGCCGTCGCCGGGTCGGAATCCATCGGCGCAGGCCGGGTTCATTGAATCTCCCGGCTGATATCCCGATGCCGAGCCATATGAATTCGGCGGCGTCGAGCATGCCGAGGTCATGGCGGCAAGACTGATTGCTCCGGCTGCTACAAATGCCCGAAATTTGTTCATCGATTCCTCACCGTTTAGGCTGTGACCGAGTGGCGAGAGCTTCTGCTCTCTCCCCCCAAGATCACCTTGTCCCATAAGATATGGCGTTCCCTTCGCCGGACGTCAGCTCCTAATGCGCAAGATTCTTATCGATCGCGATCAGCTCGGCATGAAGATCGTCGATGACCAAGCCGGCCGGGAACAAAGACCGTGGTTCAAAGTTGAGTGGCACCAACCACGTAACGTCAGTTTCTGACAGGAGGTCTTTCATGGGTCGCGGTATTTTGCTTTGGCTGCTTGGTGTTCCACTGCCGATCATCATCCTTCTTGCTCTGTTTATGCGATAGGAACAGATCATGTCGGTTTCAATGACAGGTACCGGAGAGACTGCTACTCCGGTCGAATCCTCCAAATCCGCCATGTCATGGGGGCCTATCTTCGGGGGGGCCGCCGCTGCCATCGGAGTGACCCTCATTCTTTTGCTGCTTGGATCCGGGGTCGGGTTGACGATGGTGTCGCCCTGGTCGGGGCAAAGCAGCTCTCTCGGCACGGTCGGGGTGACGGCAGCGATCTGGCTCGTTGTCGTCCAGTGGCTCTCCTCCGGGCTCGGAGGCTATATCACCGGCCGGCTGCGCACCAAGTGGGCCGCCGTCCACACCGACGAGGTATTCTTTCGTGACACGGCGCATGGCTTCATCAGCTGGGCGCTGGCGACGATCTTCGTTGCCGGATTTCTAGCCTCGTCACTGACCTCGCTTGCCGGTGCGGGCGCACAAGCCGTGGGTTCGGCGGCCACCGCCGTAGGTACGGCGGCGTCATCGACGGCATCGGCCGCGGATCTGCCTACCGCCTATTTTACCGACGCTTTGCTGCGTCCTGAGCAGGCCCGTGCAGGCGCAACAACCGACGATACAGCTGCAACGGCCGAGGTCTCTCGCATCCTCCTCAATGGTGCTGCCGTCGGCCAGATCCCGGATGACGACAAGGCCTATCTTGCCACCATCGTCTCTGCGCGCACCGGCCTTTCCGAGGCCGATGCACGCACCCGAGTCGACACTGTGCTGAAGCGCATCGACGACGCCAAGGTCGCCACCCAGAAAGCTGCCGATGAGGCACGCAAGGCGGCCTCGACGACGGCCTTGCTTGGCTCGTTGTCACTTCTGATCGGGGCCTTCATCGCTGCTGCGGCCGCAGCTTTTGGCGGATCGCAACGCGACGAAGAGGAAGACCTCATCGTCACGCCCCGGATCTAAGATCGACGGAAATCGGGGCGCAGGGTCGAAAGGCCACGCGCCCCATTTATGTTGACCGCGGGTCTCCAGTGGTCGACTATCGACCTCCCCCGGCGGTCTCTTGCCCAAGTTGCGGTTTATTTCCCAGCGAGCGGAACATGTGGCCGTTGTGGAGCTTCGGTTAGGTCAAACCCTTTCCGGAGAATATAGATGGCCAAGAACACATCCAAAACCTCGCCCTCCGACAATGCAACGATCCATGATCAGAAGCTGCACCGCGGTGCAGGCGGTGAGCTTCATCAGTTCGCCGAAGACGGGATGCCGGTGCTGACTACAGCGCAAGGCGGCCCCGTTTCCGACGATCAGAATACGCTTCGCGTTGGCGCCCGTGGCCCTTCCCTCATCGACGACTTCCACTTCCGTGAGAAAATCTTTCATTTCGACCACGAGCGCATTCCCGAGCGGGTCGTGCATGCGCGTGGCTATGGAGCCCATGGCTACTTCGAAACATATGAATCGATGGCCGCCTATACCCGGGCCGATCTTTTCCAGCGGCCCGGCGAAAAGACGCCGGCCTTCGTGCGGTTTTCGACCGTTGCCGGCAGCAAGGGTTCCTTCGATCTGGCGCGCGACGTGCGCGGTTTCGCCGTGAAGATTTACACCCAGCAGGGCAATTGGGACCTGGTCGGCAATAACATCCCGGTCTTCTTCATTCAGGACGCGATCAAGTTTCCCGACGTCATCCATTCCGTCAAGCCGGAGCCCGACAAGGAATTTCCGCAGGCCCAGTCGGCGCATGACAATTTCTGGGATTTCATCACTCTGACGCCCGAAAGCATGCACATGATCATGTGGGTGATGTCGGACCGCGCCATTCCGCGATCGTTCCGGTTCATGGAGGGTTTCGGCGTTCACACCTTCCGCTTCGTCAACGCAGCGGATGAATCGACCTTCGTCAAGTTCCACTGGAAACCGAAGCTCGGCCTGCAATCCGTCGCCTGGAACGAGGCGGTCAAGATCAACGGTGCGGATCCGGACTTCCATCGCCGCGACCTCTGGCAGGCGATCCAGTCGGGTAACTTTCCGGAATGGGAACTCTGCGTGCAGCTTTTCGATCAGGACTTCGCCGACACGTTCGACTTCGACATCCTCGATCCGACGAAGATCATTCCAGAGGAGATCCTTCCGGTCAAACCGATCGGCCGTCTCGTGCTGGACCGAATGCCGGAAAACTTTTTCGCAGAGACCGAGCAGGTCGCCTTCATGACGCAGAACGTTCCACCCGGCATCGACTTCAGCAACGACCCGCTGCTGCAGGGACGGAACTTCTCCTATCTCGACACGCAGTTGAAACGTCTGGGCGGCCCGAATTTCACCCATCTGCCGATCAACGCGCCGAAGTGTCCCTTCCACAATTTCCAGCAGGATGGCCATATGGCGATGCGCAATCCCGTCGGGCGCGTCAATTACCAGCCGAACTCCTGGAATCAAGGGCCACGGGAATCGCCGGTTCAGGGCTATCGCCACTTCCCGGCCGAGGAGCAGGGGGCGAAGGTCCGGCTGCGGCCGGAGAGCTTTGCCGATCATTACAGCCAGGCTCGGCAATTCTACATCAGCCAGACTCCGCCGGAGCAACGCCATATCGCCGCGGCGCTGATCTTCGAACTGAGTAAGGTCGAAACGCCGGTCATTCGCGAGCGGATGGTCTCGCATCTGATGAACATCGATGAGACGCTGGCCAGCAAGGTTGGCCACGCCCTCGGCTTTAAATCGATGCCGAAGCCTGCCGATGCCGCTATGCCGACGCGGCAGGATCTCGAGCCGTCGCCGGCGCTCAGCATCATAGAGCGCGGTCCGAAACGGTTCGAAGGACGCAAACTCGGCATTCTTGTCAGCGACGGCACCGATGCCGCGATCTTCAAGGCGCTGCTTGCCGAGATCACCGAGCAGAAGGCAGCGTTCGAAGTGATCGCGCCAAAGATCGGCGGTGTGACGCTCTCGGACGGCAATTGGATCGAGGCGCATCAGATGATCGACGGCGGGCCTTCGGTGCTTTACGACGCCGTCGCCCTCCTCCCCTCGGCCGAGGGAACCGGCGATCTGCTGAAGGAGGCAACGGCCCGCGATTTCGTGGCGGATGCCTTCGTGCACTGCAAGTTCATCGGCTATGTGGAAACAGCGCTGCCGCTGATGCAGAAGGCCGGAATTGCCGATTCCCTGGATGAGGGCGTGATTGCGCTCGGAGCGGCGAAAGATGTCAGCGCCTTCATCAAAGCGCTTGGCAAACTGCGGGTCTGGGGTCGGGAGCCATCGGTCAAATTGAATTGACCGTCTCGTCGTCATCTCCGCACGAGAATGGCTAGTCGTCAGAATAAAACCCGCGGAAGCGCGGGTTTTATGTCGTTTGCGGCGCCCTATTTATTAAGCCCAGGTGATGGAAGCCGCTCCATCTTCGTTTTTACGCGCTGTGGAGAGCCGTATGCGCTGGCGCTTTCGACAGATCTCTGACTTGGCCGTCTTATGGGCAGGCCATCGTGTGGTCCCTGTCACGCTGATCGCGTTCGCAGCCCTTTGGGCGGTAGTGGGTCTTAGCTTTTCCTTCCCACGGCAGTGGTTTCTGCTGACCAATATGGTCGGGACACTTATTATATTTTTTATTTTGCTGCTGGTGCAGCACTCCCAAAATCGGGACATGCTGGCACTCCATACCAAGCTCGATGAATTGATCCGATCAAGCAAGGCAGGAAACCACTGGATTGCGGCCGAGAAGAAAGACGCCGACGCAATCGAGGGAATGCGCCAGCAACACCACGGCCAAATCTCGGAGAGTGCGAATTAGGCGGATGCTGCCTCTGCGGCGGATTTCTCGTCCGCTTTTTCCTCGACGCATTCAGCCTTTTCGGCAAGGGTTTTGCTCATTTCCCTGAGTTCGCCCTCCTCCAGCTTTTCGATACCAACAAATTTGTTGGCTGCCTGGCTCGTAAGGATGAGTTCGTCAAGCTTGGCTTGCAGAGCCTTTCCGTCACGGTTCTGGCTGTTCTGCAACACAAACACCATCAGAAAGGTGATGATGGTCGTAGTGGTATTGATCACGAGCTGCCAGGTTTCAGAATAGCCGAAAAACGGGCCGGAAACCGCCCAGACTAGCACGAGCGCCAAGGCCGCCACGAAGGTGAACGGCTTTCCAGAGAGGTCGGCGACGGCGGTTGCAAAGGAAGAGAAGAAGTTGGATTTGTTCGACATCTGAATGCCTCGTTGGGTCGCAGCGCCAATGCTGTCTATCGACAACGTCAACTCCAGATCCGGGCCGAAGTTCCTCGCGCCAAGGTCACGAGAAGGATCGCGCGCGCGTTCGCGGCGCTAAAAAAATATTGTGCAGTGCAGCAACTTTTCGTAGGCTGAGACGTTTGGTTAAGCATCACCGCCATCCCGGCTGCTGATTGGCGGAGACTTTTCATGAGATCTATGTCAGACACCCTTGCACGCCTTGCTGCGCTGCGAGGAACGCTTCGCCCCCAACCCAGGCAGGACAACCCCGATCTCGTCGCATTGGACGCGTTCGGCTCAAACCCGGGCGCTTTGGGGGGCTACACCTATTTGCCGTCAAAGCGCGGGAAAAACATGGCCCTGGTCGTCGTCCTGCACGGCTGCACCCAGACCGCCGCCGGGTATGATATCGGATCCGGGTGGTCGCGATTGGCCGAGGACTACGGCTTCGCACTGCTGTTTCCCGAACAACGACGGGCAAACAATCCAAACCTCTGCTTCAATTGGTTTAACCCGGAAGACATAAGCCGGGATCACGGCGAGGTCTTTTCTATTCGCCAGATGATTGCAAAGGTCGTTGCGGAACACGATATCGACGGTAGGCGCGTGTTCGTGACCGGGCTTTCGGCGGGCGGCGCCATGGCCGCCGCCATGCTCGCCACCTATCCCGAGGTTTTTGCAGGCGGCGCGATCATCGCGGGCCTGCCATATGCAAGTGCTGCGACCATTCCCGAGGCGTTCGACCGAATGCGCGGTCACGGCGGCCCGACCGGCAAAGAGCCTGAACTGCGATTGAGAAACGCTTCACGGCACAAAGGCCCGTGGCCGACATTGTCACTCTGGCAGGGAACCGCAGACAGAACCGTCGTGCCATCCAATGCGAATGCGATCGTGGAGCAATGGAGAAATATCCACGGCGTCGACGCATCGCCGGGCCGCGTCGAAGATATCGGACGACACCAGCGAAAGGTCTGGACCGACGCTCACGATGTCGACGTGATCGAGCTCTATGCAATTGCCGGGATGGATCACGGCACACCGCTTGACGTGAGCACCGGCTACGGGGCAAGCGGCCCCTTCATGCTTGACGTCGGAATTTCATCGACCGTCGAAATTGCCAGGTCCTGGGGTTTGCTCCCCTCGTTTGAAAAACGGCGCGACGCAAAACCCTCTGTCGCACAACCGGAAAACGCCGCAGATCCATTCGGCGCGGGCAGCGACCGAGGCGGCATTCAGAAGGTCATTGAAGATGCGCTCCGGTCCGCTGGGCTGATGCGGTAGTTCCGAGGACATTATGGCTATCCCGCTGGATGCCGCGAGATCGCCGCTATCGGTTTTGAGACTTGGGCAGTGGTCCGTTTTGGTGGCTGAAGACCAGTTCGCTCTGGACATCTTGCTGAAACTGCAGCACCCGCTGACCGACATCGCTCTCCGGCATCCCGGCCGCCAGAAGCTGATCGGCAAGCCTGCGGCATTCGGCCTTCCAGAATTCTATCGCATCTGCGCCATGCCGCCGGCCGAGTTCGCGAGCGCAACGCTCAATATTGGCAGTTCCGGTTCCAGCGGGAAAGGCAATAATTCTGCCTTCATTGGCGCCGGCAGGCCGGCGGGTCATTTCAGTAGCCATCGAACACAGGTTCCTTTGATCCTGTTCGTTGTCTACGGGACTATGGTTAACGCTTTCTATTTGTTGCAGTAAGAAGATCAATCAGGTGGAAATTTAGCGGGCCGCAATGTCACCAGACAATCGGATGGGTTTTGCCGGTGAGCACGTTCACGAACCCCTCCGGCGCCAGCTCCGACGGCGCGACCAGGACCCAGCGCCAGGGCGAGCAGGTCAGCGTCGCAAACGACAGGCGTTCGGGAAAGCCCGGCCACCATCGGGGCGAGAAGGTCGGCTCGTACATCCAGTCGATCCCGGCGCCGGCGGCATAAAGAGCCTGCATCTCCGCATCCAGCGCTTCGGCCGAACGCGCCGTCATCAGGCCGCCGACCTCATAGCGGACGCGGGCGAGAATCTTGCCGCCGGATACCAGCACCCAGCCACCCTGCTGCTCGTTCAGGGCATTGACTGATATCGCCATCGCCTCATCCGATGAGCCGACCGTCCAGATATTGTGCTTGTCGTGCCCGAGTGTGGAGGCGAGCGCCGTGTCCGGCGTGCGTGGTCCGGTACCCAGCCAGAACATCCTGGAGACCTTGGCCTCCCCGGAAAACCGGTCGACAATCGAGAATTTGGTGACATTGCGCGCGGGATCCCTCTGTACGGCGCCATCCTCCACCGGCAATTCCATGGTGATGAAATCGTCGTGCCAGTGAAACGGCCGCAAAAGTGCTGCATTGACCGCGGTCCGGTTCGGCGGCGCCTCTATGCGGAAATCGTCAGCCGTGACCGTCCTGTCTATTTTCACGGTGCGCGTCGCCCATTGCGGCCAGTCGATTTCAGGACGCGCGCCAATGAATGTCGCACCCTCGGACACAGGACGCCCGTCCGCCCATACTTTTTCGATCGACAGTCTGGCGACGTCGCGGAGAAGAACGAAATCGGCGAAACGGCCCGGCGCGATCGATCCGACCCAAGGCGTCAGCCGCATATGGCGTGCCGGATTGAGAGTGACGCACTGGATGGCGATCTCCGGCGCAAGGCCGTTTTCGATGGCGAGCCTAACATTGTGGTCGGTCGCACCGATTTTCAGTGTTTCCGAGGCGCTGCGATCGTCGGTCACCAGGGCAATCTGCGACCAGTCCGTCAGTCCCTTGTCGATCAGACCGCGGATGACCTCCGGCAGGGAATGCGGCCTGAGCTCGATGAAAAGGCCGTGAAGAAGCTTCTGCCAGATTTCATCGAGAAACCAGCCTTCGTGATCGGAGGCGAGACCCGCCGCGGCAAAGGCATTGATCGAGGCCATGTCGCGCAGTCCGGCACCGTGGCCTTCGACCACGCCGCGCTGCTCGAAGGTCGCGCCGATCATGCCCCACAGCCGATCGTAGGAAGGATTGCCGGGATCGGATATGGACGGCCAGTCCATGACCTCGTCGAGCCCGGCGACCATCAGGCTTTCGGAAAGGAAGGCCTTCTGCTCATCGTAGCCGAACCAGCCGCCACCCCATTCATAGGCGGTCGGCGGCACGGCGGAGCCAGGCAGGGGAAAGATCTTCATCGGCGATCCGCGCCGGCGCGCCTCCAGCCAGAATTCCAGATTGCGGGGGCCGTTGACGTTGGAAAATTCGTGGCTCGCCTCGCATGTCCAGGTCACGCCATGCGGCATCACCAAAGCCGCCTCCCATTCCGGCGTCAGATGGGAGCTTTCGATATGTTTGTGTGCCTCGCCGAAGCCCGGCACGGCCGCAAGATCCGGCTCCGAGAACCGCTCGCTCACTTCGCCTGCGTAACTGCCGGCGGGGCCGACATAGGCGATACGGCGGCCCTTGATGACGATCTCCTGATCGTCAAGCCACGTCCTCGTATGGACATCAAGCAACCGGCCGACTCGCAGCAACCTGTCGGCCGGCCGGCGTCCGAGCGCCGTCAGCACGAGATCCTGCCGTGTCAGAACCTCGTCGGACGCGTTGATCAGCAGATCATCAGGAAGAACAGTGCGCGAAGTGGCCATGAATGGAATGCCCGTGAGAAGCTGGAACCGCCGGACCGTAGAGACCATGCCCGGATGTGTAAAGCGCTGATGAACCACACGTTTTGTGAGCGATGACCAGGCGTCATCAACCGAGAGTTAGCTGATCGGCCGACCCCGGAAAATTCCCGACACAAGAGCGCATTTGCCCAATTATTGAGCTTGCGGCCTGACAGATCAAAAAATAGTATCCCTCAAATCCTGGAGGTATAATCCCGATTGCCAACGCCGCTTTTCACAGAAGGACATTGCTCATGAAGGTCAGACGTTTTGCCCGAATCCTGTCTCTTGCGCTGCTTGCCGCCGTCGGCAGCACCGCTGCGGCCCATGCGCAATCGAAGACGCTGACCATCTCCTGGTGGGGCTATAACGGCGAGAAGATGAATGCGAACATCATTACGCCGTTCAAGAAGATCTGCGGCTGCGAGATCGTGTTCGAGACCGGCAACAATGCCGACCGGCTCAACAAGCTGAAACTGCGCGATGGCAAGGGCGTCGATGTAATCTATCTCACCGACAGCTTCTCGCAGCTCGGCATTGAACAGGGATTGTTCCAGGAGATCGATCCGTCGAAGATCCCCAACCTTGCTGACATTTACGAGCTGGGCAAGGCGCCTCAGGGCAAATACGGCCCCGCCTACACGATCGGTCGCGTCGGCATCGTCTATGATTCCGCCAAGGTCAACCCGCCGATCACTGCCTGGGGCGACCTGTGGCGCGAGGACCTGAAAAGCTCCGTCTCCCTGCCCGGCATTACCACCACGGCCGGCCCGCTGGTCGTTCTGGAAGCCGGCAAACATGGCGGCGCAGATGCCTATGAAGACACCGACAAGGCCTTTTCGGAAATCGAGGCGCTGAAGCCCAACGTCGTCAAGAACTACAACACCGGCTCGGAGCTGGTGAACCTGATATCAACAGGCGAAGTGCGCGTTGCGCTGGCCCAGGACTTCACCCTGGCATCGATGCAGGCGGCCGTTCCGACGATGACATGGGCCAAGCTCAAGGACGGCGACATCGCCACGCTGAATACCGTGAACATCCCGAAGGGTTCGGAAAATGTCGAACTCGCCCATCAGTTCATCAACTTCATCCTGTCCAAAGACGTCCAGCAGGCTGAAGCCGAACAAGGCGTCGATGCACCGATCTCGACCAAGGTCAGCCTGACGCCGGACCAGGCGAAGATCTGGACCTATGGCCCGGATATGGTGGCAGGCCTCACCCGCATCGACTATGCCAAGATGAACGCTGCCAAGGCCGACTGGATCGATCGCTGGAACGAAGTCTTCGGTCAGTAAGCTGCGCGATATCCCGGCCGATTCGCCGCCAGACATTGAAGCGCCGCACATCCGGACCCAAGATGCGGCGCTCTGAACATTCGGACATGCGACGAGTTTCGAGATGAAGCCTTTTGCCAGATGGGTGTTGACGATGCCGGCGACGATTGCCGTCGTTGCGCTTCTCATCATTCCCGTCGCCATCACCATCGCTGCGACGTTTGCCGAACCGAAGGGCGTGTTTGCGCCCTATGTGACATTCTTCAGCAGCGGTTTTCGGCGGGCGGTTCTTTATCGGACGCTGGAGGTCGCCCTGGTCACGACGGCGATCTCCCTCACCGTGGGTTTCATCACCGCCTATGTGATCGCGCAGATGCCCGGTCGCGCAAAGAGCATCATGATCGTCGCGGCGGTTTTTCCGTTGCTGACCGGTGTTGTCGTTCGCTCCTTCGCATGGCTGATCATTCTCGGGAAGAACGGCATCCTGAACGCCATGCTAATCTCGACCGGCATTATCGGGGAGCCGCTTTCGATGCTCTACACCGAAGGCTCGGTGATCGTCGCCATGGTCTATCTCTTCGTTCCCCTGATGATCCTGACGCTGGTCGGGGTGCTTGAAGGCATCCCGCGCGATCTGATCGACGCCTCCGCCTCGCTCGGCGCGAAACCGCTGATGACATTCTTTCAGGTGATCCTGCCGCTCGCGACACCCGGCCTCATCGTCGGCGCGGTCCTGGTCTTCACCGGCAGCTTCACTTCCTATGCGACACCGCAACTGCTCGGCGGAGAAAAGCAGATGATGATGGGGACCTTCCTCTACCAGCGCGCCATGGTGACTTTCGATTGGGTCGGCGCATCGACGATTGCCGCCATCATGGTGGTGCTGACGCTCGGCGTCGTCCTCATCATGAGCCGCATCGCACGCCGGCTCAATCCGATGGCGGTGTGATGGACAGGCGCGTTCACCCGATCCTCGCCGCCTTTGCGGCCTGCGTTTTCTTCTTCCTGCTCGCACCGCTCGTCATCATCATCGGTGCAGCTGTCAGCGACACGACCTATCTGACCTTCCCGCCGCAGGGCCTGACATTGCGGTGGTTCGTCAATATCTTCCAGATCGAGGCCTTCCGCACGACCGCGATCACCAGCCTGCAAGTCGCCTTTCTCGGCACGGCGCTCTCCTTGCTGATCGGCGTCCCGGCCGCCTATGCGATCAACCGCTACCGGGTGGAATTGCCGCGCTGGCTTTCCACCATTTTCGTCCTGCCGATCCTGGTGCCGGAGATCGTCTTCGGATTTTCGCTGATGAAATCGGTCACGATCGGCCTCGGGCTGCCGATCTTCATCAGCCTGCTGGTCGGCCACGCCCTGCTGATCCTGCCCTATTCGGTGCGTGTCGTCGGCGCCAGCCTGGCGGCCTTCGATTTTTCCGTCGAGGAGGCGGCGATCAGCCTGGGTTGCCCGCCGCTGAAAACCTTCCTGACCGTGGTCCTGCCGAATATCCGCGCCGGGGTCATTGCCGCCTTCATCCTCGCCTTCATCACCTCGATCAACGATGTGTCGGTTTCGGTCTTCCTGACCGGGCCGGGCATCTCGACGCTGCCGATCCAGATCCTTGCGCATATGGAACAGTTCTTCGATCCGACGATCGCATCGGTCTCGGTGCTGCTGATGTTCGTGACAGTCGGCGTCATGGCCGTCGTCGAGGCCACGCTCGGCCTCACCTTCCTGACAAAGTAGAACGCTCTTGACCGTATCCCTCACCATCGATTCCATCTCCGCCCATTACGGCAGCACACAGGTGCTCAAGGACCTGTCGATCTCAGTCATGGCCGGGGAGCTGGTCTCCCTGCTCGGCTCCAGCGGCTGCGGAAAGACGACGACATTGCGCCTCGTAGCCGGCTTTCTGCAGCCAAGCAGCGGCAGCATCAAGCTCGGCGAGCGCAACCTGACCGGCCTTCCCGCGCATGCGCGCGACATCGGCCTGGTCTTTCAGAACTACGCGCTTTTTCCTCATCTGAGCGTCCAGGATAATGTTGCCTTCGGCCTGAGGCAGCGTCGCATTCCCCAGCCGGAACGGGCGAAAAGAACGATGGCCATGCTGGACCGCGTCGGCCTTTCGGCCTTCGCCGACCGCCTGCCGTCGGCCCTGTCAGGCGGCCAGAAACAGCGCGTGGCTCTCGCCCGGGCGCTGGTCATCGAGCCGCCGCTTCTGATGTTCGACGAGCCGCTTTCCAACTTGGATGCAAAGCTCAGGATCGACATGCGCGTCGAAATCAGACAGCTCCAGCGCGCCAACGGCACCACGTCACTTTACGTCACCCATGACCAGGAGGAGGCATTCTCGATCTCCGACAGGGTGGCGATCATGAATGCCGGGCGCATCATGCAGCTCGACGCGCCGGAGGTGCTGTATCGCCAGCCGGCCAACGCTTTCGTCGCCCGCTTCGTCGGATTCGAGAACCTGATCCGCATGAAGGTGACCGCGCGCAACGGCGCGCTTGTGACCGCCGAAACAACGGGCGGAGCGCGGCTGCAGCTGTCCCAGGAAACATTCGGACCGATCAAGAACGACTTCGCCCTGGCCTGCCGTGCAGACGGTCTTGCCGTCAGCCGTGACGGTGACGGCATCGCGGCCGTGCTCGGCACGCGCACCTATCTCGGCCGGGCCTATCAGTATAAATGCACGACCGCCGCGGGAGAGATCACCGCCAATGGGGCGCTATCCGATCCACTGGAAACAGGGGCGTCCGCCGTGCTGACGCCTGTAGCAGAGCAATGCTGCATTCTCGATCCGGAAGATTGAAACGCTGAGGAGAGACGATGACTAGTGCCATGGACCAAGATATCGATGCCGTTCTTGCCCATGTGGACCAAAGCCTCGATGGCAGCCTGGCGCGGCTTTTCGAGCTGATCCGCATTCCGAGCGTCTCGACCGACCCGGCCTATCGCGATCACTGCCGGGCTGCTGCCGAATGGCTGAGCAGGGATCTGGCTGCCATCGGCTTCGAAGCATCGGTGCGCAAAACGACCGGCCATCCGATGGTCGTCGCCCATGAAACGGCGGCGTCCGCACCGCATGTGCTGTTTTACGGCCATTACGATGTCCAGCCGGTCGATCCGCTGGCGCTGTGGACGAGCGATCCGTTCGAGCCGCGCATGGAAGCCTTGCCGAACGGCGATACCGCGATCGTCGCCCGCGGCGCGTCCGACGACAAGGGGCAGTTGATGACCTTCGTCGAAGCCTGCCGCGCCTGGAAGAGCGTCACCGGGAAACTGCCGGTGCAGGTGAGCGTGCTGTTCGAAGGCGAGGAAGAGGCCGGCAGCCCGAGCCTCGCACCCTTTCTGGATGCCACGGCGGACGAGTTGAAGGCCGATGCGGTTTTCGTCTGCGACACGGATATGTGGGATCGCGAAACGCCTGCGGTCACGACGATGCTGCGCGGTATCTTCAGTACGGAAATCGAGGTCACCTGCGCCGATCAAGACCTGCATTCCGGCATGTTCGGAAATGCCGCGCGCAATCCGCTGCAAGTACTGTCAGACGTTGTTTCGAGCCTGCGGCGAGCCGATGGCGGCGTCGCGGTCGAGGGTTTTTATGATGGCGTGAAAGAGCTCCCCGACGCCATCAAGGCGCTGTGGAAAAGGCTGCCCTTCGACGAGGAGGCCTTTCTCGGTGATATTGGCCTCAGAGATCCGGCCGGCGAGGCAGGCCGTTCCGTCCTCGAACAGATCTGGGCGCGGCCGAGCTGCGAGATCAATGGCATGAGCGGCGGCTATACCGGCGAAGGCTTCAAGACGGTCATTCCGGCGAAGGCAAGCGCCAAGATTTCGTTTCGCCTGGTGGAAGGACAGGATCCCCAGACGATCCGCGATGCCTTCCAGCGGCACGTGCGCGCACGTATCCCCAGGGATTGTTCGGTCAGCTTCAGGGATTACGGGCTTTCGCCGGCAACCGTGATGCCGATTGATAGTCCGTTTCTCACCAGAACGCTTCAGGCGCTTTCGACGGAATGGCAATGCGAAGCGGCGCTTGCCGGCACCGGAGGCTCGATCCCCATCATCGGCGAATTCAAACGCCGACTCGGATGCGATGCCCTCCTGGTCGGCTTCGCCCGCTTCGACAACCGCGTCCACAGCCCGAACGAAAAATACGATCTCTCCAGCTTTCATAAAGGCATACGATCCTGGGTCCGCATCCTGGCGGCCCTCGCCAACTGACGCTGTAGCACTTTGAATTGCTGCATAATTTATCCTTCAATCGATTCCGATTTAAGGAATTATGCCGTAGGCTATGGTGCGGCCAGCCCACCCTGCTGATCCAGCAGGCCGAGAATAACGGACAATCCCACATCACCATCGACACCGAGGCAGCAGAGACCACCGATGACGATAACCGCTCCCCGCGACTTCCTGAAAAGCCTGTTCGACGCGGCGGTTCGCGCCGCCGATCCGCTGACCGGCATCAAGGCGCATCTGCCTGAAAGGCCGAAGGGAAGGACCGTGGTGATCGGCGCCGGCAAGGGCGCGGCGCAGATGGCGCGGGCGCTCGAAAGCGTCTGGGACGGACGGCTCGAAGGTCTGGTGGTCACCCGCTACGGCTATGGCTGCGAGACACGCGCCATCGAGATCATCGAGGCCGCCCATCCGGTACCTGATGCCGCTGGGCTTACCGCCGCAAAGCGGCTGATGGAGACGGTGAACGGGCTGACGGAAGACGATCTGGTGATCGCGCTGATCTGCGGTGGCGGCTCGGCGCTGCTGCCCGCCCCACCGGAGGGGCTGACCCTCGAAGACGAGATCGCGCTCAACGAAATGCTGCTTGCCTCGGGCGCGCCGATCTCGGCGATGAATGTGGTGCGAAAGCATCTCTCCACCATCAAGGGCGGAAGACTTGCGGCAGCGACCAAAGCGAGGGTCGACAGTCTGATCGTCTCCGACATTCCCGGCGACAACCCGGCCCATGTCGCCTCCGGGCCGACAGTGGCTGATGGTTCGACGCGACACGATGCGCTCGAGATTGTCAGGCAATACGGATTGCAGCTGCCGCAGGCCGCGCTCGATCATCTGAACTCGCCGAAGGCCGACGCGCCGCGCCCGGACGATCCGGTCTTCTTAATGCACGCGCATCACATCATCGCCTCCGCCGGCGTCTCGCTGGAGGCGGCTGCCGCCCTGGCAAAATCGCAGGGGATCGAGCCGGCCATTCTTTCGGATGCGATCGAGGGGGAATCGCGCGACGTGGCGCTGGTGCATGCGGCCATCGCCCGCGAAGTGTCGGGCCGGAACAGGCCGTTTCCGAAGCCGGTCGTCATCCTTTCCGGTGGCGAGACGACGGTGACGCTGCGCGCCAAGGGCGGCAAGGGCGGACGCAACGGCGAATTCGCGCTCGCCATGGCGTTGGCGATCGACGGACAGGAGGGCATTCATGTCCTGGCGGCCGACACCGACGGGATCGACGGTTCGGAGGATAATGCCGGCGCCTTTGCTGATGGCGGCACGGCAAGGCGCCTTCGCGCCGCCGGGCTCGATCCGCGCCGGCTGCTCGACAGTAATGACAGCTATTCAGGCTTTGCGGCCACCGGTGATCTCTTCGAAACCGGCCCGACCGGAACCAATGTCAATGATTTCAGGGCCATCCTAATCAGTTAGGATCCGGGTGATGGCGGATCAGGTCTTGATCCGCCCCTGCCCGACCAGCCAGCCGACCGATTCCTGCACCGCCTGCAGGGAGGTGTATCTCGGGGTGTATCCCAACAGGCGTTTGGCCTTGGCGATCGAGCAATTCGGGCTGCGGGCGATATGTTCCCAGGTCGCCTTCGCATCTTCGGCCGTCTGACTTTCGGCCCAGGCGTCGAATGGGGCGAAGCTGAGCTTCGGCTCGTGACCGAACCAGCGAGACATGGATTCGGCATAACCGCGAAGGGTCAATGCCTGCTCCGAAACCGCGTGGAAACTTTCGCCGGTCGACGCATTCCGATTGGCGATCGCATCCATGAACATCGCCGCCACGTCATCGGCATGGACGTGATGAACGGTCTCCAAACCGAAATGGGGCAGCGCCAGGGTCTCTCCGCGGGCAAGGGTTGAAAAGACCTGCAGGTTGAAATTGCCGGCCGGATTGAGCGGCGTCCAGCCGGGACCGACAATGTGCCCGGGATGGATGATGGTTGCCGGAAATCCGCGAAGCCTTGCCTGCTGCAGCAGATAGGTTTCGATATCAGCCTTCTGCGTGCCGTAATCGCCGAAGGGAGATTTCGGTGCCTCTTCCAGCGTCGGCACGGCAGTGGGGTAGCCATGCGTCCAGATCGTGCCGGTATGCAGGAAGTGACCGACATGCCCTGACAGCGCCGTCACCAAGTGCTCGGCACTTTCCAGCGTGAAGCAGATCATGTCGATGACGATATCGGCTTTCACTCCACGCACGGCCGGGCCAAACTCACCCGTTCGCTCCATGGCTGCCCGATCCATCTGACGCTGATCGACGGAAGCCCAGGCGTGGTTTGCCTTATAGGGCTTCGCCGTGCCTCGGCTGATCGTGACGACGTCGTGACCTGCCTCCACCAGACGGGGAACGAGATAGGTTCCGACATGGCCCGTTGCTCCGACTACCAAAACCCGCATCATCGTTCCTCCTTTTGCATTTCCCGTGTCGAATATGCTGCGCTTAGGTGCTCCTGCAAGCAGACTTTTCGTGATCCAGGGGCGGACCAGGCCCACTATCGATTCTTGAAAACAAGACAGGTGCCGCCATGCTTGCGGATCTGGTTGCAGAGGTCGTTGGCTTCCAAGCGTGTCTGCCGGCCGATGCGGGCAGCATAACGCGGGCGAAAACCGAAGCTGCGATCGCGCTGGCGCAGGATCAGCGGCTGTTCCGCATTCAGGGGAGCGGGCAGATCCTGCACGGCATCGAGAAACATGCGCCGGGCCACCGCGACATTTGCATTCGCCGCAAGCTGGACGCCCCAGGGCGCCCATTCACCCTCCTGACGCCAGGGCGTGTCCTTCAAGGTCCGTCTCTCCGCGAGCGCCACGCAAGCATCAAGGAAGGACTTGTCCTTGTCGAGCGGGACAGCCGCATCCTCCGGCGGATTATCCTTCCATTCCTCGATCGTATGTGCGGTGATTGCCAGGACGTAGCCGCGTGTCTCGTAAGGTAATCTCCCTGACGCTAGGTAAGAAGAAAGTCCGTTTTCGCCGGCATTATAGGCGGCGGCGGCAAGGCCGAGATTGCCGAAACGATTGCGTAATTCGTCGAGATATTGCGCCGATTTCCGCAGGGCTTCCAACACCTGGTAGCTGTCTTCGAGACCGCGCAGTTTCGCCGTTCCGGGCATGAACTGCGCAATCCCCTGCGCTCCCTTGAAGCTGACTGCATCGGGTCGAAAGGTGCTTTCCCGCCAGATGAGACGGGCGAAATAATCCGGCGGCAATTGATTGGCGTTGGCGAAATGCTCGATCGCGACGCAAAGGTCGCGGTTGAAACTATCTTTCCGGATGCAGAGCGTCTCACCCGATCCCAACGCCGAAGGACCTGAATAGAGACAAGCCGGCGCCCCAGCGCTTCCTTCCGGCTGGGCCATGATCGTCTCCACTTGGGAAAACAGGAGACAGAGCGAAAGCATGGCCTTGGCCGATCTCTTCCCAATGTCGGACTGACGTTTTCGGCGTGTCATCGGATCTCATGAGGTTTGAACTTCCATCACGACGCTGGATTCTAGATATCATCGATCAAGGCGCGACGCTTCCCTATTCCATTCTGCACTTCGGTTGTTGGCACGGACGGTCACAGGTTTCTAATTTCGCCATCGATTTTGGAACAGATATATTCGACCTGCCACGGTCGTAGCGTCATCCTGTTTTGCCAGGAATGCTCGAGCAAACGAGGATACGCAGATGATTGATCTCCACTACTGGCCGACGCCGAACGGCAAGAAGGTTTCGATCTTCCTGGAGGAAACCGGCACACCCTACCGGCTGGTGCCGGTCAATATCGGCCGGGGCGACCAGTTCAAACCCGATTATCTAAAGCTCAACCCCAATCACCGCATGCCTGCCATCGTCGATCACGAGCCTGCCGATGGCGGCAGTCCCTTGAGCGTGTTTGAATCCGGCGCGATCCTCTTCTACCTCGCCGAGAAGACCGGAAAATTCTGGCCGCAGGATCTGCGTGGCAAATACGAGGTCATGCAATGGGTGATCTGGCAGATGGCGAACCAGGGACCGAAACTCGGCGAAGCCGGTCACTTCCGTCGCCTTGGCGATCGCGAAGGCGATCAGTCCTATGCGGTGCGGCGCCTCACCGACGAAGCCAACCGCCTTTACGGCGTTCTCAACATGCGGCTTCGCGACCGGCGCTATCTTGCCGGTGACGAATTCACCATCGCCGACATCGTCAGCTATCCCTGGACCGTCAACTGGCAGGCACAGGGCCAGGACATCAACGAGTTCAAGCATTTCAAGCGGTGGTTCGAGGAGCTCATCGCAAGGCCCGGCGTCCAGCGCGGCCTTGCGGTCGGCGCCGATCTCGGCACCGATAACAGCAAGCTCTCCGAAGAGGAACAGGCGCGCATCCGCAAGATCCTCTACAACCAGCGCGCCCTGCCCGTTCCGGATTGAGCAGCCAAGCAATTGCAGCGAAAGGGCGCAGCGGTTTGCGTCCGGAATTGCGCAACAACAAGGCGCAACGGAGCGACATTCTTCCAGAATGCCTGCACGAAAAAGCCGCCGGGCCATATGGCCGCGGCGGTCTGGAGAATGGCTTGAAAGCAGCAATCAGGCCGTCGGCTGCTTGGTCTTCCTGAGATAGGGCAGAACCGTATCGAAGGAGCCGAAACGCGTGATCGCGTCTTCGTTGGAAACCGCGGCGGTGATGATGACATCCTCGCCCTGGTTCCAGTTCGCTGGTGTCGCCACCTGGTGCTTGGCGGTCAACTGGATGGAATCGATGGCGCGCAGGATCTCGTTGAAATTGCGGCCCGTCGTCATCGGATAGGTCAGGATCAGCTTGATCTTCTTATCCGGACCGATGATGAAGACCGAACGCACCGTCGCGTTGTCGGCAGGCGTGCGGCCTTCCGAGCTCTCGCCGGCGCCGGCCGGCAGCATGTCGTAGAGCTTGGCGACCTTGAGGTCCTTGTCACCGATCAGCGGATATTCAACGTCGAAACCGGTGGCGGTCTTGATGTCGCTCTTCCACTTGGCATGGCTTTCGACCGGATCGACGGAGATGCCGATGATCCTGGCGCCACGCTTGGAAAATTCCCCGGCCAAGCCAGCCATGGCGCCAAGCTCAGTGGTGCAAACCGGCGTGAAATTCTTCGGATGCGAGAACAGGACGGCCCAGCCGTTGCCGATCCAATCATGGAAGCTGATCGGTCCCTGGGTGGTGTCGGCGGTAAAATCGGGGGCAATATCGTTGATACGTAAGCTCATGGTCGGCCCTCCAAAGCCTTGTGTTCAATGTTGTTTATCTCAAATCGAGGCCATGGGATCCGTCCGCCGGAAGCGGTCGCGTGATTGCGGTCAAAAGGATCGCACCGGCCGAAGGTAAAAACTTCCCATTCCAGGATTTTAAGTAATTCATATATCACGATCACCGAAGGCATGCTCTTTCGATTTCCGGCCTGCTCCGACATTATTTTTCCGGCAGGTGCGCGCGATGAAGAGACCGATGGCTTTCCATCGGTCCCCTCAAAAGCAGCAGGAGAACCGTCCGCCGCTTGCTCAGGCGGCCTGGACGGATTTGATCCTGTCGATGCCGCCGACAACAGGCGCGAAATCGTCCCACACGCCCTGGGCGCCCTTCTGCCATTCGTCGAAGGCTTCCGGCTTCAAGAGTTTTCCGCCGTTGGCAACTGCGGTCTCGACGGATTTGGATTCGTCGTCGACGATCAACTGGTTGAAATAGGCAGCCCCCTCGATGGAGGCCTGCTGGAACACCGCCTTCTGCTCGTCATTGAGGCCGGCCCAGAAGGTCGAGGCATAGTAGATGACGCCGGATGCCCAGATGTGGCCGGTTTGGGTCATATCGGGCACGACCTCATAGAGCTTGAAGCCGGCATAGGCCGATTTGGTCAGATCCATCGCGTCGGCGACACCGGTTGCGAGCGCATTATAGGTCTCGGTGATCGGAATGCCGATCGGCGTCGTGCCGAATGCGCTCCAGAGCTTGGTGTGCAGCGGGCTCTGGATGACGCGAATGCGCTTGCCCTTGAGTTGTTCTGGCCGCGTCACCGGCTCCTTGGTCAGGAGATGGCGGGCGCCGTAATTGATGAAATCGCCGACGACGAAATTCTGCGCCTGCAGTTTCTGCATGAGATCGGCGCCGACATCGCCGGTGACGGTTTTGCGGACATGGTCGGCATCGCGGAAGAGGAAGGGCAGATCGAGGATCTGCAGCTCCGGCGCCCAGCCGGAGAGCGACGAGACCGTCGAGAGACTGGCCTGGATGGAACCGAGGCGCACGCCTTCGGCCACTTCCTTTTCGCCGCCGAGCGCACCGTTTCTGACGATGTTGAACTTGAACTGGCCGGGAAGCTTCGCTTCGACCAATTCGCCGATCTTCACCCAGATCTTCGTTTCCGGCTTCTCGTCGCCGAGCAGTGAGGCGATCGTGATCGTCGTCGTGCGGGCAGCGGCGGTGCGGACGAAGGCGGGCGCGGCAAGCGCCGTTCCAGCGACAGCTGCGGTCTTCAGGAAATTGCGTCGGTTGAGATTATCCATGGGGTTGTCCTGTTTACGAGAAGATGATGGCCCAGGCGCAGAGGATTGCGAGCGAGACCAGGAGAGCGAGCAGATAGGGAACCACCGCCCGAAAGAGCTCTGAGGCGGGAATGCGCGTGACGCCGCCGACGACGTAGATCAGCATGCCGAGCGGCGGTGTCAGTCCGTGGATCATCAGGTTGACGACGATGATCACCCCGAACTGAATGGGATCGATGCCGGCGGCGACCGCTGCCGGCAGCAGGATCGGGCCGAAGAGCAGGATCGCGGCGCCGATATCCAGAACGAGGCCGATCACCAGCAGGATGACGTTCGACAGCAGGATGACCGCAAGCGCGCTGCCGCCGAGCACCGTCGTCAGATGCGAGATCAGTCCGGATACGTCGTCGACCGCCAGCAAAAAGGCAAAGGGGCCGGCCGTGCCGATGAGAAGGCCGATCGCCGCCGCTTCGACTGCTGCCTGGCGAAAGGCGGCATAGAGCGAGAGAATGCCGAGGCGCGCACCGATGCCGAGCAGCAGCGTGTAGAAAGCAGCAAGAGCGGCGGCTTCCGTGGTGGTGACGATACCGATGCGAATGCCGACGACGACGATGATGCCGAGCCCGAAAGCCGGGATTGCCTGGACCGCCGATTGCCAGCGCTGTCTCGCATTTGCGCGCGGCAAGGGCACCTGCTCACGCACGGTCAGATGGATGGCGACCGCCAGGCATATGGCCATCAAGCCGCCGGCGAAGAAGCCGCCGACGAGCAGCGAGCCGACGGAAAGATTGGTCGCCGTCGCAAGGATCAGAAATGCGATCGACGGCGGGATAACATTGTCGAGAACCGATGTCGAGGCGATGATCGCCGCCGCCTGCGCCGGCCGGTAGCCGTGTTTGACCAGCTCGGGCTGGAAGGTCGATGCGCCGAAGGCGGCATTTGCGACCGACGAGCCGGAAGCGCCGGAAAAGAGAACGCTGGTGAGCAGCGTCGTCTGCGCCAGTCCGGCCCGGCGATGGCCGACCATGGCGGCGGCGAAGCGCACAAGCTGGTTGGCGACGCCGGATGCCGTCAGCAGGCCGCCGGCGAGCAGGAAGAAGGGAATGGCGAGCAGCAGGAATTTCGATATACCGGTGACGGTCGCGGAGACGATCGCCGGCTCCGGCAGGCTGCTGCCAAAGGCGATGACGACATAGGCCGCAGCAAGAAAGGCGTGCGGCAGCGGCGCAGCAAGCACAAGGCCGACCGCGGCGATCAGTCCGAGAAAAATGCTCGGCGGCCAGTCGAGATCGAGCGAGATATGGGGAATGCCGGCATAGAGCGCGACACCGACGGCAAGCGAGAGCAAAACCGGCAGGATCTTGCCTTCGGCGATGCGCTGCAGAAGCAGCACGACAAGGATCAGCGCGCCACTGGTGCCGAGGAAGCCGAAGCGGATCCATTCCGGCACGCCGAGCGTCGGCGAGACGCCGCCAAGCATCGTCATGATCTCGCTACCGCCGAAGCTCAGGATCAGCGCCGAAAGCACGGTGAACACATCGGCGCCGATCGGCGTCACCTTCTGCAGGCTTTCCGGTAGCATCTTGACGAAGACGTCGAGGCGCATGGCAAGCGCGCTGTTGAGGCTGAGCGGCGCGCCGAGCGCGATCAGACCCACATGCAGCCAGATACCGAGATCCTCGGCGCCGATGAAGCCGGCGCTGAAGAAATAGCGCAGGCAGACTGTGACGAGCACCATGGAGAGCAGCACGGCGAGAACGAGTGCCGCGGCAATGCCGAGAACCGCTTCGATCGCCCGCAGCAGGCGCGCTGCCACCCCGCTGTCCGGAGCGGCCTGTTCGATCGGATGAAATTCACTGGTGGCCACAAAACTTACCTTCTGGCGAGAGAATCAGGCATTCTTGACGGTCGTAAGATCGCGATCGAAGAGCGTCGACCAGGTGTAGTTGCGCGCCTTCGAGACTTCCCTGCTGACATCGAGCCGCGGCAGCACCTTTTCGCCGAAACGATAGGCTTCCTCAAGCAGCGGCATGCCAGAAAGAATAAAAGTATCGACGCCCGCCTTCTGATAGGCTTCGAGCGTGCGCAGAACCGTATCCGGAGAACCGACGATCGCCGTGCCGGGGCCGGGCCTGACCAGGCCAATGCCTGCCCAGAGGTTCGGCGCGACTTCGAGGTCGCGCAAGTTTTCCGGCTTGAGGCCGCCATGCAATGCGGTCATGCGCTGCTGACCGACGGAATCGCTTCTTGCGACGAAGCGCTGGTTGGCGGTGATCGCCGCATCATCCATGCGGCCATAGAGATCGGCCGCCGCTTCCCAGGCCTTTTCGTCGGTGTCGCGAACGATGACATAGAGACGGATGCCATATCCCAGTTCACGGCCGTAGTGGGCGGCCCGCGCCTTTACGGCTTCGACCTTCTCGCCGATCTGGGCGGGCGTCTCGCCCCAGGAGAGATAGGTGTCCACATGTTTCGCCGCGACTTCAAGCGCCTTGTCGGAGGATCCACCGAACCAGAGCGGCGGCGGTGCGATGCTCTCGCCGACCGGCAAGGCGAGCTTGGCGCCGTCGGTCGAGAAATACTTGCCCTGATGGGTGACGCTCTCACCGGCAAAGAGCCGGTGCCAGAGCTGAAGATATTCGTCTGCCATGTCATAACGCTCGTCATGCGGCAGCATCATGCCGTAGGCGCCGAGCATCTTGGCGTCGCCGGAGACGACATTGATCAGCAGCCGGCCACGGGCGAATTCCTGGAAGGTCGCAGCCATCTTGGCAAGCAATGTCGGCGCGACGAGGCCGGGGTGGATGGCGACGAGAAATCGCAGCCGCTCGGTGTGAGCAAGCAGCGCACTCGCCAGCACCCAGACGTCGTGGGCGCCGGTCGCAAACAGGGCGCCGGTGTAGCCCAGATGGTCATAGGCCTGGGCAAGCTGCTTGTAGTAACCGTAATCGACCTGACGTGAGCCTTCGGGCTGCCAGGGATAGGCGCCGTCGGGCGCGCACATGTACCAGAAAACGTTCATCTCCGGCTTCCTTGTTATTTCGTCATTTCCGGGCGTTTCAACACGATGGGCTTGGCGAAATGGCCGTGGCGCAGCAGCGTGTCGGCCTCCTCCTGCTGTTCGGCAATGATCTCGTCGTCGATCGGCCTCGTATCGAAACAATCGTACAAACTCTGCGGGACATGTTCTCTGGCCTCGACGATGTCACCGGGCGCTTCGGAATGACGAAGCTGCCGGTCGACGAAATGATGTTCGATTGAACCCGGCATGATCGACCTCTATACCTGGATCACGCCGAACGGGCTCAAAGTATCCATCGCGCTCGAAGAGTTCGGCCTCTCCTACCGCCCCCACACGGTCGACATCACCAAGGGCGATCAATTCCGGCAGGACTATCTCGCCATCAATCCGGGCGGCAAGACTCCCGTTATCGTCGATCACGAGACCGGCATCACGCTTGCCGAATCCGGCGCCATCCTGCTCTATCTTGCCGAAAAGACCGGCCGCTTCCTGCCCCGGCAGGGTGCCGCCCGGCATCACACGATCGAATGGCTGATGTGGCATATGGGCGGCTTCGGGCCGACGCTCGGCAACGCCCATTATTTCCTGACCTACAATGCCGGCGAAGCGCCGTTCGCAGAGGATCTTTTTCGCAGGGACACTTGCCGCCTCTATGAAACGCTGAACGCGCGGCTCGCAGACCGCGACTATCTCGTCGACGATTATTCCATCGCCGACATGGCGGTCTGGCCCTGGGTTTCCCGTTTTCAGCGCCACGAGATCGACCTCAATGCATTCCCGAACGTCAAACGATGGTATCTCAGGCTTGCGGCGCGGCCACAGGTCAAGCGCGGCTACGACGTTCCCCATTTCACATCCGAAATACCGCAGCCCTGAAGACCATGCCAGCGCGGCGTATTGATCCCGCCCGAAATTTCGGCAATTTGATTATTTTTTGCGCACACCCATTTTTGCACATTTTTCAGGCGAACACCTTGCTAAATTTGCTGCACTGCGTCATGAATATAGCAATGACGCATCTCGATCTGACAATTCTGGTGATCGACGAAAATGCCATTCGCGCCTCCATCATCGAAGAAGGCCTGCGCGAGGCAGGGCATGTGCGCGTCACCGTTGTGCATGAGGTCAACGGCATCGCGCGAATCATTGAAACGCTGATGCCCGACGTGATCATCATCGATATCGAAAATCCCAACCGCGACATGATGGAGCATCTGTTCCAGCTGACGCGCACCGTCAGCCGCCCGATCGCCATGTTCGTCGACCGGTCCGACACGGCCTCGATCGAGGCTGCCGTCGATGCCGGCGTCTCGGCCTATATCGTCGACGGATTGAAGAAGGAACGCGTCAAACCGATCCTCGACATGGCCGTCAGCCGCTTCAATGCCTTCAACCGGCTGCGGCGGGAGCTTGCCGATGCCCGCTCCGCGCTGGAGGAACGCAAGCTGGTCGAGCGCGCCAAGGGCATATTGATGAAGATGCGCGGCCTCTCCGAGGAAGAGGCTTTCGCCCTGCTGCGCCAGACAGCCATGAACGAAAAGAAGAAGATGTCGGAAATCGCCCAGAGCGTCGTCACTGCCGCGGGGCTGTTGATGTAATGGCCGACCTGATGAATTTCCGGAGGAAACCGGAGTGGATATGATGACAACGACCTCCAACTCCGGCGGCGAGCTGCCCTCGCCCGTGCGGGTGAACAACGAAGGACCGAAAGTGCTGCGGGCCGGTTTCATTCCGCTCGTCGATGCATCGGTGCTGATTGCGGCGGCGGAATTCGGCTTTGCGCGGAAGGAAGGCCTGACGCTCGATCTCGTCAAGGACGTCTCCTGGGCGAATGTGCGCGACCGCCTGGCATTCCGCCAGTTCGACATCGCCCACATGCTGTCGCCGATGCCCGTCGCCTCCATGCTCGGTCTCGGCTCCAATCCCTCACCGACGATCACACCATTTTCGCTGGGGCGCGGCGGCAACGCGATCACGTTGTCGACGCGGCTCTTCGACAGGATGCGGAATGACGTGGGATTGCCGGAAACGGCAAGCGCGCTCGACAATGCCCGCGCCCTGGCAAAAACATTGGCGGCAATGAAGGCCCGCGGCGAGCCGCTGCCGACTTTCGGGGTCACCTACCCCTTCTCCTCGCACAATTACGAATTCCGCTACTGGCTGGCAGCCGGCGGCATCGATCCCGACAAGGATGTCAAGCTCGTGGTCGTGCCGCCGCCCATGACTTCGGATGCGCTGGCAGCCGGTGCGATCGACGGTTTCTGCGTCGGCGCGCCGTGGAACATGGTCGCTTCGGAGCGCGGCGTCGGCCGCATCGTCGCCGCCAAGCAGGATATCTGGCCGTCGGCACCGGAAAAGGTGATCGGCATGCGGCCGGACTGGGCGGAAAGCCATCCGGAAACCGTTTCCCGGCTGATCGTGGCGCTCGACGCGGCAGCCCGGTGGTGCGACCGGCCGGAAAATCACGATGCGCTGGCGGCAGCTCTTGCCGACCCGCGCTATATCGCTGCCCCCGTCGAAATCATTCGCCGTGTGCTCGCCGGCGAATTCAGCCTCGACGCAAAGGGTAACCGCCGCATCATCGCCGATTATTTCATGTTCCATTCCGGCTTCGCCAATTATCCCCGGCCAAGCCAGGCGCTGTGGATCTACAGCCAGATGATCCGCTGGGGACAGGCCGAGATCAGCCTTAACATGGCAAGGGCCGCAGCATCCGCCTACCGCCCGGATCTCTATCGCGCTGCTCTCGGTGACGACAACGCACCCGCAGATGCCGATATCCGCATCGAAGGTAGTGACGAGGGCGACCGTTTCATGGACGGCCACGTCTTCGACCCGGCGAGGCTGCCGGACTATGTCGCAGGTTTTGCCGTCAAAAGCGCCCTCGCCTTCGTTTCCGACGACGAGGTCTAACCGATGCCGGCCTGCACAAAACGCCAGCAAGCATCTGCCCGTCTCACGACAAGCGCACAAAATATTTGCATGAGCGGGTGGCGGCCCGAAAAACAAGCAGGCGGCGTGTTTCGTAAAATATCATTTGTATTCAGTGGATTGAACGTCGATCACAAAACTGGCACGCAGTTTGCATAGTCTTTGTAGCACCGGTCAATGACGATCAGCGCAGAGTGAGCGCGCGATAGACGCTCACGGAAGACACAGAGATTGCTCTTCGGATGAAGAGGTAGGTTTTAGCTTGAGCAATCCGGCCAACGGATTGCCTCCAGGCAAATGGGCCGAAGGCCCAAGAATTCGGCGTCCAACGGCGGGCGCCACCAGCAAAGCCGCTGATCAGGATATTTCGCGCGCCTCGTGGATGCGCGTCCTGACCAGCGGCTTTTTGTTTTAACCCTCAGCGATGGATCGGCACGACCTTGTCGGGCCTCGGAGAAGTTATGTCTGTCATCGAGAAATCACAGTCCATGTCCGCCGGCGAACCAGCCAAGGCATTGTGGATCTCCACTGTAGCCTTCACCCTCTGTTTTGCCGTCTGGACGATCTTCGCGATCATCGGCATTCGCATCAAGCAGGATCTCGGCCTGAACGAGGCCGAGTTCGGATTGCTGGTCGGTACCCCCGTGCTCACCGGTTCGCTGGTGCGCATCGTTCTTGGCATCTGGACGGGGCGTTACGGCGGCCGTCTCGTTTACACGCTCACCATGCTGGCCGCCGCATTGGCGACCTTTCTGCTCTCTTACGCCCAGACCTATACGCAGATGTTGATCGCCGGCCTCGGCGTCGGCCTCGCCGGCGGCTCCTTCGCAGTCGGTGTCGCCTATGTCTCGCCTTTCTTCCCGGCGGAGAAGCAGGGAACCGCACTCGGCATCTTCGGTGCCGGCAATGTCGGCGCGGCCGTGACCAAATTCGCAGCCCCCTTCGTGCTGATCGCATGGGGCTGGCAGGCGGTTGCAGAGATCTGGGCCGTCGGTCTGGCGCTAATGGCAATCGTCTTCTGGTTCACCACGACCGATGATCCGGCCTTTCGTCTGCGCCGCGAACGCCGCGCTGCCTCCAAGAGTTTCGCGCAGGAATTCGCGCCGCTGCAAAACGTTCAGGTCTGGCGCTTCTCGCTCTACTATTTCTTCGCCTTCGGCGGCTTCGTCGCCCTGTCGCTGTGGCTGCCGCGCTACCTGGTCGGCGTCTACGGCTTCAACCTGGAAACCGCCGGCATGGTCGCGGCCGCCTACTCCATCCCGGGCAGCATCTTCCGCGCCTTCGGTGGCGTGCTGTCGGATAAAAAGGGCGCGCGCAGCGTGATGTATACGATGCTTCTCGTCTCGGCCGTGGCCACCCTCATCCTTTCGCTGCCGGCTGCTTCTGGTTCCGGGACGGGTCCGGCGTTCGGTATCACCCCCGTTATCTTCATCGTCGTCATCTTCGTGCTCGGCTTCTTCATGAGCCTCGGCAAGGCTGCCGTCTACAAGCACATTCCGGCCTACTACCCCGAGAACGTCGGCGCAGTCGGCGGCGTCGTCGGGATGATGGGCGGCCTTGGCGGCTTCATCCTTCCGATTGCCTTTGGCCTCCTCAAGGACATGACCGGCCTTTGGTCCAGCTGTTTCCTGCTGCTCTTTGCGATCGTCGTAATCTCTCTCATCTGGATGCACCTGTCCGTAAAGCAACTGTCGCGCCAAGGGCACTCGGCGCCCGTGGCTGCAACCTGATCTAAGGACCTGGAAATATGACCGAAAAACTTGTCATCATCGGCAATGGCATGGCGCCCGGGCGCATGCTGGAGCACCTCTTCGAACAGGCGCCCGGACGCTATGAAGTTACGATCTTCAATGCCGAGCCGCGCGTCAATTACGACCGCATCATGCTGTCGCCGGTTCTCTCAGGAGAAAAGGACTACGAGCAGATCATCATTCACGGTGACGGCTGGTATATCAAGCACGGCATCATGCTCTACAAGGGCCACAAGATCGTCAATATCGATCGCGCCGCCAAGACCGTCACCTCCGACCACGGCGTCACCGAAAGCTACGACAAGCTGGTGATCGCAACCGGTTCCGTGCCTTTCATCATCCCCGTTCCCGGCAAGGATCTGCCCGGCGTCATCACCTATCGCGATCTCGACGACGTGCAGGCAATGCTGCTTGCCGCCCAGTCGCGCGAAAAGGCTGTCGTCATCGGCGGCGGCCTGCTTGGCCTGGAAGCGGCGGCCGGTCTTGCCCAGCGCGGCATGGACGTCACCGTGCTTCATGTCATGCCGACGCTAATGGAACGCCAGCTCGACCCCGCCGCCGGCTACCTGCTGCAGAAGGCGGTCGAGGAACGCGGCATCAAGGTCATCTGCAAGGCCAATACCAAGGCGATCGTCGGCAATGGCAAGGTCGAGGGCATCGAGCTTGACGACGGCCGCATCATCCCGGCAACGCTGGTCGTCATGGCCGTCGGCATTCGTCCGAGTGTCGGCTTGGCGAAGGATGCCGGCATTGCGGTCAATCGCGGCATCGTCGTCGATGCCGGCATGCAGACATCGGATGGCGATATTCTTGCGCTCGGCGAATGTGCCGAGGTCGGCGGTATGGTCTATGGCCTCGTTGCGCCGCTCTATGAAATGGCCCGTATCGCCGCCTCGCATCTCTCCGGCGATCGCTCGCCGGCCTTCGTTCATGCGGATACGCCGACCAAGCTCAAGGTCACCGGCATCGAGCTTTATTCACTCGGCGACTTTGCCGATGGCGACGACCGCGAGGAGATCGTGCTGCGCGATGCCAGCGCCGGCGTCTACAAGCGCCTGGTGCTCAAGGACAATAAGATCATCGGCACCGTACTTTACGGGGAGACCGCCGATGGCGCATGGTTCAATGACCTGAAGAAGAAGGCAACCGATATTTCGGAGATGCGCGAGACGCTGATCTTCGGACAGGCCTATCAGGGAGGGTCGCCGCTGGACCCTATGGCGGCCGTTGCAGCCTTGCCGGATGACGCGGAGATTTGTGGCTGCAACGGCGTATGCAAGGGCAAGATCACGTCGACGATTTCAGGCAAGGGGTTGACGTCGCTCGACGACGTACGCGCCCACACAAAGGCATCCGCCTCGTGCGGCTCCTGCACCGGCCTCGTCGAACAACTCATGGCGCTGACGCTCGGCGACAGCTACAATCCGACTGCCGTCCAGCCGATGTGTACCTGCACCGAACTCGGCCATGACGACGTTCGCCGGCTGATCAAGGCCAAGGGGTTGAAGAGCATCCCTGCCGTCATGCAGGAGCTCGAATGGAAGACCTCCTGCGGCTGCGCCAAATGTCGGCCGGCGCTCAACTATTACCTGGTTTGCGACTGGCCGGACGAATATGCCGACGACTACCAGTCGCGGTTCATCAATGAACGCGTGCATGCCAACATCCAGAAGGACGGCACCTACTCCGTCGTTCCGCGCATGTGGGGCGGCGTCACCAATTCGAACGAGCTGCGCGCCATCGCCGATGTCGTCGACAAGTTCGAGATCCCGATGGTGAAGGTGACGGGCGGCCAGCGCATCGACCTGCTCGGCATCGAGAAGGAAGACCTGCCCGCCGTCTGGGCCGATCTCGGCAAGGCCGGCTTCGTCTCCGGCCAGGCTTATGCCAAGGGCCTGCGCACCGTGAAGACCTGTGTGGGTTCGGACTGGTGTCGCTTCGGCACGCAGGATTCCACCGGCCTCGGTATCCGCATCGAAAGGTTCATGTGGGGCTCCTGGACGCCGGCCAAGCTGAAGATGGCCGTCTCCGGCTGCCCGCGCAACTGCGCGGAAGCAACCTGCAAGGATATCGGCGTGATCTGCGTGGATTCCGGTTTCGAGATCCATTTCGCCGGTGCGGCCGGTCTCGACATCAAGGGCACGGAGGTCCTCGGGCTTGTCCGGACCGAGGACGAGGCGCTGGAGTATATCGTGGCCCTGACGCAGATGTACCGCGAGCAAGCCCGCTATCTCGAGCGCATCTACAAATGGGCCAAGCGCATCGGCCTGGAGGAAATCCGCCGCCAGATCATGGGCGATGCCGAAAAGCGCAAAGCCTATTACGACCGCTTCGTCTTCTCCCAGAAATTTGCCCAGGTCGACCCCTGGTCGGAGCGTGTCTCCGGCAAGGACAAGCATGAGTTCAAGCCGATGGCGACGATCGGCTATCCGCAGGCTGCAGAATAAGGAGATGGACATGAACTGGATCGCAATCGGTGACATCTCCGACATCCCGCTGCGCGGGGCGCGCTGCGTGAAGACGCCGCAAGCCAAGATCGCCGTCTTCCGCACGGCCGAAAACGAGGTCTTTGCCATCGAGGATCACTGCCCGCACAAGGGCGGCCCGCTCTCCCAGGGCATCGTCCACGCCAAGTCAGTCACCTGCCCGCTGCACAACTGGGTTATCTCGCTGGAAACAGGCAAGGCGCTCGGCGCCGATGAAGGCGAGGTTCGGACGATCCAGGTGCTGAACGACGACGGCAGGCTGTTCATCGCTCTGGAAAGCCTGATGATGGCGGCGGAATAGATGGCGGCGGAGGTCAAGACCACCTGTCCCTATTGCGGTGTCGGCTGCGGCGTAATCGCCACGGTCGACCAGGCAGGCGCAGTCAGCGTCAAAGGAGATCCCGAGCATCCGTCGAATTTCGGCCGGCTCTGCTCGAAGGGTTCAGCCCTTGCCGAAACCATTGATCTCGATGGCCGGCTTCTCCATCCCGAGATCGAAGGCAAACAGAGCGGCTGGGACGAGGCGCTTGATCTGGTCGCCCGCCGTTTTTCTGAAACGATCGCCGAACACGGGCCTGACGCCGTTGCCTTCTACGTCTCGGGCCAGTTGCTGACCGAGGATTACTATGTCGCCAACAAGCTGATGAAGGGCTTCATCGGCTCCGGCAATATCGACACCAATTCAAGGCTTTGCATGTCCTCTTCCGTGGCGGGGCATCGCCGCGCCTTCGGCGCCGATACTGTCCCCGGGACCTATGAGGATATCGAACTTGCGGATCTGGTGATCCTGACCGGCTCCAACCTTGCCTGGTGTCATCCCGTCATCTACCAGCGGCTTGCCGCCGCAAAGACGGCGCGGCCAAACATGCGGATCGTCGTCATCGATCCGCGCCGGACGATGACCTGCGACATCGCCGACCTGCATCTCGCCATCCGTCCGGACGGCGATGTTGCGCTGTTCATGGGACTGCTTGCCCATCTCGCGACCAGTCCGGCAATAGACCAGAATTATATCGGCGCCCATACCGAAGGTTTCGGCGACGCTTTTGCGGCCGCCGCCGCGCTTGATATCAACGATCTCCTGGAACGGACCGGCCTGCCGGCCATGCAGATCAGGGAGTTCTTCCGCCTGTTCGAGACGACGCCGAAGGTCGTGACCTGCTACAGCCAGGGCGTCAACCAATCCTCCTCCGGCACCGACAAGGTCAATGCCATCCTCAACTGCCACCTGGCGACCGGCCGCATCGGCCGCCCCGGCATGGGACCGTTTTCGCTGACCGGCCAGCCGAACGCCATGGGCGGGCGCGAGGTCGGCGGTCTCGCCAATATGCTTGCTGCCCATATGGCGATCGAGAATGCCGAAGATAGGGACCGCGTGCAGCGCTTCTGGGACTCGCCCGTCATCGCCGCAAAGCCCGGCCTGAAGGCGGTCGACATGTTCCAAGCCGTGGCCGACGGGCGCATCAAGGCGCTGTGGATCATGGCGACCAATCCTGTCGTCTCGATGCCGGATGCCGACAGTGTCGAAAACGCGATCGCCGCCTGTCCCTTCGTCGTCGTCTCGGACATCCTCAAAGAGACGGATACGACCCGGCACGCAGATGTGCTTTTGCCCTCGCTCGGCTGGGGCGAGAAGGATGGCACCGTCACCAACTCCGAACGGCGCATTTCAAGGCAACGGCCGTTTCTCGACATCCCTGGCGATGCAAGGGCCGACTGGTGGCAGCTTGCGGAGGTCGGACGCCGCATGGGATTTGCCGCCGCCTTCGATTATGATGCGCCGGCGGCAATCTTCGCCGAGCACGCCGCGCTTTCCGCCTTCGAAAATAACGGCAGCCGCGATTTCGACATCGGGGCGCGCGCCGGCATGAGCGGCGGGGCCTATGACGAACTGTCGCCCTTCCAGTGGCCGCAGGCGGCAGGGACAGAACCAAACACCACCCGCTTCTTCGCCGAGGGCGGTTTCTTCCATCCGGATCGCAAGGCGCGCTTCGTCGCGGTCAAACCGCCCGCAACCGATCGCACCAATGCCGAGTACCCGTTCACGCTGAATACCGGGCGCATCCGCGACCAGTGGCACACGATGACGCGAACCGGAAAGAGCGCGCGGCTTTCCGCCCATATAGCCGAACCCTTTGCCGAGATCCATCCACGCGACGCGATCGAGACCGGTATATCAAGCGCGGGCCTCGTCGAGATCGACAGCCCGCACGGCAAGGCAATCGTCAGGGCACTGGTGACCGATCGCCAGGCCCGCGGCGGCATCTTTGCGCCGATGCACTGGAACGACCAGTTCGCCGCAAGAGCGCGAATCGACACCGTGGTCGCGCCGATAACCGATCCCATTTCCGGTCAGCCGGCATCGAAGAACGTTGCCGTCGCCGTCCGGCCCTTTAGCGCCACCCATTACGGTTTCGCCGTCTCGGCGACAAAACCCGCCACGCCTGACGCGGCCTATTGGGCGCTGGCAAAAGCCGCCGGCGGCTGGCGGCTGGAGCTTGCCTTCGGCGAACCCGTCGAAGACTGGACGGCCTGGTGCCGGGCGGTTTTCGCCATTCCGGCCGAGATCGAACCGCTTGGTTATGCCGACCGGCAATCCGGCGACCTCAGGCTCGCCTTCTTCGATGGCGAGGTCCTGCTTGCGGCGCTGTTTCTGGCACGCGAGCCCGTTGCGGTCGCGCGCAACTGGGCGATTTCACAGCTCTCCGCCTCGCATGGCGACCTCAGGAAACGCTTTGCGCTCGTTGCGGGTCGTCCCGGCGCAGGCAGGCCGGATCCAGGCGCTACCGTCTGCTCCTGCTTCAGTGTCGGGGTCAACCAGATCGCCGCTGCCGTGCGCGGCGGATGTCACAGCGTCGAGGCGGTCGGCAAGGAAACCAGCGCTGGAACCAATTGCGGCTCCTGCCGCAGCGAAATCGGCAGGATCATCGATCGCTGTCTTGCCGCAGCCGCGGAGTGAACCGCGCAAAAGCAAGCAGGACGCAACCGGAGCACTGTCAGGCCGCGTTCGGGACGATCAGCATCCTGTGATCGGAGGAGATGCGGACCGAGATCTCGTCATAGGATGAAAGCGTCGGGTGCGGCGTCTCCATCTTTTGGTGATGTGTTGCCGTGATGACCATGACATCGGCACCCGCCGCCTCGCCGGCCGTAATGCCGGCTGCGACATCCTCGAACACCAGGCAATCCTGCGTGCTGACGCCGAGGCGCTCGGCGCCCAGAATATAACATTGCGGGTCGGGTTTTCCGACCTTGACGTCCTCAGCCGTCACCATGAATCTCGGCACCGGCAAGCCTGCTGCCTCCAGTCGCCGGTGAGCAAGGCGCAACGGCGAGGAGGTGACGATCGCCCAGCGATCCGGAGGCAATGAACTCAGAAACGTCGCGGCGCCGTGAATGGCAACGACGTCGCTGACATCGGCGATTTCGGCCTCGGTCACCAGCTTCGATTCATGTTCGGGATCGACTCCCGGCAGGTTCAGCCGGGTGATCGTGTCAATGCCGCGCGATCCATGCATCTTCGGTAAAAAGGTGGCGACATCGAGCCCATGACGCCTTGCCCAGTCGCTCCATACACGCTCGGCCGCACGGATCGAATTGAGGATGGTGCCGTCCATATCGAACAGAAAGGCGGCATAGGGCTTCTCGAAGCCGCGGGGCATCGGCATAGACAAAAGGCTGATCCTTCAGGGAAACAGTCGAACGGTGGTCGCTATCGCGATGAAACGGCAAATCATTGGGTTTTGCAAGCTTTCGGGAATGGCGGTGACGCCTCCCGACCGCCTTCACCTAAAAAGCCGCCCTACCGGAGGTGACGATCAAGTCGCAGGAAAGCCGGAGGCCGATCGGGTCGTGGCAGAGGTCGTCGGCACCATCGGCGAGTTCCAGTGCGGCCGAAGCATTGGCGCGCAGGTAGGCTTGCGTAGTCGGATCGACGCGCATCGGAGCGGCGGTCCAGAGTGAGGGACGGCTGACGTCGATTGCGGAAATTTTAGCCTTGTCATTCTTGACGGCGTAGGACGCGACCGTCATGCCACTCAGCGTCAAGGTGAGTGCAAGTGCGATCTGGAGACCGAGATCTGCGGCTTCGCGAAAGGAGATGAACATAGCGGCCTCATGCCACGGTTTTTTAGTATCTCCGCATGCAAGTAGGACATGCGCCGGCGCCGATCCAGCGACATCGCCCGTTAAGGTTTACGCATAACCATGCCGGGTATGCCGCGAGGCTTGAATGCAGGTTTTCGGCAAATTTCGGAACAATGATTCCAGCAGGCAGTTACCTCAGGGTCATCCAAGATGAAAATCCAAGGAGGATATCCCATGCCTAGATCCCTTATTGCCGCTTCGCTGCTCGCGATCGGCATGGCGTCGTCGGCTTTTGCCCAGTCTAACCCGAGTCCGATCGGGCCAACGAATGGCGGCTCGACCGACCCCGGTTCCGGCACCTATTCATCCGATTACACCAATGATGACAACGGCATCCGCCCAGTGCCTGTCTCGCCGGTCGATCCGACGACGACACAGAGTATCGGCAGACCGCAGACGATGGAATGCCCCGGCATGCCGCAACAGAGGTCCGGCGTCGATACGCGCGGCGGCCAGAGCGGCGCATCGATCAGCGAAGCCTGCCGCGAATACGACAACTAAGCGACAGACTGCCGCTCTCAAAAAAGGCCGGTTCACGCCGGCCTTTTTTTATATCGCGAGGGCGACGAAAAGCTTTTTCCGCCGGATAAACTTTTGATCCGCACGTTCCGTCCATCTGTAGCAGTTGAAAAGAACACGCGCGGGGACGGGCTCTTGGCAAAGAACGCGGAATTGTAGCTGAAGGGCACGCTCCGCCAGGCGTCCGGCGTCTCCGCCTGAAGTCAGCGTCCGGCTGCCCCGCCCGGTTGCAGACGCGGCGGAATGGCATGGCAGCGCCGCACGCGCCGCGCAACGGACCCTGTAACATTTTGAACTGCTAAATCTGTTCCGATTTCAGGAATTATGCGGTAGCTTTCGATGTAATGGCCGGGGGAGCGGCCGCGCATATCAACACGGGTGCGCCGTCCTTCCCAACCGGTAAGAAAATGCTGGAGGAGAAGAGATGAGCAAGGCGCAGGATTGGAACCTGCTGGCTCGTGACGCGGTGACGTTGACGGGGGAAAACATATCTCGTCTGGTGAAGGGGCTGCCCTTCAAGGCGAAACTGGCGTTGCGCGGACTTCTGCGCATGCAGCACGGTTCGCTTGCCGTCACCCTTCCCGACGGCCGCAGACTGCTGATCGAGGGCAAGCAGCCCGGGCCGAAGGCGGCGCTCAGCCTCAACAATTGGAACCTTGCCTATCGGGCGCTGACGAGCGGCACGATAGGGGTCGCCGAAACCTATATGGACGGCGATTGGGACAGCCCCGACATCACCGCCTTCCTTGAACTCTTCCTCGTCAACGGCGAGGCCGCGCACAGCTATGCGCACGGTAAGGGCGGCGTCGGCCGCCTCTTCGAGCGCGTCCGCCATTGGATGAACGCCAATACCAAAACGGGCTCGAAGCGCAACATTTCCGCTCACTACGATCTCGGCAACGACTTCTACAGGGAATGGCTCGATCCGAGCATGACCTATTCCTCGGCACTCTATTCGACCGGTGCCAACGATCTGCAATCGGCCCAGAACGCCAAATACCGGGCGCTTGCCGAGGCGACCGGCATCGGGCCTGGCGATCATGTGCTGGAGATCGGCTGCGGCTGGGGCGGTTTTGCCGAATTCGCCGCAAGTGAGCTGAACTGCAAGGTGACGGGGCTGACGATCAGCCGCGAGCAGCTCGCCTTTGCCGAGGAGCGCATTCACAAGGCCGGCCTCGATGACCGCGTGGAATTCCGCTTCCAGGACTACCGCGATGAAACAGGGCTCTACGACCGGATCGTCTCGATCGAGATGTTCGAAGCGGTCGGCGAGAGGTACTGGCCATCCTATTTCTCCAAGCTCAGGCAATGTCTGAAGCCGGGCGGCAAGGCCGGCCTGCAGATCATCACCATCCGGCCGGAAGCCTTCGACCAGTATCGCAGCAACCCCGATTTCATCCAGAAATATGTCTTTCCCGGCGGCATGCTGCCGACGCGCAACCATCTGGCCGAACTTGCCGGCAAGGTCGATCTGTCGCTGGTCAAGGACATCGGCTTCGGGCTCGACTACGCCCGCACGCTCGCCGAATGGCGCGAACGTTTCTGGTCGGTCTGGGAACGCATCCGCCCGATGGGCTTCGACGAACGTTTCAAGCGGCTCTGGGAATTCTATCTGTTCTATTGCGAGGCCGGCTTCCGTGCCCGCAATATCGATGTGCGCCAGGTCGTGTTCTCGCGCCGTTGATCATTCCGCCGCATGCGGTGTCACCGGGTGGCGACCTGCCGATGGCGGCCGCTCCCGCCAGCCGGTCACGCGGTTCACCAGCGCGAAATAAAGGCTATAGGGGAGCAGGCGCGCGAGCTTCAGCATGGTGGTGAAGCGCTTCGGAAACGTGATCTCGAAGGCTTGCGATTTCAACCCGGCGGCAATCTCCTGGGCGGCCTCCTCTACCGACACCAGAGCCGGCGTCGGAAAGGCATTCTTCCTCGTCGCCGGCGTATCGACGAAGCCCGGGCTGACGAGCTGGATGCGGATGCCCATCTTGTCGAGATCGAATTTCAGGCTTTCGGCCATATTGATCAGCGCCGCCTTGGTGGCGCCATAGGCAGCTCCCGTCGGCAGGCCGCCATAGCCGGTGACGGAGGAAACAATGGCGATTTGTCCCTGGCCTTTCGCCTTCATATGGCGGATCGCCGGCAACAGACAGTTGACGACGCCGGAGAGGTTGACGGCGAAGCTCTTCTCGAAATCGGTGCGGTTCAGATCCTCGGCATGAACAGGCAGGTAGACGCCGGCATTGAGGATCGCCATGGCGAGCGTGCCGTGCTCATATTCGATGGAAGCCATGACATGTTCCATGTCCTCGGCATCAGTGACGTCGCCGTCGAGCACAATGATACTGCCCGAGAGGCCATTGGCTTCGGCTTGCAGTTCGACCAGCTTTTCGTGGCTTCTGGCCGTGACGGCGACCTTGTATCCTTCGCCGGCGAGCCTCAGTGCAAGTGCCCGGCCGATGCCTGAACTCGCACCCGAAATCCAGACGATTCCATGTTCGGGATGGGCAATGAAATCACGCATAACATGTTCCTCCGGGCTGCCTGATCAATGCGAAAACAGGTCCGGAAGTTCCTCAACCCCTCCGGATTTACGGCTCTATCACACTATTGTGGCTGCTTTCAGCCGATCAGGTCGCCGATCATCTGGCGGAAGGATCCGGTGAGCTTGACCGGTCCGTCCGAGACGGCAAAGGCGATGCAAGGCCTGTCCTTTTCGGCGACCGGCCGGTGGTCGACCGTCTCGTCGGCAATGGAGATGTCGCCGGGGCCGAAACGGCCGCGTTCATCGTTGAAGGCGCCGTCGAGAATGAGGATCAGTTCCATGCCTTTGTGAGTGTGCGCCGGCAAGGCGCGGCCCGGCCGGATCCACATCAGGCTGACCTCGCAGCCGTCCATGTCGAGCGAATATTCCCTAAAACCGGGCAACCGCCGGCGCCAGGGCACATCCTCAGCCTCGAAGCCCAAGAGAGAGCGCAACGCCTGCGGAAACAGCGCGTTTTTCGGTCGCGCCGCCGTCTGTGGCGCTGGGACGGGAGAAGCAGAGGAAAAGATCGCCGCAAGCCGCCCGTCGCGATCGGCAATGGCGACTTCAGGCGCGCTTTCCAGAGCTTCGCCTGCCAGCAGCTCGAGGCTGTTCACCAGGCTGCGATTGGCCGGTTTCATTTCGAGATGAGACTGCACCAGCACACGCGCCGGCTCGGGCAAGGAGCCGGCAACATAATGCGCCATCAATGCATCGATCGTGTCGATCTGCTCGTGAACCATGTCGGTTTCGGTCACGCCCTGTTGCCGCGCTCCGTTTTCGCTTTGTCGTCATCCGTACGGGGAAAGTCAATCTTCGGATCACCCCTCACACGGCGGGATTGCGGGCCATGCGTCATTTCAGGGAGAGGAAAGCAAATTTTATCGTGTCCGACGGAGGCGTGGAATAGCATTTCTTGCCAACTCAGCCTTGTGAAGGGAAAAGACCGTTCCTAAAGTAAGAGTTCGAATAGAGGCAGATTCCATGACCTTCCACCCCTCCGTCCTCGAAGCCATCGGCAACACGCCCCTGATCAAACTCAAGGGCGCCTCAGAGATGACCGGCTGCACCATTCTCGGCAAGGCGGAGTTCCTGAACCCCGGCCAGTCGGTCAAGGATCGCGCCGCGCTCTACATCATCCGCGACGCAGAGCAGAAGGGACTGCTTCGTCCGGGCGGCGTCATCGTCGAGGGAACGGCCGGCAATACCGGCATCGGGCTGACGCTGGTCGCCAAGGCGCTCGGTTATCGCACCGTCATAGTCATCCCGGAAACGCAGAGCCAGGAAAAGAAGGACGCGCTGAAGCTGCTCGGCGCCGAACTCGTCGAAGTGCCCGCCGTTCCCTACAAGAACCCGAACAATTACGTGAAGGTATCCGGGCGGCTGGCAGAGCAGCTGGCGAAGACCGAGCCGAACGGGGCGATCTGGGCAAACCAGTTCGACAACGTCGCCAACCGCCAGGCACATGTCGAAACGACGGCAAAAGAAATCTGGCAAGACACCGACGGCAAGGTCGACGGCTTTGTCTGCTCGGTCGGCTCCGGCGGCACGCTGGCAGGCGTCGCCGCCGGCCTCAAGGCTTTCAAGGCAGACGTCAAGATCGGCATCGCCGATCCCGACGGCGCCGCACTCTATGAATTCTACCAGAACGGCGCACTGAAATCCGAGGGGTCCTCGATCACCGAGGGCATCGGCCAGGGCCGCATCACTGCCAATCTCGAGGGCTTCACGCCTGACTATGCCTATCGGATCCCCGATGCCGAAGCGCTTCCCTATCTCTTCGACCTCGTCGAGAACGAGGGCCTCTGCCTCGGCGGATCGACAGCGATCAACATTGCCGGCGCGGTCAACCTCGCCCGGGATCTCGGGCCTGGTCACACGGTGGTGACGATCCTCTGCGATTACGGCAACCGCTATCAGTCGAAGCTCTTCAACCCGGATTTCCTGACGTCGAAGGGTCTGCCCGTTCCGGGCTGGATGGCCAAGTCGCCCGATATCCGCGTTCCCTACGAGCCTGTGTGAGACGCCATGCCTGTCAATGCCCTTTATCGTGACGACTTCTATCTCTCGACGTGCGAGGCGGTCGTCACCGCCGTTCACGAAGACGGGGGCATCGAACTGGACCAGACCTGTTTCTATGCCACATCAGGCGGCCAGCCCGGAGACACCGGAGAGCTCGAGCGCGCTGACGGCAGCAAGATCGCGCTCGGCCAGACGAAGCATGGTCCGAGCAAGGATGTCATCATCCACGTGCCGCTCGACGGTGCGCCGCGACCAGCGGTCGGCGAGACGCTGGTGCTGCATGTCGACTGGCCGCGCCGCTACAGGCTGATGCGCATGCACACGGCCTGCCACCTGCTTTCCGTCGTCTGCTCCTATCCGATTACCGGGGCTGCCGTCGGCGAGGAGGAAAGCCGCGTCGACTTCGACATGATCGAGACGATCGACAAGGACCAGGTAACGGCCAAGCTGATGGAACTCGTCGGCCAGAACCATCCGGTCACCCTGCAATGGATCACCGATGAGGAACTTGCGGCCAATCCCGACATCGTCAAATCGAAGAACGTGCGCCCGCCGATGGGGCTCGGGCGCGTCAGCCTCGTCTGCATCGGCGAGAACTCCTCGATTGACAGCCAGCCCTGCGGCGGCACACATGTCTCCGAGACTCAGGAAGTCGGGCAGATCCATATCGCCAAGATCGAGAAGAAGGGCAAGGAAAACCGCCGCTTCCGCATCCGCTTCGGCACGCCCGGCGACGAAGCCTGACCATCAAGGGAGACCATCATGAGTGAGACCAAGAGCCGTTTCGTCGTTTCGGCCGACTGGCTGCAGTCCGAGCTCGGCAAAGCTGATCTGCGGGTGCTGGACGCCTCCTTCTATCTGCCGGCGCAGAAGCGCGATGCCGATGCCGAATATGCGGCCGGCCATATTCCCGGCGCCATCCGCTTCGACCAGGACAAGATCGCCGACCGTTCGACATCGCTGCCGCACACGATCCCCTCGCCCGATTATTTCGCCACTGAGGCCGGCCGGCTCGGCATCAGCGAGAATGATCGGATCGTCGTCTATGACGGCATCGGCCTGTTCGCCTCGCCGCGCGTCTGGTGGCTGTTCCGGGTGATGGGCGCGAAAAATGTCTTCGTGCTCGATGGCGGTCTCGACGGCTGGAAGGCCGAGGGCCGTCCGCTTGAAACCGAAGCGCCCAATCCTGCGCCGGCGACCTTCACGCCGAACTTCGACGCGAGCCGCGTGGTGACGCTCGATACGATGCGCGACATCGTCTCCAGCGGTGCGATGCAGATTGCCGATGCCCGCAGCGCCGGCCGCTTTGCCGCCGTCGAGCCCGAGCCGCGCGCCGGCATGCGTTCCGGCCATATGCCGGGCGCCCGCAGCCTGCCCTCCGGCGTCTTCGCCAGCCAGGGCCGTTTCAAGTCGCTGCCCGAACTCAGGCAGACGATCGAGGATGCCGGCATCGATCTTTCAAAGCCTGTCGTCACCTCCTGCGGCTCGGGAATCACCGCCGCGATCATCACGCTGGCGCTGGAATCGCTCGGTCATCACGACAACAAGCTTTATGACGGCTCGTGGAGCGAATGGGGCAGCCGTGACGATACACCCATCGTCACCGGTCCGCCGACGCCGGTCAAAGTCTGATCGCCATGGGAAAGGCACCCGCTTCGCTGAAAGCTCACATCACCCGGCTCGAAATGACGGCGCCGCCAAAGGCAAGCATGCCGGTGCCCGTCAATATTCAGACGGCGATCATGCGCGCTCCCGAGATCCCATTGCCGTTCTACCGCTATCTCTACCGGCAGGTGGGCGCGCGCTGGCAATGGGTGGACCGGTTGCGCATGAGCGACGAGCAGCTTGCCGAGACGCTGAACGACAAGCGCAACAATATCAGCGTTCTCTACGTGAACGGCGCGCCCGCCGGCTTCTACGAATATTTCTGCGAAGACGAGGATATGATCGAGCTCAGCCATTTCGGCCTGATCGAACATGCGCTCGGTCTCGGCATCGGCAAATGGTTCCTGCTGCAGGCGCTCTATGCCATCTGGTCACTCAATCCGAAGCGGGTGACCACCACCACCAACAATCTCGACCACCCGCGTGCGCTGCAGCTCTACCAGATGTATGGTTTTTCCCCCGTCTCGACCGGCACCGGCATCGTCCGGCCGCTCAGCGACAAGGAGCTTCTGGAGCTTGCGCGGAAAAGCTGACAACTTCTTTCCCTACGTAAGTGGAGCTAACTAACGTTGCGTCAGGCTGTTCGGGCGGCGCGGATCGTTGCGGCGCTCGAAATCGAGTGTGCGGCCCGACTGTTCCTTCAGTTCCGTCACTTCCCGGCGCAGAGCCCTGAGCTCTTCCAGTATTTCTGCATTCTGTTGCGCCAGCAGCGCGAGATCGACGTCGGCCAAGGGTTTCTCCTTTCGCTTTATAGAGTGCGGACAAAAGGTACTCCGCTTTTTCCTCTCCGGCGATCTCATATCCAGATGCAGGCAAGAATCGGGTGGCTTGCCCGCTCGTCCAGGTGCATTTCATGGCAATACAAAGGAGATCTATCATGACCGCCATTCGTTTTGTTGCCATGCCGACGACCGACGCCGAACACCTCTGGAATGGCGGCCGCGACGCCTATGACAGGCTGCCCGAGACGATCGTTTCCGATGGTCCCGGTCATCCCTGCCGCCATTGCCTCGAAAATATCGATCCGGGCGAGGCGTTGCTGGTCTTCGCTTACCGGCCCTTCCCCGATCTGCAGCCCTATGCCGAAACCGGCCCGGTCTTCCTGCACAAGCAGCCTTGTGTACGCTATACCGCCGAAGAGATCATGCCGCCGGTGCTGACGACGAGCCGTGACTTCATCGTCCGCGGCTATAACGAAAATGACCGCATCGTCTACGGCACCGGCGCGGTGACTGCTATCGGCGATATTCCAGCCTATGGCGAAGAGCTGCTGGGACGATCTGATATCGCCTATGTGCATGTGCGCTCCGCGCGCAACAACTGCTTCCAATGCCGGATCGACAAGGTAAAGGCGCCGGCCCCGGTGGGGACCAGCGCCTAACCTAGAGTAAGCTACTACGCGACGTTCAGCACGCTTTCCGGCGCGAAGGCCTCGTAACCCAGCGCGTCGGCGACCGGCTTGCTGGTGATGCGGCCCTTGTGAACGTTGAGGCCGTTCCTCAGATGCTTGTCTTCGGCGATAGCGCGCAGGCCGCGATCGGCAAGCGCCAGGCCATGAACCAATGTGGCATTGTTCAGCGCGTGCGCCGAGGTGACCGGCACGGCGCCCGGCATGTTGGCAACGCAATAATGCACGACGCCGTCGACTTCATAGGTCGGATCGGAATGGGTCGTCGCGTGCGAGGTCTCGAAGCAGCCGCCCTGGTCGATGGCGACGTCGACGATGACGGAGCCCTTCTTCATGCCGGACAGCATCTCGCGGGTGACGAGCTTCGGAGCGGCAGCGCCCGGGATCAGCACGGCGCCGATAATGAGATCGGCCGAGAAGACTTCCTCCTCCAGCGCCTGGATGCTGGAATAACGCGTGTGGATGCGGCCTGCGAAGATATCGTCGAGCTGGCGCAGACGCGGCAGCGACTTGTCGAGGATGCTGACATCGGCGCCAAGGCCGGCGGCCATCCTGGCCGCATGCAGGCCGACGACGCCGCCGCCGATGACCGCGACCTTGGCGGGCAGCACGCCGGGCACGCCGCCGAGCAGGACGCCGAGGCCGCCATTGGCCTTCTGCAGCGCGGTCGCTCCCGCCTGGATCGACAGGCGTCCGGCGACCTCCGACATCGGCGCCAACAGCGGCAGGCCGCCGCGTTCGTCGGTCACCGTCTCATAGGCGATCGCGGTGACGCCCGAGGCGATGAGACCCTTGGTCTGTTCGGGATCCGGCGCCAGATGCAGATAGGTATAGAGAAGCTGGCCGTCACGGAGCTGCGCCCATTCGGCGGGCTGCGGCTCCTTTACCTTGACGATCATGTCGCACTTTTCGAAGATATCCTTGGCGGAGGCGGCGATCTTGGCGCCGGCCGCGGCGTAGGCGGCATCATCAGCGCCGATGCCGACGCCTGCCTTGGTCTCTACCCAGACCTCGTGGCCGTGGGCAACATATTCGCGCACCGAAGCCGGCGTCATGCCGACGCGATATTCATGATTCTTGATTTCCTTCGGGCAACCGACACGCATGCGCGTTCCTCTCATTTTATCTCCGCGGCCGCGGATTTTTTCAGACGAGGAATCCAACCATCAAGGCAGTGAAATGTCCTTGCAAAGACGATTTGCGAAGACGCGATTTTTCGGCGATTATTGCGCTTCTTCTATTTTTCTTCGAAGGTTCTTCGAATGGCCGATCTCGATACTATCGATCTTGCGATTCTCCGGGCATTGCAGGCCAATGCCCGCATCACCAATGCCGAGCTTGCCGAAAGGATCGGATTGTCGCCTTCGGCCTGTTCGCGCCGGCTCGACATCTTGGAAAGAAGCGGCGTCATCGGCGGCTACCATGCGCGGCTTTCACACAAGGCGCTCGATTACAAGATGATCGCCATCGTGCATATCTCGCTCTCCGGCCAGTTCGCCAAGACGCTGGCGGAATTCGAGGCAGCGGTGAAGCTCTGCCCGAACGTGCTCGTCTGCTACCTGATGTCGGGCGAATACGACTATATCCTCAGGGTCGCAGCCCGCGACCTCGAGGACTATGAGCGGATCCACCGCGACTGGCTGTCGGCCCTGCCCCACGTCGTCAAGATCAATTCGAGCTTCGCGCTCAGAGAAATCATCGACAAGCCGAATGTCGGCCTTTGAGGCCTTGCATCTTAGCCGAAAGCCTGCCCAGACTTTCGTCGCGCGCAAGCGCTTCCCCACTACAGCGCCGCGCGTCTTTTCAGACGCGCAGAGGACGCTGTAACACTTTGGACTTCTGCATAATTTCACCCTTAAATCGGAATCGATTAAGGGTGAAATTATGCAGTAACGGCAAATCATGACATCGAAGACCCAAGGCTATATTTTCGCGCTGCTGGCGATCACCATTTTCTCCCTGCAGGATGCCATCTCGAAACATCTGGCGACGGCCTATCCGCCAATCTTCGTGACGATGATCCGCTACTGGGCCTTCGCGTTTTTCACGATCATCCTCGCTTCGAAGATGCGCGGCGGCATCAAGGCGACGGCCCGCACCAAACGCCCTCTCCTGCAGGTAACCCGCGGCGTGCTGCTTGCCGTCCAGGTAGTTCTGGCCATCACCTGCTTTGCAATGATCGGCCTTGCCCGTTCACAGGCGATCTTTTCCGCGACGCCGATCCTGATCGCGCTGCTGGCGATGCCGATCCTCGGCGAGCGGGTCGGGTGGCGGCGGTGGGCAGCGATCGGCGCCGGACTTTTCGGGGTGCTGCTGATCCTCAAGCCGGAAGGCGAATTTTTCGACGTGAAGCTGCTTCTCGCCGTCATTTCCTGCTTCAATTTCGCCTTCTACGTCATCGCCACCCGTCTGGTCAGCCGCGACGATTCATCGATGACCAGCTTTTTCTATACCGGCGTCGTCGGCGGCGTCACGATGACGCTCATCGGACCGTTCTACTGGAGCTGGATGTCGCCGGGTGACTGGGGTTGGATGGCGCTCGTCTGCGTCACCAGCATTTCCAGCCATTATTTCCTGATCCGCGCCTATGATATTCTCGATGCCGCCGCCGTGCAGCCGCTGACCTATCTGTCACTGGTCTACGCCTCGGTCATCGGCATGGCGGTCTATGACGAAACGCTCAGTCTCAACACGATCATCGGTTCGATCATCGTGGTTGCCGCCGGCATTTTCACGGTCTGGCGCGAGCATGTGGTCGGAAGCAGGGCCACTGCCGCCAATTGATGTTTCACTGCAATTTTAGCTAAGCCCCTAAAACCATTTCAATTTTCCGGCGCTATGCTCCTTCGCTATACCAAGGGAGACAGTATGACCCGCAACTTGAAAATCACGGCCCGGAAGACCGATCGGAAACACTGCCGCGTTTTCGGCCATGTCAAATACCTGAACAGCCAGGTGGATGCCCGCATCCTCGACCTATCGCCGACTGGCGCCGCCCTGGAGATGAAGGGGCCGCTCCATGCCGCCTCTGGCAGCAAGGTGCGCATTGAGGCCGAAAACCTCGGGCTGCTCGAAGGCGTCATCCGCTGGAAGCACAATGGCCGCGTCGGCATCCAGTTCGACGTGAATTCGAATGCGCGGGCGCAGATTTCCTCCTATTTCCGCTTTTTCCATAAGGAGGTACGGCCGGTGCTGGCGTACGCCAGCTGGCCAAAGCCAGCGCCAATAGCGACCGGATGCCTCATTTGGCAACGTCGACGCTGAAATCGTAAGGCTGCACGGCCTTTGCGCCGAATGACCGGCTGAGATCGTTCCAGTAGCTGCGGTTGACGTTGACGTCGAGGGTGACCGAGCCTTGCGTCTGCGGCAGCCTGGCGCCGAGATCCCTGACGTTGACCGTGGCGGTATTGGCGTTGGCGCCGGACAGCAGGATCGTTTCCGTGCCGAGCGGCACGTTGACCGCGCCGGGCGCCTGGCTGCTGGAGAGCGGCTCGCTTGATATTATCTGGCCGTCTCCGCCGAGGAACTTGATATCGCAGGTCTGGCATTCGCCCTGCGTCCAGCCGGGATTGACCTTCAATTCGACCCGCGGCGGCAGGGAGCGAGTGCCGTCCTGAGCATGGGCGACGCCGACGATGCCGAACAAGCTGGCGGCCGAGCTGACCTCGATCGGCCGCGGGTTGGCTGCACTGCCCTGTGCAGCGGCCATGATGAGAGCCGGTGCGCCGATGCCAAGAAGAAGCGCCTTCTGCAACTGCTGTTCGCGATAGATCAGCGCGATAGCGCCGCCGATAATGAAGAAGACGACGATGGCGGCAAGCGCGCAGGCAACCGAGATCCAAGGGTTTGCCGTCGTCGTCAGCCATTTCTCGACATCGCCGCTGTAGAGCGCCTGCGCCTTGTCGACCAGACTGGGGGCGATGCCTCCGAAACCTCCGACCAAAGCGATAACGACCTTGTTCATAATCCCATCTCCCCAATGGTTCCAGCCGCCGCCACTGTACCATAAATTGTATTTCACGACCATGCCGCTATCCCGCTGGATTGTTTTGACGTCCTGTCATTTTCGCAGTGTACTCCTCGTCAAATCGTCCTAATTCTGACGGGCCGGACGATGCATGATCCCTTAGGAGAATTTCCATGTCTTCCATTTTCGATGTTGGTGTAATGAGCCGCCGTTCCCTGCTTGGCGGCCTCGCCGCCACTTCCGCCCTGGTGCTGCTACACCCTTTCAGCGCGCGCGCCAGCGCCAACCAGGCGCATCTCAGGCTGATGGAAACGACCGACATTCACGTCAACGTCTTCCCCTATGACTATTATGCCGACAAGCCGAACGACACGATGGGCCTGTCGCGCACCGGGACGATCATCGACAACATCCGCGCGGAAGCTGTCAACTCGCTGCTGATCGACAATGGCGACGTGCTGCAGGGCAATCCGATGGGCGATTACATGGCCTATCAGCACGGCATGAAGGACGGCGACGTCCATCCGGTAATCAAGGCGATGAACACGCTCGGTTATACGGTCGGCACGCTCGGCAATCACGAGTTCAACTACGGCCTCGACTTCATGTTCAAGGTCCTGGCGGGCGCAAACTTCCCCTTCGTCTGCGCCAACCTGACCAAGGGCCAGTTCGCCTCGGACCCGAAGCAGGACGATCTCTTCTTCAAGCCCTACATCGTCGTCGAAAAGCAGATCAAGGACGGCGCCGGCAATGAGAGCCCGGTCAAGATCGGCTTCATCGGCTTCGTACCGCCGCAGATCATGCTCTGGGACATCAAGAACCTCGAAGGCAAGGCGCAGACGCGCGACATCGTCGAGGCCGCCAAGGCATGGGTTCCCGCCATGAAGGAAGCCGGCGCCGATATCGTCATTGCGCTCTCGCATTCCGGCATCGACGGCAGCGCACCGTCCGAAAAGATGGAGAACGCCTCGCTGCATCTCGCCGCCGTCGATGGGATCGACGCGATCTTCACCGGCCACCAGCATCTCGTCTTCCCCGGCCCGAAGAGCTGGGACGGTGTGGCCAATGCCGATCCGGTCAAGGGCACGCTGCACGGCAAGCCTGCCGTGATGGCCGGCTTCTGGGGCTCGCATCTCGGCCTGATCGACCTGCTGCTGGAAAAGGATGGCAATAGCTGGAAGATCGTCGATTTCACGTCGGAAGCACGGCCGATCTATCACCGCGACGACAAGAAGAAGGTGGTTGCCGACTTCGCCGACAAGAAGGAAGTGGTCGAGGCCGCCAAGGCCGAGCACGAGGCGACGCTTGCCTATGTCCGCACCCCGGTCGGCAAGACCTCCGCACCGCTCTATTCCTACTTCGCGCTGGTCGCCGACGACCCCTCGGTGCAGGTCGTCAGCCAAGCGCAGACCTGGTACATCAAGCAGATGCTGGCCGACACCGCATTCAAAGACCTGCCGGTTCTTTCGGCAGCGGCCCCCTTCAAGGCCGGCAGCCGCGGCGGCGCCGACTATTATACCGATGTTCCGGCCGGCGATATCGCCATCAAGAACGTCGCCGACCTCTATCTCTACCCGAATACCGTGCAGGCTGTGGCTATTACCGGTGCTCAGGTGAAGAACTGGCTTGAAATGTCGGCCGGCATGTTCAATCACATCGAGGCCGGCTCGAAGGATGCAGCGTTGCTCAACACCGACTTCCCGTCCTACAATTTCGACGTCATTGACGGCGTCACCTACCAGATCGACCTGTCGCAGCCGCCGAAATATGATTCATCCGGCAAGCCGATCAATCCGGACGCCAACCGCATCCAGAACCTCGCCTTCAATGGCAAGCCGATCGATCCGGCTCAAAAGTTCGTCGTCGTCTCGAACAACTACCGCGCCGGCGGCGGCGGCAATTTCCCCGAGATCACCGCGGACAAGGTGATCTTCCAGGCGCCGGATACCAACCGCGACGTCATCGTCCGCTATGTCCATGATCAAGGCACGATCAATCCGTCTGCCGACGCAAACTGGACCTTCAAGCCGCTCCCCGGCACGACCGTGACCTTCGAAAGCGGCCCGAAGGCGAAACAGTTCCTTGCCGAGGTCAAGAGCGTCAAGATCGAGGATGCCGGCGAAGGCGCCGACGGTTTCTCGAAATTCAGGCTGGTTCTTTAGGCGGAAGACAATATCAGCGAAGGCGCGGCCCGCGCCTTCGTCATTCGGCTGCGAGCGGCGTACCAGCTTCCTGGAGTTCCGCTATCTGAGCATGGAAATCGGCTTGGCTCGGGCAGGCGGAAAGCCGCGTGCGGAACGCGTCGATCATCCAGGTGGCGGCAGGTCCGGGCGGGTTGGCGAGTTGGCGCACCGAATATATGGGATACTCCCCCTGTTCGTAGGCATCCAGATCGAGATGAACGAGCCTGCCGCTCGTCAGATCGTCATGAATCACGGAAGCCGGGAGGCCGCCCCAGCCAAGGCCTGCCGTGATGAGCTGGTGCTTCGTCGCAATATCGCTGACGCGCCACGTCTTGTAGGAGAGAACGTTGAAATCGCGCCCCTTCGTCCGTCCCGACGCATCGGTGACGACGAGCTGCACTTCCTCGCGCACGTCGCCGAGCGTCAGCGGCCGGCCGATTCCGGCAAGCGGGTGGTTATGCGCGGCAACCGGCAACATGAAGGAATGACCGATCCGCTCCGTGACGATCGAATCGTCCTGCTTTAGAACTGCGCCACCGATCCCGATCGTCGCCTTGCCGCTGAGGACGAGATCCATGACCATTCCGAGCTCACCGACATTGAGGCTTAACGAAACGGATGGAAACATCTCGCGGAATTCGCGGAGGACGTCCACCAGGGCTCGCGAAGGCACCATGACGCTGATGGCGACGGAAACCTCCGCTTCGAGCCCTTCCCTCAGGCTTTTGACGCGCGCCCGCATGACTTGCAGGTCGCCCAGAATGCGTCGCGCATCCTCCAGCATCGCCTTGCCCGCCTCCGTCAGCTTCGGCTGACGCGCGCCGGAACGCTCGAAAAGCGGCACTTCGAGCTGCGCCTCTAGATTGGCGATCGTATAACTCACGACCGACTGTGCACGGTTCAGCGCCCGCGAAGCGGCCGAGAAGCTACCGGTCTCGGCAACGGTCAGAAACACCTGCAATTGGTCCAGAGTGGGGTTTGGCAGCATCTTCTATCCATTCCATCGATAGTTTCGATCTACATTATCACCGTTTTTTCGATAGCAGGCCAGACCTATTTTCCTCATCGAGACCGCGGCTCACCTCCCAGCAACGGGCCGTCAAATTCCATTCGAAAGGAAATGCACCATGTCGTCCATCCTGCTTCTGACGTCCAGCCCGCGTGCCGATTCTCTCTCGACGCCGATCGCCGTCGATCTCGCTGAAAAGCTGAAGGGCCAGAATTCGGGCAGCGTCGTCGTTCGCCGCGACCTTGCCGCCAATCCGCTGCCGCATATCGATGACCTCTTCACCGCTGCGATCCGCAAGCCGGTTGAAGATCGCACCGCCGAGGAGGCAGCCGCCGTCAAAACCTCCGACGAACTCGTCAACGAGCTGCTGGCCGCCGACACGATCGTCATCAGTACCGGCCTGATCAACTTCAACATCTATTCGTCGCTGAAGACCTGGATCGACAACGTCGCCCGTGCCGGCCTGACCTTCAAGTATACGGAAAGCGGCCCGGTCGGCCTCGCAACCGGCAAGAAGGTTTATGTGGTGCTCGCCTCGGGTGGCGTCTACTCGCAGGGACCGGCCGCCGCCTTGAACCATGCCGTGCCGTATCTGAAGTCGGTTCTCGGTTTCCTCGGCATCAGCGATATCGAGACTATCTATGTCGAAGGCCTGGCCTTTGGTCCGGAAGCTGCCGAAAAGGCGATCGACGCCGCCAGGTCGCGCGTCCAGGAAATCGCGCTGGCCGCCTGATCGGTTCCTAAACGCTTCACGCAACGGCCGGCCCTTCGCCGGCCGTTTTTCATTTGTCGATATCGGCGACAAAATCCCGCACGGTCGCCAGGATTTCGGCCGAGAGTTCCTCGTCGGAGGAAATCCTGGCAAGGCCGACGCCGCCGGCCATCATCGCGAAGGCCATGATCGCCTTGCGCCGCCTTTCTCCTTCGTCCGCTCCCGCTGCCTTGCTCGCCAGCGACGCGAAATTGCGCCTGAGCCCGTCCGTCGCAATCCCCCGTGCCTTCTCGCCGCTGCGTGATATATCGGAGGTCAGCGCGGCAAAAGGGCAACCCTCACCGGGATTGTCGCGATGATAGGCGTTGACATAACGATCGGCGACATCGGCAGCCGTCATCTCCGCCGGGTTTATCCCCTCGGCCTCCAGCTTGCGTCCCCATGAATCAAAAGCGGACTGGATCGCCTCGGCGACCAGATCGTCGCGGGAGGCGAAATGCTTGTAGAAACCGCCGACGGTCAATCCGGCCTCCTTCATCAGGTCGGCGACGCCAATACCTTCGAGCCCCTCCTCGCGCAGCCGCTTCGATGCGGTCTCGACAATCTTCTCGTGCGTCTTCTGTTTTTCCAACTGCGAACGGCCCATCGGAATCTCCCCGGCACCAATCGAATGAGCATGATGTCGGCCGAAAACCGCTTACACTTTTCGGCATCATGCTCCTCTTGACTCATATAGATTATAATCATAATCCTTGTGGATAACGATCATAATCCAGATCGTTGCCAATTCCAAGAGGAGCATGAATCATGCGTCTACAAAACAAAGTCGCCCTGATTACCGGCGGAAACAGCGGCATCGGTCTTGCGACCGCCAGGGTCTTCATCGACGAGGGTGCCAAGGTGGTGATCACCGGCCGCAATCCGGAAACGCTCGCGGCTGCCGAAAAGGCGCTCGGCGCCGGCGTGCTGGCGCTGAAGGTCGACGTCACCGATGCCGCCGCCACCGAGAAGGCCTTTGCGGAAGCCGCCGCAAGGGTCGGCAAGTTCGACATCGTCTTCGCCAATGCCGGCATCGGCGGCGCGACGCCGCTCGGCGAGACATCACCGGCGCAGTTCAACCAGATCATCAGCACCAATCTCACGGCGGTTTTCTTCACCGTGCAATCAGCCCTGCCGCATCTCAATGACGGCGCTTCGGTGATCCTCAACGGCTCGGTGCATGCCGTGCTCGGCGCTCCCGGCTGGTCGGCCTATGCGGCGACCAAGGCGGCTGTCCGGGCAATGACGCGTAACATGGCATCCGAGCTCGCGCCGCGCGGCATTCGGGTGAATCAGGTAACGCCCGGCGGCACCAAAACGCCGATCTGGTCGCCGATGGCCCAGACGGAAGATGCCATGTCGGCGCTCGAGGCGCGCATCGGCGGCATGAGCCCGCTCGGCCGCATGAGCGAAGCCGACGAAATCGCCAAGGCGGCGCTCTATCTGGCTGCGGATGATTCGGCCAACGTCACCGGCATCGAGATCACCGTCGACGGCGGCATGACGAGCGCGCCATCCGGCGCCAAGATCTTCCGCGCTGCCTGAATGAGTTTCAGCTGAGTTTCACCACGCCGGAGCGGCCGACGACACAGTTGCGGCCGCTCTTCTTGGCTGCGTAGAGCCTGCCGTCGGCTGCTGTCAGCACGGCGGTGAAATCGACGCCGTCCTCGTCGGCGGTCGCAACGCCGATGCTGACCGTGATCGGCCTGTCATCCGGCGTCTTGACGCTGGTCGCGATCGTCCAGCGCAGGCGCTCGGCAAGCAGCAGACCTTCCTCGTGGTCGGTGCCCGGACAGACGGCAACGAATTCCTCGCCGCCGAAGCGGAAGACGCGGTCGCTGGAACGCAGTGTTGTACCGAGCCGAGCGGCGATCGCTTTCAGCACCTCGTCGCCCTGTAGATGACCGTAGCCGTCATTGACATCCTTGAAGTGATCGGCGTCGATAATGAGGACGGTGGCGAATGACCCCTGCTTCAGTGCCTCGAGCAGCATCAGCGGCGCTTCCATTTCCATGCGCGTCCGATCGTAGACACCGGTGAGCATGTCGCGGCCGGTGCGCTCCAGCAGATCGTTGTAGCGCTCGCGAAACGTCAGGTCGCCGAATACGTCGCTAATCGAGCGTGCGGACCCAGCTGCGCCGATACGGCGAACACGATATTCATAGAATGCGAACATCGCCGCGTAGAGGCAGACGGCAAGCATTTTCGCCTTCCATCCACCCCAGAATGCGGCGATCGGCACATCCAGGAAGTAATGCAGCGCGGCGAAGAAGCCGATCTGGTCGAAGGTCAGCAGCACGAAGCCCGAAATCAGGAAACGCAGGACGACGCGGCGGCGGAAGAAATCGCCGAGTTTTTCATAAAGCAGGATGATGCCGAGCGAATCGACATAAAGCAGCGCCGTGCCCCAGACCATCAGCCAGCCCATCTCCTTGAGGAAATCGACGTCCGGCGTGTGGTTGGTCGACATCTGCAGCGGCTGGTGCAGCTGCAGCACCCAGGCAATACCGACGGTGAGCAGGTTGCCGAGGAAGAGGCCGTAGATCGGCTGGCGCACCGTCGCGGCATCCTCCTGCAGGTAAAGCATCAGGATCATCATCAGCTTGCCGGAGAAGAAGACGGATGAGCCCGGTGACACGTCCCCGAACGGCAGCGAGACATAGAAAACCGCCGCCAGATAGGTCTCCATGAAATGCATGACACCGAGCGCCGTCAGGAAAACCCCGAGACCGAGCCGATGGCGAAAGTGCAGGAGCGTCACCATCAGCGCGAAATAGGCGACGGCTTCGACGACGAAGAGAAGGAGGTTGAGTGTCTCCATCATGAGACCGCGGCTCCGGACGTTCGGCCTCGTCCTGGCGCGGTGATCGCGACAGCGAATCCATTGGTCAATCGTCCGAAACAGTCAAACACGGGGGTGTCCTGCAAATCCTGCAGGCGATACCTTTCACCGCAATCCTTTAAGATTGCGTGAGCGAAACGCGCTCGCTGGAGGGCAGCCGGTCACACACAGGAATAGTTGCAGCCGGGTATCAGGGACCTATGCCCGGATCCCGATTCAGACCTGACGAAGCTTCTCGCCGTCGCCAAAGAGCGACGAACCATGCTGATCGATGATCTGCTGCGCCTTGCGCACCGTGCATTCGAGCGCGTCATCGGAGGAGGAAAACAGATCGGCGCGGATGAAATTGCGCACCAGCACCTCGTCGCCGACCTTCTTTTCGATGCGGCCGGCAAGGCGATACTGGCCGCCTTCCTTGCGCGGCTCGGCATAAATCGTGCAATCGCCGTAAAGCTGCGGCTCGCCGGAAGGGCCTGCCGCCTCCGAAGCCGGTTTGCCGCCGCCGGAGAACATCGAAAAGATATTTGAAATGAACGAAGCCATGCTCCGCCTTTAGCACGATGGCATCGCTGTCGCCAAGTCAAATGATCAGATTGGCGAGGATCTCGTTTTCGGTGATATCCTCGTAACCCATGCCGGCAGCTTCGAAATTTGCGATCAGCCGGGCGAAATTCTCCGGTGCCTTGGTTTCGATGCCAATCAGGATCGAGCCGAAATTGCGCGCCGATTTCTTCAGATATTCGAAGCGGGCGATATCGTCATCGGGGCCGAGCAGATTGAGAAAATCCCGGAGTGCGCCGGGGCGCTGGGCGAGACGCAGGATGAAGTATTTCTTCAGCCCCGCGTAACGCATGGCTCTTTCCTTTACGTCAGGCAGGCGCTCGAAATCGAAATTGCCGCCGGAGACGACGGCGACGATGGTCCTGCCGCGGATCGCTTGGCGATCCATCGCGGCAATCGCCGTCAGCGACAGAGCGCCGGCCGGCTCCAGCACGACGCCCTCGACATTCAGCATTTCCTGAATGGTGACGCAGATGGCGTTCTCCGGCATCATTTGCACTTGGCTTGCAAGAAAATCGCGAAGGGCAGCGAAATTGAGGTCGCCGATGCGGGCGACTGCCGCGCCGTCAACGAAATTATCGACTTTGGCCAGCGTCGTCACCATGCCCGCCTCGATACTGCGCCTGAGGCTCGGCGCACCGGCGGGCTCGGCGAAGACGAAAGCCGATTTCGGCACCGTGCCGTCGAGATAACCGGTGATGCCGGCAGCCAGTCCGCCACCGCCAACCGGCAGGACGACCATGTCGGGCACGGTTCCTTCCGGCAACTGCTGCATGATTTCGGCGGCGACGGTTGCCTGGCCCTCAATGATGTCGGCATGGTCGAAGGGCGGCACCATGACGCCGCCGACCGCCTCCACATGTTCGCGGGCGGCCTGGTAGCACTGGTCGAAGAAGTCGCCGAACAGCCGGATGGTGATGTATTCGGCGCCGAACATGCGGGTCTTATCGATCTTTTGCTGCGGTGTCGTCACCGGCATGAAGACGACGCCCGGCACGCCGAAATGGCGGCAGACGAAGGCAAAACCCTGAGCGTGATTGCCGGCCGAGGCGCAGACGAAGGTCTTGCCGGCAGCACCCTGCCCGATCGCCTTGCGGAAGAAATTGAAGGCGCCGCGGATCTTGTAGGAGCGCACCGGCGACAAATCCTCGCGCTTCAGCCAGATATCGGCTCCGTAGCGGGCCGACAGGTGATCGTTGAGCTGCAGCGGCGTTGCCGGAAACAGGCTGCGCATTGCCTCTTCGGCGCTTTCGACATCAAGTCTCGTCACGGGCGTGGTCCATTCTCATGATTACAGCGCCGCGCGTCTTTTCAGACGCGCAAAGGACGCTGTAACACTTTCAATTGCTGCATAATTTTATCCTTAAATCGATTCCGATTTAAGGAATTATGCAGTAGCCACTGCCGCTATGGCATAGGCCGACCGGCAAAAGAAAGCCCGTTTCGGCCATTTCCGGTTCGCTCCCGGGCAAGCCTTTCTTAAGCCAATCGCGAAATCGGCGGCAGATGAACTGATTTTAACTGTCAATGAAAAGCCAAGCCACTAATATGAAGCCATGATGATCTTCAAATTTGCAAGGCCGCTCGCCTGGCTGCTGCTCGCCCTCATCCTCTTCGTCACGGTTTCGCCGATCGGGCTGAGGCCGGAAACGGTCACGACGGTCGATACCGACCGCGGGGGCGCCTTTGTTCTCGTCGGCCTCGCCTTCGCGCTCGCCTATCCGAAACAGTGGAAGATTGTGGCGGTGCTGCTGATTGCCGGTGCAGTCGCCATCGAATATCTGCAGTATCTCACACCAACACGCCATCCGCGCCTGCACGATGCCGGCATCAAAGCGGCGGGCGCAGCCCTCGGACTGCTGGCTGGCTGGCTGATCAACAGGTGGCGCGAGACCAAAGCGCCAAACGCGCTTCCGCTCACAGAGCGATGATCACTACCAGCAACAAGCCGCACATAATCCCAAAATCGAATTCAGGATCCGTCCAGATCGAAAGTGATAGAGCGTCCTTAGCGCGTCTTCTTGGACGCGCTAAGGACGCTCTAGAAACCCTGCAAATGCATTGCCCAGAAGAACAGCGGTATAGCGGCTATCGCAGTCCCCAGAACAAGTGCGACACTGGTCTTGAAGATGCGGATGCGCCGAACCTTAGTCCCACTCCAATCGTAAACCATCGTCTTACTCCCACAAGACAACCCTTACTCAACTGTCGCGGCGCAATCGTTACGCCGGAAATTCCTTTGTCAAGCGATAACTTGCTTTTATGCACAATATACAAGCAGATTCAATACAGGCATATTCAAGCAGGATTATGAAGGTGGTGCGGGCGACGGGGGTCGAACCCGTACAGCCAAGGCCGAGGGATTTTAAGTCCCTTGCGTCTACCAGTTTCGCCACGCCCGCTTTACTTTCAGATCAACGACTTGCGCGGATTCGTCAAGGGAATGTTTTGCAGCTTTTCCTTCGCGTTTTGCAAAATGGGTTCTGGCGATGTTCTTCCGAAGGTCGACGGGATTCCCTGACGCACTGTGCTAAGCGGACGGGTAATCATTGAAAGGAGCATAGCATGCCGAGCCTCACGCAGATGACAGGGTCACTGCATATCCACAATTTCTATATCGCAAAGTTGAAAGCCAAGCAGGAGCAGCTTTTCGAGAGCGATCCCGAATTGGCGCAGCTTCTCGACAATGTTGCTGAGGTTCTGTCCGAGCACGTTGTAGCGCTCACCGATGATATCGCTGACATGGAAGATGACGACACGTGGGACGACCCGAGCCGATGATCGACTGGACGGATCGGCATATTTTATCGATATAAATCAAAGATGGCATAGGCAGGCGTAGCACTTTCGTAGCACTGCCGAGTTATCGTCATGGATAAGCATCAACTTCCAAGCAATTCTTGAATCTATTGATCCACCTTGAAAGACGCTTCGCCACCCTCGATTCCCTTTTTCGCTTTCGCATACGCGGACTTCGGAATTTGCGGGCTCGCCTTGTTCAAGTCATCCTTCTCGGCGACTAGCGCCTTCAACTGCGCCGTGAGGCCCTCATCCGTCGCATCGCCAGCCCAACAGTCGATCGACCAAAACATACGAGCAGCGTTATTAAGGCGGTCATAGGAATGTGCAGCAGCTAAATGAGCGCCCTCTTTTTCATTGGGATTAAGGAAGGTCGTAATTGCTGACAGCACTGGAACGATTATCGAGAAAAGAACCGCGACGGCGGCAAGAGCCGCGTTCTGTTCAGCGGTCTTGGTGAAAGCCGCGACACCGACCAACGCCGAGATGACCACCGTCGGGATACCCAGCCATAGATGCCATGTTTTCCAGCCCTGAGCAGCTTGATGATGCCCCTTACACGAATAGAGAGTGCTTTCCTCCAACCGTTTCGCTTCGGCAATTACTTGGTCGCGGGTCTTAGAAGGCGGCCGCTCGCCCGTCGTTGTGATCTCAACCATAGGCGGGGAAATAATCCGGAAAGAGGCGTTGCCATTGCTCGATTGCGGCGCGGTTTCGACCCGCCGTGTTGTGCTGCTCGGCTGCCAGAGCGATGCTGAGCGCCGATTGTATTCTGTTGCTGGCTTCATCAATCTTGGTCTGTGTGCCAAGGTAGCTGCCGACATTGTCTCCGTAGCCCGCCGGGTCGAGTATGCCGTCGCGGATCAATGGTCGGACTCGGTCGAAGAAGAATCTGATCCCTGAAGGAAAGTCGGAAATCGTTATTCTCTCGAAGACTTTCAGCGCCAAGACTTCAAGGTGAAACGACCTGAAGAAAGAGCCGTTTCCTTTATTCCATGCTTTCAACATCTTGATAGTCGGGACAAGCGCACCAGAATGGTCCTTATTTGCGTCGCTGACAATTCCAACGTGCCTTTGGGGATCGGTGGAAAGCCACTTCGAGGTCACCGAGTTGGGAATTACATAGCCGCCGCCTTGCCTGAGAAAGCCGACCACAACATCCACAACGAAGTCCGTGAAGCGAATCGTGACCGCCTGCCCGTTCCGGCTGATGCTAGGGGTCGAAGTGTAGGTTTTCAAAAGCGTGCGGCGTACCGCATCTAAAAGACCTGCTGGAGTGTATTGCCTAAAGTAAGAAGAATCCAAAACAAAGAAGACATCAACATCGGCTTCATTCAGAGGCGCGATCATCGTGTGGCGAGCGTAAGAACCAGTCAAGAAACTTTCGTGAACCCTCATGCCGGCTTGGAGTACATCACGCACGCGGGTTTGACGCACGGAAACAGTCTCCGCCTGGAGCCCCGTTATCTCAAGATTTGACCTTAACTGCGCAAAACCTTGCTGTACGCTAATCACCATGTTTGCCTTTGATTTAATCAATCCCTAAGGGAATATATCAGAGTTTCTTACAAAGAAAGGTGGCAACCCAACATCGAGCAACCGGACATTGCTCGCTGGGGAGAACTTTTCATCCGCTTATGATCCGGGAGGCCTTGGCGCCTCACGTCCCGAACGGAGGATGCTAATGCCGGAGCTTGCCGTCGTGCGTCCATGCCCGATACTCGATCTCGGCAACAAGCTCCGGCCGCGAAGACCGCATTCCGCTTCCTCCCGGTCTGCGTTTACGCGCCCTGGCGCCATCTGATTGCTGCTTCCGTCCGATTGCTGGCGCCAAGCTTGAATAGTATTTCGGTCATGTGATGCTTGATCGTTTTCTCCTGGACTTCCAGGCGGCGCGCAATATTCTTGTTGGAAAGTCCTTCGGCTACCAGTTCTATCACCTCGGTTTCGCGTGGAGTCAGCGAAGCCGGCCTGTCGAGAAGGCTTTGTTCGACCTTAGCGCGCATGATCGGCGAGATGTACCTCGAGCCTCCAACGACTGTTCGAATGGCCTCTCCGAGTCCGCGCGATCCGATACCCTTGACAACGTATCCGGCTGCGCCTCGTCGCAGGGCGGCGATGAGGGTGTCGACTTCCTCCGAGGCGGTCAGCATCAGGACCTTTGTCTGTGGGCTTTGCGCCACGATCTTGGAAATCGCATTGATCCCTCCTCCGGGCATGGACACATCGAGCAGAACGACGTCAGGCCTATGCGACGCAGCCAACGTCGCCGCGTCATCGGCACTTGCCCCTTCACCGACCACGACGAAATCCTCGATCTCGGACAGGCTGCGGCTCACCCCTTCTCGAAAAAGAGGGTGATCGTCCACAATCCCTATCGTGATGGTTTTCAAGCTGCACTCTCCATTTCCCCGGTCCAAAAACAAGATTGCCTTTTCGACAGACATGGCAAGGCTTTAGACGGGCGGCTTTTTCTATGAGGCATTGAACATGGTGGGCAGCATCGACGAGGACGGCGATGTGGATGGGACGGCTTGAGGCTCCTGCAACTCACGTCTTTGTGTCGGAGTTCCTGCGTTGAATAGACGCTGTTTCGCCTTACCTTGTCCCGGGGAGTGAGGGCGATTATGATACGATCTCAAATTGCAGAAGCGCAAACCGCATTGAACGATGAAGAAGTCGCCCTCTGTCAGAGGGTGTATGATCACATCGTTTCGGTTCGACAAATCAAAACAGACGCTGAGCGTGAAGAATTGGCCGCGCGGGTTATCCAGTCGTTCCAACATGGCGTGAAGGATGAAGCCGCGTTAATGCGGCTGCTAATCTGACGGTCCGAAGGCACCTACTCCACCTCATAAACCCCCGCCTCATCCTGCTCGTCCCGCAACCCCTTATAGGACGCGTGCCGCAGTTTGCCGTCATGCGTCCACGCCCGATATTCTATCTCAGCAACAAGCTCCGGGCGGAGGAAGACGGCATTTCGCTTCCTTCCGGTGTCGACCGCTGGCTTGCCGATGATCAGCTTGTCCATCTGCTCCCGGAGCTCGGTTGCGGAACGCTCGTTGAAACCCGTCCCTACCCCGCCAACGTAGACCAGGTTCTTGCCCTTGCGCGCGGCGAGCAGAAGCCGGCCGATCCCGGCGCGCGCGACTGTCGATTTCTCGTAACCGACGATGAAGAAGCTGTCGCTCTGGATGCATTTGATTTTCAGCCAGTCACCGCCCCGGCCGGATCGATACGGCGCACTCTTGCGCTTGGCGATGATGCCTTCCAACCCGTGCTCGCAGGCGCTCGCCAGCAACTGGTCACCATCGGCCTCGATCTCTTCCGAGAGACGGATGTCGCCCTGCTCGCCGGCCGGCACCAAATCCTCGAGCAGATGCCGGCGCATTGTGAGTTCCGAATTCCTGAGATCATGGCCATCGAAGTAGAGAAGATCGAAGGCCATGAAGATGGCGTCGCTTGAGCTCTTCTTGCCGCCGCGGCCGCCGAGCGATTGTTGCAGTAGGCCGAACTCCGGCCGGCCCCGCTCGTCGAGAACCACGGCCTCGCCGTCGAGGATTGCCGTGCCGACAGGAAGCCACAATGCCGCCTGTTTGATCGCCGGGAACCGATCTGTCCAGTCGTGGCAGCCGCGCGTCAGTATGCGAATGCCCGTCGGCTCGACATGAACTGACAGGCGATAGCCATCCCATTTGATTTCATAAACCCAGTCGTCGCCCTTCGGCGGCCTGGCTTTCAGCAAGGCCAAGCACGGCTCGATTCGATCTGGCATAGGGTCGAGGGGGAGGTTTGGCTGCGCGGGATTTCGCGGCTTGCGCGGCCGGGATCGAACCGGCTTATCAGCATCCTGCAGGAGCGGTTTTGACTTGGGAGGTTTGGTCATGGAACCATCACATCAGCAAGTGCTTAAAATGCTGTCTACGGATGAATGAGTCCACGCAATGGAAGATGTATACCAGCCGATCTACAAATGGCGCGAGACTTGGCCAGGAGAAGGGCGTCAGGACTACAGCGGCTTTGACGGGGAGCAGTCGTTCGGCCGCATCCAGCTGGACCAAACGAGCCACGGCAAGATGGGCTTGTGGAAGTGGAATATCACCCACATTCCTTGGGTGCGAGAGCATATCGTGCCTCACAGCGGATGGGAGACGACGTCGCGGGAGGCATGCCGGAGGGTCGAGGAGCACTACGAAAAACTGTTAAAATTACATGGCCGGCCGAAAGGCTGATAAAAATCGGGAGGGACGGGAACAATTGGCTGCGCCGATCGTAAGGGGTCGGGCCGTGCAGAGATCGTTATGGCAGCCTACCATACACTTCAATATGCGGCCCGCCGAACCCAAACTAGCCCCGTCTTCCAAAGGCGGGGCTTTTTTCCGGCATTGGCGTTTCGGCCGAAAATAGTCAAAGCTCTGGCATCGACCATTCTAGGAAAGGTTGGATAACGGCAGCGTCAGCCGACTTCCTCATCTTGACCCGAGCGCGCCGCCGCTGACTTCCTCTGCCTCGATGATCGCGATGTCGAGCAGATGGACGCTCATCCCACCATCAGGATTATCGGCAGTGCGCTTCCGCACAGTTGCCGCAAGCTTCAGCCAAGTCGGCGAGCAGCCGACAAACATGATTCCGGGCCATTGGAAGGCCGCCCAGCGCACAGGAGCTTCAATGCTTGGGGTTTAGCAAGTGATCGCTGAGCGGCCCCCCGGATGATACAAATTATTACTCGAAAAGCTGAAGTCAAATTGTATTTTCGAGAAAAACAGGACAATGAACTCTTTAGTTGAGAACGAATCTGTGGGCGCATAACTCTAGAAAGTAATATTTATTGCAAATCCATGTAAGTTGTGCGAATAAGATATTGCAGTGCAAGATGCGCTTGCCTAGAAAACACCCCCCTTCCTGATCCCCGCCATCGCGGGGTTTTCTTTCTCCGAGCTACCTAAACTTAGATGAATCTCTCAATCGATCAGTAACCAGATTCAGCCTAAGATCTGGCCTAACAGGTTGAAAGCAGGTATACATCGCTCTCGCTTAACTTGTGTCGACGGAGCCTGGCTAAAGATGTTGATGAATTCGGACGCTCCGATCACAGTTCATAGCTGGCGCGCCGGTACTGAGAACAAACAGTTCGTCTCTTTGCAAGCAGCGATCGAATACGCGAGAGATCAATTAGACGAGCTTCCGGCGGTCGAGATCCTAATCCGAACGGGTCAGCACCGTTATGCGATTCTTGGCGGTGATCAACTTGCCGCCTTGGTTAGGCGGGTTTGCGTTACTCACTGAGACAACATCGCGCCGGACGATCTGCGCCTTATCATCTGCGGCAATGGACTTATCTCTATGGTTACGCAGCTCCGCGCCTACCACTGAAGACGATTCCATCAATCCAAACCAGCCGCAGATATGAAGGGAACTATCTTCAGAACCGCGCCATTTGAACTTCTAATCTCAAACTCTTGGTCTTCTACCCGGTGACCGGCAAGTATCATCTCCGCAGCCATTTCACGAGCAGCTTTTGTGGCCTCTTCAATGGCCATTTCAGGAGTGGGGAATTCTAGGCCCTCTAGATCCTCTGCGATGGTAATTTCGCCATGCCGAAGGTGAAAATAGTATCGAGCCATGCGTCCTCGTTGAGGCGGAAGGGGGCCTTTGATGCGGAGGCCGCCTTAGTTGATCTTCAACCAATGCCGCAGCGCCGCCACCGCGCCGTCGCTGGCATAGGCAATCATCCCCCCAATCGTTAGCCCCGCGAACGCAATGAGCCCTGAAATGCCGTAGCCGATCGATTTCATCCGGCGCCACTCCTCAAGAGCAGGCTGAACCGAATCGTGATTCTTTTCCACCGTTTCCTTGAGCGCCTTGATCTCATCGCGCAAGGTCGCATCGACGCCGCCGCTGATCGCCATTGTCGTATCGAGATGGGCGATCTGCTTGGCCTGCTTGTCCAGCCGCCTATGGATCACCGACCGGCTTTCGTGAGCGTTGTCCTTCTCGTCGCTGACGTCCTCCCGCAAGAGGGAGACGCTTTCTTCTATGCCGGATAATCTGCCTTCGACGCGCCCGAGAGCTCGAAGAATGTCGTCATTGGATGTCATCTATTGGAGCTCGCCTAGATTTGTGTTTTCGCCTTGATGGGTTCGGGAGAGCGAGATTGCATCCATCATGGATGTGTCCCGTATCTGGCCTTTAGGTCGTCGTAAAATTGAATGGTGCGCCCCTGGCGTGAGTTGGCACGGTCGAGCGCCTGACGCTCGCGGGCGAGGATCGCAATCAGCGGCTGGCCTTCCACGACCGGCGCATGGGCTTCCTGCTTACGGAGATCATCGGGAAGCGGCGGAAGAACAAGGCCGGCTTGCGTCTGCCCTTTGGTGGTAGCCGCACGGTTGAGGCGCTCAGTGGCGGAGCAACCAGTCACGATCAGCAGCAGTGACAGCGCAAGCGCGGTTCTTCTCGGAAAGTTGAAGCTCATAGGATTGGATCTCGGTTTCGAGGGTGTCTTTGGCCGTCTGCTCGGCGGCCTCGGCGGCCGCCAGGCGCTTGCGGTGCTCTTCGGTCGCCTGGGTAGCCGCGTTGCGCTGGCGCTCCATTTCGACGGCCTTGGCCTCGGCCGCCGTCTTCTCGGCAAGCAGGACATATCCGGCGCGCGCCTCGCGGGCGGCGGCCGGATAGCCGATCGAGACGGCATAGACGTGATAGAGCAGCAGACCGGCCGCCACGCCGGCGCCGAGCTTGAGAAAGTCGAGGGTCCCGAACATCAGACCGGAATCCCATTGAGGCAAAGGGCACGCTCAGCGGTTCGCCTCTTCGTCAGACCAGGAAGGCGAATGCCGGCGGCGCGATCCCATTTCGGCAGCTCGTTGCAGGCCCCGACGACATCGCCAGAGTTCAGCTTGCGCGTCAGGGTGGATTTGCAGAAGGCGCCCGTGCCGACGTTATAGGTGAAGGACAGGAAGGCGACATAGGCGCCGGCCGGCACTTGGTCCGGCTGCTTCATGCAGGCACGCATGCCGATCTCGAATTCCTTCAGGCTGTCGCCCAGCATGTCCTTGCATTGGGCGATGGTGTATCTGTCGCCCATCTTCACGCCGCGCGTCTCGCCGAAGCAGACCGTCGGAATGCCGATCGGGTCCCGATAGGCGACGGTGCGCAGCCCTTCGAAGGTGCTGACGACAGCGATGCATGCGGCAGCGATTGCGCTACCCTTCCTGAGGCGGCTTGCCATTCAGATCTCCTGAAACTTTTTGTTGGACGAAGATGCGGGCGATGATTGCCGCGACCGCGAAAAGGCCGGTGACCACCGATATTCCGAGCTGGATGTAGATGTTCCGTGAGACCCAGGTGGCGGCTACGAAGGTGTAGATCGGCTCGATGATGATGAAGAGCAGAGCGAGCACCATGAGGCGGACGCTCCAGGCGCGCTTAAGCACCTCGCGCCAGTTATGGACGAGCATGGAGATCTCCGATTTTGGATGTGAAAATGCCGCCCGGAGGCGGCTTGGCTTTTTAGCGCGGCCGCGCATCAAATGATGTCAGGGAGGTGAGGTAGCCAAGACTCGACATGTTCGCCGTTCGCCATATCTCCTTAACACCATCAAGGAGGGAAATATGTTTCGAGCACTAGCCGTTTCTCTATCTGTCAGTGCCACAGCTATCCTGTGCCAGCCGGTTTTTGCAGCTGACATGATCGAGGGTTATCGCCCACCACCGGCTACGCGCCACGTCGTTTACCACCCTAAAAAGGTGTATGTCAGGAAGACCTTTCACGAGTGCGGTCAGCTATTGGTGGAGTACCGCCCGCCGTACCGTCCTCACACGGAGATTGTTACCATCTGCCATCCACGCAAGTATGTCCTTACCCGATACTGACGGCCGATGTTTTCAGGAGGCGGCAAAGCCGCCTCGATCTCATTGACCTGAGATTGAGCTAGCGATCCGCCGAACACAGAGGTTCGAACGGTCGCAAAGAATTGCAATCGGTTCATGGATATCTCCAGATTGTGGGTAGGGTCTTTTATTGGTTGCCGATCGGCGCTATGGATCGCGCTCAGTCAGCTAAGGACAGAGAAATGCCATCAAGAGAGATCGCAGCCATGGCGCGCGCCATCCACGCAGTTCGTTCGGAACGAGAGCCGGAATGGAAAGGCACGTGGCAGGACTGCGTTGTTGAGGCCGAGGCCGCACAGAAAGCCGCCTATGATGCCAAGCCTTTCCGATACGATGCATCGGACGATTTTAGCCACATAGACCCGATCTAAAACTACTCTCGGTACTTGACGACTTTTGCAGGCGATCCAACGGCTATCGCGTATTCAGGGATATCGGTGAGGACGACAGAGTTCGCGCCGATCACTGCGCCATTGCCTATTTTGACGTTCATCAGGATCTTCGCGCCCGCTCCAATCCAAACGTCATTGCCGATATCCACGAAGCCGATTTCTGCCTTCTGAAGCCGAATCGGTATGTCCCGTCGCATTCCATGCCCGTGATCGATGATCTGAACGTCAGAGCCAATCAGCACATCATTGCCGATCGATATGTGGTTCTTGGCCGTGATGATGTTTCGCCGGCCAATCACGGTGTTGTTGCCAATGAAAACCTTCGGCTCTGGCATCGTAAGCTGGAAGAAGGAGTGGTCCTGAATCGTGACATTGTCACCGACTTCAAGGACGGCATGATCGACAAGTCTGAATTCAGCGCTGGCTTTCACAACGAGGTTCGCCCCGACCTTCGTGAAAAACCGGCGGCCCTTATAGGCTGATATCAGCCTTTGAAGGAAGCCGCCGCGATTGCGGTAGGAGGCTCTGTCAACGGTCGCCATTCCGGCTCCTAAGTAGTGCTTATGATGGTTTTGCCTTGGCATGTTCACGTTTCTGGCGCAAGCAACTCGTCATCTCCAGTTCAGTTGTTGTAGGTCCAAAGACCACCTGTATCGACGACGTTATTCTTCGCTGTGAACGTGCTGCCCCCTGACACGCTGGGCGCCGAGACCAAGCCGCTTCGGATATAGGCGTTCATCAAAGCCATCCTCGATGTCCCAATCAACTCAATATCGCTACCGACCTGGCCGCCATTCCACTGGATGCCGACCGAGTTCGTTAGGCGGATTTTCCCGTGGCCGCCCCCTGCCTGGTCGCCGAGAGCAATGCAGCCTGTGAAGACTTCGCCAAAGGTGATACCATTCGCATCGACAGCGTAATTAGAATGGTTCATCTGGCAGTTGGTGAATTCGCCGTGAGCATCGTTCGATCCTGCGGCCACCGAGACGCACACAGAGTTGAAGTTCATTTTGCCGTTGGCGAACATGATGTTCCCGCTCTCGACCCTGACAGCGAAAGCGCAGTTGTCGATCGAGAAGTCGTTCACCTGGTCATATTCGGCGACGTTGGTGTAGCGGATGCCGTGATAGCAGCTGTGAGCCCGGATACCCTTGATGATGCCTTTGTGCTGCCAGCCGCCGGCGCTGAGCTCGGCGTATAAGCCAGACCCGTTGATGTTTTCGAACTCGATCATTCCGTCGATGAGATAACGATCGCAGGCGGAAAGCTTTATCCCCTTCTGGCCAGTGTCAGCCAGCGAGCCGGGATATGCCGTGTATGGGGTGGCATCACCAACGAAGCGGAACATGCCTCGCAACATCCAGTTGGTCTTGTTGGTCATGTCGAGGATCGCGATATCAGCAGTCGTGTTGATCGTAACCGGGCCATTGCTTTCAATCTCGATATTGTCGGCGCCGGTGAGCGAGCTCGTGACTACATAGCTGCCGGCCTCAACAATGAGACGCCTTCCGGCCGCCGCAGTGATTGCATCCTGCAATGTCGGGTAGTCGGCCGAGAGGACAGCAGAGCCAAGCCCTCTGCCTGACGATGCAGCGGATGCATTCTTGAAAATCGCAGCGCCCCGATCGTCGGACCATTCGTGCAGGGCGAGATACAAGGATCCTGCGCCGGCGCCGCGGTGACGGATCTGACCTGAGGTGTTCGTCCTCTTGGTCAATTCACTCGCGGCGAACTGGCTGGAGACCTGAATGTGACCGACATTGACACCCCCGGGGAAACTGGCTCCCGGCGTCGGATCGTTCATGAGCGGCGAGGTGATGAGAGCGCCGGAGGTTACGGTGCCTGAAGTGAAGGATGCCTCCAGCTTCACGTCGACTTCAATGCCGGTTGGCACCCCGGAAAGCGCGATTAATGCACCACTCGTGGTAACGGCAATGGGCGATCCGCTGTTCTGCACGACAGGATCGTAAAGGATGTGCTTGTCCCCGCGCTGGATGACGCGACGCAGGGAGCCTGCCATTCTGACACGCGAGCCAATGCGGCGGTATTTCGAATAGCCAGCCGGGTAGTTCGGTGCAGCTGTCGGGTTTAGGCTCTGCGAAAAGCCGATGATGGTGTTCGAACCATTGGAGCATGCAAAGATGTGCCATGTGCCGTCGGCAATAGCACTGTCGAAACGGCCGCCGCTGCCGGTGCCATAGGCGACATCAAGCTGCCGGGTCACGGATGTCCACACCATCAAAACCGGCGTCGTGTCGTCGGATGCCGTTACGCCAGCCGCGACATCGAGGTCATTGACCGCATCGGTGGCATTGTTGCTGATCTCGCCTCCGAAAAGATACCCGCGCAGGATCGTCCCGCCTTCAAGCGCGACTTCGGCCCAATGTTTTGCGGAATAGGTCGTCGATCCGTCGCCGCCGGCCGGAACGGAGACAGGGACGCCGAAATTGTTATTGGCCCATTCCTTCGCGCCATTGCGCGCCCCGATCGCGGCAGTCATGGCGGCTTCCGCCTCTGCCACGATCGCCGTGTCTACCTGGTCGGTGATCAGCCGGAAGGTATCGTCAATGATGGTGCCGAGCACTCGCATCCCCGCCAGCAAGCCGCCGGTCGCGATATCGTTGCCCGTGTTGGACTTGATCGTCAGAGGATCTCCGCCATTGAAGGAGACCGTCACCGGAGAAGCGTCGTTCGCCTCGATGAGGTCGAGAACGATCATTGCCGACGAGGAAACAGGGATACCGGTCACCGCCTGAATAGCGCTCGGCTCGCCTGCGGCCGTCGCAGTCGCCGCGATGAACGAGTAAGGGAGATCTGCGAAACGAACCCACGAGCCCGTACCGCTTGCGCCGAGCTTCCGGTAGATGCCGTTGTTCGCAGCGACAGGATCTCCGTTCACCCACGCAAGCGTAAAGGCAGGGTGGTTGAGGTCAGCATTCAGCGCCGCCAGCGACAAGTAAGAGATTGTCGCGCCAGAAGACAGTGCGCCGATGGTGGACTCGACCCAATAGCCCCAAGCCCGGATTAGTGCCTTGTCAGGCTCATAGGGGCTTGATGACGGGCCATCCGCCCAGATGACGAGAGCGCTCTCAGGCATGTTTGTTTCCTGTTCAAACTGTGATTGTTGAAGAAGCTTGCGCAGCAGACGGGATGCCGGAGCCGTTTTCAGCTCCGCACCAGTATTTCCAAGTGCCCGCGCCTGGCGGGTCGGTGATGGTGATGACCTGGTTCGCCACGACGTTACGCGTGGCAATCTGCGTGGCGGCGGCATAGGTCTGCCCGGTGGTGCCCCGCTTGAAGATCAAGACCTTGGTGTTGTCGTTGGCGGCCTGAGCGCTGATCGTGACGGTACCCGAGGCATTCACCGTGGACATGTTGACCGGCGTGCCTGGGGCGACGGGGTCGACGGTAGAGGTGACGCTCGCTGTTATCGACCACGGCCCGTAGTCGCCATCGGAGGCGATGAACGCGACCTGGATGTCATGGAGCTTGTTCGACGGCACTATGTTGGTGCTCATGTCGATGAAGCCGCCAGCCGGAACCGGATTCGGGAACCGCTGTTCGATCCACGGTCCGGGCGTTCCGGAGCCTGCATTAGCCAGCCGGTACCTGACCACCGGAAAGAGGCTGTCGTCGTCGGGATCGATGATCAGCACCCTGAAATAGACGCTGTCACTATTCGGCCGCGCCTGCACCAGATTGATTACCGGCGTCAGAATCCCTCCCGCACTGGTCTTCGGAGGCGTTGACGGCATCTGCCCTTCATCCGTCGCCGGGTTCCACGCGTCGATGTTGTCGGGGTGCTTCATAATGTCCATGACGAACCCGCCCTGAAGCAGCGACAGCACGGACTTGCGGTTCTCGACGATCTTGCCGTCCAGCTTCGGCAGCGTGTTGGGCGTGACGAGCCGGACCCACCGACTATAGACCGAGTTGATCCCCGACAATCGAACATTGAGCTGACCGGTCACCTTCTCCTGAATGCGCAGCCAGTCGCGCTTTCCGAGGCGCCTTGCCTGTCTCCACTGCTGCACCCACTGATAATTCGCCTCCTGCGCCAGCACCCGGCCGGAGACCAACTGCGCCGCCGTGTCCTCGAAAAAGTCGGTGTCGGACGTGGCGTACCCGATCTCAGGAAAGTTGAACTTCGGGATCAGGCGATTGCACTCATCCTCGAAAAGCACGTCATATTCGACCTGGTGCCCGACGATGTCGGCGTCAGTCAGGGTCGTGATGTACTTGCCGCGGAACTTGCCGACGATGAAGAGGAGTGCCCCGTCGCCACGTTCGCATATCCAGCCGTCGCATGACGCCAGGATCGCATTGGTGGCGGCCTTAGGGTCGTTCTCCGTCGTGTCGATGCCGTTGCACTCGTAGCGACGCTCGAAGCCGCCGCCGGCCAGCGGAACGAATTCATCGCAGACGTCAGCTTCTTCCTGCCACATGTCGAGGACCGGCAGGAGCGCGCGCTTATAATCCCGGCGGTGGCCGAACTCGTTGAAGCACTGATGCCACGCCATGATGAGCGCAGCGTTTCGCGTCCATTCCCAAGTCGACGGGTTTTCGGGATCCTGCAAAGGATCTCGAAAATCCCAGCAAAGAGCGAGATCGGCTTCGACAGAGAGCTGCGGCGGCCCGTAGGGGAACGTCTTTTGCTGCCTCTCCGCGTTGGAGCTGGTGCAGATCATCCCGAGAGAAGCCTGACCGTCTCCCCGATGATTGCTCGACCACACGCCCTGGCCGGAGAGAGCCGACGTGATCGGTGGATAGTCGGTCTCCGGGACCAGACCGAGACGGCTGAGGATCTGGACGTTCGTCCGGTAATTCGTACCAGAGTTGATGGTCCCGTCGCTCTGCAGCGTCACCTCATCGTCGTGGAGCCAATAGCGGTTGATCGATTTGATCCTGTGGCCGGCGATGGCCTGAACGGCATAAAGCTTCTTGCCGACGGCTTCCCAAAGCATGTAGGCGCCAGCAACACGCGCCCGACCGACGCCCCACCAGCGATAGGGGATCGATTGGACTTTCGGTATCTTGCCGTCTTCCGGCTTCGGCGGCCTCGGCGCGAGAAGCGCCTGGATGCCGATCGCCAGAGCGGTTGTTGCGATCGCAGCCGCGCCGGCGCCGAGCAGCGCAGCAGTAGCGGCGGAGAAATTCAGTGCCGTGAACAGGCTTGTGAACAATGGCGTGAAGATCGGGTCGTAATGCGAGGTAGTTCCACGCAAAAAACGATCCTGCCACTCCCAACGATGCTGCTCGAAATAGTGCTCCGCCTCGCTGGGGACGCTCTCATACATCGCCTTCAGGCTCATGCGGGCAAACTCCATGCGGCGATGAATTCAGCCGGCGTCGCGCGGATGCCGGCCGGATGAATGCAGGCCCAAAGCGGGCCGAAGCGGATGGCGCCGATCTGCGTCTCCACCTGGTCGGCCGCCGTCTCGCCGGTCATCGCCTTGATCAGGCCGATATCGCCGGTCTCAGGGTGCTGGACGCGCTTTGCCCCGATCTTCGCCAGGTGGCTATCCATGAACGCCAACTCGCCCCCATAGCTTTCGACGATGGCGTGCGCTTCGTCACGGGTCCGATAGGTCCCGCGGAGATCCTCTGCCGGATCAATCCCGACGCACTTGAGTGCCCAGGAAGCTGGGAACGTCATACAATCGTCGCCGCCTACTCCGCCCCACCTGAACCGGTGCGGGAGCGCAAGAAAATGATGGATGTCCATGATGCCTCAGCTAAATACAGGCCACTTCGGCTGGATGCCGCGCGCCAATCGGCCCGTTCCATTGCAGAAGGCGTCGCTTGGATAGAGCGATCGCTGCATCGCGTCGGACCAGAGCGCCTTTGACGGGCGCGATCTCGTGTTTTCCCCGGCGACGACTGCCAGGCTTAGGGACAGGGTCGCCGTCTCCCCCTCCCGGATAGGAGGGCGGGATTCCTTCGGATGCGACGCCACCCCCGTCCAGATCGGGATGATCTGGCTCATCGGCTGATAATACTGGTCGAGCGTGGTCAATCCGACCTGAACCAGCTTGCCGCGCACGGCTGGAATGCTGTCGAGCATCGCCGCGCCGGTCGCCGGGTCGATACCAGAGACGGAGAAGTCCACCGCGTCCGACGTGCCGTTGACCAGCACCTCGAGCGAGGGCACACCGATGAGACGGCCGCCGCCGAGATAGACCGTTCCATCCGGGTCAATCCCGTCGAAGCCGATCGGCACATCGTTGACGCCGAACCACATGTGCAGCGCCGGTTCGGTGTCAATCCGCAGGAACACGCCGAGCTGATGGCTGCCGCGCATCTCGTCGACAACGTTCGCCGGCACATACTGAACGGAATAGGCCATCAGAACGCTTCCGTGAACTGCACCGTCGGGCGCGACGAATACCATCCTGAATATTCCCAGGGGATCGTCACGCCCTTCGGCAGCTTCATTACGCATCGAGGACGCGCGAGCTCGACGCGAGTGCCGGCCGTCACCGCCTCCCGCAGGGGCGGGCTCAGTGCGAGGCGATAGACCGGGTTCTCCTCATCCGTTTTGTCGAGCACCTCCCAATGGCGATAGACCCGCCAACCTTTGGTCGAGTGATAGATCGAAAACCAGTCAGACCAGCGGAGGTCTCGCGCCGCCCCATAGACGCGCATCGAGATGATGCCGGCATTGAGCGCGGCATCCTCTGTCACTTCGCCGTAGACGGTCGCCTGCGAATATCCAGAACCATCCGAGTGGAAGGAACCATCTGAATGCGGGATGCCTGTGATGATCGGCCGGCGCGTGCCATTGATGACCGGAAACGGGCCGATCTTATCGTTGACGATCGGCACGTTGATGAAGCGGAAGCCGCCATTAAGCCGGGCGCCCAACCAATTCAGCACTTCAAAGCGTTCGTCTGGTCCTTCCAGAACCATCCCCGAGTAGGTGGCGGTGATGATGCCGCCGCCTGATGTTTCGACGCTGATCGGCTCGCCGACGCCGTTGACGCCGCCGTCGAAGCCACTTCCAGGATTATCGAATTTCGCCTGTGTCGGACGCAGAAAATCCACGGGGAACATCGGCTGACTGGTATAGACGGCCATCCTTAGCCCACCCGTGAATTGAATTTCTTCTGCGTGTTGCCGAAGCCGCCCCGCGTCTGGTCGATCTTGTCCTGGTAGAGCGCTTCCTGCGCCCCCTGCCTTGCCAGCTCGCGAACGTGGTCATCGCCGCTCCCGCCTTGGACATAGACATTCAGATGCGGGCGCTGGCGCGGCGCGCTGTCGTTGGCGCCCATCATCTGTGCGCTGCGGTTCGTGTTGAAGACCTGCGAGCCCTGTGGAAGGTTCACCAGTTCCGGACCGCGCTCGCCGACGATCGACAGCCCACCAGGGGCATAGTTCGTGCCGTCGGCATAGAGACCGAGGCCTCCTGCCTTCCAAGCCCCGGCAAACTGAGCCGATGATGCGAAGATGCTCTTACCCATTCCCGTCAGAGCGCTCAAAAGGCCGCCACCGCCGCCCCCCGCCCCCGCACTCAGCGTCGATCCGAGCTGACCAAGACCGTTCCCCAGCTGGCCCAGGCTCCCGGTTGCCTTGTCAGCAGTGCCGCCGAACTTCGCCAGAGCGCTTTCAGCACCCTCGAGGCGACCAGAGAAATTGTGAGCGCCCTCAGGGTTGCCCCATGTGAAACCCTGAGGGCGTTCGAAGCCTGCGAAGGCCGCTGTCGCGCTGCGCACGTCTGGTGCCCCCTTGAGGGCGTTCCAGGCCCGACTTTCCGGCCCCATCAATTCGGAGTAGGCAAACTGATGCTGAGAAAGCTCATTGCCCAGGTTGCCGCGGCCACCGATCGCCTTCAGCAACGAGGGCGACCGATCGTTCCATTGATACAGACCCAGAGCGTTGCCGCCATCGCCTATAGCGCTCGGATTGAAGGCGCTCTCTGCTTTGATGTTGCCGAGAATGCCGGCGACCTGGTGATCGGCCAGCCCTTTCGACTTCCAGAAGTTCCACGCCAAGTTGGCCCCGGAACCGGAAATCGAGCCCGCTCCAGATGCTGACCGATTGTCATTCGCGGCGCCTCCAAGCGCCGACGTCACGACGCTGCCAATTCCCGATACGGACGAACCGCCGCCCTTGCCTCCGGTGATCATGCCGGCGAACAGGTTACCGATCCCGTCGAAGAACTTCTCCCAGAGCTTCGACGCCTCGTTCGTCAGCGCAGACTCCAAGCCCTTGAGGAACGCCTTGCCGATGTCGTGGCTGCCGGAAACCAATTCATTGGCAAAGGCATCACCGAAGCCCTTGGCGAGATCCTTTGCCTGCTGGCCGCGCAACTGCTGGCGGATAGCCTGCGCTTCAGGCGAGTTCAGATCCTCGTTGAAACCATAACGAGTGAGCGTGGTGGCTACCTGCTGGTCCATGGCGCTACGCTCGGCCTGGCGCTGCTGGAAGCCGATGTCGAGCCAGAAGTCAGCCTTTGCTTCCTGCGCGCGTCGATATGCCTTTTCAAGGTCGTCAACCTTGTCCGTCTGCTCCTCGATCTCAAAGAAGTTCGGCCGCTGCCCAGGGATCGGGACACTGGTCAGTCTGCCGTCACCGTTGAGGATGGTCGGGGCGCCTGGATCCTGATCGAGATCGAGAGGCCGACGGGTCGGCGTCGGGACGTTCGAGGGCATGAAGTCAGAAGGCCGGAAGGTCCGTCCGCCGTCGGTGAACGTCGACCCTGCAACGATATCCTGCACGTTCGTGCCGCCGGCAATCGCAGCGATCCATTCCGTACGAGCCTTCTGGGCAGCTTCGACACCGCGGTAGATGGCGTCAGTCACCTTGTCGAAGGCATCACGAAAGCTGAGGACCTCGGGAACGCCATACTGCGCGACAGCGCTGCTCAACTCCCGCTGAACCCGATTGAGATCACTCATGGACGCTGTGCCATCATCGAGCCGATCGCGAAGATCGCCCCATGCGTTGCGCAGATCCCTGATGATGACTGCGTTATTCGGGTCGCCTTGCAGGGCCCGGAAGGCCGCAACGCCCTGCTTCTGGATCGTGTCGAGGTTGTCGGAAAGGCCTTCCAACTCACGTCCGGCAAGGATGTCTCCGGCCTTCCGGCCCTGCGTGAGTTTATCGGCCCGGTCAAGTTGGTCGACGTAGCTCTTAAGCGCCGGCGTCGCCTCTCCCCAGAGATCAGCAGCCCGGCGAATAACTTCGTTCTGCTCCTCAAAAAGCTTGCTCGTCTTGCCAGATCCGCTTTCGGCCGTGGAAAAGTATTGAACGAGAGCCGCAACACCGGCGGTAAGGCCGATGGTGACAAGTGAAATCGGGTTGATCAGCGATGCGAAAGCCGAAGCGAGGCCCGCGACCGGTCGTTCCATCGATCCGACCACCGCCGCCAGCTGCGTGCCCTGCTGAAGGCCGATCATCAGCGGGTTCATGCCCATGGCGGCCGTCACCGCAATATCCTGGAACTGAAAGGCCGCATTGGCCGAGTTGAAGCTCTGCGCACCGCCGCGGTTGCTGTTAGCAGCCTTCACGGCCGCTCCTGCGGTAGTCGCTGAGGTTTTCAGCCGCTCATACGCTTGCCGTTCGCGATCGAGCGCCTGCGTCATTTGCTGGGCATTAATCACACCGAGCTTATGGGCGCGGTCAATTTCGCCTATCGCGGCTTCATAACTGCGCGTCGCCTGCGCCAGAGGTTGATATTTCAGTGTCAGGCGTTCGACTTCCATTCGGAAGGCGCGGACGTGTTCATCCTGGTCCGCTAGGGACTTTGCCATCCGCTCCATCGGCGGAGCGGCTTTGCTCGCTCCCTCTCCCGCGCGAGACAAGGAACCGCTGAGGCTGGCGGCTTCCGCTTCCAACTTATCCGCCGCCTGCTGGGTGCGTGCAGCAGCAGCCGTCAGCCGGTCCAGATCGGCGGCGGCAGACGATGCCTGCGAGCTATCGATCTTGAACCCGAGTGTTGCTTCGGTCACTGGCTTTACCTTGGCGAGAGTGATGAACTATCTTCCCGGCATAATTGGGGAGATTTAAATGAGTGGGCTGAAAGCGCTTATTGCAGTGACATGCGTGGTGATCATCGGCGGGGTCGGATATTTCATTGTCTCGGACATGAACGCCAAGAAGGCGAGCGAAGCGCGAGAGGCACGCGAACAGAGGGCACAAGATTGTGAGGAGCGCGCCCAAGCCATGGAAGCTGGCAACCAGAGCGGTGACGACCTACTCGTCTTGATCGACTGCACGAATAACGGAGCCATGACGCAAGATCGTATGAACCGGGCGATTACCGCAGTTGGCCGGCGGATCAACGGAGGTTGATCACTTCCGTTTGGTGGGGAAAATGGCATCGAAAAGCCTGCTGGTGAGCGGCCGCTCCGAAATCTTCTGTTCGGGGGCGTCCTTATCGGCCGCCTTCTGCGCCATCACTTCGCGCCGCTTGAGATCCATGGCGACGATCGCGTCAAGCTGCCACTGAAGGAGCGTCACGCCACGAAGGCGTGACCAGTCTCCGATGGCTTGGAACCCTATGGCGTTGGCACCGAAGCCATTGCCGGTGCGCTGGCAGTCGAGTTCGCGGAACCAATACCAGACCTGCTCGCCTGCCACCGGTACCGCGATTTTCCTACCCTCATGCTGATCGACGATGAGGCCGCAAAGCTTCTCGATCAGCCTTTGGTAAAAGAACTGCGACGAACCGCCTTGATCTCGACCTGCTCACGGATGATCCGGAACTTGGAATACAGGTTCCGGACGTTCTCTTCCGAGAACGGTATGACCTGGCCGCCGATCTTCGGATTTGGCGACCAGTGCGTCGTTGCCTTCGCCAGTATGGCGATCATCCGGGCATCGCCGTCGTCGGCCGCCGGCTCGAGGCTGGCCCGGTCGGCAGCGGCTTTGGCGAACTCGGCGGTGACATCCCGCATCGCCTTCTGCATCCGGTCGCTGTCGGGGCCGACAATGCCGACCTTGAGGCCGATCGGCTTGCCCTGCTCATTGAGAAGGTCGACCTCGATGCCCTGCTCCTGCGACTGGATGAGGGATTCGAGGCCGGAAAGGTCGACGAAGTCTTCGGACGCCATCAAGCACCGCCGATCGGGGCCACGGTGATGACCGGGCTATTGATTTCGACGTTCCCCTGCAGGAGGCGTGCCGTGTTCGCGCCGCCGCCGTTCTCCTGAGCCGTCATGACGATGGCATAGAAGTATTTGACAGTCCCGGTCGGGACGGTCGTAGCGGTATGGACGCCCGACTGCGTGCCGGTCGTCGCGATGGCCGTGCCGCCGGGGGTCGCGGCGACGCTGAAGCTGTTCGTCGTCGAGGCAACGACATAGTAAGTCGTGCCGGCGGTCAAGCCGGTCGGCAGCGCGCCTGTGGTGCTGAACTTGATCGGTGTGCCATCGGCGAGACCGTGCGCTGCCCACGAGATGACGCCGGGGCTGGCGATCGTCATCGTGACGACGGAAAGCTTCGGCGGCGGGGCGTCATCGAAGGCGATCTTGAACGGATAGTTGAAGTCCGTGTTCTCGGCCGCGATCATTGCGATCTGGCCCGGATCGTTGGGCAGGATGATGAAATTGTTCTGCATCGAGCCGGCGTTGCGAGTGCCCTTGGCCTTCAGCGTTCGGCCGGAGGAGATCACGTCCTCGGAGATGAGGGTGGCGGCGTCGCCGATAGCGCCCATCGTCTGCCAGCCTTTGATTTCCGTGAAGGAAACCGAGGCGAAATCGGTGGCATCGATGTCCGCATCATCGGGGACGACAGTGATGGCAGGGCCGATATGAATCTTCGCGCCCGCCACAGGGTAGAGCTGAGGCATGATGGTTTCCTTTATGTCTGATCGCGCACTTGCCTAAGGTGCATTGAGGCAGGCCAATCAGGCCGGAATTTGAGGTTGGCAGTTCCACCGTGTGGTCACGGGGATGTTGTGATGCGTCTCTCCGGTGACGAGGACGCCGATCTCCGGATCCTCGTCGATGCGGATTTGAGTATCGACGCGAAAGAGCTTCGTGCCGCGGCGTAAATGCGCGCGCAGCTGGCCGGCGAGGTTATAGCCATCGACGATCGCCGCGCCTTTCGGCCACAAGACGTTGGTGCGCATGAAGCCCTGCCTGATCGGGTCCATCTCAAGCGACAGGTCCGTCTCGATCGAGCGGTTGAAGTGGACTTCGACGCTGACGAACTTGCTTTGAGCCGTCGGCGTGAACGTCACGCCCGGCAGAACCATCGTGACGCCGGCTGGCAGCGTAAACTCCTGGCACCTGACAAGCAGCGCCTGGTAGATTTTCATTTCCACCGTGTCGGCCATTCTGCTACCTCTGGCCCATGGCCGATAATCATCCGCTCAGCGACGAGGAAGTCTATGACCTGATCCATCAGGCGCTGATGCTGTTGAGCAAGAAGACGGTGCGCACGCAGAACGCTCATTCTGTCCTGAGCGCCGCGGTCGCCAATCTGGAAGTCCTTCAAAAGGCCCTGATCATCATGACTGAGGGACGGGACCCGCTTCGAACCGACCGCGAACTTTAGCTTCAGCCTGAGCGACGATCTGCGGCCAGCGCTGCGCGACTGCGTCGACGAAACCATATCCGACCTGATTGTAAGTCCTGCCGAGCGCGTCGGTGCCGACGAAGCCGTAATTCATGCGGGCGGCATAGGCTGCCTGGAAGCCGAGGTAGATCGTGCTGCCGAGCTCGGCCCCGGCGATGACCAGCTCGATGCCGCTGTCCGAAAAGGTCGTCTTGCCCTCTTGTATCCTCGGCATGTCCGACGTCGATGCCATCAGCGATCGGCGGAGATTGCCGGTCTTGAGCGGCATCCGGCCGCCCTCAGACACAGGCGTCCGTACCTCATTGGCGACTTCCTGCGCAGCGGTCTGAAAAACCGCCTCACTTCGCTCCAACTCAGACTTCGCCCATTCCGATACCTGGGCGGCGAATGATAGGTTTTCGGTGGCCATCAGCGGCCCCGCGAGCGGGCATAGGCTTCGGCAAAGTCGAAATTATACTCGACGTCGCAACGGCAGCCGATGACCTCGGAAGCGCCGGCGCCGAGAGACGTGTCGCCGGGATAACGCAGCAGTGCGCCGCTCGGAGACTGGAAAGCGAGATCCATGCCCCTCACCTCTTGACCGTTCAGGACCTCGTGCGTGTGGCGGACCTTCCGGTCGCCGGCCGATCGCCACTTGCGGGTGACGAGCGTGGCATCCCTGCCCGACTTCGACAGCGCCTGATGAAAGGCCTCATGCTTCGAGGACATGACCGCCGTGACGGTCTCGGTTCTCGCGATCGTCTCGCCACGAAGGCGCAGATTCCGGTCTCGCAGGCGCATCAGCACCTTATCGAGCGTTGCCTTGTCCAGCGGCTTGCCGGCGGCGATGGCTCGCTGCACGGCCTTGTCGAGCCTCTTGTCGCGCGTCTTGAGCGTTAGATACTTCCGCATCAGCGCCGGGTCGCCCGAGAGCAGATTGATGCGGGTGCGCTCGATAAGCTCTGCCTGCGGCCCATTCAGGCCGATGATGCCGCCTTCCCGCTTGCCGGTGGTTGCGGACTTCCGGCCCACGAGATCGAGGGCAATCTTATTCGGACCAGCGCCCTGCGAATAGGCCTCGACGATGGTTTGCCGAGCCGCCGCGACCGTCTGCTCGCTGATGTTCGTGATCATCGTCGAGGACAGATTGCGGATGTTCGCCTCGGCGCCCTGGTTGCTCACGTCCCAGCGGAAGACAATGCGGTTTCCCAACGCGTCGGCTAGCCGTGGCATGTTCTGCGAGGTCAGCAGTCCGCCGGCGTCATATGCCTGCCTCATCGCCTCGGAGAGCGGCCGGAATGCGGCCGGATCGATATGCAGCGCCTGTATGGCGCCCTCGACGTCTCGCGCTTCCAGCTTGGCGACGACCTCGCGCAGCACGATTTCGCTCTTGATGTCGTCGATCGCGTCGAGGAAGGCTTTTTCCAGCGTCGGGGACAGCTTGTCAACGAGCTCAAGAAGCTGCTGGCGAAGGTTGGCCATTATTCGGCGTCAGCGCCCTTGCCGGCCTTCTTCGGTGCCGGCTGTTCTTCCTTGAGGATTTCGCCAAGGCCGAGCGTGACAAGGCCGTTTGCCTCATTATCGGGAAGGTCAAGGATCTCACCCGGCTTGCGGGCCTTGTAGGAGCGGTGCAAAAGAATTTTCATCGTTGAATCCCTTCGTGGCGTGATACCGTGTATTCAAAAGGAAAGCCGGTCATCTTACGTGACGTGCGTTCCGCCGACATCTCTGAGGTAAGTAAAATCCTCGGGAAGTACGGAGGTGCCTATGTATTGACCGCGCCAGAATCCGGTCGAACAATGGCCGTTGACATCATTTGCACGTTGCGCGCGCCGTCCAACAAACCCGCCTTCAGGAAAGATTGGGACAAGTTCCTTACGCAATCCTACCTTGACAGATGAAGACGACGTTGACCTGGCCATCGTAGTTGTTCGGATCGTCATGGACGATGTGATATTCCGTGCCGTCGGCGCCGATCGCGAGATCTCCGACCTTCGGCGAGACGCCAATCCCGATCGAGCCGATGTAAAGCTGCTTGTCGGATGCGAGGATGTTGGTCCCGTCCACATAGCGCCGGTCATAGGTGGCCGGGAAAAGACGGCAGTCGTAATCCGTCGGGGTGCCATCGCCACCAGTGACCGGATCAGGCGGCGTAACGCGGCGGATCTTGCCCGCTTGCCCGTATTTGGTGATGAGCCGCTGCGCAGTCGCCTGCAGACGCGTGAAGAGCGGATCACTCACAGCGAGAGCCGCCGATCGAGAGGATGCCGAGATAGACCAGGTCCTCGCAGCGCAGGTACGGCGCCAGCATGCCATCCACGATCGAGATCAGCGGCGTAATGCCGGATGCCGTGCCGTCGGATTGGGCATTCTGATATTCGACCTCGAGCTGGCCGACTTTCTCGCGCTTTACTGCCGAAGAGGCGGAGCCGACAACTGAGAGCGAACCGGGCGAGATCGCTTCCTGATAGGCCGCCTGATACGAGGCGTTGATGACGGCGGCCGGCACGACATTCGACGGAAGGAGCTTGCCGTTGACGATCGCGCCCTCGCGCGGCCACTGGCGCTCCTGCGCGGCATCCACGACAGACCCGAGGAAGCGAGACCCATAGACCGCGTCGATGTAGTTGCTGCCCCGATTGCGCAGGACAGCAGCCGACGGCGGTACCGGGTCTGTCGGCAGAGAGTAGCCGTTATCGCTCAGCCAGGCCGTGAAGCCTGCATCGTCGCCGTATCCAGCCATCAGTAGAATTCCCTGTCCGCTTTATTTGGGATGCCTTCTGGCGCGTTCAGTGCGCTACTCCCCGCGCGGGAAATAGAAGGGACTGAGGAACGGACGATAGCCAGGGACGATTACGTTCGAGGCGATTGCGTCGTGAACGGCCGCAGCGATGTGGATGCCGTCCGAACCTACCGGGACGGTGACCTGAGAGTCAGTGTTGTAATAGGCGTCGGCCTTTCCGTCAGCGAATGCAGCACCCCAGGCGTTGTAGGCGAGGCGCGTGTCACGCTGGACTGAGTCAAGCTCGTAGGAGTCCCGCTTCAACATATCGAAGAAATGGACGCGAAGGCGCTTGCCGTAGGGGCCGGTGATTGCTCGGGCACCGTTGGCGAGATCGAGCCATCCGGCCTGAAGTATTGCAAGCCGCTCCGCAACAGTTCCGGAGGCCGGCATCGAGTTCGTGCTCAGCTCGATCATAATGTCGGTGACATACTGCCAGTGGCTCTTTTGAAGCGGGGCGCTGGCGAAGCTCGCGTTGCCGAACGTATGGCCATTCTGCGTCTGCTTCATCCAGGGAACGACGTGGCCGTCCAGATTGTTCAGGGCTTGAGCCCAGGCACCGCCGCCAGCAGCTGTGTTTGGGGCGTCCCGATAGTTGCCGATGCTGTCGCCGATGATGGCGACGCAAGACATAGGGGAGACAGGAGTGCCCAAGATGGCGTTTGGCCAGATCTGCGGACCAGCACCAGTGCCGGAGGAGTTCATCGCCCCGGTGCTCATGAGCTGGCTCGCACCTGAAGTGCGGAAGCCTTGGCCGGAAGGCCCGACCAGAGCGTGGGCAATCAGGGAGTTGGTGTCTAGCGGAAGTGCTTTCTCCCAACGCGCGAAGAATGCAGTGTCGGGAGGAAGCTCTACCGAGCCGATGATGTCGGAAAGAGCCTGGGCGCTTCCGGAAATGCCGATGGAGTTCGCGGCCGCGTAGAGGGCTCGGGTCGTGACCCCGCCGATCTCAATGGCTCGCTGGAGTGTATTGAGCGTGCCGGACGTGGACTCCGCACCATTGGTGCCGAGAAGGATGAGGGAATCGAGGAACCGCAAGTTCCGAGCGAGGACTGAGCCCGACGTGTGTCCACTACGACCCAGTGCCCGAACATTCCCCGTGCCCATCTGGACGAAGGTCCCGTTTGGAATGCCGGTGAAGTTCGCAACGAGCTGCGGCTGGGTTGGGACAAAAGGGGCCCCGCTAGAAATGACGCCCGCCCCAACCAGAGCAGCAATAAGATTCGGTGAAAGAGCCATCGTGATCTCCTTGGCTGCTCTGGATTTTTCGGGAGGGTTGAAGGGTTTAGGCGTCTTTCTTGTGAAGCTCGACGAAGGCGGCCCTGTCTTCTTCGGACAGGGTGTCGAAGCCTTCGAGATCGTCTTTGCGCAGGCCCTTGGTGACAGGCTCGCCGTCCTTCGTGATGACGGAATAGCCACCGCCCTTGCTTTCGACAGCGTAGGCGGAGTTGAGGATCGGCTCCTTGCCTTCGGTCGATCCGGAGACGACTTCATAGCGCCCGACCCAGTCGGTGGGCTCCTTCTCGACATCGATTTCCGTGCCGATCGGGATTTCGCCGCTGGGGTTCTCGGTGCTCGGCTTGCCGTAGAGGCCGGACGATGTAGCGCCCTTGAACGGCGCGATGATCTTGATGCGCATAGTGGGCCTCCTTCGGCCATTGCGGGATGAGGGAATGGCCCCGCCCGAAGGCGAGGCAGTTCATCAGGTGCTGGTCGAGTAGAAGACGCCGGACCGGCCGTTGATGTCGGCGCGGATCTCGATGCCGAGCGCGTTCATAACGAGGAACTGATAGTTCGCCGTCGGCGTGTTGCGCGGCATCGCGGTCGTGTTGGTCGCCATGCCAACCAGGGGGCGGATATACTCAGCCGACGGGACGAAACCGAAGAACTGATTGCCGGTGAGTTCGAAGGACACCGCGATCTTGTTGATGCGGCGGTTCTTCAGCAGCTCATTGAGGCGGGTGCCCAGCGTCGAGCCGGCAGACGGATTGATCTGCTGATCGAGGTTCCGCATGATCTCCGGAGAGACATACAGGTTGACCTTGCCGACGATGTAGTTGGCATCGAGCATGGCGCCGAACGGGCCATTGAAGAACGCATCCAGCTGCGCCCAGGTCGCCGTGGTGAGGTCGATGTTATTACCGGACGGGCCGATGTTGATCGACTTCGAGTAGGGCGACGTCTTGATGCCGTAGCCCGTATACCCCTGGAAGACGATCGTGGAATCGCCATTCAGGACATAGAGGGCATTGTCGCGGCGGATCTTCGCCGTGATGGCCTCCTGATCGTCGGAGAGAGCATCGAAGTTCTCGGACTGCAGGGTATTCCACTCGCGCCACTCGCGGCCGTAGCCGGACGAGAAGATCGGCACGGGCGTTCCCCGGTAGTCATAGGCGACCTTATCGAGGCCGACCGGGACCTGACCGGAAATCGAGCGGGTGACGGCGCCGGCATCACCGGAGACGCGGTTGAGAGCGACGATCTTGCCGATGTTGACCGTTCGGGCCAGTGGCATCAGATCCGCCATCCAGACCTGACCTTCATCCGCGCGCATGACGCGACGGGTGGTTTCGTCGAGGTCGAACCAGGCATCACGGGGCAGAACAGCAGCAGCGTTCTGCAGTTCCGCGAAGTGCCCCTCCACATTGTGGAAGTGTTGGCGCTCGGCGGAGACTTCTCCCCACCACTGCGCATGCGCCGCGGAGTTCGCGACAAGCTGCTCGTCGAAGTAACGCATGTCGGTTTCTCCTTATGCGAAGTGGTAGCCCTTGGCAGCGCGAACGCTGACAAGCTGGTCGGCGCCAGAGGTGTTGTTGTAGGCCTCGTTCGCAAAGGCCACGACGAAGTTGCCGGACGCAGCGGCCACGAACTTGCCGTTGGCGTTGATGGTCAGCGCAGCGTCCTGGGCGATGTTGTTGCCGGTCGGCACGCGGACGCGGAACAGCTGCTCATCGAGCAGTTCCATGCCGATGATGCGATCACCGGCCGGCCATGCGTCATCGACGCCCTTCATGGCGAGGTAGTTATCCTGCACCACGAACATGCGGCCCTTGCTGGCCGCGACGGCCGCGACGAACTTGCCGGCAGTGCGAACGACAGCCGTGCCGGGGAGAACCGAAGTGTCGCAGATGGCTTCATGCACCTGCGGCTTAACTTCCTCGACCGGGCCGCCATAGATCTTGTTGTAGCGGGCCATGTTACTTGTCTCCCTTCGGAAGCTTGAAGTCGCTGGTCTTCTCGCCACCGCCGTTGAAGGCGGAGTTGAGGCCGACGGACTTCTGTGTGGTCGCCTGCGGAGCCAGGGCGCGCAGGGTGGCGAGAGGGGTTGCCTTCGCCGTGGCCTCGTCGAGAAGCTTGGCGTTGACGACCTTGGTGACGAGCGCGGCATGCTCGGCGTCATCCTTGGCCTTCTGGTTGGCAACCATCTCGGCCTGTGCGTCGAGCACCGGCTTGAGGGCTGCGGTTACGGAGTTGGCGATCGTCTCGCCAATCTTTGCCATGCTTCCCGAGAGGGCTTTGACCTCATCGGAAAGCGACTTGAACTGCTCGTCGGTGACAGGCATCTCGTCTTCCTTCGTGTTGGTTGAGGATTCCCGCTCGTTGAAGCCCAAGGCTTCCATCATTGCGGTCTTGGTCTTCTCCCATAGGCCGACGTTCTTCCGGCGCATGAGAGCTTCAACGAGGCGAGTTCCCGCCCAGTCGATTTCCTGATCGGCAGCATCCGTCAGAGCGGAGTTGACGACCTCGATGTCTTCCATCTCGCCCTTGGCGTTGACGAGCATGCCGACGCCCTGCTCGGGGGTGGCAGCGCCCTCCTCGCCCAGCAGGATTGCGTCATGGTCGAAGACCATATTGCGGGCGATCCGCTTGTGATCGGCGGCGTTGACGGCTTCCATGGTTGCGAGAAGGCCCGTGGACGTGTGGACCGGGCCGCCGGCCTCGATCGCAGCAAGGACAGCCTTGCCGCCTTCCGTGCGGTTGGCGACCTCGACGTCGATCACCTTGTCCAGCAGCACCCGGCCGCCTTCGCGGCGAACGTTCTCATTCCATGCCCCGATATGGCCGATGTTGACGCCTTCCGGGTCGCGGGCGGAGATGAACTTGCCGTTGACCAGCGGGTGACCGAGTGGCGCCGGCGACCGGTTGAGCGTCAGATAGCTCTTCTCGATCTCTTCCGACGGATACTTTATCCCGTTCATGATGATGTCGTCCGGCAGGGTTGCCGACGGCACGATCACGACATCGCGGCCGTTGCGCTTTTCCTTGCGGACAGCCTTCACGTTCGCCAGTGACCTGACGTTCACACGCACCTGGGGCATGGTCGACTATTCCTTTGTGGGTGTGGGCTTTCCGAGAGATGCGTCGGTTTCTTCATCCGTCGCTTCATCTCGATACTTGTCCGCATCCGTCAGCGGCTCATAGCCAACTGCGCCGCGGATATCCTCGGGGGTGAATACCCACTCACTCGTTCCGGTCTTCTGGTTGACGTCGGCCATTTTGACGGCTCGGTCGATCTTCTCGCCCATCGACGCCTCGGTAAGGTCGGCCTGATCGATGAACCAATCCTTCTCGGGAAGGATCTCGAAGCGCTGCAGGCGGGTGACAAGCTCCATGATGTTCGGGTGCGTGATGTTCGACCGGCGCGACATGCAGGTCTGCGCCCACTCGTCCGCATCCTCCTGGCTGGCCCGCTCGCCCGTCTGCATGCCGACGAGGATCTTCACAGGCATGTTGATCGACGCGGCGAAGGACTGAAGCGGCATCCCATAGAAGTGCTCCGGAGACGGGAGAGTGACCTGCAAAGTCTTCGCCTGCATGCCCATGAGCATCAGCAACTGGTCGAAGCCGGCATTCCAGTCGCCAACCTGATCATTCATCTTGTCGGCAAGCTCTTCGACAGTGACGCCCATCGCCTTCGCCATGTCGGCAATCTTGGCCTCCTTGTCGACTTCGAGCACCGGCGCCGACTTCGCGTTCTTCCAGAAGCCCTCGCCACCCGCGCCCTTGACCTTGTCCATGTCGATCAGGTCATTGAAGCCAGGCTCAAGGATCGACTGGCCGTAAATCGTGCCGTCGTCCGACCAGATCAGCACGCGATCGGGATGGATGCGAAGCTGGCGATTCTGCTTCGCATCGCCGGTAAGAGCAGCCTCGTTGAACTGGTACATGACCGGCTCGCCGTAGGTTTCCGATCGAGGATCGGTGTCGTATTCCGCGACGGTCAACTGTCCCTTCCAGACGGGGTCGACCTTATAGAGGCCATCAAGCCCACCGGGCACGGTGTCGACCGGCTGGTCGAATGCGTTGCCATCCCTCAGACGAAGGATGACGCCGGAATATCCGCCAACCATCGCCATGCGATCCGCATCGGCAAGCTTTGCCCATAGGCGCAGCGCGGAGAACTTCTTGCGGATCTCCTTTTCGAGCGGCGTTTCTTTCCGCTTGCCTTTCTCCGAACCGTCCCGCTCCTGCTCGAGGAGGAAAGGCGCGTCCTGCCAGGTCTTCAGCGCGGTCTTGTCCACCCCTGCCGTCGCAACGCCGTTGCGGAGGTACATGCGATAGAGCTGATTGAAGCTGAGCGTCTCGGGCCAGCCGAAATCCTTGTAATAGTCATGCTTGACGTTCGCGCCAGGGAAGAAGGCCGGGAACATGCTGCCGAGCCGGCGCTGGGCATAGTTTGCCAGCCTCAGGACATTGCTCATCGGTTCTTATTCCTCAGGAACATCGCAACGGTCGGACCGACTTCGATGTTGACGTTGTCGGCGGCGATCACGGCATCAGCCAGGTTGTGAGATTTCACGCCCAAGTCCTTCTTGAGCTTGACCTTCGGCACGACCCGCTTCTTGCCCTCGGTCTCGACCCACCATGGGACGCAAAGCTCGGTGAAGAGCGCGTCCAGCTTCTTGGCGCCGATCCCGGACGAGAACGACAGCACGTCATCAGGCTTGATCGACTGGCCCCGCGTCACCGCGTTGAACGTGAGCATGGCGCGGCGGGCTGTGTTGGCCCATGCCTGCGCCTTCAGGTTCAGGTATTCATCCTTGTTCAGCGGGCTGTTAGCGTTCAGCGCATCGCTCGGCTTATCCGGATCCATGACCGCACCGCCGGCGTGAAACGCAAAGTGCTCGACGCTGGCCTTGTTCACCTCGTTCTGCTCGTCGATGTAGCCGCCGACGAAAGCGCCAACGCCGATCGTGTCATAGGACACCGTGGCATCGGCATTCTTTGCTTTGGCCCAGACGCGCTTGGCATTTTGGACGAGCTCGTCCTTGCCCGATGACCAGTCTTCAGCATCCGTGAAGATGCCGCCGATCTTGTCGGCCGTCGCGCTGTTGTCTTCGCCGTCGTCGGCCGGGTCGAAGCCGATGATGTTTCGGCCGGTCAGCGAGAGCTTGAGCACCTTGTGGGCATCGACACATGCCTCAAGCCATTTCCGCTTGAAGATCGAAAGTTCGCTATCGCCGAGAGGCACGCCCCCGTAGATGTGCTCAAACAGCTCAGGGTTTCGTTCCTGCATCGCCGCGATGTCGCGCAATGCCTTGGCAGATAGGAACGGGTTTTCGGTATAGTTGATCTTCCGCACGATGCAGTGCGGCGGCACATTGATGACGAAGTTCTTCCAGACGTAGTCGGTGACCAGCTTCGGGTTGAACAGCAGGATCGCCAGGCTGTCTTCCTTGCGGATCGTCGGGCCGATGACGGTCCACTGATCCTCGGTCAGTTTTTCCGCTTCTTCGACCCAAAGGATATCGACGTCAGACGTGCCCTTGATGTCTTCAAGGTTGCGCTCGATGCCGTAGAAGATGAACTCCGCACCGGTCCTCCGGTGGATGATCGTCGTCTTCTGGACGTCGTAGGCCGCCTCAAGTCCGAGATGAGCTATCGCCCATTTCAGTTCGGTGTAAACCGAATCCTGAATGCGGTTCTGGAAGCGACGGATGCAGAGTACGCGCATCCTGACGGCGACGTGGTCGACAAGGCGCACCAACTGGCAAGCCGTGTCCCTTGTCTTTGAGCTGGAACGTCCACCGTGGAGAACCGCGATGTCCGCCTGCCCGAGGAAGACCTCTTCCCAAAAGTCGTGAAGGGCGGGGTTGGTAAGGTGGGTGGTGGCGTCTAGTTCTTTTCGCTGCGCAGCACTTCCCGCCATGTTCTCGTCTCGGTCTGTATCGGGCCGCCGTCCTTCCCGGTGTGCTCATGCCTCTCGGTGATGAAGCCCAGCATCTTGGCGAGATCGACAAGGGCGCCCTTCTTGTCATGGAGCTTGAACTTGACCCGGCGGACGTCGCGGGCGTCATCGCCTCTGCCATCCTTAAAGTCCTCGACAATTACCTCTGAAAGAGCGGCGGCCTGATCGCGCGTCAATCCGGAGAAGTCGAGATATGGATCACCATCGTGACCGGCGCGCATATAATCGAGCATGTTCGCGAAGCCGATCTTTGCCAGTTCGTCGACGATGCGCTCTTTGGTGATTTCGAGCCGTTCAGCGACCTTGCTCTGCTGCCGGGATAGCTCTTCCTGCACCACAACATTTAACAACAGGCGGCTGCCTTGCTGTTGCGCAGTCTTCGCGCTGTACCCTGCCCTTATTGCTGCTTGCGTTGCATTAAGGTCGATCAGATACTCAGCGACGAAGCGGCTCTGCTTATCCGTCAATGCGGGCATAGGTTACCTTGGTGGACATTGTTGCTGCGCCTCAGTTGGATGGAGCACCGAGTTATTATCCCGTTAGAGAGACGATCGATGAAGTCGTTGAGCAGCCAACCGGCTAGTTTGCCGAACGGCGGGAACTTCACTACTTCATTGATGTTGTAGTCGCATGAGCAACACAGAGAAAAAAGCCACGAAAGGCATGATCAAATTCGTGCTGACTATCTTCGTTGTCGCGATGATCATAGCGCTGGCGTATTTGGCCTTCTTCACGCCAGGGCAGGCGTAAGCTGATCGCTTCGCAACTAAAAGGAGAGCCCGATGCCAAAGTACGCCGTCCATTTTAGACGCTCATTGGAACAGGTCGGCTTTCTGACAATCGAAGACGAACGTTCTCTGAACGAGCTGGCAAACACACTCCAGAGTGTAGGCTATATTCTAACTGAGGATCACACGTCGTTGGCGGGCCGTTCTTCGAGATCCAAACCGTCAGTCATATTCCTCGGTGACGTGAGCCGCATACACCCGCTCTAACTCCGCGAGAGGAGCATGCTCTGATGGTTATCAAAGTCCAGGAAATGCCCGAGTATCAGCCGGATGGAGGATGTTCCAAGGACGACTGGGATGTCGTTTTCGACAACCCACCCATGTCCAGGGAAGAAATGGAAGCCGCAAGGCCGTTCAAAGAAGCCTTCTCAGATCTCGCCGAAAAGATGGAAAGAGCCATAGCAGCGCGCCGCGCTCGATCTTCCCGCTCATGGCGGCCACCATCCTGGTAGAGATGCCAGACCGAACGTCAGCGCCACCAGAGCGAGATAGACGGCCCATGCGAGAGCGTTGCGAACTAGACGAGGCAGGCGACCCAGATGGCCTTGCAGGTGATGTGCAAGGCCTAGTCTTGGGCGAAAATCGTCTTCCCCCTCACCTTCGCCACGTCGATCGTCGTGTGTGCCAGCCATTCGAGCAGACCTAGCCACATGTTACCCGTGACCACTGCGCCGCCGGCGCCTTGAATGCCGGCGTGGGCCACCAGTTGATAAACGTGCAGCGGGACTGATTGTTTGGCGTCGGAAAGGAACTGGCCCTGCAGAAACGGCGCGGTCATGGCTATCTCGATCGCATGAACTCAAGGTGAGGATATTGCGTTTAATTCGCGAAACCCTCTTTGCCCGGAGAGAGACCATGAGGCTCGTGCAATTGACTCTGATTGGACAGGCTGCGGTACCTGTTTTCATAAACCCGGACCAGGTCGTTTCGCTGGTGGCGCTTCCTGACCGTACGCAAATAGTGACGACTGCGAATGCTAACCATGGAGCCGCAATCATCTATGATGTGACCGAGCTGGCTGCGGAGGTCGTACGCTTACTGACGACTAGTCCTTCTGTCGCACCACCAGGGCGAGCCTAAGGGAAAAACCCGCGGCTCGCTTGGTTATGAGCCAAGCGAGCTACCGGGCTGCTCTACTCCGACATGAAAGCATGTAAAAAGCCGCCCGGTGACAAGTCGGGCGGCTTTTGTATTTTAACACGGTTTTCGTGCTTTTCCTATTGCGTTTAGCACGGTTTTCGTGCATAACAATCTTACCGAAGCAATCCCGCTTCGGGAGGACTGGAGGCACCCATGAGCGTCAAGCTCACCTTCCAAGTCCGGTTCGGCAAGTGGAGACTGACACTCTCCATTAGCCGGTAACTGGGGGCCGGAGGGGTCTAGCCACCTCTCCGGTTCCCCAAGATATAGCAAACCTTCGGAGGCCCTTCAATGTTCGACCTGAAAGCATTTCGCGCAAGCCTCGATCTCACCCAGCACCAGATGGCCGAGGCGATGGGCATGCCGTTTCGCAGCTACCAGGACATCGAGAGCGGCAAGAGCCCAGTTCGACCCGTCCATGAGGCGGCCGCCAAGTACGCCGGGTGGCTTATTCGACAGCAGGGCCGCCACAAGGGGGCGCGGCCCCTTCACTTCTTCCTCGCTCGCTTCCGCGATGACGAAAGAACTTGGACTGTCCCTTGGACGGTATGGGCCGAGGACTTCAGTGATGCAGTCGAGCGCTTTTATACACTCGCGAGCATAGACCGATCGCAAGAACTGCAAATCAGGGTGATGCCGGAAGATGCATCGAAATCATTCCATCATGCCAAGAAACACGCCGAGGCCGTTCTAGAGCATAAGGACGCCACTTGGCCTGAGTGAAGCACAATTGCCTCTAAACCTGTCGGAATTTCTGGCAGCGTTCTTTTTGCGCGATTGGCGGTGATGACCAATCCGGGGCCCGGCGAGTATTCCCTCTCAGAGAGGTCCGCGATCAGAACAGCCCAAATCACCTTGGGCTGGATATTACGCAACACGATCTATGGTTTCAAGCCCCTCATATGCCTCCAACTGCTCCAATTGCAGCAGCATCCCCATGACTTTGCTCTGCATCTCCGATTTCATGCCCTTGATGGCGATCAGCGCTTGATCCTTCAGGTTGATCCGGTTGCCCCTGCCCTTGGGCAAGATCTTTCGGAGATTGCCGCGGAGCTGCATGACCTGGCCGGCCGTCTCGCTTTGGATTCGCGTGATACGCTCGCGGCGAAATTCCTGCCGGCGCGATAGCTCTTCGGCCGCGATGATGGACAGATCGTCTCCGCTGAACCTGATCGGGCCGAGTTCGGAGCGGAGGAAGCAAACCACGCCGTCGACGTCGCGCACCTTCTCAAAGTTCAGGTTTTCGAGGTTGACGAACGCATAACCGACCAGCAGCGGAAGGCGGCGCTGGATGACCTTCCGGGTGCGGTGATGAATGCTCTCGTACCAATAGGCCGGCATGTAGACGCTAATGCCCTCGTTGCGGAGATTGCGCTCGATGATGCTCTCTCCGACACGGTGGAGCGGAGCGTCGTCGACACGGCGGGCCATGCGCTGGGTGCCTGGCGCAGCCCGGATAGCATACCAGTCGCGGCCCTTCAGGCGCTTCCGCCTTTGATCGACAATTTCACTGAAATCTCTGGTGTCTTGCTCTTTCAACTTAATCGCCGCCATTTTCATTTCCTCTCGTGAGCCGCCGCTCGGTCAAGCATTTCGGTCAGTTTGCGATTTTGCGCAGGTTGCCTGTTTGTCTCAGTTTGCCTTGGTCATGTCGGCGCGGACGCCGAGATGCTCTTCAGATTTTTGAAAATAGATCTGCTTGAGCCGATCGTTCGGCTTGAACTCTGGGATGAGGTCCGCTCGGCTGCCGCAAGCTGTGAACTCGGCATGCGGGAACGGAACCCAACTCACCGGATCCTTTTCGCTATGCCAGTCCGGATAGCCGAACGCGTATGCTTTTCCGCACTCTTCGCAGTTGTTCATTCCGAAGGTGACGGTTTTGTTCAGCCCTCCGCACCATGGGCAGCAAGCGCCATTTGAGAAGCACGAGACCGGCTGTGGCAGGCGCCGAATGGCCTTCCAGAACTCGTCATCTTCGTGTTCCAGCGGATGAGGCCTCGCGTCTTTCATCGCGCCGCCTCCATAATCGCCCGCGCTGCCGCGGCCGCCTTTTTCGGGTTGTGGAAACCTTGCCTGAGCTTTTTTGTGTAGGCGCAGGATTCACACATCGGCTCATTGTCCCCGGTCTTCTCGCCAGCCGCGCAAGCCTTGATGTATCTCGTACGCCGATGCTCGTAGGAGCCACAGACGCAGCGGACAACCCAACGCGTCCCGTTCGCGCAAACATCAACGGCCATGCCAAGCACCGTGAGCCGTCCGGACTTAACGCCGGTCAGATCGACGAATTCTGGCATGATCCGCTCAGCCGCCGTCGGTGACCTGTGCGGGATCGGATCGGCAGAGTGGGCGGAAGTCGACGGCGGAGACCACTCGAAATGATCTCCCCTCGCCGTCACCCGGCCGGCGACCTTGTCGCTCGGGTAAAGCGGAGCGACCGCATCAAAATCAATCTTCGCGAGCCGGGTCATCAGATCGCTGCTCCATCGATGAAGGCGACTCGCGGAAGCGTGACTTCGGCGCCGGTGAAAGTGACGCGGATCACCCGATCGGCGTGATGGATCCGCTGAGCCTCCGTCGCATCTTCCGGAAGCGATATCCTGGCCGATTGCCTCGCGGGGAACCTGTCACGATGCCGGCCGGCCATGTTGATCACGGTGTTTTTCGTTGAGCCGAGGCGTTCAGCGATTTCTCGCGCCGATATCCCTTCGGCCCAAAGCTTCTCCGCCGAGGCGATCTTGTCATCTGTCCAGAAAAAACTCGTCATCTGAAACTCCGTTCTGCTCGTGCCTTTTCGGCGGCTAGGTACTCTTCTCGGGACTGAAACTTCTGCAGTTGGGATAGGCCGTTCGTGCCCGGCCTCGGCGCCGGCGGCTTGTCGGGCGGCTTTGCCGGCTGGTCCTTCCACCGATCGTCGGATAGCCACCGAACCGGCGAGCACCATTGGCGATCATCGGTCTTCGCGGCGTAGGCGCTGACACCGGTCATGATCTCGTCGAAGCTGGCGCGCTTGAGGGCTTGGGAGAATGCTTTCTCAGCCGAAGGCCTGCCGGTCTTGTTCGGGTAGGCATCCCAAAATCTTTCGAATTGAGGATCGATATCGGGCGCGCGCACGTCTTCCGAAGGATCTGTATCTGTCTCTGTATCTGTTGTTGCAGATGCGTTCGCTTGCGTTCGTTTGCGTTCGCGCCATTCCTTCGCGCGTTCGGCCGCGCCGTCTTCCCGCTTCGGCTGGCGCTTTTCCCAGCTCGAAAACCTGCCATCGGAAATCATGCCCTTGTCGGCCATTGCGGCGACGATGGCCTCGACCTGCTCAGGTTCGCAGCCATAGAAATACGCCAGTCCTTCGGCGTCATAACCCTTGATCGATCCGCGATCCGATGCCTGCGAAGCACGGTCCATTAGAGCCCATGCGACAGCGACCGCGATACCCGGTGCAACGCCGGCGCGTCGGGCAATTCCAAGCCACTTCGGATCGGTGGGCGCGCCATGCCAAGAGCGGAACCAATCGTTCATTGGATTGCCTCCAGCCACTCCGAATAAGGAATATTGCTCTTGGCCAGGTTGCACGGTTCACAAGCGACACAGAGATTGTCGAGATCGTGCTTTCCACCGAGCGACCATGGTTCCTTATGATCTACGTGGAATGGCCCGCTGATTGTTCGGCAATAGGCACAAACCTCGCCATCACGCTCAAGCACAGCTTGGCGCAGAGCGATCGGAACGCGCCTGCGCGCACCCGCACCGCAGATCTTGTCAGCCAGGCTGTATCTGCCTTGCGTGGTGTTAAAGAAACCGAGAAGCCGATCCTGACTTTCGGCCCATTGGTTCGGCGTCATTTTCGCCCAACGCCTCACAACCTCATGGTCGGCCGGCAGCCCACCGTTCCGGCGATATTTCATGATCAGGAGCAGCAACGCGCCGTGCTCGACTGTCGAAAGGTCGAGCGTATGGGACAAATAGAGATCGACGTAGAGAGGCATCCAGGCGCGGTTACTCATTTCCACACCTCGACGTCGAAGTTGTAGATCGCCTTGATGATCTTCTGAACGCGCTTGAAATCGCGGGTGACGACGCCTTTAACGTCGACGACGCGGAACCTGCCATCCTGGTCATGATCAATGAAGGCGAAGTCGGCCCGATAGGTGCCGATGATCTCGCCGTTGACGATGAGCTCGAATTTACGCTGCCGCTCGAATCCGGAGATCCGGCCCGAGCGCTCAAGCAGCTTCAGATCGCGGTAGACCTCTGCCTCGCGCTTGCTGTCGAAAAGGATGCCTTCGAACATCGTCTTCTTGGCCCCGAATTTGTTTCCGCGCTTCGGCTTGGCGACTGCGGCGCGATATTCTTCGCGGGTGAGGACCTCGGTCATGCCGGCCTCCGGCGATACTGGACGCGCTTCTGGTAGCGGCGCTCCATTGCCTCGTTTATGAGGCGATCGGCTTCTGGTGCCGTGATGTTGAGGACTTCAGCGATACGCTCGACGTCCGGGCCGTACTTGGTGAAGGCTTCGAGGAAGGTCATGCGTGCGCCTCCCCAAAAAATTTCATTCGGCGTGTATTGAAACGAAAAAAACGAGAAAATACATTTTCGGCCGGCGCTGGAATTCGGCGCCATCCTTGTTGATCACCAACGTTTTCAGTGAGGTAGCGATGAACGCGAAGACCTTTAATCGTCCCATCTATCTGAAAGAGCGGGGAGGCCTGATCCGGGAGATAAGCTCCCTGGCCGACGCCATCGATTTTCTCGAAGATTGGCCGGAGAAGGACCGAGACCTGATCCATGAGGCAACCCTCAAGACCTGCTACATGGCCCATGATGGACACAAGCCGCTTGAGGTAGCTCGCGATGCTGTTCGGGCATTCGGGAATAAAAAGGGTATCTTGATGAAGCAGCCCGCAATCCAGCCATGGATGATCAAGACGCCGACCGGCGGCGGGCGTGTTTCTGCCTGATCTATTCGCGTAAGTGGAGAGGCTGCGATCGCGGCCTCTCTCATCGACCATCGATATTGCAGAACTGGCGCAGAAGGGCGTGCAGGACTTCATGCTGCCACCTCGCGATATGCTGCATAGTCCTCAGCGCGCTCAAGCTTCTTGCGGCACGGCGGAATCCAGACCAGCTTCGTGCTGGTGACGCCATTGATCCACGCAAGCCAGCAATAGGAGGTGGCGGTCGATCCGGTCGCGGTCAGCCTGCCTTTGACCATCGGGACGCGCTCGGAGAACTGAGCGACGATCGACGGCGGGTTCTTGCTGAACAGGTTCTCGTATCGCCCAACGCCCTCCAGGAAGGACGTGCGGACAATCATGGCAACGCCCTCGGCCGCCACACCGCGTGCTCGCTCGATGAACTGTTCAGCGAGGCGGAAGGGCGGATTCGAGATGATCCAGTCCGGCTTCGCCATCGCCCATTTCATGACGTGTGGCGTGAACGGCATGAGAAAGTCATGCTGGAATGCGCCATCGAGGCCGTAGTCGTGAATGTCGGACGCCCACACAGCATTGAAATAATCGCCCAAAGGATCGACCATGTGCCCGCGATTGCATGCTGGCTCCCATGCCGTCTTGTTCTCGAGATAGCATCCGGAGAGTACGTGCTCGCATAGCGCCCGTGTCGCCCACGGCTGAGTCGGGAAGTCATCGAGGCTATCGTGAGGCTCGCTGCGCTGCTGCATGACGGCGGAAGAGGTGTTCTGGCTCATGCCGCCACCCCGCCCGGAACGGTTCTTGCACGGTTACTGATATCTTCACCGTGTAAAGGCGTAACGTCATGAAATGGCACACATCCGGAGAGTTTACCCCTGTGATGCTCGTTGTGAACGGGTCGGAAAAATACAAGCTTGTCGCAACCCTTTGGCAGGTTGCCAATATGCTGACGGCTTGCTGGCCCGATGACGACGGAGAGGAGTATCTCACAGCGATTAGGACGTGCCGTGACGCACTTCATGGGGACGCCTCGGTTGAGGAGGCGCGAGAAGCCCTCATCCGCGCCGCTGACGAAGCTGGCATTCCGGTGATCACCGTCGTTCACTGAGGTGCGAAGTTCCTTCATGCCACCTGCCCTCTCCGCTCGAGCGCCGTCACATACGCCGCCTTGATCTCCTCGAAGCGGGCGATGTCGTATTCCTTGGTTTCGATCTCGTGCTGAGGACGAGGACGTTTCGAGCCTTTGCCGTGGTCGTCGAGCCAGGCCATGGCGCTGGCGATGCGGCGGTCGAGCCAGGAAATCATCTCGGAGGGTTCGGTCATGCTGCCCCCTGACGCTTGCGGCGAAGTTCGCTGACCTTCTGGTCGACCCGGGCCAAGATCATGAGCACTGGCTTCAATTGATCAGGGGCAGCGTCGTAGGCCATCACACGCGTTGCACGGCCGCCGTTAATCCGCGGAAGGACGCCGCGAGGGATCAGCATCCAATTTGAGGGGTCGGTGTTTGATCTATTGCTATCAACCGCCTTCAGGCACATGCCATCCGGAACAGGCCCGTTTGCCTTTTCCCAGAGGTATAGGTGCTTCAGAACATACCGGCGCTCATAGCCCGTGTGCGGGTTTTCCTCGTCGACGCTGATCTCAATATAACCGTCTTTCGTCACGCGCTCGTGGCCGAGATACTTGGTGTTGTGCGGCAAGCCGCCCTTCTTGAACTGGGTCTTACGAGCGTTGGGGTGCCTGCCGCCCTTTCCAGGCTCGCAGGGGACGCCCTTGTTGAAAGGCGTGCTTCCCTTTGAGAAGTGACCGGTTCGGCCGGTTTTCCAGCCCTTGCGCTTGCGCAGCGCATGCAGGTTTCCGGCAGAAACATCGTAGCGGTCGAACTGGTGGCAGAAAGCAGCGTGGTAATCGCTAATCGGAAGCAGCCGATTGGCCTCCAGCCAAGCCATCTGATCATCAGTGTACTTGATCCAGGTGCCTTTCACTTCTCGCTCCCATCGGTGATCGCTTTGCCTTCGAGGGTGTCGGGCTGGCGGAAGATGGTCGGCAGCATCGGCTTGAACCTGTCGCCATGGTTGGCAACGAGCGTGGCGGCCTTGAGCGAGAGGTCCGAGTTCCGGATCAACTGCTCGCTAACGGCGACAATCGCGTCGGTCCGCTTGACCTCGCTCTCGATCTGTTCAGCGGTCAGGTTCTCGTCACTCAGGCGCTCAAGCTGGGAAAACAGGTGATTGTTTAGGTCGATGAGACGGTTTTTCATGCTGCTTTCCTCGCTTCGTCGCGCAGTGTCATGGTCTCTTCGGTGACGGAGAGATGCCGGCCCTTGCGCTTGAACCAACCGTCCTCGATGCCGTGGATAGCTACCCAGACACCTGTCTCACCTTGATATTTGATGTTCGGTGCAATCCCGCCGCTGGTGCGGCCCGGCCATATGCCGTCACCGAGCAGACTGGCTCTGCTGCGGTCTTCCGGCTCTACACAGTCAAAGCCTCCGAGGATCGCTCGGGCGTTCTTGATAGACAGAGAACCCCACTCGACATGAAGCTGCGCCGCCTTGAGAATCGCGTCATTTTCAGTGAACTGCGACGTTCGGAGCAGATCCTTCCAGTGGTCATTGGTGCATAGGTCAACGGCATGCCACCATGCGCCGAGCGTCATGTAATGCTGATTAGCGAACTCCTGCCGCCACTCTGGACGGAAGCCTGTTCTGCGCTCGATATCGTGGAGAAAGCCCGCAACGTCCTCATCCTCCCGCAGGAGCGGGTGACGCATAAGGATGACGCTTTGACCGCCTGTCGCTTCGCTCCCCTTCACGACAGAAACAGGGAACTGAAAGAGCCGGGATGGAAGGCTCGTATCGCGATGGTTGGTGATACCGCCGTTGAGATCGAGGATGTACTCGTTCGGCACCAAACCCGAGCTTATAACTGCGAGCCGCACATGATCGATCGCCGGGGGCGGCGGTGGCGGCATCATCAGATCGAACATGGAAAGCTGCTGCACTGTCAGTCCCCCATGATCCACTCGGCCCGATCGGCCCACTTATTCGCCCGCGCCCGCCACCGTGCGGCCAGCCACGCGCGCACTGAAAGCGGCAACCTTTTTGTCCAGCGCAGCCAGACGGGCGCGTAATTCCTGTTGCTCACGGTGGGCCTCCTCGATGATCGCTGCCTTGAGCGCTTCCATTTCCTCAGCATCGATCCGGCGGGCTGTCCCCTCCCGGATCGATCGAATTCTTCTCGGCGTCAGTTCTTTCGAGACCTTCGGGCGGACGAAGCGATATGCCGCGAATATCGCTCCCTTGACCGAGCCGTAACGGCTCTCCGGAAAGGCCTCTCTCAAAAGGTTTTGTGCGTAAAAAGCGTCAGTCATGACCTTGGCCCTGTTTGCCAATTCCTTGTCTTTGTTTGACAACACCTTGTCGGTCTCCTGTGCGATCAGTCTCCTTGTTGAGTAGGAGCTTTCAGATGCACCGGAGAGATGATGAAAAAGACCAAGGTCGAGGCCTTGCCGGGCTTTCGCCCTTGGTCTCCGGTCCGCCTGGGCCAACCGCAGTCATTCCATTTCGCAGAGCCGACACTTCCGCCGCGTCCGGCTCTGCTGCAGGTGGCGATCCGCCGTCGCCACCTGCTAATTTCGAGCCTCTTGGCCAGGCTGTGAGCGCAGTCGTTTTGCGCATCCGAAACAGCAGGCTGAGGTTGAAGGTTGCTGGTCCCGGCGCTCGGGAGGATGACCGGGACCAGCTGTGACGAGCCGAGGGGGTGAGCTCATCAATTCGAATTCGCGGGGTATCGGCTCCTGTAGCGTTAAACTTCCTCTTCCCGGCTGATGTCGCCGGAGTTGCGCGCCATAGCCGCCACCGTGCAAAGGAAGAAGGCGCCGACGATCAGCGCCAGTCCGAGATGACCGAGAAACATGCTCATGCCGCCCTCTCCCTGACTTCGGTTGGGGTTATCGTCGCGTCGCAGCGTTCGCAGTGACGCTCGATGATTTCTGGTATCGAGAGGACGCGGTCGCATGCCGGGCAGCAGTGAAACGTCGCGAAACGAACGTCCTGCTTTTGAATGCGGCGCGCGGCGTCGATTGTCGCTGTCATGTGCATGCCTCCATCTCAGGTTCCCGAGCTGCGCGAAGGCAGGAGCCGCAATGCGTGCTTCCGTAACCGGCGCAACGCTCGCCCGGGTTCCGGCAGTGAGGCCGGAGAGGTTTGGTGGCCGGAGCGACTTGAACGAGAGCCCCGGCCGGTGCGGCGCGATGTGCTTGAGCGGTTACATGATCGCCTCCTGCGTTGGCGGCGGCGCTGCTTCCGTCATTGAGACTTATGCGCTCGACGCTGGGGGCTTCGGCTTCACCATGAGCGGCCGGAGCGATGGGGTCGGCGGGATGGATCGCTATCTCGTCCTGCATCCCGCCGGAGGCTCCAGCTTCTGGCGCCTCCTTGTCCGATCTGTTTTCAGTCTCGGGCCGGCCCAGAAAGGCTATACCGGGGCGAGAAATAGCAGCATCGGTTTTGGAATCGGTTGCGGCACTCTCTCCGCCCGTCACGCCTGCTCGCGGCGTCCCGGTGCCATTCCCATCACCATCGACAGCTTCACCTGTCTTGATGGCAGGGTCCCCGTCACCCAGGGACTTTTCATGCGCCTCTTCCCGCTCAATCAGAATGTCGACGGCAGCGATCAGCGCCTTGCGGCCGATCTCGGTCTGCATGCCTGTCGCGACCGTGGCGACCAGCTTGGCGTTCACCGGCTCTTCGACGAACTCGCCCGTGATTGGGTCAAATTCTTCAATCTTTTCTCGTGCGCGCATTCGCGCATCGCGCGCCTGAATAGTCGGAGCGTTCAGAGCCGACATGTATGTGTCGACGATCGCCTCAAACTCGGCATCAGCCAGACTGTCGAGATCCTGCTTGGCCTTGAGGCGGAAAGCAGCGCGCAGAGCCTTGGTGTCGTAGCCGAATCCTTTGGCCTCCGCGAAGAGGTCCTTCATCAGGTCGGCTACCTGCTGCTTCTCTGCTTCGAGAGTTTCCCAGCGCTGGAAGAAGGATTTGATTTGGCCGTTGGCGGTCATGCTGACACCGCCTTCCTCGTCGAAGTGTGCCTCGATGCGAGCCACTGCCAGTCGACACCCTTGATCTTTTTGCGATCGGCCGCGGCAATAACGCCGTCCCAATGCCGCGGCGAGATGCTTTCGCGAAGCCTCATCTGGCGTGCTGCCTCGTATCCGCAGCCGACATCAGTCGCGAATTCGCCGATGGTTTCCCACTCGTCAATCAGGCCTGAAATGGAAGAAGGTGTTTTGCTCATGACGGTCATCGTACAAAAAGTACGAAGGACAGGCAAGCCGAAATCGTACACATTGCACGATATTTTTCGGCCATAATGTACGAATGGAATTACCGAAGGACAGATTGAGGCGCGCCCGAGAGGCGGCTGGGTTTCAGACCCCTACCGACGCGGCAAACGCGTTTCCTCGCGATATCAACAAGAACACGCTGATCAGCAACGAAAATGGGAACCGTGCGATCTCAAAGAAGGCCGCCGAGAAATACGGCGAACTCTTCGGGGTGAAGGCTGGTTGGATCCTGTTTGGCGACGGCGGCGAAGACGAGGTAGCGGCTGTCCCGAGCGAGATCACGCTGAGCAGGATCGGGATGGTAGCTGGCAGGGTTGCCGGCGTCGTAGAGGCCGGGACATTTCGTGAGGTCGATGAGTTCGACCAGTCCGACGCTGTGGAGATCATGCTCCCGCGTGACGAAAAGTTTCCGAACGCGCGCCAACTGATCTTCGATTGCAGCGGTGACAGCATGAATGATCTCCGCCCTCGCCCGATCTTTCCCGGCGATCGCCTCGTCTGCATATCCTACGAGGATGTTGAGCACCTGGTCGAGCTGCGATCAGGGATGGTCGTTGTCGTGGAGCGGACACGGGATGGCGGGCACTTCCGCGAATGGTCGGTTAAGCAGCTCGAGCTTTTCGGAGATCGGGCTGAGTTCCACCCGCGGTCGACGAACCCGAAGCACAAGCCGATTGTCATTCAACGCGACCATAACGCAGATGACGGCGTGAGCGTCCAGGTCATTGGGCTTGTCCGACGCGTAATGAATGAGATGCCGGGGTTCTAGTGTGTTCAGACGCGGAGGAAAGATGCATTGAGCGACGATCGAAAGATACATGGAGGCGCTGGCTCGGCGGCAATGGAGTTTTCCGAAAGTATCAAAGCAATATTTTCAGACAATAAACATCCAGCGACAAAAAATGACGTTGCGAATCTATACGTGACGGCGATTCTACTATTTGACGCCATCAGCGCCGCGACCTCAAATCTATCTTATGACCCCCGATCAGCCGAAGGCATTGCTGCTGAAAAGCGGTATGCGGATGCTATGGACCGAAGCCTCAATTCGATAAAAACCGGGATTGAGCAAATGGTGGAGAGCCAAATCGATGAGCGATGACAAAATCGATTTCAGCCTTTTGGACCGCCTGCGCAAACAAGTGTCGATTTCAGCTGACGAGAAGCGCCCATTGCATTCAGGTGGCGGCGGTGGCACATTTGAGGGTATGGAAGCGCGCGTAAAAGCCCTTGAAGACGACATGAAGAAGATCCTGCAGGATACTGCTGAGATCAAAGGCATGTTGCGTGCGGCCCCATCGGCTGTCGAGTTTGGTGAGCTTAAGGGCCGCGTGAATAGCTTGCCGACGACCGCAAAAGTCGCCGCTCTTCTTGCAATAGCCACGGCTGTGATCGGCATCGCGAATAACTGGCCCATGATCAAGGCAGCCATCTTTCACTGAACAAGCACTAGCCTGTCCTTGGCTTGGCTGAACTCCCGACATGAGTGCGCAATTTCCTGCATTAGCCAACGGTGAGGCGGCGCGCACATGTAGCTCTGGCCGTCGTCACCCACGAAATTCATGAGCGGCAGGACGGAAAACTCTTCCTCGTCGCCGACCGGCGCGAATGGCCCGACCTTGAACCGGTACCCTGGAAACCGATTGCCGAGGTAATTCTCGAACCGTTCCTTAGCCGCCATGACTACCGCCCGCTGCTCGAATGGCGGGACGATGATGAATTCCAAAGCTTCTCTCTCAGTAGCCATACGCATTACCTCCTGTAATCCCGACTAGCCGGCCGATCACGCTTCCGCAGGGCTGGCATCGGAACGGGATACTTTCCAAATAGACGCTCTCGATCAGCTCTTCCGCGTCTCGCGGAACATCGTCGCCGGTCGGCATCTGCACCACCTTTTCACTGTCTCTCATGCAGTTCTCGCACCTGATGTGGAGCGCGAACCAGGCTGACGACTTCAATGCTGCTAGACCCATTCTGTTCTCCTTTCGTTCTCATGAAAGCAGAAGCCGCATTGAGAGTCGAATCGATTCTTGCCGGACGAAAAAGATTCTTCATGTCGTCATATCGTACAAAATGTACTTGACCATGGATCGTACATAACGTACGTTCAGTCCATCAACGAAACGCCACGGCGCGAGGATGGAATGCAGCACATTCGCAACATCGAGACTGAGCAGAGCAAGCGCGACGCTCGCTGGAATGCAGCCCGGACCATCGCCGACTGCGACGCCTACATGGCGATCGAGGCTCAGCGCATGGGCGCTCACGGCTTCGAATTCATCCGCCAGCCTCAGCACCGTCTCCGCGGCCCGTCGTGGCTGCGCGGCGCTACTGCCTCCGTCCAGGAGCACTACCGCTACGCCCGCGAAATCATGAACATCCGCGATGAGGATCAGCTCTATGCGTAACAAGGCTGAACGTCTCGCTGCTCTTCATCAGTTGAGCGCCGCCGACGAGGCCAGCTGCGTCCGCTACGGACTGAGCGTTCCGAACGCGCTCCTCCTCTACATCCAAGATCGCATCATCATTCATCAGCATTGGGCGCGCTCCTACGCCGCCTATGCCCGCGAGCAGATGGGCGTCACCGATGGGGACCAGGTCTATGCGTGACGCCCCGTCGGATATCCAAGCCCGCCTCACCGACATCAACCGCCGCGCCGCCCCTGTCCTCGAAGAGAACAGCCGGCTCCACGCCGCGCTCGGCAAGGCCGTCACCCTCATCCTCACCATGGCCGCTGTCGGCGTCCTCACCTTCATCGCTATCGCGCCGACTGAGCAGAGCCTCAAGGCAAGCGCCCTCGTCAACCAGGAGAATGTTCAATGACCGCTCTCGCTAAGCAGGAAATCGCACCGCAGGAAGATGTCAGGCTCATCCCTGCGAATGACGCGCCAATGGTCGCCATGATCGAGCGCATCGCCATGGATCCGAATATCCCGATCGACCGCCTCGAAAAGATGCTGGCGATGAAAGAGCGGATGGAGGATCGCAGCCGCGAGATGGCGCGGGAGGATCGGATCGAAGCGGCCCGCCGCGAATGGCTCTCTGCCTTCTCGGCCGTCCAAGCGGAGATCGGCCCGATCTTCCGGACCAACGACAACAAGCACACCAAGTCGAAATACGCCGACCTTGCGGATATCGAGCGCGTTGTAACGCCGATCCTGACCAAGCATGGCTTCTCGACGACGTCAGCGCCAGTCCATTGCGATCTGGCCGGCCATATCCGCATGCAGCTCACGATCGGACATGCTGGCGGTCACGAGAAGGTCTACGAAGACGATTTCCCCCTGGACAACACCGGTTCCGGTGGCACGGTCAACAAGACCGCCATCCAAGCCAAGGGCAGCACGCAAACCTACGCCCGCCGCTACCTGAAGGCCAGCGCGCTCGATCTCGCCTTTTTCGATGACAAGGATGGCAACGCGCCACCGGCCAAGACTGACGAGCCGATCACCGAAGCGCAGGTTTCCGTCATCCGCGACTTGGTCGCCAAGGCCGAGCTCGAGACCGACCAGTTCTGCAACCACTGGAAGGTCGAATCCATCCCCGACATTCCGTCTTCAAAGTTCAACGAGGTCGTCGGCTCGCTGCGCCGTCGCATCGCGGTCATTGCCGATCGCGCCAAGGGGAATGCAAATGGATAACATCGTCCAAGGCACACCCGAATGGCACCAGATCCGCGTCGGCAAGGTCACAGCCTCGAAGGTCGCCGACATCATTGCCAAGACCAAGACCGGCTATTCCGCCTCGCGCGCCAACTATGCGGCGCAGCTCATCACCGAGCGGCTGACCGGCCTACCGACCGAAGGTTTCACCAATGCCGCTATGCAGTGGGGAACCGAGAACGAACCGGAAGCCCGGGCGGCCTACGAGTTCAACTGCGTAGCTTCCGTCGTCGAGGTGGGCTTCGTCCCTCACCCGACGATCGGCGAGACCGGCGCTTCTCCGGACGGCCTTGTCGGCGACGATGGCCTTGTCGAGATCAAGTGCCCCAACACAGCCACGCACATCAAGACGCTGCGCGGCGGCTCGGTACCTGGCGACTATGTCACGCAGATGCAGTGGCAGATGGCGTGCACGGGCCGGAAGTGGTGCGATTTCGTCTCCTACGATCCGCGTATGCCTGAATCCATGCGGTTCTTCTGCCAGCGTGTCGATCGCGACGATGCCATGATCGCCGATCTTGAACGCGAAGTGGTGGCGTTCCTCAACGAGGTCCGCGCGGCCGTGATCGACTTGCGCCGCCGCTACGATCCACCGGTTGCTGATGAGGCAGCCGACATGCTGATGGCAGGCTAGCCATGTCCACCAACAACCGCATCGTCGACACCGACCAAGCCCGCGACATGCTGGTCAAGTACATCATGGGCAAGACCATGCCCTTCACCTGCAGCATCACGGACGGCAAGCACCGAACCAGCGACCAGAACCGGCTTCAGCGCCTGTGGGTGTTGGAGATCTCAGCGCAGCTCGGCGACCAGGCGCCGGAAGAGGTCCGCGGATACTGCAAGCTCCATTTCGGCGTGCCGATCCTTCGGAACGAGAACGACGTGTTCAAGGCGGAATATGACGCCGTGATCATGCCGCTTCCCTACGAGCACAAGCTCAAGCTGATGATGGTGCCGTTTGATTTCGGCGTCACCCGCCTGATGACGACGCGGCAGAAGACGATCTACCTCGACACGGTCCATCGGCACTATTCCGAGCAGGGCGTGATCCTCACCAATCCAGAAGATTTGAAGCGGAGAGCGGCATGACCGAGAAGCGTCTCTATGAGGTCGTCAACCCTTCCGACGCCATCACATTTCGCGCCACGGTCGTCGAGGCGGCCTGCATCGCCGACCGTCTCCGCCCTGCCTGGTATTTCGTGAAGGACGTTCAGACCGGCGAAGAGCCGAAGATCGACAACCTCGAAGAAGTGTACGAGGCGATCTGGAAGAGCGCCGACAAGCTGGCCTCCTACGCCGAAGCGTACCGTTCGTTCATGGTCGGCAGCCGTTCCGAGCGGGAGCTTCTTGAGGAAGCTGTTTCGCGGATGACTGAGGACGAGGCCAAGGCCTACCGCGCCCAGTGGCACGACAAGCGCCGCACGTCGATGAACGATATCTGCCGACAGGTTTGGGAAACGGCCGAGAAGATTGCCTCCTACGAAGCGGAGGCAGCATGATCGACTGGCAGAAAACCGCGTCCAGCGTCATCGGCGAGGTTCATCGCAATCTCCCGACTGATGCCGACCTCGCCACCCGCAAAAAGGCGCTGCGCGCCGCTCGCCCGTGGGAATTCGCCTCGACGAGCTGGGGCAAGAAGGTCTGGGCGAAGCACTCGCGGAAATATCTCGAAAAGTTCGGCCTGCCGCCGCTGAAGGCGAAGGCCGTCGAAAACCACCTGTCGCCGCTTGAGCGGCTGATGGCGAAATCGAAGGAAGCGAACCCATGACCGAGATCGAGGCAAACTGCCAATTCGTTTCCGTCAAGATCACCGGGAAGCACGACCCGAAGAAGCCGGTCCCGCTCCGCCTGAAGAAGGACGCTCGCAATCCGAACCTCTGGGCGACCGCAGATGGCAAGCGCGTCTTCAACTCCGAAGAATGGGCCGCAAAGTCCATGGAGATGGACACGCCGGAGTACCGGGAGGCCGGCCGCAAGCGGATGGAGGCCTCCCGCCTTGTCCGCGCCGAGGTCGTCGAGAACTACGACGGATGGGTGACGACGACCGGCGACGAAGACGATTATGCCGCTGATGTTGCCGAGCTTCTCGAAAAGCATGGCGATAGGCTGTCGTGGAGTGGGATGCCGGACGATGAGATCCCGTCGCGGCTTCCGGCATGGGCTTTCTGCTGCCGAGAAGACGGATTTGATTTCGACCTCGAGGAAGTGCTCGACAATTATCTTTCCGACAACCACCACGAAAGCGCGCGCGACTGGCTGGTAGATCAGAAAGAGCTTTGGGATTTCTGGACGGCCTGGTCTGCGAAGCAAACCCAGCTCAAAAGCTATTTCATCGACACGCAGCGGATCGTCGTCATTGATCGCCCGCGGTATGAGGTCGAGCTTGCCGACGCAAAGGAATATCTTGCGGGGTTGCCAGCATGAGCACCCGTCAGCAACGCCGCGCCGCCCGTTCTTTCGAACGCCGAGGCCTGAAAGGTGATTGGGGCCTCTGGCGCATCACCGATCTGCCAAACGGCATTCCCGGCGGCAAGGGCTGGAACAAGGAAGTCCGCCGTGTCCAGGCGAACAACCTCTATGTCGTGCTGGTGCGCGCGTTCGTCGACGAGCAGGGCAACGAGGTAATTCACCTCGCCATCCGGACCGCATCGCAGCTGGAGCCGCCGTGGCGCGACATGCAGCGCATCAAGAACGAAATCTGCGGGGAAGAGGCGACGGCCGTCCAGGTCATGCCGCCGGCGTCCGAATTGATCGACGAAGCCGACATGTATCACATGTGGGTTCTGTCCGGTCGCCTCCCCTTCACCTTGGCAAGGAGAGCAGCATGACAGACCGCCCTATTCTATTTTCGTCTCCGATGGTGCGCGCCCTGCTCGCCGGGACCAAGACGCAGACGCGGCGACTGATCGAGACGACACCCAAGCCCATGGCTCCCGGTCAGATACTCGTGATGACCGGCCCTCGCTTTGGAGGGACGGCATATCGTTTCGCCCCTCGCATCAGAACCGGCGACCGGCTCTATGTTCGCGAACACTGGCGGTCGCGGGCCGACCTTGATCGCATCCCCCCACGCGAAATGATGAGCGGCGTTGCCGTTTGGTATGAAGCAGATGGGAAAGGGCCGGCAACCGATCTGCATATGCCCGGCAAGCACCGACAGGCGATGCACATGCCCCGTTGGGCCTCGCGCCTGACGCTCACCGTCACCGACGTTCGCGTCGAGCTGCTGCAGAACATCAGCAAAGCGGACGCGATCGCGGAGGGGATAGTTGAGGACGACGGCAGCGAGCCGGATATCTTCTATCTTCCAGGATCGCACCTGATTTCTGGCGTCAATGCACCGAAAGGTCGCTTGCCGATCGGGCAGCACAGCGATCCTCGCCTTGTTTACCGAGACCTGGTGAACAACCTGCACGGCGGCGATCTTTGGAAAGAGAACCCTTGGATGGTCGCCTACACCTTCTCGGTGCATCGCGGAAACATCGATAAGATCGCGAGGTCAGCATGAGAACCGCAGCCGACTACCTTCGCAAGCATCCCAGCGCGCGACCGAGCACCATCGCCTTCATCGATCGCCGGAACGCTGTCGTCGAGCAGCTCAAGAGAGAGCTTGAAGCAGACGAGGCAGCAAAGCGGCCGACGCGCAAATCGATCATTGGCCGGTTCATGCCGTGGTTCGGGAGGCGAGCATGATGGAAGACTACGGCTGGGCCGCGTATTGGAGCAATGAACCTCGCCCGTTCATCCTTGTCCACACGGCCAGCAGCACCCGCAAAGAGGTCTGCATCAAAGTCGGCGCAGTGTGGAAGCACGCAGGCGAGACGGACATGCAGGGCTGGCGGCGTGCTTATCGCGAAGGCTGCCGGACAACCCGGGTCGTCGTCAGACCGTTTGGGGGAACGCCATGAGAGCGGTTCCGGAATGGATTGGCAAGACCGACAATGACGCTATCCCGCCGCGCGTCCGCCTGCGAGTTTTCGAAAAGTTCAACGGCGTCTGCCAGCTTTCGGATCGGAAGATCCTGGCTGGTGAAGCGTGGGACCTGGACCACATCAAGGCGCTGTGGCGCGGCGGCGAGCATCGCGAGAGCAATCTGCAGCCGGTCCTGAAGCAGCCTCATCGCGTGAAATCCGGTGAAGAACAGACGGAGCAGGCCAAGGCCGACCGCGTTCGCAAGAAGCACCTTGGCATCTGGCCCCAATCGAAAGCGAAGATCCGCGGCGGCGGTTTCAGGAAGACGAGGGATGTGTGAAATGAGCAAGATCACCCAGACGCAAAAGTCAGGGCAGGATAGTCCACATGATCGTGCCGAAAACCACGATGAAGCAGATGGGCACACTGAGAAAACGGAGCATTCCGATGTTGGTGTTAAGACGCCCTACCCAAGCGAACCACCAGCCCGGCCCCTGGTTTCCATCTTCCATGAGATCACTCCCGAATTGAATTCTGCTCGAGACCACGAACTGCCGAGAGAGAGCCCAGGTTCCACGCCTTGCGCAAAGACCGAAACCGTCGACCACATCGAAGCCATGGAGCGCAGGATAGCGGAACTGGAGAAGGCGCTACGAGATAAGTTCTGTCCACGCCCGTGCAATCACCGACCCGACGAGTTTGGCGTGGGAGACTGCGTTGATGCCGGGGAATGTGGGTGTGGTGCTCTTCACGCGCTTATCCCAGAGAAGGAGGGGTAGGATGACGCCAGACCTCCCATATTGGCCGGCCGCCATGGACCAGAAATCCGCAGCTGCATATTGCGGCGTCTGTGTCGAGACCTTCAAGAAGGTTTGCCCCGTTCGGCCGCTGAAGTTCACGGAATCCACAAGGGGCGAAAGATATCTTCGTCAGCGCCTGGACGAATGGCTGGCGTCTCTCGATCCAAACAAGCAGGATGCCGCCCCGAAGCGGAAATTCGGGGAGCGGCTCTATGGTGGTCAAAGTGAAGCTGGAAGGGCTTAACGTCATCAAGGCGCGCGGGAAGTGGTACGTCTATGTGCGTTCCACGAAGGAGAAGCTGATCGGCGGCTTCGATGGAACGCGGGCCGATCTCGAAAAGCGCATGGCGATGCCCGACTTCATCGGCGCCTACAACGGACGCCGGAAGCTGACGGAAAAGCGGACATATGCCGATGGCACGCTCGGAGCCCTCGTCTACTGGTTCGAAAACGATTGCCCGAAATATCAGACGCTCGCCGACGCCACGAAGAAGGACTATACCGACGCCTTCGGTTGGCTGCGGCCGGAATTTGATTATCCGCTCGACGACATAGAGCAGGCCGACATCTACGATATCCGCGATCGATGCGCCAAAGAGAAGTGGCCCCGCTTCGCTGACCAGATGGTCGCCGCCCTCTCCTCTATGTTCAGCCAGGCCGTCAAGCGCCGGAAGATGCGAACCAATCCAGCCAAAGGGCTCGACAAGGCCCACACGTCAGATCCGAACGCCAACCGGGAATGGTTCGCCCATGAATGGGAGTACGTGCGGGATAACGCTCCTCGATATCTCCTCACCCCGATGATCATTGCCAGACACGCCGGCTACCGCGGGCAGACGCTCGTCAAGCTCCGCTGGTCGGATTATGGCCCTCACCCGCAGCATGGGTGGAAATGCTTTCGCAAGGTGACGAGGAAGAATCAGGAAAACACGATGGTGCCAGCCGTCGAGGAGCTTCAGGAGTATATCGACAAGCTGGACAAGACGGCCTTGGAGATCTGCACGCGCCAGGACGGCACGCCGTGGGAAGACGAAAAGCAGATGCAGACGGCAGTCAGCCACTATCTGCGGGATCTGGAGCGGGATGGGAAAATTGGCGCGGGAACCACGCTGCATGGCCTGCGGACGACCTATGCTGCCGACCTTAGACGGGCTGGCGTGGAGATCGGCGATGTCGCTGCTGCGCTGGGTGACCGGTCAGAGCGGATGGGCGCTCACTATACCCGGCACGTCGAGAATGAAAGCAAGGTAGTCCGCGCCTTCAACAGCAAAAAGAAGCGGTAAAATGTTTTGCAAATCTCGTTTTGTTCCGTCGTTTTCAGTCGTAAAATCGAGCATGTTTTGCAACGGGAAATCCAACAGCTCAAGGATTTCTAAGGGATTTTAAGTCCCTTGCGTCTACCAGTTTCGCCACGCCCGCTTGCGGCATTTTCAATATCTTGCGTCATGGGCGATGGGAAGAGCCGCAAGGGGTAAAAAATCATGCCTGTTTTGCCGGCAGCACCGACGAATGATCGGCCAGGCATTTCCCTCCCGAAAGCGATGAAGGCTGCGCAGTCTGTCGTGGGAGAAAACAGAAAAGACGCGGCGAGCCTCACGCCCGCCGCGCCTTCATTATTTCAGCGTCAAAGATCAGGCGAGCTTGGCAGCAAGCTTGGCGACATGGGCGCCCTGGTATTTCGCGCCTTCCAGCTCGATCTCGGAAGGCAGGCGAGAGCCGTCGCCGTTGGTGATGGTGGAGGCGCCGTAGGGCGAGCCGCCCTTGACTTCCTCGGTACCCATCTGGCCCTGGAAGGCATAAGGCAGGCCGGCAACGACCATGCCCTGATGCAGGAAAGTCGGGATGAAGCCGAGGATGGTCGATTCCTGGCCGCCGTGCTGGGTTGCCGAGGAGGTGAAGACCGAACCGAGCTTGCCGACGAGCTTGCCGGCGAACCAGAGGCCGCCCGTCTGGTCCCAGAAATTGCGCATCTGCGAGGCGACCGTGCCGAAGCGGGTGCCGGCGCCGACGATAATCGCGTCATAATCCGCCAGTTCATCGACGGTGGCGATCGGAGCCGCCTGGTCGACCTTGTAATAGGAAGCCTTGGCGACGTCTTCCGGAACCAGTTCCGGAACGCGCTTGACGGTGACCTCGGCACCGGCCGACTTCGCGCCTTCGGCGACGGCGTAGGCCATAGTTTCGATATGGCCGTAAGCCGAATAATAAAGGACGAGAACCTTCGCCATCTTTTATCTTCCTTGAAACATCGGGTTGAATTTCGTGCCCGACGCGATTTCTATCAGCGCGCCTGGCTGAACAAAGCCCCGTGACGAAGAACTAAGTGTTCACCACTTGGAGACGAAAAATCGCTTGCGGTTTTCATTTCGGCAAAAATGACGCATCGCCCGAATTAAAAAGTTAGAGCATCATGTCGCCCGAACCCCCCTGTACTTTTCGGCATCATGCCTCTGGTGTTTGCAAAGCGACCGAACGGCGCTACCTATTTCCCAGCCTCACATCACGGAACATCCCATGAGCCAAGACATCGTCGTCACCGCCGCCATGCTCGCCATCGGCGACGAACTTCTCTCCGGCCGCACCAAGGATAAAAATATCGGCCACCTCGCCGATCTGCTGACGCTTTCCGGCATCGACCTCAAGGAAGTGCGCATCGTCGCCGACGACGAAGACGCGATTGTCGAGGCGCTGAACGCGCTTCGCGGCAAATATGATTACGTCTTCACTTCGGGCGGTATCGGGCCGACGCATGACGACATCACCGCCGACGCCATTTCCAAGGCTTTCGGCCTGCCTTGTGAATACGACGAAGCGGCAATGACGCTGCTGGCCGAAATGTACCGCCGCCGTGAGATGGAATTCACCGAGGCGCGGCAGCGCATGGCGCGCATGCCGCGGGGCGCTGTGCATATCGCCAACCCGGTCTCGACTGCGCCGGGCTTCATCATCGGCAATGTCTATGTCATGGCCGGTGTGCCCCAGGTCTTCCAGGCGATGGTCGACAATGTGCTGCCGACGCTTCGGACCGGCACGCCGGTGCTCTCGCTCGCCATTGCCTGCCCTTACGGCGAAGGCGAGATCGGCACGCCCTTGACCGCGATCCAGAAAGCACATCCGGAAACCAGCATCGGCTCCTACCCGCGCTATATCGGCCAGAAATTTTCGACCGAGATCGTCGTGCGCGGCCGCTCGCAGGCGGTGATCGACGCGGCCGGCGCCGAGGTGCGAGAGATGATCGACGCCATCGGCCGAAGGAAGGACATCGCCGAAAACCATTCCGCCGAGGCTTGAGAGCAACGCCGGAACTCAAGGCCATCCTTGATCCCGATCAAGGAACAGGAGAACGGTCCGGCGCATTCCTTCCCTCGCGCAAGCCCTTTCAGCGCAAGGAGAATTGATATGTCCTACAAAACCATTCTCGCCATTCTCGATACATCCGACAATAGTTCTGCGGTTGCCGATTTCGCCTTTGCCATCGCCGCTGAAAGCGGCGCCCATGTGATCGGCTTGCATGCCGAAATCATTTCCGCCGTGCCGTTGGTCGCGCCGATGGAAATCCCCGATCCCGTTGCCGTGCAGGCGCTGCAGGATATGGCGCATAGCGAAACGATTGCCGTGGAGCGCATCTTCAGGGCGAAAGCGGAGGCGGCTGGCGCCTCCTTCGAATGGCGCAGCTTTGCCACATCAACCGGATACGGCTCCGCCCCGCTGATCGAAAGTGCGCGCAGCGCCGACCTCCTGATCGCCTCGCAGGCCGACCCGGCCAAACCTTCCGACAGCCACGTCGACGTCGACAGTTTCCTTTTCGAAACCGGCCGGCCGGTGCTGATGATCCCCTATATCATCCGCCAGCCGAAGCCGATCAAGCGCGTGCTGATCGCCTGGAACGGATCGAAAGAGGCGGCGCGCGCGACCTTCGACGCGCTGCCGATCCTCAAAGCCGCCGACGAGGTGGAGATCTTTTCGGTCGATCCGGCCGACACGGCGCTGCAATCGCCGCTGACCGCCGGCGCCGACATCGCCGCGACGCTTGCTCGTCATGGCGTCAAGACGACGCTTTCGTCGGCCCAAAGTGTGGATAAGAGCGCATCGCATGTCATCGAGAACCGGCTTTCGGACAGCAGCATCGATCTTCTCGTCATGGGCGCCTATACGCATTCCTGGCTCTGGCAGATGATCTTCGGCGGCACGACGAAGACCCTGCTGCAATCGATGACGGCGCTGACCCTGTTGTCGCGTTGATTGGCTGCTCTTGCCTTTTGCCGGCAAATCCCGCTAATTGCGGCGACCGATGACAGCTTCGAGCCTCGGCCCCATCTCGCGCAGTTCCGGCTGCGCGATTTGCGTTTTGCCGATCGCCGCTTCAAGCCTGTCCGGTCGCCGGCAAACGGCGTGTCGTTTTTTCATGCCGCGGAGCAGCCCGATGTCCCTTCCCGATAAAGCCTTTCCCGTTTCCTGGGATCAGTTCCACCGCGATGCGCGCGCCCTTGCCTGGCGGCTTGCCGGCCTCAATCAGGCGTTCAAGGCAATCGTCTGCATCACCCGCGGCGGCCTCGTTCCGGCGGCTATCATCTCACGCGAGCTGAACATCCGGCTAATCGAGACTGTCTGCGTCGCTTCCTATCATGACTATGTGAACCAGGGCGACATGGTGCTGCTCAAGGGGATCGCGCCCGAACTTCAGGAAAATGGCGGCGAAGGCGTGCTTGTCGTCGACGACCTGACGGATACCGGCAAGACCGCCGCACAGGTGCGCACCATGCTGCCGAGGGCCCATTTTGCCTGCGTCTACGCCAAGCCGAAGGGCGTGCCGACCGTCGACACCTTCATCACCGAGGTGAGCCAGGACACCTGGATCTACTTCCCCTGGGACATGGGCTTCACCTATCAGGAGCCGATCGCCAAGGGCGCACGCTGACACCACCGATCGCGGCGCGCGACCAGCGCATTTACCACTTGAAATTGTTCCAATTTTTGTCGGCGCGGTTTCCCGAATCCGCTATCGGGATCTGCACATCTATTTTATCTTGTCCGCATAAACTCGACAGCTGCGAATCACATCAAATTGCGCTTAAAGCGTGCAAGAAACGATGCGATATAAGGAAGCAAGATGGCGCGGTGGGGGCATAGAGGAGCGGTTGTGACCGTCGGGCTGGCCGCATCACTGTTTCCCCTCACGCCTGTCCGCGCCGAGCCTGCTTATATTCCCCTCGTGCGCGACTATGTCGAGAAGCAGATCCGGCCGATCGTGGAAACGCCCTTGGTGCTGAAAGCCATTGCCGAACAGAACGCGGAGTTCGGCAATGTCAGCGAAATGGATATGCGGGTGCTCGACGACACCTACCGATCGGAGGTCGATCAGCATCACCTGCATATGGTCAAGCTGCTGCTCGACAGATCCGTGTCGCATTACCTGAAAGCCAGGCAGGACGCCTCGCAGGGAGCGATCGTCGAATTTTTCGTCACCGACAGTCATGGGCTGAATGTCGGGCAGAGCATCATTACCGCCGATTACTGGCAGGGCGACGAGGAGAAATACCTCAGAACCTTCGCCAACGGCTCGCGCGAGGTCTTCATCGACCGGGCGGAGCGCAACGAATCCACCCAGATACTCGAAACGCAGGCGAGCTTCGTCGTCATGGACGAAGAGAACAGGCCGATCGGCGTGGCGACCGTCACCATCGCCATAGATGCGCTCTGATAGGCGCTTGCATGCGGGCGAATCGGCATGCCCATTTGCACCGGAAATGCCATCACAAGATTTGCCGCAGGGCGCTTTTTTCTCGTTCCGACCTTTTCCTTAGCCGGCAATGCCTGCAAGCCATTGTAATTTCAGCGCTCCCCGGCTTTCCCCAATCTTCACAGGCGCATCCACAAGATGTTGTGGTTAGCAATCAATTAAAAGCCAGCCCTTGACGGAATCAGCTGTTTCAAACTTTACTGTCTCTGATGTTGCGGCGGCGACAGGACCGGAGGTAACGAGCCCGGTTCCCTTTTGAAAATCAGGACGCAGAATCAGGGTGATGGGCCGGGAGCGGTTCAGGCCTGACAGGATCTCTGTGCGATTTTCAGCCTCCAAAAAAAGTGACATTGGGACTGGCGATAATAGCTGTTAATACTATATTTAGCGTTTGCAGCCACCATCACCACAAGATACAGGAAGGACATCTCCGGATGACACCCCTGTCACGATACGGAAACGCGGCTGGCTGCACGACGATAAAGTGCCGCCGGATAGGAATTTTGCGCCCCGGTCGCGGGGACCGGGCGCCAACACGAGGTCAAGACCATGCGCATCGAACGTCGTTTCACGAAGGCCGGCCAAGGCGCCTATGCGGATATCGAATTCCGCAAGGCGACGAGCGAGATCAAGAACCCCGATGGTTCGGTCGTGTTCCGCCTCGAGAACATCGATGTTCCCGCGCAGTTCTCCCAGGTCGCGACCGACGTTCTGGCGCAGAAGTATTTCCGCAAGGCCGGCGTTCCCACCCGGCTGAAGAAAGTCGAGGAAAACGACGTTCCCTCCTTCCTGTGGCGCTCCGTTCCCGACGATGGCGCGCTGAAGACCCTGTCCAAGGATGAGCAGACCGGCTCGGAAATCGATGCGCGCCAGGTCTTCGACCGTCTTGCCGGCACCTGGACCTATTGGGGCTGGAAGGGCGGCTATTTTTCCTCCGAGGAAGATGCCTCGGCCTTCAAGGACGAGCTTGCCTATATGCTCGCCACCCAGCGTGTCGCCCCGAACTCGCCGCAGTGGTTCAACACCGGCCTGCACTGGGCCTATGGCATCGATGGTCCCGGCCAGGGCCATTTCTATGTCGATCCCTTCACCGGCAAGCTGACCAAGTCCAAGTCGGCCTACGAACACCCGCAGCCGCATGCCTGCTTCATCCAGTCTGTCGAGGACGATCTCGTCAACGAAGGCGGCATCATGGACCTCTGGGTGCGTGAAGCCCGCCTGTTCAAATACGGCTCCGGCACCGGCTCCAACTTCTCGATGCTGCGCGGCGAAGGCGAAAAGCTTTCCGGCGGCGGCCGCTCCTCCGGCCTGATGAGCTTCCTGAAGATCGGCGACCGTGCTGCCGGCGCCATCAAATCGGGCGGCACGACGCGCCGCGCCGCCAAGATGGTGGTCGTCGATATCGACCATCCCGATATCGAGGAATACATCAACTGGAAGGTCAAGGAAGAGCAGAAGGTGGCGGCCCTCGTCACCGGCTCCAAGGTCGTCGCCAAGCATCTGAAGGCGATCATGAAGGCCTGCTTCAATTGCGAAGGCGGCGACAACGGCGATTGCTTCGACCCCAACAAGAACCCTGCCCTGAAGCGTGAAATCCGTGCCGCCAAGAAGGACCAGGTTCCGGAGAACTACGTCCAGCGCGTCATCCAGTTCGCCCGCCAGGGCTACAAGGATCTGCAATTCAAGACCTACGACACGGATTGGGATTCGGAAGCCTACCTCACGGTATCCGGCCAGAACTCCAACAACTCCGTCTCGATCAAGGACGACTTCCTGCGCGCCGTCGAAAATGATGGCGAATGGAACCTGACCGCCCGCAAAGACGGCAGGGTGATGAAGACACTGAAGGCGCGCGATCTCTGGGAAACCATTTCCTACGCCGCCTGGGCCTCGGCCGATCCCGGCATTCACTTCAACACGACGATGAACGACTGGCACACCTCGCCGGCCGGCGGCCCGATCCGTGGCTCGAACCCGTGCTCGGAATATATGTTCCTCGACGACACGGCTTGCAACCTTGCCTCGCTGAACCTCCTACAGTTCAAGGACAAGGCCACCAAGCGCATCAACATCGCCGATTACGAACATGCGGTTCGCCTGTGGACCGTCGTGCTGGAAGTCTCGGTGATGATGGCGCAGTTCCCGTCGAAGCGCATTGCCGAACTCTCCTACGAATACCGCACGCTCGGCCTCGGCTACGCCAATATCGGCGGCCTGTTGATGTCGTCGGGCATTCCCTACGACTCCGCGGAGGCACGCGCCATTGCAGGCTCGCTGACCGCGATCATGACCGGCATCTGCTATGCGACCTCGGCCGAAATGGCTGCCGAGCTCGGCCCGTTCCCGAATTTCGCGCCGAACCGCGAGAGCATGCTCAAGGTCATTCGCAACCATCGCCGTGCGGCGCATGGCGAGAGCTCCGGCTATGAAGCGCTGTCGATCAACCCGGTCGCACTGATCCATTCGGAAAACCCCGACCAGGATCTCGTCGCCCACGCTAAATCGGCCTGGGACAAGGCGCTCGAGCTCGGTGAGCAGCATGGCTACCGTAATGCCCAGGTCTCGGTCATTGCGCCCACGGGCACGATCGGTCTCGTCATGGATTGCGACACCACCGGCATTGAGCCCGACTTTGCCCTCGTCAAGTTCAAGAAGCTTGCCGGCGGCGGCTACTTCAAGATCATCAACCGCGCCGTGCCCGACGCGCTGCGCACGCTCGGCTATTCGGAAAGCCAGATCGCCGAGATCGAGGCCTATGCAGTCGGCCACGGCAACCTGAACCAGGCGCCGGCTGTCAATCCGTCGACGCTAAAGACCAAGGGCTTCAGCGACGAGAAGGTGGAAGCCGTCAACGCCGCGCTGAAAAGCGCCTTCGACATCAAGTTCGTCTTCAACCAGTGGACGCTCGGTGCCGACTTCCTCAAGGACACGCTGAAGGTTTCCGACGAACAGCTGGCCGACATGAGCTTCAGCCTGCTCGATCATATCGGCTTCTCGAAGAAGGACATCGAAGCCGCCAACATCCATGTCTGCGGCGCGATGACGCTGGAAGGCGCGCCCTTCCTCAAGGCCGAGCATCTGCCGGTCTTTGATTGCGCCAATCCCTGCGGCAAGATCGGCAAGCGCTACCTCTCGGTCGAAAGCCATATCCGCATGATGGCGGCGGCCCAGCCCTTCATCTCGGGCGCGATTTCCAAGACGATCAACATGCCGAACGAGGCGACCGTCGAGGATTGCAAGAACGCCTACATGCTGTCGTGGAAGCTCGGCCTCAAGGCCAACGCGCTCTATCGCGACGGCTCGAAGCTGTCGCAGCCGCTCAACGCCTCGCTGATCGAAGACGAGGACGACGAGGATGCGCTGGAGGAACTGCTGCAGGCGCCCCTCGCCGCCCAGGCTGTCACCGTCACCGAAAAGATCATCGAGCGGGTGATCGAGCGTGTTTCCCGCGAACGCGAGAAGCTGCCGAACCGCCGCCAGGGCTATACCCAGAAGGCCGCCGTCGGCGGACACAAGGTCTATCTCAGAACCGGCGAATTCGGCGACGGCCGCCTCGGCGAGATCTTCATCGACATGCACAAGGAAGGCGCTGCCTTCCGTGCGATGATGAACAATTTCGCCATCGCCATCTCGCTCGGCCTGCAATATGGCGTGCCGCTCGAAGAATATGTCGAGGCCTTCACCTTCACCAAGTTCGAGCCGGCCGGCATGGTCATCGGCAATGATGCGATCAAGAACGCTACCTCCATCCTCGACTACGTCTTCCGCGAACTTGCCGTCTCCTATCTCGGCCGCCATGACCTCGCCCATGTCGATACGTCGGATTTCTCGAACACGGCACTCGGCAAGGGCATCCAGGAAGGCAAGACCAACCTGCTCTCCACCGGCTGGACCCGCGGCTACAAGCCGACGCTGGTGTCCGGCACCGGCGGCGAACGCCAGGCAGGTGAACCCAAGGGTGCGGCGACCGCCGCCCCTGCCCGCGCCGCCTCCTCCGGCACCGTGACTGCCTTTGCTGGCAGCGCTGCCCGCAAGCTGGAGCCGACGGTCGCCATCGCCACCTCCGAAATCGTCGCCTTCAAGCGTGATTACGAGGAGCGCGCCAAGGAACTGGCGGAAGAGATCGCCGAAGAGGTGATCGAGGAAATCACCAGCGACGCAACGGCCTTGTTCTCCGACAAGGCGGCGGCAGACGCGGCAACGGCGAAATCCGAAGCCAAGAAGCGGGAAGCCGAACGCCGCCAGCGCTCGATCATGCAGGGCTATACCGGCAACATGTGCTCGGAGTGCCAGAACTTCACGATGGTGCGGAATGGGACCTGCGAGAAGTGCGATACGTGCGGTGCGACGAGCGGGTGCAGCTGATCATTCGCCCTCCTCTTCTCTTGTGTGAGCGGGTGAATCAGGAAATGCAGCAGGCTGCTTTCCCTCATATCGAGAATTTCCCAGGCGGTAGGTCGCCTGGGAAATGCCTGAAGGAACAAAACAGGATCAAAAATTCGTAAGCCGCCAATAACGAGTTGGGCGTTGGCCGGGCCCAAGCGGGCCAAGAACTAAACCATCGGCTTCTGACGGATTGTCGCACTCAGGCCCAGCATGGAAACCATATATGGTTGAATCGGTAACTCTCGTAGACTGGTGCAAGCGCTTGGCGACATCTTTAGTCTTCATCCCGCTATACGGCTGCGATCCTGTGGTCCAACATTTTGCCGATTTTGAACTGAGCGGCGACTATAAAGCGATAGCCCAGTGCGCAACTCAGTATCTGCCCAGCGATCATTGGCTTCGCGAAGACCATGATGACGCCAAACAAGTGAGATTCCTTCAGCTCCCGCCAGGTAAATTTTCGACCATCATTGATGTTGTTGGATCGGGAGCAGGGCGGACCCACGTCAGCGTATCGGAGTGGTCGATAGGAGGCATGCCTGAGTTGTATGGGAGCTATTTTACCCACTGTGCATCGAAAAAAGCCTGACTAACCATGCGTATATGAGACCATCAACATCATCGAGATCATGTTGATGGGAGTATAGGAGCGGCGTTGCGGTCAGTCGCAGACAATGCCGTAGATGTCGCGATATTGTTCCAACTGTTCTTTCGGACCGGCCAACAGCAGCGGGCAAGCGGTATAGTTGCCCTTCACTTTCCCATTCTCGATATACATCCAATCGAAGATATCCGACCTTTCGAACTCGACGCGATCATCGGGCTTGATGTTATGGATGTATTCCGGCGTATCGCCAAGAAGAGCGGTGAAATGATCACCTGATGCCCTGATCTGATAGACCCACATGTATTCCACGTCAGGCTCCATCTCGTCAGTGGTCAGGGCCACGTCCTTGCCCTTGTCCGTGAACCCAGCTTGATGCTGTAATTTTCGGTTCCCGGCGGTGGACTGCGCAGTTTCTCCAGGAAGCCGTCCAAACCTTTTTCAGACTTCTCATGGGCTGTCGCCGCGCGCGATCGACTTGACGTTTGGGTTGTCGCTGGCCAGAGCGAGTTCGGTAGGAATGGCCAGGATGGATAGTCCAAGCATTGAGAAGAGTGGAATGACGCTGCGCAACATTCGATAGATCCGAAATTGTTGTTACCATACCAACGCAGTATCGCCACCTGGGGTTGATTTCAATATCTGGTTTGGAATTGGATGCGGTGCTCCTAGCGGGTCCGGCCGCTGCTTTTTCTCAGGAAAGGTTTCGCGTTTGAATGGCGAATGGACAAGCGGTTGCTTCCTCGCGAAAAAAGACAGCCATGACTCCTTCAGGCTGTCTTTAGCCGGCACCTCCGGCTTGCGCTCAAAAGGAAAGGAAGTCGAACAGGAGCTTACTCAACCTCGCCGCCCAAGATGGCTTCACGGTCCCGACTGCCAACGGCGGGCCGGATGATGGCGCCAAGGGCGATTGATAGAACCGGTTGAGCATCGCGTCGCAGGCGTAGTGCCCCCAGTTCGTCAGATGCTCCGTCTCTTTCGCGCCCAGAAAATGGAGATAGGTGCCGACCTCGGAGGGAACGACCGACGACGGCGGCAGCGTGTATGACGCGTAGGGCCTGAGCTCGAAGTCCTTGCTGTCGATCGACCAATAGACGCCGCGGGTTCTTGCGCGCAGAGCCGATTTCGCGAGATCGTCGAGGCCAAGCTGATCGGCCTGTTTTGCAGCCTTGAAGCCGCCGATCAGGTCTCGCCGCCTCAACGACCTGACCTGATTGTCGGTGGTATCGAGAACACGCTTGAGCTGGGAGAGATAGTTCCAGTATCCGCGGGTCGAGGATCGCCAAGGCGCTCCGGCATCGCTGACAAGCAGGCAATCGCAGCGTTTCAGCGCCGGCTCGATGCCGTGATTGTCATAGATGCCGCCGTCGCTCAATATCGCCCTGCCCGGAGCAACCGGTTCGCCAACGGTGTCGTCGAGCTTTTCTCTCTTCCAGGAAAACTGCGACAGATCCAATCGTAGCGGCGACAGCACGGGCGGGAATGCCGCCGAAGCCGCAACCGCGGTCGCGAGCGAAAGTCTCGGATGAAAGGACACCCCGATCCTGTAATCCGCGAGATAGCGGTTCGACATCCGGAAGAGCGAACCGGTGCTGAGATTGCTGGAGCAAAATACGAACCAGGGCAATCTCGGAAGATCGCTCAGGCTTGGTGATTTTTCGTCGAAGAGATGCCGCTCGTAGAGTTTAGCGGCTTCCTCGGCCGCGCTCGAGAAGGGGTTGAACACGCCCTTCAGGAAGCTCGGCCCATCCGCGAATAGCTGACTGAAGGCCAGAATGCGATCGAGGTATTCGGTCTTGAAGTTGACGGCGACCTCGTTCTCAAAGACCAGCCGTGGCCAGATATAGGCGAGCAGGCCGGACGCGATGGATCCGCCCGACACCGACGAGATCATATCGAGTTTCGCGAGAAGACCGGCCTCATTGAGCCTGGCAAGCGATCCCGCATGGAAAAGCATGGCCCGATAACCGCCGCCCGAAAGGCAGAGGCCGAGTTTATAACGCTCAGCGGGCTTCTCGGGTTCGTCGGATCCCGGCAGCACAGTGTCTTCCTCGAAATGCTCGTCCTCTGACATGTTTTATCGCGTCACGTTAAAAGGGATGGCGACGATGTATACCAGATCAAGGCCGATCCGCCACACCGCGGAGTGGCCGAAGCCTGCCTCGCGCTGTCCCCATCAGACTTGCAAGACACTCCTCTCAGTGTTCAATAACAAGTACAAAGGCGGAGGGAATCGATGCGTTACATCGTGGCTGGGTTGTTGCTTCTTATCGCATTTCCTCTGTCTGCGGCGGAGATCACGCGACAGCCGTTGGAGGGTGACACGGACCTCATCTCCGTCACGGGCGTCTTGAACGACGGTGACGAAATCGTCTTCAGAAACGTGGCCGCTGCCTCCAGCAAGGCCCTTGTTTTTCTGAACAGCGAGGGCGGGGATCTGAAAGCCGGGATCGAGATCGGGCGTGCCATCCGCCTTCGAGGCTTTGCGACGGCTACCCCGCCGGGGACCTTGTGTGCGTCAGCTTGCGCCCTCACCTGGCTTGCCGGTTCGCAGCGGTTTCTTCAGCCCGAATCCAATATCGGTTTCCATGCCGCCTATCGCGTGGTCGACGGAAAGGCCAGCGAGAGTGGTGTCGCCAACGCACTGGTCGGAGCTTATCTCAACCAGCTGGGATTGTCCGAGACTGCCATCGCCTACGTGACGTCAGCGCCGCCTGAAGGCATCGCATGGCTGACAGCCGCCAAGGCACAGAGCGTGGGCATCACTTACGACGCGATTGATGAGGACGGACCTGATCCGGCGTCCGAGGCGGGCAAGACGTTTCCGCACGACCCGATGGGCGCGGTGACGGCCTTCTACTCAGCGCTCGCAGCAGCCGATGGTGAAACCGCCTCGGCGCTGGTCGTTCCGGAGAAGCGTGGCCAGGGACCCTTCAACGAAGCGTCGATCCACGCCTTCTACGGCGCGATGTCGCAACCGCTCAAACTCACCGGCACGGCGCTGCGCAGCAATGATGATGTCAGGGTTTCGTACCAATACGTCACCAGTGACGGCCGTCGCTGCCAGGGTCGCGCCGATGTCCAGACCACCTATGTGTTTGGCAAGACTTTGGTCTCGAGGATTAAAGCACTTGATGGCTGCTGAGCCGCTGCCTTTGCTTTGCGGGCAGTCACTGACCGCTCGCCTGTCCTTCAGGCAAACTGCCGAACCTTGCGGCTGCTTGCCCTCGATCAGGTATACGTAATCCCTATACCTACGGGAGTTGGCATCGCATTTGTGCCATTTCATGTCCATTCTGGCTTCATCCTCATAGCCATAACACCAGTCGACGCGATCGAGCAGCGGACCGATCTGACGAGAACATTTCAGACCTACCCCAGCAGCATCTGATCAATGCACAAGGGGAAATCTTCTGGCAAGCGACACAATCAGAAGTGATGATACAAGGTAAACCCCGGTTCTCGCCGCGATCGCGAGATCGCGGTCCACGCGATCCGACGCGGTGCCGGCAATTGATGCTGGAGCTGCAGAAAAGAAGGGAACGCTTCTTCGGATTTCGTCGCGGGTTCGCTCTGCCGTTACGGTTTCACGCGGTCAGGATGCGCCGCTTGGAAAGCCGGCAGCTCGGCGCATCTGCCGTCGATGTCGACAATGCGCTTGAAAGCGGTCATATCAACGCCCCAGCGGCGGGCATTGTAGACCTGGGGAACGAGACAAAGGTCCGCCATCGTCGGCCTATCTCCGAAGCTGAACGCGCCATCGGCTTTGCCGATCATGGCTTCCAGTTTGCGCAGTCCGTCGGTGATGAAATGTTTCATCCATTCCTCGCGAGCATCGGCCTTCTCGGTCATGGTCATCAGATGCGACACGACATGCATGTTGCAGATCGGATGAATGTCCATGGCGACCGCATATGCGAGGGCGCGCACTTTCTGGCGATCGACAATGTCAGGTGGCAGCAATCCACATTCCGGCCGTGTCTCGGCGAGGTATTCGGCGATCGCCAGCGACTGCGTCAGTGTTTTCCCGTCGATCACCAATGTCGGCACCAGCCCCTGCGGGTTGAGGGCCAGATATTCCGAAGTCTTGTGTGCGCCGTCCAACAGGTTGATGGGCACGGTTTTGTAGTCGATGCCCAAGAGATTGAGCGCGATGCGGACGCGATAGCTCGCCGATGATCGCCAGTAGTCGTAGAGAACGACCTCGTTCATTGCGGCCGGGCCCCGCTGTATTTTTCGACTGTCTGCTCCATCGCCCCGAAGATCGAATGGCCGGCCTTATCCTTCATCTCGATGCGAACCTGATCGCCGAACTTCATGAACGGCGTCTTCGGCGATCCAGTCTCGATGGCCTCGATCATCCTGATTTCGGCGATGCAGGAGTAGCCGTTTCCCCCCTCTTCCACCGGTTTTCCCGGGCCGCCGTCGAGCTTGTTGGAAACGGTGCCGGAGCCGATGATCGTTCCGGCCGCGAGATTGCGGGTTTTGGCGGCATGGGCGATCAGCTGGCCGAAATCAAAGGTCATGTCGATGCCGGCATTCGCCTTGCCGAATGGCTTGCCGTTCAAGCTCACCAGTAGCGGCAGATGCAGCTTGCCGCCATCCCAGGCATCTCCGAGTTCATCCGGCGTCACCGCGACTGGAGAAAAAGCCGATGCTGGCTTCGACTGAAAGAAACCAAATCCCTTCGCCAGTTCGTCCGGGATCAGACCGCGCAGCGACACGTCGTTGACGAGCATCAGCAGACGGATGGCGCTGCGGGCGGCCTCCGGGCTGGACCCCATTGCAACGTCGCCGGTTATGACGGCGACCTCGCCCTCCATGTCGATGCCATAGGCCTCGTCAGCCGCCAGGATGGGATCGCGCGGCGCGAGGAACGCGTCTGACCCGCCTTGATAGATCAGCGGATCGGTCCAGAAGCTTGCCGGCATCTCGGCACCGCGCGCCTTGCGCACCAGTTCGACATGGTTGACGTAGGCGGAGCCGTCGGCCCATTGGTAGGCTCGCGGCAAAGGTGACGTTGCGTCATGTTCGTGAAACCGGATCGTCGGCTGGGCTCCGGTCTCGACGCCTTCGGCAATGAGCGCGAGCCTCGGAGCCACATGCGCCCAGTCATCGAGTGCTGCCTGCAGGGTCCGAGCGATGTGACCGACCTCCGAACAGCGGGTCAGGTCGCGGGAAACGACGACGAGCCGGCCGTCCCGCGTGGAGTCTTTTAACGTCGCAAGTTTCATGTCCGAAATTCCGTGCCGGAGGATGGCTTCACCTGATGCATCACTTGATACCGGGGGTCCCGTCGAACTTGCGTCCCAGGCCGTCCCAGCATTCGAGGTAATCATCCTGCAGCGTTTCGAGCTCGGCTGCGTATTTCGTCAGTTGCTGCGGGTACCGGGTCTCGAACATGAAGGCCATGGTGTGATCGAGCTTCACCGGCTTGAGCTCGGTGTTGGATGCCTTTTCGAAGGCGACCGCGTCCGGCCCGTGGGGAAGCATCATGTTGTGCAGGCTCATGCCGCCCGGCACGAAGCCCTCCTCCTTGGCGTCGTACTGGCCGTGGATCAGACCCATGAATTCGCTCATGATGTTGCGGTGGTACCAGGGCGGACGGAAGGTGTGCTCGGCGACCAGCCAGCGCGGCGGAAAGATCACGAAGTCGACATTGGCGGTACCGGCATCTTCGGTGGGTGCGGTCAGCACCGAAAAAATCGACGGATCGGGATGGTCGAAGCTGATGGCGCCGACCGGAGAAAACGTCCGCAAATCGTATTTGTAAGGCGCGTAATTGCCGTGCCAGGCCACCACATCGAGCGGCGAGTGGCCGATGTCCGTGACATAGAATTTTCCGCACCACTTCACATGCACGCGGCACGGCGTTTCCTTGTCCTCGAAAGCGGCGACAGGTGTCTTGAAGTCGCGCGGGTTTGCCAGGCAGTTGGCGCCGATCGGCCCGCGGTCTGGCAGCGTGAATTTCGCGCCGTAGTTCTCGCATATATAGCCACGCCACACCGTCTGCTCGCCGCCCCTCAATATCTTGAACATCATGCCGCGCGGGATGAGGCATATTTCCAGGGGCTCGACATCCATGATGCCCATTTCGGTGAACACTCTGATGGCGCCGAGCTGCGGCACGAACAGCAGTTCGCCGTCGGCGTTGAAGAAGTAGTCGTCGACCATGTCTTCATTGAAAAGGTAGGCATGGGCCGACATGCCGACCTGAGTGGTGGCATCGCCTGCCGTCGTGATGGTCCGCACCCCTTCGAGAAACGTCAGTCTCTCCGAGGGTGCGGGGATGGGATCCCAGCGAAGCTGGCCGAGAGGAAGCGAATGTTCGTCGAGGCAAGGCGCGGTTCTCCAGAGCGGATAGGAAGCGTTGGAGAAGCGGCGGGTGTGGCGCACACTCGGGCGAATGCGATAAAGCCAGGACCTTTCGTTCGTCCCGCGGGGTGCTGTGAACGGCGAGCCGGAAAGCTGCTCCGCATAGAGACCGTAATTGCATTTCTGCGGGCTGTTCTGGCCCTGCGGCAAGGCGCCGGGCAGCGACTCGGTTTCGAAGTCATTGCCGAATCCCGGCATATATTTCAGTTTGTTTGTCGTCGCGGCTTCACCGTTGGACGTCTGGATCGATGTCTGGTCCATGCTCACTCCTCCCCGAAAACTCTAGAGTTTACTCCGCTGCAGTCCCGATGACACCACGCTTGATCTGATCGGCCTCGATCGACTCGAACAGAGCACGGAAGTTGCCTTCGCCGAAGCCTTCGTCACCCTTGCGCTGGATGAATTCGAAGAAGATCGGGCCTATGACGGTCTTGGAGAAGATCTGCAGCAGGATTTTCGTCATGCCGCCATTCACCACACCTTCGCCGTCGATGAGGATGCCGTGCTTCTTCATGCGTTCGATCGGTTCGCTGTGACCGTTCACGCGCTCATAGGACATATCGTAATAGGTCTCTGGCGGACCCGGCATGAAGCGCAGACCGTTGTCGGCAAGCCTGTCGGTGGCGTCGTAGATGTCTTCTGTTCCAACGGCGATATGCTGGATGCCCTCGCCCTTGTACTTCTTCAGATATTCCTCGATCTGGCTGGTGTCGTCCTTCGATTCATTCAGCGGTATGCGGATCTTGCCGCAGGGCGAGGTGATGGCGCGGCTCACCAGACCGGTGATGCGCCCATCGATATCGAAGAAGTGGATCTGCTTGAAATTGAACAGGTTGCGGTAAAAATCCCACCATTTGTCCATGTTGCCGCGAAAGACGTTGTGCGTCAGATGGTCGAGATAATAGAAGCCGATCCCCTGGGGCTGCGGGTCGCGCTCGCCAAGCCAGTCGAACTCGGCTTCGTAGGCCGATCCCTTTGCACCATAGATCTCGACGAAATAGAGCAGCGATCCGCCGATGCCGACAATCGCCGGGACGTCGAGTGCCTTGTCGTCCCCTTCATAGGGAACGGCGCCTTTCGACACCGCGTGGTCGAAAGCGTGCCTGGCGTCGACGACGCGCCAGGCCATCGACGGGGCGCAGGGACCATGATTTGCGACGAAACGCGCGGCATGGCTGCCGGGTTCGGCGTTCAGGACGTAGTTGATGTCACCCTGTCGCCAGACGGTGATGTCTTTCGTCTTGTGTTTGGCGACTGCGACATAGCCCATGCGTGTGAAGAGCTCGCGTAGCGTATCGGGCTCAGGATGGGCGAACTCGACGAATTCGAAGCCGTCGGTGCCAGCCGGATTGTCGGCGGTGATTTCCGAGGGCGGCGCGTCATGTGGGAAGGGACCCATTTTCTTTCCTCCAGAGGAGATTGCATTTCTATGCAAAGTGTGGCCCAAAACACGTGCAAAGTTCTTGCATTCTTCATGCTCTAGGAAGAAATTATGCACGATCCGTGAGTGTATTGGAGATTTCATGCAATGAATGAACCGCTCGACAAATTGGATTTGCGCCTGCTCCAGGAACTGCAAAAGGACGGCAGGCTGACGAACAACGAGCTGGGGGAGCGGATCGCGCTTTCACCGTCGCAATGTTCGCGCCGGCGCACGAGGCTGGAGGCTGAGGGATATATCCGCAGCTACCGCGCTTACCTCGATCGGCAGAAGCTGGGCCTGGATATGCTGGTGGTCATTTCCGTGACGCTGGCGACCCACAACAGAGACAATGCCCGCCGATTTTCGCAACTGATCAACGGACTGCCGGAAGTTCTCGAAGCCTATGCCCTGACCGGTGAAATGGACTATCACCTGACGGTGGCGACCCGCGGGCTCGCCGACCTCTCGAAATTCGTCAACGACGTTCTGTTGCCCCACGAGTCGGTGCAGCACGTGAAGACGTCGATCGTGCTCGACACGCTGAAGACATTCGAAGGTTTTCCGGTGCTCATGCCGGGGCACTGACATGGCGGCAGCACACCATGATGTCGACGGCATCGCTCTGCGCAGTCAGAGCGGCAGTTCGGTCGAGAATTTCAGCTCACGCAGTACGAAGCTGGAGACGACGGTGCGCACATGCGGATTGCGCATGAGATAGCGGGTCATGAAGGCTTCGTAGCTTTCCACGTCCCTCGCCCTGATCTTCAGCATGTAGTCGAAGGCGCCCGACAGGGCGTAACACTCCATGATCTCAGGCCGCTCCAGCACCACCGCAGCGAACGACGCGACCGCCTCTTCGTGGTGATCCTCCAGCGTCACATGCGCGATGACACAGAGCTTGAGATCGAGTTTTCCAGGATCGAGCAGTGTCACCCGCTTGCGGATGACGCCGTCGGCTTCCAGCTCCTGGATCTTCCGCCAGGCCGAACTCTGCGACATGCCGGCCTTTTCCGCCAGGTCTGCCAGCGAAAGGCTGCCGTCGGCCTGGACGAGTTGCAGAAGCTTGCGGCGAAAATTCCCAGGTTCTTTCATTTTCCGCATCATATTGGGGAAGATTTGCCAAGAGTATGGCGATAGCCAGCACGAAAGAAAAGAAAATCCTCCGAATCCGGATCATAATGGCAGGAATAGCGCCGTGCCTGGGAGGATCAGCCTATGACCAAGGAAAGCAACTACACCGCCAAACTGCCGGGCCCGGATGGCCTATATGACTACACTCCGGATGAAGATGCGATATGGGGTGAACTCTACCGGCGTCAGATGAAGCTGCTCGCCGATACGGCCTGCCGCGAATATCTGGACGGCGTCAAAATGCTGGGGCTGAAGCCCGATAAGGTCCCTCAGCTTCTCGACGTCAACAGACGCCTGAACGAGACCACCGGCTTCGGCGTCGAAGGCGTGCCGGCCCTCATTCCGCCCTCGCGCTTTTATGAGCTTCTGTCGCAAGGCAAATTCCCGCTCGCAACCTTCCTGCGCCGTCGCGAGCATATCGAGTATATCGAGGAACCGGACCTGTTCCACGAGGTTTTCGGCCATTGCCCCATGCTCACCAACCAGAGCTATGCCAATTTCGTCCGGCATTTCGGCGAAACGGCCGTCCGCCTCGGCAAGGGCTATTCATGGCACCTGTTCCGGATCTTCTGGTTCACTGTCGAATTCGGCCTGATCAATACGCCGCAGGGACGCCGCTGCTTCGGCGCGGGCATCGTCTCATCGCCCAGCGAAGCGAAGGCGGCAATGGAAGGCAAGGCGTGCGAATTCCGGCCGTTCGATCTGCTGAGCGTGCTGAGAACGCCCTACCGGATCGATATCCTCCAGCCGATCTACTATGTCATCGACAGCTTCGCCGATCTTGAAGCGATCGTGGAGCAGGATATCGAGGGCACGATCCTGAAGGCAAAATCACTGGGTGATTTCGCCCCCGCTTTCGAAGCAAAAGCTTCGTGAATCGCGGATGATATGGCGCCGGCGGCAATCGAGCCTTGCCTAATCACGGAACGTCAACGCTTATCAATATCGCCTCGCCGCGGTGCGGCGAGGCAACAGTCCTACGAGCACTACTGCATGACCGCCGCAAACCGCATCCACTTGGCGATCGAGTCGATCGGTGAGTTGTCCGGCATCTTGAGAGGGCTCTGATTGGGCGTGAACCCACGCGAAAGAGCAGAGTCTGGATCCGCAAGCAGCACGCCCACGAAGGTCGACGCCACGAGACAGCTCCCGACTTCGCCCAATCGATTTCCGCCTGCAGCCTCGGCTTCGGCCAGAATGTAGAACCAGAGCGGCGTACGCTCGTGGAAACGCGATGCGGTGCCGGCGAGGAAGTTCTTCAGATCGGGCTTCGCGGCGAACAATGCCGAGACGTCTTGGATCGGCGAGGACTGCACCGCGCCAATCTGGTTGAGATGCTTGTGCAAAGCCTGACCCGTCGGGAGCCTGAGATTGTAGCCCCGACGAAGGTTCCGCCTTGCCAGGTTCTTGAACAACGCCTTAAGCTGTTGGTTGGTCTGGTCTTCACCCTCCTTGAACAGCGTATGCAATGGCGGAGCAAGCTCCGTATCGATCCTCCTGGCAAGACGGGCCGGCTCTCCATCGCCCGCATCATGGGGATCGGCTCCGGTAAAGCGCGTCCAGTCGATTATCCAGTTCTTGGGCAGCTTCTTGTCGTCATCCAGCCTGCCGCCGCCGCCGGTGAATTCGAAAAGCAACTGCAAGGTGGCGCGCGGTAGAAAACCTGTGCCCGGCCGCCCAAAGTTCTTGTTGTAATCATAGAAGGCTCTGACCATGGAATGACCGAACCGATAAGCCGCTGTAGAGAACTCCAACGGCAGAGCATTGCCGAGCCGGGTATTCTGCCTCCGGGCATCGAACTCGGCTCTGAACTTGAAGAAGTGAGATGCCCGATCCTTGACGACACGGTCCACCACAACCGGATCGCAAACGCCCTTGAGATATCCTTCGACAATCAACCATTGGTAATGAAGTCTTGTCAGAGCCTGCGCTGAGCTGAAATCGGCGATCCAGCCCGTGTCATGCGATGCAAGATAGTCGACGGCCTTGTTGTGAAACCGGAGAAAGCTCAGATGGAACTGCGCGACGACGAGATTTTCGTCGTTGCGATTATCCCCGATTATCGCGCGTTGAGGCAAGCTATCGGAGAATTTCTGAAACGCCTCGGGAGTCATCGCGGCCTGAGCCAGACGTAAAGCCGCCTCCCGGACAGAAGACTGGACCTGGCCATAGCGAGGAAGGTCACGATGTTCGTCGAGGTTGTCTGGAAGCGGCCCCGGGTCGACGGCTGTCCCGACACGCATTTTGTCTTTCAGCGTGGGGTGACGAAGGCCGGAGATCACTTTGACAACATCCGCATCGATCCCCTCGCCGACAGCAGATCCGCCGTAGACACTATCCAGATCGAAACGGGGCGAGCGAGCATTCCTGAACTGGCTCTCCACTGTCGACGAGGCGACAGGCGGGTGAGCGTTGACCATGCTCGAGATTGCCCCTTCGCGATCAGTTCGGGCCGTCAGCTCGTGATCCAGGAATTGTCCCCAATATGTGAACACAGGCGGGAGCGTGGAATCTTCCGTCGGATCCTCGCTCGTCGGCGTCGCGACAACATCGATCATCATGTCGCCGAGCTCATCGAGCTCCCCAAGCGTCTCCGCCGTATTGGGAAGGTAATTCTCTGGCGCATCTAATGGCGGTACGAAATAACCGAAGTCAGCTTCTTCATCGACCGCGACGTCACCCGTCGCTGGCCGCCCGGCCCGAACGCTCGGGCCTGGAACTGCACGCTCTTTCTCTGCACCCCCGTGCGATTGAAAAACGATTGCCATTGGCAACACCCTCCGTTTTCCAGCCCGCGGGATAATTCATACAGCTAGAACGCGAAGTCAACTAATCATATTGGGCTATTATTCATCTTAAAGTTGGTAAATTACCCGTAAACCCAGTCGATATCTGTGCGGATTCAGCGCACTCGTTTTGTGCGCATCATACCCCCTGCCCCGCTGTTGGCGCCTCGTCGCAAAGCGGTGCCACAGCGGGCATCGCTGGCGCTTTTCGCGGCAAGTCCGTTATTGCACTGCAGTATCGATAATCGGACAGAGCCTCCCTCGGGCACAAAAATAACGAGGAAATCCAATGGTGAAGAGATGCAGAAGTATAGGCTACCTGAAAAGCAATGAAACGCGGGCGAACGACCGCTAGAATTTTCATTTGCTAACTCAACAATAAGATGTATATTTGCCGCCGAGATTTCGGCTAGGGGAAGTACATCCCGAAATCGACCTACAAGGTACAATTTACTACGCTTCTTTGCCGAACGCTCCAATTTTCGGTTGGCGAAGCTTTCTGTTCTCGCGGCAAGTCAGCGGAAAAAACATCAATCCGCATCGATCTGCCTTTAGGCCCGCCGCTGTCCCGAACGCGAGGTTCAGCTCGATTAACGGGTGCCGCGTCCAGCTTGCGGCTTTTGTATTGCTTTGAAACCGTGAAAAATGGGGGGAGTTGGTATCATGGCGAAATCAACGCGAGGCAGGGTCAACGCACCGAGCGACGGCACATCGGGTCTTGGCATGGTGGTGCGATTTACACCCAAAGCAAGGAGCGAGGGTGTACAGCAACTCGAAAAAGGCGGTTTCCGTGTCGCGTCGTCCAAAGATTTTCGAAGCGCCGCGGCGGTGCCAAATGATTTCGATGGCGCTGATGTTCAATACTTCGAACGTTTCGGAATCGCGATTGTGCGACGGGACGGAGAGAAACTGAAGCCCATGCTGCAAAATGCCATGCAACAGAAGGTCATCAGCGCGGCTCGGCCGGAGCGATCCTATCGTGCCCTCGGCGGCCCGCTGACGAAGCGCCTAGACCTCGCACAGGGAACGGTGGGCGGCGTTGCAACCCCTTTGGACCGTGACTACCTGCTCGGCTATCGTGACGCCGTGAACGAACTGGTCGATCGCTTATTGGGCAAAAAGGGGGCAGAGGGACTTGTCGCCCAGGCCGCCTTTGACGAGACCAGCAACACCTGGGGACTTCAGGCTGCCAGGGCTATCGAAGGTGAACTGAGCGGGGCCGGCATCAAGGTAGCAGTACTGGATACCGGATTTGACGAAACTCATCAGGATTTTGTCGGCCGTTCAGTCACCAAGAAGCTCTTTGCAACACGTAGTTCCGAAGGCGACGTTCACGGTCACGGAACGCATTGCATCGGTACGGCATGCGGTCCATTACGACCGACCAGCGGCCCACGCTACGGCATCGCCTATGAGGCGGAAATCTACGCTGGAAAGGTGCTGGGCGACGACGGCTTCGGCACCGACCGGTCCATCATTGCCGGCATGGAATGGGCGCTGGATGAAGGTTGCCATGTTATTTCGATGTCGCTAGGCGCTGCAACGCAAGTTGGAGATGCACCGAGTGACGACTACGAGCAAATTGGGCAAGTCTGTTTAGACGCGGGAACTTTAGTTATTGCCGCTGCCGGGAACGAAAGTTCTCGTCCTCAACAGATTGAGCCAGTTGGTTCTCCGGCGAACGCGTCCACGATCCTGGGAGTTGGTGCCGTGGATCGCTCCTTCGCGCCGGCGTCTTTCTCATGCGGCGGTTTGAATCCTGGTCAGGAAGTGGATATTGCCGCTCCTGGCGTCGACATATTTTCGAGCTTGCCTGATGACAAGTATGACCGGTGGAATGGCACCAGTATGGCGACCCCACATGTTGCTGGCGTTGCAGCTCTTATTGCTCAGTCTGATCCGAAGTTTCGCGGATGGGCGCTATGGGCGCGCTTGATTCAGCTTACAAAGCCTCTATCTTCCCCTGCTAGGGATGTTGGCAAAGGCCTGCTCCAAGCAAGAGGAAGCGGCGAGGTATGACGATCGACAAGATTGAAGTCACCATTCGGATCGACAAAAACGAGACCCGCAGCCTGGGAGAGGTCGTCGGCGACCTGAAATCGCAAGGCCTCGAACAGGTGCAAAGCCACGAGCGCTTCATGATTGTCAACGGTAGTGTCAATCCTGACGCGCTCGACGCGCTTCGCGCGGTAAAGGGCGTCGCTTCAGTTCGGAAAGATGTCGGATACAAGACCCAAGCGAACTGATCATGCGGGCGGCACGGCGCAGGCGCCGAGCCGGAGGTCTCAGTGACAAGCTGAGAGAGTGGGATTTTCAATATACTCCCCTCACTTCGGCGTGGCCGAACTTCGATTGACGAAGTCCACCATGACTCCCGTCTTGACCATGCCAGCCAGCTCTTCGGCGTCCCAGTTCGTCAGCCGCACGCAGCCATGCGATCCCACCTTGTCGATGAGCTTCGGCTCGGGTGTCCCATGGATTCCGTAGGTCGGCTCGGTCAGGTCGATCCAGACCGTGCCGACCGGGCCGTTCGGTCCTTTCGGGATCGTCAGGACCTTGTCGTTCTTTCCCTGCTTGAAATTGCGCTTCGGGTCATACCGGTAGACCGGCATCCTCGCGACGCCCTTGACCTTATGCTTGCCCGACGGCGCCGGATTGTCTTCGCTTCCGATCGTTGCGGGATAGACGGCAAGCAGCGATCCGTCCGCCGCATAGGCGAGCACCTGCCCCGTCTTCTTGTCGGCCTCGATCCTCTTGACCTTTCCGTCCTTGGGAGGACCGGGGTCCACGACCCACACGGTATCGCCAGGAGCGAACTGCGAAGCCGGGTTGAGCGCATGCACGAGATCGATACCCATGTGGAATCGCTCGGATAACTTCTCGGCAACGCTCGTATACCCCAAGCTCTGCATCTTTGCCTTCTCGCCATAGTCGTCGGGGATCTTGTCAACGAGACCCGCGGCATCCTCTGCCGAGACGACATAGCTCTCAACGATGGGGGCATTGCCTTCCAGGCGGGAGGCGACGTCTGGATCCAGTCTCCCATCGACAGGCAGATTGTTCATCGCCTCGAAGCCGGCCACGGCCTTATCGACGTTTTCGCCGGAGAGACCATCGATCACGCCGGGAGATGAGCCTGCACGGTCGAGCAGGACTTGAAGGCGGACCATCGCCGGGTCTGGATCTCCCGGCGCCGGCTTCTCAGTCCCAATGGACGCAATCAATGCGGTATTGATTTCTTCAGGTCGGAGCTCCCGCGCGGCGGCACCGCCAACGGAGAAGGCCAGAGCGAGCAGCGACATCGGCAGGGCTGTTTTCATGGACGACAAATGGCCGGCGCCGCAACTTGTTCCAGTGCGAACCGAGCGAGGCAGGCGTTCACGATGATTTCAATGTCCAGTCTCTGCAAATTCAGTAAAACCGCCATTCGATCCGAAGGAGCTCGTGAATGCCGCGCGACAGCGTCAATGACCTGATGGCCTTTCTGGCGGTCGCCCGAGAGAAGAACTTTACGCGGGCGGCTGCGAAGCTGGGCGTGTCTCAATCGGCGCTCAGCCACGTTGTCCGCCAACTCGAGACGCGGCTCGGAATCCGGCTTCTGACCCGTACCACGCGGGCAGTTTCGCTCACCGACGCTGGAGAGCGGTTGTTTCGAGGCGTCGGACCTCATTTCGACGAAATCGAGGCTCAACTCGACATTCTCACCGAGTTCAGGGAGAAGCCGGCCGGGAACATCCGCATCACCGCATCCGACCACGCGATCAACTGGATCATCTGGCCGAAGCTCCAGCGTTTCCTGCCCAACAACCCTGATATCAAGGTGGAGTTGATGCGCGAGAACGGGCTGTCGGATATCGTGACCGAGCGCTTCGACGGCGGCGTCCGCATGGGAGAGCAGGTGGCGAAAGACATGATATCGACACGCATCGGGCCTGATTTCCCGTTTGCCGTCGTCGGCGCGCCCTCATATTTCGACGGCAAGGGGGTTCCGGAGCATCCGCAGGACCTCGTCCGCCACAACTGCATCAACGAGCGCCTGCCCACATATGGCGGCTTCTGGGCATGGGAGTTCGAAGACAATGGGAAAGAGATCAGGATCAGGGTGGAGGGACAGCTTGCCTTCAACAACGCCTATCAGAGTGTGGAAGCGGCGCTGGAAGGCCTTGGCCTGGCATACGTCCCGGAAGACATCGCTCTTCCTCATATCGCGGAGGGTCGCCTGAGACGCGTGCTGGAAGCCTTTTCGCCACACTGGGATGGCTACCATCTCTACTATCCGAGCAGAAGGCAGTCCTCTCCGGCTTTCGTGGCGCTCGTGGACGCCTTGCGCCATCGAGCCTGACGATAGTCATCGTCTTTTCTACGGCGCCTTTTGAATGGCTGCCTATTCGATTGAACGAATCATGGATGGAAAACGCTGACGCGCAGGGGCCGTTTCCGGTGAGGCCCTATTTTGGCCGCCCGCTGGTGACCCTCTCAGTGAATTGTCTTCGACCGCTTCTCGGCATGCGAAATGTCATCGAGCGTCGCCATAAGCTTTTCGAACTCGTTCAAGACACGATTGAACTCGGCGTCCTGCATGTTGGCGATTTCGGATATCGTCGAGGACACGGACGCGATCAGCTTGTCGATCCAAACGCAGCGCTCGGCCGGCACATGTCCGAGAACCTCCCGCCGATGCGTCTTCAGCTCGCGGAGGATGCGAACGATAAGGGCTCCCCGGTCCGCCCGGCTCAAGAGCGGAAGCCTTGTCTGTGCCTGCTGGATTTCCGTTATCAGCGTCGTCGCCATCCCCGATCTCCAACCCTCGTGCAACCAGGTATCACAACCGTAGCGTTTGCAACACGGACTTTAGTCCGACTGACCAAGTGGTGCAATCGGGTCCGCACCGTGCGACCACATCAGTTACTCGCCGCTACGAGATCCGACATGTCGCAGCTACGCCGCGGTCCTTCCCACGGTTGATATGTATTGTCTTGCGGCCGATACGACCTGTAGCGAGCGGCGCAGCGGGCTGCCGCCTGTGCATTCACTTTCATGCCGACGCCGCCATCGGCCCCGGCGACAATCCGCTGGAACGGCGAAATGCACTCGCGGGTCCCGCCGCTATAGGATCGATAGCTGTTGGTCGCGGGATCGAAAGAGCGGTAACGGTCCGTACACCAGGCAAGATGCTCGGCGGCAAGTTTTGGCTGCCGTGTTTGAAGTTCGGTCGGCACGCGAGCGGAATCCGGCCTCGCCCTTGCGGTGACGATGGCCGATGCCTCGGTGACATAGCTGGAATAGAGAGGCGGAATTCGTTCATAGCGCTGCTGCCGAGGATCGACTTTCACTGGCGTCGTCGTCCAGAGATCGGGCACTGCGAGGTCATTGAAGGCGTGGGGCTCGGAATCCGCCACGACGTGGGAGGCGACAGATGCAGCAGCCATGCAGGCCCCGACCGAGCTTAAGATTCCAAAAGCGACGGATGCGATAGCTTTCATTGTCCGGACCCCTGCAGTTGAGCCTGTGGAACCCAGACGCGGCCGGCAGCGCTGTTATGTCGGCCGCCGGTAACGACAAGCACGGCGAGAATGCCGGCGATTGCCAGCAGGATGGCGATCAGCGGCACGGCCAGGCCGCCGGATTTCTCTTCGGAATAGATCATGTTCCTCTCCTCGCTGGCGCTCCGGCGGCGGAGGTCGCCGCCGGGCACCGCCCGTTATGCCGAAATGATGTAGACGATCGTGAATGCAGAAGGATCGACGATGACGATCCGGCCATCCGCGAGGAGGAAGAAACGGTAGGCTTTGTACTGCGGTACAATCTCAACGATCCGCGGCGGCAGTGGCTCGAGCCTGATTTTCTTCGGGATGGTGGTGCCGACCGAAACAGTGAAGTCCACCTCCCGCACCGGCTCGACATGAACCTCCTTCACAACGCTACGGATTTCGGTCTGCTGCTCGACGGAGATATTCACGTTGGTCGTGTTGTTCGTCTCAGTCTTCGTGGTGTTCTGAGTGTTGCTGTCGGCGGATGTGTTGTTGGTCTCGACCTTCGTCTTGCTGTTCGACTGGGTCTCAGTCGAGCCGCTGGAAGACTTGACGTCGCCGGACTTCTGGGTTTCACCGGAGCCGGTCGACGTGCCAGTGTCCTGGCTGCCGGCAGGTTTCTGGCTTTCCGTCGAGGACTTGCTCGACGTGGAAGACTTCGAACCGTTCTGGCTTCCGCCAGAAGCGTCCGTACCTGCGGCACCGGAGCCAGATTCGGTCGAGCTTCCGGACTGCGTCTTAGCACCGGGCTGGGTTGTCGTTTGATCGGAAGATCCATCAGTGGAGGTTCCGCCCGACGCACCCGACGAGCTTCCGTCGGAGCCGGAAGGCTGCGTCGCCTGCTCGCTCGATGCTCCCGCGCCGCCCGAGGAGGCACCGCCCGCATCCGGCTGCTGTGTTGCGCCACCGCTGGATTGGTCGTTTTGAGCGGCACCCTTCTTGGGAAGAATCGGTGCATCCTGCGCCGTAGCGGACATGATGCCGACCGGCGAAACGCCAATCGAAAGTGCTGTCATCAGCATGACGAGTGTCTTGGTCTTCATAACAATCTCTCTGCTTTTTTGGCCGCACGACGACGCAATCGTCCGTCGTGCGGCGGTTCTCAGGTTCTGACGTGATATTAGGAGGCAAGACGCGGCCGAGACCGCAAAGATCAGGTCACTTGATAACCTGAATCACCTTGCGGGATGACGGTTCAACGATGATGCGTTCATCATTGACCACTGCGTAGGCATAGGTCGGGTCATCCGGAATAGGCGTCACGACGACCGTCTCCGGCAGGGGCTGGCCGACGACAATCTTCTCCTTCACGACCACGCGCGCCGACGGTGCCGGAGCCTCGCGGACATAGGTGATGACCTTTTGCGGCGGCGGATCGATTGCCGTGCCAACGACTGCACCGGCAACGCCGCCGACAGCAGCACCAACGGGACCGCCGACGATCGCGCCGGTGACCGCGCCACCGGCCGCACCATTGACGGTCGAAGATTGGGCGAATGCGACGCCCGATATCAGGGTCGCGGCAGTGGCCGCACCGACGATAAGCTTGGAGAGCATTTTCTCCTCCTTCTGTTTCGAGGCGGCCTTCGTGACCGCTGCGAAACCAACTAGCTGGAGGCAGGGTCGTTCCACGCCCCGGACCTCAGTCCGATCGGCCCCGGCCTTTGGTCCTAAAACCCATTTCAATATTGGTCGCCGGCGCTAATTGTGGATCGGAAGGCCCTGTGATCGCGGGCATTGAGGAGACTGGAGGAGATGGCACGATCCAACCGCCGGGAAGCGGGACGCAGGCGCCTGGCGATGCGCCTGCCGCAGATGCGCAAGCTGATCATGGCAGCCTGCGACCCGTTGCAGCTCGAGCTCTTCGAAGCCTACCAGATGGCTGTCGAAGCCCGCGACGCAGTGCAGCGGCAACGGTTCGATCCGAATCTGGTGCGGGAATACGATGAGACTTGTTCCGACATCGAGCAGCACGTCATCCGGGCCATGCGCGAGCCTTCCTACGCGCAGCGCACGAGCTGAGTCAGTGAGCCGTCATATCTAAATTAGGCGGGCAGAAACTTCTGTACGCTCCATTCGGAATGCATGCGACCAGAGCCGTCGGGCCGGCCGAAGAGATAGCCCTGCCCCATCTCGCATCCGAGCCGCTGCAGTGCTTCGGCTTCCGGCTCCTCTTCGACGCCCTCAGCGACGACCTCTAGTTTCAAGCCGTGCGCAAGGGAGATGATGGCCCGCACTATTTCGAATATGCTTGGATTGCCGGTCATTCGCCTGACGAAGGACTGATCGATCTTGAGCTTGTCGAGAGGAAGATCGGCAAGATAGTTCATCGACGAATAGCCGGTCCCGAAGTCGTCGAGGGCAATGACGATCCCTCGATCGCGAAGCACGCGCATCTTGGTGATCGAGGCGCCGCCTTGATCGAGGAAAGTGGATTCCGTCAATTCGAGACATAAGCGGGAAGAAGGAAGCCCGCTGCAGGACAACGCGTCCATCACGTCGGCCTCAACGTCGGACCGCTCGAACTGAAGTGCCGAAACGTTGACTGCGACGCTGAACTCGCCGGGCCAAGCGGCCGCCTCGGTGCAGGCTTCAAACAGCGTCCAGCGGCCGATATCGCAGATCAGGCCAGAGGATTCAGCGATCGGGATGAACTCGGCCGGAGATATCAACCCGAACTCCGGATGGTTCCATCTGATCAATGCCTCCGCGCCGACGAGGCGCCTGCTTCTCAATTCGAGCTGCGGCTGGAACTGCAGGAAGAACTGCCGGCTCTGAAGAGCATCGCGCATGTCCCGCTCCAGCCGGCGCGACCGCGCTTGGCGAATGGCAGTAGAAGGATCGAAAGACGACCATCGTTGCCCAGGGCTGGCCTTGACGGCGTCCAGTGCAGATTCAGCGGCGGTCGGAAGAGCGCCGGGAGCCGCGTCGCCCGAGCGCGCTACTCCGAGGCGAATCGAGACCGGGACAACCGCGCCGCGGAGCAATATGGGCTCTTCGAACAGCCGCAAAAGACTATCTGCAAAATCTTCGATCCGACGTTCATCGGTTGTGAAGGTGGCGATGGCGAAATGGTCGCCGTCCAGTCTTGCCAGCAAATCGTCGGCGAAGGCGCTCCCCAGCCTGGCCGCCACCGCTTTCAAAAGCTCGTCCCCAGCGTCGCGGCCAAGAGTGGCGCAAAGCGACGAGAAACGCTCGATATCCAACACCGAGACGAGGACCTCGCCTTCAATGGCAGCCAGTCGAGACGCGAATTCCCGACGATTAAGCAATCCGGTGAGGTCGTCCAGCTCGGACAGTTTCTTCAACCGCCGTTCATATTCGCATCGCGCGGTGACGTCTCGTATGATCAGGCAGCCGGCGAACCGCGACCGCGCCGCCGTCGGCTGTTCGGTAGGTGAAATTGTGATGGACGCCTCGTAATGAGCTGCATGTGAACCGCTGTTGCCGGTGAAGTCGGCGAGCGCGGTATGTATCTTGCCTGGCTCAGCATCGTGCTCTGAAACCAGCCTCTGCAGGATGCCGATCATGGCGGTGTCGGCGCCATCGAGAAGGGAGGCGCCAATATCGACTCGCAACAGGGCTTTTGCGGATTCGCTCACCTCGACGATCCTCAGATCGCCGTCGAATGCAACGACGCCGTCCGAACTGTCGGCAATAATCCTTCTCATGAGGCGTCTTGTGTTTCGAGCTTCCGTGTTGGCTATGGCGACAAGCATTTGACCGAGGTCGACGCGTTCGTTCAGGGCCAGCATCCACGCGAGCAGGAGCAGCGACCACGGCACCGCTGTCCCGACAAGAAGGCCGTACTGCCATTGCAGCAGGAATGCGCCGATTTCGCCGACGATGACCATGATCAGTCCGACTGCCGCCATCGTGACAATTGCCGTCGAGCGCCCACAGATCACACCGACAATAAGCAGGGCCGCAAACAAGAGTTCCAACGGCGCTTGGTCGAGCATCCCGAGGAAGCGGTTCTGCAGCAGCGTTTCCGCAGCGAGCACGTGGATGAGCGGGCCGGCGATGGCTCCGTATACGGGAACGGCAAAAATGTCTTTCAGCTCGGTCGCGGATGCTCCAACCACAACCGAGCGGTCTCTCACCGCCTCGGCCGGTACGCTCCCATACAGAACTTCGGACAAGGAGAAGGTCGGGACAGTGTCGGGTCTTATCGAGTAGTCGACCAGCAGGGAACCGGAACTGCTGTCGATCCTGCCAAGGGCTGATGCAGCGGACTGGGTGGGATTCCCGTCAAGCTGGCTTCCCAAATCGAAACGGCGGACGATCCCATCCGCATCCATCGCGACATTGGCAAATGCGGGCCAGGCATTCTGAAGAAGCTGTGGGATCGGCCTCGTCACCGCGGTTTGAGACGATGACGCCGTCTCCTGCTGCCGGAACACCGGCAAAAGCACGCCCCCTCCGGCTCTAGTCAGCGCCGCCGCCAGGCGGTCATCCTCCTGCTTGCTGGAGAATGCACTGAAATCGACGTCGAGGAAAACGTCTTTGGCGCCTGACGCGATCAGCTTATCGAGCACGGTCGCATAAATGCTCCGCGGCCAGGGCCAAGTCCCAACGGCATCGAGAGAATGCTTGTCGATTGCAACGAAGACGACGTTGCCGGTGGCTTGGCGAGGAGCCCATTCGAAGCGCTTGGCAAAAAGACTGTTGTTGATTCCTTGAAAGATGCCGAAATTGGCACTGGCTAGCGGCAGTGCCAGCATCATAGCGATCAGCAGAATGCGAACCGTTATGGTGCTGACGCTACCGGAGAAATAGTCCCCAGCAGCCCTGGTCCTTCGTCTCACTTGTTCTTGCCTTTGCCGTTTCCGTTGCCGCCGCTATTGTTGTCGCCCTTGCCGCTGTTGTCATTGCCGCCGGAATTACCGCTGCCGTTTCCGCCGGAATTGCCGTTACCGCTGCCCCCGCTATTGTTGTCGCTCTTACCGCTGTTGCCGTTGCCGTTTCCACCGGACTTGCCATTGCCCCCGCTGTTGCCGTTTCCGTTACTGCTGCTTCCATTGCCCTTGCCGTTCGCGCTGTTACCATCGCTGCTGGCGCTGGAACCCTTATCCTTGCCCGCGGCCGAAGACTTATTCTCAGCCTCGGACGCTTCGACTGCACCCGCGATTTTCGTGGTGCCGACGGGAGGAATCTTAGCGAGCGACGGTGCAACCGACGTGATCCCGGGCTTGGTTGCCTGGCCCCTCACCGTCATGCCCGCCATGCTGTCGACTGTTGCGCTTTGGCGCGGCCCAAGGTTGGATTGTTGGCCGCTTGCGAAAGACGTTACCTGAACCAGGCCGCGATCCACGAAGACGGATGCCTTCGTCTTATCGACCGTCACGTGGAAGATCGTCCCTTTCACGACGGCCGCGAGATAGGGCGTCTGCACGGTCGTATGCGGCTGGCTTCGCTTCTCAATCTCAAGCTCCAGCGAGCCAACCTGCTGGACGATCTGCGTCTGCGGCGAGAGGAACCCTCCATAGCCGGTGATGGAGGCGAGCGTGTTCGGCTGGAAAGTGATGCTTTCGACGCCCCTGGCAAGCTGCACCCGCCCGCGCGGACCAGTCGAAACCCATGCTCGGTTGGGAACCACGTCGCCGGCGCGCAGCTCCAGCCAGTTCGTTCTGTCGACGGTATATTTCACCTGCTCCGTCGCCCTGACGACCTTCCAGTCGCCTGCAGCCGCGAACGCGGCGGTCGACAGCAACAACAATGCTGCGACCAGAATTCGAAATATTGCCACCATAGATGCTATCCCCGACCTTCAGCCGAGTGAAGCACCTTCCAATTAAGAATGATTATAAATGGGGACGTTGATTGTAGAAATCGCTTGATTGGAATGCAGGTATACGGCGACGGGCGTTATGAAACACGGCCGACGACGACCAACGCACTCATGCCGCCACACGGACGCACTCCGTGGCGCGATTCCAGTTGCTCGGCCACCTCGTCGACGATCTCCAAAATGCGCCCCGGCGCCCGCTTTTCGATCTCTCCTCTGAGCGGAGTGCCTTGACAGAAGGCTGCAGCGACGTCGTGCGCGGCCGCGACGGAGGTCAACTCGATCCGATCGCAAGAAACCGAATCAAATCCAGCCGAAGACATATGCGCCTTGATCGTATGGGGGTCGAAATAGGAATATGGCAGGCGACTTAGAAAGTCCGGCGGGTCGGAGCGAAAGATGCCTGCCAGGCATTCGTCCATATATCTCGCGAAGTCGTTAGCAGAAAGTGAATCCCAGGTCGCAAACAGGAAACGACCGCCGCTCCGCAACACTCTTGCAGCCTCGCCATAGGCCCTCAGCTTGTCCGGAAAGAACATCACCCCGAACTGGCAGACGACGAGATCGAACATCGAGGGCGCGAAAGGGAGATTTTGCGCGTCGGCGTGCATCCAGTGAGTCCGCGACATCGTCAGCGATGGTGCCCCGACGTCGATCATCGCCTGACTGAGATCGGTGGCAACGAGCTCTGTTGCATGATCGAGTGTCGCCCGCAAAGCGCGTGTCAAGGCGCCAGTCCCCGCCGCGACCTCGAGAACGCTGCCGGGTTTCAACCGTCCGGCGACGATCGCTATCTCCGACGCATAGGGTTCGAAGATGATCGGCACGAGGAGGGTGTCGTAAAGCTCGGCGACGCCTTCCTCGAACGGCGCGAGAGAAGAGGCAGATGCGTCATGGGCGCTGCTTTCGATATCCATGGAAATCGTCACTCACATGCCTCCAAACCCTGGTCTGTCGATCGTGAGATATGACTGAATCTGTTGATGTCTATGGACGTCAGACCTTGGTCCTAGCCCTGTCGGACCGAAGTCCCTGGGGGTGGAACGCGAGTCGGACTCGCGCCGTTTCGAACGATACTGAAGGAGATCCGAACATGAACCAGAGTCATAGATCCCGAGTGAATGACGCCTGTAACGCGTCCGTCTTCGCACTTGTTATTGTTCTGGCCGCTCTTCTCTACATCTTCGGCGCAGCCATGTCCGGCGATACCGCCGGGTTGACCCAGAGCGTGACAGGCGCCGAGGTGTTCGATACCAGGAATGTGCCCTGATGCTGTTTGGAAAACTCTAAAGACGCGGTAGGTTAATCGGGCAGTCTCTTACCGGTATCAAAATGAATTGGCTTCGCCGCTGGAATGCCCGCTCTCTCGCCTCCCAGTTTTTCATCGCGGGTGGGCTCATTTCGATTGCCGCCATGTTCGTGGTGGGCTTTTTTGTGAGCCACCTGATAGAGGAGACCGTTATCCACAACTCAGGCGCGGCGACGGCGCTTTATGTGGACAGCGTGATCGCGCCGCTGCTTCCCGATATGCAAACAGAATCACTGCTTGATGAAGCGAGTGCTCTGGCTCTGGACGAGACGCTCGGTCAGGGTGCACTCGGCAAACGCCTTGTTTCGTTCAAGCTGTGGCGAAGCGACGGCACCATCCTCTATTCGAACGAGAAGGAACTGGTGGGCAGGACGTTTGCAGTCAGCGACAAGCTGCGGAGGGCATTCGCAGGGTCTCTCGTCGCGCGCTACGAAATCGCCAGCGATCCGGAAAGCGACAAGGAGCGCGCGCTCGGCAAGCCGCTGATGGAGATCTATAACCCGGTGCTCCAGCCATGGTCCGGACAGGCAGTCGCCGTCCTCGAGTTCTACGAGACAGCGGAAGGACTGGGCGATAGTCTGGCGCATGCCAGGCTCCGGAGCTGGGGCGCCGTCGCCGCCCTCACGGCGACCTTTTTCCTTGTTCTCTCCATTCTGGTGTTCCGGGGTAGCCGCACGATCGAGGCGCAGCGCAAGGATCTCAAAGAACGGGTCACCGAACTCTCTGCGCTGCTTGCGGAAAACCGCGGACTTCAGCGGCGCCTGCAGCGCGCCTCCCAGCGGGCGGCAGCGCTGAACGAAACATATTTGCGCAGCATCGGTGCCGATCTGCACGACGGTCCGGCCCAGCACATTGCCTATGCCTCCTTGCGCCTGGACAGCGACGTGTTGATCAATGCGTCCACCCAGCCCGAAGCGCGCGAAAAGGAGCTTGCCTGGATACGTTCGAGCCTTGCCGAAGCGATGGCGGAGATCCGCAATATCTGCAGCGGACTGGTGCTCCCTCAGATCGAGAAGTCCTCGATCACCGAGATCGTCAAGCGGGTCGTCGAAGCGCATCAACACAAGACCGAAACACCTGTCGAAACTGTCATCGACGAGGATGGACCCGAACTCGCTCCTGCCGTGAAGATCTGTATCTATCGCTTCGTTCAGGAAGCCTTGAACAACGCCTATCGCCACGGCGGCGGCGTTCAGCAGACTGTCAGGGCCGTATCGCACAAGGGTCATGTCCGTATCGAGGTCAGCGATCGCGGCGACGGCTTCGATCCGACCGAGGTGAGGCCAACGAGCCTCGGCCTCGTCGGGTTGCGGGAGCGCATCGACAGCCTGGGAGGATCTTTCGACATCAAGACAGGCGAAGGAGGAACAACCGTGACCATGATCTTCGAGCCAATGGAAGTGGGAGAATAGGGATGACAGCAATCACCATCGGCGTCGTGGACGATCATCCGCTTTTTCGTGAGGGTGTAACGCGCAGCCTCTCCGAGATCAGCGGCTTTATCGTCGTTGGCGAGGGGGCCAGCAGCGATGACGCTGTGATGATCGCTTCGGACAACCACCCCGACATCATGCTCCTCGATGTCTCGATGCCCGGCGGCGGACTTTCTGCGATCAGTGACGTCCTGGCGCGGAGCCCCACAACGAAAGTGCTGATGTTGACGGTATCCGAGGAGGTAGACACTTTACTGGGAGCTCTGCAACGGGGTGCGATGGGCTATGTTCTGAAAGGTGTTGGTTCACGTGGCCTGGCCGAAGCGATCCAAACCGTTTTGCGCGGCTCGCGATATATCTCGCCGACCATGTCGGCGAAAGTCATGGAAAATTCCTTGAATGGCGGAACCTCCGACAAAAGCAGCCTGACGCCACGGGAACGCGAGGTGATGGATCTTGTCGCTCAGGGTTTGTCAAACAAGCATATCGGCTTGCGTCTCAGCCTGCAGGAAAAGACGGTGAAGCACCATATGACCCAGATTCTGAGCAAGCTCGGCGCCTCGAACAGGACTGAAGCGGCTTTACAATGGCGCGAACGCCGCTGAAAGAGGTTATCGCCCGCCTACCACATTTCAGCGAAGGAAGCGGCTCAGCCGGCGGGCATCGTTGGCCGTCGCCTGTCGATTTATAATCGTCCGGCCCTTCGAGTCCTTCATAATGTAGCGACCGCGCTGCAGGACTTCAGTGATGCCATTCGAATGACGGACGTCGATCGAGCCATCGGACGCTGCTGTCGCTCTCGCTCCAGATCCCGCTGACGATCCTGTGGTCGAGGAAGTGGATCCGCCGCCGCCGGAGGAATTCCCACCGGAGGAATTCCCACCGCTGTTACCGTTGCCGCTGCCATTCCCTCCCCCGTTGCCATTGCCGTTACCGCCGCCGTTGCCGTTACCGCCGTTGCCGCCGCCATTCCCTCCACCATTACCATTGCCATTCCCGTTGTTGCCGTCCTTTGCCTGCGCAAAGTCCAATGCCAGAACAGGAAGGGAACCGCCGAAATTCAAACTGACTGGCAATGCGGCAGCGACGAGTGCGACGGCCGCGCTGCCGCCCAATCTTAGAAAATCGCGTTTCCGGATACTCATGCCATAGCCTCGTTCGCCCGTCCTCGCGGTTTCCCATACAATATATGAATATGACGTATGAGATTTCTCGCTGTTCCGAGTAAAGAATGCAACCGACCTAGGTAGTAGGCACCGGCAAGACTTTGGTCCGGCTTGACCCGATTGCAATGCTTATCATCGGAAAAAGGCCGTGCAATGTCACCGTAAGCACCATTGCTGGCCTCCGTTCAATCCTTTGGATTAAGCACGGAAGCATTTCTATGGAACTTCTTTCCCTGTCGTCGCTTTGATTGTCGAAGTGCAACAGAGGAAACCCCAATGGCAAATCCGAACGACTCCCCCGCAGTCCAGTCGATGCGAAATGAGCAGGCAGAGCAGCGGAAGCAGCCGCGAAAAGGCGAACTCGACAAAGCAATCGAGGACACCTTTCCAGCGTCCGACCCGGTGTCAGCCACCCACACCTCCATTCCCGCCGGCCGCAGCGACGTCGAGGCGGCTGAGCGTGTGAAGCGGGAGCCAGATCCCAGCAGGCTGGACGAGGAATTTCCACTCGTGGATCAAGCCCTGCGCTCAAGCGGTGAAACCGCCCGCCCCTCCGAAGGATATGATGTGGATCGCGAAGAAATGCGCGCGCTTCAGAAGGAAGCCGGTCGGATGGTTGAATCTGCTTCGGAACTGGCTACTGGAACAGCCCGCCTGGCAAAGGCGGAAGCACGCACATTCGTCCATGACCTCGAGGATCGCATACGCCGGCAGCCGCTGACAGCCGCAGCGATCGTCGCCGGCATCGCCTTCGTCTTCGGCGCGACGCGTTGAGGAGCCAGCCATGGCAGCGCGATGGACTGGCGGCTGTCTTTGCGGATCCTGCCGGTACGCATTCGCCGTTGATCCGCCGCATTCGGGGTACTGCCACTGCGACATGTGCAAGAAAGCGACCGGAGGCCCTTTCGCGGTCTTGGTCCAGGCGAGGATCGACGACCTTGCCTGGACGGCCGGTACGCCCACCTCGTACCGATCCTCGCCGATTGCGACTCGTGGCTTCTGCTGCAAGTGCGGAACACCACTCTATCTTCAATACGACGGCGACGAACTGATCCGGGTGACCGTCGGCTCGCTCGACCACCCGGAAAAGATCAGCCCGGCGGGACACTACGGTGTGGAGAGCCGTCTTGATTGGGCCGATTGCGGGCGGGGACTTCCTGAGGAGGAAACTCAGGAGCGCTTCTAGAGGATATCCGGCACCGCCTCGAATTCCGGGGATCTCATGAAAATCGCAACCTACAATGTCAACGGGATCAATGGGCGGCTAGACATCCTGCTGGGCTGGATCAAGGAGGATGCCCCTGATGTGGTCTGCCTCCAGGAACTGAAGACCGACGACGCCGGGTTTCCGCGAAAGGAGATCGAACGGGCCGGCTACGGCGCCGTCTGGCACGGACAGAGATCCTGGAACGGGGTCGCCATCCTGGCGAGGGGCAAGACACCGATCCTGACGCGGCGCGGGCTTCCCGGCGATCCCGATGACAGCCACAGCCGCTATATCGAAGCCGTCATCGATGGTATCGTCATCGGATGCCTGTATCTGCCGAACGGCAATCCCTTCCCGAGTGCTAAGTTCGACTACAAGCTCCGCTGGTTCCGGCGGCTGCACGGCTACGCCGCCGAACTCCTCGAACTCGAGGTGCCTGCGATCCTGGCCGGCGACTTCAACGTCATGCCGACGGAGATCGACGTCTACAAGCCGGAGCGCTGGCTGGACGACGCCCTCTTCAGGCCTGAAGTGCGCAAGGCCTACGCTGATCTCGTCGCTCAGGGATGGACCGACGCCGTCAGGCATCTGCATCCGGGAGAGCGTATCTATACCTTCTGGAAATACTGGCGGAACAGCTTCGAACGTGATGCAGGGCTTCGGATCGACCATTTCCTGCTCAGTCCGGCAGTCGCGCCATGGCTTCGATCGGCAACAGTCAGGAGAAAGCCGCGCAGCTGGGAGCATACGAGCGACCACGCGCCCGTCATGATCGAACTCGACGTTTCCGAAGCTGGAGCCGACCTATGAGCCGCGATACTCAGGCGAGGTAAGCAGAGGAGCGAGGGAACCTCGCCATATCGCGGGAGTTTCCTTGCAAAGGGAGGTTACTGCAATGAACGAGAGCAAGAACTACCTGAACACCGACGAAATCCAGGCCGACGACCAGTTGTCGCCCAAGCCTGTCGAAGGAAAGAACCCGCCAAGACGGTTGCAGAAAAGCGAGGAAGCCATCGCCGAAGGGTCTGACGACACCGAGCGCATCCGGGTTCCGCCCCCGGTTCCGAATCCCGATTGATCGGCAGAGTTGCACCCCGCGCGTGGCGGCGTCAGTCATCGGTGCTCAGATCATAGATGCGGCCCGTCAGCCAAGCCGGCCAATCCCGCTCGAAGAAGGACCTGGCGCTTTCATCGAAAGTGCGGTTTGCACGCGTCGACAGCCTGATCTCATCGCCATCGAGCCGAACGACGATCTGCTTGTCCCGATCTGCTTCGCGCTCTCTCCGGAAACGATATTCCTCCAACGGAGCTGCGCTCGCCAGCGGAAGGGATTCACCCTTAGCATCGCATATCGCGCGTGCCCCACGGCTGCCGCCGCCATTGCGAATGAAGAAGTCGAGCGCGCTGAGCACCGCTTCCGAAGCGAGCGCCATGTGCCGCCATTGTACGCCTCGGACCGCCTCGCCTGCACGACCGTAGGCGACGCCGCGAGCGCGAATGTCCGCATTCAGCTGCCGCGCCTCGATCAAGGCCTGGGCGACGCTCTGCTGATCGCAGAGGATGCCGGCCTTCTCGCTCATGCGTACCTGCACCTCCGAGCGGATCGATTTGACGGTGAGTGGGCTCTCGGTGCGAAGGGCGGAAAGGAGGCTGGCGATGCCTGCCTCTGCCGTACCGGTTATATCCTCTGTGGCTGCTCGCTTCGCCCTGCCGCTCGCGCTGATATGCTCGGCCGCGCGGGTGCCGAAGACCTGTCCGGCATTGAGCGCCGCTCCGCCGGGCCTCGTCACACCGTGTGTGCCCGCTGCTTCCCCGACAGCGTAACAGCCGCCGAGACTGCTGCTGCCCCAGGTGTCGACCATGATGCCGCCGTTCATGTGCTGGTTATTGACCGCAAATTCCAGCGGCTCCTCGGCAATATCGATCTTGTAGCGGCGGTAAAGTTCGATCGCGAGCGGGTTCATATGCTTCAATCGATCGATCGGCATGTCCTGGTCGGCACCGGCCTTGCCGAGATAGCCGCGGACGTCTTCGTCCAGTCTTTCCAGGCTGAACGGCAGGTCACCCGGCACGGGTGGCGGATTGCGATTGAAATCCATAAAGACGCGCCGCCCCGCGGCGGTTTCGCTGGAGATAGCAAGGTCGACCAGGCTCGAGCCGAAATCGAGCATGCGCGTCGCGTGAAACGGCCATTGATAGCCCTTGCGGAAGACGTTCGACGCCAGCTCCTGCGTGCTGCGATAGTATTCTGCCAGGAAATGGTGTTCGGCGCCTTCGGAATCGAGCGAGTAGATATGCGGGATCGCCTGCACGTAGGTGCCCGACAGGTTCCATGGGAAACCTTCCCTGCGTGTACCGATACCAAACTGGCTTTCGGTCAGGTTGACGAGTTCGACGCCTGCCTCCAGCGCCAATCCGAGAGAGCCGAAGCAGCCGTTGGGATAAACGCTGTCGCGATAGAGTTCGCCCGGTCCGCCGGCGGCGAGCACGATCACGCCACTCACGAACAGCGCGATGCCCAGCGGGTTCTCCTCCGTGCGGTCGCTGGCGCGCATGACGAGCATGCCGACGACATGGCGGTCAGCCCCCTCACCCCCAGTGAGAATCTTGACCGCCGTGGTCTGGTTATAGAACGGCACTCCGAGGCGGATAGCCTCCTCGGCCAGCACCTTGACCATCAGGCGCGAGGTGCGCGGGCCGCAGCTGGTGGCGCGGCCGACCTCATCGTGATCGGTCTGGTATCTCAGCGTCCCACCAAGCGGATCCTGAGGCAGCGGCAGGCCTAAAAACTGGAGCGACGCCATCATCCGGGACGAGCCCACGGCCTCGACGTAGGCCGTATCCTCGTCCATCGCGCCGCCGCTGCGGATGGCGCGGGCCATCGCCTTGTAATTGTCGCCCTGATCGGCGGTGTTTGCCGTGTGCAGGGTCTGCTTGTCGGATCCCGAACAGGCCGAAGTTCCACCCCACGCGTTTTGGCTGACGATGACGACGTCATCGCCGCGCCGTTTCATTTCTACCGCCGCCCGCAGACCTGCAGCACCCGATCCGACGACGACGCAACCGGCGCGATAGACCGGCGCCTCGATGCCGGTGAGCCGGGCCGTTTCCGAAGGCACAGCCTCGGGCGGAAGCCGCGGCATGTCGACATCGGTCAGTGCGTCAAGAATTTCCTGCGGAACGCCTATGGTCATTGACGTTCAGCCAGCGGGATGTCGACCCAACGCCTCTGCCGGGAAGACTCCATGCATGCGTCGACGATCTGGCAGATGTGGTGGCCGGTCTCGAATGTCGGCCACATCGGCCTGTTGGCAACGATCGAGCGGATTACCTCGGCCGCTTCGATGATCTTGCTTTCATTGTAGCCTAAGCCGAAATTCGGCAGAGGAAGGAAAGCCCTGAAGGTGGGATTCTCCGGACCGACGTCGATCTCCCGGAAGCCGCGCCGACCCGTCCGGTCGTCGTTGGAGTAGAAGCCCAGCCGGTTTATTTCGTCATAGGTGTAGGCGATGCTGCCTTTCGTTCCGTAGATTTCGTAGGTCTGCATGAACTTGCGGCCGGTCGCAACACGGCTGAAATCGACGATCCCGCCGGCGCCGTTCTCGAACCGGCATAGCAGGTTCGTCGCATCGGGATTGGTAATGTCTGCCCAGGACTCATCGCCTGTCAGTTTCACCTGCTCGCCATAGGCAAGGCCCTCGACGACGGGCCGGCGCGGCGTCACGATCAGATTGTCGGCGATCAGGGAACTGACGTGGCCGACCAGGAAATCCATGAAACTGAAGATGTGCGAGCCGGTGTCACCGACGATCCCGGTCGGCGCAAGCTTTCCATCGGCCCGCCACATGAAGGGCGCGTTCGGATCGCCATACATGTCGACGTGCTGGCAGCCGCGGAACAGCTTGATCTCGCCGATTTCGCCGGATTGAATGATGTCTTTCGCCAGATCATGGACGGGATTTCGGGGAAAGGCGTGTCCGACACGGGTAATCACACCCTTTTCCCTGGCGATGTCGGCCAGTTCCCGCGCTTCGGCGGCGGTGTTTGCCAATGGCTTCTCGCAGTAGACATGTTTGCCAGCCAGCAAAGCGGCCTTGGCCACCTCGTAGTGAAGATGGTCAGGCAGGCAAATATCGATCAGATCGACATCGGGATCAGCGACGGCCAGTTTCCAATCCTGAAGAACCCTTGCGCCCGGCGCCCTATGGGCAATATCCTCGGCTGCCGTCGAGGGGCCTTCGACGAGAGCGACGATCCGTGCCGTTCCATCCGACACTCCGAAGAAATGCGGAAACGTCTGATAGGCCATCGTGTGGACTTTTCCCATCCAGCCCGAGGCGCCAAGCACTGCAACTCTGACTTCAGACATTGTCGTCTCTCCTCTCGACAGGACTTACCGGATTTCGGCGCGGGCCCGAGGCCTCGCATCGTTGCGTTCATAGGCGAAGATGGTGGGGGCAAGTGCCGGCAGGCCGCGAATGAGGTCCGATCCCTTTTCGCCGACCATGATTGTCGGAGCGTTGGTATTGCAGGACGGCACGCGCGGCATGACCGAGGAATCGCAGACCCTGAGGCCTTCCAGGCCGTGGACCTTGAGATCCAGCCCGACAACCGCGTCCGGTCCCCTCCCCATCTTGCAGGTGCCAACCGGATGATGGTCGGTCTTGGCGTTGGTGCAGCCATAATCGAAAAGCTGCTCGTCGGTCATGACCTTCGGTCCGGGAAGCCGTTCGGCCATGACATAGGGCTTCAGCGCCGCCTGCTGCATGATTTCGCGCGCGAGCTTGAGCCCCTCCAGCGACATTGTCCTGTCGTGAGGATCAGACCAGTAGTTGGGGTCGATCAAGGGAGTGGCAGCCGGGTCGGAGGATGACAGACGGACCGTCCCGCGCGAGCGCGGATGCAGATAGGCGGAGTTGAGCGTCACGCCCGCATTCTTGAGCCGCTCGACACCTGCCTCGATGCCCGATCCCAGACCTAGGTGGAACTGGATATCGGGAGACCGTGCCAGCGGATCGGCATACCAGAAGCCACCGGTCTCGAAGAGCGACGAGGCGACCGGTCCGGTCCGGAACAGGACATATTGAAGCCCTGCCCAAAGCGTCCGGTGGATCTTTGCGACGCCGTCATAGGTGTGATCGCCGGTGCATTCGGCGATGACGAATAGATCCAGGTGATCCTGGAGGTTGCCGCCGACACCCGGCAGATCGTGCAGCACCTTGACGCCGACAGAGCGCAGATGGTCGGCCGGTCCGATGCCGGACTGCAGAAGCAGCTTCGGCGATCCGATGGCGCCCGATGAGACCAGTACTTCGCGATCGGCGCGGACGATCTCCTGGCCGCGCGAGGTCACGATCTCGACGCCTGTCGCACGGCCTCCTTCCACGATAATGCGTGCGACGCGCGCACCCGTCCGGACCGTCAGGTTCTTGCGGTCCTTGATCGGCGAGAGATAGGCGAGCGACGCCGACGACCGACGGCGATTGCGCTGCGTCAGCTGGTAAAATCCCACGCCCGCCTGCTGGCGACCATTGAAATCGTGATTATAGGGGATGCCGAGCTCCTGCCCTGCACGGATATAGGCATCGCAGATCGGCAGCGCTGCCGCCGGCATCGAGACACCCAGCGGACCGCCATAGGAATGGTAGTCATCGGCGAAGCGTTGATTGTCCTCGGCGCGTTTGAAATAGGGTAGGATCGAACGGTAGTCCCAGCCCTCGCAACCGTCTTCTCGCGCCCAGAGGTCATAATCCACGGCGTTTCCGCGGGTATAGAGCTGCGCGTTGATCGACGAGCCGCCGCCGATGACCTTTGCCTGCGTATAACGAAGCACCCGGCCTTTCATGTGTTTCTGGGGAACGGTTTCCCATCCCCAGCTGGCGACACCTTTGGTCATCTTAGCGAAGCCGGCCGGCATATGAAAAAGAGGATTCCAGTCGCCGCCGCCCGCCTCGAGCAGGAGCACGCTGACATCGGGATCTTCGCTCAGCCGGCTTGCCAGAACGCATCCTGCCGGACCGGCGCCGGTGATGATGTAATCGAATCCCATGTTACTGTCCTGTTGCATCCGGCCTGGCGACCGCCAGCGCCTGTGTCATGCCTGCAAAGTCCTTCAACGCAATATGGTCTGCCACTCTCAGCGCCTGGGCGGCCACGGTGAGCGCAGGATTGACCGCAGCCGAGGTGGGGAGGAAACCGGCGTCGACGACGAAGAGGTTCTCGTGATCGTAGGACCGGCAGTACGGGTCCAACGGCGCTGTCGCGGGATCGTTGCCGATGCGGACCGTTCCGCACTGATGGGAAGGCGTGCGCTTGTCGAAGGGCCGCGACAGCACGATCGGAAATCCGATCGATTTCAGGATCGCCTTCAGCTTGGCGACAAGAGCCAGATGCGCATCCCAGTTGGTTCGCTGCCATTGGAGAACGATCCGATCTCCATCGACCATGACCCGGCTTTCAGGATTGGGCACGTCCTCGCTCATCGCATAGAAGTCGATGGCATGGCTCGTGACGAGACGCAGGAACCATTCCGGAGCCTGCGGCAACGAGCCCTTGAGAACCTTTTCGGAGATGCGGCCGAGGAGCTGCACATTGCCGAGCGGCGGTCCTCCCTCCCCGTCCGAGAGATAGAAGTCGTTGAAGGCAAACGTCTTCTGGTAGATGGCGGTGTTCCGGAACCGCGGCGAGACGCCGATGACGGCGGAGGCGTTGTGATTCATGAAGTTGCGGCCCACCTGATCGGAGGAATTCGCCAGGCCCCTTGGGAAGCGGTCGTTTTTCGAGCGCAGCAAAAGCACCGATGACTGGACGGCGCCTGCCGAAAGGATGACGATCTTCGGTGACACCGTCAGCGTCTCACCGTTCCTGACATAGGTGACCCGGTCGATCCGGTTCCCCGCCCCTGTGTCGAGCCTTATCACCCGCGCATTGGTCTCGAGCCGCACGTTCTCGTGCTTCAGCGCCACCGCAAGGGCTGCGGTCTCGGCATCCATCTTGCCGTCGCGTGCGTTCGGATGGGCATCCCATGGTGTCTGCGCCTTGGAGAGCCAAGCGTCGAGGTCCAGGCCGAGCGGCAACGAAGACGGATGCAGGCCTTTCTGTTTGAGGCGCGCCCTGATATAGGCGATCGGCGCCTCGTCAGGCACGGGCGGGTACGCGTAGCCAGCCGAGTGGTGCGGTTCGGTGGGATCTTCGCCCAGGCTGCCGCGAACCTGATACAACAGTTCCGCCTTTGAGTACCACGGCTCCAGCGCCTCATAGGGAAACGGCCAGGCCGGCGACACACCCTCGCGGTGCTTGATGACGTCGAAATCCTCCCTGCGATAACGCGACAGCACGGCGCCGTAGAATTTCGAATTGCCGCCGACATTGTAATAGTTGCCCGGATTGAAGCCTCTGCCGTCTGCCTCGTACCAAGTTTCCTTCGGTCGGAAATGCCCGCGCTGGAAGATGGCGCGCTGGTCGCGATTGACCGGAAGATCGGCGATATGATCGCCGGCTTCGAGGATCAATATCCGGGCGCCGGTCGCGGCGAGACCGGCGGCGACGGTGGAGCCACCGACGCCTGAGCCGATGATGACGATATCTGGTGAACCGTTCATATCAGCACCTGGCCCTCACGCGATCCGGGCCTGGCTATTGGGATCGAAGAACACGGCCTTGTCGAGATTGAATGCGAGGCGGGTGTTTTGTCCTGGAGCGATACCGGTATCGGCGCGCAGGCGGGCGACGACGGATTTGCCGCCGAGCTTGGTGACGGCGAAGGTGTCGGAGCCGGCCGGTTCCACCACCTCGAT